>JAHDVX010000001.1 GCA_023382455.1 Flavobacteriales bacterium
TTCCTTGCAGGTGCTTGTCAATGGTTCACGATGCGAACATATGAGGGTCTCCGCCTCGGGACCCTGCGCCCTGTGCTTTTTCGCTGTCCGAGGTTTTCATCCGTGCTGCTCCGTGAAGTCTTCGGACTTCACCACCAAGGGTTCAATGCGGCTCCAAGGTAAGCAGGCGCGTGGCAGTCTGAAGACTGCCGGAAGACCCGCCCTCAGGTTCGCCCCACGGAAGTCTGCCTCCCACAAGTCGCCCGGCCTGTTCACGCTTTGAACGCACTACATGCTTGGGCCGGAAGACTTGCGGGAGTGAGGGGAGCTTACATGGTCAGCTTGGCCTGTCGGTCCTGATGGTCAAAGAATCCGGCGGAGGGGCGCTTCTTGTTCATGCCTCAAAGAGATCGATCAACCCACCACTTTGTCAAGATCGGTATGGCGGAAGTTGTCCACAGGTTCTTCGAACTACCCTGTAGTATACACCTACATTACCCTCCAAGGTCCTGCTGGAAGTGAATCGCACCGACTCCTCACTCACCCAAGGTGTCAGTAGGAGTTCCACACCTCCTCCAAAGCCCAAACGCCACCGATGTGAAAGGTCGACCTGTAACTCCATTACCAAGGATCCCGACAAGTAAACGGGGTGAAAGGCTTCCGGCTTCCGGCCCTCATACGCCCAATAAACCGGACCGGGATAGTTGAATACATTCCCTGCTGAATCGGTCCATTGCAGTAACCGGATGTCGAACCCATGGCCTTGCGAACTGTGGACCTGTGTCGCGGTCAGGCCGAAACCTGGTCCCAGATATAGGGCGGCTCTCCCGAAGGAGGCCACGTTCCAAAGCCGTGCCCCCTTGATCGTATACCGGGTGAGCTGATGCTGGCTCACGTTCGCGAAGCTTGCGTTCGTGATGAATTGCCGTGCATCATACCGGAAGTCCAGGTCATCACGGAGCAGTGCGCACGCAATCAAGTTGCCGTCCGCACCTTTCAGGGACCAAGATATCCCGATGTACGGAGAAGCGGTGACCGCGTAATCGGCGTAATACAGGTCTTTATCATTGGGAGTGAAGAAGCGGACATCCGTTTGGCCAACACGCAGACCAATAGCGGATTGACCAAACGCCAAATCGACGACCATGCAACACACGAACACCGATGGCCACTTCATTCCAATTGGCCATTGACGACCAGCGCATGAGACCTACGAACACCTTGATGGTACACTGACACGAGATAGATTCCCTCTTGGGCATTCATGAGCCTCAATCGTACGCCGGAGTTTGTCATTTCAGTAGTGAACCGTACCTCATTGCCGAGAATACCTTGAACATTGACGTCTTCTGAGGCAACCGTCATCTCAGTATCCAGCACTAGGACGGTTTCACCCTTAGACGGATTCGGAGTAAGGGTAAAATCCCAGCTTGGCACGCTCGTATCGGCATGCGCCAGAGCCGTTGTATCCAACCCACCACCGAGCAATGGATCAAATTCGACCCCACGTACAAATTGGGCACCATTCGGAATCACGTGCGGCTCGATAGGGGCAGATTTGAACGCATGCACGTAACCGCCTATCAAAATTCCCTGCCCTTGTGTACATGCATTCCTCAGTTCGATGAGGACATTGTAAACATCACCGCTCTCAATCCCGGCACCATCCCACACACAGATCAAGGTTTGGCCCGGGGCAATGGATCCTGATCCACTAAAGAAAGGTACGTTCCATGGCGACGTTGTCACCGTCACGGTGTAGGAGGTGGCACCACTAGCTTGGATGCAGTAGTTATCGTTCACCCCATCCCCGTTCGGAGTGAAGACGTTCGGTCGTTCGCCGATGAGGACGATGTCACAGCAGGGTATGACTTCCGGTTGAATGCGGGTCGTGAAGTATGCTCCAGTACTAATCTCGGAGCCTGGTTGAAGGTCAATCTCTTCTGTCGCGATCAACGCGAGGTTCTGGCCATTCTGCAATTGGACGCCCGATTGCACGGTAATATTCTCTGCACATACATAGTTGTAAACCTCCGGGTCATTGTTCAGACCTAAGCTGGCATTGTCCGACAATGTCACATCACCGCAACAAGCATCTTTCTTGTAGTACTTGATATAATCAATCTCAAAATCGGCTGATTCGAACTCGGGTAGCGGGGCATTATCCCCCCGGAACACAGCCATGTTGAAGATGATATACCCACCATAGTTTGGCCAATACGGCCGTTGGAAAAGTATCTGGTTACTAACGTTCTCGCCGCATTCGACCATATTGCCTCCGGCTGTGACATACCTCGTCTTCTTGTGCAGAAGCAACCCGTCCAAATACCAAGATATATGGTCAAAATCGTACACACCTTTAATCACATGCCATTGATTGAAATCGGCTATGTTCTCGACCTTTTCAGCGCAGAAATTGTTGCAACCGTTACCCTCACTATCATGGTGCAGCGTGCCAAGCCAGCTATTGGGTTCATGCCCGACCAGTTCGAACCAGTCAATCTCGTTCCAGATATTGTCAATGCTGCTGAATATCCAGAATGCCGGGAACATCCCAGGCTGTACATCCACCCTGAATCTAATCTCATAGGTGCCTTGGCCGAACCGGAACGATGACCAGATGTTGGAAGAGGTAAAATCGAAGGATCGAAGATTGGGAAGACCATCTCCAAGGATTACCTCATCTCCCAAGTATCCGATAGCCCGACGTGTGACGTTCTCTCTTCGCGCGATCACATGGCAGGTGCCATCTTGAACGACTATGTTGTCCAGTGAGTTGTACTCCTGGACATCGTCGGTGGTCAAATAGGCCTGGCCCCAAGGTTGGATCCTCCATGCCCTGCTGTCCAGATCGGTCCCACTGAATTCATCATCGAACAGTAAAATCTCGGACCGGCCATCGCATTGGGGGAAGGAGGGATAGAATGCGGCCTCTGGAGTGCCGTAGGAGCAACTACCGCCCGTCACGCCGTACCAGAACTCTTCAAGCCATCCTTCGGGACCACATTGGGCCGGTGCAATGGGTGCCAACACCATAGTAGTCACCAAGACTCCAGTCCTCAAGCCGGAACACAGTATCTCTCGCATGTTGCGCGTAATGGAAAAGGCCACACAATGAGCAATCACTTGTTGATGCCGTTCGCAACCTTCAGGTGCTCCAACTCATCTTCAAGGGCTGACACTTTCTTGTTCACTTCGATCAAGTATAGCGTCAACTCTTCCACCTTCTCCAGCAGGATCTCGTTCGCACGCACCAAGTCCAAGCCGTTCTCTTGGACCTCTTGTGCGGAAGGCACCCCCGGCAGATGCCCGTTAGCACGGACAAAGAGGTCGACCTCATGAATCGGTCGTAGTGCATAGCTCGTTCTGAACACATAATCTGGCCAGTTCTCCACAAGGCTCACCTTTACCCTTTCCGTCAGGATGCCCTTGCCCACGAACAGGCTGTAGTCGTCATTGGGCATATCCTCCGTGCCGATGCCCACCTTGTTGTACTTGAAGGTCATGATGGGGTGCGGGTTGTTCCAATCCCCCAGGATATGGCCGTTCCCCAAAGGGTCGATGGACAGCCCCCATGCCGCGAGGTTGTTGCGGGCCCAGATCACTTGGCCCGTGGTAGCGGAGTAGGAGGTGATGATGTCATGGTTCACGCCGCCACCTACGCGGAAGTCACCCGAGACATCCAAGCTGGTTGAAGGGGTAGTGGTCCCGATGCCCACCTTACCGTTTGTATTGATGCGCATGCGCTCCACGGCATTGGTCACCAGTTTCAAGGGCCGGTTGCTCAAGGTGCCCAGTTTCGGTTCTTGGTCAGGGCATAGCTGGGTGAAGTCGTTGCCGGTGGTTTGCCAATAGGGCATGGACGGGAGCAAGTAGCAACGTCCGACAGGCAATGTGGGAACCGTTCCGCCGCCGATTTTCAATGCACCGCTTGCATCGCGGTAGAGCGGCCCGAAGGTGGTGTCCGCTCCCCACAAGCCGATGCTCCCATCGGCTTTCAGGCGCAGCCTTTCCTGCCCGTTGCTTTTGAAGACCACGTCCTTTTCATCGCTGGTACCGATGTACTGGCTGGCGGGGTCGGTGCCGCTGTCGCCGGCCTTGGACCATACGTTGCGTTCGGGCTGGGTGAGGAAGGCCGTTTCGGATTTCACCCAGCATTGGTTGGCATCGCGTACCACCACGAAGTACTTCTTGCCGCCCAAGCCACTGCGGTCCTGGCTGGTGGCGCTGTCATTCCACAAGTATGTATAAGGTGGCACGCCTTGGCCCACCGTTACGTTGATGCTGCCGTTGTAGCAGTCCGTGCAGCTTATGTTGAAGTTGTTGGGGTATACGTAGGGCTCCAGCACCGCGATGATCTGCTGCGGCTCGGTGAGGGTGATGTCCGCCTCGGCCATGGCGGAGTCGGCATCCAACACCTGCAGCTTATAGTAGCCTGCGGGCAGGTTGCTGAGATCCTCGGTGACGGCCCCGTTGGTCCAGAGGTATTGGAAAGGTGCAGTGCCTCCGCTCACGGTGGCATTGATCTTTCCGTTCTGCTTGCCGAAGCAGCTAACGTTGTAACCGCTATAGTTGGAGGCTTGTAAGCTCACAGCCAGCGGAGTCTGTGCCTGGGCGGTTTGCAAGGATGCCGCCAACATGATCAATGGAACGAGGCCCGGCCAGCTACGCCCGGCCCATCCGTGCCGCGTTAGGCTTAGCGATGCTTGCCACTGTCTTCTTGCGGGGGGGGGGCAGATAATCATGGTCGCACAATTTTACAAGGCGAACCTATGAAAAGAATCTCAAAACTTGAGTCTATTGAACCCTTTTCTGCTGTCTACGGTACTGGATTTTGCACCTGAGCTTGGCCCAATGAAGCACCTCTCCCTTCAGTCCCCGCAATTGCATGGCAGGGAGAAGTAGATCTTGGTAGCGGGGAAAAGGGATCTGATCCGGTCCATTTCCTTTTCGGAGAATTGGATCACGCGCAGGTCCAGGAAGCGTAAGCCGGCCATGCCGCTGAGCTCATCGGGGAACACGCCCAGCTCATTGCTCCATAGGTCCAGCGAATAGAGCTCCTTGAGGTTGCCCATGCAGGGGGGCAGCCCTTCCAGATGATTCTTGTGCAGGTCGAGGCGTTTGAGGTGCTTCCACTGGCAGACAGCATTGGGCACCTTGGAAAACTTGTTGCGCCCGGCGCTGAACTCCTGCATGTACCGGAGCTCATTCATCCAGCCGGGCAGGTCGCGCAGTTTGTTTCGGCCCAGGTCCAAGGCATTGAGGTTCTTCAGCTGGCGGACCTCCTCGGGCAGCACCTTCAACTTGCGGTGCGAAAGGTCCAGGCGGTAAACGCTGTCCGGGTGCTGCAGTGCGCGCTCCAGGTTGCGCCAGGTACGGGCGGAATCCAGGGCGGCCTGGGAAAGCAGCTGGGCATGGGCCGGTGGGGCGAGCAGCAAAATGGGCAGGAGGAGGATCAAGCGCCTCATGGACGGATATCAGGGTTCCATCTCCTCTAACGCGGCCAGAGCCTCCACCTTGTCCTGGGCGATGCGTTGCTTCATGGCTTCCATGCTGTGGAACCGGAGTTCCTCGCGGAGGTACCGGTGGAGGCGCACGGTGATGGCCGTGCCGTACAGTTCCTTCTCCAGGCCGAAGAGGTGGGCCTCCACCGTGCGTTCGCCGTTCTCCTTCACCGTGGGCCGCACGCCGATGCTCATCATGCCCTTGAAGGAACCTTCCAGGGTGGTGGCCGTGATGGCGTACACGCCGTCGGCGGGAATGAGCTTGTAGGCATCAATGGCACCGATGTTGGCCGTGGGCCAACCGATGGTGCGTCCCAGCTGGTCGCCCTTCACCACGATACCGCTGAGCGGGAAGGGGTAGCCCAGGAGCGCGTTGGCCTGTGCCACGTGCCCGGCCAGCAGGGCCTCGCGGATCTTGGTGCTGCTCACCTTCACATGGTCGATCTCCCGGGCGGGGATCTCCTCCACCAGGAAGTCGTACACATCCGCCGTTCGCCGCAGCAGTTCGATGTCGCCCTCGCGGTTGCGCCCGAAGCGGTGGTCGTAGCCGATGACCATGGCGTGGATGCCCAATTGGCCCACGAGGATGTCGCGCACATAATCCAAGGCGTGGATGCGGCTGAACTCGCGGGAGAAGGGCACCACGAGCAGGTGGTCCAGGCCGGCCTTTTCCAGCAGGAGGCGCTTCTCCTCGGGGGTGTTCAGCAGGCGCAGGTCGTTGTCCTGCGGGAAAAGCACCATGCGCGGGTGCGGATGGAAGGTGAAGAGCACGGTCTCGCCCCCTTCACGGCGGGCGGTGGCCTTCAGGCGGTCCAGGATCACCTGGTGGCCGAGGTGCACGCCATCGAAGGTTCCGGTGGTGAGCACCGGTCGGGTGACGGTGCGGAGTGTGGATAAATCGGTATGGACCTGCATGGCGTGGCAGGTGCGAACGTAGCACCGGGAGCGGCAAGGCCGGTTCTTGGGCCGGGCGGTGCCGGGAAGGAAATCATCCACGATCTTCTCCCATTGGGGATCAACCCCTACCTTCGCGCCCGCAAAATCGAGGGTACCTCCTCCAACCCATTCAGAACAACATGTCCAAGCACATCGGCAAAGTCGTCCAAGTGATCGGTCCCGTGGTGGACGTCCGCTTCGAGAGCGGCAAGGACCTTCCCAACATTTTCGACGCCCTGCACGTGGCCCGCCCCGACGGTTCCGTGCTGGTGCTGGAGGTGCAGCAACTGATCGGCGAGGACACGGTCCGTGCCGTGAGCATGGACAGCACGGACGGCCTGGCGCGCGGCGCCGAGGCGGTGGGCCAGGGCAGCCCCATCAGCATGCCCACGGGCGAGGCCATCAAGGGCCGCCTGTTCAACGTGGTGGGCCAGCCGATCGACGGCATGGCGGCCATCACGGGCAGCAAGGGTGCGTCCATCCACCGCGAGGCCCCGAAGTTCGAGGAGCTGACCACCAGCACCGAGGTGCTGTTCACGGGCATCAAGGTGATCGATCTGATCGAGCCCTACTCCAAGGGCGGTAAGATCGGTCTGTTCGGCGGTGCGGGCGTGGGCAAGACGGTGCTCATCCAGGAGCTGATCAACAACATCGCCAAGGGCCACAGCGGCTACAGCGTGTTCGCCGGCGTGGGCGAGCGCACCCGCGAAGGGAACGACCTGCTGCGGGAAATGATCGAGAGCGGCATCGTGAAGTACGGCAAGGAGTTCACCGAGGTGATGGAGAAGGGCGGCTGGGACCTGGGCAAAGTGGACCAGGAGGCCCTGAAGACCTCGCAGGCCACCTTCGTGTTCGGCCAGATGAACGAGCCCCCCGGAGCCCGTGCACGCGTGGCGCTCAGCGGTCTTACCCTGGCGGAATACTTCCGCGACGGGGACGAGGAAGGCGGCGGCCGCGACATCCTCTTCTTCGTGGACAACATCTTCCGCTTCACCCAGGCCGGTTCCGAGGTGAGCGCACTGCTGGGCCGTATGCCCAGCGCCGTTGGCTACCAGCCCACGCTGGCCACCGAAATGGGCGCCATGCAGGAGCGGATCACCTCCACCAAGCGCGGCTCCATCACCAGCGTGCAGGCCGTGTACGTGCCCGCTGACGACTTGACGGACCCTGCCCCGGCCACCACCTTCGCCCACTTGGACGCCACCACGGTGCTCAGCCGGAAGATCGCCGAGCTGGGCATCTACCCCTCGGTGGACCCGCTGGATTCCACCAGCCGCATCCTGACGCCGGCCGTGGTGGGCGAAGACCACTACAACTGCGCCCAGCGCGTGAAGGCCATCCTGCAGCGCTACAAGGAGCTGCAGGACATCATCGCCATCCTCGGCATGGACGAGCTCAGCGAGGAGGACAAGCTGGTGGTGAGCCGCGCCCGCCGCGTGCAGCGCTTCCTCAGCCAGCCCTTCTTCGTGGCCGAGCAGTTCACCGGCATCCCGGGCACCATGGTCTCCATCGAGGACACCATCAAGGGCTTCAACATGATCATGGACGGCGAGATGGATGAATACCCCGAGGCCGCATTCAACCTCAAGGGCAACATCGACGACGTGATCACCGCCGGCAAGAAGATGCTTGCCGAAGTGGCCTAACCCCGCACGGTTCCAGCTTTCATCCTTCAGCTTTCAACATGGACCTCCAGATCATCACCCCGGACAAGGAGCTCTTCAAGGGCGAGGCCAAGCGCATTTCGGTGCCCGGCGTGGACGGCAGCATGGGCTTCCTGGACCACCACGCGCCCCTGATCACCGTGCTGAAGGCCGGCGATGTGAAGGTGACCCTGCCCGACAACAAGACCGAGGTGTTCACCCTGAAAGGCGGCGTGGTGGAAGTGAGCCACAACAAGGTGATCGTTCTGGCAGAGTAAACCGCCCCTATCGAATGGAAAGCCCGCTCCGACCTATGGGGCGGGCTTTTTTCGTGGTGCGCCGGGTACGCTTGGGATGATCACGGGCTGAACTTTGGCACCATTCCTGTGTACAGCACCTGGAACAAGCCTTGATCTCCCTTCACCCCATCCACATGCGCATCCTCCCGTCGCTCTTCATCGCCCTGCTCCCCGCCTTGGCCTGGGCACAGTCCGGTCCTGCGGCCACCCTGGTCCCCTCCCGGGTGGCCACGGCCAAGGTCTTCCTGCGCGGCGCCCAGGTGGAACGCACGGCCAAGGCCACCGTGGCCGCGGGTCCGGGCACCCTGGTGTTCACCGGACTCCCGCAGGGGCTCGATCCCCAAAGCCTGCAAGTGGCCGGCAAAGGGGCATTCAGCATCCTGTCGGTGGCCCACCGCATCAACTACCTGGCGGAAGGCCCGGGGAAAAAGGAAGTGGAGGACCTGCAAGCCCTGATCAAGACCAAGGAACATGACCTCCATGTGGAGGAAAACACCAAGGCCATCTGGGACCAGGAAGAGCAGCTACTGTTGAAGAACGCCTCCGTGGGCGGGCAGCAGAACGGCGTATCGGCCGCGCAGCTCCAGGCCGTGAACGACTATGTGCGCGAGCGCCTCAAGGTGGTGAAGGCGGGCCAACTCCAGCAGGCCGGGAAGTTGGAGGACATGGGCCGTGAGCTCGACAAGCTGCGCCGGCAATTGCAGCAGCTGCAGGCCCAGGCCGCACGGCCCACCAGCGAGGTGGTACTGGAGGTGCAGGCCGCTTCCGCCGTTGCGGCCAGCTTCACCCTCGCCTACTTCGTGCCGAATGCCTCCTGGACCCCGGCCTACGACCTGCGGGCCATCGGCACCGGCAAGCCCCTGGAGCTGGTGATGAAAGGCCAGGTGGTGAACAATACCGGCGAGGATTGGGACAAGGTGGACCTGTCGCTCAGCAGCGGAAACCCCACTTTGGGCGGGGTGATGCCGGCCCTTCAGCCCTGGACGCTGGGCTTCCCCTACGTGATCCGCCATCAGGCCGATCAGCCGCGGCCATCCATGGCGGCGAAGAACATCGACAGCGACTCCGGGGCCGCCCTGTACGAGGCCATCACCCATGTGCCCAACACCGTGCTGCAGCGCACCACCACCATGGAATTCAACATCGATGCACCGTTCAGCATCCCGGCGGACGGCCTGGCGCACAGCGTGGTGGTGCAGCATCAAACCCTGCCCGCCACCTACCGGTACTACTGCACCCCCAAGCTGGACCGCGACGCCTTCCTCTATGCCCGGTCCACCGGCTGGGAAGACCTCCACCTGCTGCCCGGCGAGGCCAACGTGTTCTTCGAAGGCACCTTCGTGGGCAAGAGCCACCTGGCGCTGGACCAGCCGACGGACACGTTGGACATCTCCCTGGGCCGCGACAAGGGCATCGTGGTGGAGCGCGTAAAACGCAAGGGCGGCAACGACAAGTCCGTGCTTGGCGGCAAACGCACCATCAGCGTGGGCTGGGACATCACCGTGCGCAACACCAAGGCCGTGCCCGTGGAGCTTGAGCTGCGGGACCAGTACCCGCTGAGCCCGCGTAGCGAAGTGGAGGTGAAGCTCACCGAAGCCGGTGGCGCCACGGTGGACGACCAGAACGGCCTGCTCACCTGGACGTATTCCCTGGCCCCAAAGGAAAGCAGGAAGACCGGCTTCGCCTACACGGTGAAGTTCCCCAAGGACATGCCCGTGGTGGTGGAATAGGCAGGCCCTCCGAGCGAAGCTGGCGGTTTCGTGCGGCGGCCCCGCCGGCGTACCTTGGTCGGGCCATCATCGTGCATGCTCCTCCACCGGTAATTTCCGCTGCTGCTCCCGGCCGCCTGTCCATTGCTGTTGGCGGCACAGACCTTCACCGGAAACGGGGCGAACATCCCCGACGATGGTACAGCCCTGGAGATCCCGTTGGCGGTAACCGGCCTATCGGACCTGGACACCGTGGGGTTCGGCCTCGAACAGGTCTGCATCACCATCGACCACTCCTGGGTCTCGGACCTCGAAGTGAAACTGGTGGCCCCCGACGGCACCGCGGTGCTGCTCGTGTCCGGCCAAGGCGGGGATAGCGACCATTTCACTGGCACCTGCTTCCGGGGAGATGCCGGTACGCCCATCACCCAAGGCACCCCTCCCTACTCCGGCACCTTCCGTGCATTGGGCGACCTGGGTACCATCAACAATGGCCAGAGCGGCAACGGAACATGGACGTTGTACGTGATGGACAACTATCCCTTTGCCGATGCGGGTGCCGTGGCCTCCTGGTCCATCACCTTCGGCAGCGACCCGGCCACGCCGTTCACGCTCGGCTCCTCGGCACTGCCCATCGTGGTGATCAACACCAACGGCCAGCCCATCCCCGATGAAGTGAAGATCACGGCGCACATGGGCGTGGTGGACAACGGCCCGGGCAACCTGAACCATCCCCAGGACCCGTTCAACGGCTACAACGGCGACATCGGCATCGAGATGCGGGGCAACAGCTCCCTGTGGATGTCGCCCAAGAAATCCTACACGGTGGAGTTGCGCACCGGTTCGGGCCTGGACCTCGAAGTTCCCCTGCTGGGCATGCCTGCCGAAAGCGACTGGGTGCTGCAGGCCAACTACTTCGACAAATCGTTGATGAACAACACCCTCACCCACCACCTGTTCCGCGCCATGGGGCACTACGCACCCCGGCAGCGTTACGTGGAAGTGGTGCTGAACGGGACCTACGTGGGGATCTATGTGCTGACGGAAAAGATCAAACGGGGCGCCGACCGGGTGAACATCGCGAAGCTGCAACCGGACGAGACCTTCGGCGACGACCTCACCGGGGGGTACATCCTCAGCGTGGAGCGGGACGAGGGCAACGGTTTCATATCCGAACATCCGCCGATGGCCTCTCCTTACGGGCAATACGTTTTCCTGGAATACCGCTACCCGAAGCCGGACAACATCGTGCCCGATCAGGAAGCCTACATCCAAGGCTTCATCGGTGCCTTTGAGGATGCCTTGGCCGGCCCTGCGTTCCAGGACTCCACCACCGGCTACAGGGCTTACATCGACGTTCCTTCATTCATCGACCTGTTCCTCATCAATGAACTGAGCCGCAACGTCGACGGCTACCGGTTGAGCACTTTCCTTTACAAGGACAAGGACAGCAACGGCGGTTCGCTGCACGCCGGGCCGGTCTGGGACTACGACATCGCCTGGGGGAATGCCGACTACTGCCAGGGTTCGGACATCGCGGGATGAGCCTACATGTTCAGCGATATCTGCCCGGACCATTCGAATCAGATGCCCTTCTGGTGGCATCGGCTCCTGGAGGACAGCGCCTTCGTGGACGCGGTGCGCTGCCGTTGGGACGAGCTCCGCGACGGCATCCTCTCGCCCGCCCATGTGGCAACCTTTGCCGACTCGGTGGCCACCCTGTTGCAGGGAGCGCAGGAGCGCAACTTCACGGTGTGGCCCATCCTGGGGCAGTACGTGTGGCCCAACCCCTCGCCCATCCCGGCCACCTACGCCGGTGAGGTGCAGGAGTTGAACGATTTCATGGAAGACCGCTGGGCATGGCTGGATGCGAACCTGCCGGGTGACCCGTCCTGCGCCACTTCCACCGGCCTGCACACCATCAGCACCGTTGTGGAAGCCCCCTTCCCCAACCCGTTCGGCACCATCGCCTACTTCCGTACCGTATCGGGGTCACCGGTGATGGTGCGGCTACTGGATCCGCTGGGGCGGGTGGTGGCCTCGGCAGGCCCGTTCATGGGGAAGGGAGCCATGCACCACCTGGCGGTTCCGCAGGAACTGGCACCCGGCACGTACCTGCTGAAGGCCACGGACCGGGATGGCAACCGAAGCAGTTTCCGGCTGCAGCACTGAAGACCTGCGGTAGACCGTCCGTTACGCGGCCATGCCCACCCGGCGCAAGTGCACCAAGTGGCTGCGCAGCGCGCTCCACAACGTGGGAAACTCGTGGTAGGTCACGTTGAACTCCGCACATACCTGCTTCAGCCGCTTGTTGAGCGCGGGGTAGTGCACGTGGCTGATCTTGGGGAACAGGTGGTGCTCCACTTGGAAATTCAAGCCGCCGAACAACCAGTTCCATAGCCTATTGCCCGTGGCGAAATTGACGGTGGTGGCCACCTGGTGCACCGCCCATTCAGACTCAACCCGCTCGCCCTTCCCATGGGGATCCACGAAATCGGCCCCCTCCACCACGTGGGCCAGCTGGAACACCACGGCAATGAACAGGCCGGTGACGAACACCATCACCCCGTAGCCCACCAGCGTGGGCACCACACCGGCGAAATACATCGGCATCCCGATGAAGACGGCCACATAGCCCACCTTGGTGACCCAGAATATGACATGCTCCCAAGGTCCCATAGGCTGCCTGCGGGTGCCATCGGCGATCTTGCCGGTGAAATACTTCCGCATGTCGTTGTAGAAGATCCAGAACAGGTAGGTGAGGCCGTACAGCAGCAGCCCGTAGATGTGCTGGAAGCGGTGGAACCAATGCTTGGGCTGGCCGGTGTGCGTGCGGATCCACGGTTTGATGTCGATGTCGTCATCCATGCCCTCCACGTTGGTGAAGGTGTGGTGGTTGATGTTGTGCTTCTGCTTCCAGAAGAGCACGCTGCCGCCGAGCAGGTTGAGCGAATGGCCCATCACCTCGTTCACCCACTTGCGGCTGCTGTAGCTGCCGTGCGCCCCGTCGTGCATCACGTTGAAGCCCACGCTGGCCACCACCAGGCCGAGCAACGCGCACAAGGCCAGTGCCAGCAGCGTGGAGGACGGGGTGAAGAACACGAGCCAGGTATACAGCCCGGCCAAGGCGGTCATCAGGATCACGGTTTTCCAGTAAAGGCTGGCATTCCCGGTCTTGCGCAGGTTGTTCTCCTTGAAATAGGCGTCCGTCACCTCTCGGAGGCGCTGGAAAAACACCGGCGGTGTCTTGGCGAAAACGTTTTGGGCCATGAGGCGGCGCGTTGAAGCGGCGCGAAATTACGCACCTGCCGATGGGAGAAGGCCCCCGTGGAAGGCACTGTTGGTGTTCCAAGGCCGGGGCAAGGCGGGTACATCTCCCAAACCGGTTCCGTCCGAAAAAGCACAAAAAAGCCACCAACCCCTTGCGGGAACGAAGGTTAGTCCTAAATTCGCCCCGCTTTGCCCCTCGGTTCTTTGGCGAGACCCCAGTGGGACGGCACTAAACCAACACTCACTCAGTAGACCTCATGAACATTTACGTCGCCAACATCGCGTACTCCGCACAAGACCAAGACCTCCGCGAGCTTTTCGAGGCTTATGGCGAAGTAACCTCGGCCAAGATCATCATGGACAAGGCCACCAACCGGAGCCGCGGCTTCGGCTTCGTGGAAATGGCCAACGATGACAACGGCCGTGCCGCCATCGAGGCAACCAACGGCAGCTCGTTCCACGGGCGCGACCTGGTGGTGAACGAGGCACGCCCCCGCACGGAAGGCGCCCGCCCCGGAGGATTCCGTGGCAACGACCGCGGCGGCTACCGTAACGACCGTGGTGACCGCGGCGATCGCGGTGGCTATCGCCGGGACGAATACTAAGCCCTGCATCCACGAAGACTGAAAGCCCCCTGATCGATCAGGGGGCTTTTTCTTTTCTGCCCACGGCGGAATGGTCAGGGCTGCCGTCGCCATAACAGAACTTGGCGGGTCATACCGACGGGCATTCTCCTCCCCGGGTACTTTTGCCTTTCATGTGGCCGAGGATCGGGCTTTTCATCCTGCTGTTTTCACCGGCCCTGCTATTGGCACAGCGCGGCCCCGGTGGTGGTGGCGCTTTCGGCGAGGTCTACGGGAAGGTCTTGGATACGGACCGGAAGCCGGTACCCTTCGCCTCGGCCAGCGTACTGCTCGGAGATAGTGTGGTTGGTGGTGCGCTGGTGCAGGAGAACGGTGAGTTCCGGATCACCCGGCTTCCCATGGGATCGCTGCGGCTGAAGGTGGTGGGCATGGGCTATGCCCCGCTGGAGAAGCCGTTCACCCTCTCCCCTTCACTTTCCCCCTTGGACCTGGGCAACCTCCGCCTGGAGGCCGATGCCGTGGTGCTGCAGGCGGCGGAGGTCACCAAGGAACGGGCCACACAAGTACTACAGGTGGACCGGCGGGTATACAACGTGGACAAGGACCTGAGCGTGACCGGAGGCGATGCCACGGACGTGATGAAGAACATCCCCGGCCTGAGCGTGGACGCTGACGGCAACGTGGAGATGCGCGGGAAGAACCCGCGTGTGTTCGTGGACGGGCGGCCCAGCCAGCTCACCCTGGAACAGATACCGGCGGCGGACATCGAACGCGTGGAAGTGATCACCAACCCGAGCGTGATCTTCGACGCCAGCTCCACCGGCGGCATCGTGAACGTGGTGCTCAAGCGGAGCACACGCCCCGGCTACAGCGGGCAGTTGCAGGCTGGTGCAGGGAACAACGAACGCTACAACGTGAACGGCAATCTGCTGGTGCGGCAAGGCCGGCATGCCTTCACCCTGAACGCCGGGCTGGGCGGGGGGGCCTCACCCGGCTACAGCTGGAACAACCGGACCGACCTGGCCGATGGCCTGCCCACGGGCCGCTTCGAGCAGGACGCCACCTCGGTGAACGAGCGGATGCGCAAGAACCTCCGCTTGGGCTGGGACTGGAACATGAGCAACCGCAACACGCTCAGCCTGATGCAGAGCGTCGGCTTCTTTGACCGCAACAGCACGGAGGACCAGGACTTCACCAGCACCGATGCGGCGGGCATCACCATCGGCAGCGGCCGTCAGCGCAACACTTCAGAGGGTGGACACGGCAACTTCACCTCCCGCGTAGGCTTCAAACGCACCACCACCAAGCCCGGCAAGGAGTGGAGCACCGACATCACCTACGACTACGGCGAGAATGATTCGCCTTCGTTGACCGAACAATACAACCAAGGCGACAATGGCATCCTTCCCGGCAGCAGCTTCCAGCGCCGGGATTCCAAAGGCAGCGACCATGAACTTTCCTGGCAGCTGGACGTCACGGACCCGTACGCCGACAACCGGAAACTGGAGTGGGGCTTCAAGGTGGACTACGAGCTGAACATCTCCAGCATGGACGTCACCTATGACAACGACACGTTGGCGGGCCCGTTGCGCGATGTTGGGCTGAGCAACGCTTACCGGATCGGCACCTTGGTGAACGCGGGCTATGTGAACTGGAGCACCCGGCTGAGCCCGCATTGGAGCATGCAGACCGGACTGCGCGTGGAGCAGAACGGCATGAACGCCAAGCGCACGGACATGGACATCGACTTCAGTTATTCCTATCCGGATGGATTGAAGGACCTTGGGCGCATCCTTTTCCCCGCCGCGTACTTCAGCCGGAAATGGGACGCTCCCGAAGGCGAGTTGCAACGGGAGCTGCAGGTGAACATCTCGCGCAAGGTGCGCCGCCCCAACTTCTGGCAGCTCATGCCCTACCTGATGCCGACCGACGCACGCAGCTACCGCATGGGCAATCCGGTATTGCGCCCGGAGATGAGCACCATCGTGGAAGTGAACCACCTGCTTCCCTTTGCCGGCAAGGGCAATTGGCTCACCTCGCTGTATGGCCGCTTCACCGCGGATGTGATCACCAGCTTCACCGCTCCCTTGGAAAGCGACCCGAACATCCTGCTCACCTCCTACGTCAATGGTGAGCAGAACCACGGCTTCGGGTGGGAGAACACCATAAAGCTCACCCTGTGGAAGGGATCCGAGGCCACATTGAACGGCAACGTGCAGTGGACCCGGATCGGGCTGGCGCAGGACGGTGTGGATTACACCAATAGCGGGATCAACTTCGACGGCAAGGTGGGCATCTCCCAACGATTGCCCAAGGGTTTCTCCATGCAGGCGAACGCGGACTACGATGGGCCGCGCGTGGTGCCGCAAGGGCACTCGCTGGAACGGTACTCTCTGGACTTCACCGTGCGCAAGGAATTCGGCAAGCACTTCTTCCTGACCGCCAGCCTGAACAACATCCTGGACTCGCGGGGTTGGGGCAATTACTATGAGACGCCGTACTTCGTGCAGGAGGGCTTCCGCAGCTGGGGCTCGCGCGAGGTGCGGGTGAACGCCACCTGGCGCTTCGGCAAGCAGGACACGTCACTCTTCCGCCGGCGCAGCACCGGACCCACCGAGCGCCGTGAACCAGGAGGCGGGGGCGGCGGCGAAGGCGAGGGCATGTGACCCCGCGGGCGCTACAACGGCATCACCTCGAAGGTGGGCGAGCCGCGCTGGCCTTGGGCATCGTAGAAATCAACGAAGTGCAGTTTGTAGAAGTATCCTTCCCTGTCCTGCACGATGTAGATGCGGTCCGCATAGACCTCGTACGTCGCGGATTCGAAGGAGTAGTCCTTCCAATCGTAGCCGATCACATCCTGATCGGTGCTGAACGGATGGCTCAAGGTGTCTTCCAGCGACACACTGTCGAAATCACCGGTGAGCTCCGCCACGCGTGCTTCGCTGAAGCCGTTCACGGTTCCGGTGACGAGGTAGGCGAGGTAGGGATCGGGGGGCCGGAATTGCTCCGTGTACTGGGTGAACACCAGGTCATAGCTGCCCAATGGCGGCGCGATGGCCACCGTGGCACCGGTGTTGAAGCTGAAATGCACGTAGGCCCGTGAAGGGTCCTTTTGCACGGAGAACTCCTGTACGTTGGCCCCATTGATGGAGGAGGAACGGAACTGGTACGCATCGGCGGTCACGTCCACCACCTGGACCTTCCGCAAGCCGATGGGCAGGCCGATCACGCTGTAGCCCATGTCCACCACGAAGATGGGATGCTCCTGGCGCCAATCACCGAAGGCCAGGCTGTCCGGCCGGCCATCGGGCAGGTCCACCTTCCAGGTATTGCCGTAACCGGTGGTGTCCGTAGGCACGTCCATGGCATCTTGGCCGGTGCGGTGGGCACGCATGAGGCGTGCATGGTTCAGGCGCACCTGCCACCCGTCGGCACCGCACTCAAAGGCCAGGTCCCAATCCATCTTGCTGTTCTGGGCCACCACGCTGTGGCTCCCCAGGTCGAACCAGACCTGATCGCCATAGTCCGTTCCCATGCTGGCCACGCATTGCACGGCATCGCCCCGGGGGCGCGCAGGTACCGGCAACTCCTCCTTCAAGCAGCCGCTGAGCAGGATGGCGGCCGATGCCGCCGCTGGAAAGATCGCCTTCTTCATGGGTTCACGGGCTTGGGCGTGCCGCTCAGGTTGAGGGCCAGGCGCAGGAAGAATGTACGGCCGGTGGCCAAGGGCAGGCTTCCGGTGGACGCATCGCCATGCGCCCCTCCATTGCCGATCGTGGCGTTCAGGTCGGTGACGTCGAGGATGTTCTTGCACCCGACGGAAGCCGTGAGCCGCTCGCCCCAGAGCTGCTTGGCCACGGAGGCGTCCGCCATCCAGTAGTCATCGATGGAGCCGCGGCCCAGCGTACCGTCGGCCAGGTACATGTAGTTGCGCCGCTCACCGGTGTACTTGGCAAAGGCGGTGATGCTCCATCCCTGCTTCCTCCAATAGCGGGTCACGTTCAGGTTGGCCTCCGGCGCGAACTCATAGGCCGATGCGCCCGTGGCCATGCCCAGGGTATCGTAGCGGCCGGTCAGCGCGGTCCCCGCACCCACCGACCAATGGCCCGCTTCCCAGCCCAGGCCGAAGCTGCTGCAAATGGTGCGGTACTCCCCCACATTGACGTAGGAATAGAGCGTTCCCTGCACTTGGGCCAGTGTGATCAGGTTATGGACCCGGTCATGCGAGGCCGCGAATTCACCGCGCAACACGCCCTTGTCCGTGGCCTTGCGGTAGCCGAGCGAGAGCGAATAGCTGTTCGAGGCCTCCGCCACCAGGTCCGGGTTGCCCTTGATGTCGTGGTTCACGTCCTTGAAGGAGAGGTGCAGTTCCTTCAGGGATGGTGCACGGAATCCTTGGGCAAATGACGCGCGAAGGGTGAAGGCCGAATCCAGTTGGAGGCGCACGTCGAGCGAGGGCACCACGGGTGCGTCGTACTGCGTGTTGTAGGCGTATCGGGCACCCGGCCGTACCACCAGCCGTTCCATGGGCTTCCATTGGGCGCTGGCGAATACGGCATAGTCGCCGGCGTGCTGCACCTGTCCGCCGGCCACGCGCTCCCCAAGCGCGGTCTCCACATTGATGTCTGTGCCCAGCTCATAGCCGAGGGACAAGCTATCGCCCGCGTTGGCGAACGTGAAGCGCGCATTGGTGAGGGTGAAGCGCGCATCATCGGCCTCCCCGGGCACGGGTGTTGTCCCCAGGTTGGTCAGGTTCCGGACCCACGTGGTCCGGGCTCTTTCGTAGATATCGTAGGCCACCAGGCCTTCCAGGCGTCGCCCTTGGCCCAGCTCGCCCTTGGCGAAGAGGGCATTGTCCAGCCTCCAAGTGAGGAACTCCGCATCAAAGGCGCTTTCCTTGTAGGGCATGCGTGGCATGCCTCGTTCGGTGATGCGGTCCTGCATGGCTTCCCCCTTGTAGTTGAGCGTCCAGCGGGGATTGAGCGTGAAGCGGTAGTTGAGGCGGCCGAAGTACTGCTCGCGGGGCTTCCACGGCTTGTAGCGCGTGGAGTCGGCCGGGTTCGCGGTGAAGTCGTACACCACATCCTGCCCCGGCACCCAGCCGCCGAAGAAGTTGCGGCCCATGGTGACCAGCAGGTCGCTCTTGCCGAAGCGCTGACCGGCGGACACCGACAGATTGAGGCGTCCAACGAGCTCGCTGTAGGCGATGGCCTTCACGTTCGGTGTATTGCCCGTGCTTTTGCGGGTAATGAGGTTGATGGTGCCGGCGAGTGCATTGGTTCCGTAGTTCACGCTCAACGGTCCTTCCAGCACCTCCACGCGCTCGATGCCGCTGAGGTTGATCTGGGCCAGGTCGAGGTCGCCGTCCTGCCGGCCGATCACGGGCACGCCGTCCACGAGGATCTTCACGTTTTCCCCGCTGAGGCCGCGCATGCTGATCGAGGTGCCCAGCACATTGTCCTGGGAGAGGCGCATGTTGAGTTCCTGGCCCAACACATCGGCCAGGTTCTGGGCGGCCATGCGTTGGATGCGGTCCGCACCGATCACACGCATGCGTTGCACGGCGCGGTCCGCGGAGGTGGGCCGGTACTGGCCGGTGACCACCAGTTCATCGAGGTTGAACTGAGCGGCACGTTTCAAGTGGTAGGTCTTGGACGCCACGCTCCTCAAGGTGTCCAGCGTAGGCTTGTACCCGATGAAATCGATCCGGACCGCCACGCCGGCAGCCGCCCCGGCCTCCGGCCAAGGCACCATGCACCGGCCATCCGGATCAGCCACGGCCACGCCCCTCTGCCCGGTACCCAGCTGGTGCCACGCCACATGCGCGTAGGGCACGGTCTCGTCCGAGGCAGCGTCCTTGATGACCAGCGGTACCTGGGCGATCGCGGCGGCAGGGGGCGTGATGGCCGCGAACAGGGCCAAGGCCTTGATCATTCGGCGATGCCGACCGGTCATGCGTTCATTCCTGTTCAGGTCCATTCAAGCAAGGCCCTTGCGGCCCGTAGATCCCGGTTTGCTTATGGGCTCGCGAAATTCCATGTGCGGGCCCATGTGTCCGTCACTGGTATGTCATACCTGCGCCAAAGCGCCCCCGGCAGATGAGGCCATGTGCCGGGGGGCTTTGGTAAAGGCCATGAATGATCACTCAACCACGAGCTTGGTGTTCACCACCTTGCCGGCGGCCTCGAAGCGCAGGGCGTAGATGCCCGGCTTGAGACCACTCACGTCCAGCGTGCGGTTCGTGAGGCCGTTAAGCCCGCCGAATGCCTGCTGCATGACCTGTTGGCCGGCCGTATTGAACACATGAAGCACGCCCTTGGAGGCATTCACGTCGAACACCAATTGGACCTGCCCGTTGGGGGCGGGGTTGGGCCATGCGGCCAGTGTGCCCTGGTCGGCCCCGGTTTCAGCCACGCCCATGTTGCTCACCAGTTCCTGGGTGAAGGTCATGTCACCGTTGGCGCTGCCGCCGTATCCGATGAAGATGAGCTTCCAGATGTTGCCGGCCACATCCTTCACGAAGTAGGTACGGTCAGCCACCGTGGTGTAGGCTCCTTGGTTGAAGTCATAGGATTTCCAGTCGGATCCGATCACATTCATCTGGGTGCTGAACACCCCGGAAGTCCAAAGTGCGTCGCCGGTGGGTACACCGTCCACTTGCAGGGCGGTGACGCCCTTGTTCTGCAACACGCCGGCCACCGGGTAGGGCGTGGGCACGAAGCCGGTGTACTTGGTGAAGGTGAGATCCCAGTCGGTGGTGGCCGGCTCACGGTCCAAGGTGGCATTGGTGTCGAAGGACCAGTAGCCGAAGTTCTTGCCCGTGAAGTTCGCCTTCACCACTTGCGCATCCTGCAGGTCCGTGCCGTCCAGGTTGGCGTAGGTGAAGGAATAGACTCCACCGGCCAACGAGTTGATGCGCAGCTTTTTCCAGGTGGTACCATCCGCCAACAGGATCGCATAGACCTTGTTACCGGCGATCACATGGGTGACCATGTTGTACACACCCCAGCCTACGTTCAGGCCATCGGGATTGCTCAGGTCGTTCCCGTGGGTAAGCGCACCGGCGGACCAGCTGGTATCCTGATTCTGGATCAGGGTCCAGTTCGCGGTATCGGCCGTGGTCAAGGCATCCCAATCACCGATGCCGGCCGTGGTCTCATAGATGGACAATCCTTTGGCGGTATTCACCAGGATGGAGCTGCTGAAGCCGGTCATCTCGAAGGCCAGGTCCCATTCGGCCATGGCGGCTACGCCAGCTTCGCCGTTCTGGAGGCTGTACCAGACCTGCTCCGCATTGCCCGGAGCGGTGGAAACAGTAACGGAAGTTTGAGCCCCGGCAGTGGTGGCCAACCCGGCCAGGAACAGAGGGAGTATGGTTCGTTTCATGGTGGCGCAAAGGACCGGCGGGGCCATTTCGCGAGCCATACCCCGATCGTGGTATTCATCGCGGGCTTTGTCACGGAAATGTGCTTAGCCTTAAGGGTTCTTCGAGGCACCCTACAGGCCGGCCCGGCCACCTTCCAACAGATGTGAAGGAAAATGCCGTGCGCGGGATCCATGCCTAACATTGTGGAGCCTGCCTTCCGCACATGCGCCGCCGCACCTTGGGCATATTGATCCTGCTGGCCGTCCTGAGCCTCACCGGAGTGGTGACCACACAGGTGATCTGGCTGAACCGGGCCCAGCAGCACGAGCAGGAGCAGGCCGCCCTGCAACAGCAGCGGCAGCAGCAGCTGGACAAGCAATTCAACGACCGGGTAGTGATCGCGCTCACGGATGTCACCGAGCGGATTCTCTCCATCACCAAGGACCCGAGCGACCTCTTCGATGCGGTAAAACAGGAACGACCGAACTACTTCGCGGTGACGATCAACGACACGATCCACCCCTACCTGCTGGAGTCTTTGCTGAAGCAGGAATTCAAGCGGCGGGACATCAATGAGGATTTCGAGTACGGCATTTATGACTGCTTCACGGACAGCATCGTGTACGGCAACTACGTGGGCCAGGGTGACAGCCTGGCGCCGGATTCGGCGCGCCACAGCCGCCTGCTGAAGCTGGACAAGGACGGGCACTACTTCGGGGTCTACTTCCCCCGGCGAACGGCCACGGTATGGCCGGACGCCGGCGGCAGCACCATCACCTGGGCCTACCCGGCGGTGGTCACGTTGATCGTGTTCGCCTTCTTCGTTTACAGCCTTTGGGTGATCCTGCGGCAGAAGCGGCTGGACGAGATGAAGAATGACTTCATCGGCAACATGACGCACGAGCTCAAGACGCCGATCAGCACCATCGCCCTCAGCAGCGAAGTGCTGTCGGACCCCGGGATCATCCATGAACCGGACCGGCTGCGGAGTTATGCCGGGATCATCCGCACGGAGAACGAGCGGCTGCGCCAGCAGGTGGAGCGGGTGCTGCAGCTGGCCTCCATGGAGAACCTCGCCCAGAAGCTCAAGTTGGAGGCCGTGGACCTGCACGGGGTGATCCAGGACACGGTGGACTCGTTCGACATCCTGCTGAAGGAGCGCGGAGGCCGGTGCACCTTGGACCTGCAGGCCGCAGCACCCTTCGTTCACGGAGACCGGGTACACGTGGGCAACATCCTCTTCAACCTGGTTGACAACGCCGTGAAGTACTCGAAGGATGCGCCCGAGATCCGCATCAGTACCCGGAACCGGCCGGGCCTGGTGCTGGTGGAGGTGGCCGACAAGGGCATCGGCATGCACAAGGAGGACCTGCGCAACATCTTCGAGCGCTTCTTCCGGATCCACACCGGCAACGTACACGACGTGAAGGGATTCGGCCTTGGCCTGCACTACGTGGCCGGCATGATGCGTGCACATGGCGGCAAGGTCCGCGTGGAAAGCAGCTGGGGCAAGGGCAGCACCTTCACCTTGGAGTTTCCCTCCCTGAATGAAACCTGATCACGAAGCAAGATGCAGAACGACGGACCGAAAACGGGAATAGGCACCCTGATGCTGGTGGAGGACGACCCCAACCTGGGGTTGGTGATCCAAGATGCACTGAAGCGCCAAGGCTACGCGGTGGACCTGTTCCGGGACGGCAAGGAAGGGTTGCAACATTTCAACCGGCACCGGTACGACCTGTGCCTGCTGGACGTGATGCTGCCGCAGAAGGACGGGCTGAGCTTGGCGGAGGACATCCGCCGCACGGACGGCCGCGTGCCCATCATCTTCCTCACGGCCAAGGGGCAGACCGAGGACCGCATCGCGGGCTTCAAGGCCGGCGGGGACGACTACATCACCAAGCCGTTCAGCAAGGAAGAGTTGCTGCTGCGGATCGAGGCCATCCTTCGGCGCACCCGCGCCAAAGGCCCTGCGCCGGACGACCGCACGGTGTTCCAGTTGGGTGCGTTCGAGTTCGACAGTGCGAACAACACCCTGAAGCATCCGGCCGGGGAGCGGCGCCTGACCAAGAAGGAATCCGCCGTGCTGCGCCTGCTCAGCATGCACCCGGACCAGGTGCTGCCGCGCGAACTGCTGCTCAACATGGTCTGGGGCGACGACAGCTACTTCCTGGGCCGCAGCCTGGACGTGTTCATCAGCCGCCTGCGCAAGTACCTGAAGGATGACCCGAACGTGCGCATCGTGAACGTGCACGGGGTGGGCTTCAAGATGCAGGTGGACTGACCGCCAAGGCGGAAGGAAACGCCCCAAACGGCAGCGACGCGCGTTTTTCAACGCACGCCGCCACCTTCCCTACCCTGTAGGGGCGCTCAGCTTCCGCTGAGCAATTTCTTCACGATCGCCGCCACGGCACTGCCGTCCGCACGGCCGGCCACCTTCTCGTTCACCGCCTTCATGGCCCGGCCCATGTCCTTCATGGAGGTTGCACCCACCTGCGTGAGCACGGTCTTCACCACGCCCTCCAGCTCGTCCCCGCCCAGCTGCGCGGGCAGGAAGGATTCGAGGATCGCGGCCTGGGCATCCTCCTCGGCGGCCAGGTCTGCCCGGCCCTGCTGATGGTAGATGGCCGCGGCCTCGGTGCGTTGCTTGTGCAGCTTCTGCAAGATGCGCAGGGCGGCCTCGCTGCTCACCTCGTGGGAACCGCCCTCTTTGGTCAACTCCAGCAGGAGCGCGCTTTTGATGGCGCGGAGCACGTTGAGCCGGTCCTTGTCGCGGGCCAGCATGGCGGCCTTGATGTCATCGTCGATGCGCTGCTGAAGTTCCATGGCCGATCAATCCACGTTGTCGTGCAGGTAGGGGTTGTTCCGGCGCAGTTCCACCTGGCGCTCCCCCATCTCGTTGGTGCCCTCGGTGAGGGTGTAGCGGCTGATGTTGCTGTCCGTGCTGTGCGGGGTGTCGCCGAGGACGACATTCCTGCGCATGTAGGCCGGTTCACGCTCCATCTCGGCCAGTCCTCCGGGGGTGCGCAGGCGCATGTTCACTTCGCGCATCTGGGCCAGCCGGTCCTCCACGCGGGCCTGGTGCTCAGCAGGGGTGAACGTAGTGGCCTGCGGCCGTTGCTCCGCCGGTTGGCCCATCTGCGCCACCGGGGCCGCGGGCGTTTCCACAAGGTCATTCTCATGCAGCTCATGCACCACCTTCTCCTCCTTCACGGCGGAGGGAACGGCGGCCGTCGGGGCCTCGGCCTCGAACGCCAGGCGAGGCTGTACCTGGACCACCGGCTCCACGGGTTTCAGGTAAGGCTCATTGGACACGGCCTCGGGTGCTTTGGCCTGCTGGGCAAGGCCTTGCAGGGGGTTGGTGATCGGCGCGGTGATCATGGTGGGCAGGTCCGCGTCCAGGGCGTTCACCTTCCGTTCGGGCAGGCGCTGCTCCAGGCTGCTGCCGATCTCGTTCTGGTTGAAGCCGGTGGCGATCACCGTGATGCGGATCCGGTCACCCAGGGTTTCATCGGTGCAATAGCCCCAGATCACGTCGGCGGTGCTGCCCGCCTGGCTTTGGATGAAGTCGGTCACCTCGGACATCTCGTCCATGGAGATGTTGCGCGTGCCGAGCGCGATGTTGAGCAGCACGTACTTGGCGCCCTTGATATCATTGTCATTCAACAGGGGCGAAGCCAGCGCTTCCTCGGCGGCGCGGATGGCCCGGTCTTCTCCTTCGGCCTCGGCCATGCCCATGATGGCCACGCCGCTGCCGGACATGACGGTGCGCACATCCTCGAAATCCACGTTCACCGTGCCGGTCATGGTGATGATCTCGGCGATGCCGCGGGCGGCGGTGGCGAGCACATTGTCCGCATGGGCGAAGGCCTCGGAGATGTCGAGGTTTCCGTAGAGGTCGCGCAGGCGGTCGTTGTTGATCACCAGCAGGGTGTCCACGGCCTGGCGCATTTCCTCGATGCCCTGCGCCGCCTGCTGGATGCGCTTGCGGCCTTCCCAGTTGAAGGGCACGGTAACGATGCCGACGGTGAGGATGCCCATGTCCCGGGCGATGCGTGCCACCACCGGGGCCGCCCCCGTGCCGGTGCCGCCGCCCATGCCGGCGGTGACGAAGAGCATCTTGGTGCGGGTGCTGAGCAGTTCACGGATCTCCTCGATGCTCTCCTGTGCCGCGGCCGATCCGCGCTCGGGCTTGCTGCCAGCGCCGAGGCCCTCGGTCAGGGAAACGCCGAGTTGGAGCTTCACGGGCACGGGGCTCATGTCCAGGGCCTGCTTGTCGGTGTTGCAGATCACGAAGTCCACGCCCTTGATGCCCTTGGCGTGCATGTGGTTGACGGCGTTGCCGCCGCCGCCTCCCACTCCGATCACTTTGATGATGGATGAGAGCTCCTTGGGAAGGTCGAATTTCATGGGAAGGAAGTTTACAGGGTTGGGTGGTCGGGTTGCGGTTGCGGTCAGGCTTCGTCGTCGCGGAAGATGTCGCGCACCAGGTCGAAGAACTTGCCCATGGGTGTGCCTTGGGTGAGGACTTTCTCGCGGGTGGCGGGGCCATCCATGTGGCTCCGGTGCTGCTCCAAGTGATTGAACCCACGGAGCACCAGGCCCACGCCGGTGGCGAACAGCGGGCTGGTGACATCCTCCACCTTGCTGTTGGCCAGGTGTTCATTGGGGTAGCCGATGCGGGTGCTCATGCCGGTAACGTACTCGGTGAGGTGGCGCAGGTGCTTGAGCTGCGCGCCTCCGCCGGTGAGCACGATGCCGCCGCTGAGCTGCTTTTCCAGGCCGCTGTTCTTGATCTCGAAGTACACGTGGTCCAGGATCTCCTCCATGCGGCTTTGGATGATGTGGGCCAGGTTCTTCAGGCTGATCTCCTTGGGATCGCGCCCGCGCAGACCGGGGATGCACACCACCTCGTTCTCCTTGTTCTCCGAGGCCAAGGCGCTGCCGAAACGGCTCTTGAGCAGTTCGGCCTGGTCGCGCAGGATGGCGCAGCCCATCTTGATGTCGTCCGTGATCACATTGCCGCCGAAGGGGATCACGGCGGTATGGCGGATGATCTGGTCGCTGAAGATGGCGATGTCGGTGGTGCCTCCGCCGATGTCCACCAGCACCACGCCGGCCTCCTTCTCCTCGGTGCTGAGCACGGCATCGGCGCTGGCCAGGGGTTCCAGGATCAGCCCGGTGACATCGAGGTTGGCGCGGGCCACGCACTTGTTGATGTTGCGGGCGGCGGTCACTTGGCCGGTGATGATGTGGAAGTTGGCCTCGAGCCTCACCCCGCTCATGCCGATGGGGTTCTTGATGCCCTGCTCGCCGTCCACGCAGAACTCCTGGGGCAGCACGTGGATGATCTCCTCCCCGGGCACCATGGCGAGCTTGAACATGTCACCGACCAATTGATCGATGTCGCCTTGGCGGATCTCGTCATCGTTGCTCCGTCGGGTGATCATGCCGCTGTGGTGCATGCTGCGGATGTGCTGTCCGGCGATGCCCACGTTCACGTTGGTGATCTCCACGCCGGCGCTGTCCTCGGCCTGCTGCACGGCTGCCTGGATGCTCTCAACGGTGCGCTGGATGTTGGTGACCACGCCCCGGCTCACTCCGTCGCTGCGGCTCTTGCCCATGCCCAGGATCTCCAGCTTGCCTTGCTCGTTCTTGCGGCCCACGATGCAGGCGATCTTGGTGGTGCCGATGTCCAGGCCGGCCACTATTTCCTCGTTGTGCTCCATCTTGCTATGCGCTCTTTCGGGCTTTGTTGTTACAGTGTTCAGTAAGCGGTCCGCCGGGTGCATACCACTTGGTCGTCGAACCGGAGGTCGATGGTGGCGTACCGGCGCCAGTCGGTTTGCGGGATGCCTTCCCGGTAGAACAGGCGCAGCTTGGCCAGCCGCTGGTGCAGGTGGCTTCCGTCGCCGATGCGGATGCGGGCCATGCCCACGGCGGGGATCAGGGTGATCTCGCCATCGGCCTCCACCACGGCCTGGGTGAAGAGTGCCTTCCACAGTGGGTCGCTGCCCAAGGTGAGTGCCATGGTGTAGAGGGCGCGGCTATGGCCGTTGGCCACCAGGCTGTCGGTGGCTTCGGCCAGGTTGACGGGTGCACCGTTCGCGTAGGGCTCGGCCAGCTGGCCGGTGGCCACCAGCACGCGGGCGGTGAAGTTGTCGTTGAGCGGCATGGTCCATCCTTCCTTGTCGATGTAGAAGCCGGATCCGTCGGCGTTCAACACGCGGATGATGGGCTCGCGTTGGCGCGCCTTCACATGCAGGATGCCGTCCATGGTGTGGTACACATCGGCCTCGGCCACGCATGGAATGGCGCGCAGGTGGCGCTCGATGGCGGTCTCGTCCACCCGGCCTACCGGGGTGCCGATCACGGGGCCGGCTCCTTGAAGCACTTCCTGCTTGATGGCCTCCCCGTCGATGAAGTGTACGCCGTCGGCCTGATCCATGTCCACGCGGATATCGCGCACCGGCAGGCTTCCGCCGCTCTTCTCCACGAAGCCCAAGGCGGCCAGCACGGCCACGCCTGCGGCGATCTTCGCCACCACGCGCGCGATATGCCGGGCCTTGCTCATCCTTTCCTGTTCAGTGCCGCCGCAATGGCCGGGACCAGCAGGTCGATGTCCCCGGCGCCAAGGGCCAGCAAGATGTCCACATCGCGCGCCTCCAGCAGCGGTATCAACTGCTCCTTTGTGCACAGGGTGGTGTTAGTCCCTTTCACTTGTCCCATCAGCCATTCGGAGGTGATGCCGGGCAAGGGTTCCTCGCGTGCGGGGTAGATCTCCAGCAGGATCAGCTCATCGAGCAAGGCCAGGCTTCGCGCGAAACCCTCGGCCAGGTCGCGGGTGCGGCTGTAGAGATGGGGCTGGAAGATGCCGGTGACCTTGCGCCCCGGGAAGAGCTCGCGCACGCTGCGGATGCAGGTTTCCAGCTCGGTGGGGTGGTGCGCATAGTCATCGATGAAGACGCTGCGGGAGGTGCGGGCACGCACCTCGAAGCGGCGGTGCACGCCTTGGAAGGAGGCCAGTCCCTTTCGGAGCGCGGCCGGTTCCAGGCCTTCATCCAGGGCCATGGTGGCCGCGGCCACGGCGTTCTCCACGTTGTGGCGCCCGGGCATGCCCAGGGTAAGGCCCTCGATCACCCGGTCGCCGATCACCAGGTCGAAGCGGTAGGCGCCGTTCTCCACGGCGATGTTGGCGGCATGCGGCCCGTCCGGCTCATCGATGGCGTAGGGCACGGTTTCCGGCAGGCCGTGGGCATGTTGCTTCAGGCGCTGCAGCACACGCCGGTGCACCAGCAGTTTCCCGGTGACCAGGGCGGCAAAATCGGCGTAGGCCCGGTACATGGCCTCGGCATCGCCGTAGATGTCCAGGTGGTCGGGGTCCATGGCGGTGATGATGGCCCGCTCCGGGTTCAGGGCGAGGAAGCTGCGGTCGTACTCATCGGCCTCCACCACGTTGAGCACGGCCTTGGCGTTGAGCAGCACGTTGGTGCCGTAGTTGGCGCTGATGCCGCCGAGAAAGGCGTTGCAAGGAATGCCCCCGGCATTGAGCAGGTGGCCCAGCATGGTGGTCACGGTGGTCTTGCCGTGCGTGCCGGCCACGGCCAAGGTGCGGCGGTCCTTGGTCACCAGCCCGAGCACCTCGCTCCGCTTCTTGATGAGGGCACCGCGCTGTTGCCACCATGCGATCAGCGGGTTATCCATGGGCACGGCCGGCGTGCGCACCACGAGCACCTTGGCGGGGTCGGCCGTGCGGAACTCATCGGGAATGTTGCGCGGGTCGTTGCTGTAGCTCACGTCGATGCCCTCGTGGGCCAGTTGCGCGGCCACCTCGCCCGGGGTGCGGTCGTAGCCCGCCACGGTGGCACCTTGCCGGCGGAAATAGCGGGCCAGGCCGCTCATGCCGATGCCTCCGATACCGATGAAATAGAGCAGTTCCGGGCGTTCCATGTCACGTGTTGTTCGTTGATCTCTCCATGATCGGCCTGCCCAGGCGGACCACCTCGGCGGCGATGGCCTCGGCGGCATTGCGCATGCCCATGGAGGCCATGGCGGCGCGCAGCTTCTCGCGTGCCCCCGGGTCGCGCACCAGGCGGATGATCTCGCCGCCGAGCTCCTGCACGGTCCGGGCGTCCTTCACCAACACGGCCGCACCGATGGAGGCCAGGGCTTTGGCGTTGCTGGTCTGGTGGTCCTCCGCGGCCGTGGGCAGGGGCACCAGGATGGACGGCAGCGCGGTGATGCAGAGCTCGCTGACGCTGATGGCTCCGGCGCGGGCCACCACCACGTCGGCCACGGCATAGGCCAGGTCCATGCGGTCGATGAACTCATGCACCCGGGCATCGGCGTAGCCCGCATCCTTCACGGCCTGCACGGCCTGTGCGTGGAACGGGGTACCGGTCTGCCACAGCAACTGCACGCCTGCATCGCGCAACTGCGGCAGGGCGGCGGCGATGCCGAGGTTGATGCCGCGCGCGCCCAGGCTGCCCCCGGTGACGAGGACCACGGGCGCGTCCTCGCGCAGGCCGAACTGCTCGATGCCGCGCGGGCGCTTGCCGGCCAGGCGCACCATGTCCTGCCGCACGGGGTTGCCGGTAAGGCGGATCTTCTCCTTGGGGAAATAGCGCTCCATGCCTTGGTACGCCGTGCAGATGATGTCTGCGCGCTTGGCCAGCATGCGGTTGGTGGCACCGGCATGGCTGTTCTGCTCCTGGATGAGCGTGGGCACGCCGGCACGCTGGGCCGCGGCCAGTACGGGCCCGCTGGCGTAGCCGCCCACGCCCACGGCCACGTGGGGGCCGAAGTCGCGCACGATGCGGCGGGCCGTCCACAGGCTCTTCAGCAGGCGCCAGGGCAGCCCGATGTTCTTCAGCGGCGCATGGCGCTGGAAGCCGCGTATCGGCAACCCGATGATCTCGTATCCCGCGGCCGGCACGCGCGTCATCTCCATCTTGCCCTCGGCGCCCACGAACAGGAAGCGGGCATCGGGCACCTGCTCCTTCACCGCGTTGGCAATGGCGATGGCCGGGAAGATGTGCCCCCCCGTTCCTCCCCCTCCGATCAGGACCTTAAGCTGTGGCATGCCGGGGAGCTTCGGTTGTCCGTGGTTTTGGGGCATCGCTTGGCGGCGCATCGTACACGCTCCGGCTCACGCTGAGAATGATGCCGATCGACAGGCAGGTGAACCACATACTGGTGCCGCCCATGCTCACCAGGGGCAGGGGCTGGCCGGTCACGGGCAACAGGTTCACGCCAACGGCCATGTTCACCAGGGCCTGCATCACCAGGCCGAGGGCCAAGCCCACGGCCGCCAGGGCGCCGAACTCCTTCTCGCAGCGGTTGGCTATCCGCACCGCGCGCGAGAGCAGGATGAGGTAGAGCAGCAGCAGGCCCAGGCCGCCGATCACCGAGCCGTACTCCTCGATGATGAAGGCGTAGATCATGTCGCTTTCCGGGTGCGGCATGAAGTTGCGCGAGGTTCCCGTGCCCGGCCCGTTGGGCAGGAATCCGCCGTGCACGATGGCGATCTTGGCCTTGTTCACCTGGTAGTTGGCATCGCGGTCCTCCCCGCCGTGGTTGCTCAGGCGCGACTCCCAGGTCTGCAGGCGGGGCAGCAGCTCCGGGTTGGCCTTGGCCAGCAGCAGCAGCAGGGCGAAGGCGCCCGCGGCGATGCCGATGATCGAAAGCAGGTGCCGCATCGGGACATGGCCGATGAACATCAGCACCATGCACGTGGCGAAGAGCAGGGCGGCCGTGGAGAAGTTGGCAGGCAGGATGAACCCGCACACGGCACCCACGGGCAGGATCAGTTGCAGGATCACCTCGCGGAAGGTCCACGGCGTTTCGCGGTGGCGGCCCAGCACCCGGGCGAGGTACACCAGGATGACGACACGCGCCAGGTCGCTGGTCTGGAACGTGATGCCCAGGCCCGGAATGGCCAGCCAGCGGGAGGCGCCGTTCACGTTGCTGCCCACCAGCAGCGTAAGGACCAGCAGGGCCACCGTGACGCCGAGCAACAATTGGGAGAGCTTGGAATAGACGGTGAAGCGCAACTTGCTCGCCGCGTACATGATGCCACCACCGGCCGCCAGCATCAGGCCGTGCTTCACCAGGATGCGGAACGTGCCGCCATCGTGCCGCCATCCCATCCACGAGGAGGCGCTGTACACGGCGAGCAGGCTGGTGACGCCCAGCAGCAAGGCCACCACCCAGATGGTGCGGTCGCCTTTCAGATGTTGCTCGAACAGGTGGTTCATCGGGCTTGCTCAGAGGTCGTTCACGGCGCGTTCGAACTCGGCGCTGCGCTGGGCATTGTTGGCAAAAACACCGCCGGCCGGTGCGGCCGGGCTGAACAGCACACGACCGCCGGCCTTGGCCAGCTCGCGTGCGGCAAACACGGCCGTGCGCAGGCTGGCCGTGCAGTAAACCCGGCCCAGTTCGGCGTCCAGGGCGTCCACATCACCCTGATCGGCCTCACCGTGGAACACGAGCGCATCCACCCGCTCCGCCACGAACTCCTTGATGCGCGGGTCCATCGCCGCCACCACGGAGGCATCGGCGATCCATACGAGCGGTGCCCCGAGGTCGAGGATGGCGAACAGGGCGGCATCCAGGAAGGTGCTCGCGCCGTCATCCAGGAATTCCACTCCGTCCAAGGTGGCCACGGTGCGTAATCGGCCCGGACCATGGCCAACGCCGCGAAGGCCTTCACCGCGCATGGCGATCAACGTCCTGGCCAGTTCGGATGTGCGTGCTGTTTCCATGGGCTCCCGGGTTGCTGCAAGGGATCAAAGGGCCCGCACGGCGGCCTTGAACCTGCGGCCGCGGTCCTCGTAGTTTTCGAACAGGTCGAAGCTGGCGCAGGCCGGGCTGAGCAGCACCACGTCGCCGGGATCGCCCAGTTCGTAGCTGGTGTTCACGGCCTGCTCCGCGGAGAGGGTGTCCACGATGGTGGGCACGATGTCGCCGAAGGCCTGGTGGATCTTGGCGTTGTCCTTGCCCAGGCAAACAATGGCCTTCACCTTTTGGCGCACCAGGTCGCGCAGCTCGCTGTAATCGTTGCCCTTGTCCACGCCGCCCATCACCCAGATCACGGTCTTCTCCATGCTTTCCAGGGCGTACCACGTGCTGTTGACGTTGGTGGCCTTGGAGTCATTGATGAACTCCACGCCGTTGACCATGCCGACGCGTTCCAGGCGGTGCTCCACGTTCTGGAAATCACCGAGGGCCTCGCGGACCACGTCCTTGCGCACCTCGAGCACGCGTGCGGCAATGCCCGCGGCCAGGGAATTGTACACGTTGTGCTTGCCTTGCAGGGCGAGTTCAAGAATGCTCATGTTGAATGTGGATTGGTTGAGGGTGATGTGGATCTGTTGGTCGAGGAGGCAGCCGCCCTGTTCAATGGGCACCTGGATGGAGAAGGGCCACTGCCGGGCCCGGATGGTGTGCCGGCGCAGGCCTTCGCGGGTCTGGGGATCGTCCGCGCAGTAGATGAAATGGTCGTCGGGCCGCTGGTTCATGGTGATGCGGAACTTGGCGTCCACGTAGTTCTCCATGCGGTTGTCGTAGCGGTCCAGGTGGTCGGGCGTGATGTTGGTAAGCACGGCGATGTGCGGCCGCATGGTCCACGTGCCGTCGAGTTGGAAGCTGCTGAGCTCAAGCACGTACAGGTCGTGGCGCTCCTTGGCCACCAGTGCGGCGAAGGAGGTGCCCACGTTCCCGGCCAGGCCCGCATCCAGGCCCGCCTTGCGCAGGATGTGGTGTACCAGCAGCGTGGTGGTGGTCTTCCCGTTGCTGCCGGTGATGCCGATGATGGGCGCATCGGTATGGCGCGCGGCGAACTCCACCTCGGCGATCACGGGTATGCCCTTGTCACGCACGGCGCGGACGATGGAGACCGTCTCGGGGATGCCGGGGCTCTTCACCACTTCCTCCGCCGCCAGGATGCGCGTCACCGAGTGGCCGCCCTGTTCATAGTCGATGCCGGCCTTCTCCAAGCGCTCGCGGAACCCGTCCGGGATCCGGCCGGCGTCGCTCACGAACACGGGCATGCCCAGCTTCTTGGCGAGCAGCGCCGCACCCACGCCGCTCTCCTGTGCACCCAACACCACCAGTCCGCTCATCGCAGCTTCAGGGTTACGAGGGTGAACACGGCGAGCATCACGCCCACGATCCAGAAGCGCGTGACGATCTTGCTTTCGTGGTAGCCGAGCTTCTGGTAATGGTGATGCAGCGGGGCCATCTTGAAGATCCTCCGCCCCTCGCCATAGCGCTTGCGGGTGTACTTGAACCAGGAGACCTGCATCACCACGCTGAGGTTCTCCACCAGGAACACGCCGCACAGCACCGGGATCAGCAGTTCCTTGCGCACGAGGATGGCGAGGGCCGCGATCACCCCGCCGAGCGCCAGGCTGCCGGTATCGCCCATGAAGACCTGCGCGGGGTAGGCGTTGTACCACAGGAAGCCGATGCAGGCCCCGAGCAGTGCGCCCACGAACACCACCAGTTCACCGATGCCGGGGATGAACATCACGTCCAGGTACTGGGCGAACACAATGTTGCCACCGATGTAGGTGAGCACGCCCAGGGCCAGCACGATGATGGCGCTGCTGCCTGCCGCCAACCCGTCGATGCCGTCGGTGATGTTGGCGCCATTGCTCACCGCGGTGATGATGAACACCACCACCAGCACGTAGAGCACCCAGGTGTACTTCCTCGCCTCGCGCCCGAACAGGCCGAGCACCGAGGAGTAGTTGAATTCATTGCCCTTGATGAAGGGGATGGTGGTGTTCGGCTGGCGCCGGTCCAGCAGGTAGCGCACGTTGCCATTCTCCTCCTGGAAGGTGGTGACCTCGGCCTCCTCGAACTGCTCGGCGATCACCTGGGGCACCTCCACCTTGGTGCGGATGGCTGGATGGAAATAGACGGTGAGGCCGATCACCAGGCCGAGGCCCACCTGGCCCACCACCTTGAAGGAGCCGGCCAGGCCGCGCTTGTCCTTCTTGAAGACCTTGATGTAATCATCGAGGAAACCGATGGCGCCCAGCCAGAGAATGGCCAGCAGCATCAGCAGGATGTAGATGTTGTTCAGGCGGGCGAAGAGCAGCGTGGGGATCACCGTGGCGGCGATGATGATGAGGCCGCCCATGGTGGGTGTCCCCTGCTTCTCCAGCTGCCCGTGCAGGCCGAGGTCGCGCACGGTTTCGCCCACCTGCAGGCGTTGCAGCAGGCGCACGATACCCTTGCCCCACCAGAGGGAGATCACCAGCGAGATGATCAGGGCCATGCCCGCCCGGAAGCTGATGTAGTCGAACACGCCCGCGCCGGGGAAGTGGAGATCGAGGCCTTTGACCAAGTGGTAAAGCATCACTTACGCAGGAGTTCAAGGGTTTCCTTCAACACTTCCACGTCATCGAAATGGTGGCGCACACCGCACACCTCCTGATAGGTCTCGTGTCCCTTCCCGGCCAGGAGCACCACGTCGCCGGGGGCGGCCATGGCCACAGCCTGGCGGATGGCCTCGCGGCGGTCGGCGTTGACGAAGGCGCGGGCGAGGTCCGCGGGGAGCAGACCGGCCCGCATCTCTTCGATGATGGCGCCCGGCTCCTCGCTGCGCGGGTTGTCCGAGGTGAGCACCACCGAGCGGCTCATGGAGGCGGCGATGGCGGCCATCAGTGGGCGCTTGCCCCGGTCGCGGTCACCGCCGCAGCCCACCACGGTGATCACGCGGCCGCGGTCGCCGCACACGGCGACAATGGTGCTGAGCACGTTCTTCAAGGCATCCGGCGTGTGGGCATAGTCGACGATGCCGATGATGTCCCCGCCACGCACCACCTGGAAGCGGCCCGGCGGGGGCTCCAGCCCGCTCAGTGCGGTAAGCACGTCCAAGGGTCGCTCACCGAGCAGCATGGCTGCGGCGTGCACGGCCAACAGGTTGCTGGCGTTGAACTCGCCCACCAGGCGGGAGTAGACGTCGTGCCCGTCGATGTTGAGGTGCAGCCCCGTGAGCTGGTTCTCCAGGATACGGGCCCGGTGGTCGGCCACGTTGTGCAGGGCGTAAGTATGCTTGGCGGCCTTGGTGTTCTGCAGCATCACCGCGCCGTGCGGGTCATCCGCATTCACCAGCGCCTTGGCCGTGGCGGGCAAGGCGTCGAAGAAGCCCTTTTTGGCGCGGATGTAGGCATCGAACGTCTTGTGGAAATCCAGGTGGTCCCGGGTGATGTTGGTGAAGATGCCGAGCACGAACTGCAGCCCTGCGATGCGCTGCTGCACCACGGCGTGGCTGCTCACCTCCATGAAGCAATGGCTCACCCCGGCATCGGCCATCCCGGCCAGCAGCCGGTTCAGTTGCACCGGATCGGGCGTGGTGTGGGTGGCCGGTCGCGCCTGGCCCGACACGCGCACCTCCACGGTGGAGATCAGGCCGCAGGCATGGCCCAGCGCCGTATATAGCTCGTACAACAGCGTTGCCACGCTGGTCTTGCCGTTGGTGCCGGTGACGCCCACCAGCTTCAGCCGCCGGTCCGGGTGGTCGTGGAGGTTGCCGGCCATGATGGCCAGTGCATGGCGACTGTCCGCCACGCGTACATAGGCAATACCTTCCTGCAACTGCGCGGGCATCTCCTCGCAGATGATGGCGGCCGCGCCCTTGGCGATGGCGGCATCGATGAAGCCATGTCCGTCGCCTGCGGTGCCGCGCACGGCCACGAAGGCGGTGCCGGGCTTCACCTCGCGGCTGTCGAAGGCCACTTGGGCGATGGGGGTGTTGGTGTCCCCCGCCACCTGCTCCAGCCGGGCCTGGTAGAGAATGTCCTTCAGTGGTTTCATGTGGCGAGCTCAAGGGTCACGGTGGCACCTTTCATCGACCTCGTCCCGGGGGCGGGCCATTGCTTCTTCACCAGGCCGCTTCCGCTGAGCCTTACACGCAGGCCTTGGTTCTCCAGGATGTACAGGGCATCGCGCAAGCCCATGCCGAGCACGTTTGGCATGATGCCGGCCCCCTGCCCGGCCACGGCACGGGGGCTCACCACCACCACACTGTCGGAGGCCTCGGTGCGCGCCCATTCCCCTTCGCCTTCAACCTGCACGGGGATCTTCAGGCCGTCGAACACGGTGAGCAGGTCGGCGCGGTTGCCGCCGAAGGACACGGGTGTGCGGAAAACCGTATCGGCCTGGGCCAGCTGGGTCTGCATCTCCAGGCGGTTGCTGTAGATCTTGTCGGCGATCTCGCGGAACACGGGGCCGGCCACTACGTTGCCGTACACGCCGCGCATGCTGGGGGAGCTCACCACGATGATGCAGGTGTAGCGGGGCGCATCGGCGGGGAAGTAGCCGACGAAGGAGGCCTGGTAGCTGATGCCATTGACCTTATAGCCGGCCTTGTCGGAGGCGATCTGCGCGGTGCCGGTCTTGCCGGCGATGCGGAAGTGGGCGCTGCGCAGGTTCACGGCGGTGCCGGAATCGACCACGCCCTCCAAGGCATGGCGCAGCTTTTCCAACGTGGCCTGCGAGCAGATGCGCTCGTTGAGCACCACGGGCGGGAAGCGCTCGGTGATCTTGCCGTCGCGCGAGATGGCGTGCACAAACTGGGGCTGCACCATCTTACCACTGTTGGCGATGGCGTTGTAGAAGGTGAGCATGCGCAGGGGCGTCTCGCTCACCTCGTAGCCGATGCTCATCCAGGGCAGGCTGGTGCCGCTCCAGAGCTTCTTGTCCTCGGGGCCGCGGAGCACGGGCATACCCTCACCGGGCACGCGCACGCCCAGCGGGGAGCCGAATCCCAGGCGGCGCAGGCCTTCCACGAAGCGGGCCGGTTCGGTGCGGTAGGCTTTGTCGATCACCTGGGAGATCCCGGTGTTGCTGCTCAGTTCAAGGGCACGTTGCAGGGTGATCCGGCCGTAGCCTCCCTCATGGGAGTCGCGCATCACACGGTCGTAGAAGCGGACCTTCCCGTCGCGGGTGTCCACCACCTGGTCCATGGAAGCGCGTCCGTCTTCCAGGGCCACCATCAGGGCGGCGGTCTTGAAGGTGCTGCCCGGCTCGGTGGAGGCACCCACGGCATAGTTGTAGTCCTCGGTGTAGGAGCTGTCCTTCTGCAGGGTGAGGTTGCTGATGGCCTTGATGTATCCGGTCTGCGTCTCCATCACCACCACGCATCCGTGGTGGGCTCCGTTTTTGCGTAGTTGTGCGGCCAGCGCGGCATCGGCCACGTCCTGCAGGTTCATGTCGATGGTGGTGTGCACATCGCTGCCGGGAATGGGGTCCTGTCCCTCGCCGCCGTCCACGGGCATCCAGACGCCACCGGTGAGGCGCCGCTCCAGCCGCTTGCCGGATACACCCTGCAACCAAGGCGCGAAGCCGGCCTCCAGGCCGATGGCCGTGCTGTCCTTCAGCAGGTAGCCCACGGTACGCGAGGCCAGGCGGCCGAAGGGCCGGATGCGGACCATGTGCTTGTCGGCGATGAACCCGCTCTTGTTGCGGCCGAGCCGGAACAGGGGCATGGCGCGCAGGGCTTGCAACTGCTCATGGTCGCAGTTGCGCCGGAGCAGATGGTAGCGTTCGCCGCGCGCATGGGCATCCACCAGGGAGCGGCGGTACTCCTGCATGGGGCGGTCGCCGAACAGCTTGGCCAGGCACCAGCTGAGCGAATCGATGTTGGCGTTGAAGAGTTCGTCGGTGAGCCCGTCGGCACGCATGTCCATGCGGATCTCGTACACGGGTACGCTGGTGGCCAGCAGGCGGTCGTCGTCGCTGAAGATGTGCCCCCGCTCGGATCGCACGTCGCGCATGGCCACGGCCACGCTCTCGGCCTTGGCGCGCCACTTGTCGCCCTCCAGCAACTGGATGCTGAACAGGCGCACGGCGATGGCCGCACCGAAAAGGATCAGGGCGGCGTGCACCACGGCCATGCGCATGCGGCGGGGGTTCTTCTCGCTCATGGGGTGTGCAAGGCTTCCGCCTCCTTTTCGTCCACGGTGAGGCGCAAGGGCGGCTGGCGGCTTTCACGTAGGCCCAGTCCGGCGATGTCGTCGGCCACTTGGCTCTGGCGCTCGGCCTTCTCCAGGTGGCTGCGGATGGTGATGTACTCCGAGCGCATCTCCTTGAGTTCGCTGCTGGTACGGTCCAGGTCGCGCACGGTGCGCTCGGTCCAATAGCCGTAGCCGATGTAGAAGAGCATCAGCCCGGCGATGAACAGCAGGAAGGGCATGTTGGCCAGCACCTTCTCGCGGGTGAGGAAGGTGCCGTTGAGCACGTTCACCAGGCCGCGGCCGAAGCTCCGCCCGGGTCCCTTGGCCGCCTGCTTGGCGGGTATTTCCTGCCTCAGCTTGTTCACTTGCGTACTGATGTTCTGAGTCGCGCGCTGCGCGCCCTCGGGTTGTTGGCCTGCTCCTCCGCCGATGCCTGCACCGGCTTGCCGTGCAGCGGGTCGAAAGGCCGTTGGCTGCGGCCGTAGATGTCCTTCTCCTCCTTGCCCTCCAGGCTGCCGGTCTTCATCCAGTTCTTCACCAGGCGGTCCTCCAAGCTGTGGTAGCTCATCACCACCAGGCGCCCTCCCGGCTTGATCATGGCCGCACTGTCGCGCAGCAGCTGTTCCAGCGCACCCAGCTCGTCGTTCACGGCGATGCGCAGCGCCTGGAACACCTGGGCCATGAAGCTGTTCTCCTCGCCCCGGCGCGCCATGGGCCGCAGGATGGCGGTGAGCTGGCCAGTGGTCTCCACGGGCCCTTCCTTGCGGGCCTCCACGATCCGGCGGGCCACCTTGTGGGGCTGTTCCACCTCGCCGTAGTTGCGCAGCAGGGTGGTCAATGCCTGTTCATCCAGCCCGTTCACCAGGTCTGCTGCGGTGCGTGCCGAGGCCCGCCCCATGCGCATGTCCAGCGCGGCATCGTAGCGGAAGCTGAATCCGCGCTCAGCGGTGTCGAACTGGTGGCTGCTTACGCCGAGGTCGGCCAGCAGGCCGTCCACGGGGAGCTTGCCCAGGAAGCGCAGGTGGTTGGCGGCCCAGCGGAAATCGGAGGGCACCAGGGTGAAGCGGGGGTCGTCGATCCGGTTCCGGCGGGCATCGGCATCGCGGTCAAAGGCCACCAGCGAACCTTGCGGGCCCAGTTCGGCGAGGATGGCCCGGCTGTGGCCGCCGCCGCCGAAGGTCACATCCACATACGTGCCGGACGGGCGGATGGCGAGGGCTTCAATGCAGGCATGCAGGAGGACAGGCTCATGATATGTTCCCTGGAGCCTGCTCATTCCCCAAGCTGCCCATTACCTCCTCGGCCAGCGCGGAGAGATCCACCTTTTCGCGACGCATCTGCAGGTAGCCGGCCTTGCTCCACACCTCCACCCGGTCGCCCAGCCCCACCAGCTTGAGCTCCTTGCCCAGCTTGGGGTCGTCCATCAAGGCTTTGGGCAGCAGCAGACGCCCGCTGCCGTCCAGCTCCAGGTGTGTGGCCCCCGAAGTGAAGCGCCGGATGAAATCCATGTTCTTCTCCACGAAGCGGTTCAAGCGCCCCAGCATGCGGCTGGTACCCTCCCACACCTCGAAAGGATAGAGCACCAAACAGGGGCGGAACACGTCGCGGTTGATCACGAAGCCCTTCGACAGCTGGTCGGCCAACTGCTTCTTCAGCCCGGAAGGCAGCACCAGGCGCCCCTTGGCGTCCAGCCGCACATCGTATTCCCCGAGCAGGTTGAGCATGCGTAGTCATCGTGGGCGGGATGGCCGCGAAAGTAGGCCCCTATGCCCCACTTTCCTCCCTATAACCCCACTTTGTTCAAAACTATTGCCCTGCAAACGTAATCGAAGTTCTGTGACTGACAAAAAACTTCAGTATCCACGGCCTATTTAAGTGGTGGGGAAATGTGGGAGAATTGTTTCAACACCATCCTGTCACGTCCCTTGGACCCGATCGGTGGTCCAGGACCCCTGCCACAACCGGGTGGTGGCACGATCAGCGGCGGCCGGCTTTACTTTGCCATTCACCATGGAGCAAGCGGCCGGTCGTCCGTTCACCTTGAGCACCCTGCCCAGGTTGCTGCGGGTGAACCATTGGATCAAGAATGGCTTCGTGTTCTTCCCGGCGTTCTTCGCCACGGTGATCCTGCAGCCCGAGGTGTTATGGCGCACCGGCGCAGGCTTCCTCTGCTTCAGCCTGGGAGCCTCGGCTATCTACCTGTACAACGACCTGCGCGATGTGGAGCAGGACCGGCTCCATCCGGAAAAACGCCTGAGGCCCATTGCCGCCGGCGAAGTGCCCGTGGCGGTGGTGCCGTGGATCAGCGCGCTACTGGCCGTGGCGGCCATGGTGGGCGCCTGGCTCACGGAACCCCTGTTCGCCTGGGTACTGGGGACCTACCTGATCATGAATCTGCTGTACTCGGCGCGCCTGAAACACATTCCCATCGTGGACGTGGCGATCATTGCCCTGGGGTTCAACCTGCGCATCCTCGCGGGGGGCATCCTGGCCCGGGTGCCCAACTCGCAATGGATCTACCTGATCACCTTCCTGCTGGCCTTGTTCATCGCCTTGGCCAAACGCAGGGACGACCTGGTGCAGGCGGACGGCGGGGCGGGCCTGCGCGCCAGCCTGCGGGGCTACAACCTGCAGTTCGTGGATGCCGGCATGATCATGTTGGCCGCGCTCACCGTGCAATCCTACATCCTCTACACGGTGAGTGGCGAGGTGACGGCAAGGCTCCAGACCGACCGGCTATACATGACCAGTGGCTTCGTGGTCCTGGGCATGCTCCGGTACTTCCAGATCACCTTGGTGGAAAAGCGCAGCGGCTCCCCCACCAAGCTCGTCTATTCCGACTGCGGCCTGCGCCTGGTCCTGCTGGGTTGGATCATCTCCTTGGCCGTCATCCTCTATGCGCGCTGAACACGGCCGGTGGAGCAATTGGGGCCTGTGGCCATGGATCACGGGCACCGTTTGGTGGCCCCGGAATGCGCCGGAAGCCGCAGCGCTGGCCCAACGTACGGACCGGCTGACACCACGGGGCAACGGCCGTTCCTACGGCGATGCCTCGCTGGGCCGCCGCATGGTGAACGGCTTGGAGCTGGACGAGGTCTTCGAGCTGGATGAGGCAGCGGGAACCTTGCGCTGCAGCGCCGGCATGTTGCTGGACGAGATCCTCCTGCGCGTGGTGCCCAAGGGGTTCTTCCTGCCGGTAACCCCCGGTACGCGCCTGGTGAGCATCGGCGGGGCCATCGCCGGGGACATCCACGGCAAGAACCACCACGTGGACGGCTGCTTCTCGGCCTTCGTGGACGCCATCACGCTGATCGATGGGGCGGGCCGCACCGTGCATTGCTCACCCTCCCTCCTGCCTGACCTGTTCCGGGCCACGTGCGGCGGCATGGGCCTCACGGGCTTCATCACCGAGGCCACCATCCGCCTGCGGCGCATCTCCTCCGCCTACATCCGCCAGCGCAGCATCAAATGCCGCGACTTGGACAGCCTGTTCACGCGTTTCGAGGAGCACGGCCATGCGACATACAGCGTGGCCTGGATCGACCTGACCGCAAGGCCCAACCGTTCCGTGCTGCTGCTGGGCCAGCACGCCGAAGCCTCCGAGCTGAAGGGATCCGCAGCCGCCAAGCCACTGCGCACGCATGGCCCCACCAGGCTGAAGGTCCCCTTCTTTTTCCCCGGCTTCGTTCTCTCGCCCCTCACGGTGCGCATCTTCAACCTGCTTTACTACCTCAAGGCCGGAGGTGGAGATCGGGAGACCCTGGTCCACTACGCCCCCTACTTTCATCCGCTGGATGCGGTGCACGAATGGAACAAGATCTATGGGCGGCGGGGGTTCGTGCAATACCAGTTCGTGGTCCCCTTGGAAGGCGGCCGTCCGGTGATGGCCTCCATCCTGGACACGCTGCGCCGCGAGGGACTGGTGAGCTTCCTCGCCGTGCTCAAGCGCTTCGGCCCGGGCCACCCCGATGCCATGATGAGCTTCCCTATGGAGGGCTACACGTTGGCCTTGGACATCCCCTTGCGCAAGCGGACCCTGGCGGTGCTGGCACGGTTGGATGAACAAGTGGCAGCGGCCGGTGGGCGCATCTATATGGTGAAGGACGCCCGCATGGCACCGGCCATGATGGAACGCACTTACCCAAGGCTTGGCCGCTTCCGCGAACTGGCGGCCCAATACGGGCATGGCCGGTACACCAGTGCGCTGGCCGAACGGCTGGGCCTGTTGGGAACGGCGCGCCCGGAAGCCGGCTGGGACCCCGACCGTGTACTGGTGCTGGGCGCGGGCTCCGGCATGGCCATGGAACTGGCGAGGGAATTCGCCCGGGAAGGCCGGTCCTTGGTGCTGGCCATGCGCGATCGCGGAGCGGCCGAAGCGCTCTGCCGGTCCATCCATGCAGAGACCGGCGCCTCCTGCACCGCCGTGGACTTCGATGCGGAAAAGCCGGAAAGCCATGCGGCATTCTATGCCTCGCTGGACCCGCGGCCCGGCATCGTGGTATGCGCCTTCGGCCTGTTGCCGGACCAGGCAAGCGCACAGGAACAGCCCGGAGGCGGCCTGAAGGCCATCGCGGTGAACTACACCGGTGCCGTCAGCATCCTGGAGGAAGCCGCACGCGACCTGGAACAGCGCGGCGGCGGCGGCATCATCGGCATCAGCTCGGTGGCGGGCGACCGCGGCCGCGCCAGCAACTACTTCTACGGCAGTGCCAAGGCCGGCTTCACCGTCTACCTCAGTGGACTGCGCAACCGGCTGCAGGCATCGGGGGTGCATGTGCTCACCGTGAAACCGGGCTTCGTGCGCACGGCCATGACCGAGGGCCTGCCCTTGCCCGCACCACTGACGGCCAGCGCCGAACAGGCCGCCAAGGCGATCCACCGGGCGTGGGTGAACCGGCGCAATACGGCATACGTCATGGGGCGTTGGCGCTGGGTGATGCTGGTGATCAAGCTGTTGCCTGAAGGGATCTTCAAACGCCTGAAGCTGTGAGGACCATCGCCCTCTTCGACCTGGATGGCACCATCACCAGGAAGGACACCATGTTGGCCTTCCTGCGCATGGAACGTGGCCGTGCAGGACTGGTGGTGCTGCTCGCCCGCATCCTGCCCCAACTGGTCGGTGAACGCCTGGGCCTGCTTCCCGCCGATACGGCCAAGAAGGCCTTGGTGAAACGCGCCTTCGGTGGCAGGCCGGTGGCCGCGCTGGAGGAATCGGCAGCCCGCTTCCAGGTGGAGATGATGCCCGGCCTGTTGCGCCCTGCAGCCATGCAGCGCATTGCGCAATACAAGAAGGAAGGCGACCGCGTTGTCATTGTCACGGCTTCCTGCTCGCTGTGGGTGGAAGCGTGGTGCCGCCAACAGGGCCTGGAGCTGATCGCCACGGAGCTGGAAAAGGCGGGCAGCTGCTTCACCGGCCGCTTGGCCACACCCAACTGCAGGGGGGCGGAGAAAGTGCGCCGGATCCACGAGGCACTGGGCGACCTCACCGGCCGGGACGTGCATGCCTATGGCGACACGGCCAGCGACAAGCACATGCTCGGGATGGCCCGTTTGGGCCATTACCGGCCATTTCGATAGATTGCGGTTTCCAGATGGGCCTGCACCAGGCGCTCCACACTCCCGGCTTCCGTTGGCGTTTCTGCGCCCTTGCAGCCTTGCTGGGTGTGTTGGGCTACACCGCCGTGAACGCCATCCAGGGGCCGGTTCCCCAGGACGATGTGGCAGGCACCTACCGGCTGGCACCACACCGGCTGCTACCGGTGGACAGCCTGCCCGCCGGCCTGCAATTGCATGACGACGGCACCCTGATCCTGCTCTCCGGAACAGGGGACACATTGAAGCGCTGCCAGTGGCACTGGGAGGAGGCGGAACGGTTGGTGCGTACCAGCGCACCCGACTGGGACCGCCGGATCCGTATACGAAGCTCCTTGGGCGGGCACCGGCTCGCGGTCCGCATCGCAAGTACACCCCTGATATTGGACGACAACGAGCGATTCGAGGAGGCGGAATACATCCGATCGGCCATTGCGCCGGAAAACGCCAGGCACCCGTAAGCGATGCCGGAAAAACACTCCTTCACCACTGGTCGCCTGCACGACCCTCCGGGCTCCGGATGGGTTGCCATGCTTCTTCTCCTGTTCATGCTCGTGTTGGCCCTGCTACCGGCCCTACGGTCCGTGCAAGGCCTCACCACCGGTGCGGTGGTGGACCTTCACCGGGATGAAGCCTTCGTGCGCGCCATAATGGAGGGCCATTACGGCGTCGACCCCACCTATCGCGAAGGAGGGCTCTGGTACACGCCGCTTAACGCATGGATCGAAACAGTGGCCGTGTGGATCACGGGGCTACCGGTGGCGGAGGTGATCGTGCAGATGGGTCCCTGGTTCAACCTGTTGGCCCCGGTGAGCTTCTTCATCATGGCCTGGTACTTCCTGGGGCCCTTGCGTGCTGCCGCATCCACGGCGGCTTTCCTGTTCTTCTCGGTGGGCCAGGAACCGGGCTGGGCCGTGGCCACCTATGCCGCGCGCATGATCCCATCGTCCGCCAGCCAGTGGCTCTTCTACTTGGAACTCATCCTCATCCACCGGGCGGTGCGCTCCGGGCGTGCAGGGCCGTTTGCCGTTGCCGGCGCCGGGGCGGGCATCACCTTTCTGGCCCACGCCGCCCCTGCCTTCATCGCGGTGCTGCTCATTGCTTGGGCGACCATCCGGCGCTTCATCACATCATGGCGGCACGGAGACAAGCCGGCGATGCTGGGCGCAGCAAGGGCCGGGCTCGTGGCCGGGGCCGCCTTCCTGGTGGCCACCCTGCCACTCACCTGGTACCTGTTCGGCAATGGCACCCAGGTCCTGAACCGGGCTGGCGCCCAATACACCTATTACTCACTGAGCCTGGACGGTGCCCGGATCTTCCTGTACCACAACCTCTCCTTGTTCAACCTCTTCGGCTTGGCAGGATTGTGGTTGATCATCCGCGGGCATGCCCTCCGCGAACTGGAAGGCCGGGGCATCCTGCTGGCCTGGCCGGTACTGTCCGTGGCCTTGGCCGGGTACTGCTACAGTGTGGCCGTGCTGGAATCCCGGTTCGGCATCCATCTGCCCACCTTGGTCCCGTCCTTCCATTTTTACCTGTACACCAAGGGTGCCCTGGCCTTGTTCGCCGGCATTGCGGCCTGGGAGCTGTTCAGCTGGATCCGGAGCCGGGCCTTGCCCAAATCGGATGCCCCTCCACAGCAAGCGATGTTCAGCTTTATCGCCTTGATCGCCTTGGCCTGCACAGTGCACTATCCCTCCTATGCCACGCGGCGGGACCTGGCGGTGGTGCGCGCGCGCAACCTGGCCTTCAAGGAGGACCGGCCGGGCGTGGAGGCTGCTGCGGCGATCAACCGGCTCGTGCCCTGGGAAGGCGTGGTGCTTTGCAGCATCGACCTCAGCCTTTGGCCGGTGCTGCCGTCGGCCCGCCATGTGGTGGCCACCGCATCCACCATGAGCAATCCGTACCTGGATGCACGCCGGCGGCTGGATGACAATGAGCAGCTCTTGGATGCCATGCGTTCGCCCCGCACGGGCACCGCGCAACGCCTGGAGCAATACGGCGTGACCCACCTGCTGGTGCGCGCCGACGGCCTGGCCGGCATGCCCGAGGCCAAGCGCTGGTTCCCTGTTGAAGTGTTCCGCAATGAGGCTTACGTATTGCTCGCGCGAAGACCCGCACACGGTGAAAGACCTCAGCACCTACATTTGGGCATCCACGGGTGAGCATGGTTCACGAGTTGAAGGAAGCAGGGGAATTCAAGTACATCGATGTTGGCGATGGTCCGCCGCTGCTGTTCCTGCACGGGCTGTTCGGGGCGCTGAGCAACTTCGGGGACACCACGGACCATTTCGCCCGCCGCTACCGCGTGGTGATGCCCATGCTGCCCCTCTACTCCCTGCCGATGCTGAACACCAACGTGAAGGCATTGGCCGCATTCCTCGACCGCTTCATCCGGCACTTGGGCCTGAGCCAAGTGAACCTGCTGGGCAACTCCCTGGGCGGCCATGTGGCCCTGGTCTATTGCAGCCAGCACGCGCAAACCGTGCGTACCCTTTCGCTCACCGGCAGCAGCGGCCTGTACGAGAATGCCTTCGGGGGCAGCTTCCCGCGGCGCGAGGACAAGGAGTTCATCCGCAAGAAGGTGGCCGTCACCTTCCACGATCCGAAGTTCGCCACGGATGAACTGGTGGATGAGTGCTTCGAGACGGTGAACGACCGCGCCAAGCTGATCCGCATCCTTTCCCTGGCCAAGAGCGCCATCCGGCACAACATGGCGGCCGAGCTGCCCAAGCTGAACATGCCGGTGTGCCTGATCTGGGGCAAACAGGACACCATCACCCCGCCGCACGTGGCCGAGGAATTCCACCAGCTGATCCCCCACAGTGAGCTCTTCTGGATCGACCAATGCGGCCATGCCGCCATGATGGAGCAACCCGCGGAGTTCAACGCCATCCTGGACGCGTGGCTGACGAAGACCTTGGGGTGATGGCCTTTGCTTCCGGCTGCCGGGACCGGGCAGTAGCCCTGGTTGCGATGCTTTCCTGACAACCGAAGCCGGAGACACCTAGAACGGACGAAATGGAAAACCTCAGGGCCGAGCACCTCGGCAGCGGGCGCACCGCTGCGCACTGGCCCAAGCCCCTGTTGCCGGAATACGCCTTCATCGGGCGCAGCAACGTGGGCAAGAGCTCGCTGGTCAACATGCTGGTGGGCATCAACCGCCTGGCGCGGGTGAGCGGCACGCCGGGCCGCACACGCAACGTGGAGCACTTCCGCGTGGAGGCACACAAGGGCAGCCCCACCGCCTGGCTGCTGGCTGACCTGCCCGGGTACGGGTTCGCCAAGATCAGCAAGACCGAGCGGGAGGAATGGCACAAGATGGTGCGGGCCTACCTGCGGGAACGGGAGAACCTGCAATGCGTCTTCCTCCTGGTGGACGTACGCCACGAACCCCAGGCCAACGACCTGGAGATGATCCACTGGTTGGGCACCGAAGGCATTCCCTTCGTCATCGTCTTCACTAAGAGCGACAAGCTGAAGCAACCGTCCATCGTGCACAACGTGGCCTTGATGAAACGCGCGCTGAAACGGACGTGGGAAACCCTGCCCCATCTGATCATCACCTCGGCGGAATCCGGCAAGGGGCGCGATGAACTCCTGGACTTCATCGCGGAGGTGAACTCCAGGTGGGGTGCCGCCCCGGCGTAGGACGCGAAAACGGACCGGGGTACCGCAACGGCGGTGACTACTTCTTCTTCAGGTCGGGCAGCATGTGCTCCGCGAAGTAGTCCGCGAAGTCGCGCATCTGGGCGGCCATTTTGTTCTCATTGGTGGCGCGCTCGAACGTATCGGCCAGCGTAAGGATGTTCTGATGGAAGAAGGCCTTCATTTCTTCGATGGTCATCTCCTTCGTCCACAGGTCGATGCGCAGGGTATTCAGTTCCTGGGCGTCCCAAAAGCTCATCAGCATGGCCTTGCTCACGCCTTGCTGGTCCCCGTCCTGGGCTTTCCACTCGATGTGCTCGGGCACGTGGTTCGCATCGGTGTGCACACGGATGATGATGTCGGATTCCTTCATGATCGCTGGTTGTTGGGGGGGGGTGCGGCCGGCGCGTGTTGGTCCGCTGTCCGCTGTTCGTCACCTGGGTTTGTAGGCCTTCAGGATCGCCTGCGGGTCCTTCATGGCAAAGAGCTGTGCAAAGGTCACGTCCGGATGGGCCCGCAGGTAGGCCTCCACCATGCGGAAGCCGATCCATTCGCCGATGTGGCCGGGGCTTTCACGCGGGAAGCCGGGGGTGAACGGTCCGTCGTTCAGGAACCGGTCGATCTCCTTGGGGTCCTTCGAGTACAGCAGTTCCTTGGCCACGATCTCCCGCCAGATGTTGAACTCATTGTCCTCGCACCATTTGAGCTGGGCAGGCGTGAAGGCGAACTTCAGGCTGGCGTCGGTTTCCGGGAGCAGGGCGTCCAGCAAGGCCATCACCTTGCCGATGGCCACCAGATTCTCCAGCAGGCTTTCGCCGCGCGTGTCCCGTGTATAGTGCACCTGGAGCCATCCCTTCACGGCGGAAGGCACCAGCATGTCCGGGCGCATGCGCTCCTTGCGGTACTGCGGGAAGGCCTCCGGGGAGAGGTACTGCACCACGGGGCTGGCATTGCCCACGAACCACTCCACGCCGAAGCCCAGCACGCTGTCCGTGGGCAGCACACCGTAGTTGAAGCCGGAGTTGTAGGCGATGATGCGCGGCGTGAGGCTGTCCGGGAAGAAGGCCTTCAACCGGCCGAACGCCTCGCTGAAGCCCGCTTCCTGTGCGGCCATGTCGCCCAGCACACTGTCCGCCGTACGCTGCACGCCCGCCCAATCGGGATCGTGCACAAAGCGGCCCAGGGCCATCGGCAGGCGCGGGTCCGTGAAGGGCGCCGCCTGCAGCACGCGTTCCACGTACAGCTTGTAGAACTCGCCGTACTTGGCATAGAGCCGCAGGTTGAAATTGCCCGCGGTGTCGTCCGCCATGGCGAAGAGGTCCTGGTCCAGGCGCTCCACCTGGAGGTGCATGTCCACGGCCGGCAACGGTTTCCCGGTACGCTCACCTTGGCAAGCCCACAGCGCTGTGGACAAACACACGAACAAGGCCCACTTTGCCCACACCGGACCACGCTTACATTTGACCTCCATAACCAGACCGCAAACCTATGAAGAAGGTATACGTCCTGCTCTGCCTGCTCGCACTCGGGTCCGCCACCGCGCAGGCCCAGGACCGCACGTTCCGTTTCGGCATCAAGGCCGCCCCGAACCTCGGCTTCCTGAAACCGGACACCAAGGAACTCAAGAACGATGGAACCCGCCTGGGCTTCACCTTCGGCCTGATGGGCGATTTCATGCTTGGTGGCAATGAGAATTACGCCTTGGCCACCGGCCTATTCCTGAACAACGTGGGTGGCAAGACCACCTTCCCTTCCGGCGACCAGAACCTGGGGACTGAATCGAAGTACCAGTACATCGAGCTGCCGATCACCCTGAAGCTGAAGACCAACGAGATCGGCTACATGACCTATTTCGGCCAGATCGGCTTCGGTACCGCATTCAACATCTCCGCAAAGTCCGATTTCGACATGTATGACCCCGTGGCCAAGAAGGTGACGCGTGTGACCGATGAGGACATCATGGACCACACCCAGCTGTTCAAGGCCTCGCTGGTCCTGGGGGCGGGCATGGAGTTCAACTTCAGCGGGAACACCTCCGCCATGGTGGGCGTCACCTACAACAACGGGTTCACCAACATCAACAAGGACATCAAGGCGGGCGATCAGGAGCTCAAGGCCAAGCTGAACTACCTGGAGCTTTCCCTGGGTGTGTTCTTCTGACCCCCGATCCTTCCACATGCCCCGCACGCCGCACGGCTTGCGGGGCTTTTCTTTGCGGCATGCTGAACGTTGAAGGCACCGTTTCCCACATCACGGACTGGTTGCGCGGCTATTGCACGGCGAACCGGCAGAACGGCTTCGTGGTGGGCATCAGCGGCGGCATCGACAGCGCCGTGGTAAGCACGCTCTGCGCCCGCACCGGGCTGCCCGTGCTCTGCGTGGAGCTGCCGATCCACCAGCCGCCAAGCCACGTACAGCGTGCGCAGGAGCACATCGCCTGGCTGCGTGCCCGGCATCCGCACGTGCAGGAACAGCGCGTGGACCTCACCGCCACGTTCGATGCCCTGGTGGCGGCCTTCCCGGCCCGGCAGGAGGATGCCGTGTGCGCCCTCGCCCTGGCAAACACCCGCGCCCGCCTGCGCATGTCCACGCTGTACTATCTGGCCGGCATACACCGGTTCCTGGTGGCCGGCACGGGCAACAAAGTGGAGGACTTCGGCGTGGGCTTCTTCACCAAGTACGGCGATGGCGGCGTGGACCTCAGCCCCATCGCGGACCTCACCAAGACCGAGGTGTATGCCTTGGCCTCGGCCTTGGGCATCGTGCAAAGCATCCGGCAAGCCAAGCCCACGGACGGCCTCTTCGGCGACGACCGCAGCGATGAGGACCAGCTCGGCGCGAGCTATCCCGAGCTGGAATGGGCCATGGCCCTGCGTGAAAGCGGCCAGGAGCCCGATCCGCCCACGGACCGCCAACGCGAGGTGCTGGCCATCTACGACCGCCTGCACGCCGCCAACGCGCACAAGTGGAAGCCCATTCCCGTTTGCAAGCTGCCGAAGCACCTGCGGCAAGATTGAACGCGGCCACCGGACTTTTGGAACCCTTGTCACACAAGGCGCAGTTCCAGCCCTGTACCTTCGCGCGCTCGCATCAACATCCCACTTGGAACAATGAACATCTCCCGCACCCTCCTCACCGGCCTGGCCATCGCGGCCGCCACATGGTTCATCGCCTGCTCCTTCCAGAAGCCCGCCGATCCCTGGACCAAGGACCAGCTGAAGGATCCGGCGGTGCTGGCCAAATCCATCCAGGACAACAAGGCCCCCGTGATCTTCGACATCGGTCCGTCGGGATCGATCAAGGGCAGTGTGGAGATCGGTGCCACCGAGAGCAAGGAGGCCATGGCCTTGCTGGGCAGCAAGTTGGATGCACTGGATAAAAACACGGAGGTGGTGATCTACTGCGGCTGCTGCCCCTTCAGCAAGTGCCCCAACGTGCGGCCCGCCTTCAACCTGCTGAAGGAAAAAGGCTTCGTGAACGGCAAGCTGCTCAACCTGCCGCAGAACCTGAAGACCGACTGGATCGACAAGGGTTATCCGATGCAGTAGGGCCGGTGGCGCACGCCTGCAACCGCCGTCGCCCGAAGCAGCTTCCCCTTTAGGATTCCTCGTAGAACCTCGCTCCGGTCTCTTGTATCATAGCTCCTTGCTCCGCCGAAGCGGCTACGCAAAGGCGAAGTCAGCGACGGCGCACGGCGTCCATGGCAAGCACGCATAGCGGTCTTCGTTTGCTCCCATTCGCCCATACTTCTCCCGTCAAGTCGGGATGTAACAGTTGCCTCCTTAGTCGGATACTTCGTTCCAGTATCCTCTCTTCGGAGCGCCTCGTCTGAGCGAATGGTAACTGCGCGCGCCAACCGTTCGAGGTTCTTCGAGGCACCCATTACATCACCTGCTCCACCATTTTCTTGCTGCCGATGAAGAGCGGGCAGCGCTGGTGCAGCTTTTCCGGTTTGATGTCAACGATGCGCGTCCTGCCGTCCGTGGCCGCGCCGCCCGCCTGCTCCACCAGCATGCTCAGGGGATTGGCCTCGTACACCAGGCGCAGCTTGCCGCCGGGCTTGTCCGTGGTACCGGGGTACATGTAGATGCCGCCCTTGAGCAGGTTGCGGTGGAAATCGGCCACCAGGCTACCGATGTAGCGGGCGCTGTACTTCTTGCGCTTGCACGCATCGATGTAGTTGCGCACCGGCTCGGGGAAGTCGAAGTAGTTGCCCTCGTTCACCGAATAGATCTTGCCGTCCTCGGGGATGCGCATGTTCGGGTGGCTCAGGCAGAACACGCCGATGCTGGGGTCAAGCGTGAAGCCGTTCACGCCGTTGCCGGTGGTGTACACCAGCATGGTGCTGCTACCGTACACCACGTAGCCTGCGGCCACCTGTTGGTTTCCGGGTTGCAGGAAGTCGTCCACGGTCACCTTCTCCGGGTCGAGGCGGCGGTAGATGCTGAAGATGGTGCCGATGCTCACGTTCACGTCGATGTTGCTCGATCCATCCAGCGGGTCCATGGCCACCACATACTTGCCACTGCGGGATGTGGGTGTGTCGAAAACGATGTGCTCGTCGTTCTCCTCGCTGGCCACGGCGCACACCGCGCCCTGGTTGCGCATGGCGGTGATGAACCGGTCATTGGCGTACACGTCCAGCTTCTGCTGCTGTTCGCCTTGGATATTGTGCTGGTCGGTGGCCCCGAGAATGTCCGTCACCAGGCCGGCCTTGTTCACCTCGCGGTTCACCAGCTTCGCCGCCAGGCGGATGGAGGTGAGCAGCTGCGACAGGTCGCCGGTGGCGAAGGGGAAATCCTTTTCACGCTCGATGATGAATTCCGAAAGGGTCTGCACGGGTTTGGCCATGTTGATCAGAAAATCAGGTGATCCGACGATCAGTGGATCGGTCCGTTGCAAATATCGGCCGGAGGCGATCTTTGGGCACCATGAACGTAACGATCCGCAAGGCGGAACCACGCGATGTACCCCGCATGCTGGAGCTGGTGCTCGAACTGGCCACCTTCGAGAAGGAACCCGATGCCGTGACGGTGACCGAGGCGCACATGCTGGACGCCGGCTTCGGCAAGCAGCCCGTGTGGTGGGGCTGGGTGGCGGTGGATGAGGCGGAGCGCATCCTGGGCATCGCGATCTGCTACGAGCGCTACTCCACTTGGCGTGGCCGGGTGGGTTACCTGGAGGACATTGTGGTGAGCGAGGCGGCGCGCGGGCATGGCATCGGTGAGCAGCTGTTCAAGGCTTGCGCCAAGGAATGCGTGCGGCGCGGCTACCATCACCTCACCTGGCAGGTGCTCGATTGGAACGATGGCGCCATCCGTTTTTACGAGCGCCTAGGCGCGGACCTGGACGGCCAGTGGTTGAACGGCCGGCTTTCGGCGGCGCAATTGCAGCGGACCGCGGAAGGCGCCTGATGGACCAACCCATCTGAAAGCCGCGCCCGGAGCGGCATACAGGACCTTCGCACAACGTGTTTGGAAAATTGAAGCGCCGTGCGTTTACCTTTGCGCCGCGTTCTTTCCCACAACAGCACTTATCCAGAAAGGTGGAGGGTTCAGGCCCTGTGAAACCTTGGCAACCGGTCAGCCCCACGGCTGACAGCGGTGCCAACTCCTGCCCCGGCAACGGGGAGAGATAAGACGATCAACGACCTCCAACGGTCCCTATCGGCTTATCCGGCAGGGACCGTTTGCATTTTCAGCCATCGGCTGTGGTGCGGCGGTCCGGTTCCGGAAGCTTTTCTGGCTGGGTGTTCACACGTGAAAACCAACACACAACCAACAGCCGGAATGAGAACAGAGACCCGCCTTTTGCACGCCCTGCCGAACGATCCGCTTACCGGAGCCGTTTCGGTGCCCATCCACCAGACCAGCACCTTCGCCCAGGAGGCGCCCGGGGTAAACAAGGGCTTCGACTACAGCCGCACCAACAACCCCACGCGCCAGGCGCTGGAAACGCTGCTCGCCGAGCTCGAGGGCGGCACCCGCGGCATCGCCTTCAGCAGCGGCCTCGCCGCCGTGGACGCCGTGCTGAAGCTGCTCAGCGCTGGCGATGAAGTGATCGCGGTGGACGACATCTATGGCGGCACCTACCGCGCGTTGCACACCATCTACAACCGGCTTGGCATCACGGTGAAGCACGTGGACACCAGCGACCCCGGCAACGTGCTGGAAGCCATCACCCCGCGCACCCGGCTGGTGTGGCTGGAAACGCCCACCAACCCCACGCTGAAGATCAGCGACATCAAGGCCATTGCCTCCATCACCAAGGCCTCGGGCGCGTTGCTGCTGGTGGACAACACCTTCTGCTCCCCCGCGGCCCAGCAACCCCTGAAGCTCGGCGCGGACATCGTGCTGCACAGCCTCACCAAGTATATCGCGGGCCACAGCGATGTGATCGGTGGCGGCATCGTGGTGAAGGACGAGGAGCTGGGACAGCAACTGCGCTACATCCAGAACGCCACCGGCGCCGTGCTGGGCCCGCAGGACAGCTGGCTCACCATCCGCGGCGCGCAGACGTTGCATCTCCGCTATGAGCGCATCAGCCGTAACGCACAGGCGGTGGCGGAATTCCTGCACGCCCATCCCGACGTGGCCGGTGTGAACTATCCCGGCCTGCGCTCGCACCCCGGACATCTGGTGGCCCGCTCGCAAAGCACCGCCTTCGGAGGCGTGATCAGCTTCTGGCTGCGTGATGACCGCGTGGAGGCCGCAGCGGAGCTGGTGAAGCACACGCGGCTGGTCACGCTTGCCGAAAGCCTCGGCGGCGTGAAGAGCCTGGTGTGCGTGCCCTGCCGCATGACCCACGCCTCGGTGCCCCGCGAAGCGCGGCTGGCCGCCGGGATCCAGGACAGCCTGGTGCGCCTTTCCATCGGCCTGGAACATCCCGACGACCTGATCGAGGACCTCAACCGTGCGCTCGCCGCCTTGCAAGCCCCTGCCCAACAGAAAGCCGCGCTTGTACCATGAACCCCGCACCACCCCTCACCATCGGCACCTTCGGCAACGGCTGTGTTGGCCAAGGATTCCTGCACCTGCTGAACACCAACGGCCGCGAAACCGCCCGGGTGAAACACGTCTGCGTGAAGGAACGCGACCGCCCCCGCGACATCGGCAATGCCCGGCTCACGTACAACGCCATCGATATCCTCGGCGACGGGCAGGTGCGCGCCATCGTGGAGCTCACCAACGACCCGGCGTTGGCCATGGACGTGATCCGGAAGGCGCTTACCAGCGGCCGCGATGCCATCACCGCAAGCAAGAAGGTGGTGGCCGAGCACCTCGCCGAATTGATCGCTTTGCAACGCGCCACCGGACGCAGCGTGCTGTACGAAGCCTCCTGCGCCGCCAGCATCCCGGTGCTGCACAGCCTGGAGACGCACTTCAGCAGCGAGCGCGTGGAGCGCATCGAAGGCATCCTCAACGGCACCACGAACTACATCCTCACCAAGGCGGCCGAAGGAAGCAGCCCCCAGGAGGCCCTGCACCTGGCACAGGCGCAAGGCTTTGCGGAAAAGGACCCCACGTCCGACCTGAGCGGCGACGATGCCCGCTACAAGCTTACCATCCTCATCGCCCATGCCTTCGGCACGGTGGTGAAGCCCGGCCGCCTCTTCCGCGCCGGCATCCAGCACTTGTCCGCCGAGGACCTGGCCTACGGTGCCACGCGGGGTTGGACGGTGCGCTCCATCGCCAGTGCACGCCTACGGAACAACGTCCTCACCGCACAAGTGCTGCCCACGTTCGTTGCCGCCAACGATGCCTTCGCCCATGTGCACAACGAATACAATGCGGTGCGCATCACCGGCGCGCATTCCGGCGAGCATGTGTTGCAGGGCAAGGGCGCCGGCAGCCTGCCCACCGGTCTCGCCGTGCTGGGCGATGTGCAGCGCTTGGTGCGTGGCGGTGGCTACACCTATGCCAAGGTGAATGCCGATGCACCGGCCTTCTCAACCAACGGTGAGCGCGTGCACGTGTACCTGCGCCTGCCTGTGACGCACCAGGAACTCCTGGGCCGTTTCGATGCCGTGCAGGTGGTGGGCACAACGGAGGATTGCGTGCAGGTGGAAGGGATCATCCTTCTCGATGAACTCGCCGGCATCATCGGCGAAGGGCGGGAGGAATTCCAAGTGATCGCGCTGCCGCATCTTTAGGCCCTCTTGAGCGGACTCCCGATGAAGGTCTTCAAATTCGGCGGCGCCAGCGTGAAGGACGCGGCAGGCGTGCGCAATGTGGCAACGGTGGTGAAACGCCACGCGCAGGACGACCTGCTGATCGTTGTGAGCGCCATGGGCAAGACCACCAACGCGCTGGAGGAAGTGGTGCGGGCCTGCCGCGAAGGAGCGGATGCCAAGCCGTTGATCGCCGCGCTGCGGGCCACACACGAAGCCGCCTTGCGCGAGGTGGCACCGGACGACGGGCATGCGGCGACCGCGCTGGCCGATGCGTTCGACGCGCTGATGCGTTACGTGGGCAGGGCCATGGAAGGACCCGCCGACAGGAACTATGACCACATCGTCTCTTTCGGCGAAGTGTGGAGCACGATCATCGTGGCGGCGCACCTGAATGCGGCCGCCCTGCCCTCGCATTGGCTCGATGCCCGCGAGGTGGTGGCCACCGACGGACTGCACCGCGCGGCCCGCATGGATTGGGAGCGCAGTGCGGCGAATGCGCAAAAGGTGCTCAAGCCCCTGCTGACCGGCCAACCGGCGCGTGTGGTCACCCAGGGCTTCATCGGAAGGAGCACGGAAGGGTACGACACCACATTGGGCCGCGAAGGTTCCGATTTCAGCGCGGCCATCTTCGCCTACCTGCTCGATGCCGAAAGCGTCACCATCTGGAAGGACGTGGCCGGCATGTACAACGCGGACCCGAAGAAGTTCGCGGACACGAAGTTGCTGGAGCACATCAGCTACAAGGAGGCCATCGAGCTCAGCTATTTCGGCGCCAGCGTGATCCATCCGCGCACGCTGCAACCCTTGCAGCAAAAGAGCATCCCGCTCTACGTACGCTCCTTCGTGGACCCGGAGGCCACCGGCAGCACCATCGACCATCAAAGCGCGAACGACTCCCTGATCCCGTCGTTCATCCACAAGCCGGGGCAGGTGCTGATCTCCATCACTCCCCGCGACCTCTCGTTCGTGGTGGAGGAGAACCTCAGCGGCATTTTCGCCGCCTTTGCACGGCACGGGGTCCACATCAACCTCATGCAGAACAGCGCCGTGGCCTTCACCGTCTGCGTGGACAACAGCCACCGCGTGAAGCCGCTGGTGCTCGAATTGCGCGGTGAGTACGAGGTGCGCTGGAACGAGGACTGCGAACTCATCACCGTACGCCATTTCGATGAGGCGACGGTCAAGAAACTGCTTCAAGGAAAGGAACCGCTGATCGAGCAGCGTAGCCGTAACACCGCCCGCTTCGTGGTGAAGTGAACAGGGCAGTCTCCTCACGGTTTGGTCCGCGCAGGGGCATGGCCATGGGCAGAGGCTTCTCCCGGCGATAGATTCGCCCCATGGTGCGCTTGCTGAACTTCCGAACGGCCGTGTGGGCGTCACTGGGCCTTCTTGCGGTGCAACTCACCGCGCAATCATCCTTGCCCATGGACAGCGCGAAGGCCGAATTGGTCCGCCTGCGCGCCGCCATGACCACGGCGGACAGCAGCAACCAGCTGGATGCGGCGTACATGGCCCGCATGCAACTGGCACCGCTGGTGAAAGGGAAAGAGGCCGTGATCCTGCTTCAAAAGGCCGCTTCCTTGGCCGACAGCCTGGGCAGGCCGGACCTTGGTGCAAGCGCGCATGCCGCGCTGGGCGCGCGTTTTGCCGGAATGGGAAACCACGCGGCAGCCTACGCGGAAACCCTGCTGGCCGATTCGTTGGAGCGAGAGGTCCACGTACGGGAGAACGCACACCAACTGGATGAACTGGACCGGCTTGCGGCGGAACGGGACAGCATCGCGCGGGCCGGGCTGGACCGCGAGCAGCGGATGGCCATGGCCTTGGTGGAGGTACAGCGCAATGCAGACCAATGGATGAAGGTGGCGCTCGCCGCCATGATCACCGGCCCCTTGCTGCTGCTCCTGCTGCTCTTCCGCATGGGCACCAGGAACCGCAGGACTGCCGCCACCATCCAGGACCTGCGCAAGGAAGTTGATGCTCTCAAGGAGCAAAGCGCATCAAAGAACCGCGCTGAGCGCGTCGTCCCCGAGGTGCAGATGGAGCAGCGGGCCGTGCCGGTTACGGCCCCACCGGTGGAGCAGCAGATGAAGCCGGTGGTGGAAGGCATGTTCCGCAAAGCGGGCCCGGAACGCCTGAGGACCTTGCAGGAAGCGCGCAGGAGCGGTGACCATGAAAAAGTGGTGCGCGTGGTGGCCTCGCTGAAACCCCAACTGCTGGCCTTCGACCCTCAGCGCTTCGCACCGCTGATCACCCGCCTGAAGGCGCCCGGTGCGGCCATGGACCGCTCACAGTGGACGGCCGACCTCGATGCCCTGGAGCAAGGATTGATGCAACTGCTCGACGGCCTGCCCGGTCAGTGATCCCCAGCGACCAAACGCATGGCCTTCACCGGATCATCCGTGATCAGGCCGTCCACGCCAAACGCGATCATGCGGCGCATGGCCGCCTCCTCGTTCACGGTCCACACCAGCAGGCCGATCCCCTTCCGCCGAAGCGCAAGCACCAAGCCCTCGGTCACCAGTTCCACGTCGGGGCTGTAGAACCGGGGCGTGAAGTCCAGCCGCGCCAGGTTCTGCTCCAGGCCATCCGCATTCTCCACCAACAGGGCCAAGGGAACGTGCGGCTTCATGCGATCGGCGGCTTCCAATACGGCGGGGTCGAAGCTTTGGATGAGACAGCGGTCCTCCAGCCCAAGCTCCTTCACTTGCTGCAACACCAGCTCCGCGAAACGCACCGAACGGGGCTGGAAGCTGCCGTAATGCGCAGGATCGCTCTTCACCTCGATGTTGAACGACGGTGCCGCCATGCCCAGGCGTCGCGCTTCCGCATCCACGGCATGCACGGCCTCCGCGAGCAGCGGCTTGCATACCGGACCATCGGCAGGTTCTTTCCCATTCACCGCCAAGCAGCGGTAGCGCTGCACTTCCTGCAGCGTCATTGCGAAGATGTTCAGCGTGCGGCCTGTTGCCGGATCCAAGGCACGGCCGTCATAGTCCAGGCAACTGCGGTGATCGATCCACGGCTCATGGCTCACCAGCACCTGTGCATCGCCGGTGATCACCACGTCCAGCTCGATCCATGGGCAACCGGCGCTGGTGGCGGCCAGGAACGCGGGTACGGTGTTCCCGGGCGTCGCACCATGCAGGCCGCGGTGTGCATGTACTTGGGTGTGTTCTCCGGCGGGCATGGCGGTATCAGGGGTTCACGCGGAGGCGCCCTTCGGGTTCAGAGCCTTCCGTCCGCAATATCGCGCAGGATCTTGTCCGCGAGCACATTGGCCAGCTTGAAGTAGCTCTCGGCCGTGATGCCTGCCACATGCGGGCTCAGCAACACCTTGTCGCACGCGTAAAGGCGCTGTTGCACCGGGTTCGGCGCGGACCCTTGCAGGCCCCGGAGCGATCGCTCCTCGAACTCCAGCACGTCCAGGCAGGCACCACGCACCTTGCCGGCATCGATGGCATCGAGCAGCGCGGCCGTGTCCACCAACGGGCCTCGCGCGGTGTTGATGAACCAGGCGGATCTTCCCAAGGCGTTGAAGAAGGCGGCATCGGCGTAGTGTTCCGTCTCCGGGGTCAAGGGCAGGTGCAGGCTGACCACATCGCTGCGCTCCAACAATTCCTCGCGCGTCACCTCTTCCACGTGGGCATTGGCGAAGCCCTTCCGGTACTTGTCATGGGCCAGCACCTTCACGCCGAAGCCATTCAGGCGCTGTGCGAAGGCGGTGCCCATCTGGCCGAAACCGACGATGCCCACCGTGCCGCCGCAGAGCTCGTTCCCGGAATTCGCGATGCGGTCCCAGATGCCCCGGCGTACCTCGCGATCCGCCTTGGGCAGGTGGTTCATCAGCGCCAGCAGCATGCCCAGGGCATGTTCCGCCACCGAGTCGCGGTTGCCTTCCGGCGAATTGTAGAGCCTTATGTTTCGCGCCGTGCAGACCGCCTGGTGGATATTCTCCATGCCCGCCCCTGCCCTGGCGATGAAGCGCAGCTTCGGGGCATGGTTCAGCACCGCCTCATCGATCACCAGGCGGCTGCGCACCACCAGGCCTTCCGAATCGTGCAACTGCGCCAGGAGTGCGTCGCCGTCGTATTCGCTGAGGTCCTCGCAGGTGTGGCCTGCCACGGTGAGGCGCTCGCTCAGTACGGGGTGCACGCTATCGACGAAGTTGATCTTCATATCAGGATCTCCCGCAGGAAGAACGTCGCAATGGAGAAGTAGATCAGCAGCCCGGTGACGTCCACCATGGTGGCCACGAAGGGTGCGGAACTGGTGGCGGGGTCGAGGCCAAGCCGTTTGAGCAGCAGCGGGAAGAGCGAGCCGATGAGATTGCCCCAGAGCACCACGCCCACGAGCGAAAGGGCCACCACACCGGCCACTTGGGCCCAATGCGGTCCATAGAGATCGGTGAATTGACTCCAGACGGCCACGCGTATGAAGCCCACTGCGGCCAGCAGCACGCCCAGGATGAGGCCCACGCTGCATTCGCGCCTGAAGATGCGCCACCATTCCCTCAGGGTGATATCGCCCAAGGCCAACGCCCGGATGATGAGCGTGCTGGCCTGCGAACCGGTGTTGCCGCCGCTGGAGATGATGAGCGGGACGAAGAGCGCAAGCACCACCGCTTTCGCGATCTGGTCCTCGAAGTAGCCCATGGCGGTGGCCGTGAAGCTCTCGCCGATGAAGAGCACCGCGAGCCAGCCGAAGCGCTTCTTCACCATATCCCACAGGCTGCTGTTGCTGTAGGAATATTCCAGCACGCCCATACCGGCCATCCGCTGGGCATCCTCGGTCTCCTCCTCGCGGATGGCGTCCAACACGTCATCCACGGTGATGCGCCCCAGCAGGCGCCCGCGCTCGTCGGTCACGGGCATCATCACCAGGTCATACTTTTCCATCAGGCGGCTCACCTCCTCCACGTGTTCGTGGGCCTTCACGCTGATCACGTCCGGGTCGTACACCTCCTTCACCGGCGTGCGCAACGAGGTGGTCACCAACAGTTTCAGTTGGATGGAGCCCACCAGGCGGTCGTGGTCGTCCACCACCAGGATGGCATAGACATCATCGATGTGCTCGGCATGCTGGCGCAGGGCACGCACGCAATCAAGCATGGAGCTGTCCGCATGCACCTTCACCAGCTCCTTGGCCATCAAGGCCCCGGCGGTGTGCTCGTCGTAGGTGAGCAGTTCGGCGATCTCGCTGCGCTGCTCCTTGTCGCCGATGTTGGCCAGCACTTCCTCCCGCACCTCCTCGGGCAGCTCGGAGATCACGTCGGCGGCATCGTCGGAGTCGATGTGCTCGATGAGCTCCTGCGCGATCTCCTTGCCGGTGTAGTTCCCCAGCAGCTCGTCGCGCCGGTCCTCGGGCACTTCCAGGATCACCTCCGCCGCGAGCTCGGGCTCCAGCCGCTCGAAGAGGTACTGCGATTCCTTGGTCTCCAGGTTGTCCAGCAGCTCGGCGATGTCCGCCGGGTGCAGGCCTTTCACGGAGGCCAGCAGCTCCTCATCGCCCTGCTGGGCCACGAGCTCCTGGATGCGGTCCAGGCTGGCTTTGCTGATGGTGTAGCTCATGGCGCAAGTGGTTCCGGCGGGAATGAAAGGCCCGCGAAACTACACAATGGGGCAAGGCGATGCCCGCGATCAACCCTTGCAGCACCCGGCCAAGGCCAGGAAATCCTCCTCGGACAGTTCCTCGGCGCGTTTCCTCGCGTATTCCGCAGGCACCCCGTCGGGCAGACCGGCGAAGCCTTTCAATGCATTGTGGAGCGTCTTGCGGCGCTGGCCGAAGGCCGCCTTCACCAGGCTAGTGAGCAGGCGCTCATCCACGGGGAGCTGCGTACGGTCATTTCGCCGCATGCGGATCACGGCGCTGCGCACCTTGGGCGGCGGAATGAAGGCATCGGCTTCCACGATGAAGAGTGGTTCCACCGTGTACCAGAGGCGCGTCAGCACGCTGGTGATCCCGTAGGTGCGGCTGCCCGGCCCGGCGCTCAGGCGATCGGCCACCTCCTTCTGGAACATGCCCACCACCTCGGGCACGCGGTCGCGGTTTTCGAGCACCTTGAAGACGATCTGGGTGCTGATGTTGTACGGGAAGTTGCCGATGATCGCCAGCGGCCCTGTGGTTATTGTGCCGAGGTCCATGCGCAGCAGGTCGCCCTCGATCACCCGCAGGCCGGGCCATTGCTCCTGGAGATGCGCCACGGATTCACGGTCCAGTTCGATGCAGGCCAGATCGATATCGGTGCGCTCCAGCAGGTGCGTGGTCAGCGCTCCGGTACCGGGGCCCACTTCCAGCACCTGCCGGTAGCCGCCATGGAACAGGAGGCTGTTGGCGATCCGCCGTGCCGCCTCCTCGTCCTTCAGGAAGTGCTGGCCGAGGTGCTTCTTGGCGCGGACGAAGGTCATGCGGTGTGGATCACCTCCAGGAGGGTGCGGAAGGCCACGGCCTTCACGCCGTAGTATTTCTCGGATTCAGCCCGCAGGCGGTCGGCATGCAGCGCGGAGTAGAGCTCGTACTCCGCCAAGTCCTTGCAGGTATACTGCACGGCGTAGGTCACCCCGGTATCGCCTACGCTGAGCACGCGGCAGATCCGCGCGTCCAGGAAGTGGCCGGTGGCCATCACGTCGGGCAGGTGGGTGTTGCGCATCCAGGCCAGCCACATCTCGTGTACTTCCTGGTCCACGTTCACGGTGACGTTGTAGATGATCATGGGGCCGGGCCTAGGAGGAATTGTTGTTCGGGCGTTTTCAGGTCGTCGTGGTCGCCACGCAATCGGCGGAAGCGTTCGCGCGCCTGCACGGTGAAAATGCTGCCGCTTTGTTCGAACAGCAACTTCTCATACCATTTCTTCGCTTGTTCGGCATCCTTCAGGTCGTTCTCGTAGAGGCGCCCGAGGTCGTACATGGCATTGTCCACCAGGATGTCGTTGGGATAGAGCTCCACCACCTTCTCCAGGTAGCCGGCGGCCTCGGTGAACCGATGGCGTGCGTGGGCGATGCGGAAGCGTTCGTACAGGATGTCGTCACCCATCTTGTCCATGGGGTAGCGGGCCTGCAGGGTGTCCAGCACGGCCAGTGCGCTGTCATACTGGTGCTGCACCACCAGCAGCTGGGCGTTGGCGAAGAGGCTCAGCGGCGCGCTCACCGTGTCCGTGCCCAGGTTGTCGCTGATGAGCAGCGACAGCTCCATGGCATCGTTGGAAATGAGCTTGCTGGTGCTGGCCTTCAGCACGTCGAGCTGGGCCTTGGCCCAAAGGAAATCGCCCGTGTAGAAGCTCACTTTGGCATTGCGGAGCCGCGCCTCGTGCCCCAAGGGATCACCCTTGAAGTCGAGGTCCACCTGGGAGAAAAGCAGTGAGGCATCCCAGATATCGCCGTTCAGGATTTGGATGTCGCCCAACTGGAGCTTCAGGCCGGCCTGTTCCTTGCGCCCGAGGCCCGGCATGGGGATGGCCCGCTCCAGCACCTGCACCGCGCCGGGGGAATCGTTGAGGTAATAGGCCTCCAGCCGGGCGAGCCCGCTGATGAGCTTGATGTTGGCCGGGGTACTTCCCAGCTCAGCCAGGGTTCCCAAGTAGAGCTGCTTCAACTCCTGCAGCTCCTGCGGTGCGGGTTCCGGCTGGCCGGTCACCTGGGCGTCCTTGGCCATCACCTCCCCTATCCGGGCCGCACCGTACCACGGGAAATCGGTACCGAGCGAAACTACATAGGCGTAGCATTTCGCGGCCGTTGCCCAATCCTGGTTGTTCACGGCCATGTCGCCCAGGGCCATCACGCGCTGGCCACCCTCGTTGAAACGCTTGTCCATGGCCTTGCTCTGGACCAGGGCGCTGGCCAGGTCCTTGCGCTGGATGTACACCCAGATGAGCATCTCAGGGAAGAGCGCATTGTCCGGCTGTTTCTGGATGCGGCGCAGCAGCTCGGTGCGCAGCAGGTCCGAGCGCGGGTCGGCACTGTCGAAGTCGATGAAGCGGCCCAGGCCGTTCTGCACGGCCTGCAGGTAGGCCGGGTTCACCTGCAAGAGGTCCAGGTAATCGCTGATGGTGCCCGCCACATCACCCTTGGCGGCACGGAGGTTCGCGGTTTCGTAAAAGAAATCACTGCCGCTGCGCAGCAGTTTCCGTCCCTTCTCGTAGGTCTGCAGCGCGAGGTCGAGCTCGTTGTTGCGCGTGAAGGCGTTGGCCAGGTTGCGGATGGCGACCTGGTCGGCGGTGAGGTTCTTCAAGGCCTTGTCGAACTGCTGTTGGGCCTTGGCCGTGTCGCCCGCGAGCTTCAGGACCATGCCCAGGTCCACCAGGTAGCGGGAGGCGTCGTTCTCCTTGCGTAGGCGTTCCTTGGCCAGCTTCTCGGCCTTTTCGTAATCCTTCAGTCCGGTGTATGCCTTGAAGAGCTGCTCATAGAACATGGCCGTGGGCTGCTTGTCATAGAGCTTTTCGTAGTAAAGCGCAGCCTTGGCGTAGTCTCCCTGGCGCAGGTACTCACCTGCCAATTGCTCGTCGCTTCCCGGCTGCGCGTGCAGCACCGCTGGCCACAGCAGGAGCAGGCCCAGCAGGGCGGTCAGGCGGAAGAGCGGGCGCATGGTCATTGATGCAGCAGGGAATCGAGCGCTGCCCGGTAGGCCTGCCGGGCGTCGATCAGGTGCTTGGTTCGTGCGGCAAGGCTGTCCAGGTCGCTTTTCAGCACGGCCGCCCATTGCCGCTCCATGGCCAAGGCGGCCTTGCGGTCGTTCCCGTTCATGGTTCCTTGCTCCATGTCGTGGCGCAGGTCGTGCAATCTTCGGGCCGCTTGCTCCAGCCGGTCCAGTTCGCTGGTGCGGGCGGCCATCAGCTGGGGCAGGCGCTCGGCCATGGCGCGGTGGTAGTTGCCCAGAAGCCGGGCTTCCTGCGGTTGCAGCGTATCCCTGAAACGCAGTTCAATGCCCGGGCGTTCGGCCTCGAACAGGGCACCCATGTGCTTGAGCGCGACGGTGTCCATGGCATTGAGCTTGGCGGTCATGCTGTCCAGTTCCCGGCCCAGTCGCTCCACCTCGGCCAGCTCGTCGGGCCCGGCGGGATGCCCGCATGCAGTCAGCAGGCATCCCAAGGCCAACGCGTGAAGGGCCGGCACCGGTATGCCCCGCATCATTTTTTCACGATCAGTGGGAAACCGGTGTACGGTTGCAGGGCCTTGGGAATGCGGATGCCCTCGGGCGTCTGGTTGTTTTCCAGCAGCGCCGCCACGATGCGCGCCAGGGCCAGCGCGCTGCCGTTGAGCGTGTGCGCCAGGTGCGGCTTCTTGTCCTCACCGCGGTAGCGCAGCTTCAGGCGGTTGCTCTGGAAGGTCTCGAAGTTGCTGATGCTGCTCACCTCCAACCAGCGCTTCTGCGCGGCAGACCATACTTCCATGTCGTAGGTGATGGCGCTGGTGAAGCCCATGTCGCCGCCGCAGAGCAGCAGTTGGCGGTAAGGCAGCTCCAGCGCTTCCAGCAGGCCGCGCACGTGAACGACCATTTCCTCCAGCGCGGCGTTGCTGTGCTCGGGCTTCTCGATGCGCACGATCTCCACCTTGTCGAATTGGTGCACGCGGTTGAGGCCGCGCACGTCCTTGCCGTAGCTGCCCGCCTCACGGCGGAAACACGGCGTGTAGCCCACGCGCTTCACGGGCAGTTGGTCGGCCCCCAGGATGTCGCCCCGGAACAGGTTGGTGATGGGCACCTCCGCCGTGGGGATCAGGTACAGGTCGTCCGCCGTGGCGTGGTACATCTGGCTTTCCTTGTCGGGCAGCTGGCCGGTGGCGTAAGCGCTGTCCGCGTTCACCAGCAAGGGCGGGATCACCTCTATGTAGCCGGCCTCCGCCGCGCGGTCCAGGAAGAAGCTGATGAGCGCCCGCTCCAGCTTGGCACCTTGGCCGGTGTACACGGGGAAGCCCGCGCCGGTGAGCTTCACGCCCATTTCCAGGCTGAAGAGGCCGTACTCCTCGGCCAGCTCCCAGTGGGGCTTGGCGCCGGTGCCCAGCTCGGGGATGGCGCCATGCTGCATCACCACGGCATTGTCATCCGGGATTTTCCCCTCGGGAACGCGGTCCTGCGGCACGTTGGGGATGGTGCACAGGTGGTCGTGCAGGGCCTTCTCGGCAGCATCTAGCGCATCCTTCAGCCCGGCGATGGCCTCCTTCAGTTCGCCGCTGTGCGCCTTGGCCGCTTCGGCTTCGGCCTTCTTACCGGCCTTCATCAGCTCACCGATGGTGCGGGCCTGGGCGTTCATCTCGGCCTGCTTGGCATCCAGTGCATTCTGCGTACTGCGGCGCTGCTCGTCCAAGCGGTCGGCCTCGGCCAGCAAGGCATCGGCGTCCACGTTGCGCTTGCCCAGCCGCTTGCGGGCTTCTTCAGGATGGCTGCGCAAATAAGCGGTCTCCAGCATGGGGTTCGGGTAGAATGTGCGAAGGTAAGGAGGGGCGGGGTGGCCGCGTTGGGCCGTGGGCCTTCAAAACAGCTATTCCCGCACAACGCGCACGGTGCGGCCATCGGCCAGGCGCAGGAGATAGAGGCCTGGTTGGAGGTCGCTCAATTCCACGTTGGTCCTGGGTCCGGAGGTGCGGCCGCTCAGCACGATCCGGCCTTGGGCATCCAGCAGCTCGAAGGGTTGCGGTGTTACATCCGTCACTTCGAGGGTGAATTCCTTCCCGGCGGGATTGGGGTAAAGACGAAGCCCGTGCCCGCTGTTGGCCGCAACGCCGGTATGGACCACCACATAAGGCGCCGAAACCGTGGAGGCGCAGCCCAATGCATCCGCCACCACCACGGTGTAGCTGCCTTCTTCCAAGGCCTCGATGCAGAGCGTGTCGCCATCGGCGATGGGATCACCGTCCAAGTACCATTGGATCGAGCCGGAAAGGTTGGTGCAGAGTTCATCGCCTTGGGGAGTGATCACCGGCGTGGGCGCGTTTTGCGGGCAGGCCACCTGGCCTCGGTAGATGTCGCCCCAGCGGCCCACGGCCACGATGGCCCCATCCACGTATGCGGCATCGTGGATCTCGGCATTCAGGATCCCCGGCAGGATGGTGTTCCATGTCAGGCCGCCATCGGTGGTCATTTCGGTCTGACCGCCGTTGCCCACGGCATAGCCGGTGTCGGGGCTGGTGAAGAAGATGCTTACGGTGCCCTGCGAAATTCCGCCCATGAATAACCATGTGTTGCCGCTGTCCGTGGTGCGGAAGCTGCGGGTCCAGCCCAGGGTGTCGTTGAGGAAGAACACGGTGTGCCCGCCGTTGGTGGCGGTCATTTCCTGCCAAGTGAGGCCGCCGTCCATGGTGCGCCAGTCATCGCCGTACTCGCCCACGGCATAGCCCTGCAGGGCATTCACGAACCAGAGGTCGCTGATGGTGATGTTGCCCACGTCGAGCACGTGCGTCCACGTGATGCCGCCGTTGGTGGTGCGGTAGATGCCGCCGTACACCGCGCCGCCGGCCACGATGTGTGTGAGGGCATCGAAGCTCCAGGTGCAGCGGATGGCCACGTTGGGGCCGTTGCCGGGAATTCGCGTTGCGAAGCCGTCGGTGGTGCGCGCGAAACTGCCGCTGCCGCCGCCTAAGCAGCCTGCGCCAGTGGGCGTGAGGTGTACGCCCAATCCTCCGCCTCCGGCCTTGCTCCAGTGGCGGCCGCCGTCGGTGGTTCGCAGCAGGCCCCCTTCCATGCCGCCGGAAGTTTGCCAGCCCACGGCCACCCCCACTTGGTCATTCCGGAAGGCCACTTTGTTGAGCACGGTGTGGTATGTGCCCTCATTGGTCACCGCCCAGGTAACGCCCATGTCGTTGCTGCACTGGATGCGGCCGTCGGTGCCGAGGATGGCGCGGCCCCCGACGGAAAGTGCAATGCTCCGGTGGTCGCTGTTGCCCACTTGCGCCACGCTCCAGGTCTGCCCGCGATCGGTGCTGCGCATTACGCGGCCCCAGTTGCCGCAGGCCATCACCACATCGCCCTGCACGGCCATGTCCAGCATGGTGTAGGTGGTGGGCGAAGGGATGGAATCCCAGGTAGTGCCGCCATCGGTGGTGCGGATCACCTCGCCGCCGCTGCCCACGGCCACGCCTTCCTGCGTGTTGTAGAAGTGGAAGTCGCGCATCAGCACTTGCTGGTCGAATGGGCCTGCAGCCTGCCAAGTGAGGCCGCCGTCCACGCTTTTCAGCATCTCGCCGCCGTAGCAGCTGGCATAGCCGGTGTCGGTGTCCAGGAACTGGATCGCCGTGATGTAGTTGTACGTGGATTGCCCGCTCTGCATTACCACCCAGGTGCCGCCGCCGTCGGTACTGCGCAGGATCTTGCCGGTATCCGAGCCGATCCAGCCCAGCGTATCATTCAGGAAGAATACGCATTGGAAGGCGCCATTGCCCAATTGGCTGGTGGTGCTGGCGGTGGCGAAACCGTCGGTGCTGATCATGATCCGGCTGCCCTCGCATACGGCGATGCCGCGCTGGCTGTCCCACATCCACAGCGCCATGGGCTTATTGAAGCTGTTCACGATGCGGCGCTCCCAATTCACCCCGCCGTCGGTGGTGCGCAGGATGGCGCCCATGGGCTTGTCCACGGCGAAGGCCGTATCGCCGTCCAGCATCTGCATGGCGAAGAATTCGCTGTACGTTTTGATCGGTGTGGTGAGTTCCCAGGTCTGGGCGCAGGCCAAGGAGGTAACGAGGGAAAGGAGCAGGGAAGAGGAAAAACGCATGGGGGTGAAGGTCCGGTTTTTCCGGTACACGGTATCCTTGGGCTGGTTCATGCGGGATCGATACTCCCCATGAAACCAAGGACTGTGGAGGGGAAGATGTGGTGTGGCCGGGATTCAGCCCTGTAACCAACACCTACCTTTGTGTATCAAAGCATCTGCATGGCCAAAGTCCGCATCACCCGCCGCGAGCGCTTTAGCGCCGCGCACCGCCTGGGCCGCCCGGAATGGAGCGCGGAGAAGAACCTGGAGACCTTCGGCAAGTGCTCCAACCCCAATTGGCACGGCCACAACTACGAGCTGTGGGTGACGGTGGAAGGCGAGACCGACAAGGAGACAGGCTTCGTGATCAACTTGTCAGCGTTGAGCCGTATCATGCACGAGCAGGTGATCGACCAGATGGACCATAAGAACCTGGACCTGGACGTGACCTTCCTGAAGGGGGTGATCAGCACCACGGAAAACCTGGCCGTGGCGATCTGGAAGCAGCTGGAACAGCCGGTGGCGGCCATCGGCGGGCGGCTGCATTGCGTGAAGATCCAGGAAACGGAGAACAACAGCGTGGAATATTTTGGGAATTGAACCAATGGAAAAGAGCTTGCAAACAGGGGGCGTACACAGCAGGTTGGCGTCGGACGATGTGGACATCCAGGCGCCGATGGACGGTTACCAGCGGATTGACAAGTTCGATCCCAAGGCCATCGAGCGACTGAGTGCCCATTTCCTGGAGGTCCTGAAGGAGATCGGCGAGGACCCGGCACGGGAAGGCCTGCTGAAAACACCGGAACGCGTGGCCAAAAGCATGCAGTTCCTCACCCATGGCTACGAGATGGATCCCGCGGATATCCTGCGCGGGGCCATGTTCAAGGAGGAATACAGCCAGATGGTGCTGGTGAAGGACATCGAGGTGTACAGCATGTGCGAACACCACATGCTGCCCTTCTTCGGCAAGGCACACGTGGCCTACATACCGAACGGACATATTGTCGGGTTGAGCAAGATCCCCCGCGTGGTGGATGCCTTTGCACGGCGTTTGCAGGTGCAGGAGCGGCTGACCAATGAGATCCGCGACTGCATCCAGGAAACGCTGAAACCCATGGGCGTGGCGGTGGTGATCGAGGCTTCGCACCTGTGCATGCAGATGCGCGGCATCCAAAAACAGAACAGCGTGACCACCACCAGCGCCTTTACCGGGATATTTTTGCGCGACCACCGCACCCGCGAGGAATTCATCAAATTGGTGGCCTCCAAACTCCATTGACCTAACGGAAACCACAACCCATGTTCCGCAGTTCCCTCTCCAACCTCACGCAGGACCAGCCGCTCCACAACCCGGCCTTTGTGGCCAATCCGGATGATGTGCGGGCCTTCCTGGGCAAGGTGTTCACCTACATGGCCCTCGCCTTGGCCCTCAGCGGCGGCGTGGCCTACTGGTTCGGCCATGACATGAGCCTGATCGGCCGGCTGATCAACTTCGAGACCGGCGGCATGAGCATCTTGGGCTGGGTGGTGATGCTGGCCCCGCTGGGCCTGGTGCTGCTGATGGGCACCATGATGAACCGCCTGAGCGGAAGCGCGCTCCTGGCCGTGTTCGTGGCCTATTCGGTGCTCACCGGCGCGAGCCTCTCGTTCATCTTCCTGGCGTACACGGCCAGCTCCATCGCGGCCACTTTCTTCGTCACCGCGGCGGTGTTCGGCCTGATGGCGGTGCTGGGCTACACCACCAAGACCGACCTCACCAAGCTGGGCAGCATCCTCTTCATCGGCCTCATCGGCATCGTGATCGCCGGGCTGGTGAACATGTTCCTCAAGAGCGACACCATGGGCTATGTGATCAGCATCATCAGCGTGATCATCTTCACCGGCCTCACCGCCTACGACATGCAGCGCCTCAAGCAACTGGGCGGCACGGTGGTCAGCGGCACCGAGATGGCGCAGAAGCTGGCCCTGATGGGCGCCCTGAGCCTCTACCTGGATTTCCTCAACCTCTTCCTGGCCTTGCTGCGCCTGTTCGGCAGCCGCAGGGACTGACCGGGCGATTGCCAGATGAAACGGGCGGAAAGGCAGATACTTCCCGCCCGTTTCCTTTTTTGGTGCACGCGCCGAAGGGTATCCACGGTTGACATGGATTTGCGCAGGTAAATGATCTGGTCCGGCCCCCCTTTCCGTTAGAGCTCCACCATCTGCGGGTATCCGCGCCCTCCGTGGAAAAAGCCACCCACCGTAAATGGCCGGAGTGCCGCTCCCTGCTATTTTCACGGCCCAATTCACGCCCTAATGAACGCTTATGTCTTCCCCGGCCAAGGCAGCCAGTTCCCCGGCATGGGGAAGGAGCTTTATGAGAACGACGCCAACGCCCGCGTCTTCTTTGAGCATGCCAACAACGTCCTCGGCTTCAACATCACCGACGTGATGTTCAGCGGCAGCGAGGAGGACCTGAAGCAAACGAACGTCACCCAGCCGGCCATTTTCCTGCACAGCGTGATCAAGGCCAAGACCATGGGCGATGCCTTCCGGCCGGATATGGTGGCGGGGCACTCCTTGGGCGAATTCAGTGCGCTGGTGGCCGCCGGGGCCATGGAGTTCAGCGACGGATTGAAGCTGGTGGCGGCACGTGCCAACGCCATGCAGAAGGCCTGTGAGGCCGTGCCGGGCACCATGGCCGCCATCCTGGGCATGGAGGATGAAAAAGTGGAGGAGATCTGCGCCGGGATCGACGGCGTGGTGGTGGCCGCCAACTACAACTGCCCCGGCCAGCTGGTGATCAGCGGCAGCCTGGAGGCGGTGAATGCGGCCTGTGAGGCCCTGAAAGCCGCCGGGGCCAAGCGGGCCTTGGTGCTGCCCGTGGGCGGTGCGTTCCACAGCCCGCTGATGGAGCCCGCACGTGCCGAACTGGCCACCGCCATCGCCTATACACCCATCGTAGACCCGCGCTGCCCCATCTACCAGAACGTGGATGCCACGGGCCGCAAGGATCCCGCCCGCATCAAGGCCAACCTGATCGCGCAACTGACCGCCCCGGTGCGCTGGACGCAGACCATGCGCAACATGCTGGCCGACGGGGCCACGAACATCGTGGAGTGCGGCCCCGGAAACGTGCTGCAGGGGCTGTTCAAGAAAGTGGACCGGGCAGTGGCCACGAGCGCGGCGTAGGGCTTGACCTTGAGCTCAACTGTCCAACACTTTTACAACGTCGGGTTCAGCAGCTTCCCGCTCTCCACCAGCTTGTGCAGGTAGGGTTCGGTGCGCGCGGCCTCCATGGCCTTGATGTGCTTCATGCCGTGGCAATCGCTGCCCACCAGTTCATACCACCCCTTGTCGATGATGCGCTCGGCCGCCTTCTTGGCCGCAGGGCCGTAGGCGCCCGCCAAGGCGATGATATTCAGCTGGAAGAGGACATTGCGGTCCTTGAGCTTTTCCATGGTACCGTGGTCGGCATACCAGAACGTGTACCGCTCCGGATGGGCCAGCACCGGCTGGAAGCCTTGGGTCTGCATCTCGAACACCATGCTCAACAGCACGGCCGGCTCGCTCACGAACGGCAGTTCAAACAGTACCATGTCCCGGCCGAAGGTGAGCACCCGCTGGGCGGCCACCTTCTGCTGCAAGGCATGGTCCAGGTAGTACTCCGCGGCGGCATCCACCTCCATGGGCAGGTTGGCCTCCTTGACGGCACGGCGGAGCTTCTCCAAGCCGCCCAGGATCACCTCCGGCGGGTTCTTGTAGCCGTCGGCCATACTGTGCGGGGTGGTGATCACCTTGCGGTAGCCCAGGTCGTGCATGGCGCCAAGCAGCTGCAGGCTGGCCTCCAGGTCCGGTGCACCATCATCGATGCCCGGGATGAAATGCGAGTGGACATCGCACCTCAACACGCCATAGTCCAACGGCGGCATGGCCTGCCTGCCCTTGCCGAACAACTTGCCGAATACGCCCATCAGCGGTCACCGTACTGAGCCGCGTAATAATCGCGGTATGCTCCCGAAGTAACACCCTGCAGCCACGCGTCGTTCGCCAGGTACCAATCCACGGTACGCTCCAGGCCCTGCTCGAAGGTGATGGAAGGCTTCCAGCCGAGCTCACGGCCGATCTTGCCCGCATCGATGGCGTAGCGCAGGTCGTGCCCGGCGCGGTCGGTGACATAGGTGATCAGCTTCGCGCTCTCCCCTTCGGCACGGCCCAGCTTGCGGTCCATGGTGGCGCAGAGCAGGTGTACCAGGTCGATGTTCTTCCACTCGTTGTGGCCACCGATGTTGTAGGTCTCGCCGTCCGCGCCTTCATGGAAGATCAGGTCGATGGCGGCAGCATGGTCCTCCACCCAGAGCCAATCACGCACGTTCTCGCCCTTGCCGTATACGGGCAGCGGCTTGTTGTGGCGGATGTTGTTGATCATCAGCGGGATCAACTTCTCGGGGAACTGGTGGCTGCCGTAGTTGTTGCTGCAATTGCTGATCACGTAGGGCAGCTTGTAGGTGTTGCCGTAGGCGCGCACGAAATGATCGCTGGCGGCCTTGCTGGCGCTGTACGGGCTTTGCGGGTCGTACGGGGTGGTCTCCAGGAAGAAGCCGCCATCGTGCAATGAGCCGTACACTTCGTCGGTGCTCACGTGGTAGAAGCGCTTGCCCCCGAAGTTCCCCTTCCAGTGTTCCCGGGCGGCGTTCAACAGGTTCACGGTGCCGGTCACATTGGTCTCCACGAAGGCCATGGGGTCGCTGATGCTGCGGTCCACATGGCTTTCCGCAGCCAGGTGGATCACGCCATCCGGATCGTGTTCAGCGAAGATCCGGCGCATGGCCTCCGCGTCCCGGATATCCGCCTTCACGAAGACGTGGTTCGCGGCCACTCCCAGATCTTCCAGATTACCGAGGTTGCCGGCGTAGGTGAGTGCATCGAGGTTGATGATGCGGCATTGCGGGTAGCGGCTGACGAAGCGCCTGACCACGTGGCTGCCGATGAAGCCGGCACCGCCGGTGATGAGGATGGTCCGGTTGTTCATGATATCGGCTGCATCGCTCTCCTCCCGGGCCTGTTCCATGTCCATGGGATCGAACACGAAGGTACGCGGGTCGTTCTTCTCCTGCTCGCTGTTGCTCTTCAGGTGCCGTTCCAGGCCCATGCTCACAGGCTCCAATAGGCCAGGCTGTTCACCCGGTTGCGGTAGGTGCCTTTGAGGTCCACCAGGATGCCCTTGGGCTTGAGGTGCTGCTTGAACCAGGTTTCCTCATGGCCGGCGTACTGGTTATGGTTCACCGCCACGATGATGGCATCGTAAGGGCCTTGGATATCGGCGGCAAGTTCATAGCCGTACTCATGCTTCACCTGGTCGTTATCGGCGTGCGGGTCGGTAACGTCCACGTGGCAGCTGAAGCTTATAAGTTCCTTCACCACGTCGGCCACCTTGCTGTTGCGGATGTCGGTGACGTCCTCCTTGAAAGTGGCGCCCATCACCAGGATCCGCGCATCGGCCGGGTTGGTTCCGGCAGCGATGACGCGCTTCACGGTCTGCTTGGCCACATACCCGCCCATGCTGTCATTCACGAAGCGGCCGCTGTCGATGATCTGCGCATGGTAACCCAATTGCTTGGCTTTGTAAACCAGGTAGTAGGGGTCCACACCGATGCAGTGGCCGCCCACCAGGCCGGGCTTGAACTTCAGGAAATTCCATTTCGTTCCGGCTGCCTCCAACACATCGTAGGTGTTGATGCCCATGCGGTTGAAGATGATCGAGAGCTCGTTGGTGAGCGCGATGTTCACGTCGCGCTGCGTGTTCTCGATGATCTTGGCCGCTTCGGCCACCTTGATGCTGGGCGCCCGGTGGATGCCGGCCTTCACCACCAGCTCATACACCTTGGCCACGGTCTCGGCGCTCTCCGCGTCGCAGCCGCTGGTCACCTTCACGATGTTCTCCAGGGTATGCTGCTTGTCGCCGGGGTTGATCCGCTCAGGGCTGTACCCCACCTTGAAGTCGGTGATGAACTTCAACCCGCTCAGTTTCTCGAGCAACGGCACGCAGTCCTCCTCGGTACAGCCCGGATACACGGTGCTCTCGTACACCACATGGTCGCCCTTCTTGAGCACCTGGCCCACGGTGCGCGTGGCACCCAGCAGGGGTTTAAGGTCCGGGATGTTCTGCTCATCGATCGGGGTGGGCACGGCCACGATGAAGAACTCCACGTCCTTCAGGTCGTCGATGTTCGCGGTGAACAGGATGTCTGTTCCCTCGAAGTCCTCCTTGGAAAGCTCATCACTCGGGTCCTCACCACGGCGCATCATATCCACGCGCTGCTGGTTGATATCGAAGCCCACCACCTTGAGCTTGCGCGCAAAGGCCAGGGCAATGGGCAGGCCCACATAGCCTAGACCGATTACGGCCAACTTGGCTTCCTTCTTCTTCAATCGTTCAAAGAGGCCGCTCATCCCGCTTTTGGTAAATGCGTTCAATGATATCCACCACCTTGAGGCCTTCCAAGGCGTTGGTGGTCATGGATTTGTTGTATTTCAGGGTATCCACCACGTTCTCGATGATGTAGTGGTGGTTGCTGGCACTGCCCTTGTATGCGCCGTAGTCATTGGCCGGGTTGGTGGGCGCCAACTCCGGCATGGTGTAGTCCTGCACGTGGCACACCTCCACCTGGTCCATGTATTGTCCGCCGATCTTCACGCTGCCCTTGCTGCCGATGACGGTCAGGCTGCTTTCCAGGTTCTTGTCCCACACGCTGGTGGAGTAGTTCAGGCAGCCCATGCCGCCCTTGTGGAAACGGAAGGTCACCAGGCCGCTGTCCTCGAAGGCGGTGAGGTCCTTGTGGTTGAAATCGGCGAATCGGCCCTGGATGTCGGTGATGTCGCCGAACAGCCAGTACATGATGTCCAGGAAATGGCTGAACTGGGTGAAGAGCGTGCCGCCGTCCAGGTCGGCCGTGCCTTTCCAGCCGCCCTTCTTGTAGTAGCGGTCGTCACGGTTCCAGTAGCAGTTGATCTGCACCAGGAAGATGTCACCCAGGCGTTTTTCCTCCACCATTTCCTTGATCCACTGGCTGGGCGGGCTGTAGCGGTTCTGCATCACGCCGAAGATCTGGCGGTGCTTCCGGAGGGCCTTGGAAAGCAGCTCCTCGCAATCGGCCTTGGTGAGGCCCATGGGCTTTTCGCAAACCACGTGCTTGTTGTGCTCCAGGGCGGCCAGGCTCAGCGGCACATGCAGGCCGTTCGGGGTACAGATGTTCACCACATCCACCTCCGGCACGGCCTCCAGCATGGCATGGATGTCCTTGAAGAATGGCACGTTGTAGGCCTCCAGGCCCAGGCTTTCGCGGGGCTTCACGTCGCAGAGCGCCACCAGCTCGCTGTCTGCGTTGCGGACGATCATCTCGGCGTGGCGCTTGCCGATGTGGCCGCAGCCCACCACGGCAAACCGCACCTTCTTCCCTTGATCTTCGCTCATGGCTCAACGGATTCGGGTTACTTGGCCGTTCTCCAGCCGGTAGAGTTGGCCACTTTCCGGGCACTCGGCCTCACCGGAAGCATTGAACTTCAGTTTGTGGCCGTATTCGCTCATCCAGCCGGCCTGGCGGGCAGGATTGCCCACCACTAGGGCATAGGCGGGCACCGTTTTGGTAACCACTGCTCCGGCGCCGATGAAGGCGAACTCGCCGATGTCATGCCCGCAGACGATGGTGGCGTTGGCCCCGATGCTGGCGCCGCGCCCCACGCGGGTCTTGGCGTACTGGTCGCGGCGGTTCACCGCGCTGCGCGGGTTGGTCACGTTGGTGAACACCATGCTGGGCCCCAAGAACACGTCATCGCCGCACTCCACGCCGGTGTAAATGCTCACGTTGTTCTGCACCTTCACGTTGTTGCCCAGCACCACGCCGGGGCTCACCACCACGTTCTGCCCGATGTTGCAGCGCTCGCCGATGGTACACCCGGGCATGATGTGGCTGAAATGCCAGATGCGCGTGCCCGCACCGATGGTGCTGCCTTCGTCGACTACGGCGGTGGGGTGGGCGGTCCAGTCCATGGATACAGGGCGGCGAAGGTACCGAAGGGCGGTATATCTTGTGGAGGGGGATTCGGTGTCTGGTAGCAATTTCGCGACCACGGGTTGAGTCCTCTAACTTGGGGGAAGGAACCATCTTCCCTGAATAATCACTACGTTCGTAGCATGAACTCCTATGCAGCATACCTTCTTTCCGTAGGTCTTGCACTTGCATCTGCATGTTTCGGTCAAGGCCATGGTGATGTACATGGAGATGGGACGTCCATTCGGAGTGATGGCCCTGAAGCAAGGACAATCTTGTTGAACAAGCCGACCAAAGAGATTGACGGTATAGCGGGAATAGGAGACGGCCTGTTCAAATACGGTGTTCCGCAACGCATCGACTTGGATTTCATCCAAGAGGCTGTTTGGAGCGGAAGCGGGGATTCAATTGAAGTTGGGAGGCTGAAGGTCAAGAGTCCGAACGCCAAGACCCTGAGTGTGTTCTTCTCTTCGATGATGCTTGCGGGCAACGCTGAACTGTTCATTCAGGGCAGCGGTGGGGTACGTCGAGGAGAGTACACCCGGGTAACCCCGACCGGCCCTGACGGGAAATTGCAGACGGCTCTTGTCCCCGGTGATGAGATAATGATCGAGTTTCGTGGAACAGCGGCAGAACGGGACAACAGCGTTGTTCGGGTGGAAAGTGTGGTACATGGCGCGGTTGACTTTTTCCGCGAGGACCGAGGGCTGCGGGATGATGATTGCTTGGTGGACGTGGCCTGTAGTGCCGGTGATGATTGGCTTGACCAACGACGCGCCGTGGTTCTGTTCCTGAATGAAAATGGGCAAGGATGCACGGGGGTGATGTTGAATAATACCTCCGAAGACTTCACTCCATACGTCCATATTGCAAACCACTGCTATGATGGGAATACGGATCCCGACAACTGGGTCTTCTATTTTAATTATGAAAAACCCAATTGCGGCTCTGGAACGGCACCGATGTCGCAGACCGTGACGGGAGCACAGTCCATTGCGCATGACTACAATGGCGATTTTCATTTGCTTGAACTCAATCAGGCCCCTCCGTTGAGCTATCATCCCTATTATGCAGGTTGGGACAATTCGAACACCACGCCTACCAGCGGGGCATTCATTGGGCATCCACTGACCTTCGAAAAGAAGATTGCCTTGTTCTCCTCGGTTACCACCGGCACGCTCTCCGGGTTTTCCAAGGCTATGTGGTATGCGGATATCGATTTGGGCGGAATTGAAGGTGGGAGCAGTGGTTCACCCTTGTTTGACCAGAACAAGCGGATGGTGGGGCACTTATTGGATGGTGATGCAGGCTGCGATGAGCCTAGGCAGGTAATTGGGCCGAAGCTCAGCGAGAATTGGAACGGCACTAGCTCGACAAACAGATTGAACGATTGGCTTGATCCGCAGAGCACCAGTGTATCGGTCATGGACGGTGCCTACCCGGAGATCAGGGTGAGGGTGAAGATGCTGTTGCAGGGTGCCTATGACTCTGGCAGTGGCCTCATGCGGGCCGATTTGGCGGCATCCTCCTACGTTCCTTTGACGGAACCCTATTCAACATTGGGTTATAGTCATGAACACACAGGTGGAGGGGAGTCTACGACTTCCACGGTGCTTGGAGCCACAGGCAACGGTGCGATAGTGGATTGGGTTGTCATAGAGCTTCGGCAAGCAGCGGCTCCTTATGCCGTATTCGCCACGCGGAGTGCACTGCTGAGGAGGGATGGTATTGTGGCGGAGGTGGACGGGACAACGGATGGCGTTTCATTCACGAACATGCCCACCTCAATCTACCGGGTAGCGGTGCGGCACCGTAACCATCTTGGTATCATGACGGCGGCGGCTTATGACTTGGTAACGACGGAGGTGGATTTTTCCGATGCAGGCGGCCCAACCTTGTATGGCACCGATGCTGCGTACGTTACGGGTACTGCGCGTTGCCTGTGGAAAGGTGATGTGACAATGGACGGCGTGGTAAAGTATACTGGCACAGGAAACGATAGAGATGCAATACTGGTTAGCTTGGGCAGTGATATTTATATGGTGCTAAATGGATACTACCAAGAAGATGTCAATATGAATGGATCGGTTAGCTATACCGGCCCGGCCAACGACCGAGATGAGGTGCTCGATGCAATTGGAGGATCTAATCCCAACGCAACCAGGCAGGAACAACTTCCTTAAAACATAAATAAAATGAAAGCACGCTCATTATTTCCAATGGCCTCAGTACTTGTTAGGCATAGAATTATCGCGGCCCCCTTATCCCTGCTATATGCTTCAATTACTTGTATCTATGCACAATCGGTCAACCTGGGCCTCTACCCGACTGCGACACCGGACTCCTTTGATGTGCGTGCCTTTTCCACAGGTGCAGATTTACCAGGATTTATTAGCGCCATCACTGTTTCCATACGCTGGGAAATCTCGGCCGGAGGTGTCCTTGCGAATTCGGATATTATTCCAGGCTGTGCAGGTGATCCAGCATTGAACCCTGCGGGCTTGCAAGATATTGGGGGATATCGTTACGCCACCATGAGTTCTTTTCAAATACGTCCGCTGGGGGACAATTGCGTGTTCACTGCGGACGGTCTGACGTTGTTCAGCTTCCGTATCCATGAGCTCTCCGGATGCCGACATGTGGGGCTTGTCGGGAATGCCTATACGGGCCTGAACAACTTCGACTACTACTTGTCCGTGAACGGATACGATGTTACCGGGGACATCATCACCGCCCCGATTTCTTCCGGGGATTGCCCACCCTGCGAACCGCCGGCGATCACGGCGGCCGGCGCGGACAGCGTGCCCTATTGCGGCCTTGGCGTGAACCTATGGGCAGAGGCCAGTGGCAGCCTTCCGGACTATGCCTGGTACCGCCCGGACGGCTCGTTGCTTTCCTGGTTGCCGCAGGCGCAAGCGCCCACGGCCCCGGCGGGCTTGTACACGCTGGTGGTGAGCAATGCCTGCGGCGCGGACACCGCGCAGGTGGAAGCCGTGCTGGACACGAACCTGTGCGTGCCCCCGGCGATCGACAGCGCCTGGTTCGACCCTGCCTACTGGGGCACGGTGATCCATAACTACCAATTGCACGCGGCCGCTACCGGGAGCTGCTTGGGGTATGAATGGACCATGCCATGGGGAGAAACTATACAGGCACCAGGGCTGTTGACCTTTGTAACAGTGCCGAACCCCATTGCGGGGGACTACAGGCTGGTGGCCTCCAACGCCTGTGGTAGCGATACCTTGGTGCTTTCATTGGTGCCGCCGGAACCCTGCACGGGCCCCACGATAAGTGGCGCGGCCATCACCTCGGCTGATTCCTGCTATACCGGTCCGGCGGCATTCGAGGTGTCGGTGGGCGGCGCGGGGCCCTTCACCACGCGCTGGTATGGCGTGGACGGCCAGGTAATTACCGGCTCCACCAACTTTACCTTGCCGTATGCGCCTTGGGGTAACTACACCTTCACGGCCAGCAATTATTGCCGTACTGACACGGTGGTCGTTTTCCACGGACCTGCGGACACCACCGGGCTTGCGGCCTGCGAGCCGCCGCAGATCCTCTCCCTTTCGGCAAGCCCAACGGCCTGCCTCGGCGACACGGTAAACGTCGTTGCCGCCACGGCGCTCACGGGGCCGTGCCCCTCGCTGTTGTGGTCCAACGCAACGGTGCTCTCCACCTCGGGCGATACGGTGCGGGCCGTGCTGAGCCACTCCGGCCCGGTGAGGCTCACCGCCACCAATGCCTGCGGGCAAGCGGTAGCGGAGGTTCCGATGAACGTGATCACCCCGACTTTCGTCGACCGCAACCTTTGCCATGTGACGGAGCCCTTGTGGATCGATTCGCTCTTGGCCACGTCCGTCACTCCGCCCACTGGCGGGCAGTGGTGGCTGAACGGCGCTCCCCACAACGCCATTTACAATCCGGCCGTGGACACCTCCGGTATTTACCGGTACATCGTGGATACGGGCGGTGTTTCGTGCAGCGTAGTGGACTTCGGCCTGCATGAATTCCCCGGCGTGTATGCGGGCGAGGATTCCTCCATCACCGTATGCAGCAGCGATCCGCCGTTCCCGCTCTTCGGCATGCTGGGCGGTGAGCCGCAGACGGGCGGCTCGTGGCGTTACGGCCTGTTGGCTGCCAGTAGCACGTTCGATCCGGCAGTGAATGCGCCAGGTGTGTACCGATACAATATTCAGACGTTGGGCAGTGGCGGCGGTTGCACCGATTTTGCCTTGGTGACCGTTGCCGTGGACACTGCAAGCACGTGGTATGCGGATGCGGACGGCGATGGCTTGGGCGATCCCGCCGATACGCTGCTGGCGTGCAATCCACCCATGGACTACGTTGCCGTGACGGGTGATGCTTGTCCTGCCGTTCCGGGTACCGTGGGCGACCCTTGCGATGATGGCAACCCCGCAACAGTGAACGATACGCTGGGAACGGATTGCGTGTGTGCCGGTGACCTTGATGTCGGCATTTTCGGGAATGCCATAAACGGTGTTGCGCTCTATCCGAACCCTGGCGGCGAAGGCTTTGCGTTGTCGGGCCTCACGCAAGGTCCGGCCCTGGTGCGTGTGCTGGACATGCAGGGCCGCGTGGTGCTGGGCCGTGCATCCGTGAGCGATGGCGGATGGGTCCGCACGGCTTCCCTGGCCAAGGGCAGCTATGTGGTGGAGGTGCGCACGGGCGAAGGGCGCGTGCAGCGCCTGCGGTGGGTGAAGGAGTAGCGCCCTGCTTAGCGCAGGAATGGGCCGTCGGCATTTGCCGGCACCAGTTCCAACCTGCGCAGCCTTTCCACCAGCGCATCGAAGCTCGCGGGCCTGGGCTTCGCCACGCTCCAATGCACGTGCTTCAGCCATTCCTTGGCGCGGGCCTCGGAGAAGCCGGCGTTCTGCATCACCAGTTCCACCAGGTGCGGGCCCTGCCTACCAGGCAGGCGGGCGCGCTTCATGGCCTTTACCTCCTCCCGGAGCACGGCCAAGGCATTGTCGATCACCGGTCCGTGGTCGCGCAGGAAGTGTTCGCGGGCCACGATCACGAAGCCCGGCCAGGGTGCCCGCAGCTCGTCCACGCGCCGCATGATGCCCTGGTCCACATAGCTCGCGGTGACGTAGGTTTCCCAGAGGAAGATCACGGGCGGCCCATGCTGCATGCGTTCCGCAGCGCCGCGCATGTTGTGCACCACCACGAGGTCGTTGTCCGATGGCCGCCACCCCAGGTGCTCCGCGTGGATCATGGCCATGATGTGGCTGCCACTGCCCACACGGCTGATGGCGTACGGGATGCCTTTCAGTTCCCCGGGTGCGTGCAGGTGTGATGCGGCAGGCACGTGCACGCCCCAAGGGAGCGCACTGTCCACGAAGGTGCTCACCACACGGTGCGGGCCGCCACTGAGGATATCCCGCACGGCCCCCTCGGTGACCAGTACGGCCATGTCCAGCTCGCCGTCCTTCAGCATCTGGCACATGCGCCCGGTGCCTTCGTGCACGGTGTGCCATTGCAGCTGGATGCCGGCCTCGGCGAAGCGGCGCTTTTCCGTGGCCAAGTGCCACGGCAGGTTGTAGGGTTCCGGTACGCCGGCCACCCGGACGGGGTGCATGCGGCCGAAGTTAACGGGCATCGTCCGGGAAACTACCTTGCCGCGCGGCATGGACATCCTTCTTGCATTGGTGGTGGCCACGGTGGCCAGCTTCGTCGGTTCGCTGCAAGCGGGGCTGGTGAACACCGCCGTGCTCGCGGCCACCCTGCGCCACGGCCGGACCACCGCACGCCATACGGCCTGGGGCGGGGCGCTGCCTGAGTTCCTCTATGCGGGCATCGCCTTCGTGGCGGCCAACCGCGTGCTGGACCTCACCCGGCATTGGGGTATCCGGCCCGAACAGATCTCCGGGGTGGTGATGGTCGGGCTCGGCCTGTACATCGCCCTGCTGATGAAACCCTTCCATGTGGAACGTGCGGCCAATGGCCGCAGCGGCTTTGTCCGTGGCCTGTTCCTGGGGTTGATGAACCCCCAGCTGATCCTGTTCTGGTGCGGGGTGCGCCTGGGCATGGAAGCGATCGGGATGCGCATGGAGGGATGGGCTGCCATGCTCGGGTTCAGCTTGGGCGCTTTTGCGGGCGCCCTCATCCTACTGCTGCTGTTGGTGCGCCTCGGTGAGCACCTGCAACAGCGGCTGTCCGGCCCCACGTTGCACAACCTCTTCCGGGCCGTGGGCGCCTTGTTGGTGGTGGTCGGGGTCTGGGTCTTCTTCAAACACTAGACCCCCGGATCATTTGCGCACGTAGCCCTCGAAGGTGTTGTGTTCCTTTTCCCGAAGCTCCTCCTGGCTTAGCCCCTTGAAGTAGGCATAGGTGATCTTCAGGCCCTCGGCCCGCGAGATCTTCGGCTGCCACTTCAGCAGCTTCTTGGCCAAGGTGATGTCCGGCCGGCGCTGCATGGGATCATCCTGCGGCAGCGGTTTATGGACGAGCTTCTGCTTGGTGCCGGTGAGCTTCACGATCTCCTGTGCGAACTGCTTGATGGTGATCTCCGCCGGATTGCCGATGTTCACCGGACCCGCGTAGTTGCTCAACAACAGCCGGTAAATGCCTTCGATCAGGTCGCTGACATAGCAAAAGCTGCGGGTCTGATCGCCTTTGCCGAAGATGGTGAGGTCCTCGCCGCGCAGGGCCTGGCCGATGAAGGCGGGCAGCACGCGCCCATCGTTGAGGCGCATGCGCGGGCCGTAGGTGTTGAAGATGCGCACGATCCTTGTCTCCAGGCCGTGGTACGTGTGGTAGGCCATGGTGATAGCCTCCTGGAAGCGCTTGGCCTCGTCGTACACGCCGCGCGGTCCCACGGTGTTCACATGGCCCCAGTAGTCCTCGGTCTGCGGATGCACCTGCGGATCGCCGTACACCTCGCTGGTGCTGGCCACCAGGATGCGGGCCTTCTTGGCCAAGGCGAGGCCAAGCAGGTTATGCGTGCCCAGCGAGCTCACCTTCAGCGTCTGGATGGGGATCTTCAGGTAGTCGATGGGGCTGGCGGGGCTGGCGAAGTGCAGGATGTACTTCAGGTCGCCGGGTACATGCACGAACTTGGAGACGTCGTGATTGTAGAACTCGAAATCGCTGCGCTTGAAGAGGTGCTCGATGTTCTTCAGGCGCCCGGTGATCAGGTTGTCCATGCCGATCACATGGTAACCCTCCTGGAGAAAGCGGTCGCAGAGGTGCGAACCCAGGAAGCCTGCGGCACCGGTGATGAGCACCCGTTCCTTTCCGGCGGGTTTGGCGGCCTTCACCTTGGCGGCTACGGCCTTGGACTGTTTCGCAGCGGTCTTTTTCGCCATGTTCAAGCCTTGGTATGGACGGGTACGTTCACCGGCTGGCGGCCGATGCTCACATAGTGGAAGCCCATGTCGCGCATCTCATCGAGGTCGTACAGGTTGCGCCCGTCGAAGATGGTCTTTTCCTTCAGCAGCTCCTCCACGCGCTTCAGTTCCGGGTTTCGGAAGAGCTGCCATTCCGTGGCCACCAGGAGTGCATCAGCGCCCTTCAAGGCCTCGTATTCGTCCTTGGCATAGCTGATCTTGTCGCCGATGGTCTTGCGCACGTTGTCCATCGCCTCGGGATCGAAGGCGGTGATGGTGGCCCCGGCGCTGACCAGCGCATCGATCATGTACAGGGCGGGCGCCTCTCGGATGTCGTCGGTATCGGGCTTGAAGGCCAGTCCCCAGAGGGCGAAATGCCTGCCGCGAAGGTCGTTCCCGTAGTGGGCCTTCACCTTGTCCACGAGCGTGGTCTTCTGCCGCTCGTTCACCTTCATCACACTGTCGATGATCTGGAAGCGGTAGCCGGCATCCTCGCCGCTCTTGGCCAGGGCCTGCACGTCCTTGGGGAAGCAGCTGCCGCCGTAGCCGATGCCGGGGAAGAGGAAGCGCTTGCCGATGCGGCTGTCGCTGCCGATGCCGATGCGCACCTTGTCCACGTCGGCGCCCACGGCCTCGCAGAAGTTCGCGATCTCGTTCATGAAGGTGATCTTCACGGCCAGGAAGGCATTGGCGGCATACTTGGTGAGCTCGGCGCTGCGCTCATCCATGAAGATAATGGGGTTGCCTTGGCGCACGAAGGGCTTGTAGAGGTCCTCCATCACCTTTTGTGCACGGGCGCTGCTGGTGCCCACCACCACGCGGTCGGGCTTCAGGAAGTCGTCCACCGCGAACCCTTCACGCAGGAATTCGGGGTTGCTCACCACATCGAAGGGCACACGGGCATGTTCGGCCACGGCGGCACGCACCCTTTCGGCGGTGCCCACAGGCACGGTGCTCTTATCCACGATCACCTTGTAATCACCGATGATCCGGCCCAGGTCCTTGGCCACGCCCAGCACGTACTTCAGGTCGGCGCTGCCATCCTCGCCCGGCGGGGTGGGCAGGGCCAGGAAGATGATCTGGGCCTGGTCCACGGCCTCCTTCAGGTCGGTGGTGAACTGCAGGCGGCCCTGCTTGATGTTACGCTCGAAGAGCACGTCCAGGTGCGGCTCATAAATGGGGACCATGCCGTCCTTCATGCGCTGCACCTTGTCCTTGTCGATGTCGACGCAGACCACGTGGTTGCCCGTTTCAGCAAAGCACGTGCCCGTCACCAGGCCGACGTATCCGGTTCCTACTACTGCAATGTTCATGGGGAAATGGGGGTGGCGCCCCGATCAGCACCGCGGGGCATGGCCAGGTCAGTGTGTTAATGGTGGAAGAAGCCTTTCACGGTGGAGGTGATGTGCTTCAGTTGCTCGTTGTCCAGTTCGGTGCTCATGGGCAAGGAAAGCACTTCCCGGGTCAATTCCTCCGTTACCGGAAGCGATCCCTCGGGGCAGCGCGCACCCTTGTACGCAACTTGCAGGTGGCAGGGTACAGGGTAGTACACCATGGCGGGTACACCACGGTCCTCCAAGTGTTTCTTCAGGGCATCGCGCCTGCCGCCGGCCACGCGCAATGTGTATTGGTGGAACACGTGGTTGCTCTGTTGCCAACGCCCCGGAATGGTGAGCCCCTCAATGTCCTTGAACGCCTCGTCGTACACGGCCGCCGCGGCATTGCGTGCGCGGGCATACGCGTCCAGGTGCTTCAGTTTGATGCGCAGCACGGCGGCCTGGAGCGAGTCAAGGCGGCTGTTCACGCCCACCACCTCGTGGTAGTAGCGCTTGTCGCTACCGTGGTTGCATACGCGCCGGATCTTGTGCGCCAGCTCGTCGTCGTTGGTGAAGAGGGCGCCGCCATCACCATAGCAGCCCAAGTTCTTGCTGGGGAAGAAGCTGGTGACGCCGATGTCGCCCATGGTGCCGCTCTTGCGCTTCCCGTTGGGTCCGCTGTGTTCAGACCCGATGGACTGACAGGCATCCTCCACCACGAAGAGGTTGTACTCGCGGGCGATGGCGAGAATGGCGTCCATGTCCGCGTTCTGCCCGAAGAGGTGCACCGGCACGATGGCCTTCGTCTTGGGCGTCACCTTGCGGGCCACGTCGGCCGGGTCCAGGTTGAAGGTGTCCGGCAGCACGTCGGCAAACACCGGCACCAGGCCCAGCAAGGCCAGCACCTCCACGGTGGCCACGAAGGTGAACGACGCGGTGATCACCTCATCGCCAGGTTTCAGGCCCAGGGCCATCATCGCTACTTGCAGTGCGTCGGTGCCGTTACCGCAGCCGATCACGTGCTTCACGTTCAGGTAGGCGGCCAGTTCCTGCTCAAAAGCCTTCACCTGCGGGCCGTTGATGAAGGCGGCCGATCCGATCACCTCCGCCAGGGCCGCGTCCACTTCAGGCTTGATCTTCTCGTACTGGCCGACCAGGTCGACCATTTGAATGGGTTTCATGCAGGTTCAGGGTTCGCTGGGCATCCGGCTTCCGCCGAAAGCAAGGGGCGAAGGTAATAGGCGGTGGCCTCGCTCATGGCGGGGCACACGGACCGGGCCATGGTTCCGGCCACGCTACCTTCGCCTCCCATGAAACGGCATCATTGGCTCCTGTTGCTGGCGGCGCTTTCCGGCGCCCCTGTCGCCCGTGCCCAAGGCGACATCCGCGACACGTCCATCACCATCGTGCCCATCACCCTGAGCTACGCCTACCAGCTGCCCAGCGGCGACCTGGCACAGCAGTTCGGCGCCAACCACAACCTGGGCCTCAGTGCCTCGGTGAAATTCAAGAGCAACTACTCTTTGGGGCTGGAGGGGTCGTTCATCTTCGGTGACCAGGTGACGGACCGCACGGTGCTGCAACAGATGATGACCAGCAACGGCGTGGTGGTGAACCAGGACGGTGATCCGGCCAGTATCCTGCTGTTCGAGCGGGGCTATACCGTTACGGCCTTCGCCGGCAAGGTGATCCCCGTGGTCGGCCCCAACCCCAACAGCGGCATCCTGCTGAAGCTGGGCGCGGGCTACATGAGGCATAAGCTGCTGATCCAGCACCAGAACGATGTGCTGCCCGCCTTGGAAGGCGATTACCTCAAGGGCTACGACCGGTTGCGGGCCGGCCCGATGGGCATGTTCTTCGTGGGCTACCAGCACTTGGGCAACAACCGGTTCATCAATTTCATGGCGGGCTTCGAGATCAACATCGCGGCCACCCGGTCCATGCGGCCATACCTCTTCGACAAGGGCCGGGCGGACGACGAACGGCATGTGGACGCATTGACCGGCCTGCGTTTCGGCTGGACCCTGCCGATCTATAGACGCGCGGACAACCGACAGTACTACCGCTGATGCCATTGCTCTACGACCTGGGCATCGGGGCGTACCATGTGGGGATCCGGGCGGCGGCGGCCTGGAACCCCAAGGCCCGGGCGTGGGTGAAGGGGCGCGAAGGGATGTGGAAGCGGCTGGAGGATGCCGCGCCCCGCCTGCAAGGCTGCCTGTGGATGCACTGCGCCAGCGTGGGCGAGTTCGAGCAGGGTCGGCCGGTGCTGGAAGTGATCAAGGCGGAGCGTCCGGAACTGCCCGTGCTGCTCACCTTCTTCAGCCCCAGCGGCTATGCGGCCCGCAAGGATTGCCCGTTGGCCACGCACGTGGAATACCTGCCGCCGGACAACCCCCGCAACGCGGCACGGTTGCAGCAGCTGGTGCGTCCCAAGGCCGCCATTTTCGTGAAGTATGAGTTCTGGTACCACCACTTGCGGGCCTTACGGAACGCCGGCGTACCCACGTTCCTGATCGCGGCGCTCTTCCGCCGGGACCAGCCGTTCTTCCAATGGTACGGTGGGGCGTGGCGGGCCATGCTCGGCTGCTTCGCGCACATCTACACGCAGGATACCGGCTCCAAGGCCCTGCTCGCCGGCCTCCGGACCGGTCCGGTGTCGGTGGGCGGCGACAGCCGCTTCGACCGCGTGGTGGGCATCGTGGCCGAAGGCGAAGAGCTGCCCTTGGCGGCGGCATTCGGGGGTGGCAAGGCGGTGCTGGTTTGCGGCAGTACCTGGCCCGCCGATGAGCAGTTGCTGGCGGAAGTATTGCCGCGCATGGGCGAACTGGCGCCGAAGTGCATCGTGGCACCGCACGAACTGCACCAGGAGCAGCTGGCGGCGATCGAGCAGCGATTTCCGAAGCCGCTGGTACGCTGGAGCGAATTGGATGGTGCGCAGGCCACGAACGTGGCCGCCACCTTGGGCCCGGAACCGCAAGGCACCCTGCTGGTGGACCGCATGGGCCTGCTGGCCCAGCTGTACCGCCACGGCCGGGTGGCTTACGTGGGCGGCGGCTTCACGGACGGTATCCACAGCCTGCTGGAGGCGGCCGCGTGGGGCGTGCCGGTGATCTTCGGGCCGAAGCACCGGAAATTCCCCGAGGCACAGGGTCTGATCGACGCCGGGGCGGGGCGCGAGGTGCGTGATGCCGACGAGCTGCTGCTTGCCCTGGAGGATTGGTTCAGCGACCCGGAGGCCCTGCACCGGGCCTCAGCGGCAGCTGCTGCTTACGTGCAGCAGCGCACGGGATCGGCAAAGGCCGTGGCGGAGGCGGTGCTGGCAGCTATTTGAAAGGATCGGACGTCGTCCATTTGATCGGCCGCCCTTTACCTCAACTTCGGGTTCCCCTTGTGCCTGGCTTCATCCCGCTCCGTGCGTTTGGCCATCTTCTTCCGCCAGGCACCATGCAAGTCGGTGCCGGTCTGGTTGGCCAGGCACAGGGTGACGAAGAGCACATCGGCCAGTTCCTCGCCCAGGTCCTTGGCCTTGTCGCTCTCCTTCTCGCTCTGCTCGCCATAGCGCCGTGCCAGGATGCGGCCCACCTCGCCCACTTCCTCCGCAAGGATGGCCATGTTGGTGAGTTCGTTGAAGTAGCGCACGCCAATGGCGTTGATCCAGGCGTCCACCTCCTGTTGCAGGGCGGCCACTGCGCCGGGTACTGGTTGCTTGCTCATTCCTTCAGCCTGCTGTCGATGATGATGGTCACGGGCCCGTCATTGACCAGTTCCACCTGCATGTCCGCGCCGAACTCGCCGCTGCGCACGTGGCCGTGCACCAATTCGCTGAAGCGCTGTTTGGCACGCAGGTACAGCGGCACGGCCTCCTCGGGCCGGGCGGCGCGGATGTAGCTGGGGCGGTTGCCCTTGCGCGTGCCGGCCTGCAGGGTGAACTGGCTCACCAACAGCAGCTCGCCGTGTACCTCGTTCACATCCAGGTTCATCTGCCCATCGCCATCAGCAAAGATGCGCAGCCGCGCCACCTTGCCGCAGAGCCATTCCAGTTCTTCTTCCTTGTCGCCCACCTCCACGCCCAGCAGCACCAGCAGGCCGCGGCCGATGCGGGCATGCTCCGCGCCGCCGATGTGTACGGCCGCCCCGGAAACCCGCTGCACCACGGCGCGCATCAGTAGCCGTGCTCCTCCAGGAAGCGCGCCTTGTTGATCAGCTTGAGCGAATCGCCCCTGCCGCCCACGGCGTTCAGCCAAGTGCCGTACATGGGGTTGGGCAGCATGATGAAGTAGCGTTCCAGCGTGTCGCGCAGCGCATCCACGTGCGGCTTGCCGTAGCCCACGCTGCGGTCGTGGAAGCTCTGGTCGAAGTCGGTGAGCTGGTCGCCAACCAGCAGTGCGATGTAGTGGTCCTTGGCCACAGCTGTGCGGCGGGCGGTCTTGTCGCTGGTGCCCTCCATGGGCATCACGTGCGCCGCATCGGCCATGGGGAACCCTTCGGCGGCGAGGTTCTTGATCGTGGCGGCCTCCTCGTCGGCATCGCGGTTGCTGATGTAGTACACGGTGCAGCCCCTGCTTGCGGCGTAGTTCAGGAAATCCACCGCGCCGGGCAGCGCCTTGGCCTGGGCCAGGGCGGTCCACTGCTTCCAGTGGGCGGGTGACCAAGTGCGGCCCTGCGCGGCATCCTCCGCGTTGCTGGGGCTGTTGTCCAGCACGGTCTCGTCGATGTCCACGATCACTGCCGGCGGCAGCGTGTGCGGCCGGGCCAGGTTAGCATCCAAGCGGATGCGCGCCAGCTCATAGCCCTGCTGGTAGAGGCGGTACACTTCGGCGGAGGCGTTCTGGTAGATCACCGCGTCCACATTCTGCTGGGCCAGCCGTGCCTGGGCATCGGGGAAGGCGGCGGTCCGGATTGCCGGGGCCGTGGTGCGGCAGGCGGCCACGGACAAGGCGATGAGGGCGAGGAGCGACAGGGTCGGTACGTTCCGGGGCATGTGGCGGGCGATGAGCCGGACAAATTAACGCATGTCCGTGCAGGGTCCGATGCATATCGGTCCGATATGCATCGGACCGATAATGGTCGGAGATCCCGGTTGGCGTGCCCCCATGCAGACGGGAAGGGCTAAGTTTACCCGACGAAACAGCATGCCATGAGCACCGTCGACCTGCGGGCGGAGATCATGCAGTTGATCAAGGACGAACGCGACACGAGCGTCCTCGAAGCGATCCGCATACTGCTCCAAAGGGTCCGGCAAGGGCAGGAGGACGACGACTTCACGGCGGAGGAGATCGCAGAACTGGACCGCCGCCGCGCTGAATACTTGCGCGGTGACGGAATCTCGTACACAGCTGAAGAATCCCTGCAACGGCTACGCTCCAAGAAGCGATGACCAAGCGTTACGAGGTGGTGGTGCGCCACCAGGTGCAACGCGAAGTAGAGGAGATTTACGACCACCAGTACGGGATCGACCCGGCGCGGGCCGAGCGTTTCCATGCAGCATGGCAAGACTGCTTGGAACAGTTGGGGAAGAACCCGTCCCATTCGAAGCGGAAGGGACCGTACGGCCATGAGCTCCTGTACAACTGCCGTTCCGTGTTGTGTTCGAGGTGCGGGAGGCCAAGGTGATCGTGTACCAGGTGAGGCACACGAGCCGTAGGCCCAGCAAGAAGTACGGGCCATGAGGCCGAAGGGGCAAGCCGTGCTTCAGCCATCGTTGCCTCCCGGATTTGTGCGCGGGTTGTTTTTGTGATCTGTTCGTGACATGAATGATTATCATGCACAAGGCGGCGACACGCTGGAATGGCTCGCTGCCGACGTGTTGGCCGTGCCATGGTGGATGGTGCTGTGATGACGGATCCCACGCGCCTGCGGCCCGCACCTCCGCGTGAGGGATGGGAGCGGCGGCCTGCCCCGGGCGATGCGTTGCCGCCAGGCGCGCGAGGAGGCGACCGGAGGAAGCCCCCGCAGCCGCACGGGCGGCCGCAGAGCCGGGACAGCCACAGCGGACAGCCCGACCCCGGGCCCGCTTCGGCTTCCGTGGACACCAGGGGCCGAAGCGGGCACGGGGGCACGCCCTGACCCGCATCAGGATAACGGGCCATGCGCCCCCGTACCTTTGCGCCCTGAAAATGGACATGATCCAACCCCCTCACCACAAGACCGTGGAGGCCCGGGAGAAAGTGGTGATCCTCTTTGCCGGGGACAGCGGCGACGGCATCCAGCTTACGGGTTCGCAGTTCACCGATACCAACGCGCTCTTCGGCAACGATGTGAGCACGTTCCCCAACTACCCCGCCGAGATCCGCGCGCCGCAGGGCACGCTGGCCGGCGTCAGCGGCTTCCAGCTCCACTTCGGCAGCGTGGACGTGTTCACCCCGGGCGACATGTGCGACACCCTGGTGGTGATGAACGCCGCCGCCCTGAAGGTGAACCTCCACAAGCTGAAGAAGGGAGGAATCATCATCGCCAACAGCGACGGCTTCGACAGCAAGAACCTGCGCCTGGCGGGCTACCCCGATGAGAAGAACCCGCTCACCGACGGCTCCCTGGACAACTACGCGCTGCACACGGTGGACGTGACCAAGCTGACCCGCAACGCGCTGGAGGGCACCACCCTGGGCATGAAGGAGAAGGACCGCAGCAAGAACATGTTCGTGCTGGGCTTCATCCACTGGATGTATGGCCGGAAGATCGAGGGCCCGGAGAAGTTCCTGGAGGCGAAGTTCAAGGCCAAGCCGGAATTGCTGGAAGCGAACCGGAAGGTGCTGCGCGCGGGCTACAACTACGGCGACACCAGCGAGACCTTCACCACGCGCTTCGCGGTGAAGCCCGCGCCCATGCCCAAGGGCACCTACCGCAACATCACCGGCAACCAGGGCGTGGCCATCGGCCTGATCGCCGCCGCCCAGAAGGCCGGGCTGGAGCTGTTCTACGGCAGCTACCCCATCACCCCGGCCAGCGACATCCTGCACGAGCTTTCGCGCAACAAGCATTTCGGGGTGAAGACCTTCCAGGCGGAGGACGAGATCGCTGCGGTTTGCTCGGCCATCGGTGCCAGCTACGGCGGCGCGCTGGGTGCCACGGCCAGCAGCGGACCGGGCATCGCGTTGAAAGGCGAGGCCCTGGGCCTGGCCGTGATGCTGGAGATACCCTTGGTGGTGGTGAACGTGCAGCGCGGCGGCCCCAGCACCGGCATGCCCACCAAGACCGAACAGGCCGACCTGTGGCAGGCCATCCACGGCCGCAACGGCGAAGCGCCCATTCCGGTGATCGCCGCCAGCAGCCCCACCGATTGCTTCGAGATGGCCTACGAGGCCGTGAAGACCGCCGTGGAGCACATGACGCCGGTGATCCTGCTCACCGACGGCTACATGGCCAACGGCGCCGAGCCCTGGCGCTTCCCCGAGGCCAAGGACCTGCGGCCCATCGTGCCGCCCTTCGCCAAGCCGCGCGAAACGGACGAAGCCGAAAGCGGGACGCTGAGCGCAGCCGAAGGCAGGGTGCTGAGCGAAGTCGAAGCATTCCTGCCGTACGAACGCGATGAGCGCGGCGTGCGCCCCTGGGCCATACCCGGCATGAAGGGCCTGCAGCACCGCATCGGCGGCATCGAGAAGGAGGACAAGACCGGCAACATCAGCTACGACCCGCTGAACCACCAGCGGATGGTGGACCTGCGGGCGGAGAAGGTGGCCAAGATCGCGGACGGCTTCCGGCCTATCCGCCTGGACAGCGGGCCGGAGAGCGGCGAGCTGCTGATCGTAGGCTGGGGCTCCACCTACGGCGCCATCCGCACCGCCGCGCTGGACCTGCAGAAGGAGGGCCACAGCGTGGCCCACGTGCACCTGCGGCACTTGTTCCCTTTCAACAACGGCCTGCGCGGCCTGCTGCAGCGCTACCGCAAAGTGCTGGTGCCCGAAATGAACAAGGGCCAGCTGCGCCAATTGCTGCGCGCCGAATATCTGGTGGACGCCCAGGGCTTGAACAAAGTGCAGGGGCTGCCCTTCACCGCGCAGGAGATCCGTAACGCCGTACTTGAACTGTTGGCCCGATGAGCACCGTGCAACCTGCGGCCCCCGCGCCGAAGAAGATCGATTACAGCAGCGACCAGCAAGTGCGCTGGTGCCCCGGCTGCGGCGACTATTCCATCCTGAAGCAGGTGGAGAGCGTGCTGCAGGTGAAAGGCCGCCCCAAGGAGGAGATCGTCTTCATCAGTGGCATCGGCTGCTCCTCACGCTTCCCGTACTACCTGGACACCTACGGCATGCACGGCATCCACGGCCGCGCACCCGCCATCGCCAGCGGCCTGCGCAGCGTGCAGCCGGACCTGAGCGTGTGGATGATCACCGGCGACGGCGATTCGCTCAGCATCGGCGGCAACCACCTGATCCACCTGCTGCGCCGCAACGTGGACATCAACGTGCTGCTCTTCAACAACGAGATCTACGGCCTTACCAAGGGCCAGTACTCGCCCACCTCGCCCGAGGGCGCCATCTCGCGCAGCACGCCCATGGGCAGCACCGACCATCCGTTCAATCCGCTGGCGCTGTGCAAGGGCGCCGACGGCACGTTCATCTCCCGCACCATCGACCGCGATCCGAAGCACATGCGCGAAGTGCTGCTCCGCGCCGATGACCACCGGGGCACCAGCCTGGTGGAGATCTATCAGAATTGCAACGTGTTCAACGACGGTGCCTTCGAAGTATTCACCGAAAAGGACAGCAAGCCCTTCCACACCATCTACGTTGAACAGGGCAAACCACTGGTCTTCGCCAACGGCGCCAAGGGCATCAAGCTGGACGGCATGACGCCCGTGATCGTTGACCTCACCAACGGCACCCATTCACAGGACGACCTGTGGGTGCACGATGAACGTGACCCCTTCAAGGCCAGCCTGCTGGTGCGCTTCTTCGACGATCCCCGCAAGGAAGGCGCACTGCCCCGGCCCTTCGGCGTATTCTTCGTGAGCGACCGCCACACGCACGAAACGAAGATGAACGCCCAAGTTGCGCTGGCCAAACAGAAGCAAGGCGACGGCGACCTGGACGCCCTGCTGCGCGGCAAGCAGACGTGGACGATCGGGTGAGGGGATCGTTGCCGCAGGGTCCCGAAGGCGGTGACCCTGCGACAGCTTCAAGATGGCCTAACTTCGCACTATGAGCACGGCCGACCTCTTCTTGAAGATCAACGCGCTGCCCGCCGAACTGCAAAAGGAGGTTGGCGTGTTCGTGGACAAGCTCCTGCAAAAGCTGCAAAAACAGCCCAAGAAGCGGGAAAGGCCATTGGCCATGTTCAAGGGAAAGATCCACGTGGCGGATGATTTTGACGCGCCATTGGACGACTTCAAGGACCTTGCATGACCCGGCGACTTCTGCTGGACACCCATATACTCCTATGGGCATGAGAGGACGGTTCCCGCTTGGGGAGCAATGGGCGGAAACTGCTGGCCGACCCTGACCAGCCCGTGGTGGTGAGCATCGTTTCCCGTTGGGAGCTTGCCGTCAAGAAATCTGTCGGCAAGCTTTCGCTCGACATTCAACTGGAGGACCTGATCCGCTCGTTGGGCCTGTTCGGCTTCGAGCTGCTCCCCGTGCTGCCCGCCCACATACTGGTGCTTGCAGGCCTCTCATTGCAGCACCGCGATCCTTTCGACAGGACCCTCATAGCCCAGGCCATCCACGAAGAACTCTACCTGCTTACCGCAGACCCCCTGCTGCAGGGGTATGATGTACGGACCATTAAGCTCTGATCCTTCGCAATCGCCCATTCTGTCGCAAGCGTTTACGTCCCGCCCAACCAGTGTTTCCATGACACAGACGGGGCCACTTGTAATCTTAACTAGCATCACGTGCTCAACGCATCAATGCGCATGTCCCCCGCTGCCTTTGGTCATTTGGCTGAGGAGGTAGTAGGCACCGTTCATCACCACTTTGGCATCGGGGGCAAGCAGGTCCAGGGGCTTGATCTCGGTGTAGCCCTGGTCGGTGGCGCCGATGGCCACTTGCACTTGGCGGAAGGTGTTGGGTTCGTGCTCCACGTAGATGTAGTGGTCGTCGCCGTTGCCTACAATGGCGCGCTCGGGCAGGCAGAGGGCGCTGTCGCTGGAGGTCTGGATGCGGGCATCGATGAACATGCCGGGCAACAGTTGGTCCTGCACGTTGCTCATGCGGGCATGCACCAGGATGGCCTGTTGGCCGGGCTCGAAGGCCTTGTTCACGCCGAAGATCTCCGCCTCGTGGGTGCCATGCGGGTCCTTGGCGATGCTGAAGGTGACCTTCTGGCCCACGTGCACCTTGCTGATGTCCTGCTCGAACACGGTGAGGTCGATGTGCAGGGCCTTGTTGTCGGTGATGGAGAACAGGGGCTTGTTGGGCTCGATGTACTGGCCCATGGTCACGCTGATGTGGTGGAGGCTACCGGCGATGGGGGCTTTCACAAAGAAGCTGGTGCGCATGGTGCCCGGGGTGAGTTGGCGGGCATCGGTGCCGAGGAGGCCCAACTTTTCGGCCATTCCTTTTTGGCGAGCCTCGGCGGAGCGGAGGGCGGCCTCGGCCTCTTGGAAGGTGCGCTGGGCATTGATGTTCTCGGTGCGCAGGGCGCGTTGGCGTTCCATATTGGCGCGCTTCAGGTCCAGGTCGGCGCTGGCCTCTAGGTAGTCCTGTTGCAGTTGCAGGAATTCGGTGCTGGCCACTTCGAGCAACACTTGCCCTTGGCCCACGGCCTCGCCTTCCCTTACGGGAATGCGGGATACGATGCCACCGATCAAGGCGCTTACCTGGGCCTCGTTCTGCGGCGGCAGGGTGAGGCGTCCGTTCACTTTGAGGGTGCTGCGCAGGTCGCGGTGCTCCAATGGGCCGGTGCTGAGGGCGATGGCCTTGGCTTGTTCGGGCGTCAGCTCCACTTCGGGGCCATGGGCGTTTTCGGTGGCAGCCTCCTCTGCGGCCACGGGCGTGCGGTTGCACGATGCCAGCAGAAGCAGGATCATGAACGGGATGAACAGGACTGCGGCCTGTTTCGGGGTGATGTGCGTTTTCATGTCGGGTCGGCTCATCGGCCGCTGAGGTAATTGAGTTGGAGGATGGAAAGGTCCAGGGCCAGCAATGCCCCGATGCGTCCGTTGCGCAGGTCGTAGGCCTGGCCCAGGGTCTGGATGTAGGTGGTGTAGCCGATCTCGCCGGCCTGGTAGTTGCGCGTGGCATTGTTCAGCAGGGCCTCGGAGAGGGCGGCTCCTTGTTGGTCGTAGAAGGCGCTTTCCCGTTGGCGTTGACGGAGGTCTTCCACGGCGGCGGCCCATTGGGCGGTAGTGCTTCGCATGGCTGCCAGCCGCTCTTGTTCGGCAATGCGCGCATTGAGCATGGCGGCCTTGGCGAGCCCGCCTTGGCCGGTCTTGAGCAAGGGTACCGATAGGCCCACGGTACCGCCCCAGTAGGGGGCCAGGCCGTCGAGGCTTTGGCTGAAGGCGCCCAACTTGATCGAGGGGGTCCATTGGGCGCGGGCGAGTTTGGCTTCGGCCCGGCCCAGCGCTTGCAATGCGGTGAAGGTTCGCAGCTCGGGGTTTGCGGCGGTGGGCAGGGAATCCAGTGCTGGTGGCTGCAGGGGCGTGAGCGGTGGCAGGGAGCCAATGGCGGGCGTGCCGGTCCATTGGCACAGGAGGGCCTCGGCGGCAACGGCTTCAGCATCTGCGGCCTGCCTGGCCAGTTTTACCCGTTCCCATTCGGCGTGGGCGCTGAGGCTTTCCAAGGGCGGACTTTCGCCCACCTGCACCTTGCGTTCGGCGAAGGCGGCGAAGTTGCCGTAGAGGCTGTCGAGCATGGTGTAGAGGCGTTGCCGCTCGCGTGCGGCCTGCAGCCCCAGGAAGGCCGAGGCGGCCTCGTGCTGCACTTGGGCCCGGGTAAGGGTGGCGCGCCCGCGGGCCAAGGCGATGCGTTGCTGCTGGACCTGAGCCCTGCGTACGATGGTGTTCGGTGCCTCCAGGCCGGTGGCCGCGCTGAGGTTGTGGTCGTTCACCGAGGAGTTGATCTGGCCGAACTGGTATTGAAGGTCCAACGGGGCCAGGGTGAACACGGTGGCCTTCAGCGCTTCTTCGCGCTCCACGCCGGCCTGTGCGGCCACCATGCCGGGATGGCCTTGGAGGGCCAATTGCACGGCCTGTTCCATGGTGAGCGGGGCCTGGCCATTGGCGGTGGGCGCGGCCGCCAGGAGCAGCAGCAATGTGGCGGTGGCCGGAGCGGTGCCGATGTTCCTGCGCCTGGCTGAGCCGAAGAGCTTGTAGAGCACGGGCAGCACGAAGAGGGTGAGCAGGGTGGAGGTGATCAAACCGCCGATCACCACCGTGGCCAAGGGGCGTTGCACCTCGCTGCCGGCGCTCTGGCTGATGGCCATGGGCAGGAAACCGAGGGATGCGACCATGGCGGTGGCCAGCACGGGGCGCAGGCGGTCGCGGGCGCCGTGGGTGATGCGTTCCATCAGGTCGGTGCCGCCCCGGCGTTCATCCTCTTCGAAGTAACTGATGAGCACAATGCCGTTGAGCACGGCCACGCCGAAGAGGGCGATGAAGCCCACGCCGGCGCTGATGCTGAAGGGCATGCCGCGCAGCCAAAGGGCGAGCACGCCGCCCACGGCCGCCAACGGCACGGCACTGAAGATCAGCAGGGCCTTGCGCGTGCTGTTGAAGGCCATGAACAGCAGGAAGAAGATGAGCAGCAGGGCCACGGGCACGGCCAAGCCCAGTCGGGCCTTGGCCTCTTGCAGGTTCTGGAAGGTGCCGCCGTAGGTGATGTAATAGCCGGGGGGCAGGGCAAGCTTCGCATGGAGGCGCGCCTGTATATCATGCGCCACGCTTTGGATGTCGCGGTCGCGCACGTTGGCCTCCACCACGATGCGGCGTTCGCCATCCTCGCGGGTCACCTGTGCCGGGGCGCTTCGGAAGGTCACGTCGGCCACCTCGCGCAAGGGTACCTGGTCCCCTGCATCAAGCGGTACGCGGAGGTCCTTCACCATGTCGATGTCGGCTGCGCGGTATCCGGCCATGCGCACCACCAGGTCGAACTTCCGCTCGCCTTCGTATACCGTGCCGGCCTTGCCCCCGGCCAGTGCCGTGGTGAGCACCCGGTTGGCCTGGGCCACGGTGAGGCCATACTGCGCAAGGCGGCCACGATCATACTTCACCACCAATTGCGGCATGCCCACCACCTGTTCCACCTTCAGGTCGGTGAGGCCGGGGATGTCCGCGATCAGCCCCGCGATCTCGTTGCCCTTCTTGTACAGCAATTCGAGGTCCTCGCCGAAGAGCTTGATGGCGATGTCGCTCTTCACCCCGGCGATGAGTTCATTGAAGCGCATTTGGATGGGCTGTTCGAAGCTCAGGTTCACGCCGGGCACCACGTTCATGGCCTGCTCCATCTTTTCGGCCAGTTGCGCCGAGGTGCGCGCGGTGGTCCATTCCTTTTTGTCCTTCAGCACAATGATCAGGTCGGCGCTTTCGATGGGCATGGGGTCGGAGGGGATCTCACTGGTGCCGATCTTGCTCACTACTTCCTTCACCTCGGGGAAGCTGTCCAGCAGGATGTGCTCCAGTTGCGTGCCCACCATCATGGTCTGCTCCAGGCTGCTTCCTTGACGGATGGTGTAGTTGGTGGCGAAGTCGCCCTCATCGAGCTCGGGGATGAATTCCCCACCGAGGCTGTTGAAGAGCAGGCCCGCGCCGATCAACAGCAGCAAAGCGGTGCCCACCACGGCCTTGGGCGCGTTCAGCGCCTTGCGCAGCAAGGGGGTGTATGCGTTCTGCAGGCGGGTCACCAAGCGGTCGCTCAGGCTGTCGTGGGCCTGCACGCGTTTGCTCAGGACCAAGGAGCTGATGAAGGGCACCCAGGTAAGGCTGAGCAGCAGCGCGCCGATGATGGCGAAGCTTACGGTGAAGGCCATGGGCTTGAACATTTTGCCCTCCACGCCGGTGAGGGCGAAAATGGGCACGTACACGATGAGGATGATGACCTGCCCGAACACGGCGCTGCGCATCAGGCGCGAGGAGCTGCGCACCACTTCGCCGTTCATGGCGCGCTGGTCCAGCACTTGGCCGGCGAAGCGGCCGTGGAGCAGGAAGAGCACGCCTTCCACGATGATCACGGCGCCGTCCACGATCAGGCCGAAATCCAGGGCGCCCATGCTCATCAGGTTGGCGGTCTGGCCGAAGAGGTTCATCAGACCGATGGCGAAGAGCATGCTCAGGGGGATCAGGGAGGCCACGATGAGGCCCGCGCGCAGATTGCCCAGCACCAACACCAGCACCAGCACCACGATCAGTGCGCCCAGCCCCAGGTTCTCCTCCACGGTGGCAGTGGTGCGGGCGATCAGTTTGGACCGGTCCACGAACACGTCGATGGCCACGCCGGGGGGCAGTGACGTGCCGATCTGGGCCATGCGCTCCTTCACGCCGTTGATTACCTGCATGGCGTTGCCGCCCTTGATCATCAGCACCACGCCGCCCACGGTCTCGCCCTGTCCGTTGCGCATCATGGCGCCGAAGCGCGGGGCGAAGCCCAGTCTTACCTCGGCCACGTCCTTGATGCGGATGGGGCTGCCTCCCTTGGTGCGAATGGCCAGCCCGGCAATGTCGTCCGTGGAGGTGATCAGGCCTTCGCCGCGGACGTAGTACAGGTTGGGGCCTTTTTCGATGTAGCTGCCCCCGGTGTTGGCGTTGTTTTCCGCCAGGGTGTTGTACACATCGATCAGGGTGAGGTCCATGCTGAGCAGTTTGGCGGGGTCCACCGCCACTTCGTATTGCTTGAGCTTTCCGCCGAAGCTGCTCACGTCCACCACGCCGGGCACGCCCAGTAGTTGGCGGCGCACGATCCAATCCTGGATGGTGCGCAGGCGCATGGCGTCGAATTCGTCGCGGTGGGCGCTGTCCACGGTGAGGGAGTATTGGTAGATCTCGCCCAGCCCGGTGGTGGGCGGCAGCATGCCGGGCCTGCCGAATTCGGAGGGAATGTCCTCCTCGGCGGACTTCAGCCGCTCGGCCACCAGCTGCCGGGCCAGGGCGGTGGGCACGTTGTCCTCGAAGACGATGGTGATCACGCTAAGGCCGCTGCGGCTCACGCTGCGCAGTTGCACCAGGTCCGGCAGGTTCTTGAACTGCAGTTCCAGCGGGAAGGTGATGAACTGCTCCACCTCCTGCGTGGCCAGGGTGGGCGCTGAGGTGATCACCTGCACCTGGTTGTTGGTGGCGTCCGGAAGGGCGTCCACGCTCAGGCGGGACACGGACCAAATGCCCCAGCCCAGGAAGATGGCCAGCAGCACGCCGGTGATGGTCTTGTTCTCCACGGAGAACCGGATGATGCGTTCGATCATGAATGCGCACATTGTGCCCGGTGAGGGCGATCAAGAAATGAAAGGAGGAGAAACGGCACGCGGGGCAGGGCCTCACCGCGCAGGGGCGCTCAGCGCCGGTTCAGGCCTTGGGCGGGTTCCACTTGGAACCGCTGAAGGAGGCGAAGTCCGTCTCGGAATATTCGGGGGCCAGTTGCATGGCGGCCGTTGGAACCTGCAAGGCCGGTTGCGGCGCGGTGAGCACAACGGCCATGCCGCTGCAAGCGCAGAATTCATTGTGACAGCCGTCGTCAAAGGGGCTGTGGTCGTGCTCCTGATCGGGCACATCATCGTGGTGATGACCCGGCCCGTCGGGATCATGGTGGCCGAAGTCGCTGTGATGCTCCAGCAGGTGCGCCACCACCTGGGGCACGCGCACCCATTCGTGCATTTCCGTGGCGCTCCAAGCATAGAGCACCAGGGTGAGCAGGAAGAGGGCGCGGGGCATCAAAAGCAAAGGTAGGAGAACGAAACCACACCAGGAACTGGCCCGATCCAGGTGGAAGGCGGCCTTTACAACCTTCCGGGCGCACGCCTCCCCTACTCCACCACCATGCGGGCCAGGAGGGCCCTCACCTTGATGCGGTCCGTCATGCCGGAAATGCGGTACTCCGTGCGCGCGGTGAAATTGATGATGAGGTCCAGGTCGTCCGCCACGCCGAGCGCCACGGGCCTGCCGCCGCTCCAAGCGATGGCCACATGGGTAAGCGTGGGTAAATTCCGGAACGTGTGGCGCGCAGGCAAATAACCCGTCATGGCCTCCCGCGCGGTGGCCATGCGGTCACCGGTCACCGTCGTGAAGGGAGCATGGCCCCGCAGCAATTGCCAAGCCAGTGCATTGGCCGAGGCCGAGGTGTAATGCCCCTCCGGAAGCCGCTTGAAAACGTGGAGGCTGTCCAACCGCTGGGCATGCGCACGGAGCGCCGCAACCAAGGCCAAAGCGGGAAGGACCGTGCGGAGCCACTGGGCCATGGCACGAAGCTACTGAGGCGGCATGAAAGAAACGGACGGTTCAAGGGTGCGAGAGTGCGAGAGTGCGAGAGGAGCGGCCCTCGCACACTAGCAATCTGAACTTTTGCACCACATCGTTCTTCCACCGGATGGAAAAAGAGAACGGATCTTCCTCACCGGCTCAATAGCGAACAAGCTGATCGTTCGAAGAGCCGGCATGCCTGATGGGAAATGCACCGATCGCATAAGGTGGAAGATTGCCCCAGCACCTAAATCCGGTCCAAGTAACCCGGAGCAGACAATGCCTGGGGCATCCTTGACACATTCCTCCCCATTCCCAACTTTGCGCGCTTCCCGGAGCATGGCCCCATACCTCATGGCCTGCCCCGAACCGGTTGCCGCGCTCCCGCATCGGACCATTCATGCACCAGGACGGACCAACCAGGACCTTGGACCTTTTGTACCCCTCCTTGGGCGACTCCCATGACATCCGTACCTGGAGCGGTGTCGTCTACTTCATTGCCAAAGCACTGGAAAGCAACGGTACCCGCGTTCATCGGTTGAATGAACTGGGGCAAAAGCGGCTCCTGGTCAACAAGGCGATGAACCGGTTATCCGGCATGATCGGATCGAGCCTGTCGCTGCCCACTGAACGCTCACTGCCCATGGCCGAGCGTTTCGCCGCCTCCATCACCAGGCGTTTGTCCAAGGGAGACTACGATGCCGTGTTCTCCCCGAGCAGTATTCCCGTGGCGCTGCTGCGCTCCGGCCAGCCCAAGGTGCTCTATACGGATGCCACGTTCGCGGACCTCCTCGAACAATACCCTGAACTGGAGGAATATCCTGAAGCCTTCGTGGAAACCGGACACGAACTGGAACGCACGGCATTGGCCAATTGCGACCTGTGCATCTATGCATCACAATGGGCGGCCCGCTCCGCAGTGAACCGCTACGGTGCCGACCCTTCCAAGGTGCGGGTGGTGCCATTCGGCAGCAATCTGGAACTGAAAGTGCCGGACGAACTGGTGTACCGGGCCATCGATGCACGGCCCACGGACCGTTGTGAACTGCTCTTCCTGGGTGTCCATTGGGAACGGAAAGGTGGGCCGCTGGCCGTCCGTGTGGTCCAGGAATTGAACCGGGCCGGGCTTGCCTCCACCCTGACCGTGATCGGCTGCCAACCTGCTGCCGGTACGGACATGACGCATGTGCGGGTCCTTCCCTTCATCGACAAGACCATGCCCATGGGGCAGCGCCGGTTGATCAACCATTTTCTCCGGTCCCATTTCCTGATCCTTCCCTCCCTGGCCGAATGCTATGGCATCGTGTTCGCCGAGGCGAGTTCCTTGGGAGTGCCCAGCTTGGCACGTGAAGTGGGCGGCGTGCCTGAAGTGGTACGGTCCGGCCACAACGGGTTTCTCTTCCCCCCGGATGCTGGAGAGTCCCCTTACGTGGACCGCATCCTGGCCCTGATGGCCGACCGGGATGCCTACCGGGACTTGGCGATGTCCGCGATACGGGAGCATTCAGAACGGTTGAACTGGTCGGTGGCGGGGGCACGCCTGATGGCCGAGACCGCTGCGCTGGTGCACTGATCTCTCCTCGGCTGCGGAACCAACCCGGCGTTCGTTTCTCCAGCACGATCCGCGCACACCCCGGGCCAAGCCCATCGAACCTGACGATCGCCGTTCCTGGCGGGCCCGGGCCATTCCGATCTTCGCGCCATGAACCTCCATTGGACCACTGCTGAAGAGGCCGTCCGGCTGGTGAAGAGCGGCGACCGTGTATTCATTCATGGCAGCGCGGCCACGCCGATGCGCCTGGTACATGCCCTGCTTGAACGCCACAACGAGCTCAACCATGTGGAACTCACGGCCATCAGCACCTTCGGGGACCTCGGCTTCGACCGGCCTGAAGTACAAGGTCCGTTCTTCCTCAACGCCCTCTTCGTTTCGGCCAACATGCGAAGCACCGTGAACGGCCCCCACGGTGATTATATCCCCGTATTCCTCAGCGAGATCCCGCGCCTGTTCGACCAGGGCATACTTCCGCTGGATGTGGCCCTGGTGCAGGTTTCGCCGCCGGACAAGCATGGTTTCTGCTCGTTGGGGGTGAGCGTGGATGTGGCCGTCAGCGCGGTGCGCAATGCCCGCACGGTGATCGCACAGGTGAACCCCAACATGCCCCGGACCTTGGGCGACGGGCAGGTGCACATCAGCCGTTTCCAGGCCCTGGTCCAGGTGAACGACCCGCTCCCTGAGGCGGACTACGGCGCACAGGTAGGCGAAAAGGAGCACCGCGTGGCACAGCTCGTCAGCGAAATGATCGAGGACGGCAGCACCTTGCAGATGGGCATCGGCGCCATCCCCGATGCGATCCTCGGTGCGTTGCACGGACACAAGGACCTGGGCGTCCACACGGAAATGTGCAGCAACGGCATCATCCCGCTGGTGGAAAACGGAGTGATCACCAACGCCCGCAAAAAGAAGCACCCGGGCAAGGTGGTCACCGCCTTCGCATTCGGCACACGCAGGCTCTACGACCTGGTGGACGACAATCCCTCGTTCGCCTTCCTCGACGTGCAGTACGTGAACGACACCAAGGTGATCCGGGGCAACCCGCGGGTGGTGGCCGTGAACAGCGCCATCGAGGTGGACCTTACCGGGCAGGTATGCGCGGACAGCATCGGCACCTTCCAGTACAGCGGCGTCGGCGGACAGATGGACTTCATGCGCGGTGCGGCGCTGAGCGAGGGCGGCAAGCCCATCATCGCGTTATGCAGCACCACGGGCAAGGGGGCGAGCAAGATCGTTCCCACGCTCCGGTCCGGTGCCGGTGTGGTCACCACGCGGGCGCACGTGCACTGGGTGGTTACGGAGCATGGCGCGGCCTACCTCTACGGGCGCAACCTGGAGCAGCGGGCCAAGGCGCTCATCGCCATTGCGGCACCGGAACACCGCGAGGCGTTGGAACGGGCCTGGCACGATCGCCGGCACCACTGACCGTGATCACCGGCCCAGCAGGCGCCCCAACCGTTCCAAGCGCTCCCGCTCGGCCTTGTTTGTCCGTGCAAAGGCCTCGCTGATGGCCGTGGCCGTCTCCAATACCAGGCGTTTCATACCGGCATCGTAACTGGAGGCATGGGTGCGGAAGTCCTCGGCGAACCGGTTGTACGCCTCCTCACTGTCCATCGCCTCGCCCATGGCGAAGTCGAAGCTTATCCCGATGTAGTGCGCGGCATCGGTGCCGAACTCGTCGCGGCTCGCTTCCAAAGGCAGCCACTTTCCCTTCACCAACGCCTTCAGCCGTTCCACTTCCGCAAGGCGCACCTTGCCGTCGCCGGCGGCCACGCTGTAGAACAGGTATCCCAAGCTGGTGTAGATATCGATGTATGTGCTCGCGTTGCTCATACCACAAAACAAGGCGTTTGGGGCAGCTCCGGCCTGACGATGGTCACCTGATGTATATCGTGCGGCCAGGTCGCGACTTCATCGTGCGGCCGCCTCAATCCATCGCCTTCTCCAACAGCTTGCCGGCGGCATCGAAAGCCACTTTCCATTCCGGTTGGCCCATCTGTTTCAGTTCCACTACATAGCTTACCATGCCTTCCATGGTGATCCGCTCCACATCGTCGGTGCGGAAGCCGGGGAAATCGGCGGCGATGGCCTTGGCGACCTCCTCGGGGAGGTCGCTTGCGGAGATTTCCTCCTCATGGCGCAACTCCTTGCCATCGGCATCATACCACACTTCGTGGTCGCGGAAAAGCAGGCCGGTCTCGAACTCCACCTTGTACTGAGTGCCCCTCAGCTTCCACTCCACATCCATGGCTTTTGGATGGTTCTTGTTGAAAGCACCGAGCACCGGTGCGGGCAACTGTGCAGGTGCAAGCTTCTGCGCGTTGGCGAGGTTGAAAGAAAAGATGACGGCGACACCCGCCGTTGCCAAGGCTCTTGAAATGGCGATCGTGGTTCTCATGGTATGCGTGCTTATCTGGAACAAATGGAGTGCAACACTTGGGAAAGAACTGGGAAGCCTCTGCCCCTTGGGACCTCCTTCAGCGTACATCACCTTCGGTCACTTCAAGCACATGCCCCTCCGAAAAACGGTACGCGATGCGCAGGCCATACAGGTCGGCGATCGCCTTGGCGATGGCCAAGCCGAGGCCGGTGCCCGCGTCGGCGGTTGTCTCCTTGTGGAAGCGCAGGAAGATCCGTTCGGCATCCAATGCTTTCCCCGCCGCAGCGTTCGCGACCCGGATTCCTTGCGGCATCACTTCCACCGCCACCCATCCGTTGGGCATATTATGCACGATGGCGTTCTTCACCAGGTTGGTGATCAGGGTGCGCGCCAAGGCCGGGTCCATCGTCCAATGCAGGTCCCCATCCACGCGGAGCGAAAGTTGCACCTGCCTGTGTTCGGCCAGGTCTGCGAACTCTTCCACCACCTCTCCTACAAGGGCGCGCAGGGATATGGATTCCGAATGCTCGAACTGGTGGTTCTCGATGCGGGCAAGCAGCAACAACGCACGATTCAGGCGCACCAGGCGCTCGAGCGAGGCGATCACCTCACCAATGGCGATCATCCTTTCCTCTTCGGTCATACTGCCCTCACCGATCAACTCCAACCTGTTGACGGCCACTGCAAGCGGAGTCTGCAACTCATGTGCGGCATTGCCGGTAAAGGCGCGCTGCTGCACGTAGGCTTCGGCCGCATGGCGCACCAGGGTATCGGCTGCCTGCTTCAGTTCCCGGAACTCAGTGATGCTCGTAGGCACCTCGCGCAGGCCGTTATCCCGTCCAAGCCGAAACTCCTTCATAGCGGCAAGAATGCCATGGAATGGCCGCCACATGCGCCCGAGCACGGCACGATGCACCGCAATAAGCGTGAGCACCACCACGGCATAAAGTCCCAGCAGGGCCCACAGCAACTGTTCGAGCAGGTCATCCTCCTCCACGGTACTTGCATAAACCTGCATTCGGAAAAGCCTCCCGCCCTGCTCAACCCCCTTCGTCATCAGTCGTACACGCTCCACTTCCCTTTCCGCCGGCACGTACAGCAGCGTGTCGGAGAAATGCTTCTTCACCTTTCCCGACGCAGGTTCCAGGGCAAAACCGTGCAGGCCCAGATCGCGCACCTGCACCAGGGAGCTGTCCTGTTCCATGCGGTGCAGGATGAGTTCCTGCTGGTCCTCCAGCCCATCGTCGATGCTTTCGCGCACGGCATGGCGCGCCACCAGGAAGAAGACTGCTGACCAAAGCGCGATCACCGGCAGGAGCGCCAGGGAGAGGCGCAGCAAGGAGCGGTGAAGCAGCCTCATGCCTCCACCAGTTTGTAGCCGATCCCGTACACGGCTTGGATCTCCACGGAAGCACCCGCCTGTTTCAGACGCTTACGGAGATTCTTGATCTGGGAGTAGATGAAATCGAGGTCAGCGGATTCATCGGCATGGTCGCCCCATACGTGTTCCGCCAAGGATCCTCGAGAGACCAGGCGGCCTTTGTTGAGCAGGAAGTAGGTGAGCATGTCGAACTCCTTCCTGTGCAGGGGTAACTCCAGGCCGTCCACCGTTACCCTTCGCTGCTCGGGATCACACATGAGGTTCGCGACACTGATCGTGGCTGCCCCGCCAAAGGCCTTCCGCCTCAGTACGGAACGGACCCGGGCATGGAGCTCGGCGATATGGAAGGGTTTGGTGAGGTAGTCATCAGCACCCAGGTCGAGGCCGGCAAGCTTGTCGTCCAGCGAGTCCTTGGCGGAAATGATGATGACGTTGGCCGCCATGCCATCATGCTTCAACTGACGCAGCACATCAAGGCCGCTTCCACCGGGCAGCATGATATCCAGTAAAATGACATCGTACTGGTGATCCGCCGTCTTGTGCAAGGCCGTGGCGCGGTCCTTGGCGACCTCCGCCACGAAACCCTCCCGCTCCAACGAGCGCGTGATCACCTCCGCGAGGCCGGGTTCATCCTCCACCACGAGCACCTTCATGCCCCAAAGCTACCGGAGCGATACTGGAAGGAAATGGGAGCTTGGCCCCTGCTGCCGGGTCCTCCGGAAAGATCTCCCAAATGCTCCCCGGATCTCGTGCGATCTTGCAGCCGCAAATCCTTCATTCCATGCAGATGCGCCGCCTCCTTCCCTGCCTTGCCGTACTGACACTGGCCACACCATCATTGGCCCAGGAAGTGAAGCCCGAGGACGACCGTACCTTGAACGCATTGGTGCTGGCCCGCTGTCCCGGGGCCGATATCGTGCGGGTGGAACGCTCCGGATCGGGACTGGTGGAGGTGGAATACCTGTGCAACGGCGAGCTGACCGAGGCGGGGATCAGTGAAGGGAAGGTGCTGTATGAGCAGCGGGAGGCCAAGCCCGGCGAGCAGGTGATGGACCGCATCCGCAAGAAACTGGCGAAGGACCACCCGGGCTGGCTGCTGGACGAGATCGAACTGGTGACCACGCCCGACACGGCCTTCCTGAAGGCGGAAGTGATGCGCGAAGGCGTGGAGCTGAACGTGTTCTTCACCACGGACGGCAAGAAATACAAGCCCGTGGCGCTGCTGGCCTCGGACCAGTGGACCCTGAACGACCTGCGCACCGTGGAACTGCCGCAATTGGGCTACGACCTGCTCGAGCCCGACAGCACCTATGAACTTCCCGACCTGCTTCGCGAGGTAAGCGGCATCGCCTTGGCCGATGACCATACCGTGTTGTGCGTGCAGGATGAACTGGCGGCGGTGTTCACGTACGACCTTCGGGAGGAGCGCATCACCCGGGTGATGCGCTTCGATGATATCGGCGACTTCGAGGACCTGCTGCTCAACGGGGACCGGATCCTGGTGCTGCGCAGCGATGGCCGCGTATACGAGCTGGACCGCCGAAGCGGCAAGCTGCGGAAGGAATGGAACGCCGACCTGCGATCGCTCAACTACGAAGGCATCTTCCAGGACCCGCAAACCGGGGCGGTCTGCGTGGTGGCCAAGGAGCCCCCCGTGGCCGGCCATGTGGACGAACGCCCTGTGGAGCAAGTGGATGCCGAAGGACACAGCAGCCTCTGGCGGAACCTGGGCGCCACGGAAGTGGAGCAGGCCTTCGCACGCGAGTTGCCGGGCCTGGCGCGCCGCAAGGTGTTGTTCCAGCCTTCCGCAGCCGCCATCCATCCCATTACGGGCGCCTTGTTCGTGCTCTCCGCCAGCGACCGGCTGCTGGTAACCTACCAGGCCGGCACGTGCACCGTGACCCCCCTTCCGGCAGAGGTCTTCTTCAAGCCCGAGGGTCTGGCCTTCTTCCCCAACGGCGACCTGTTGATCAGCAGCGAGGGCGACAAGAAGGGCGTGGCCAAGGGAAGCATGATGCGCTTCGGCTTCAGGCCGGCCAAGTGAGCAACCCGTCCGGACGTCATCATTCCGGCCGGGGCAAAGGCTCAGGGCATGCTCACGGCAAGGCCCTATCTTGTCGACTGAACCGCCATGTCCGGGACCCACTCCACGATCGACAGCCCTTTCCCGGATGACCGGCGCGCATCCGTGATCCGGTGGTTCACGGCGCAAGGCTTCACCAGGGCCCGTTTTGACCACGGCAAACTGCGTATCACCACCGGACGGATGGATGAGACCCTCGTGTTCAAGCTGAAGGAACGGCCCGGCCATGACACCTTCTTCAAGGAAACGGGTGAAGGGGCCTTGATCGTCTTCGAGGTGAAGGCCGACGGCAGGCGCGTGGTCTGGGAAGGCTACTGCCCGTTGCTGCTGTTCGGCATCTGGGGCAGGAAGCTGGCGTTCAAGGCCGGTGCACGTGCCCCGTTCCGCTACCGCGATGAGGGCCATCGCCTTGCCATGGCTTTCTCCGCCTATGTACAAAACCCGGGAAACACAAATCGGTGAGCCATGGCCACCACCTTCCTCCTCCTCTTCCGCGGCGTGGGCGGCCCCGTGCAGCTGCCCGTGGCCGAACTGCGCGCGGCGCTCACCAAGGCCGGGTTCAAGCAGGCCACCACCTACATCAACAGCGGCAATGCACTTGTGCGCAGCACGCTCTCCCGCGAGGAAACGCTGGCCAAGGTGGCGGAGATCTGCCGGAAGAAATTCAACTACGAACGGCCCATCTTCATTCCCACGGCGGCGGAATGGGCCGAAGTGGTGAAGTACGATCCCTTTCCCCAGAAAGCCGAAGGCAAGCACGTGCATGCGGTGCTGCTGGCGGAAAAGCCCAAGCCCGAAGCGGTGAAGGCCTTGCGGGCGCTGGCCGTGGACGGTGAAGCATTAACGCTGCACCAGAAGGCCGTCGGCCCCTACCACCTGTGCTACCTGCACACGCCGCACGGCTTCGGCACCAGCAAGCTGGCCGAGAAATTCGACAAGGGCATCGGCGCGGTGAACACCGCGCGCAACTGGAACACGGTGCTGAAGATGCACGAGCTGGCGCAGAAGTTGGAGATCAAGGCCACATGATCCCGGCCTCCGATCACTCACTGCTTCATGAACCGTGCCGTGGCCACCGTTCCGTTGTACTCGCTCCGTAGCAAGTAGAGTCCGGGCGCCAAGTGCTGCACGTCCACTTCCGCGCGCGTGCCCTGCCCGTGCATGGCATGCACCAAGGACCCGGTGGCATTCATGAGCGTCACGTTGCCCAACACTCCTTCGGCGCCGGCATCCAGGAACAGCCGTGTGGTGGCCGGGTTCGGGTACGCGTGCAACAGCGCGGGCCGATCCCGTTCCGCCACGCCCACTCCGCCGCCAAGCGTGCCATTGGCGAAGATCTTGGCGCCGAGGATCCGGGTGTTCTGCAAGGTGAGCCAAATGCTCACGATGCCGCCCGCGCCGTCCGGGAACTGGTACTGCCGGTGGTAGGACGGGTTGTCGATCGGGGTGCAGAAGGCCACGGGCCCAGGCCAGGCAGGGGTACCGTCCGCGTTCATGCGCATGGCGGAAAGCCCGTCCACGTTGCCGTCGATGGTGGCGATGACGCTGCCGTTCAGCGAGGGCACCAGGCCGGTGGTGGGGATGTAGGTGTTGAGGTGCATCACCAGCACGCCATTGGTGTCGAGCAGGGCATTGCCTGCGGCATCAAAGCGCTGCATGTACACGTCGTGGCTGGAAGCGGGCGGCCTGCTGTCCCCCCAGACCACGGTGGTGATGCCATCCTCCTGGACCATGCTCACTTGGCCTTGGTTGCTGGCATAGTTGCACACGGGCACCGGTGAAGGGTTGAAGAGCAAGGCGCCGGTGGTGTCCATGGCCACCAGTTGCACCTTGTACGCCGTGTTCACGTACGCCAAGCGCATGGAAGCATCCTCGGCCGCGACCATTTTGTGGTTGCCATTGAAACCGGTGGAACCTGCGTTCGTCTGCACGTTCGCGGGCCAGGCATTTGCCCCGCTGCTGTCCACCCGCATGGCGTGGTATCCGGCCCCGATGCCGTTGCCGTCGCGCCAGTGCACCAGCACGCCGTCCGCCCCGTCCGGCAACAGGTTGAACGGTCCGTACGTGGCACCGGGTATGGCATGGCCGTCCGGCTCCCAAAGCAGGTCGCCGCTGGCCGTGATGCGGGCCACATTGATGCCGCTGGCGCCACCGAAGTAGATGTCGTACCAGCCGATCACGGCCCCGTCGCTGGTGGGCACCAGGGCCAGTTCACCAAGGGTCAGTACCGGCGGACCACCCTGGGTCACCGTCACCGGGGCATTCCAGATCGGGCTGCCTTCCATGTCCAAGGCGATGGCCCGGAGCGTATCATACGTTCCCGAGAGCGCACCGATCGTCACCAGCAACACGTTGCCATCGCCCATCATCCCTGCGGTGAACTCGCGGACCGCACCGGTATCCTCGTGGTGGATGAGCCGCCCATCGGGTTCCCACAGGGCATGGCCGTCGGCATCCAAGCGCTGGCCGTATACCTCGTAGTTCTGCCCGTCGGTGCGTTTGTCCTTCCAGAAGGCGAACCAGCCGCCGGCGCCATCGCCGAAGGCGACCAGGTTGTCCGGCACCCCGCCTGCGGGCGCGATCACCATGGGTGCGGCGGGATCGGTGCTCCATTGGGCGCTGAGGCCGCAGGTGGTGAGCGAGAGCAGGAGGGTAATGACGGGTTTCATCGCTTGGGCTTTGCCCCAAAGCAAGCTCCGGCCAGTGCATCCCGCCTTGAGATCCGAGGCAATGGTCGGTTTCTTGAGCAAGCGGTCAGATCACCGACCATGCCGCCACGGACGGCGCCCCTAATACCATTTCGCATTAAGGGATAGGCTAGAGATGCGAAGAGATTTTTTCGCAGGGCGATACGGCGGGGTCGTTGGGTAGCCGGAGCTACGGAACGATCTCGACGGAGAAGCCATGCGGAAAAAGCACGAGCAGATCGGCCTATGCTTTAGTGCGAATTGGTATCAATCCTCCAGCACGCCGAACTTGCCCCGGGCGAATTCATCCATCGCCTCCTGGATCTCGTCGTGCGTGTTCATCACGAAGGGGCCATATGCCGCGATGGGCTCATCGATCGGTTCACCGCTCATCACCAGTACCACGGCGTCGGTAGTGGCCTTCACGGTGAAGTCGGTGCCATCGCCCGCCATCAGCACGAAGTGGTCCACGGGCACGTCCGTGCCGTTCACCTGCACGGTGCCTTCGACCACCAGCAGTGCCGTGTGCCAGTTCTCGGGCCGGTGCACCTTCACCTCCCCGCCCGTCTTCAGGCGCAGGTTCAGCAGGTCCAGCGGGGTGAAGGTGCTGGCGCGGCCCTTGGTGCCCGCGTACTCGCCGGCGATCACTTCCACTTCGCCCAGGCCATCGGCCAAAGCGTGGCGCGGCATGGCGTCCTTCGTGATCGCCTGGTACTTGGGCGCGCTCTTCTTGTCCTTGGCGGGCAGGTTCACCCAAAGCTGCACCACGTGGAAATCGCCGCCCGCGCGGCTGAAGGCTTCCTCGTGGTACTCCTTATGCAGCACACCGCTGGCGGCGGTCATCCATTGCACCTCGCCCTCGCCGATCACGCCACCGCCACCGCTGCTGTCGTGGTGCGCCACGCGGCCCTTGTAGGCAATGGTCACCGTCTCGAAGCCCTTGTGCGGGTGCACGCCCACGCCGCGCGGCGTTTCCGAGGGCGTGAAGGCCACCGGCGCGTTGTAATCCAGCAGGATGAAGGGGCTCATGCGGCGCATGCTGACGCCGCCGCCGGGAATGAAGTTGTGTACGCGGAAGCCGTTGCCCACCATGTGGGGCGCGGGTGGCGCGATGATGCGTTCGATGCTTCTGGTTTGCATGGTCGATCGTTTTTTCCGGAGGTCCGGTGCATCGGTGTGGTCAAGTGCCGTGCCAGATATTTTCCATGGCAAATATCCGCCGAAATGGGGTGGATGGCGGAAAGGGCTGCCGATCTGTCCGAACAAGGTATGCGCCAAGACCGCATGCGATTCAGCCAAGGCTACCTTTGCACCCGTTCCCGGAACCCGGTGCCGCCAATTGCGGCATCGGGCTTTCCGGGTTCCATGCGTGCATGACCAACACCGCTTCCGCCCCCGTCCGCACCGCTGCGGACCTCCTTGAACTGTACCGCCATGATGACCGGATAACCCGCGTGGCCGAAGGCCTGAAGGAGCACGCCGCCCGCGTGCACATAGGCGGCACCCTCGGTTCGGCGCGGGCACTGATCGCTTCCGTGATCACGGAGAAGCTGGGCGGTACGCACCTATTCGTGCTTAACGACCGGGAAGAGGCTGCGTATTTCCTGAATGACCTGCAGGCCTTGCGCAGCAATGCCAGTAGCGTCGACCCACCGGGTCGACAACCTGGCGACAACCGCGAAGCCCAAGTCCTGTTCTACCCTGCCCCCTCCCGCTCGCCCTACGACCCCGACGGACACCACGATGCCGAGCGCGTGACCCGGACGGAAGTGCTGGAGATGCTGTCCTCGGCTTCGCCCGGACGGGCAGGAGGCTTGGCGATCGTCACCTACCCCGAGGCCCTGGTGCCGCTGGTGGTCACCAAGGAGGTGATGCAGAAGAACACGCTGGCCATCAAGCGCAGCGAGGAACTGCCCATCGACACCTTGGAGGAATGGCTGCACGAAACCGGTTTCAGCCGCGTGGACTTCGTGTACGAGCCGGGGCAATTCAGCATCCGCGGCGGCATCGTGGACGTGTTCAGCTACGGCAGCGACAAGCCCTTCCGCATCGAGCTTTTTGGCGATACCGTGGAGAGCGTGCGCCGCTTCGATCCCCAGGACCAGCTCACCGTGGAGTTCCTGAAGGAGGCCGTGATCGTGCCGGACATGGAGTCCGCAGGGTCCTCTTCGAGTGACCCTGCGGGAGCGAGAGGGGGGAGTGACCCTGCGGGAGCAAGGCAACAGAACTTTTTCGCGCAATTGCCCGATGATACCACGCTTTGGCTCCAGGACCTGCAAGCCATCGGCGATGCGGCGAAGGCCAGCCTGAAACGCCTGGAGGAAGCCTACGCCCGCCTGAACGAAAAGGAGAAACAGCCCGTGCCCGCCAAGTTCCTGGCCACCGACAGCGAGCTGGTGAAGGCGACGTTGGGCTTCCGGAAGGTGTTCTTTCGATCAGACGATCAGAAAATCAGAAAATCAGAAAATGAAGGGGGAAAACGATCATCTGATCATCTGATCATCCCATCTTCTGATCAGTGCGTGGGCTTTGCCTTGAAGCCTCAACCCTCCTTCGCCAAGGACTTCAAGATCCTGAGCGGCGACCTGCACAACAAGCGCAACGCCGGCTACACCAACATCATCGCCTGCAACAGCGCCAAGCAGAGCGAGCGCCTCTACGCCATCTTCCAGGACATGGAGCACGAGGTGAGCTTCACCCCGCTGATGCTCGACCTGCACGAAGGTTTCGTGGACCCGGAACTTCGGCTCGCGCTCTACACCGACCACCAGATCTTCGAGCGCTACCACCGCTACCGCCTCAAGGAAGGCTTCCGCCGCAACGCGCAGGCACTCACCCTGAAGGAACTCACCCAACTGAAGCCCGGCGACCTGGTGGTGCACATCGACCATGGCATCGGCGTGTTCAGCGGCCTGGAGACCATCGATGCGGGCGGCAGCAAGCAGGAGGCCATCCGCCTGAAATACCGCGACAACGACATCCTCTACGTCAGCATCCACAGCCTGCACCGCGTGAGCAAATACAGTGGCGAGGAAGGCGGCGCCGCGCCCAACATCAGCAAGCTGGGAAGCCCCGCCTGGAAGAACCTGAAGGAGAAAACGAAGGCCAAGGTGAAGGCCCTGGCCTTCGATCTGATCAAGCTCTACGCGCAGCGCAAGGACAAGCCGGGCCATGCCTTCGCGCCCGATACCTACCTGCAGGCCGAGCTGGAGGCCAGCTTCATCTACGAGGACACGCCCGACCAGGAAAAGGCCACGCTTGACGTGAAGCGCGACATGGAAAAGCCCGTGCCCATGGACCGCCTGGTCTGCGGCGATGTCGGCTTTGGCAAGACCGAGGTGGCCATCCGCGCCGCCTTCAAGGCCGCCACCGACGGCAAACAGGTGGCCGTGCTGGTGCCCACCACCATCCTCGCGCTGCAGCACTACAAGACCTTCCGCGACCGCATGAAGGACCTGCCCGTGCGCGTGGACTACATCAACCGCTTCCGCAGCAGCAAGGAACAACGCCAAACGCTGAAGGACCTCCAGGATGGCAAGATCGACATCCTGGTGGGCACGCACCGCTTGGTGGGCAAGGACGTGCAGTGGAAGGATCTCGGCCTGCTGATCATCGACGAGGAACAGAAGTTCGGCGTGAACGTGAAGGACAAGCTGAAGGCGCTGCGCGCCACGGTGGACACGCTCACCCTCACCGCCACGCCCATCCCGCGCACGCTGCAGTTCAGCCTCATGGGCGCCCGCGACCTCAGCATCATCAGCACCCCGCCGCCCAACCGCTACCCCATCACCACCATCCTGCAACCGTACGACGAGGTGACCATCCGCGGCGCCATCGAGTACGAGCTCTCGCGCGGCGGACAGGTGTACTTCCTGCACGACAAGGTGAAGAACATCGAATTCATCGCCGACATGATCCGCAAGCTGGTGCCCGGCGTGAAGGTGGGCGTGGGCCACGGACAGCTGGAGGGCAAGCAGCTGGAGCAGGTGATGATGGACTTCATCGAGGGCGAGACCGACGTGCTGGTCTGCACCACCATCGTGGAGAACGGCCTGGACATCCCCAACGCCAACACCATCATCATCAACGAGGCACAGAACTTCGGCCTGAGCGACCTGCACCAGATGCGCGGCCGCGTGGGGCGCACCAACAAGAAGGCCTACTGCTACCTGCTTGCGCCCAGCCCACACCTGCTGCCCGACCTCAGCCGCAAGCGCCTGCAGGCCATCGAGCAGTTCAGCGACCTGGGCAGCGGCATCCACATCGCCATGAAGGACCTCGACATCCGCGGCGCAGGCGACCTGCTGGGCGCGGAGCAGAGCGGCTTCATCAACGACATCGGCTTCGAGACCTACCACAAGATCCTGGAAGAGGCCGTGCGTGAACTGAAAAATGAGCACTTCAAGGACCTCTTCGATGACGCGCAAGAAGGCAGCCATGCGCTGGCCCGAGGTTCACGTCGCGACCAGAGCGACGATTGCATCATCGAGGGCGACCTGCCCATGCTCATCCCCAACGACTACGTGCAGGAAACCGCCGAACGCCTCGCGCTCTACCGCCGCTTGGCCGACATCAACAACGAAGAAGAGCTGCAACGCTTCGCCGCCGAAGTCACCGACCGCTTCGGGCCCATCCCCCACGAGGTGAACGAGCTGATGGAGGCCATCCGCCTGCGCTGGCTGGGCCAGCAGATGGGCCTGGAAAAGATGCTCATCAAAAAGGGCGACATGCGCGGCACCTTCATCGCCGACCAGGAGCACCCCTTCTTTTCCAGCGACAAGTTCCAGCACCTGCTGCGCGCCATGCAAACCCACCCGGACCGCTACAAGATGTTCGAGCGCAAGGGCACCCTGCGGATCTCCATCGCCAACGTGAAGACGATCGCGCAGGCGAAGAAGGCGGTGGAGGGGATGTTGGGGTGAGTGAGTTTCACTCCGGGAATAAGCGAAGCGGCGCTCCGCAGGATGGATGCCATCCGAAGAGCTGAGGAGGCAGGTGTCATCCCGAGGGTAGCCGAGGGATGGGCGTGCCCCCTCGCAAAAGCCTCGGGGTCGGGCTGTCCGCTGTGGCCGGCTTGTCAGGGCCAGCAGCCACGGCGCTCCGGGGTCTGCTCGTTCCTCGCAGCCTCCTCGCTGCTCGTGGCTGCAAGGCCCTGCCTGCGCCGGGCCGCCGCTTCCATCCCTCACGCGGGACCCCTACCGAACATACACCTCACGTTCTACGACGACTGACCCGTGGCTTGTCCTTACGGTTGCGCGATTCTATGTCTACTGACCATTCACTCTTTCTTTCACGAGACTCCCGTACCTTGGGAACACGTTTTCGCTTCTGCTGCTCAATGGGCTCTTCATCTGGTATCCTTGTTTGAATCCCAGCGACCTTCATTGTCCTAAATGCCTTTTGGATGGCTTCTCTCGTATCCTTCGGAATCGTTCCGTAACGCCCTAAAAGTTCCAACGCTAGTTCCTCGCCTTGCACGCGGGTCATCTTGCCGTTCCTCACCCTCTTGAACAATCCTTCAACTTGACCAACTGCACCGGCATCAGCATGCACACTTAACACCTTTCCAGCTTGCTTGGCCTTTCGCACAAAGGCGATCGAAAGAACCTTCTTGGCCACATGCTTGCCGTCATTTGCCAGCTCCTTCACGCCATTCTTAAAGTCCGGGTATTGCGCAACAGCCTCATAAACAATCTTGGCAGTTGCTAGGACAAGAGCTACCCCGATAGCAGATCCCTCTTCAACATGGACTTTTAGCCCAACATCCCGATCCTCGTAGCGCTCGTATGCTGAAACGCGTAATGCGTAGAAAGCCTCCCAAGCAATCTTCTCCAATTCATCAGGATCCGAGAAGTTCCCCTCAATGTGGAACTCCGCTCGTGAGAGTTCCACATCGTCCGTGTCCTTGGGCGCTTTACTTGCCATAGTGAAAATGGTGGTCACATGGCCCGTTCGTCCTAACGAGCACTTGGCCCAACCCTAGGGCGGTGCTGCTGGTTGGGGTTCAGCTGAATCGCTCCGGCCCGGCTTATGGTCTTGAGCAACAGTCGAATCTCATCCAAAGTTGGTTCGAGAGCATCCATGATTTCCTTCCTCTCCAACTGCGCGTAGGTGACCTCTGTTTTCTTGAAGGCATCAATAGCAATGCAGTATTGGGCGTTGATCGTATGGGTCGTGGAAAAATGAGCTTCCAGATACCGATACATAAGGCTCGTGAACATCCCTAGTTCTGCAGGACTAAATCCGTCCTTCTTGGCAACGAACCAAGTGCATCCTACTTGGTCAAAACCATCTTTGTTGAACGTGAAAATGTGGCTTATGTCCACTTGGACATTGAACCCCTTGACAACGAACAGGACTTTCCGCTTTGGGGTCCTCGGGAATTCAAGATCCTTGACGGGCCTCAACCTTTTGAGGTCAGAACTCGTGTACTGAGCTAGGATGTCAATATTCCTCGTGTACGTGTCCTTGGTCTGCTTGCGAATTGACTTTGATCGCTTATCACACAACTCGGATATTTTATCCGTTGCGTAGCGTATGTCATTCTCCCTGAAACTCTTGTTCAAGGCCGAGATGCTGGTGATCCAATAATCTCCACCGCCAGACTCTGCTCCCGGTTCTTTCGGCTTGGGGGGGCGATTAAGGCGGTTCACAAAACCTAGCTTGCCTTTATCTCCTTTGCTGCGGAATTCAGCAATCGTCTTGATGGTCAGTTTCTGCATGATTGAACAGTTTTCAGGACAACAACCAGCCTACGTCTCAAGTGCTGCGATCAACGAGACCAACACCATTCAGGTGAGAGTATGCGCCCCAGCAACCTCCTCGTTAACGGCCCATTGTGACTGCAACTCCCCAACCTGTTCCTATTCGACCATCGAGTCTCTCGAAGCTCGGAAACTTATACAGGCCACTCTGAGCAAGTGATAAAGAATGTGGATGAATTGTCATAAGAATGGGCAGTTCATCCTGACTTATCCACGATCGATTGTCAACTCGTATCAAATGACCGTAGTGCATGCTGCACGTAGCCTGCGGCTATGCACGTTGGTGGCCTTGGACACCCCGAAAGCGCAGCCAAGGGCTGCGATGATCCTATGTTGTCGCAAATGGTCGCGGACTGCACGCAAATCCGGAACTTCCATGTGCGAGTGCTACTTTGAGCCGCTATTGCACCGCCCCCTGCCCTCGACCTGATGGCCGCTTGGATAGATCATTTGAATGAGAACTCGGCCGCCATCCAAGCGGTCTCCACGATCGTTCTTGTGCTCATCACAGGGTGGTACGCCAAGCTCACGAGGGACTTGTCCCGTACAGCCCACGACCAGCTCGAAGAGTCGAAGGCCACCCGCAAGGCACAGGAGAAGGAGCGGTCGGCCGTGCTCAAAGAACTGCTGCTCCGCATGAACGAGCGTCTGGCTCAAATCCCCGAGGATGACTATCCCAAGCAGCAGGACATTCAGAGCCTGTTGGATGAATACGACAAGTACAGACTGGATCTGACACGCAGCTCCAGTCTTGAGCAGCAGGAGCTTGGAGGTCACATCGACAAGATCCTGCATGCACTATCCTCGCTCAAGGAAGTAACAAGAGGGGTGAGGGCATTGACCGGCGACCAAGCCGTGGCATCCGCGCGGCTGCCTGTTCTAACGCTCAAAGAGTGTTGTGCCGATGCCCTGAAGTACCTTTCGCAGGATCAACCCAAATGATGGAAAGATTCGACCACCGGCACTACGTCCCCATGCTTCGTGCGCGGCAGGGAGAGTTCGGCGCGCTCTCTGAGATAGGCGTTCCGAGCAAGTCCAAGATGACGCCCTTGTTCGACGTTCCCGCAGCGCCGTGGGATTTCGACAAAGACGCCCCATCAAAGCCCATACATGAGTACCTGCCTGCGTTCCCGGAGAAGATCCGGAAAAGCTGGGGGCATGGATTCTGTTTCGTCGACCTCTTGGACTTGGAGGGGGAATTCATGCCTGATGGTGGTCATCCGGTGTCCTCCTTCTTCAAGCAGGCGACTGATGAGGATATGAATGCCATCCCCGTCGTGGGCCTTCAACGAAGCCAGCAATACCTTATCGCTGTTCGAGATACAGTGCGGCGGGACGGCCGCGGCGTTTGTGTCCGGGTTGATAATAGTGACTTGGAGAACCCCGGCTCGTTGAGCAATGGGTTGAACGACTTGTTGACGTTTCTTGGCCTCAAGCGGGAGCAATGCGACTTGATCTTCGACTTGAAGACGATAACTCCTGAGACAAGAGGCCCCATCGTATTTGCCATGAATACGATCCTCGGGCTGCTGCCCGGAATCGAGAACTGGCGTACACTGACCTTAGCCGGTTCATCATTCCCGGACAGCATGATGGACGTTCCTGCGCACACGTTCCATCAACTTCCCCGCGTTGAATGGGAGATCTGGTCCGCTATCACCACCCGTGGTGGCGTACCCCGGCTCCCAACGTATGGCGATTACGGCGTAGCCAGTCCCAGTTCCATGGGTGAAGGGGTCGATCCGCGCATGATGCGGATGAGCGCCAATCTGAGGTATACGCTTGAGCCTACTTGGCTTCTACTGAAAGGGCGCAATGTCCGGGACCATGGCTACGAGCAGTTCCGGGAGCTGTGTAAGCTGCTGGTGGGAAGCGAGTACTTCCGAGGTCAAGATTTCAGCTGGGGCGACAACTTCATCTTTCAAGCATCCCAAGAACTGGCCGGACCGGGGAATGCCTCTACATGGCGCAAAGTGGGGACATCTCACCACTTGGCTCTTGTGAAGCATCAGATCGCCAATTTGTTCGGCTGACCAACTTTTGGCGAACAAGGTCCCGCAGGGAGTCCAACGGGGTCTCTTCTGCCAACACACGCCATAGCACCCTGCGGGGCTTTGAACGAAGCCCTTTAGCAAGTCCTTGTTCACTCAGCAAGTCCAAGACCTCTTCCTTCCATAGAAGCTGGACCAAACAATCAGCTTTTACATCCGGATTGCGCTTGGGCTTCCTCCGCTCTTTCAGCCGTGGCTCACCGTTCTTGCGCGGTTGAGCTTCCATGATACCCCACCATTCCGGCACTTGGGCTTGCACAGCCTCAAGGTATGAGGGGCCGATCACGATCGTGACCGTATCGAACACCTTGGAATACGTTTCCTGCTGTTGTGGTAAACGACACAGCGTATCGCGCTCGCTCTTGATCTCGAAACCGTGCAGCGCACCGTTCACGACCGCCATATCGATACGGACCGTTCCTTGGCACACCCCCAACTCATCCACGATCAACGTGTCATGCTGCCCTCCGTAACGATCGGACAGGCGCTGCCTCAACACCTTTCTGATGTCTAGGTCCCGCATCGTTCAAATCCTTACGACCAAAGGAAGGTTGCGCATCTTCTTGTACACCAAGATCTTATCGTCCTATTCCCAACACTCGACTGTGTGTTACTCGTACGAGTAACGTTCTCGCGCCTAAAGTAGCAAGCGGGCTTTGACGCTTGGCATTTCAACTCACGCCCCCTCACCCCAACTTCTTCTCCAACAGATCCAGCAGCCGCTGGTTCATCGCCTCCAAGTTCTTCACTTGCGCTTCGTGTTTGGCATCGTAGCGGTCCATCAGCTTCTCCACGAACTCTTCGGGGACCAGATGCCCGATGTGGCCGTAGTTCGCATACGCGCCGCCTGAGTTGTTGGACACGTTGAACACGATCGGCTCCGAGTTCAGCAGCTCATCCGGGCTTACTTCCAGGACTTCCGCGATCTTTTGCAGCCGTTCCACATCCATTTTGGTCTCCCCGCTTTCCAGTCGCTGGTAGGTGCTGGGCGAAATGCCCAACCGCTCGGCCATGTCCTCATGGCGCAGCTTTTTCTGTTCGCGTAGGAAGCGGATCTTCTGGGTGACCATCTGCAAGGGTTTGAAGCTTGGATCGGAGGTTATGGCCCAAAGCTATCGCACAGAACGGTTGCAGCCTCCAGGTCCTGGTGTCCGCCCCCGGTTGTTGCCATTGGGCACCCGCTTGCCCCCGGCGTTCTTAGCCGGGCTGCGATACGGGCATGCCCACACTCCATTGGATCGGCAAGGACAAGGTTATCAACCACCACCGCGAGGTGCCTTTCAAGGTGCTGGAACACGGCTATGGGTTCAGCGCGGAACAGGGCCGCACCAAGGAGGCCACCCGCAGCGGCAACATGGTGGTGCATGGCGACAACCTCGAAGCCCTGAAGGCCCTGCTGCCCCGCTACGAGGGCCGCGTGAAGTGCATCTACATCGATCCGCCCTACAACACCGGCAACGAGGGCTGGGTGTACAACGACAACGTGAACGACCCCAAGATCCGCCGCTGGCTGAACCAAGTGGTGGGCAAAGAGGGTGAAGACCTGAGCCGGCACGACAAGTGGCTCTGCATGATGTACCCCCGCTTGGTGCTGCTCCACAAGCTGCTTCGTGAGGGTGGAATCATCTTCGTCTCAATCGACGATTCCGAAGTCTTCAACCTCAAATTCCTAATGGATGAAGTCTTCGGGTCCTCAAGTTTCCAGCATCAAATCATCTGGAAGAACAAGTATGGTCCTGGAGCCTTGACCAAGGGGATTGGAAGCGTCCATGAGTATATCCTGTGCTACTCCAAGGGTCCTCTCTCAAGCATTCAAGCTAACCTGTCGGAAGAAGAAATCGCGAAATACACGGGACGCGATGACAACTACAACACACGTGGTGGGTACATCACCCAGCCGCTGGCAACCACCAGCAAAGACGATCGCCCTAATCTGGTATACCCTCTTGTCCATGAAGGGGAAGAGATATGGCCAGACAAGCAATGGATCTGGTCGCGTGAACGGGTTATGGAGGCCTATACAAACGGGTGGCTCCAGCTGCGAAAAACAAAGGGTAAATGGAGTGTCCGCTTCAAACAGTACCTGAAGGATGAACAAGGTCAACTGCGGAGGGCGAAGCCCATATCCATTCTGAACGGCCCTTTCAATCAGGATGGGACCGCTGAACAAGTTGCCATCTTCGGTAAGAAGACCTTCGATAACCCCAAGCCATCAGAGTTGGTGAAGTATCTGTGTTCATTCATCCTGAACGACAAAGACGATCGTGACGGGATATACCTCGACTCCTTCGCGGGCAGTGGCACCACGGCCCACGCGGTGCTGAACCTGAACAAGCAGGACGGCGGCAACCGCAAGTTCATCCTGGTGGAGATGGAGGACTATGCCGAGACCATCACCGCCGAGCGCGTGAAGCGCGTGATGCAGGGCTTCGGCACAGGAAGCAAAAGCGTAGAGGGCACCGGCGGCGCATTCGACTTCTACACGCTGGGGCCGCGCCTTTTCGATGAGCAGCACAACCTGAACGAAGCCGTGGGCGTGGAGCGGATCCGGGAGTACGTCTGGTACACGGAAACGCGCTCCGAACTCGGGGACAACACCGGGCACCTTGCACCGGACGACACGTCCTACCTGCTGGGCACTCACGACGGCACGGCCTACTACTTCGTGTACGAGCCGGACCGCCGCACCGTGCTGGACCACGACACACTGGCGCTGCTGCGCACCAAGGCCGAGCACTACGTGATCTACGCCGACAACTGCATCCTGCCGCGATCCTTCCTTGAAGCACACCACATCACGTTCAAGAAGATCCCGAGGGACATCAGCCGATTTTGAATGCAAAAAAGTGAATAGTGGCAGGTGTTTGGTGAATGGGCAGCCGCCCTCCAGTCACCAATCACCTCTCACCAATCACCAGTCAACCACCCATGGAACTCAAACCCTACCAGCAGCGGGTACTCGACGACCTGGACGCCTACATGCAGCGGCTGATGCGCGTGGGCGACCCGGCGGCCGTGTTCAACGACCTGTGGGCGGAGAAGGTGGGGGCGTACAATCCGCTCAGCGGCACGGGCATGCGGCCGTACCAGGACAATGTGCCGGGCGCGCCGCACCTGTGCGTGAAGGTGCCCACCGCTGGCGGCAAGACCTTCATTGCGGTGAACGCCTTGAAGAGCATCTACGACCACGCTTCGCCGGAGCTGCCGCGCGTGGTGCTGTGGCTGGTGCCGTGGAGCAACCTGCTACAGCAGACGGTGCGCAACCTGGCCGATCCCGCACACCCTTACCGCCAGCGGCTGAACCTGCTCTTCGGCAACCGGGTGGCCGTGCTGGAGAAAGACGCGCTGCTGCAAGGCACGGGCTTCAACCCGGTGGCCGTGCGCGACCAGCTCACCATCGTGGTGATGAGCTTCGCCAGCCTGCGCGCCCGCCGCAAGGAGGACCGCAAGGTGTACCAGGAGAACAGCCAGTTGGGCCCATGGGCGGACGTATTCGCCGACGACGCCCACCAACTGAAGGACCATGAGCCCACGGCCGCGATCAACGTGATCCGCCACCTGCGGCCTGTGGTGGTGGTGGACGAGAGCCACAACGCGGAGAGCGAACTGAGCGTGAAGATGCTGGCCGATCTGAACCCGTCGTTCATTCTGGACCTCACCGCCACCCCGCGCGAGAACAGCAACATCATCAGCCTGGTGCCCGCGCTGGAACTGAAGCGGGAACACATGGTGAAGCTGCCGGTGATCGTACACAACCTGCACGACAAAACGGAGGTGGTGCAGAACGCGCTGGACCTGCAACGCAAGCTGGATGCCCTGGCCATCGAACAGCACAAGGCGGGCGGGCGCTACATCCGGCCCATCGTGCTCTTCCAGGCCGAGCCGCGCACCCGCGACGACAACACCACCTTCGACAAGCTGAAGCAGCAACTGCTGAAGCTGCGGATCCCCGAGGAGCGCATCAAGATCAAGACCGCCGACCGCGATGAGCTGAAGGGCATCGACCTGATGGACCCGAAGTGCCCGGTGCGCTACATCATCACGGTGAACGCGCTGAAGGAAGGCTGGGACTGCCCTTTCGCGTACATCCTCGCCTCGCTGGCCGACCGCAGCAGCGCGGTGGACGTGGAACAGATCCTCGGGCGCGTGCTGCGCCTGCCTTACGTGCGCGCACACCAGCACGAACTGCTGAACATGAGCTACGTGCTCACCGCCAGCACGAAGTTCCAGGCCACGCTGGAAGGCATCGTGAAAGGGCTTCAGCAAAGCGGTTTCAGCGAACACGACTACCGCGCCGCGGACCTTTCCAGCACGTCTACGGCCCCTGCTTCCACTGCGGCCGAACTGGACTTCGATGAGATCGACACCGCGCGGGTGAGCTACGACCCCGAAGGCGGAACGGCCGTGTCGCCGGGCTCGCAGGTGGAAGCCATCACCGCTGCGGCCGCCGCCGAGAACAAGGCGTTGCAGGACCGGTTGACCGCCGACGGCGACGAGATCCCCGACCCATTGATCACCGAAATGCCCGGAATCGTGAAAGGCCAACCCATGCGCGAGGAGCATGCCAAGCAAGTGCGCAAATTGAAACTGCCCCAGTTCGTGGTGAAGGTGCCCGGCTCGCTCTTCACCGGCAAGGACGAAAGTTGGCAACCGCTCAGCCAGGAATTGCTGCTGCACGGTTTTGACCTGGCCAAGGAGGACACCAAGATCGACTTCGACGCCGTGGACCCCGAGCTGGCCAGCATCGACGTGACTGGGCAGACAAGCACGAGCCTGCCGATCGCGATCACACGCATAAGCGGCAACCTGCTGAACGACCCGCAGGTGCAATACCTGTTGAGCAAGCCGCAGGACAGCCGCATCGAGGACGTGGCCCACGCGCTGATGCGGGCCGTGGGCGGCGTGCCCCCGATCGCGGACCCGCACCTGGTGGCCTACATCAAGCGCGTGATGGCGGACTGGGACGGCGAGCGGCTGAAGGACGCGATCGTGCAGAAACACAAGTACGCCCGATTGATCCAGCTGAAGGTGCGGTCCCTCGCCGATGCCCATGCCGAGCGGGAATTCAAGCACCGGGTGCAGGTGGGCACCATCCGCACGGAGCCGCTGTGGGGCTTCAGGAAGGTGCTGGTGCCCGGTGAATTGGCACCACCGTTGGCCGGTTCACTCTACGAACGCGAAGGGGCCATGGGCGAGTTCGAGTCGAAGGTGGTGCAACAGCTCGGCGGCCTGCCGAACATCGCGTGGTGGCACCGCAACCTCACGCGCGGCAAGGGCTTCCCGCTGAACGGCTTCAAGTACCGGCACTACCCGGATTTCATCCTCGGCACGAAAAGCGGCAAGGTGCTGCTGATCGAGGCCAAAGGCGAACAGCTGATCGGTGAGGACAGTGATGCGAAGGCGCGTCTCGGCCGCGAGTGGCAGCAGCTCTCCGGCCCGGATTTCCGCTACTTCATGGTCTTCGACAAGCGCAAGGTGGACGGTGCGTACACGCTGGCCGAGGCCAAGGGACTGGTGGGCGGGATGTGAGCCATCTTCGTAACACCATGTCGAAGAAGAGCAAACCGGCCGATGCTGTGAAAAGCCGCGCCCGTTTGGTTGGTAAGCGCGCCACTAAACGGGTCCCGGCCAAAAAGGCTGGCAGCCGCAAGAAAGCAGCGGACAAAGCCCAACCGCCGCAGAAGCTCTTCCATGCGAAGGAGTGGTTCGGCGCCTTTCCGGAACTGGTCGGACCCACGTTGAAAGTCCAGCGGCAGATGCGCGATGAGTGGTGAGCGCATCGTGTGTGGACACAAGCACGTTGGTGGACTATGCCAAAGGCGTTGACGAATAAACGCTACCCGGCCGCTAATCTGCAGTCGCAGTTCACTGGTTCACAGTATATTACACACGCCTTGCAGATTAAGCATATCGCGATATGCTTAATCTGCAAGGCAACTCATTTGTAGGTGGCTTCCACGGCCGCGATAGCCCTGACACCTCGGTGATAGACGTACAAGGCCGTGGGCACATACCTCAATTCAATGCCCTGCACCGTATGGGTAAGTGACTTCGTCCGGGTGGTTACCACCGCCCACGGCAGCTTGCTGCGCTTGGCAAAAGCCAGCAGGCTCTTCAAGCCTCCGGGCTGGTCCACATAGCGATCGCTCCACTTCACCTCACAGACCCGATCGGGCTTCAGGTGGGCATCCAAGCGCACCAGGTCCACTTCACCCTCATTATTCCCCGCTTTTGCGCGAGCGTCCGATGCATATCGGACCACGCTCGTGCTTCCTTATGATTACCCCCCTGACCCGCACCTCTTCCACCGCATAGCGTAACTTGCCTTGGCCAAACAACTCCGCCATGCGTCAACTTCTAGTCCTTTTCATTGGGTGCATGGGCGTAGGCGTCTCCGCGCAGGTGCTGTTTGCTCCCGTCGGCGCCAATTGGAACTACAACGGCCATCACTGGGAAGATCACGGCATGATGCTGTGGTTGCCTTATGTGGACCAGATCAGCTGCACGGGCACGGAGGTGGTGGACGGCCGCTTGTGCTCCGTCCTCTCCCCGACCGATCCCATTGGGCCGATGATCTGGTGCAACTACATACCACCCTACCTGAGCCTGGAGAACGATACCGTGTACTATTGGAACAGCCTGGATTCCACGTTCCAGGTCCTGTACGTGCTGAACACATCCATCGGCGACAGTTGGACAAGCCCCAGCCCGATCCATGCCCAGACGGATGAGTTCGATGTCACATGGACGGTGCTGGACACCGGGCACATCGAGGTGGATGGCGTCGTGCTGCGGCAATGGGCCCTGCAGTCGGACCAAGGTGTGCCGGACACGCTGACCGAGCGAATGGGCCTATCCTCGTCGCTCACCCCTTGGAACTGGGGCATCTGGAGCGGCTGTGACCTGGCGCTACTGGAAAGCCTGCGCTGCTATGCCGACGATGAGATCAGCTGGATGGCACCCCAGTTCACCGCCTGTGAACTGACCACCGACCCTCCGCCCAGCGAAGCGATCCCCTTTGACATGGCGGGCAACAGTTGGTACGTGGCCAACACCTTCCCGGCCGCGAATGCCCAAAACCCCAGCTTCGCGGCCACCCGCACCACCCGTTATTTCTACAATGGCAGCATCAGCGCACAGGGGGTGACGTGGAAGAACCTGTACGCCGAACCCACGTGGGAGGACAACCCCACGGCCACGCTCCAAGGCCATGTGCATCAAAGCGGCCCGATCGTGCTGTTCATGGACACCCTGGGCGGCATTGACACGCTGTACAACTTCAACCTACAGGTGGGCGATTCCGTGCACTTTCCCGGGATCGGCCAGATGAACCCGTACCTGACCATCGAGGCGATCGATACCGTGATGATCCAGGACCATCCACACCGCCGGTTCCGGTTCAGCGAGGATTGGGGCATCTTGGAGGCCTATAACAGCGATGTATGGATTGAGGGCATCGGCAGCCGCAGTGGCCCGTTGGCGCCACGGATGCCGGAGGACCTGAGCACGGGTAGCAGCGGATGGCCCGACTCCACACGCACCACCTGCTTCCTGGCATGGGACAATGTGCTGTGGCAACATCCTGGCTACCCTTCGTGCGCCACGAACATCCTGCTGGGCGTGGATGAGCTGGCCACCAGGCGGATCAATGTGTATCCCAATCCGTCCTCCTCCACGGTGCACATTGAGAACCTGCCCGCCGGTCGTTATCCGTTCCGCATCACCGACCTGCTGGGCCGAACGGAGCTCATGGGTGAACTATCAACCACCTCCGGGGTGCCGGTCGTCGATCTTCGGTCGTTGCCCCGGGGCCTGCACCTGCTTCACCTCGAAGGTGAGCGGCCCGTGACCTTCCGATTGGTCCGGGAGTGACCGCTGCGCGGACTTGGCCCAGCTCACCCCACGACCATTTCGACCGCTAGCAGGGCACGCAGCTCCTCGGCGTGGCGCTGCAGTTGCTCTTTGAACCGCTGCATTTGGTCCATGGCCTTGCGGTGGATCACCGGGGCCAGTTCCTCATAGTAGTGGATGCCCTGCAGCAGGTTGTCCTTGAAGTTCTGCAGGTGCCGCCGCTGCCGGTCGGTGGCGTCCTTGGCCAGCTGCTCCGCCTCGCGCCGCAGGTAGTCCACGTAGAGCTTCAGTTCGTTGATGAACATGTGCGGCCGCTCGGTGGTGTTGAGCAAAGAGAGCCTTCCGTGGATATGGTCCACCATGGTGCGAAGGGACACCACGCGCGAGAAGTAGGCCAGGTTCGGTCCTGGGCAGATGGTGACGGCCTCCAGCTTGTGCGCGGGGTGCATGCCGTTCTTCAGGAGGGCACCGGCGCCGAGGCCTTCACACAGGCAATCCTTCTCCGTGATCTTCGCGGCTTCCCGCTCGTAAGCCTCGGGAGCGAGGTCCATGGCCTTGAGCTGTTTCAGTTTCAAGTCCATGTATTGGCGCGAGGACGTGCAGATGGGGATCTCGGTGAACTCGGTATTGGACGATAGGTACTTCTTGTAGCAGGGGCTTCCGGGGCGGTTCTTGGCGATGCGCAACTTGCGCTGGGCCTCGCCGGTGCTGTTGCGGAAATTGTGAAAGGGGATGCCCAGCGGGGAGGCCCAGCTCAGGAAGAAATCCTCCTGCTTGGCCTGCCGCAACTGTTGCATGGTGCCGTCGTCCACGCTGGTGGCCTCGGGCACCAGCAGGAAGGGGCTCCCCCACCCGGTCCCGTCCATGCCGTAGTGGCTGCGCAGGAAACGATCCTCCTCGGCGGTGCCGATGCCGCCCTGGACGGTGATGCGGAAGCGGCTCGCTGGATCGAGCGGCAGGTGGCCGCCTTCGGCCAACGCCTTTGCGCAGACCGTGAGCAACTCGGCATTCAATTCATCGCGGCGGGCCTTGAACTCCTCCAGGATGGGGCCCATGAGGTGACCCTCCGTGGCAAAGGCATGGCCGCCGCAGTTGAGGCCGGACTCGATGCGGAACTCGGACACCCAGATGCCCTTCTTGGCGAGGATGCGCCCTTGCACCATGGCCGAGCGCAGGTCGCTCACCTTGAGGATGATCTTCTTGCGCGGGATGCCGTCGGGCCCGGGGAAAAAATCGGGGAAGGAGGCGATGTACGAGTAGATGCGCGGGTTGTAGCCGGCACTCATCACGATGGAGGAATCCAGCTGGCTGAGGGCGAAGCCGCGGAAGGCAGCCATGCCCTCGGCGTACTCCGGCGGCAATGGGGTGCCGTCCTTGGCATGCACCGTGCGGTCGATCTTGGCCATGATGTTCACATCGATGGCGCCGGGGCGGATGGCGGCCCGCAGGTCGGCTTGGGCGGCATTGCGTTGCGCGCCATCAGGCAGCGCGGTCATGGCCAGGTATCGGGCCCGCAGCGGGTGGTCATCGGCCAACAGGAGGAAATACTTCTCGATGTCCGACCCGGGCGTGAAGGCCTCGCTGCGCACGCGTTCGGTATTGCGCTGCACCAGGCGCTGGAGCAGGTCCAGGTAGGCGGTGATGCGCATGGCGCGGTGGTCCACCTCCTTATTGGGGATGTGATGGAACGGTTCGCCGGCAAGCTTGCAGTGGTGCTCGCGCATGCGCTCCACCAGTTCATCCTCGATGATGGAGACCACCGAGGAGATGCCCAAGTGGGCCACCTTGAGCGGCGTATCAATGGTGTAGCCCAGCCCCATCACGGGGATGTGGAAATGATGCGGGCGCGGATGGCTGTTCTGCATGGGTGTGGATCGCTACGGCAATGGTGAACGGACAGACCGGCCCGCTGTGCCGAAGGGGTCAAGAAGTGCGAAGTTCAGGATAAACGAGGCGGCCCGGCCTGACCAAGGTCATCGGAAGAGGTGGACCTGACAAGTATTGGTCACTCAGCAACTTACCCTGCTTCCCTCCCCAAACTTGGGGGCCGGCCCATGACCGGCACGGAAACCACAGCTGTATCCTTCCGTAGTACACCGGGTTTACTGAGCGGACACGCCAATGGACAGCACCCTTCCGTTGCATACATCATCCTCGACCACTTCCGCTGGCACGAACGGTACCTTCGCCGCCATGGCCAAGACCAAAGCCCAGCGCAGCAGGATCGACCTGAGCTTCCTGAGCGGCCCACGCTCCCGGTGGAAGGAGTTCAAGACCCTGCTGCACATCGCACAGCAGTTCTTCTACGGCTTCCGCAAATTGCACTTCGTGGGGCCGTGCGTCACCTTCTTCGGCAGCGCCCGATTCCCGGAGGATCACCCCTACTATGAGGTCACCCGTTCCATCGCACGACGCGTGGGCCGCGTGGGCTTCACCGTCATGACCGGTGGCGGCCCCGGCGTGATGGAGGCCGCCAACCGCGGCGCCAAGGACGTGGGTGCCACCAGCGTGGGCTGCAACATCGTGCTGCCCCATGAACAATTCGCCAACAAATACCTCGACGTGGACCTCACCTTCGACCACTTCTTCGTGCGCAAGGTGCTGCTGCTCAAATACAGCGTCTGCTTCGTGGTGATGCCCGGCGGCGCCGGCACCATGGACGAACTCTTCGAAACGGCCACGCTCATCCAGACCGGCAAGGTGAAGGGCTTCCCCATCATCCTCTACGGAAAGGAGTTCTGGGGCCACACCCTGAAACAACTGGAACACATGGTGGGCCAAGGCACCATCAGCAAGGGCGAGATGAATTTCATCCACGTGGTGGACAGCGTGGAGGAGGCCACCGCCGTACTGCAAGACCAGCTGGTGGACATGTGGCAGGACCGCAAGGGCAAAGGCGGGGACATCCCGGAATGGTGGTTCCTGAAGCAGCCCATAAAGGGCAAGACATTCCAAGAGCGCCAGCGGGAAGCTTCCGTGTGAACGATCCGTTAACCTGGGGGTAAGGATGGCGCAATGGCCGTCCGGGACTTTTGCGGCATGAAAAACCGCAATTCGTTCCGCGCCGCCGCTTTCCGCCTTGCCCTGCTGCTGTCCGCACTTCTCCCCGCACTGGCGGCATCTGCACAGAACGGCACCATCCAAGGCACCGTCACCGCGATGGAAAACGGGGTTCCGGTGCCCCAGCCTTTCGCCAATGTGCTGGTGAAGGGAACGGCCACGGGTGTCAGCACGGACCTGGACGGCCGGTTCACCCTCACCGTGGCCCCAGGTGATATCACCTTGGTGGCCAGCATCGTCGGCCAGCCCAACATGGAGCAGGTGGTGAGCGTACCGCCCGGCGCGAATGTGCAGGCCGTGATCGCCTTGGGCGACGGCACCGTGGAAATGGAAGCCGTCCACGTGGTGCGCGAGCGCCGCGTCCATACCGAGGCCGCGGTGATGATGGCCGTGCGCAACAGCGATCAGGTGGCCAACGGACTGGGGCGGCAGCAGATCGCCAAGGGCCAGGACCGCAGCGCCGCCGATGCCGTGCGCCGCATGCCGGGCGTCACCGTCACCGATGGCCGCTTCGTGATGGTGCGCGGCCTGGCCGACCGCTACAACGCCGTGCTGCTCAATGGCGTGGCCGCGCCCAGCATGGAGCCGGACCGCCGTGCCTTCAGTTTCGACCTGCTGCCGGCCGGCGCGCTGGACCGCATGATGGTGTACAAGAGCGGCGCGCCCGAACTGCCCGGTGACTTCGCCGGCGGTGCGATCCAACTCACCACCCTGGGCGTGCCCGAAAAGAACGAGGTGAAGGTGAGCCTGGGCATTGGGATCCGCAACGGCACCACCTTCCGCGACATCCGCCAGGACCAACGCGGACCGACCGACTTCCTGGGTTTCGATGATGGATCGCGCGCGCTGCCGGAAACCTTCCCCACGCACCTGAACACCGTGGACAACGCCGACCAACTCGCGGCCTATGGGCAGGCACTGCCCAACACCTGGTCCGCCTCCACGGCCACCGCCGCTCCCGACCTGCGGCTGGGGCTGCTCATCGCCCGCCGTTTCGGCAAGGAAGGCGCGCACAACCGGTACGGCACCGTTACCTCCATCGACCTTTCCAACACCAGCGCCACCTGGTCCGCGCAGAACTACAACTACAACGCGTACAATGCCAGCACGGGCCGCAGCGACACCATCTACAACTACCTCGACCAGGAAAACCTCCGCACCGCACGCCTCGGCGTGATGCACAACTGGAGCGCACTGATCGGCACGCGGACCAAGCTGGAGTTCCGCAACCTCTTCAACCAGATGGGTGAGAACGGTGTGACCGAGCGTACGGGGCGCAACCTGGAGGAAGGCTTCGAGGTGCGCAACCAGGCCTTCCGCTACGAGCAGCGCACACTGTACAGCGGACAGCTCCACGGCAGCCACGACGTGATGGCGGACCGCGGCAACGTGGACTGGACCATCGGCTACGGCCGCGCCTGGAGCAAGGTGCCCGACCTGCGCCGCCTGCGCACCGTGCGCAACATCGGCGAGAGCGACAGCCCCTTCCAAGTGGTGATCGCCCCCACCGCCTCCACGTTGGACGCGGGCCGTTTCTTCAGCGACCTGGATGAAAGCACCTGGACCGGCAAGATCGGCCTGACACACCAGCTGGGCGCAGCGGACGCGAAGCTCAGCGCCGTGCTGCGCGCCGGTGGCCTGGCCGAACGCAAGGACCGCGACTTCAGCGCCCGCTGGATGAGCTTCCGCAAGGCGAACACCGGCCAATTCGACAACACCTTGGTCACCTTGCCCTTGGACCAGGTCTTTTCCGAGGAGCACATCAACGGCAGCACCGGTTTCAAGCTGCAGGAAGGCACCAACCCCAGCGACCGGTACACCGCCGCCAACACGCTGATGGCCGGCTACATCGGCACCACGGTGAAATGGACCAAGCTCTTCACACTGTCCGGCGGCATACGCATGGAGTACAACCGGCAGGAACTCACCGGCGCCACCTACGGAGGGCAGCCCGTGCGCGTGGACAACCCGTTGACCAGCGTACTGCCCTCGGTGAACGCCACCTGGAACATCACGGAAAAAACCTTGGTGCGCGTGGCCTGGAGCAATACCGTGAACCGCCCGGAGTTCCGCGAGCTGGCACCCTTTTCCTTCTATGATTTCAGCACCAACAACGTGCTCTACGGCAACCCGGAACTCACCACGGCCACCATCCGCAACCTGGACGCGCGCTGGGAGTGGTACCCCGAGCTGGATGAAACGGTGAGCATCGGTGCATTCAGCAAGCAATTCACCAATCCCATCGAACTCTTCTTCGTGCCCGGCGCAGGATCCGGCGGCACGCGCAACTTCACCTTCCACAACGCCGAGTGTGCGCGCAGCATGGGGGTGGAACTGGAAGTGCGCCGCTCCATTGGCTCCTTGTGGGGCACTGAAAACCTGCGCAACGTGGGCCTGTTGGTCAACGGCACGCTGGTGCAAAGCACCGTGACCCTGGGCCCGCAGGCCGTGGGGCAACTGAACGAACGCCCCATGATGGGCCAGAGCCCCTACGTGGTGAACGCGGGCATCTACTACGCGGACACCGCCACTGGCATTCAGTGCAACGTGGTGTACAACACCTTCGGGAAGCGCCTCTACGCCGTGGGCAGCTACGGCACGCCGGACATCTACGAGATGCCCGCAGGCAGCTTGGACGCCACGCTGGGCAAGGACATCGGCCGCAAGCTGCAACTGAAGCTCGGCGCGCAGAACATCCTCAACGCCCGCACCCTGCTGCAGCAGGACGGCAACGGCGACGGTGCCATCACCGGCAACGACGAGCTGATCAGCAGCTTCCGCCGGGGCAGCTATTTCACTGCGGGGATCACGTGGGCGTTGTGAGCCGCAAATAACCGCAGCCCGCATCTCCTGCGTCCCGCGCTCATCTACTGACAGCAACCGACCGAGGAGGGGTATGTATGACCGGTATCGGTCCGATACCTATCGGACGCTCGCACCGGAAATGGGGACAGCAATCAATTCGGCTTGCATCCACATTCAAGACCGCTGCAATCACAGCACGCATGATAGCCACTTCCGCAGGTAACCGAGCACGAATATCCACCACTACCTGACGAAGAACAAGATGTCGCGCCTGGCCCCCCCGAGCAACAAATTTCCGGAGTTGGCGTCCGGCCCTTCCCCCCCCCACCAACTTTCAAGGAAAGCTGACTTAGACTTAACCGGGCCTTGTAGACCTGTTCAAATGCGTCCTCCATGGACCCTGACCCTAATTGAGATCGACTGAAACCCTCGGGATCAGAAACTTTCGAAATCCCGATCACCGAAACCACCGGTTCACCATTCCTTGATTCAACATTTGGGCGCACTGTGTAACGAACCATCGGGCCTTCGGCACCGACCAAAACCAGATCCTGGCCGTCTTCTTCCTGGAGGATCATGAGAATCTTTCCATGTAGCCCCTGATCGTCCGGCCTGATCGCCATGCCCCAATCCAACACGAACAAATGTTTCGCAGGTTCTTCCGAAGGTACGATCATCAGTTGATGCTGTCCTATCGGAATAAAACCAATTTGGGAAGACCTCAATGTACTCACATCGGAACCAGGAGTGTCTCCCTTGGTGCAAGAGAGCAACCCGGCCAGTGCAATTGCCAAATGGGTTTTCATCTCGAGGTGATGGAGGATGTGACCTCCTATCTCTATCAAATATCGTTACATACTCGCGCATCAACAAATTTCCTGGCTATGTCATCGTTAGTTGTTGAACTTGTCCATGCCAAGCGCGACTGAGAGAAGAACGGTAGAGGACATGGCCGTTCAGGTACGATCTTCCCCCTCTGACGCGAGCGTCCACGCTCGTATCCGAAAGCATGGAACCGGCCGTGGAAGGACATGCGATTTTGTACGGCACGAGCGTGGGCGCTCGTGCCAGAAGAGCCGAAAATGGGCTGCGGCAGAGCCGCCGTTCCCGCTGCGCCCGCGCTGGTAGCGCGGGCCGACGGAGGTACGTACGCCTGATCTTGTGATCATCTATCTTCGTGGCATGAGCAAGGCCATGCGCAGCATCCAACTTACCGCACACATCGAACGCGACCCGGAGACGGGCCTGTACATAGGCTTGGTGCCCAGCATACCGGGGGCGCACACGCAAGCCAAGGGCTTGGACGAGTTGCAGGCCAACCTGAAGGAAGTGGTGGAACTGTGCTTCGAGGAAATGACCAAGGAGGAGATCGCAGCACTCCCTGAATTCGTGGGCCTGCAGTCCTTTTCGGTGGCGGTATGAGCAAGCTCCCGATCGTGGATGCGCGCACTTTCGAGCGTATCCTGCTGAAGTGGGGCTTCGTGGTGGTGCGGCAGAAAGGCAGCCATGTCTTTTACAGGCACCCCGATGGCCGCTACACCACCTTGCCGCACCATAAGGGGCAGGACATCAGTCGCCCGCTGATCCGCAAGATCCTGAACGAGATCCAGGTCATGCCCGATGCATTCCTGGATGCGCTGAACGGGTAGTCAACTCCCGTGTCCGAAAGCATGGTAACCGGCCGTGGAAGGACATGCGCTCCTGTACGGCACGAGCGTGGGACCTCCATGTAACCCAACGCTGACGCGAGCGGCCATTGCCGCACGATCTCTTAATCCACCCTTCATCCGCAGGCCATGTAGCGGCCGTCCCTTTGCGGCATGAAACGCTACAAACTGAAGACGACCATGGACCTACTGAAGAACCGTTCCCTCTGGGCCTTGCTGATCGGCGGCACCCTGCTGTCCGCCACCGGCTGCAAGAAGGACGATGACGAGATCGCAACGCCGGCAACGCCTTCGGCCGCGGTGTTCACCACCACCGATATCGGCAACAACACCATCCGCGTGGAGGGCACCGCCGCCGCCAACTACACGTTCACCAGCGACAAGAAATGGCTGCTGCAAGGCTTCGTGTACGTGGAGGACGGCGCCACGCTCACCATTGAACCCGGCACGGTGATCAAGGGCGACAAGGACAGCAAGGGCACGCTGATCATCAAGCGGGGCGCGAAGATCCACGCCGAGGGCAGCAGCGCGCAGCCCATCGTGTTCACCAGCAACCAGCCTGCGGGAAGCCGTGACTACGGTGACTGGGGCGGCATCATCCTCTGCGGGCGCGCCAGCAACAACCAGCCCGGCGGCGAGGCGCTGATCGAGGGCGGACCCGAAGCCTGGCACGGCGGCGGAAGCAGCCCCAACGACGCGGACAACAGCGGGGTGCTGCGCTACGTGCGCATCGAATTCCCCGGTATTGCCCTGCAGCCCAACCAGGAGATCAACGGCCTGACGCTGGGCTCCGTGGGCAGCGGCACCACCATCGACCACATCCAGGTGAGCCATTGCGGCGACGACAGCTACGAGTGGTTCGGCGGCGCGGTGAACATGAAGCACATCGTGGCCTTCCGGGGCTGGGACGACAGCTTCGACACGGACAACGGCTACCGCGGCAAGGTGCAATTCGCGCTCTCCCTGGTCGACCCGGCCATCGCCGACCAGAGCGGCAGCAACGGCTTTGAGAGCGACAACGACGCCAGCGGCACCACGGCCGAGCCCTTCACCATGCCGATCTTCAGCAACGTGAGCTTCTTCGGGCCGTATGCCGTTAACGGCGGCACGCCCAACACGCAGTTCAAGCGCGCCGCGCACATCCGCCGCAACAGCCGCCTGAACGCCTACAACACGGTGTGGGCCGGTTATCCCACGGGCCTGCTGGTGGACGGCAGCGCCTGCGAGGCCAACGCCGCGAGCAACATCCTGCAGGTGCGCGCCAGCGTGGTGGCTGGATGCACCACGCCCCTGGCCACCGCCTCCGGCAGCAGCTTCAACCTGGACGCCTGGTTCAACGAGGCCACCCGTGGCAACAGCACCCTGCCCAACGTGGCGGACCTGCAACTGGCCACGCCGCTGAACATGACCGCACCCGCCCTGCTGCCCAACGGCGGTTCGCCCCTGCTCAGCGGCGCGGACTTCAGCGGCAACGCGGCTGATCCCTTCTTCACCCAAGTGGCCTTCAAGGGCGCCTTCGGCACGGAGGACTGGACCAGCGGCTGGTGCAACTGGGACCCGCAGAACACGGCCTACTGAGACCGCTTCCCTTCACCCGAAAAAGGGCTGCCTCCGGGCGGCCCTTCTTCATTCTCCCGCCGGGATCAGCGCGCCTTGGGCAGCGTGAAGGCGAAGGTGGTGCCCTCCCCCTCGGTACTGCGTACGGTGATGGTGCCGCCGTGCGATTCCACGATGTGCTTCACGATGGCCAGGCCCAGGCCCGAGCCGCCCTCGTTGCGCGCGCGGCTCTTGCCCACGCGGTAGAAGCGCTCAAAGAGGCGCGGCAAGTGCTCCGCCGCAATGCCGGGGCCGTCGTCGGCCACTTCCACCAGCACCTGTTCCCCCAGGTCGAAGGCCTGCACGGTGCAGTGCCCGCCCTCGCGGCCGTAATGGATGGCATTGCCCAGCAGGTTGGAGAACACCTGCGCCACACGGTCGCGGTCGGCATGCACCCAGGTTTCCTCGGCCACGCCGTTGCGCAGTTCCATGCGCCGCGCCCCGGCCTGCTTCCGCAATTCCTCCATGGCCTCCCCCACGGCGGCATGCAGGTCCATCCGGCCGCTCTCGGTGCCCAGCACACCGCTCTCCAGCCGCGCGATCACATCCAGGTCCTCCACGATGCGGATCATGCGCTCGGTGCCCGCGTTGGCGCGTTGCAGGAAGGAGCGGTTCACCTTGGGGTCCTCCAGGCCGCCCTCCAGCAAGGTGAGGATGTAGCCCTGGATACTGAAGATGGGCGTGCGCAACTCATGGGCCAGGTTGCCGATGAACTCGCGCCGGAACCGTTCGCGTTCCTTCAGCTCCGCCACCTCGCGGCGCTTTTCCTCGGCCCATGCACCCACCTCCTCGCCCACGCGGGCCAGGTCCGGCGGAGGCGCTGCCCCGGTGGTGCCACGCCCGCTACGCGCCTCATGCACGGTGCGGTGGATCAGCTCCACCCGTTCCTGCACGAAGCGCTTCACCAGCAAGCGGCTGGCCAGGAAGGCCACGGCGAACACCGTTGCGGCCACCGCCAGCAACTGCCACGCCAGCAGGTGCGCGATGAAGTGCAGCACCACGGCACCGGCAACGGCGGCCAGGCCCGCCACCATCCAAGCGATCCGATCCGGCGAGCGGCTGTGCATGCGGCGCGAAAATAGCCCATCGCAAAGCCGCAAACCCTTGTTTCCGTAGGTGAATGGAAGTTTCCATGACTTAACGTGCAGGCAACATGGCCGGGGTACTTTCGCCCGCTTTCGCACGATGACGGACTTCGATCTGCTGCACGCGGTGATGCTGGCCGGCGCCCTGGGCCTGCTCCTCTTCAGCATGAAGCTGATGAGCGAAAGTCTGCAGCAAGTGGCAGGCCGGCGCATGCGCCGCGCGCTGCACACCCTCACGGCCGACAGCCTGCGCGGCGTCTCCACCGGCTTCGCCACCACGTTGGTGATGCAGTATTCCTCGGTGGTGTCCGTGCTGGTGGTGAGCTTCGTGAACTCCGGGCTGCTCACGTTGCGCAAGGCCATCCCGGTGCTGATCGGCGCCAACATCGGCACCACGGTGAAGTTGCTGCTCTTCGCGGCCGTGGGCTTCTCCGCGCTGGACCTCACCGCCATCGCCGGCCCCCTGTTGGCGCTGGCCCTGCCGCTGCTGTTGATGCGCGGCCAGCACGCACGCCCCGCCAGCCATCTGCTGGTGGGCACGGCACTGCTCTTCCTGGCGTTTGCCCTGCTGAAGGACAACCTGCCGCCGCCCGGCGCGGAAAGCCTGTCCTTCCTGCAGGCCGTGCAGGGCATGGGGGTGCTCTCGCACCTTGCCTTCATCGTCGTCGGGGCGGTGCTGGCCCTGCTGGTGCAATCCTCCAGCGTGGCCCTGGTGATCACCTTGGCGCTGTGCCAGGCCGGCACCATCGACTACGCCACGGGTGCGGCCCTGGTGCTGGGCGAGAACATCGGCACCACCTTCATCGCCAACATCGCGGCGCTGGCCGGCAATGCCTGGGCGAAGCGGGCGGCGCGGGCCCACCTGCTGATCAAGCTCATCGGCGTGGCCTGGGCGCTGCTGCTGTTCAAACCGATCCTGCTGGGCATCGGCGGGCTCACGGAGCGCTGGAACGGCGGTGATCCCTTCACCGATCCCGACGCGCTGAAATGGGCGCTGGCCTACCTGCATGTGGGCTTCAACCTGCTGAACGGCCTGTTGTTGCTGCAGTTCATCCCGTGGATCGAGAAGGCCGCGGCACGCCTGGTGCCCGCCAGCGGCGATGCCGAGGAGCGGCACCAACTGGCCTACATTAAAGATCCGCTCACCGCCATCGCGCCGGAACTCTCCCTGGCCGAGGCCCGCAAGGAAGTGGCCAAGCTGGGCGTGATCTGCCAGCGCATGCTGGGCATGGTGCGCGCGCTGCTCACCGAGAACGATGACCGGGGACGCGCCGTGCTGATGCAGCGCATCGCCAAGTACGAGGGCATCACCGACCGCATGGAGATGGAGGTGGACCGCTTCCTGGCACGCACCGCCACCGAAGTGCGCGACGAGGCCGACAGCCTGCGCATCCGGGCCATGCTCGCCATCACACGCGACCTGGAGCAGGCCGGCGACATCCTCTTCCAAATGAGCCGGACGCTGCAACGCAAGGCGGATGAACGCCTATGGTTCGCGCCCGGACAGCGGCAGGAATTGATCGGCCTCCTCAACCTGCTGGAACAGGCCTGCCGCACCATGGTGCAAAACCTGGAAGCGGACCACGGCGCACCGGCGCTGGACGAGGCCACACTTGCGGTGCAGAAGGTGCGGCGCCTGTGCGGCAAGCTCAGCCAGGACTTGGTGGGCCACCTAAGCAGCGAAGAACAGGACATCCGTGCGGGCCTGATCATCTCGGACCTCGTGAACGGCGGCAACCGCCTGGCCGGGCATCTGCTCCACGTCTCGGAAGCCTTGGCCGGGCGGGCTTGACGCCTCAGGCCTCGAACCTGTAGCCCATGCCCTTCACCGTGCCGATGCGGTCGTCGCCGATCTTCTCGCGCAGCTTGCGGATGTGCACATCAATGGTACGGTCGCCCACGAAGATGTCGTCACCCCACACCCGCGAGTAGATCTCCTCCCGCAGGAAGACCTTGCCCGGCTTGCTCATCAGCAATGCCAGCAGCTCGAACTCCTTCTTCGGCAGTTGCAGCACCTGATCGCCCTTGGTCACGGTGATGCGCTCCAGGTCGACCCGGATACCGTTGGCCTCCAACACCTGGCCTGCCGGGGCCACCGCACCAGCGCGTTTCAGCAGCGCCTGCACCTTGGAGACGAAGACCTTCGGGCGCACGGGCTTGTTGATGTAATCGTCGGCACCTGCATCATATCCGGCGATGTGCGAGTAATCCTCGGTGCGCGCGGTGAGGAAGACGATCAGCGCCTGCTCCATGCCCGGCATCTTCCGAAGCTGCCCGCAAACCTCCACCCCGTCCATGCCGGGCATCATGATATCCAGCACCACCAGGTCGGGTCGCTCCTTCTGTGCCGTACTCAGCGCCTCCGCGCCATCCTTGGCGGTGAGCACGGGAATCCCTTCGCGCTCCAGGTTGTACTTCAGGAGGTCCAGGATGTCCTCCTCATCATCCACCAACAATACTTTCCTGTTCATCTCAACAGCGTGCCATTCGTACGGATCGCGCTGCAAAGTGACGAATTCCGGCCGGGTGCCATGTTACCGGCACGTGAAGTCCGCATCATCGCCAGGTGAACGCACGGGACTACCAACCGCGCAGCGCCGCGATCACCACCGCATAGCGCGCGGCCTTGCCGAGGAACATCACCGCGGCCACCGGCAGCCAAGGAGCACGGAACAGGCCCAAGGCGATGGCGATGGGATCGCCCACCACGGGCAGCCAACAGAGCAGCGCAGCCCAGGCTCCGCGGCGCCGCACCAGGGCATGCCAGCGTTGGGCCTTGGCCGGGTCCACACGCAGCCACCGCATCAATCTTCCTTCCGGCAACCAGCGGCCGATGCCGTAGTTGGTGAGGCCCCCGAGCGTATTCCCGACGCTGGCCACCGCCAGCAACGCCAAGCTGCTCCAAGGCCCCAAGGCCATGGCGGCCAGCAGCGCCTCCGAACTGAACGGCAGGATGGTGGCCGCCAGGAAGCAGGCCGCAAAAAGGGCGGGCAGGCCGGCATCAGCCCAGCCCGTGAAAAGCTCCATGGGCGCGAAGATGCGGCGATCGGCACGGGATCGGCTACGCTCCTTCCAAAGACCAAAGCCATGCGCACGATCGGACTCCTGCTCGCCCTGGCCACCACCACGGCCGGGTTTGGCCAAGTGAAGGGCTACCAAGGCAATCTCGGCGGCACCATCGGGGTGGGTATCCCGCAAGGGGAATTTGCCGACACATGGGACAAGGGCATGTTCACCTTCGGTGGGCACATGACCCTGCCCTCGCGCCTGCTGCCCTTCCAATGGGGCTTTGCCTTCGGCTACGGCATCATGGGCACGCGCGCCCGCCCGGTGGAAGTATCCCAACCCGAGCTGGGCACCACTGAGGGCCGCATGGCCGTGCGGAGCAAGGTGCTCAGCTATCACCCGTTGCTGCGCTTCAGCCCGTTGCACGGCAAGGTGCGGCCCTATGTGGACGGATTGGTCGGCGTGCGGCACTTCAGCACACGGAGCACCATCACGGTGGATGGCCTGCATGAACCGCTGGTGCGGGAACGGTACTCCAGCGACCTGGCCTGGAGCACGGGCTGGGCGGCGGGCCTTATGGTGAACCTCGGCACGGTGGGCTACATCGAGGGGCGCGTGGAACGGTTCTACAGCGGCCGCGCCTCCTACGTGGACCCCGGGTCCATCGCGATCGATGACCAGGGTGTGCTGGACGCCAACACGCTCGAAAGCGGAACAGGAACGCTGAACCTGTTGGTGGGCGTGGGTTTCCGCTTCTGAGCCCCGGTAACCGGGCCGGGGAGGGGCCTTCCGGCGGGCGTCCAGCACCGCCGCCCCGGGGCCTGTCCTGTTGGTAACCGGGCTGAAAAGCAGCAAAGGTTTGCGTCGTGCTTCCGCGCGGGAGGGGTAAACTTGCGCAACCCTTAGCCCGGTATGGCCGAAACCTCCAAGCGCATTGCGAGCGCACTGATCTCCGTTTATGATAAGACCGGCCTGGAGCCGATCCTGCACGAGCTTCACCGGCACGGCGTCACCCTGTACAGCACCGGCGGCACACGCAGCTACATCGAGGGGCTCGGCATGCCCGTGGTGCCGGTGGAGGACGTTACGGACTACCCCAGCATCCTGGGCGGCCGGGTGAAGACCCTGCACCCGAAGATCTTCGGCGGCATCCTGGGGCGGCGGGGCCTGGCCAGTGACCTGGCCCAGATGGAGGAGTACGAGATCCCGGTCATCGACCTGGTGATCGTGGACCTGTACCCCTTCGAGGCCACGGTGGCAGCCGGGGGCAAGGAGCACGAGATCATTGAGAAGATCGACATCGGCGGGGTTTCCCTGATCCGCGCCGCAGCGAAGAACCATAACGACGTGCTGATCATCCCCGCCCAGCAGCACTATGCCGAAGCCTTGGCGCTGATCGCCGGGCAGGATGGTTCCACCACCTTGGCCCAGCGCAAGCGGTTCGCCACCCATGCCTTCGCCGTGACGGCCCGGTATGACCAAGCGATCCATGGCTGGTTCAGCGGCCAGGCACCGGCCTCCGATCCGGTTTCCTCCCTCACCGGGCAAGCGATCCACCCCCTGCGCTACGGTGAGAACCCCCACCAGCCGGCCAGCTTCTTCGGCGACCTCGACGGGCTGTTCCGCCGCCACAACGGCAAGGAGCTCAGCTACAACAACCTGCTGGACCTGGACGCGGCGCTGGAGCTGATCGACGACCTCGCCGGCCTGTGCAAGGAGAACCGGCAGGTGCCCTTCGCGATCCTGAAGCACAACAACGCCTGCGGTGCGGCTTTGCGGCCCACCCTGCTCGAAGCTTGGGAAGCCGCCTTGGCCGGCGACCCGGTGAGCGCCTTCGGGGGCGTGCTGGTCACCTCCGTTCCTATCCATGCCGAGGCGGCGGCGGCCATGGACGGCCTGTTCTTCGAGATCCTATGCGCCCCGGGCTACTCCGAAGAGGCGTTGGAGATCCTCCGGAAGAAGAAAAACCGCATCATCCTGGAGCGTCGGCCCGTGCCGGCACCGGGCCGCAAGTACCGCTCGGCGCTCAACGGCATCCTCTCCCAGCTGCCGGACCAACTGGTGGAACAGCAAGGCGACCTGCGCATGGTGACCAAGGCGCAGCCGCCGGCCGGCTCGGTACAGGACCTGCTATTCGCCAACATCCTGGTGAAGCACACCAAGAGCAACGCCATCGTGCTGGCCAAAGGGCTACAGCTGCTGGGCAGCGGCACCGGGCAAACGAGCCGGGTGGACGCCTTGGAGCAGGCCATCGCCAAGGCCGGCAAGTTCAACTTCGGCCTGCGCGGCGCAGTGATGGCCAGCGACGCCTTCTTCCCCTTCCCGGACTGCGTGACAATAGCCGCGAACGCAGGGATCGGGGCCATCGTACAACCCGGCGGCAGCATCCGCGACCAGGAAAGCATCGACGCATGCGACCAAATGGGCGTGGCCATGTGCATCACCGGCAACAGACACTTCAAACACTGACGACCCCCAATGGGCTGGTTCAACAATTTCTTCACCCAGGAGATCGCCATCGACCTCGGCACGGCGAACACCCTGATCATCCACAACGACAAGGTGGTGGTGGATGAACCCAGCATCGTGGCCAAGGACCGCACCACCGGCAAGGTGATCGCCATCGGGCGGCAGGCCCAGCAGATGCACGGCAAGACGCACGAGAACATCAAGACCGTGCGGCCGCTGAAGGATGGCGTGATCGCGGACTTCCAGGCGGCGGAGGACATGATCAAGGGCATGATCCGGATGATCAACCCCGGCCGCCAGCTGTTCACGCCCAACATCCGCATGGTGATCTGCATCCCCAGCGGCATCACCGAGGTGGAGAAACGCGCGGTGAAGGACAGTGCCGAGCATGCCGGGGCCAAAGAGGTGTACCTGATCCACGAGCCCATGGCCGCCGCCATCGGCATCGGCATCGATGTGGAGGAGCCCATGGGCAACATGATCATCGACATCGGCGGGGGCACCTCGGAGATCGCGGTGATCGCCCTGGGCGGCATCGTGTGCGACAAGAACATCCGCGTGGCGGGCGACGAGTTCACCGACGACATCGAGGAATACATGCGCCGCCAGCACAACATCCTGGTGGGCGAGCGCACGGCCGAGCAGATCAAGATCGAGGTGGGCAGCGCCCTGGTGGAGCTGGACGACGCCCCCCCGGACTACGCCGTGCGCGGCCGCGACCTGATGACGGGCATCCCCAAGGAGATCACCGTCACCTATTCGGAGATCGCCCAAGCACTGGACAAGAGCATCAGCAAGATCGAGGAGGCCATCCTCAGCGCCCTGGAAAGCACGCCGCCCGAGCTCAGCGCGGACATCTACCGCACGGGCATCTACCTGGCCGGCGGCGGGGCCTTGCTGCGCGGGCTGGACAAGCGCATCAGCATCAAGACCAAGCTGCCCGTGCACGTGAGCGAGGATCCGCTGCGCGCCGTGGCCCGCGGCACCGGCATCGCCCTGCGCAACATCGACCGCTTCCAGTTCCTCATGCGCGAGTGAGGCCGGCGCACCCAGGCGGGGTGATGCCCAGGACTTTACCAGACCATGCGCGACCTGTTCCGCTTCCTGTTCCGCCAGCGCAACAACCTGCTCTTCCTGGCGCTCATGGCCCTTTCCTTGTCGTTGCTCGTCAACGGCAACATGCACCAGCGCGCCCAGGCCATCAGCAGCAGCAATGCCGTCATCGGCCAGATCTACGCCTGGCGCAACGAGGCCTCCGAATACGCCCGCCTCGGGGAAGTGAACCGCCAGTTGGCCATCGCCCTGGCCGCCGAGCGCGACCGCAAACACACCTTGCTCCCGGTTGCCGACAGCAGTGCCCATGCCGAGATCGACAGCTCCGCCGCCCAGCACTACCGCTTCCTTACCGCCCAGGTGATCAACAGCACCGTTCACAAGGAACGCAACTACATCACCCTGGGAAGCGGTTCCCTGGCGGGGATCCGGCCGGACATGGGCGTGATCGGCGCCAACGGACTGGTGGGCATCGTGCGCGACGTGAGCCCCCGGTTCGCCTTGGTCACCAGCATCCTGGGCAATGAATACCGGACGAGCGTCCAACTGAAGCGCAGCGGCCATTTCGGCCTGCTGGCCTGGGATACGGGCGACCCTTCCACGGCCTCCCTCACCGACGTGGCCAAGCACGTGGCCGTAAACGCCGGGGACACCGTGGTCACCCGCGGCAACGACGGCATCTTCCCTCCCGGAGTGCCCGTGGGCACGGTGATCGCCGTGATGGACGACCCCGGCAGCCCATCACACATCATTCGCGTGCACCTGAGCGAGGACCTTTCCCGCACGGCCTATGTGCACGTGGTGACCGACCTGCTGAAAGCCGAGCGTGATTCCCTGGAAGCCCGCGCATCCCAGCCATGATAGCCGTTGTAAGGAACCATATCCTCGCGTTCATCTTCCTGGTGCTGCTCCAGGCCCTGGTGCTGGACCATCTGGACCTGGCCCGCGGCTGGGTGGTACCCTACCTGTACGTGCTCTTCCTCATCGCCCTTCCCTTCGAAACCCCGCCGTGGGCCACCTTGCTGCTGGGCTTCGCGCTGGGCATGGCCATGGACTTCTTCAGCAGCACGCCCGGCATGCATGCGGGCGCCTGTGTGCTGATGGCCTATGGCCGGCTGCTGATGCTGCGCCTGCTGGCCCCGCGCGACGGCTACGACCCCCTGAAGCGACCCAACGTCCACGACATGGGCCTGGCCTGGTACATGACCTTTGCGGGCACGCTCATCGTGCTGCACCACCTCTGGCTCTTCTTCATCGAGGTCTACCGCTTCGATGACTTCTTCTCCACCCTCCTCCGCGCCCTGATGAGCGCCGCCGCCACCATGGTGCTTTGCCTGCTGGCCCAAGCGCTCACCTCACGCGGTGCACGCGCCCGATGAACAACCTGGACGAACGCAAATTCGTGCTGATCGCCGCGGTGCTCTTCGTCTGCGCCGTGTTCATCCTGCGGCTATTCTGGCTCCAGGTGGTGGATACCGGTTGGGCCGCGCGTGCCGCGGACATCAGCGAACGGAAGGTCACCGTGTTCCCGTCCCGCGGGCTCATTTACGACCGCCATGGCGAGCTGCTGGTGGCCAATACACCGGTGTATGACATCATGGTGGTGCCCCGCGAAGTGAAGGACCTGGACACCCTTGGGCTCTCCACCCTGCTCAACGTGCCCTTGGACCAGGTGCGCGAACGGCTGCACAAGGCGCGCGAATACTCGCAATGGAAGCCCAGCGAATTCGAGCGGCAGATCACGGCCGAGCAATACGCGGCCATTTCGGTGCACCTGTACAAATACCCGGGCTTCTACGGACAAAGCCGCACCCTGCGTGCCTATCCGCCCCACGTGGCGGCCCACATGCTGGGCTACCTCAGCGAGGTGAGCGCCCGCAAGGTGGAGCAGGACCCGTACTACAAGCCCGGCGACGTGATCGGTGTGGGCGGCCTGGAGAGCTATTACGAGAAGGAGCTGCGCGGCAAGCGCGGCGTGAAGTACGTGGTGGTGGACGTGCACAACAATGTGCAGGGCCGCTTCAAGGGCGGGCAGTACGACACCTTGGCGCACGAGGGCAAGAACCTGTACACCGGCATCGACCTCAAGATGCAGGAGCTGGGCGAGCGCCTGATGCGCAACAAGAAGGGCAGCATCGTGGCGCTGGACCCCCGCACCGGCGAGGTCCTGGCCCTGGTGAGCTCGCCCACCTACGACCCATCGTTGCTGGTGGGCCGGGTGCGCAACACCAACTACCGGACCCTCCAGCAGGATTCACTGGTGCCCCTGTTCGACCGTGCACTGCAGGCGCAGTATCCGCCGGGCTCCATCTTCAAGCTGGTGCAGGCGGCCATTGCCTTGGACGAGGGCGTGATCAACCTCAATACGAGCTTCGCCTGCAACAAGTCCCTGGTGGGCTGCCACGCCCACCCCGATGCCCGGAACGTGGAGGAGGCCGTGCAGATGTCGTGCAACCCGTACTTCTACCACGTGTTCAAACGCGAGATCGAGCAAGGCAAGGACCCGAACCGGTTCAAGGACGCGGCCCTCGGCATGGCCACGTGGAAAACCTACATGGAAAGCTTCGGACTGGGGCACCCGCCCGCCCTGGACCTGCCAGCGGCCAAGGGCGGAAGCATCCCCGGTGTGGACTATTACAACCGCATGTACGGCCCCCTGCAGTGGGCGTTCAGCACGATCTATTCCTTGAGCATCGGCCAGGGTGAGGTGCTGGTGGTGCCCACGCAGATGGCCAATCTGGCCGCGATCTTCGCCAACCGGGGCTATTACTACGACCCGCACGTGGTGCGCGCCATCGGCTCGCCGGACAGCCTGAACAAGCATGTGCAGCGGCATGAGACCATGGTGGACGACAAGTGGTTCCCCCCCATCGTGGAAGGCATGCGGCGGGTCGTGAACGAGCCCGGCGGAACGGCCCGGCGTGCACGGATCCCGGGGATCACCGTATGCGGCAAGACCGGCACCGCCCAGAACCCGCACGGCAAGGACCACGCGGTGTTCATCGCCTTCGCACCCATGGAGGATCCCAAGATCGCCATCGCGGTGTACGTGGAGAACTCCGGTTTCGGCGGCACTTGGGCCGCGCCCATCGCCAGCCTGTGCATGGAGCAGTACCTCACGGACAGCATCTCCCGCCCGGAACTGCTGAAGGAGATGGAGGATGCGAACCTGATCGCCACGGAGAAGAACTACGTGAAATTCGTGAGCAAGCGCCGCCGGCAATGAACCCCAGGGACAGCATCATCCGCAACATGGACAAGCCGCTGGTGGGGCTCTACCTGCTGCTGATGGCCATGGGCTGGGCCAACATCTACAGCGCGGCCTACGACCCGGACCATGCCAACCTGTTCGACACGGCACGCGAATACGGCGCACAGAGCATCTGGATCTGCGTTTCCCTGCTGCTGGGGGCCGGCATCCTCCTGGTGCACGGGGAGTTCTTCCGCAACCTGGCCTATCCGATCTACGCCTTCGTGCTGGTGTTGCTGGTGCTGGTGTTGCTGGTGGGCCGGGAAGTGAACGGCGCCAAGGCCTGGTTCGGCGTGGGCGGTTTCGGCATCCAGCCGGCGGAGTTCAGCAAGTTTGCCACGGCCTTGGCCCTGAGCAAATACCTGAGCGGGCTGAAAACATTGCAGGAAGTGCGCTCCCGGGTCATTGCCGCCATGCTGATCCTGCTGCCGGTGGCGCTTATCCTGCTACAGCCGGACACCGGTACCGCCCTGGTGAGCGGGGCCTTCGTGCTGGTGCTTTACCGCGAAGGACTGTCGGGCAACATCCTGCTCATCGCCATCATGGCTGCCATCCTGGTGGTGCTCTCCCTGATCATGAAGGAGAGCACCCATGCCATTCCCTTCACCGGCTGGGAGATGCACGGCCAATACTTCCTGATCTTCCTGCTGGGCGTGTTCTGCCTGCTGATCTTCCTGTTCGTCCGGAAGTTCGTCTTCAAGCATCGCCGCAAGCGGATCTACGCCTACCTGCTCTTCGCCTTCCTGGGCAGCGCCGCCTTCATCAGCAGTGTGGACCGCCTGGTGGACCGCATGCCCCTGCACCAGCAAACGCGCATCCGGGTGCTCTTGGGCCTGGAGTATGATCCGCGCGGCTACGGCTACAACGTGGAGCAGAGCAAGACGGCCATCGGCAGCGGGGGCCTGCTGGGCAAAGGCTACAAGCAGGGCACCTTCACCAAGTACAAGTACGTGCCCATGCAAAGCACGGACTTCATCTTCTGCACGGTGGGCGAGGAATGGGGGTTCGTGGGCTCCACGGTGCTGGTGCTGCTCTTCGGTGCGCTGATCCTGCGCTGTATCCAGGTGAGCGAGCGGCAGCGGTCCCGGTTCACCCGGATCTACGCCTACTGCGTGGCCAGCATCTTCTTCCTGCACCTGATGATCAACGTGGGCATGGCCATCGGGCTGGCGCCGGTGATCGGCATTCCGCTGCCCTTCTTCAGCTACGGCGGCAGCTCCTTGATCGGGTTCACCGTGCTGCTGGCCATCCTGGTGCGGCTGGACGCCGAACGGCTGGAGCACCTGCGCTGACGGGCGGCACGAACGAAGGGCCTGAAACAGGAACGGAGGCCAAGGCCTCCGTTCCTTCAAGCGGTTTCCCCGCAGGGATCAATAGAACTGCGAGCGGTTGTCCTGCACGTCAGCGGCTTCCTTCAAGGCGTTGAACACCTGGCCGGCGGCGCGGTTGCGCACGCGGTCGGTGAGCATCTTCACGTCCTCGGCGCCCTCGGGCATGTCGCCCGCGGGGGTCAGGGTGTTCATGTGGGCCACGTACACGGCCATGTCCCCGATGATCGGGGCGCTGGTGCTGCCGTTGGCCAGGCCGAAGATGGAGCCCACCACGCGGATGTCGCTGTACCCACCGGGCAGGGAGTTCGCATTGAAGGCCATGTTGCCCGAGTTCTGGACGGTGGTGCCCAGCTCCGTGGCCAAGGCCTGCAGGTCGGTCTTGCCCTTCATGCGTTCGGCGATGGCTGCGGCCTTCTTCTCCTTGCGCACCTCGGTGGTGAACTTCTCGCGCACATCGGCCAGCTCGGGCACGCCCGGCTCGCGGACGGCCAGCAGGGTGCAGACCACGTAGCTGTCACCGCTGGCCAAGGGCTCGCTGCTCTTGGCATCGGGCTGGGCGTGGTTCACCCAGCGCACCACTTCATTGGCATCCTGCAGCCCCGGCACGAAGTTCTGCTCCGGGCGCAGGTCCGTTACGGGTGTGTACACCAGGCCCTGCTCCTCGGCCGCCTTGCGGAAGGAGGCGGAGTCGGGGTGATTCAGGGAGAACTCGTTGGCGGTCTTCCAGGCCGCCTTCATGGCCTGCACCGGCGCGATCTTGCGGTCGATGGTGAGCACCTGGCGCTCCTTGCGGGAGCGTTGGCCCAGCACTTCCACGACGTGATATCCGTAGCTGGTCTTCACCACGGTGATGGCGCCCACCTTCTCATCGAAGCTGGCCTTGGTGAACTCGGGCACCATGCGCTCCCGGTTGAACCATTCATAGACGCCGCCGGTGCTCTTACTTCCAGGGTCGTCGGAGAACTTCTCCACCAGCTCGCCGAACTTGCTGCGGTCGCGCTTCACCACGTTGAGGATGCTGTCCGCCCGTTGTTTCACGGCCGCGTCTTCGCCCTGGCTGGTGAGCAGGATATGGCGTACGCGCGCCTCCTCCACATCGGCCAGGCGGGCCACCTTCACCAGTTTCCAGGTATTACCGTCGCGGTAGGGGCCCACCACGGTGCCGGTGTCGGCATGAATGATCAGCGAATCGTTCAGGTGGTCGGCGGTCCCTTCCTGGTAGGCGGTCGGCACGGGGTTCTTGGTGTCGGCATAGGCCATCACCAGCGCGCTATCGGCCTTCAGTCCACGGGCTTGTTCGAAGTCGGTCTTCAGGCCCATCATGTCCTGGCGGGCATTATCGATGTCCTCCTGCGTGGGGCTGGCGTTGAACCTCACGTAGGCGAAGCCGCGCGAGGCCGTCTGGCGGTACTTGCGGTCGTTCTTGTGCGCGTCGTAGAAGCGGCGCAGCTCGGTATCGCTCACCGGGTGGAGGCTGTCCGGTTCAGCGTCCAGGCGCTGGGCCACGAACTGGAAGTCGGCCTTGGTGTTCTTGGCGGCCCACTCATCGCGCACCTGGGCGCTGTTCACGAAGCAGCTCTTCTTCACCAGGTCGTTGTACTTGGCCTGGATGCGCTGCGGCACGAAGGTGCGCTTTTGCATGTCGTACAGCGGGATGTTGTTCTCCTGCACATACTTGAAGTACTTGCGCAATTGCTCTTTGCTCACCTGCCCGGTGGCGGGGTCGATGAAGTTCTGGTTGTTCCGGAAATCCGGCAGGATGTTGTTGCCGAAGCGGATATCGTCGTACTCCTCCCGGCTGATGGTGTTTCCGAACCCGGCCTTCTCGGCCTCCTCGCTGAGGGTGAATTGGCGCAGCAGGTCATTCCAAACGCCGTTGCGCACCTGCTGCTGCAGCTGGTCGTCCACGGTGGTGCCGTTCTGCCGGTAGAGGTCGACCTGCCGGTCCACCAGTTCCGAATAGGCCTGCACGCTTACCTCATTGCCGGCGATGGAGCCCACGTTGCGGTCCTGCGCACCACTGCGGTTGCCGATGAAATCGCCCACCACGAACAGCACCAACGCGCCGCCCACAATGATCCCCAGCAGGGTGCCCCGCTCGCGGATCTTACCGATAACTGCCATCTACTTGATTCTTAAAAGGTCGGCAAATATAGGCGGGTGGGGAGATTGCGGCTTGGGGAGCAGCAAATGGCGTTCTGCGGCGCCGCCGGGCCCTTTCGGAACCGGGTCAGGCCCGTGTGTGGATGGGCAGGGTTGCCGGCGAACTGTCATACTGACAGAACAAATCCGGGATCCGGTACCTTTGCAACCTTTTCGGATGAGCAAGAAGGTCTACATCGAAAGCTACGGCTGCCAGATGAACGTGAACGACAGCGAGGTCGTGGCGGGCATTTTGGCGAAGGACGGCTACGTGGCGGTGCAAAGCGCGGAAGAAGCCGACCTGGTGCTGTTGAACACGTGCAGCGTGCGGGAGAAGGCGGAGTACACGGTGATGCAGCGCATCAACGAGATGAACCGCCTGAAGGCCGGCAACAAGGAGCTGAAGGTGGGTGTGCTGGGCTGCATGGCCGAGCGCATGAAGGAGAACCTGCTGGTGGAAAAAAAGGTGGTGGACCTGGTGGTGGGCCCCGATGCCTACCGCAGCCTGCCCAAGCTGCTGGACGAGGTGGGCAGCGGCCAGCGCGCGGTGAACGTGCTGCTGAGCCGGGAGGAGACCTACGGTGAGATCGTGCCGGTGCGGCTGAACAGCAACGGGGTGACGGCCTTCGTCACCATCATGCGGGGCTGCGACAACATGTGCGCCTTCTGCGTGGTGCCCTTCACCCGGGGCCGCGAGCGCAGCCGCGACCCGCAGACCATCCTGGGGGAATGCCGGGACTTGGCGGACAAAGGCTACAAGGAAGTGACGCTGCTGGGCCAGAACGTGGACAGCTACCGCTGGAACATCGACGCCCGCGGCACGGTGAAGGACCCTTCGCTGCCGGTGACCGACTTTGCCGACCTGCTGGAGCTGGTGGCCATGAACTGCCCGGGGCTGCGGATCCGCTACAGCACCAGCCACCCCAAGGACATGACCGACAAGGTGCTGGCCGTGATGGCCCGGCACGACAACATCTGCAAGTACATCCACCTGCCCGTGCAGAGCGGCAGCAGTGCCGTGCTGCAGCGCATGAACCGGGGCTACGACCGCGCCTGGTACCTGGAGCGGGTGGCCAGCATCCGCCGGCACATGCCCGAGTGCGCCCTGAGCACGGACATCATCAGCGGCTTCTGCGGCGAAACGGAGGAGGAACACCAGGAAACCCTCAGCCTGCTGGCGGAAGTGGGCTACGACATGGCCTTCATGTTCAAGTACAGCGAACGGCCCAAGACCTTGGCCGCGCGCCGCCATGAGGACGATGTCCCCGAGGAGGTAAAGAGCCGGCGGCTCACCGAGATCATCGAGGCACAGCGGAACAGCTCCGCCAAGCGCCTTGCGGGCTATGTGGGGCAGGAACACAAGGTGCTGGTGGAGGGTGTGAGCAAGCGCAGCACGGAATTCATGCAGGGCCGCAATACCCAGAACGCCGTGGTGATCGTGCCCAAGGCCTTGGCCGACGGCACGGCGCTGAAACCTGGTGATTTCATCCGGGTGCGCATCACCAGCTCCACCCCCGGCTCCCTGCAGGGGGAACCCTTGGCCCTGCTTCACCGAATCCAGCACCCGGCATGAACGTGCAACCCATCAAGCAACGCTTCGGCATCATCGGCGCCTCGCCCCTGCTGGACCGCGCCATCGAGATCGCCGCACAGGTGGCCCCCACGGACCTGAGCGTACTGGTGAGCGGCGAAAGCGGCAGCGGCAAGGAGGTGATGCCCCAGATCGTGCATGCCTTCAGCGCGCGCAAGCACGGCCCCTACATCGCGGTGAACTGCGGCGCCATCCCGGAGGGCACCATCGACAGTGAGCTCTTCGGCCACGAAAAAGGCTCCTTCACCGGCGCGCACGAGGCCCGCAAAGGCTACTTCGAGGTGGCCAACGGCGGCACCATCTTCCTGGACGAGGTGGGCGAGCTGCCCCTGAGCACCCAAGTACGCCTGCTGCGCGTGCTGGAGAGCGGCGAGTTCATCCGCGTGGGCAGCAGCAAGGCGCAGAAGACCAACGTGCGCGTGACCGCCGCCACCAACGTGAACATGCTGCAGGCCGTGCAGCGCGGCAAGTTCCGCGAGGACCTGTACTACCGCCTCAACACGGTACCGATCCACGTGCCGGCGTTACGCGAGCGCAAGGAGGACATCCACCTGCTCTTCCGCTGGTTCGCCCAGGAGGCCGCCGCACGCTACAAGGCCCCGCCGCTCACCCTCACCGAGGAAGCCCGGCAGCTGCTCTCCAACTACCGCTGGCCCGGCAACGTGCGCCAGCTGCGCAACCTCACCGAACAGCTGAGCGTGATCGAAAAGGACCGCACCGTGACCGTGGAAACCCTGCGCAGCTACCTGCCCGCGGAGAACATGGGCCTGGTGCCTGCCGGTCATAACGGCGAAACCGCCGGGGGGCCTGAGGGCATCAACGAGCGGGAATTGATCTTCAAGTTCCTCTTCGACATGAAGAAGGACCTGAATGCACTGAAGGACCAGGTGAGCGCCCTCACCGGGGGGCACCCCATCGCGGTGCAGCCCGTGCAGCCCTACCCGGAAAACATCCTCTTCGCGGGCGCCGGCAACCCGGGCATGAGCATCCGCATGCCGCAGGAGGAGGAGGAGGAAGTGGACCACACCGAGGTGGAGGAATCCCTCAGCCTGGAGGAAAAGGAAAAGGAACTGATCCGCAAGGCCCTGGACAAGCACCGGGGCAAGCGCAAGAAGGCTGCACAGGAACTGGGCATCAGCGAACGCACCCTTTACCGCAAGATCAAGGAGTGGAACATCGACTAAGCTCGGCGTTGATCGGCCTGGCCCTCCTGGCGGCCGGTGGTTGCACGGTGAACTATTCGCTGAGCGGCGGCTCCGTACCCCCATCGGCCAAGACGCTCAGCGTGGCCAGCCTTTCGCCGCGCGCACCGCTCTGCCCCCCCCAGTCGGCGCTCACCCTCACCGAAGCCCTGCGCGACCTGATGCAGGCCCAGACCCCCTTGAACCTGGTGCCCGCCGACGGCGACATCGCCTATGAGGGCGCCGTCACCGGCTATGACGTGCAGCCCGTGGCCATCCAGGCCAATGAAACCGCCGCCATGAACCGGCTCACCATCACCGTCACCATCCGGTACACCAACCGGCCCGAGCCCCGGAAGGATGCGGACCTGACCCTTTCGCGCTTCGCCGACTACTCCAGCACACAGGACCTCAGCACCGTGGAAGATGCCCTGGTGCAGGAGATCGGCAAACAGCTCGCCCAGGACATCTTCGACCGTACTTTGGGCGACTGGTAGCCAGCCCCGCCATGGACCGCGAACGCCTGAACCGATTGCTGGAAGACCCCTCGCAGGTGAACGAGGGCGACCTGGAGGCACTTCGCTCCATGGCCGATCGTTTTCCCTGGTTCAGCGGTGCACACCTGCTGCTGGCCGTGGGGCAGCACGGCACCAGCGACCTGCTCGCGAACGACCCGAACCACGCACCGGCCGCCTTCCTGCCCTCCCGTGCGGTGCTGTATGACCTGACCCACAAGGAATCCGCGCCTTTGCCCGCCCCCCTGCGCGTGGTGAAGGACCTGCCCTTGCCCGAGGCGCCACATCCAACCCCGCAGCCGGAAGCCCACGCCGCAGAACCCGTGGCGGCACCGGAGGCGGTACCGGGATCGGATGCATTGCCCCGGGACCATGCGGCCCCCATTCCGGTGGACCCGCCGCCGCCAGCCCCCGAACCGGAGCAGAAGGAAGCGATCAGCCCAGCCGCTCCGACCCAGGAGCAACCGGAGCGCGATCTGCTCGACCGCCTTTTCGTGGAGGCCATCCGCACGCAGGAATACGACCTCAGCCAACTGCCGGCCAAGCCGCCACCACCCGAACCGGCGCCGGAGCCCATACCCGGACCGACGGTCGCACAGGGCACCGGAACGGAGCCGTTCGGCAAGGCGGACCAAACTTCGGAGGAGACGGCAACAGCCGCCCCACAGCGCATGAGCCTGGCCGATTGGCTCGCACAGGGCCCTACCCTTCCGCCCCAACCCCCAAAGGACCGTGGAACCTCCGCCCCGAAAGCCGTGGAACCTGGGAACACGCCCCCGGCACCGCCCACTGCCAAGCCGGCACAAAGCCAACGGGAGATCATGGACCGCTTCATCGGGCAAAGCACCCCGGCGGTCCCCACCGCCAAGGCCGCCTTCTTCACCCCGCAGCAGGCGGCCAAGCGCAGCCTGCAGGATGATGGCCTGGTGAGCGAGACCCTGGCCCGGATCCACGAGAAACAGGGCAATTTCGCAAAGGCCCGGGAGGTATATGACCGATTGGCTGCCAAGCATCCGGAGAAAAGCATTTACTTCGCAGCCCTTTCGAAGGCCCTGGAGGCCCGCATGAACAAGTAGACATGGTCGCCATTTCCATCATCATCATCATTCTGGCCGTCCTGTTGGGCCTGGTCGTACTGGCCCAAAACCCCAAGGGCGGCGGCCTCGCGGCCGGCTTTACCGGCGCCCAGCAGATCGGTGGCGTGCAGCGCACGGCCGACTTCATGGAAAAGGCCACGTGGACCCTGGTCACCGCCCTGATGGTGCTGTGCCTGGTGTCCGCCTCCCTGCAGAACACTACCGTGGTGGGCGACAACCTGGACGCCCCCATCACCTTGGACGAGGCCCCGAACGTGAACAGCGTGGTGGCCCCCACGGACAGTGCATCGGTGACCATCCCGGTTCCGGAGCAGTAATCCCAGCCAGCCTGTCAGTTTGAGCCTGACAGGAACGGCAGGCGTTTTTTCATCGACCGCGACCCTTTGGCAGGCACCGGGCCTTGGCACGGGAATGGCTGGGCGCGTGACCGCAACTCAAATTCAATCCAACCACACCATGGCGACCAAAGTGAAGCCCCTGGCCGACCGCGTGCTCGTAGAAGCAGCAGCCGCTGAACAGACCACCAAAGGCGGGATCATCATCCCCGACACCGCAAAGGAGAAACCCCAACGCGGCAAGATCATCGCCATCGGCACCGGTCGTGTGGCCGAGGATGGCAAGGTGACGCCGCTGAGCGTGAAGGTGGGCGATGAGGTGCTGTACGGCAAATACAGCGGCACCGAGCTCTCCCTCGACGGCAAGGACTACATGATCATGCGCGAGAGCGACATCTACGCGATCCTGAACTAATGTACAGTCGACCCAGTGGGTCGACGCGACAGGTGCGCTGGACCAGCGCACGATCCCAACCAACGAAACAACCAAGCTCTAAATGGCAGCAAAGAACATTCAATTCGAAGTGGAGGCCCGCGACCGCCTCAAGCGGGGCGTGGACCATCTGGCGAACGCCGTGAAAGTGACCCTCGGGCCCAAGGGCCGCAACGTGATCATCGACAAGAAATTCGGTGCTCCCCAAGTGACCAAGGACGGCGTGTCCGTGGCCAAGGAGATCGAACTGAAGGACGCCGTGGAGAACATGGGCGCCCAAATGGTGAAGGAGGTGGCCAGCAAGACCGCCGACATCGCCGGTGACGGCACCACCACCGCCACGGTACTGGCCCAGGCCATCGTCACCGCCGGCCTGAAGAACGTGGCCGCAGGCGCCAACCCCATGGACCTCAAGCGCGGCATCGACAAGGCCGTGTCCGCCGTGGTGGCCGACCTGAAGAAGATGAGCAAGGCCGTGGGCGACGACAACGCCAAGATCAAGCAAGTGGCCGCCATCAGCGCCAACAACGACGAGACGATCGGCAGCCTGATCGCCGAGGCCATGGCCAAGGTGAAGAAGGAAGGCGTGATCACCGTGGAGGAGGCCAAGGGCACCGACACCACCGTGGAAGTGGTGGAAGGCATGCAGTTCGACCGTGGCTACCTCAGCCCCTACTTCGTGACCAACGCGGACAAGATGGAGGCCGAGCTGGAGAACGCCTACATCCTGATCTACGACAAGAAGATCAGCACCATGAAGGAGCTGCTGCCGGTACTGGAAAAGGCCGCGCAGACGGGCAAGCCCCTGCTGATCATCAGCGAGGACGTGGACGGTGAGGCCCTGGCCACCCTGGTGGTGAACAAGATCCGCGGCGCCCTGAAGGTGGCCGCCGTGAAGGCCCCCGGCTTCGGCGACCGCCGCAAGGCCATGCTGGAGGACATCGCCATCCTCACGGGCGGCACGGTGATCAGCGAGGAGCGCGGCTTCAAACTGGAGAACGCCGACCTGAGCTTCCTGGGCAAGGCCGAGAAGATCAGCATCGACAAGGACAACACCACCATCGTGAACGGCGCGGGCAAAAAGGCCGACATCACCGCCCGCGTGAACCAGATCAAGGCCCAGATCGAGACCACCACCAGCGACTACGACAAGGAGAAGCTGCAGGAGCGCCTGGCCAAGCTGGCCGGTGGCGTGGCCGTGCTGTACATCGGCGCCGCCACCGAGGTGGAGATGAAGGAGAAGAAGGACCGCGTGGACGACGCGCTGCATGCCACCCGCGCCGCGGTGGAGGAAGGCATCGTGCCGGGCGGCGGCGTGGCCTACATCCGTGCCCAGAAGGCGCTGGAGAAAATGGAAGGCGACAACGCCGATGAGACCACCGGCATCGCCATCGTGCGCCGCTCGCTGGAGGAGCCGCTGCGCCAGATCGTGGCCAACGCCGGCATGGAGGGCAGCATCGTGGTGCAAAAAGTGCGCGACGGCAAGGCCGACTTCGGCTTCAACGCCCGCACCGAAGAGTACGAGAACCTGTACGCCGCCGGTGTGATCGACCCCACCAAGGTGACCCGCGTGGCCCTGGAGAACGCCGCTTCCATCGCCAGCATGCTGCTCACCACCGAGTGCGTGATCAGCGAGGAGAAGGAAGAGAAGGCTCCCGCCCACATGCCCGACATGGGCGGCATGGGCGGCATGATGTAAGCCGCATCAAACCTGTCAACGGAAGCCCCGGTCAGCAATGGCCGGGGCTTTTTGCTTTCCGGGGGCGCGGTCTTCAGCATCGGCGGTACGGACCGATGGTCGGACCAATCCCGGCGGGCTGAAAGTTTTATCCTCCCCTGCCTGGATCGGCAGCACCTCATTAACTTTCCGGCCCATTCATGATCCACAGGGTCGGAAGCACTACTCTCCGGTGCGTCCTGCTCATCGTGGTCCTGGCAGGATGTCGGCCACTCTCCAAGCACGCCGCATCCGGAGGTTCCATCGAGCACGGCGCAATGGCTGACCACGCCATGGTGGTCAGCGCGCATCCCATGGCCACGGCCATCGGGGTGGCTGTGCTACGCGATGGGGGCAATGCAGTGGATGCGGCCGTAGCGGTGCACTGGGCACTGGCCGTCACCTCCCCGTGGGCGGGCAACATCGGTGGTGGCGGATTCCTGGTGCTGCGGCAGGCCGATGGCCGGAGCCTCGCCTTGGATTTCCGCGAAACCGCCCCTGCCGCGGCCACCCACGACATGTTCATTGGAAAGGACGGCCGTGCCGATCCCGACATCAGCGAACTGGGGGCGCTGTCCTGCGGCGTGCCGGGCAGTGTGGCCGGGCTCTTTGCCTTGCACGACAGTCTGGGGAGATTGCCCATGGCACGCCTGATCCAACCGGCCATTGAGCTGGCCCGCCATGGTTGTGTCCTTTCCCCGCTGGAAGCGAAGGACCTGAACGGGTGCCTGCGCAAGCTGCGCCTGTACAGCAGCCGGCCCAATGCATTCACCGCCAAGGACAGGTGGCAGGTGGGTGATACCCTCTTCCAGCCGGAGCTGGCCAACACCCTGGAACGGATCCGCGACCTGGGGCCGGACGGCTTCTACCGGGGAGAGACGGCCCGGGCGATCGTGGCGGAGATGGACCGCACGGGCGGCTTGATCTCGGCCCAGGACCTTGCCGGGTACACACCGGTGTGGAGGCCAGTGGTGAAAGGCCGTTACCGGGATACGGAAGTGATCAGCATGCCCCCACCATCCAGTGGAGGCGTGCTGTTGCTGCAAATGCTCGAGGGCATGGAAGGCATGGACGTCCGGCGGTCCGGCTGGCAAACCGCACCCACCATACACCGCATGGTGGAGGTGGAGCGGCGGGCATTCGCCGACCGTTCCGTGCATTTCGGCGACCCCTGCTTCACGGAGGTGCCTGTGGCCGGCCTGTTGAGCGATCAATACATCGCGGAGCGCTTGGCCGATTTCGATCCGGAGCGGGCCACACCGAGTACCCGGATCCTGGCTGGGGAGCCGCCTGTGGAGCATGAACAGACCACCCACATCTCCATCGTGGATGCCGAAGGGAACGCGGTTTCATGCACCACCACCCTCAACGGCATGTATGGCAGCGGCGTGGTGGTGGGTGGTGCCGGGTTCGTGCTGAACAATGAGATGGATGATTTCAGCGCCGCCCCCGGGGTCCCGAACAACTACGGGCTCACCGGCGGAGAGGCCAATTCCGTGGCTCCCGGCAAACGCATGCTTTCCTCCATGGCACCCACCATTCTGGAGCGCAATGGCGAGCTGTTCATGGTCCTGGGCTCCCCCGGGGGAAGCACCATTCCCACTTCGGTGTTCCAAGTGATCTTGAACGTGGTGGACCACGGCATGGGCATGCAGCAGGCGGTGAACGCTCCCCGTTTCCACCACCAATGGCTCCCGGATACCATCCAGGCCGAGGTGGGAAGCATTGCCAAACAGGACAGCCTTCGGTTGGTGCACATGGGCCACCATTTCAAGGCACGCCGCCCGCTCGGGCGGGTGGATGCCGTGCTGGTGAGGCCGGACGGCAAGCTCGAGGGTGGGGCAGACCCGCGTGGGGAGGACCACGCCAGAGGTTATTGAGGCGGCATGAAAGTAACTGACTGCTCAAGGGTACGAGAGTGCGAGAGTGCGAGAGGAGCGGCACTCTCGCTCTCTTGAACCTTTGCACCACATCGTTATTCCACCTGATGGAAAAAGAGAACGGATCTTCCTCACCGGCTCAGTATTGAAGCCCGCTCCGTTTTCGGCCTTTCCAGGCAACGATGCCCGCAGCAGCCAACGCCAAGGCAATGGCCGCAATCCAGAGCGGGTTCCAGTTGCGCCGCAGGTGCACCGGCTCCAGATCACCGATCAACACCAGGCCTGCCCAGTAATAAGGATGGACCAGGTCATCCTTGGCCGTGGCTAGGAACTCCAACTTGGCCTGGCGCAACGCCGCATGCTTGGCCATGCCATCCCGGAGCAGCTCATGAAAGCGGGTGACGATGCCCGCGCTTGTCTTCTCGTCGATATTCCAAAGGGCGACCACCATGCTTGGGCAACCGGCGTAGGCGAAGCTGGCACCTAACGAGCGGATGCCCTCCCCGGCCTCTTCCTTGCCTGCCCCGCTTTCGCAGGCGGTGAGCACGGCCAGCTGGGCACGCAGGTCCAGTTCGTAGATCTCATAGGCATGGAGGTAACCGTCGTCATCCGGTTCCAGACCTGCACCACCCTTGCTGAGCACCAGGCGCGAGTACATCGGGTAGGAAGGGTCCATTTCGGCATGGGTGCCCAAGTAGAGGATACCGTACTTGCCGGCCCTCTCGCGGAAGTGCCCTTCACTGGCCTGCTGGCCCGTGAGCACCTGGGCTGATGGCGAGCGGCCCAGGGCCTGGGCGGTCATCACCGCGAAGGGTTGCCGCACGTAGCGGAAGAACCGATCGTCCAACATGGTGCTGTCGGTCACGGCCTTGCGGTAATCCGCCTTCACCCGGTCGCTGAAGCCGGGTGCCAGGGCCAGTACGCCGTTGGCCCGCTCCCGTGCCAGACCGGCGAACTGGATGGCCACGGTGGCACTGAGCAGGTAGGCCACGGTGTAGCGCTGGATGAGCAGATGGTCCGTGTAGTGCGCCACGCCGGGCTCGGAAAGCAGCAGCTCGAAGTTCAGCGTGCCCAGTTCGCCGTCTGGAACGATGAGCAGTTCCGGTGCGGTAAGCCGGTCCGCCACGGGGGCGAACACCAACTGGTGCAGTGCGTGGGCATGCTCCGCGAATGCCGTGGTCTCGCGCCGGTCCACGGCTTGCTTCAACCCTTTCACCGCCGCCCGCAGGCCCGCCGTATCGAGCCGGGTGATGCTGGCCGCCTGTGGCCCGATCACCAAGGCATAGAGGTGCTCCGCGGTCCTGGCATAGATAAGCAGTTGGCGTTCGGGCGTCAGCAGCGCCTTGCGCACTTCGGCGAGAGATGGCTTCCGTTCCCCGTAACGCAGATCGAAGTAGCGCGGGTAATGCTGCTCGAAGGTGCGCAGCAGGTCCTTGAAGCGCCCGGCCTGCACATCGCCTTGGGCCAGAGCCTCCCGGTCCTCCGGAAGTTGTGCCAAGGCGGTGGTCAGTTCATGCTCCAAGGCGATGAGGCTGTCCGGCACCCCGGCGAAGCGCATGCTGGAAAAGCTGTTCAGGCGGTCCTTCAGCAGGATGGAACGATCGGTCTCGGTGAGCGTGAAGAAGCGTTGCAGGTCCTGCTCCGAAGCGGACTTTGCGTAGCTGGCGTAGGCTGTTTCCAAGGCCAGGTCGAACAGGCGCTGTTGGGCCGCCACGAGCAGGAGCTTGGAACTTTCATCCTTCACGGCGGCGTGGCTGCGGGCCAGGTAGCGGATCGCCAGGTCGAGCTCCTTGTTCCATTCCGCGGCATCGGTGCCCGTCCCCAGGGCTTGTTCGGCCCGGACCTTCCAATAGATGGCATCGGGGAGGATGTGCGGGTCCGTGAACATCAACGGAAGGCCGGAGGACTGCACGGCCTGGATCCTATCCCGCATGGCGTGCAAGGCGATGTCGGCGAAGGCCCGGGCCTCGGCGTACTGCTTCAATGGGAAGGCCTGCTCCGCCAGCAGCACGTCCACGCGCGCCACGCGGTAACTCTCCTTTCCGCCGATGTTCACCTCGATCCGGCGGGCCTCCCGGAGGTCTGCCATGGACCCGGCATGATCGCCGGAAGCGCCCCGTAGCGCTGCACGCCGCAGCAGGGCCTGCACCAAGGTCTGGCTGGTCTCCTCCGGGCCGCTGGCCTTGCTGGCCGCTATGCTTATCGCGAAGAGGGAATCGGCCTGCGCGGCCTGGCCTTGTTGCATGCGCACTTCACCGAGCTTCGCCACGGCCCGGGCATACTCCTCACTGTGCCCGCCGTACTTGGCCTCGCACGCGGCCACGTAGGAGCGCACCAGCTCCGCCGCCTGGGCCGGATCGCCGGAGGCCAAGGCCACATCGCCCTGCCGCTCGCGCACGGCAAGCAGTTGGGGATCGTCCGGCGAGAGGATCCGGCTCCGGTCGGCCCAAGCCAGCTCCAGCAGTTGGTGTGCCTGGCCGAGGTCACCCAGACCTTGGTACACCGTGGCCAGGTTGAGGTAGGTGCGGGAGCGGTTCACGATGGCCTCGTCACGCGTGGAGGGATCCGTAGCGGCGGCGATGAGCTTGTTGCTCTCCCGCATGGAGCGGTAGTAGTAACTGCGGCTCCGGGGCAGGTCGCCGGCATTCTGCCACAGCACGCCCAGGTTGCCCAGCGTGGAGATGCGGCGGTTGATCGCGGCCTCGCTGCTGTCGCCCTCCAACGCTTTCAGGGCCGCTCCGTACTTGGCCTCCGCATCGCGGATGCGGCCCAAATGCCAAAACGCCACACCGAGGGTGTTCCAGGATTCGGACCATTGCACGGCCGGAATGGAATCTGCCTTGGCGTATTCATCCAGCGCCATTTGCGTAAAGCGGGCCGAACCGGTGTGATCGCCCACGCTGCTGTAGTCGAAGGCCAGGTATTGGCAGGCCTTTCCCCGCTTGGCCCGGGGAATGTCCGGATCGCTTTGCGCAACCACCACCGCCAGGGAATCCGTGCGGATATAATCGGTGGTACGGCCGGCCTCGTAATAGATCCAGCTCAGGTCGAACAGGGCTTCCAGCAAGTACGGTGCCCTGCCCCGCTCGCGCACACGCTGCACCAAGGACTCGGCGGCCGCCGCGCCGTCACCCCCGGTGAGCTTCCGCATGGCACGGCCGTATTTGTACACGTACCGGTGCAGCGAATCCTGCCACGGGGTGCCCGGTGCCTGCTCCACCTGCAGCTCAATGGCCTTGGCCAGGTCCGCGTAGCGCTCCTTCTTGTAGAGGTCCCTGATCAGCGAGTCACGCCATGCGAGGTCCTGCGCCTGAACTGCGGCTGCCAAGACGACCACGAGGGGCAGCAGCAGGCGGCGCATCACGGGTTGTATTGGCGCTCGATCTCCCGGGCGCGTTCACCATAGACCGGATCATCGGTGATGCCCATGTGCCGCATGGCCTCGTGGTTTCCGCTTCGCAGGTAGGCGAGGTAGAGGAACCAGCGGGCCTTGCCCTGGAAGGCTGATACGGCATTCGCCGCCACTTCCCGGAAGTGTGGTACGGCTTCCCCGGCCCTCCCTTGGGCCAACAGGGCACTGGCGATGTAGAACTGCAAGGTGTCATTGCCCGGGTCCGTTCGCAGCAAGGGTTCCCACTTGGCCACGGCCTCGGCATAGTCCTCCAGTTTATAGGCCACCATGGCATCCTGGAACTCGGGGTCCTTCACCACGCTCATGGGCACGGGCAGGCCGGGGTCAGGATGGTAGTACTGTGCAAACACCCGCTCCTGGGCCGATGGCCGGACCGCCCACCAGATCCCCGCTCCGAGGAGCAGGGCCAGCATGGCCGCATACTTCAGCAGCGGTGCCCAACGGCTTCCTCCCTCGGTTGAGCCTGTTCCGTGCGCCGCCCGAAGGTCCTTCAGGGTCCGCTCCACACCGGCCATTTCCACGGCCAGGATGTTCTCGCGTTCCAGCTCGAGTTCTTCACGCAGTTCAGGGTCCGAGGCGAGCTTCTGTTCGAAGGTGATCCGTTGCCCCTCCTCCATAGTGCCCAACACGTAGGCCTCCAACTCCTCAAAAGCCTCCTGCCGCAATGCTCCCTGTCTCATGCCTCCCGGTGATTATCGCCCTTGATCATCTTGCGGCTCGCGCGAAGCTTCATCATGCAGCGGTACTTGATGGTGCGGATGCTTTCCTCCTCCACGGACAGGGTTCGCGCGATGGTGGCCAGGTCCTTCCGTTCGAAGTAGAACAGGTCCAGTACTTGGCGGCACTTGGCATCCAGGCGCGCGTAGACGGACCGCAGGCGGACCAGTTGGTCCTCCGTCCCGGGACCGGCCGTATCGGCTACCAGCCCGCTCATCTCTTCGTCACGCAACACGCGCATGTGCCTGTGGTTTGCGGACCGGAGCACGTCCAGCCATTTGTGTTTGGCCACTTGGAATAGGAACCCGCCGGGATCGGCGTTCGTACCGGCCTCGTAGCGCCCCTCCTTCACCCGAAGCCAGAGCACAAGAAAAGCTTCCTGGAAGATGTCTTGGGCGTCGTCCAGCGTACCACTGTTGTCCAAGATGTACTTCCGTACGGCCGGAAAATGGACGTTGTACAATTGTTGGATGGATTGCCGCTCGTTGCACAGCAACCCCTGTAGCCAATCGTGACCGGCCGACACTTCGATGGATGCGATTTTTCCCACGATGAATGGGGAATTCGCCACGATAATACTCAATGATCTCCATTCTGTCCAATGGCGGGGCGGCTTCTTCCGGTATTCCCCCTCCACCCTGCTATCGGATTGGGTGTGAAATGTGAACAGGGCGAACGCCCGGGTTCCGCTTGGGAGGAAGGTGTCCGGGTAGCCGAATGCCACCATGGCCGTGGTTGGCAGGTGGCTCGTTCACATCGGCGGGCATCCCCCGATAAGAGGAAAAGCACAGCTCATGTCGAAACCCAACAGCTTCTATCCAAACAAGGAAAAATGGTCCATGCAACTGATCGCCCTGGTGACGAGCGGGGTGGAAAACGGGCCACTCCCCGGCAGCACGGTGGTTGGCTACGTTCTGCCGATGGAGGACAGTGGCTCGATTGCCCGGGCCTTGGAAGACCTGCACGAGGGGCGGCTGCCCAGCACCGGCCGCAAGGTGCGCGTGGTGCTGCGGCCGGAAAAGGAGAATGCATCGGCCGGCCGGTTGAGCCCCCGGGAAAGCGAAGTGCTGCACGCCCTGGTGGAAGGGTTGAGCTACAAGATGATCGCGGACCGGCTGGATATCGGCTTCGAGACCGTGCGCACCCATGTGAAGGCCATCTATTCGAAGATGGAGGTGAGCAACAACACCGCCGCCGTGGCCAAGGCGATCCATTGGGGCTTGGTGGCGGCCTGAGTGCTGGCCGGTGGAAGAATCGAAAGCAGATCGTTCACATCCGGACACTTGGCCCAATGAACAACCATGACCCGAAACCCGACCACCAAGAACATGACCCGATAAAAGCCCGGAACAACCTGCTCGCAACCGCGTTGGCCCTGGCGGTGCCACTGTGAACGTGGGCGTACGCGGAAATTGGACCGAACACCAATACCGGCCGGGGCCGTCCCAAAAAGGGCGGCCCCTTCTTCATTGTCCCCGGTTGGACCTGTCCATGCTTTTTGTGTTCCCGGATGGAATTACCGGTTTCCGGGTATTTTCATGGTGCCTTAACCCGATCACCTTAGCACCTGGCAACGCAGGAAGGACAATGGCATCGCACCGATCTTCCACGTCTCAGGAAAAACGGATAGTTCAAGCCAGGCACCTCCCGGCCCGGAATGTGCCACACTTACGGGCCGTCCAGGAACACCCGGCTCCGCAACCATCGCTTTCAACCCCGATAAACGCCCAAGCAAATGCCCAACCGATTCACCACCCGCCGCATCATCCAGACCGATTCCCATGGAGTGGACCGATACTTCATTGAGGTCACTCATTCCACCAGCCTGGACTTCAAGGGCAACATCGGCGATACGATCAACTATGTCTCCACCGATGGGCTGAACCTGGATTTCACCGCCTCGAAGTCCGCCGGAAAGCCACAAGCACCTGGAACACTTCCGGTGGTGCTCTCCGCAACAAAGAAGGTCTCCACATTCAAGTTGGGGATCAACGGCCAGACCTTCTCGGGCAACGGGTTCTTCACCCTGATCATCCGGTACCGGATCGAGGGAGAACCCGACGAGGAGGACCCCATCAGCATCCTGCGTTCCGGCGGCGCCGGCGGCAACCCGGACACCATGAACCTGGTGGCAACGTTCGTCCGGGAGGAGCTGGTCTGAGCATGCGTCCGTTGCGCCACTCCATGTGGAAGGCCCTGGTCCTGCTGTGCACCCTGCTGTGCTGGCACCACGGACAAGGCCAGCCTCCGCCATGCGAGGCGCGCACCTTGGATACCGGCCTGGCGCGCAAGGCCTGCGCCGACGTAAAGCCGGTTTCCGGAACCATCCTGCTCAAGAACACCGCAGGCCTTCCCTGCACGTGCGACTGCCTGGCATTGCCGCACATTTATCCGGACTACGACAGCCTGCAACACCAATTGAACCTGGCCTTCACCAGGCGCAAGTCTACATGGGGGAGCCTGTTCTTTTCAGCATCATCGGACAGTTGCCCTCCCGACCCGCTTCGGTTGGTGGTGGCGGAAGGTGGCACCGTCATTCCCTGCCCCGGCTCGCGAAGCGACTGCCCCGTGGACAACCGCACGGCCGAGCTTGCCGCCCATCTGATCGGCGTGCTGGCCTCCGATGGTTCGCCCGTATCCACCATCAGCGTGCAGGATGGCGCGTATGCCAAGCTCTGGCCCGTGATCAACAATGGCGGTATCACCATCCCCCGGCGATTCCTGGATGAGCCCGCCGTGGGCGAGGAGCTGATCACGTTCATGCTGCTCCACGAAGCACACCATGCCATGGAGCCGGATGCCACGGAGATCGACCATGACCGATGGGCCGCCGGGATCGGGCTGCCACGCTTTTTCGGTGCCCGTTGGAATGGCATGGCCGGCACATTCCTGGACCGGTTGACCTGTCAACTTCGGGGCTACTACCAGGCGATCTATCAACCTGAGGCGATCAACGGCACCATCCGCGCTGGCGGGGCCATTTACCCGGCCATGGAGTGCCGGGCGGATGCCATCCTGCGTGCGGTCTACCACCAACCGATCGGCCCGGAGTGCACGGCGGACACCGTCGACCTGGTGGACCACATGTTCAGGCTTCCAGGCGAGCACCTTCAAGGTTGCAACACAGTATGCCCGGGTTGCCAATGGGACTTCAGCCCGGTGCTGGCCCATGGCACGTTGCTGGACTGCCCGCAATGCACCACCACGATCTTGGGGAGGGACCTCCGGCTTCGTTGTCCGGGGCCCTATGCCTTCTGCCAACTTCCGGACAAGCTGGTGGTGGACCACCTGCACAACCGGATGCCCGGCGCTGACCGGGTGCTCCGCAAACTGCAAAAGGCCGATGCGAGGCAGACCGGCCATGCCGCGCGCCTGGACCAATGGTTGCTGAACCCCTGAGCACACGCTCCTTCCAGCCCGATGAACCCGCAGCCTTCCAGCCCCGCACGCGCCAAGCGGAACACCATTGCACCGTGGGGCGCGGTCTTGTTCCTGCTGTGGTCCACCGGCGCCTTTCCGCAAACGGCCTACGAACGGTTCCGCCAAGCGTGGGATGCGGAAGGCACCGGACAACTGCAGCAACTGGTCCAGCCCGGTGTGAAGGACGTGCCACCATGCGTACATCTGCTAACGGAGGCGGCGCTGGCCTGCCGTCTCTCGGATGACCGGAATGCCCTGCTGTTGCTGGACAGCCTGGAGCAGGCCGCTTGCCGCACCGAATGGCCGATCCGGGCTGCCGGCCTGAAATTGAGGTCCTCCCTGCTGGTGAAGCTGGGCGATCCGGAATCCGGGCTGGTCGCGGCGGACAAAGGGCTGGGTCTGCTGAAAGGCAAGCCCTTCCCGGATGAACGGGTGGACCTGATGGTGATCCGCTCGGAGGCCCTGATGGTGCTGGACCGGTTTGACGATGCCATGGCGCAGCTGGTACCGGCCCAGCGTACGGTGGATTCCACCGGCTACGGCAAGGGCGGTGCGCTGGTGCACTTCAGCATCGGCAGCATCCATTTCCACCAGGGGCGCTACTCCGACGCCTGGCAGGATTTCCGCGCCGCCTACACCCTGGCCGGTGCCAGCGGGGCGCACTACCTGGCGATGAACGCACTGAGCAACCTGGCCGGCACGGCCATCATGCAGAAGGACCACACGCTGGCATTGGACCTCTTCGACAGCGTGCTTCAACGGCCCTCCGGGATCAGCCCCGAGGTGCTGGCCCAGGCACGCACCCAGCGGGGTTACATCAAGGAACGGGCCGGCGACCATGCCGGGGCGGTGCGCGACCTGGAAGCGGCCGTGGCGCAGTGGGCCGCCATGGGCAATGCACACCTGCAGGTGCAAGCCATCCAATACCTGGCCACCTCGTGCTGGAACCTGGGCCGCAAGGAGCAGGCCATGGGCTTGCTGGAGCAGGCCTCGGAACTGGCCAAGCGTGCGGGGCAGGCGCAACGGCGGGCGGAGATCCTGCGGAAGCTCTCGCGCTGGTCCGCCGAGCAGGGCGACCCTGTCAAGGCGCTGGAACAACTGCGTGCGTACAGCGCCCTGTCCGATTCCCTGGCCAAGGCCAAGTACAACGAGGCCTTGGCGGCGAAGGAGGTGTTGTTCGGCACCGAGCGGAAGGAGCACCACATCGCCCGGCAACAGCAGGCCTTGGAACTGGCCGCCGCCGTGGACCGCCGCAAGGACGTGCAACGCGCGGCGCTGGCCTTGGCCGTGCTCGCCGCCAGTATCGTGGCCTTCCTGCTCTGGCGCTCCCTGCGCCACCGGCGGAAACTGGCCGAGCAGGAACGGGAGCTGCACCTGCGCCAGGTGGACGACCTGATCCAACGCAATGAGATCAGCATCATGAACGCCATGCTGGAAGGGCAGGAAAAGGAACGCAGCCGCATGGCCAAGGACCTCCACGACCGCCTGGGGGCCATGCTCAGCACCGTCAAGCTCCAACTGGCCGCCCTGGAGGATAAAGTGGCGCTGGCCAAGGGCGACCTGCGTGCCCACTACGACAAGGTGGCCCACCTGCTGGACGAGGCCGTGGGCGAGGTGCGCCGCATCGCCCATGACATGAACTCACTGACCCTCTCCCGTTTCGGGCTGGCCAAGGCCCTGGAGCAGCTGTGCGACAGCGTTCGCGTCTCCGGGCGGCTGGCCGTGGACCTGCACCTCTTCGGGCTGGAGCGCCGCATGGATCGTTCGCTGGAGATCGTGCTCTACCGCATCACGCAGGAGCTGATCAGCAATGCCCTCAAGCATGCCCGCGCGAAGGAGATCGAGGTGAGCCTCACCCGCGAGGCCGGCCGCATCAGCCTGATGGTGAGCGATGACGGCAAGGGTTTCAATCCGGCCCAGGTCGCCGCCGGCATGGGCTTGGAGAACGTGCGCAGCCGTGTCGCATCCTTCGGCGGTACCATCCAAATCGACAGCACGCCCGGCCACGGCACCACCGTGAGCGTGGAAGGCCCCGTGACGGAGTGAACCGCACGCTGGCTTGTCCCGTGGAGAACCCGTCGGGCGGCAACCGTGCAACCAACACCCTTGATCGGCCCTTGGTCACGGAATGTACCGTGGGGAGTGCGAGGGTGTGAGGGCCGGGATCTGGTCGCTCTTTCTCTCGCACCCTTGCACACCTGCACCCTTTCCTCCCATCCTTGCTGGTCGTCCAATACAATGATGCCGGATCAATGGAACAGCCAAGGTCGACCTTCAGTTGACCGGACGGAATTGATGCTTCCTCAAATTGCACTTGCATCCCTCCCCTGAAATGTGCCAACTTCGCCATAAGCCAAGCTTGAAAGGCATACCTCGGCGACTCCTCCTACCCGGGATGACCGCACATTGCCTACACTGACCCCATGCAGCCCAGGATGATTCGCGCAGGAACATCCCGGTCCAATAACCAGCGCCCCATGCGACCCAAGCCCTCCTCCTCCATCCTCCGGCTACTGCCGTTGCTGATGTTCCTTGGTTTCCACGGCCATCATGCCAATGCCCAGGCCGTTGATTCCATCCCGTCTTCCGTGGACATTCGCCTGGTCCAAGGCTCCTCACCCGACCAGGTCCAGATCCAGGTCCTCCTGCACAATGACGGGAACTTTGGCGGCATACTCAGTGCCCTCACCGCAACGATCCGGTACAGCAACACTTCGGGATCCACGCTGGGGGCAGCCACCAGTTTCTGTACGGCTTGGAGCACCTTTTCGCCTTCCCCCGTGGTGGTGAACAACGGTATCGCCTACCGCACCTACAACGGATTCGGCCTTAACCGGTTGAGCGACCCTCCATTTGACGGCGGCTGCGGCTTGAGCATCCCACCGGATACCTGGTTCACCGTAGCGACCATACCGGTAAGCGGTTCCACATGCACGGCATTCACCCTTGGGAATGACAGTTATACCCATGTGGAAAACCGGGACTTCTATGTTTCCATGAATGGCGTACCCAATACCGGGCAGGTTATCGGCGGCCCCGTAATGGCCGGAACATGTACGTTGGACTGCAACGGCGTGGCCGGTGGTCCTGCACTTCCCGGGACCGCCTGTGATGATGGCAACGCAGGCACGATCAACGATACGTGGGATGCGAACTGTGTTTGCGCGGGCACGCCCACCGGCGGCTGCACCGGCAACCAAGTGGTGGTGAGCATCACCACGGACGCCAACCCGGGCCAACTCTCCTGGGAGATCGTCAATGCTGGCGGCAACGTGATCGCGAACGGAACACCGGCCACGGCCAACAGCACCGTGATCGACACGGCTTGCCTGGGCACCTCACCGGCAAACGCCTCATACGGCTTCCGCATGATGGACAGCTTTGGCGATGGCATTGCCAACGGCGGGTGGGAGCTGCGGACCACCACAGGTGCACTGATCCTGCGCGACGTGTTCAACAGTGGCAGCATCTCCCCGGCCAACCCGGCCCAGACCGCGGATTACGGCACGGTGCATCGGTTCGGCCTGCCCTTGGGCCCGGTGAACATAGCCGCCAACGAGTGTGGCATCATGAACAACGTCATGGGGAGCAGGGTGTACGCCGTTGAACAGGGCGGTACCAATTACCAGGGCCAGACCCTGAACTACCAGTTTGAGTTCAGTGATCCGGATGCCGGCTTCATCCGCCGCATCACCAAACCTCAGAACTACGTCAAACTCTCTGACATGGCCGCCACCAACCCCATCATCCCCGGCGTGGTCCACTTCGCCCGGGTGCGGACCGACAAGACCGGGCCCATAGGAAGTGCCTACTGGGGCGCAGGTTGTGAGATGGCCATCAGCACCACGGTCACCGGCTGCCCGCAGCTGATCGAGGCCCCGGACGAAGGCCACTCGTGCAATGAGAGCCGGCGATTCAACGACAATACCAGCTTCATCTATGCCACGCCGGTGCAGGCTGCAAGGCAGTACGAGTTCCACATCACCGGACCAGGCTATGACCAAACCTTCTTGAGGAACAAACGTTCCCTGAAGTTGAAATGGAAAAACAGCGTGGCTCCGCCATTGGTGGACGGCACCACCTACAACGTGGAAGTCCGCGCCAAGGTGAGCGGCCTTTGGGGGAGCTATTGTGGCGATATGTGTACGATCACCATTGACAACAGCTTGCCGCAGCGTCCGGAACACCGCTTGGGGCAGGCCGGCAACGCGACCCTGTGGCCCAACCCGGTGCGCGACGGGCAGGTGAACCTGTCGATCGACGGCCTATCGACAAGCTCAGAGGCCGATGCCGAGCAGCGCATCACCGTGGAATTGCAGGACCTCCTCGGCAAGCGGGTGTTCACGCAGGAGTTCAGCAACAGCGGCGACCGTTTCAGCACCATCCTGCAGCTGCCCGGCGACCTCCCTGGCGGGGTGTACCTGGTGAACACCACCGTGAACGGGGAAAGCACCGTGCAGCGGTTGAGCATCATCCGATAATCCTGGGCGGACCGTACCTGGTCCAGGAAACAGCAAGCCCCCGCATGAACGCGGGGGCTTGCTTTTGGCATCCTTTCCTCCGGTGCCACTGACCGTTCCGCGGGCTCAACCTGTGGTGGTTGGTGCACCGTCCTTGAACCCATGCTGCGGGTCCTTCACCAGCAGGTTCACCAGGTCGATCCGGCCCATGGACACATGGGTGATGGTGAAGCGGAACGGCCCGTCCTCCACGATCTCCCCCGGCTCCGGAATGGTGCCTGTGCGGTGCATGATGTATCCGGCCAGGGTGTCGTACTCCTCGCTTTCCTCCAAGGCGAGGCCGTACTCCTCGGCCAGGTACTCCACCTCCAGGCGGGCACTGAACACGAATTCGGAAGGACTGAGGCGCTCCTCCACCGTGTTCTCGTCATCGTGCTCATCCTCGATGTCCCCCACGATGGTCTCCACCACATCCTCAATGGTGAGCATACCCGCGGTGCCCCCGAACTCGTCCACCACCACTGCAATGTGTGTGCGCTGCTTGGTGAATAGGCGGAGCACCTCGTCCGCCGGCATGGTTCCCGGGATGAAATTCACGGGCCGCAGGATGGACCGGATCGACCGGGGTCGCTTGAACATCTCGTAGCTGTGCACATAGCCGATGATGTTGTCTATCCCTCCTTTATGGATCAGCAACTTGGTAAGGCCGGTGGTGCGGAAGGCCTCGGCCAGCTCCGCAACGGTATCGTCCACGTCCAGGGCCTCGATCTCCGCGCGGGGCACCATCAGGTCGCGCACCTTGGTGCTGCTCAGCTCCAGCGTGTTCCTGAAGTACTCCACCTCGGCCTCCACCTCCTTGTCGGGCCGGTCCGCCTCGCTCACCTCCTTGAGGAAGGCATCCAGGTCGATCCTGCCGAAACCAGCCATGCCGGCCTTGGGTTTTACATGGAAGATCCGGAGCATGCCTTCGCTGATACCCGTGAGCAGCACGGTGGGCAGCCACAGGACGGCATAGATCACGCCCAGGGGAATGGCGAACAGGCCCAGGACACCATTGGGGTCCATGCGGAACAGCGCCTTGGGAAGGAACTCGCCGACCACGAGGATGACCAGGGTGCTCAACAATGTCTGCATCACCAGGACGAAAACTTCGTTCGGGTACAATTGCCGGAGGCCGGGCTCGAGCAGCCTGGCCATCAGGATCCCGTACACCACCAGGGCAATGGTGTTGCCCACCAGCAGTGCGCTGATCACCCGTTCGGGCCTCTTCAGCAGCGCGGCGGTGATCTTGGCCCAGATGGCGCCCTGCTTGCGCTGCAGCTCAATGTAGAGCTTGTTGCTGCTGAGCAGGGCGATCTCCAGCCCCGAGCACAGCGCGGAAACCAGCACCACGGCCAGAAGCATGATCAGGTCCCACGTCTCCATTCCTTTCTTGGGTGCACGGCCACCGGTCTATTGGGGGCCGACCCCCCGTCACCGCCCATTCCGTTCATCTTCCATGCGTTGGCGCTCGGCCCACTGCGCCATCCTGCCGCGCATGAAACGCCGGTAGCCCCACATGGCGGTGCATACGGCCGGGAAGAGCAGCCACACCTTGCCTGCGGCCCAGCCCTGCACGGTCAGGATGTACAGCGCCCAGATGGCGGTGAGCACCGCCAGTACCAGCCAGAACAGTTCCATGAAGCGTGCGATCTTCTCCATCACGGGGCCGGGTTTCCTGGTGCCAAGGTATCGTTTCGGCCGATGAAGAGCGAGCCGGTGATGCGCCTCACGGTGTATTGGCTGAGGTCCTGGGCGGCATCCAGGCCCTCCCCGTAGATGATGTCCCGTTCACGGGTGATCTTCACCGGACGGTGCGTGTACACGCGCCCGCTGTCCTGGCTCCAGAAGAGCTGTTCAGTCTCCAGCTTCTCTCCTTTCGTGTTGACGAAGACGACCTTTTCCTCCACCATCATGCGCTTTGCTTGCCCGTCGATCTTCCCCCTGCGTGCGGAAAGCGTGCCCCCGGCCTTTCCGTCCGGTCCGTAGAAGGTGAGTTCCACGCCATCCCGCAGCTCGGTATGCGGCTCCTCGCCGGAGTATTCCATGATGGTGCCGGCACGAAGCCTGTTGCGCACCTGCCCGCTGTCTGAAAACAGGTACTCGGCCCCGGTGGTGATGCGGTCCGGGGCATGGCTGCCCACCTCGATGGCGGCCACGCGGTCCAGGTCGTTCTTGCAGGCCGTCAGCGTGCCGGCCAAAGCGCAGCACCAGAGCAGGCGTCTGCCGGTCATTGGATCTTATAGGGCGTCAACCAGCGCTCGCCCCGCCACGGGGTGAAGGCCACACCGATCCACAGCGTGGCCTGGCTCTCCTTCACCAGGCCCAGGTCCATGGTGCCGCGTTGGCCGAACTCGCCGCCTAAGTGCAGCCAGCTGTTCGTTTGCGCCAGGTTCAAGGGGAAGGAAATACCGGCCGAAGCGGAAGCGCCGACCAGACCCTCGCCCCGTACTTCCTGGGGTGCCCTGCTCCAGCGCAGGCCCATGCGATAGACGGCGCGGCCGAACATGCCTTCCTCGGTGCCCGGCCGGTAGCGTGCAGCGGCGGCCAGGGAAACGGCATCGCGCAGGGGTGCCGCCAGTGAGAACCCGGGCACATCCACCGCGGTGGTGCTCCAAGGGCGTTGGATGGCTTCCACCGTGAAGGCCCAGTGCCTGTTCTGGACCCCCAGCCCCAGACCGAGCTTCACCGGTACGGTCACGTTGCCCTTGCTGTCCGCGCCTCCCGGGATGGTGTCCCGCACGGCTTCGATGCCGGACGAAGTGACGTAGGTGGTCACCAGTTCGTTGAAGCGGGCCTGGAAGTTGGTGGGCGAGGAGACGGATACGCCTGCGGTCCAGCGCCAATTCCCATCATCCCGATGGGTCTTGCGGGTAAGGTCGCCCTGCCAGATGAGGCTGGCGTCCACCGAGGGTGCACGCAGCACCAAGGAAGAAAAGGCCCTGATGTTGCTGAACCCTGCATCGGCCGCAAAGACGGCATCCCGGGTCTGCTCAATACTGCCGAAGATGAAATTGAAGTCGGCGCCAAGGGCCACGCGCATCCCGGTGTTCCCCAGCGAATCGGCCCTTTGGCTGTACAGGGTCCTGGCCAAGCCCGCGAACACGCGGTCCAGTCCGCCGCTCCCGGAGTAGGTGTAGGTCACCGCATCGCTGCCCACCTGGCCTGCGGTGCGGGCGTTGTAGCCCACCTCGCTGAAGGGTGTGAGTCCCAGGGCCAGGCCCCATTTGCCGCGGGCAAAGGGCACGCCGAGGGTGAAGCCGGTGAACTCGGCATCCCTTCGGGTACTGCTTTCAAGGGCTGTGGTGCTCCGGGTGCTGCGGAAGGCGGTACCGATCTCGAACACCGGCCGCGCCAAGGCCTGGTAGCTGGCCGGATTGCCGAGCACGGTGCTGTATGGTTCAACGAGGGCGAGGCCGGTGCCGGACATCATGGCCTGTGTGGCCTGCCCGGTGGCGTACAGGTCGCCGAAGGCATAGGCGCTGTATGGTGAGCCGCCCAATCCTTGGGCCGAGGCCCCGGCCATGCCGAACTCAATGGCGAACAGCAGGGCCGATATCCGGGTCATGGTGCAATAGTGCATGAAGGCCCACCAGGGTCAGCACGGGGTGTGCAAAGATGCCACTTTTCAGCGCCCTGGCCGCACGGGGCGCATCGCCGCCGGTGAGCACCACGGCCAAACCGGGATACTGCCGCCCGAGCTGGCCGATAACCCCCTTCAACTCCATGGCCACGCCGTGGTGCACGCCTGCAATGAGGCTGGAGGCGGTATCGGTGCCCAGGAAGGGCGGGTCCAAGGGGGGATCCACCAGGGGAAGGCGCGCGCTGAAGGCGTGCATGGCCTTGGCACGCATGTGCAAGCCGGGGGCGATGATGCCGCCCCGGTACACGGCCTGTCCGTCCACCAGGTCGTAGGTGATGCAGGTGCCCAGGTCGATGGCGAGCACCGGCCGACCGGGGTGTAGCCGCGCGGCGCCCACGGCGTTGGCCAACCGGTCCACACCCAAAGTGGCACGCGTGGTGTAGAGGCTGCCCAAGGGCGAAGGGGAATCGCCGGTGATCACGGTCAGGGGTGCCACGGAACGCAGGTCCCGCAGAAAGTCATCGTCGTGCGCGGCGGTGGAACCGATGGCGATGCGTGCCGGCTGGATTCCGCCAAGGAACCCGGCCACGGCGGACATCTCCGCACGGTCGGCGTGGGTGTGTGCAAGCAGGCGGCCACCGGCGAACAGCCCCAATTTCATGCGGGAATTCCCCACATCGATCACGAGATCTTGGCTTTCTTGGCTGATCATTCGCCCCGCCCGCTATATTTGCCGCCCCTTGGCGCGGTTTCGGCCGCAAAGATGGGAACGAACATCTTGGTGCCTTAGCTCAGCTGGTAGAGCAATGGATTGAAAATCCATGTGTCCCCAGTTCGATTCTGGGAGGCACCACAAGACGAAGCCCCCGGGATCCCGGGGGCTTCGGACGTTCATGGGGGGAAGAGATCAGGGATTGTCGATGAGCCAATGGCGGATCCAGGCCAGGTGCTTCTGCTTCTTCGGCTCGCGGTGCAGCCGGCTGGAGCGGGTGTAATAGGTATGGGCGGAAAGGAATCCCTCCTGGAGGCGGTTCCACTCCCACCTGTTGTGCAGGGCACCGGTGGTCCTCATTTCATGGTAGAGTCGGTCGCCCACCATGAAGAAGTCCTCCCGCCCGAGGTAGTCCAGGTCGGCATCGCAAAGCACCCCGCTCAGGGGGTCCATGGCACGCTGGGGCACCTTGGTAGAGAGGATCATGTTGCAGATCCGGTCCACATGGTCCGCGGTGTAACCGAAGCGGGGCAGATGCTGCTGCACCAAGCGGCAACTGGCGGCCTCATGATCGGAGGGATCCAACAGGAAGCCCGAATCATGGTACAAGGCAGCGGTTTTCAGCAGCACCAGGTCATCGCCCTTGATACCCTCCTCCTCGGCGATGGTGATGGCCGATGCATAGACATCCAAGGTATGCTCCAAGGAGTGATAGGTGCGCCACCGCGGCAGTCCGGCGTGCAACTCGGCGAGAATGAAGGCGCGTGCTGCCTGATGGTCCATGTAGTTCCGGGAGTGCAATGTATGGCAGTCCATGCAAAGCGGGAAGCCGGGATCCACGGCATGCGGGAAGGCCATGGGCAAGCGGGGAAACTGGTGGCGGTACTTTTGCGGCATGGCGCGATCCGCACCCCGCACACCGGTGTTGCTATTCGGATTGTTGGCGCTTTACATCCTGCTGCAATCGGCCTGGTGGATGTGGCTGCTGCTGCGCAAGGACCGCGACCTCCTTGCCCTGCAACAGCAATTGATGGCCACCGGTGTTGCGCCGTTGCTTCCGATGCGGCCGCCCGGCCATACGCTGTTGATGGTGCTTGGCGAAGGCCTGGTCTTCCTCCTGCTGGTGCTGCTTGCTCTGTGGATCACGTTCCGCACCCTTCGGCATGAGCTGTCGCTGGCACGCCAACAGCGCGATTTCCTCATGGCGGCCAGCCACGAGCTGCGTACACCCATCGCCGCGCTGAAACTTCACCTGCAGACCATGCAGCGGCCCAACCTTGATCCCGGCGCGCGGGAACAGCTCACCCGCATCGCCCGCAATGACGTGGAACGCCTGCATGCCTTGGCCGAGCAAGTGCTCTTGGCCAGCCGCCTGGAAGACCATGCCGCCCCGCCCGAACTGGTCCGGACCGACGTTGCCGCACTGGTGCGCGAGGTGCTGGCGGAAGCACGCTACTCCTATGGCCGCGACCACCGGTTCCGCACGGACATCCCCGAGAGCTTGATGGTGGTGACCTCCGAGGCCTCGATCCGGTCCATCCTCGGCAACCTCCTCGAGAACGCCTGCAAATACGCGCCCAAATGCACCGAAGTGCAGGTATCCCTCCGCACCGCGGGCCATGCCGTGCAATTGCTAGTCCAAGACAAGGGGCCCGGGGTTCCGGTGGAGGACCGGCACCGCATATTCTCCAAGTTCTTCCGCGGTGGCGATGAGGCCACGCGCAGGGTGAAGGGCACCGGTCTCGGGCTGTTCATCGTGCGGCGCCTGCTGGAGGATCTCGGAGGCCACGTGGACTACCGGCCGGGGGGATCCGGGGGATCTACTTTCACCGCCACGTTCCCATATCGTGAAAAACCATGAAGAAGACGGCTTTGATCATCCTGGATGGTTGGGGGATCGGTGCTGGCGACCGCACCGATGCCATTGCCCAGGCCCGCACCCCCTTCATCGATAGCCTCACGGGCAGCGTGCCCCACGCCCAGCTGCGCACCGATGGCGAGCATGTGGGACTGCCGGCGGGCCAGATGGGCAACAGCGAAGTGGGCCACCTGAACATCGGTGCGGGGCGCATCGTCTATCAGGACCTGGCCCGCATCGGCAAGGCCATTGCCGACGGGTCGTTCGGGCAAAGCCCGGTGCTGCGGGAGGCGCTGCGCGAGGCGGCCAAACCCGGAAAACGCCTGCACCTGCTCGGCCTGGTGGGCAATGGGGGCGTCCACGCGTCCAGTGAGCACCTGGTGGCCTTGTGCAAGGAAGCGGGCAAGGCAGGCCTGCGGGACGTCTTCATCCATGCCTTCACCGACGGGCGGGACACCGACCCGCAGAGCGGCTTGGGCTTCATTCGCGACCTGGAGCAGGAGGTGGCCGGAACACCTGCGCGGATCGCCACGGTGTGCGGGCGTTATTACGCCATGGACCGCGACAAGCGTTGGGAACGGGTGAAAAAGGCCTATGATGCACTGGTGCACGGGCAGGGCAGCCGGGCGGCCAGTGCCGGGGAGGCGGTGGCGGACAGCTATGCCCAAGGGATCACGGACGAGTTCATCGAGCCGTGCATCATCACGGGCGGGGACGGGCAGCCGCTGGCGGTGGTCCGCCCCGGCGACGTGGCCATCTGTTTCAATTTCCGTACGGACCGATGCCGGGAGATCACCATGGCCCTGACCCAGCAAGCCTTCCCCGAGCACGACATGGCACCGCTGCCGCTGTACTACGTCACCATGACACCGTACGACCACCGGTTCAAGGATGTGCAGGTGATCTTCAACAAACAGGACCTGTCGATGACCATGGGCGAGGTGGTGTCCCGGGCCGGTGGCCGGCAGATCCGCCTGGCCGAGACCGAGAAATACCCGCACGTCACCTTCTTCTTCAACGGCGGGCGTGAAGAGCCATTCCCCGGTGAGGAGCGCGCCATGGTGCCTTCCCCGAAGGTGGCCACCTACGACCTGCAGCCCGAGATGAGCGCCGAGGGCGTCACCGAAGCGGCCCTCCGGGCCTTCGAGGCCGGGGAAGTGCAATTGATGGTGCTCAACTTCGCCAACCCGGACATGGTGGGCCACACCGGCGTTTTCCCGGCCATCGTCCGGGCGGTGGAGTTCACCGATGCGTGCACGCGGCGCGTGGTGGAGGCAGGCCGCGCCAAGGGTTGGTCGTTCATCATCATCGCCGACCACGGAAATGCGGACAAGGCCGTGAACCCGGACGGCACGCCGAACACGGCGCACACCACCAACCCGGTGCCGGTGTTCGTGGTCACGGACCGGAAGGTTTCCGTGCACGACGGCATCCTGGCGGACGTGGCCCCCACCCTGCTGGACCTGATGGAAGTGGCGCAACCGGTGGAAATGACCGGCCGGTCGCTGATCTCCCGGGCCTGATCGTGCTTGCGCTTACGGCTTCCTGCCGTTGGCCAACACCTGGAGGTGGCCGGTATAGGTCTTCTCCATGACGTCGATCACGTAGAAGTACACCCCGTCACTGAGGCCTGTGGCGTTGAACGTGTTCTGGTAATTGCCCACGTTGAGCACCTCCTTGCCCCAGCGGTCCCAGATGCGCACCCGGTTCTCGCGGCCCTTGATGCCCTCCACCACGAATCGGTCGTTCATCCCATCGCCGTTGGGGGTGATCACGTTCGGAATGATGACCTCGCAACCCGCATCCACCACCACGTCCACCATCACCTGTTTCGGGCACTCATCCGAGGCCACCACGGTATAGGTCCCGTTCTCCATGCCCGGAACGTACACCGTATTGCTGTTCAAGGTGTCTCCCCAGGCCAGGGTAACCTGCCCGAAGCCGCCGGTGACGGTGGCGTTCAATGGGATGGAATCCTGGTCGCAGGTCAAGAGCAGCGCAGTTTCCGTCTGGATCTCCATGGGGGTGTAATCGATCAAAGCCAACATGGCCGATGCGGTGACGGTGTCACCGCAGGCATTCACCAGGAAGATGTTCATGATGGCCGTTTCCACCCCTTCTGTGATGCCGTCATCAAACACTTGGATCGGCAGGTCCACCGAGCTCTGTCCCGGCGGAATGGAAACAGGGCCCGCGATGGAGGTAAAGTCCGTGCCGGCCGTGGCAGTGCCGGTAAAGAAGAAATCGAAGGTGTAGGCGCTGTCCGCCGACTGGCCCTGGGGGCGGTGCACGGTGTAGCGGCCACCATCGCAGCCCTCGGCGGCCGTGGCATCGCCGGAGAGCGTGGCCGCCGTCACCGTGGGCAGGCTGGTGGACTGGAAGCTTCCGGCCTGCAGGAACACGGCGCTGTCATAGCCGGTATCGCCCGCATCGCAGATGGCGAGCTTGATGTGGTAGGTGGCCCCACAGGTCACGGCGGCCTCAGCGGTGAGCACGGTGGTGTACCCGCCGAAGATCACCGTGGTCCCGTTCGTGTTGCTCACGTAGTACTGTGCGTTGGCCGCGGGGCAGGCGAAGCCGTCCGAGCCGTGGATGTTGGCGATCGATACCGGGAGCGTGGTCCCCGGCACCAGCGCGATGTTCATGGCATTGTTCGTGTACGGCCCCGTGATCCCCGGGCCGCTGATGAAGAAGCCGAACACATCATTATAGGCCGGGCTGCAATTGAAATCCGGGTACTCCTCCGAGGCGAAGACATAGTTGAATCGCACCGAATCACCCGTGGGGATGAAATCAAACTCCAGTACGGCCTTGTCGTTGCTGCTTCCGCCCGGGTTGGCCTGGGAGATGATGCTCAGCAGGTCGGGGTCGCCGCCGGTGCCCAGCATATCACTGTTGATGCCCATTTCATTGCCCGGGATGGAACTGGCCAGTCCGGAGGTCAGGATCAGGCCTTGGCTGATGCCGAAGGAACCCGCCGCTGCCGTGAAACTCCCCGACCCGTCCTGGGGGGTGGCGGGCATCGGGGTACCGTTGTAGGTGATGTTCGAAACGGTGACACCAGCCCCCGTCAGTACGTTCTGCACCAACTGGGCCGGGGTCATGGTGGTGGTCACCGTCATCTGGGCAGCGGCCGGCATGGCGGCGGCGCCCAGCACGAGGAAGAGGAGGGGTCGGATCATGCGCTGTAATTGGATTTAGCGGCCGTTGGATCCACGGATCAGCGTGACATGCCCGTATTTCTCGTTGGCCTCATAGAAGTGTCCTTTCGCCCGGTACTTGTACACGTATACACCGGTGGTCGCATCGGTGCCTCCGTTCACCTTTCCGTCCCAGGGTGTGTTGATGTCATCGGATTCGAAGACCAAGTGTCCCCAACGGTCGAAGATCACCAGATGGAACTCCTCGACCGAGGAATACACCGGGCCAAATGTATCGTTAATGTTATCACCGTCAGGGGTAAAGGCATTGGGGAAGAACAGCGTGCCGGGCGGCTTCATCAGCAGGCTGTCCACGGCGCGGCACCCTTCCTGGCTCACCGTGTGCAAGGTGACCCAATGGTCCTCCAGGTCCTCGTAGCTGTGCCTGATGGAGGTCGCCTTCACCAAGGTGCCGTCACCCAGGTCCCAGATCATCACCGGCACGGTGTAGGGTATGGTGGCCGCTTGGAAGAGCCAATCGTCCTGGCCTTGGTTGTAGATGAGGATGTGCGCCTCCGGATGCTGCACGGTGACCTTGGAGGTGGCCGAGACGTATTCCCCGCAGTGGTCCGCCGCGCTCACCGTGAACTCGGCATCCTGGTCACCGGCATACATGTACTGCGGGTCGCTCCAGGCCCATCCCGCCCAGTCCAAGGTGTACACGCCGGAAGCCCCGGAAACCTGGGCCCAGAGCAGGATGGAATCCCCCGCACAGATGGTGCTGTCCGGTGTGAGGCTGATCTGCAACGGCTCGTATCGCGGATAGCGCGTGGTGAAGACGCTATCGGCGGAGTAGCCGCACTGGTCCTGCACATGGAGCACGTAATCGGCATCGGTGGGCACACCTACCAGCAGCGTATCGGCCGTACTGAGCACATCGCCGGATGCATTGGTCCAGCTGTAGGTGTAAACGCCATTGCCCCCGGTAACCCCTCGCGGGAAGAGCACCACGGAATCACCGGTGCAGAACACCGTGGAATCCCAGGAAAGGATCTGGATGTCGGGCAAGGGCGCGGTGCTCACCAGCACGGAATCCGAGGCGCTGTGCATGCACCCGTCGTAGGCGGTGAGCACATACCACAGGGGGTCGCCGGCGGGCACGTTGAGGGTGGCGGCATTGCCCACCACGGCACCGTTCACCGTCCACTCATAGGTATACGTTCCGTTGCCGCCCACGGTGGAAACCGCCATGATGTCGGCATTGCCCAGGCAGGCGATGGCCGTATCGGGGCTAGCCGTCACGCCCATGGGGGCATAGGCCGGGATGAACACGGTGATACTGTCCAGCACCGCCGGCACGCTGCACGTGTCCATCACGGTGACGTGGAACGTGGTGGTGGTGTCCACCTGCACGTTGATCGTGGCCGACGTATCGCCCGTGCTCCACAGGTAGCTGTACAGTCCTGTTCCCCCGGTGACCTGCGGCCCGATGTCATAGCTCTGGCCACACAGTCCGTTGACGTCGTCGGTGACCAGTTGCAGGGGCGGGTACTGGTCGATGTAAAAGGTGAAGTCGCTGATCACCTGGGTGCCGCTGCATTGGATGTTCTGGGTGATGTGGATCTCGATGGTCTCCAGTCCGTCGGCATCGTAGGGCACGGTGAGCGGCACGGTGAACACGGTGTCGCCCGCCTCATAGATGATCTGCGTGGGCAGCGGCGGGTAGTAATCCACGCCGGCCGTGGAGGTGCCGCTGATCACGAAATTCACCGTGTCCACCACCGAGGTGTCGCCCATGCGGTAGAAGTTGAACGGAATGACACCGCAGCCCTCGAACAGCGTGGAATCGTTCACGCTCAGGCCGGCCCCTGAAGTGGTGAGCGATGGAACGATCTGGCCGGTGCTGGCAAAACTGCCGGCCTGCAGGAACACGGCGCTATCGTAGCTGCTGTCCCCCGCGTCGCAGATCGCCAGCTTGATGTGGTACGTCTGCCCGCAGATCACCTCGGCCATGGCCGTAAGCACGGTGGTGTAGCCCCCGAAGATCACTGTGTTGCCTCCGGTGTTGGTCACATAGTACTGTGCATTCGCAGGCCCGCAGCCGAAGCCGCCGTCCGCACCATGGATATTGGCGATGGATACCGGCAGTGATGTTCCGGGCACCAGCGCGATGTTCATGGCGTTGTTGCTGTATGGCCCGGTGATGCCCGGTCCGCTGATGAAGAAGCCGAACACGTCGTTGAACGACGGGCTGCAGTTGAATCCCGGGTATTCCTCGGAGGCAAAGACGTAATTGAACTTCACGGAATCGCCCGTGGGCACGAAGTCGAACTCCAGCACGGCCTTGTCGTTGCTGCTGCCGCCCGGGTTCAGTTGGTTGATGATGGCCAGCAGGTCGGGATCGCTGCCCGTGCCCAGGTTGTCGCTGTTGATGCCCGGCTCCGGCCCGGGGATGGAATTGGCCAGGCCGGAAGTGAGGATCAAGCCCTGTTCAATGGCGAATGAACCGGGCACGGCCGTGTAGGACCCGGAGCCCGGTTGCGGGGTGGCCGGGGAATTCACGCCGTTGTACTTGATGTTGCTCACCGTAACGCCGCCGCCCAGCAGCACATTCTGCACCAGCTGGGCCGGCGTCATGGACGTGGACACCATCATTTGTGCATGTACGGGCACTGCCAAGGCAAACAGACAAGGCAAGAGGAAGCGGGCGGGGGCCTTCATGGAAAGGATATGCGGATGGAAAGGTAACCGGATCGTCCTATTGACCGAAAAAACGGGTTTCAGGTTGCCCGCCACCGCGGATCCCGGCATCCAGGCAGCGGGCCGCTACCTTTGGCGCCCTGATCCCATTTCGATGCCGAACACCCCCGTGGATGCCCATATCGAGGCCAATAAGGGCCGTTTCCTGGATGAACTGCTGGACCTGTTGCGCATCCCCAGCGTGAGCGCCGACCCCAAGTACAAGGCCGATGTGGCGCGTTGCGCGGAGGCGGTGAAGGTCCGTCTGGTGGAGGCCGGCCTGGACAAGGTGGAGGTATGCCCCACCCCGGGGCATCCCATCGTATACGGCGAGAAGATCATCGACCCCGCCAAGCCCACCGTGCTGGTGTACGGCCACTACGACGTGCAGCCACCCGACCCGTTGGACCTGTGGGACAGCCCGCCCTTTGAGCCTGTGGTGAAGGACGGCATGATCTACGCCCGCGGCAGCGCCGACGACAAGGGGCAGTTCTACATGCACGTGAAGGCCCTGGAAGCCATGTTGCGCACCAACGGTCTGCCCTGCAACGTGAAAGTGATGATCGAGGGTGAGGAGGAGGTGGGCTCCACCAACCTGGGCCCCTTCGTGAAGGCCAACAAGGAGCGGCTGGCGGCGGACGTGGTGCTGATCAGCGACACGAGCATGATCGCCAACGACGTGCCCAGCATCAACACCGGCCTGCGCGGGCTGAGCTACCTCGAGGTGGAGGTCACCGGGCCGAACCGGGACCTGCACAGCGGCGTGTACGGCGGCGCGGTGGCCAACCCGATCAATGCGCTCTGCGAGATGATCGCCAGCCTGCACGATGCCGATCGGCGCATCACCATCCCCGGCTTCTACGACGCCGTGCGGGAGCTCAGCACACAGGAGCGGGCCGCCCTCGCCGAGGCACCCTTCGATGAGCAGGAATACACGCGGGACCTGGGCATCCCGGCAGTGCGGGGGGAGCAAGGCTACAGCACGCCCGAGCGTGCCAGCATCCGGCCCACGCTGGACGTGAACGGCATCTGGGGCGGCTACATCGGTGAAGGCGCCAAGACCGTGCTGCCCAGCAAGGCCAGCGCCAAGATCAGCATGCGCCTGGTGCCGGACCAGAAAAGCGCCGAGATTACCCGGCTCTTCCAACAGCACTTCGAATCCATCGCCCCGGTGGGTGTAACGGTGAAGGTGACGCCCCACCACGGCGGCGAGGCGGCGGTGACGCCCACGGACAGCCCCGCCTACCTGGCCGCAAGCAAGGCTATGGAGGAGGCCTTCGGCAAGAAGCCCATCCCTACCCGCGGCGGCGGCAGCATCCCCATCGTGGCGCTCTTCGAAAAGGAGCTGGGCCTGAAGACCATCCTCTTCGGCTTCGGGCTGGACAGCGACAACATCCACAGCCCGAACGAGCGGTACGGCATCTTCAACTACATGAAGGGCATCACCGCCATCCCGCGCTTCTTCCACCACTTCGCCCAAAGCGGAAAGTGATGCCCGGCCGCCTGCGCACCCTGCCCCTGGCCTTGGGCCTGTTCATGGCCCTGCCAGGATGCATGAACTACACGGAGGTGCAGGTGCTGGGCGTACGAGAGGCCAGGCTGGACCGGCTGGACACCCGCGGGCTGTCCGCCACGGTGGCCATGGAAGTGGCCAACCCGAACAGTTACAAGATCACCGTGCAGGACCCCGACGTGGACCTGTTCCTCAACGACATGGCCGTGGGCAAGGCCACCATGGACCAAGCCGTGGTGCTCGCCCCGGACAGCACGGCCATCTACCAGGTGCCGCTCCAGGTGGCCTTCTCCAAGGAGGACGGCGGCGTGCTGCCGGTGTTGCTGATGGCCGCCCTGAATCGTCAAATGAAGCTCACCGCCAAGGGTACCGTGGTGGGCAAGGCCCGCGGGTTGCGCAAGCGCTTCCCGTTGGAAGTGGAGCACGTCCTGGCGCCGGAAGGCAAGAACCCGTGATCAGGGTTCACCCTGGCGGACCACCCGGGCCTGCGAGGTGATCACGGCCCAGCCCAACGCGCCGTCCGCCAGGCCGATCACCAGGTCATCGGGGCCCGCCACCACCACTTCCTCCCAAGGCCTGTGCACCGGAAGTTCGCCGTGCATCTGCCAGTACAGGTGGATGTCCTCCCGCGCCGCGCCAGGCACCACCACACGCGTCTCCGGCCCGCGCAGCAGGAAGTTCAGCCACAGGGCACCGCAAAGCAACATCGGCCCCGGGGCCAGCAGGTTGAACCAGAACCATTCCACGCGGTCCATGCCCATGGCGGCGGCATAGCAGCGCTTGGGCAGCAGGTTGCCCGCAAAGGCCAGCAGCGCGAACCAACGGAGCAACTCGCGGTAGGGCACCAAGGTCCGCTGGGCCACGAGGAAGAAGGTGAAGATGGCTCCGAAAAGCCCGATGAGCATCAAATTCACCGGCCACTGGGGGCCATCGCGCCCGGCATCAACGCCGCGCTGTTGACGAGCCGCGCCGGGCCGGTGCCGGAGGCGCTCCGCAAGCGGCCTACCTTTATCCATCCCGTGCATGCCGTTGCCCCGCATCGCGTGCATCCCCGTTCCCGTAAGTTCCAAGAGGCAAGCCCCGCGCGGGCCGGCCGACGTGAAAGATACCATGCCCGCCCACACCAATGCCCTTGTCCGGGAAACCAGCCCGTATCTGCTGCAACACGCGCACAACCCGGTGAACTGGCGCCCTTGGGGCGAGGAGGCATTTGCGGACGCGAGAAGCAGGAACAAGCTGGTGCTGGTGAGCATCGGCTACAGCAGCTGCCACTGGTGCCATGTGATGGAACATGAAAGCTTCGAGGATGAGGAGGTGGCCCGTGTGATGAACGAGCACTTCATCTGCATCAAGGTGGATCGTGAGGAACGCCCGGACGTGGACCAGGTGTACCTGTCGGCCGTGCAGCTCATGACCGGGCGCGGTGGTTGGCCGCTCAACTGCTTCACCCTGCCCGATGGGCGGCCCGTGCATGGCGGCACCTACTTCCCCAAGGACCAATGGTTGCACGTCCTGGAGCAACTCTCCGGCCTCTGGCACAATGACCCCGGCCGGCTCAAGGAACACGCGGCCAAGCTGCTCTCCGGCCTACGGCAGAATGAGCTGGTCACGCCCAACAAGAAAGCCCCGGCCTTCACCCGTGAACAGGCCGCGCTGTTGGTGGCCGGCTTCACCCGCCGCTTCGACACCGCCTGGGGCGGCGCGGACCGTGCGCCGAAATTCCCCATGCCGTGCACCCATGAATTCCTGCTGCGGTACGCCATGAGCGCACGGGACAAGGCCTTGGCCGCGCAGGTACGCCTTACCCTGGACAAGATGGCCCAAGGCGGCATCTTCGACCAGGTGGGCGGAGGCTTCGCGCGCTACAGCACCGACATCAGCTGGAAGGTGCCCCATTTCGAGAAGATGCTGTACGACAACGCACAGCTCATCTCCTTGTACAGCCATGCCCACCAGGCCTTCGGCCAGGAAACCTACCGCGACGTGGCCGAGCGCACCATCGCCTGGGCCATGCGTGAGATGCGTAGTGCGGAAGGTGGATTCCACAGCGCGCTGGACGCCGATTCGGAGGGTGTGGAAGGCCTCTTCTACCTCTGGACCGATGCACAACTGGAGGCCGCCCTCGGCGAAGATGCCGGCTTCGCACGCGACTACTACAACGTGGGCGGCGAAGGTCTGTGGGAGGAAGGGCGGAGCATCCTGCTGCGCACCATGGACGACCATGCCTATGCCGTGAAACACGGCCTGACCCCGGGGGAGCTGCGCGCCCGCCGCGAAAGGGTGGATGCCCTTCTGCTGGCGGCGCGGGAACAGCGTGTGCGCCCCGGGCTGGACGACAAGGTGCTCACCTCCTGGAACGCCTTGATGGTGACCGCGCTGTGCGATGCATACGCCGCCTTCGGCCAACGCGGGCACCTGGAGCAGGCCATCAGCACCATGCGGTTCCTGCTTTCGGCCTGCCGTCGCCCCGATGGCGGGCTGTGGCATCACCGCACCAAGGGTGTTTCCGCCGTGAACGGTTACCTGGAGGACTACAGCTTCACCATCACGGCCTTGGCCGACCTCTACCAGAACACGTTCGACGAAGCATGGCTGAAGGAGGCAAAAGCCTTGGCGGAATACGCCATCGCGCATTTCCATGATGAGGCTGGCGGCATGTTCCGCTTCACCAGCTCCATCGACCCGCCGCTGATCTCCCGACCAACGGAGGTGTACGACAACGTGATCCCCTCCTCCAATTCCAGCATGGCCCGGGCCTTGTTCACCTTGGGCCACTTATTCGACGTCCGGCGGATGCTGGAGATCAGCACCAGGCAGCTCAACAATATGGTGGACGGCATGGTTGACTACCCTGACGGCCACGCCAACTGGGGCCTGCTGCTGATGGACCAAGTGTTCCCCTGGCACGAGATCGCCATCACCGGCCCCGAGGCCTTGGAGCGCCTCGCCGAGTTCGGGCAGCACCACATCCCGGGCAAGTTGTTCCTGGGTGGCACGGTAAGTGGCAGCCTGCCCTTGCTGGAGGGCAAGTTCAACCATACGGCGACCACCATTTTCGTCTGCGAGAACAAGGTGTGCCAACTCCCGGTGCCCACCGTGGAGGAAGCCTTGGGCCAACTGCGATGAAGGAGAAACTGAAAAAGGGCGCGTGCATCACCCGGCTCACGGTGGTCGCCTTGGGATTAACGCTGGCCGCCGCCCTGCCGGTGCAGGCCCAGATGCTGCTGGTGGAGGCCGGGCCCGATGATCCCGCACAACTTCGCTTCAACCCCGAGTTCATCGCACGGAACGGTGTGAAAAGCGTGAGCGGCCAAGCCTGGGTGAAGCGGGACGGGCGGCCCATGGCCCCGATGGATCGCCACTTCCTCTACCGCTTCGGCGAGGCCGGCCGCCTGGAATACGCCAATAACTCCTTCGGGCACCCCGGGTCCGGCCTGGACACCGCCTCGGTGATGTACCAGTATGATGCGGCCGGGCATCTGCTGCAGGAGCTGCATAACGACCTCAACGGTTTCTTCGCCTTGCGCAGGGAGTACGACGCGGAAGGCCGCGAATCGCGGGTGCGGCACGTGCGGCTGGAAAACCTCGGCACGGACCGCTACCAATTCGTGGAGGGAGCCTCCATCCTTGTCAGCGAGGAGCGCTTCACCTACCGCACGGTGAACGATACGGTCCGGAGCCGCACCTGGTTGAACGACCGCGGCCGGCCCTACTTGGAGGAAACCTTCACCAGTGACGGGCTGGGCTACCTGCGGCAGATCGCACGGCGCAACCTGATCACCCAGCAACAGGGTTTGATCACCTTCACCTACGATGCCAAGGGCCGCTTATCCGGGCGCACGGAGGTGCCGGACCTGCGCAAGCCGAGGGAAACCACCTGGCATTGGCTCTACGACCAGGCCGGAAATCCGCTGGAACGGGACCTGCTCCGCGATGGGACATTGGTGCGCCACAGCGAATTCGTGTACGCCGAGGGCACCATGTTCCTCAAGGCCGTGGTGACCCGGAACAACGAAACGGGCCAGATCGACATCGTGCGGTACGCCACGCAGCGTTGACCGCAGCTCAGATCACGCCCAGCTCCTTGCCCACCTTCCCGAAGGCGGCCAGCGCACGGTCGATCTGCTCGTCGGTGTGGGCGGCGCTCAACTGCACGCGGATGCGCGCGGTGTCCTTGGGCACCACGGGGAAGAAGAAGCCGATGACGTAGATGCCCTCGTCCAGCAACTTGTCGGCCATCACTTGGCTGAGCTTGGCATCGCCGAGCATCACCGGCACGATGGCCGCACCGGCACCGCGGGTCTTGAAGCCCAAGGCCTCGATGCCGCGGCGGAAGCGGTCCACGTTGCGCTCCAGGCGGTCGCGCAGCGCCGTGGAGCTGCTGAGCACGTCGATCACCTTGATGGAGGCGCCCACAATGGCCGGTGTGAGTGAATTGCTGAAGAGGTAAGGCCGCGAGCGCTGCCGCAGCATCTCGATGATCTCCTTGCGGCCCGTGGTGTAGCCGCCCATGGCGCCGCCGAGCGCCTTGCCCAGCGTGCCGGTGATGATGTCCACGCGGCCGGTGACCCCGCAGTGCTCCACGCTGCCGCGGCCGGTCTTCCCGATGAAGCCGGCGGCGTGGCATTCGTCCACCATCACCAGGGCCTCGTACTTGTCGGCCAGGTCGCAGATGCCCTTGAGGTCGGCAACGATGCCGTCCATGCTGAACACGCCGTCCGTGACGATGATGATGTTGTTGGCCCCGTCGGCCCGCGCCGTCTTCAGCTGCAGCTCCAGGTCGGCCATGTCGTTGTTCGCGTAGCGGTAGCGCATGGCCTTGCACAGGCGCACGCCGTCGATGATGCTGGCATGGTTCAGCGCATCACTGATGATGGCGTCCTCCTGGCCGAACAGCGGCTCGAACACGCCGCCGTTCGCGTCGAAGCAGGCGGCGTAGAGAATGGTGTCCTCCGTGCCATGGAACACGGCAAGCTTGCGTTCCAGCTCCTTGTGGATGTCCTGTGTGCCGCAGATGAAACGCACGCTGCTCATGCCGTAGCCGTGCGAATCCAAGGTGTCGTGGGCCGCTTTCACCACTTCCGGGTCGGAACTGAGGCCGAGGTAGTTGTTCGCGCAGAAGTTCAGCACCTTGCGGCCGTTCACGGTGATCTCCGCCCCCTGCTCGCTGGTGATGATGCGTTCGCGCTTGAAGAGGCCGGCCTCCTCGATGGCGGCGAGCTCCTTGGCCAGGTGGTCCTTCAGTTTTCCGTACATGATGGGTGGTGTGTATTGGCGGTGCCGGCGAAATTAGGGAGGTGGCACCAAAGGCCTGGTCAGGGCGCGGGATGCCGGGCTTCCGGGCAGGAGGGGCCTACCCCACCACGCGGGGCACCTTGAAGTAGTCCCCGTCCTTCACCGGCGCGTTGGCCAGGGCCTGCTCCTTGGAGATCTCCGTGCGGGCCTTGTCCTCGCGCAGCACATCCTGCTCCTCGTTCATGAAGATCAGTGGCTCCACCCCCTTGGTATCCACCCCGGCCAGTACTTCCACGAAGTCGAACACCCGCTGCATGTCCTTGAGCATGGCGGCCCGCACGGCGGGTTCCTGCATGTCGAGCCGGGCCAGTTCGGCAATCCGGTCGAGGGTGCGGTCATCGATCTTCATGGGCGGGGTATTCCAGGCGCAGCGGGGCCTCGATGGCCTCCCGTACACGGAGGCGCAAGTTATCCACATCCTCGGGACCGAGGCCCGTGGTGGGTATCGCGGGGTGTACCACGGCCCTGGCAATGCCGGGCCGGCCGCGGCTCAGCAGCACTTCGGGATCGCCGAAGAGCCGCCAGTTGTCCAGAAAGGTCACCGGCACGATGGGGACCTGCTTGTCGATGGCCAGGCGGAAGGCACCGTCCTTGAACGGGCGCATGCGTGGCGCATGCCGCGGTATGGTGCCTTCGGGGAAGATGCTCACCGGGACGCCATTGTCGATGGCCTTGCCCGCCTTGACCAAGGCGCGGGATGCGGCCATGTGGTTGTTGCGGTTCACGGCGATGTGCATGTCCTTGAAGAAGATCCGGAACAGGGGCCACCGCAATAGTTCGTGCTTGCCCATGAAGAGGAAATACTCGGGCAGCACGTTGAAGGCGTGGACGATGTCCAGGTAGCTGCCGTGGTTGAGGCAGATCACGTACGGCGGCGGCGGCAGGGGCCCTTCCCTCCGTACGCGGATGGGCACCAAGCAGGCCCAGGAAAGGAACCGGGCCCAAGCCTGCATGAGCCGGAACGCGGCCGGATAGCGGGAACGCTTGTGCAGCAGTACGCGGAAGGGCGCGTAGAGCAGCACCATGGACAACATGAACACCAGCGCGAACCAGAGCTTGAACAACAGGCGGGGCAGGGCGAACAGCCAGATGGCCGCCGGTCGGCGCAGGCGTTCCCCGTCTGCCACCAAGGGGCGTGGTCGTGTTCTCGGGTCGTCAGCCACTTGCTTCAGCGGAAAAGAAGGGGCGAAGCTACCTTCTATATTCGTGCCCCGCTCCGGTCGGCCCAAGCCGGCTCCGGGAGTCTACCACGGTATGCGCATTCTCACCGGCATCCAAAGCACGGGCACGCCCCATTTGGGCAACCTCCTGGGCGCCATCCTGCCCGCTATTGCCACGGGCCACGCCCCGGGGAACGATGCCTTCCTGTTCATCGCTGACCTGCACTCGTTCACCACCATCCGCCAGCCGCAGGTGCTGCGCGAGAACACCTACGCCGTGGCAGCTGCCTGGCTGGCCTGCGGGCTGGATGTGGACCGGGTCACCTTCTACCGCCAGAGCGACGTGCCCGAGGTGGCCGAACTGGCCTGGTACCTGGGTTGCCTCACCCCCTACCCCATGCTGGCCAACGCGCACTCCTTCAAGGACAAGAGCGCCAACGTGAGCCAGGTGAACGCGGGCCTCTTCTTCTATCCGGTGCTGATGGCCGCCGACATCCTGCTCTACGATGCCGGGCGGGTGCCCGTGGGCAAGGACCAGAAGCAGCACCTGGAGATCACGCGCGACATCGCCAACGCCTTCAACCGCGCCTACGGGGAGGACACCTTCGTGGTGCCCGAGGCGCAGATCGACCAGCAGCTGATGACCATCCCCGGCATCGACGGCCGGAAAATGAGCAAGAGCTACAACAACTCGATCAACATCTTCCTGCCGGAGAAGGAGCTGAAGAAGCAGGTGATGGCCATCGTGACGGACAGCAAGAGCCTGGAGGAACCCAAGGACCCCGCCACGGACAACGTCTTCCAACTCTTCAAGTTGCTGGCACCGGCCGATGCGGTGCAGGCCATGGAAGCGAACTACCGCGCGGGCAACTACGGCTACGGCCACGCGAAGAAGGAATTGCTGGGCCTGTTGCTGGAGCGGTTCGCCTCCGAGCGGCAGGCCTTCCAGTCGCTGATGGCGGACAAGGGCGAACTGGACCGGCAACTGGGCATCGGTGCGGGCAAGGCCAGCCAGGTGGCCGGGGCCACGCTGAACCGCGTACGGGAGCGCACGGGATACCTGCCCAAGCGGTGAGCGACCTCGGCGATCGTTGAAAAATAATCGGACTTCGGGGCTTGAAGCCCCCCCCGGTTGGGCGGAGGATGCTACTTTGCCGTTGAATTAACCTCGCCCGCCCAGCGGGCCCAACACCAACTGGACAATGGCAGCAGCAGTGGAAGCATATTGCGTGAAGTGCAAGGCCAAGCGGAACATGAAGGACGCCGCGCAGGTCACCATGGCCAACGGACGCAAGGCCATGAAAGGCAAGTGCCCGGAATGCGGCACGGGCATGTTCAAGATCTTGGGCAAGTGACCGGGCCGGCCGCCCGCCTCGCAAAGGGCGGCCTTGTGCGAGGGTGATCACATCAAGGTCCCTGCATGCACACCATCGAGTTCCGATACCGGCAGGTAACGCGCATCCTGTTTGCCCTCCTGGGGGGGCTGCTCCTGCTGCACCTGGTGGTGGCCTACTGCCACTTGGTGCTGCACGTCCGCGTGGAAGCCCTGACCCAGTTGGCCGATTTCGACCTCGAAGCCAACCTGCCCACCTTTTTCAACGCATTGCTCTTCTTTCTGGCCGGGGCCTTGTTCGCGCTGCATGGCAAGGCCGCTCCTCGCCAGGCGGCCGCCGGCTGGTACCTGCTGGCGGGCCTGTTCATCTTCCTGGGCTTTGACGAAGGTTCGCAGGTCCATGAGAAGCTCATGGGATTCACCGCCCGCCTGTTACGAAGCAGCGGCATGGATGACGGAGGATCCGGCTGGCTCTTCAATGCCTGGGTGATCCCGTATGTGCTTGCACTCCTCGGGCTGGTGATCGTCCTGAGGCGCTGGCTCCTCACCTTGGAGCGGCCCATGCTCAAAGGCCTCCTGATCAGCGGTGCGGTCTATGTGTTGGGCGCTGCCGGATGTGAGATGGCCGCCGGGAGGCTGGTCACCTCCATGCCGGGCAGGGATGCCGCCTTGTATCCTTGGCTGCCTTGCAACTTGTATGGCGACCCCGCAGGCTGCTGGCTTTTCATGGAACCCCGTTACATCTTGCTGTACACCATGGAGGAGCTGGGCGAAATGATCGGCCTGATCCTGTGCATCGGTGTGCTGCTCCGCGGCATAGAGGCGAAGGGAAGAACCGTTGTGCTCGGTTCCTTGCCGGACGAGTAGGCAAGCGTGAATAAGGGCCGAATACCGGCACCGCATGGACGGCGCACGGCACTTTTCCCCATATTCGTTGCATGTACAGGTTCCAGTTGAGCTCCACGCGGACCGTCCGATTTCTGTTCGCCGTGATGGGATTGCTCCTGGCGCTCCACTTGGCCGTAGCCTTCTCCCACATCGTGCTGCACAGGCCCGTGGCGGCCTTGACCTTCTTGGCGGACATGGGGCAGGAGGCCAACCTGCCGGCCCTGTTCAACGTCTCGCTGTTCCTGATCTGCGCCGCACTCTGCCTCGTGCATGGCCGCATGGCTCCATCGGAGCTCCGGACAGGTTGGAAATGGTTGGCAGCGGTGATGGCCTTCCTGGCCATTGATGAAGGCTCACAAATACATGAAAAGCTCATGCCCGCGACCCAGCGACTCCTAGTTATCAATGGATCCATCGATTGGGCGAATGGCTGGTTCAACTTTGCCTGGGTGATTCCCTATGGGATCGCCACATTCGCCCTGGTCCTGGTGTTGGGCCGCTGGTTGCTGCGCCTGCCCGCTCCCTTGCGGAAGCAATTGCTCCTGAGCGGTGCGGTCTACGTCACTGGTGCCGTCCTGCTTGAAATGGTGGGCGGCAAAGTGCTGGAATCGCTTCCGCCCGGGGATGCATCCACTTTTCCGTGGATCCCCTGTGAGGCCTACGGCCGTTCCGGTGCCTGCTGGGCATACATGTACCCGCGGTTCATCGCGGTATATACGCTGGAGGAAGTCTGCGAGATGACCGGTTTGATCCTTTGCATCCGCGCCCTGCTGCTCCACTTCGATGAGCGCGGGATCACCTTGGCGGTCACCGCTTCGGCCGGGAAGTGAGCGGGGTCACGCGATCCGTTGACGGATGATCTTCCCGGAAGCAGTGCGCGGGAAGGCGCGCAAGGCCACGATCCGGCGCGGCCATTGATGCGGTGGAAGCACGCGCATCACGGCTTGAATCACCTCGTCCGCCACTTCATCGGGCCCGCGATCGGTTTCCAGCACCAGGCACACGGCCTGCCCGAGTCGCTCATGGGGTATGGCCGTGAAGTAGTGCGGACAGGGCACCACGCCGGCCGTGATACGCTCCAACTGCTCCGGGAAGAATTTCTTTCCGCCACTGAGGATCACATGGTCCATGCGGCCCAACCACTGAAAATGCCGGTCGTCGATGAGGTTCACCTGGTCGTTGGTCACATGCCACTTGGTGGAGAGGTGCGGGGTGTGCACCACCAGGCAGCCCCGTTCATCGGTTTCGAAGTGGACTCTCCCGATGGCGGCATACGCTTTTCTGCGCCCGGGACCGTTGAGGCGGCGGACGGCCACATGGGTCACGGTCTCGGTGCTGCCATAGCCATGGAACACGGCCGTGGACAAGCCTTGCAGGTCATCCTCCAACGCCTCGCTCACCGGGCCGCCGCCCAGCAGGATGGTGTCGAACTGCCGCTCCACCCGGGTCCGGTCATCCTGGATGGCGCGGTGCAGTTGCAGTGGCACCATGGCTGCAAATCGGAAATGGTCTTCCGGGTTGAGGTTCTCCAGCACCGCACCCCGCGGATCGGTCACATGCAGGTCCAGGCCGAGGGCCATGGCGCGCACCACCATCATCTTGCCGGCGATGAAGGCGCAAGGCAGGCACAGCAGCACGCGGTTCCCCTCGTGCAGGCCGAAGGTCTCCGCGGTCAGGCGTGCACTGTTCACCAGGTCGCGGCGGGCGATGCGCATGGCCTTCGGCGCGCCCGTGGTGCCGCTGGTGTGCGCCGGGATGGAACTTCCGCCCATCATGAGGTCCCGCACCAAGTGGTGAAGGTCCTCCTTCCAGGTCTCGTCCTTCTTGCGTCCTTCGCTCAGGCGCCCGAAATGGTCCATGGCCTCGATCTTGCCCATGGGCACGCCGTCCACGGTAAGGGAATCAAAGGCTGACCCGATGGAGCGGGCGAACTTCATCATCATTTCCCCGCGAGGATGCGGTCCAGGTCCCACTCGCGCTCGGGGCGGTAGCGCAACTCGGTGCCTTCGAGGCTCAACGGCGAAGGGATGTTGTCCGTGTAGAGCAGGCCGGTACCCAGACCTTGTGGCCTGCGGACATCCAGCGTGGCTGTCCACTGCGCGATGGCGTTGAGGCCGATGTTGCTTTCCAGCGCGGAGGTGATCCACCAGCCGATGCTCCGCTGTTGGGCCAGGTCGATCCATTCCTGAGCGGCGGCCCATCCACCCACGAGGCTGGGCTTGATCACCACAAAGTGCGGCCGAACATGCTCCAGCAGGTCCAGCTTGGCCTCCCGGGTGTTCAGGCCGATCAGGTCCTCATCCAGTGCGATGGGCAGGGGCGACTTGGCGCACACCTCCGCCATGGTCTCGTACAGCCCGGGCGGCAAGGGCTGCTCGATGCTTTCCACATGCAGCGCGGCCAGGCGCTCCAGCACGGGCATGACATTCCCGAAATTGAAGGCCCCGTTGGCATCCACGCGCAAAGTGAGCTCATCCGGCCCGTACTGGCTTCGCACTTCGGCCAGCAGGTCCATTTCCTCCTCCACGCCGATGGCGCCGATCTTCATCTTCAAACAGCGGTTGCCCTTGGCCAGTTGGGCCTGGATGCGTTGGTGCATGGTGGCCTTGTCACCCATCCAGACCAGGCCGTTGATGGGGATGCCCCTGCGGCCCAACGTGAACTCCGAAGGGAAAAGGACCTTGCTGCCGCCTGCGGCCAGGTCGCGCAGGCACTGCTCCACGGCGAAGCGCACGCCGGGTACGTGCACCAGGTCATCCTTCAAGCGCCGCTCCCAGTCCGTGGTATTGCGGCAGAGCTCCAGCAATTTCAAGCGCACATCAGCGGGGAACTCCTTGCTGTGGCCGGGGAAGAGGGCCACCTCGCCGGTTCCGCGCACGTCCGGCCGGTCCCGGCGCCACGCGGAAAGGAACCATGCGGTGCGCCCGGTGAGCACACCCTTGCTGGTGCCGAGCGGGAAGTTCGGCGTGAAGGTGATTTCCTTCCAGGAGGCTTCGATCATGCGGCCAGTACCAACCCCAAAGAAAAGAGCAATGCGGCAACCAGGGTGGAAAGGGCCAGGATCTTCAGCTGCGGGTCCAGCTCGCGCGGCTCCTGGTTGCGGAGCACGGTCCGCAGGTGGCGGTCCAGCAACGGGAAGATGAGGATGAACAGGTATTGCCACCAGGCCCGGAAGCTGATGGCGGCATGCAGTACCAGGCACGCCAACCCGCCCAGGACCAGCAGGGCGTGGTAGCGTTTGGCCTTGGCCGGCCCCAGGCGCACGGCCACCGTGTGCTTGCCGCTGGCGGCATCGTTCACGGCGTCGCGCATGTTGTTCAAGTTGAGCACACCGGTAGCGAGCAACCCGATGCCGAAGGCCGGCAACAAGACCAGCAGGTCGAAGTGCAGGCCGTGCAGGAAGAAGGTGCCGCCCACGCCCACCACACCGAAGAAGAGCAGCACGCTGGCATCGCCCAGGCCCGCATAGCCGTAGGGATTGCTGCCGTAGGTGTACTTCACCGCGGCGCCGATGGCCAGCAGGCCCAACAGCAGGAAAAGCAACATGGTGGCCGACAGTCCAAGGGCGAGGATGATCAACGCCAGGCCGGAGGCCAGCGAGAGCAGGCCGCAGACCCACATGGCCCGTTTCATCGCCGCCGGTGAAATGGCCCCGCCCTGCACCGCGCGTTGCGGTCCTACGCGCTCGGCATTGTCGGTTCCGTGCAGGTGGTCGCCCAGGTCGTTGGCCAAATTGCTCAGCACCTGAAGCAGCACGGCGGTGAGCAAGGCCAGCAGGAATACCGGCCACCGGAAGGTGTGCGCGAACGCGGCCAGCCCGCTCCCGGTGATGATGCCGCTCATGGCCAAGGGCAGGGTGCGCGGGCGGAAGGCGTGGAGCCAGGGGTTCATGCACCCGGGGGATTGTGCAGGCCGGCGAAGTAGGCCTTCAACATCCGCGGCGCCACCTCCGCATCCGTATTCACCAGGAGCACGGCCGGCTTGTCAAACGGCTTGTACAGCGCATCCAGGCCGCTGGCCAGGGTGTCGGCATCGTGGGCCTCGAAACAGGCCAGGCCGTAGCCCGCCACCAGCGCGGGGATGTTGCGTCCGTGCGGTGATTCGAACCAAGGAAGAAGGTCGGGGTCGCGGTCCGGCCCATCGATGTATCGGAAGATGTTGCCTCCGCCGTTATCGATCACCACCACGCGGAGTTCCGGCGGGAGGTGCTTGTTCCAGAAAGCATTGCTGTCGTAGCAGAAGGCCACGTCCCCGGAGATGAGCGTGGTGGGCCGTCCGGAGGCAAAGGCGGCGCCCACGGCGGTGCTGGTGCATCCGTCGATGCCGCTGGTGCCGCGGTTGCCGAAGAAGCGCAGGCCGCGCCGCCGGTCGAACAGCTGCACGTAGCGCGCGGCGGTGCTGTTGGCCAGGTGCACGTCGCTTCCTTGCGGGATGCGGTCCAGCAAGGTCCGGAAGACGGTGAGGTCGCAGAAGGGCGTTCCGGCCAGGAGGCGCGCATGCGATTCCTCCATCCGTTGCGCCACCATGCGCCACGCCTCGCCGTAGAGGCTTTCATTGGGGCGCACCTGCCCTTCCATCTGGGCCAGGAAGATGTGCGGCGAAACAGCGAAGTCGTGGGTCAGGCTTTGGAACGTGTCGAAGTGGCGCCGGTCCTCATCGACGTGCCAGTGCTGCGCGGGCTTCCATTTGCGCAGCAGGCCCTTGATGCGCTTGCTGACGATGGCGCCGCCAAAGGTGATCAGGATGTCCGGCCGGAGATCGGCCTCGTTTCGTTCGTTGACCCCTTCCAAGGTCCGGTCGATGCAGGTGATGAAAGCCTCGTCGTCCAAGTTGGAGGTGGCCTCGGTGAGGACCACGCATTGCGGCAACTTCGCCCATTGCCGCAGCTGGGCCTGCAGGCCATCGCCCCAGAGGCCTTGGCCCACCAGCACCATCACCTTCAGGCTTTCGGAAAGCTGCTTGCCACGCCAGCCCTTGTCGGGCAACAGGAAGGATGCCACGGGCATCGGTGCCACGAGGCGGGCTGCCGTAGCATGCTCCGCCTTGCCGTACAGCGGCTCGGAGAAGGGCACGTTCACCTGCACGGGCCCGGCCACGGGCAGCAGCGTGGCATCGATGGCCTCATTGATCAGCCGGCCGGCATGCCAGCGGGAGAGGTCATCGCCGGCGCGCGGCAATTGCACGCTCTTGCGCAGGTGGGGCACCAGCACATCGCGTTGGCGGATGGTCTGCCCCTCGCCCTGGTCGGTCCATTCCTCGGGGCGGTCGGCGCTGATCACCAGCAGCGGAACGCGCTGGTAGAACGCCTCGGCGATGGCAGGCGTGTAGTTGAGCACGGCGCTGCCGCTGGTGCAGATGAGGGCAACGGGTTGCTGCAGTTGTTGGGCCATGCCCAAGGCGAAGAAGGCGGCGCTGCGCTCATCGATCACCTGAAGGCAAGTGATGCCGGGCTCCTGGCTGAAGGCGATCACCAAGGGTGCATTGCGGGAGCCGGGGCTGATCACCGCATGCCGCACGCCCTTCGCCGCACATAGCCGCGCCAGTTCGGCGGCCGTGGAATGCTCGGAGGTGGCCATGCGTCAATTCCGGGCCGGGCTGGTTTCCATCAGGCGGAGCCAGGTCTGCGCCTTGCGGGCGGTCTCCTCCCACTCCATGGCGGCATCGCTCCCGGCGGTGATGCCCGCGCCCACCAGCAATTGCGAGCGTCCATCGGCCAGGCGCATGCACCGCAGGTTCACGAAGATGTCCGTGGGGCCATCGGCATTCCACGGCCCCCAGAACCCGGTGTAGAGCGACCGGTCGTGTTGCTCATGGGCCGCGATGAACTGCCGGGCCTCCCCGGTGGGTGATCCGCACACCGCCGGCGTGGGGTGTAATGCCAGCACCAGGTCCCCCAGCAGGGTATCGGCCAGGTCCGCATCGGCAACGGTGTGCAGGTGGGCCACCGGCCCGGCCCTCAGCACACCCGGGCCGCGCACGGTGATGTTGGCCAGGTCCATGCGGGCGAAGGTGCCGTGGACATGGGTCACCACTTGTTCATGCTCATCCAGCTCCTTCAGGCCCCAGGCGGACAAGCGCTCGGGCACGGCGTTCACGGGCCGGGTGGCCGCGATGGCGTCCACGCGCACATGGTCGGACTCCTCGTGCACCAGGCGCTCGGGCGATGCGCCCATCCACGTGCCGTGGGCGGGGGTATGGACCATGGCCACAAAGGCATCGGGGCTCTCGGTCATGGCTTGCAGGAAGAGGGCTGGCCATTGCTGCGGGGTGATCGGTGCCTCCACCACGCGGGAGAGCACCACCTTGTCCAGGCGCCGCTGCGCACAGGCCTGGGCCGCGGCCTGCACCGCACCGGTGAACGCCTCGCGCGAGGTGGGTGCATCGGCGGTCCGCCAACCCTGGGGAGCGCCCATGCAGCCGTCCAACGGCGTGATGTCGGGATCGATCTCGGCGAACATCAACTCCACGTCGGCACGGATGAAGGGAATGTTGCCATGGTCCAGGAGGAATGGCGCCACCAGGAACACCTGGTTGAGGCCGAGCAACAAGGTGCCCTGTACGCCTTCCAGTTCCGGCGTCCGTTGGGCCCAGATCTGCGCCGGTTTCCCCGGCGTGCGGAAGGCGGCGAAGGTGAGGCTCCTTTCCAGGCAGGTTGAAAGGGCCTTGTGCAATGCTTCGTTGGTGCTCATCGTTTCTGGCTGATCACCATGTTGGTGAGGCGGCACACGGCGACCAGTTCGCCCCGGTGGTTGTGCACGCGGATATCCCACACATGGGTGGTCCGCCCTTTATGGAGCAGCGTTCCGGTGGCGGTGACCTTGCCGTCCGATGCGCTCTTCAGGTGGTTCGCATTGAGCTCGATGCCCACCACGGCCTGTTCCTTCAGGTCGATGAGCATGGCGGAACCCACACTGCCCAATGTCTCGGCCAAGGCAGCAGTGGCACCGCCATGGAGCAGGCCCATGGGCTGCCTTGTCCGATGGTCTACGGGCATGGTGGCCACCAAGGTGCCGGGCGCCCCGGGGATGAACTCGATGCCCAGGCCCTCCACCATAGTATGCTTGCGGATGCTGTTGGCCCAGGCCAACTGTTCCTCGGTGAACATGGTGCGAAAGTAGGTGTGCCCGGGCCGTCCGGGATGAACGCGGGCCATCCGCCGGGCTAGCGGGTCCGGGGCCTACCTTTGGCTGCCGACATGGGTGAGAAGAGCACCAAGCGCCTGCTGCTGGTGGAGGATGAGGATTCCCTCCGCACCACGCTGCGGATGAATTTCGAGCTGGAGGGCTACGACGTGACCACGGCGGTGCGTGGCGGCGAGGCCTTGGAGCGCATCCGCGGCGCGCGATTCGATGGCATCGTGCTGGATGTGATGCTGCCCGACGTGGACGGGTTCACCATTTGCGAGACCATCCGGCTCGAAGGCGACCGCACGCCCGTGCTCTTCCTGACGGCGCGCACCACCCCGGCCGACCGGGTTCGAGGGCTGCGGGCCGGCGACGATTATCTGGGCAAGCCGTTCGACCTGCAGGAATTGCTGCTGCGCGTGGAGAAGCTGGTGAACCGGACCGAAGAAGGCGGTGTGGTGGCAGCCCCGAGCCGGATCACCTTCGGGGGAAACATGGTGGATTTCTCCACCTACGAGATCCAGGGAAAACGCGGCCTGAACAAGCGCCTCACCCAGCGGGAAATGCTCCTCCTGCGGCTGTTGACCGAACGGGCGGACGAAGTGGTGTCCCGCGAGGAGATCCTGCAAAAGGTTTGGGGCTATGACGTGTTCCCCACCACACGAACGATTGATAATTTCATCGTTTCGTTCCGGAAATATTTTGAAGCCAACCCGCACAAGCCCAAGCACTTTCGGTCCATCCGGGGGGTGGGATACACCTTTCACCCCTGAAAATTCAAGGGGCGCAGGCAACCCTTTTCCGCAGTCCGCGTCTTTTCTCCAGATCAGAGGTTCTTCCTTGGATCTGGTTCCTAATCCTTGCAGGTTTGCCGCGCAGGGGCCCCCACCGGGCCCCTGTTCGGTTTTCGGGTGGTTTCAATGGGCTCCCTGCAGACAGAACCTGCAATACCGGCTGTCCGGGTCATGCTCGGCGGGCAGCGCCGGATCCATGATCCGCAGGATGATGCTGGTAAGCAGGGCCTCGATGGCCGGAAGATCATCCCGATGAATGAGCGACCGCCCGCCCAAGGATAGGAGCAGCGGTTCGCTGCTCGCGGCCCGGCGCAGGGGCAGGATACCTGCCTGCACCTCCATTTCCGCCGGGTGCTGCTGCAGGAAGAGGAACGCATAGATGAGCAATTGCACGGCGTAACGGTTCCTGGCGGTGATCCCTTCGGGGTCCAGGTCTCGCAGGTGGAGGTCGCCGGGTTCCACCTTGCCCGACTTCAGGTCCAGGATGCGGAGGTAGCCGTTGGCACGATCCAGGCGATCCAGGCGTCCCTTTAGGCGCACCGGCGAGCCGATGGCCTGGGAAGCTGCCTCCAATGACCCGACCAGGTCCTGCTCCAAGGCAAGCGGTGTGACCATGGAGCCCTTTTCCAAGGTGGCGGCCTCATCCAGAAGGAAACGCTTGGCCGCGCGGGCCGCCATGCGGAATTGGAGCATGGATTGCCCTTGTGCCAACTGGTCCTTGGCCAAATGCGGCCCGAGCTGTAATGCCAACAGGTCCTCCATACCCTCCGCCGCCTCGGCCAATCGGCCCGGTTGCATCGGGCTCCCCAGCATGGGCCTGTACACCTGTTCCACGGCCGCATGCAAGGCCTCGCCCAGGATGTTGTCCGCGATACGCACACCGGCCTGCGTGCTTTCCCGGAGGCCCAGCACGTGCTTGAAGTGGAAATCGAGGGGGCAGCGCAGCCAATCGCCGATGGCGGACGGGGACAGGCCCTTCTCCAGCCTCTTGCGCAAGGCCTCCAGTGCGGCCAGGCCCTTGCGCACGCTCACGGTGTTTCCGGGCACGGGCGGCGTTTCCACGCGCGCATCCTGCACGTTCAATTGGCGCCCCTGTTCCTTGAGCAATTCATGTTTCAGCTGGAGGATGAAGCGGCTGGGCCCTGTGGGTTCGGCCCCTTCCGGCCAGACCATCACCGCGTCCTCGGCGCGCTGCAGCATGCGCATGAAGTTGTACGCCTGCACGGCATCGTTGCCCTCCCGCAGGGGCATGCCGTGCGCACGCCGCAGTTCGAAGGGGATGTAACTGCGCTCCCCGGTGGCGGCGGGCAGCGTTCCTTCCTGTGCGCCGAGAACGATCAAGCGCTGGGGGTCGAGTGCGCGTGCCTCCAGCATGCCCATCACCTGCACGCCGGCCAGGGGTTCGCCGAAAAGGCCCAAGCGGGCATTGCGCAAGAGGCGGGTGAAGACCGTGGCGTAGGCATTCCGGTCCAGTTCGATGGTGTAGCGGTCCAGCAGCCTGTGGATGCGGTGCAGGACGAGGGAGGCCTGGAAGACTTGTTCCGTGGCGAACGCATTTCCGTCGGCGGCCTGCTTGGCCCAAGCGAGTGCGGCGGCGGTGGCGGCGGTCATCTGCGCACGAACATCGGCCCCATCGGCGAAGACGTCCGCAGCATGGGGGAACACACCGCTTTTCCGGAAGATCTCCTGGATCTCCTGCGGCGGAATGAACACGCGTTGCTGTCCGCGAACCGCATCCAGCACGTGCTTCATGGCCCGCTCGGTGGCTGCATGGCGCAACATGGGGTGTGCCAGGAAGCGCTCCACGTCGGCATGGAAGAAGCCCATGCCCGGGCGCAGGCCGGCGTGCAGGCGGTGCAGGGCGCCGAGCAGGGCACCCACGGGCAGCTGCGCGATGGGCAGGCCCATGGTCACGTTCACCGGGCCGATGTCCGGCGGCAGGGCCTCCAGCAGCGGTTGCAGCAGCGAGCCATCGGCCAACACCACGGCGGTGCGGCCGCGGTCCTCGGCAGCAGTCTGGTCGAGCAGACGGGCGGCACACCAGGCCTGTGCGGCCTCATGCGGGGCGCGGACCGCACGGAGGTTCTTGCGCGGATCGGCCAGCGCGTCACCGGCGGGCACCACGCCCGGGCCGAACGCGGCGATGGCCTTGCGCAGGTGGAGGCCTGCTTCCTGGTCGGGCCGGTCCAGGTAGTAGCGGTCCGCATCCCAGGCCAGCGCCACCTTGTCGGCATCGATCAACTTGCGCAGCACGCTTTCCTGGGCGGGCGTAAAGGCGTTGAGCCCCACGAACCAGATGGCGTCCCAGCGCGTGGCGGCCTGTGCGGCACGTTCCACCGCGGTGCGCTCCACCAGTCCGGCGGTGCCGCCCTGCTGTGTGCGCAGGCGTTGGTTCAGTGCGGTGTGCAGGCGGCCCACCATGGCCCAGAAGCGCACCATGCGCTGCTGCCCTTCGCTCAGCGGGTCGTCGTTGAAGGTCCAGTGGATCTCCTCCCAGGAACGCAGGTCGCGGTAATAGCTCTCCAACGGCACCAGGTGGGCATCGGCCTCGCTGATGTCCGCCAGCGTGGTGGGCGCCCATTGCAGGAACTCGCTGAAATCACGGGCCCTGGTCCCCTCGGCCTGTCGATAGGCCTCATAGCCTTCGAGGAGCAGTTCCTCCATGGGCAAGGTGCGCATGCCGGCCACCTCCTCCAGGAACGAGCCGATGGTGAAGAGCTGCGGGCTCCACATGGCCCCGCCGGCCTCCTTGGCCAGCCAATTGCGCAGGTACAATCCGGCGCGCTGGCTGGGCAGCACCACGGCCGTATTCCGCAGGGCCGTTCCCTGCCTGTCCAGCATCGCGCGGGCCACCTGTTGGAGAAAGGGTTTCATGGGATCACGGCGGCGCCACGGAGCTTGCGGGCCTCCGTTGGCCGCGGGCACCGACCTTTGCGCTAAAGTAGCCGCGATGGACGAACCACGATTCCCGCTGTACCGGCGTTCGGCCAATGGCCTGAACTGGTACCGGGTGGATTCGTTCACCCGACTGGTGGAGGTGCAGCGCGTGGGCAGCCGCCTGTTGCTTCACCACCTGCAAGCGGTTGCCTGGCCGGAGCAGGCGCGCATCCGCGAGCTGATCGCCATGTTGGACGGGCATGTGGAGGAATGCTCCGCCACGGAGGTGGAGGAATTGATCGCACTGGTGTGACCGGCAGGTTGGTCCTTGCCAGCCTGGTATGTATCCGGCCAACGGATAGCCGTATTTTGTCGTCCTCTTACCGGATGCGCAACCTCGTGGCCGCCCTTCTGCTGGCACTGGCCCAGCCCTTGCTCGCCACCCACATCCTGGGCGGGGAGATGTACTACACGTACCTGGGCAACGACAATTACCAGGTGACGTTGCGCCTATACCGGGACTGCGGCCCGGCCAACACCAACAACACGGCGCTGGACGCCATTGCCCACATCGGCATCTTCAACAGCGCGGGCGTGTGGATCAACACGGTGGATTTCCAACTGCCCATGGAAACCACGATGCCCGTGGTGACGGACAACCCGTGCCTGACGGCCCCGCCCAGCATCTGCACCCGGCAAGGCATCTACACCGGCACCATCCACCTGCCATCGGGAACGGGCGGTTACACGCTGGCCTACCAGCGGTGCTGCCGGAGTCCCGCGGTGATCAACATCACCAGCACCCCGAACGCGCAGGGCATGACGTGCACCGTGTTCGTGCCCGACCCCTCTGTACACGGGCCGAACAGCTCGCCTGCATACGATGACGACCCGCCCATGGTGCTCTGCCTGGACCAAACGAGCGCGATCGAGCAGCTGGCCACCGACCCCGACGGCGATTCACTCGCCTACGCGTTGTGCCCGCCTTTCCAAGGAGGTGACATCGTGAATGTTTCGCCCAACCCGCCCACGCCCCCGCCCTACACACCGATCATCTGGGCCCCGGGGTATTCCACGCAGGACCAGTTGAACTCCACGCCACCCATGGTGTTCGGGAGCCAGGACGGGGTGCTGACCCTGCACCCCACGACCATCGGCAACTTCGCGGTGAGCATCTGCGTGAGCGAGTACCGCAACGGCGTGCTGCTGAGCACGGTGATCCGCGACTTCCGCTTCCTGGTGGTGGCGTGCTCACAGGCCATCACCGCTTCGCTGGCGGACCAGCAGGACCACTGCAACGGGCTGGAGGTGCAGATGACCAACCAGAGCACGGGCTCGAGCTTCTACCATTGGGATTTCGGCGTGGACGGCACGCTCGCGGACACTTCCAACGCGCAAGATCCCTCGTTCACCTACCCGGCACCCGGCACCTACACCATCACACTGGTGGCCAACCCCGGTTGGCCTTGCGCAGATACCGCCACCAGCGTTTACACGGTGCATGACCCGGTGCATGTGGAGTTCACCGCACCGCCCAACCTCTGCTCGGACCAAATGCCGGTGACGCTCACGGCCACCGGGAACTTCGGCGGTTCGGCGGACATCCAGTGGGATTTCGGCGGTGGCGTATCGCCCGATCCCACGGCCGCCACCACCACCGTGGGCTTCTCCACGCTCGGCGCGCATGCCGTCACGGTAACGGCCACCGACAACGGTTGCACCGATTCCTACACGGACAGTGTGCGCATCTTCCCCGTGCCCACGGTGGCGTTCGCCACGGACACCAACGGCTGCGTGCCGTTCCAGCCGCAGTTCACCAACGGTTCATCGGCCTGGACACCGATGGCCTTCCATTGGGACCTGGGCGACGGCACCACCAGCAATGACAGCATACCGGTGCACCTGTACACCACGGCCGGGGTGTACGATATCACGCTCACCGTATCCACCTCCAGCGGCTGCATCACCAGCCGATCGCTCACCCGGCCGAGCCTGGTTTCCGTATGGCCACGGCCGGTGGCGATGGCCACGGCCATACCGCCGGTCACAAGCGTGTTGTTCCCGGACATCACCTTCACCGACCATTCCGTGGATGCCGTGCAATGGGACTTCCTGGTGGAAGGCGTGCATTACGACACCACCAGCTTCACGCACAGCTTCAAGGATGCCGGCTGGTATAGTGCGCTGCAGACCGTGACCAGTGCCATGGGTTGCACGGACACGGCCACGGTACGGGTCTTCATCGGCGACCACCTGTTCTTTGCGCCAAGCGCCTTCTCGCCCAACGGGGACCAGCTCAACGAGGTGTGGCGCCCCAGTGTGAAAGGTGCGCGTGCCTACCGCCTGGACATCTTTGACCGCTGGGGCCATCTGGTGTTCAGCACCACCGACCCGGCACAAGGCTGGGACGGCAAGGATGCGCCACCGGGCATGTACGCCTACAAGGCGTGGCTCACCGAATGGGGCCCGCTGGAGAAGGAGTACAACGGGAGCTTCGTGCTGATCCGCTGAGGTGGTTGTGATGCCCGCTCCTTGGAGAAGGGAGGCCCATGCCCCGGGGGCGTACGTGGTGCGGGTGGCTTCAAGAGCCTCAGCCACCGCGTACACCGGAAAGTTGGTGGTGTTGCCGTGAGGTGGGGGCACGGCACGAGGGTGGACCCTCGCGCCAGTGGAGGGGGGAATTAAGGTTTGCTTCGCGGCTAAATGAGCCGCTCGCTCTCGTCCGCGTTTGCAACGCGGACGGACTCCAATGGTCGTTTGCAACGACCCTGCCTGATTGCGTGGAGGTGAATGGTGCCGGTTAGCGCCCGCATTGCAAACGCGGGCGAGAAGAATAAATGCTTTGCGCTTATCCTTCGGCTCCGCTCAGGATAGCGCTTGCAATGACGACAATGACCGCTCAACCGTGCACCATGTCCACGTGCGGAATGCCGTCGAGCAGGTATTCCGCGCCCTGGGGGCTATAGCCGAGGCTGCGGTAGAAAGGGACGAGGTGCGCCTGTGCGGCCAGGGCCGAACGCGCATCACCGTATTGCCGGACCAAGGCTTGTTTCACGCGCTGCATCAACTGCCGGCCCAGGCCCGCGCCACGAAGGCCCGGGGCCACCACCACCCTTCCCACGTGGGGCAGTCCATCGGCACCAGGCGGCAGGATGCGCGCATACGCCACCACCGCACCGTCCGCGTGCCTGCCCACCACATGCATGGCCGAGGCATCCCGGCCGTCCAGCTCGGGGTATGGGCATTGCTGCTCCACCACGAACACATCCACGCGCAACCGCAGGATGTCGTGGAGCAGCAATGCGTCCAGCTCATCGAAGGCCATGATCGTCCAATCCATCTCCGGCGCCGCGCTCATGGGTCCACGGCCAGCAGTTCACCCTCCCGCACGTAGAGCAGCCATCCGTTCACCGGACAATGCTCCACCTCGGCCAGCAGTGCCATGTAGCCGCGCACCTGGTCCTTGTGCCGTTCCTGCGGTGCCCCCGTCTTGATGTCCAGCACATGCAGGACCTCGCCGTTGCGCACCACACGATCCGGGCGGTGTGCCTGTCCGTGCGCATCCAGCAAGGTGGCCTCGGTGTACACTTCAGCACCATCGTGGAAGAAGGGCGCCAGGCCGGGCTTGGCCAACAGCTGTGCCAGGTGCGCACCGATCAGCTCCGCCTGGCCCGGCGCGAGGCTGCCGGTTGCGGCCTCGCGGGCCACGGCGGCGGGAAGGTCCTGCGGCACGCGCACATGTTCCAGGATGGCATGCACGGCCCTGCCATGGCTGCGGTAGGGATCGGGTGCGGCGGGGTCCCAATCCTCGGGTGCCTCGCAACGGATGGCCAGCGGACGTTCGCCCGTGCGGGCGGATGACTCCAGCGGAAAGGTCCGGTCATCATCGGCATGGCCGAGGGCGATGGGCGCGCGGGGAACGCGGCTGCCGGAGGTCCATGTCCCACCGGGTTCCAGCTGGAGGTACTCCCGTATGGCGGTGGCCAGCCTCATCCGCGGATCGTCGGAAACGCTGATGTACAAGCGCAGTTCCGGGCGGGTGATGGCCACATAGAGCACGTCAAGGTCGTCGAGTTGCCGCAGGCGGATCTCCTCTTCCACTTCCGGTACCTCGAGCTCTTCCATGGCCTTGCTCACCCCCACCAGTGCGGCCGGCAGGTCAGGGGCCGCTTTCCCGGGGTTGATCCAGATGCGGTCGCGGGTCTTGCCACCACCGGTCTTTCCCGCCTCGGGCAGGATCACCACGGGGAACTGGAGGCCCTTGGCCTTGTGGATGGTCATCACCTGGATGGCATCCGAACCGGGATTGCCGCCGATGGAACGATTGCTCGCGGTGCGTTCCCAGTGTTCGAGAAACCCGGGCAGGTCGTCGCCGCTGGTCTTGCAGAAGGCATGCACCTCATCCACGAGGCCCATGATGAAGGCATCCTTGGCAGGATGGTGGCCGATGGCCTCGGCGATCCTGCACGTGAGCGCCACCAGCGTTTCGCCGGGACGCACCAAGGGATGTGCGGCATGCCAGGTGCGCATGAACGTCTGTGGCCCGGTGCCGTCCGGGAAGGGATCGACGGTGCCCGGATCCGCGCCCAGCAAGGCGATGGCCTGGGCCGCCTTGGCCGCATGCTCGTCCGCTGGATGCTGCAGCCAGGCCATGATGTTCACCACGGCCCCGGCCGCCGGATTGGCGCCCAGTCTCAGTCCATCGGGCGACACCACGTTCCAGCCTTGCGCAGCCAGTTTCCTGCTGGCCTCGATGCCTTGCTTGCCGGTGCGTACCAGCACACCGATGTCACCAGGCCGGAATTGGTCGTCCAGGCAGTCCTGAACGGCTTTCACCATCAGTTCCCAAGGCCCGTTGTCCGGCTCATCCTCCGATGGCTTTCCCGGATAGCAGACCACTTCTACATAGCCTTCATCGCCGCGCCGTGCCTGCTGCTCATGCCGATCGTAAAAGGAACGCGCCGGTCCGGACAAGGTCTGCTTCAAGTGGCCCGTAAGCGCATTGTTGAAGGCGATGATGCCCCGGCCGGAGCGCCAGTTGGCATCCAGCCGTTCAATGGGCTTGAAGGCGCGTTGCAAGGCCGACTCATATTCCGTTCCACGCGCCAAGGCCTCCTTGCCGAACACTTGGGGAAAGGCGTCGAACTGACGCGCCTCACCATTGCGCCAGCGGTAGATGGCCTGTTTGGCATCGCCCACGAGCAGCACGGAGCCATCGGTGGCCAAGGCATTCTCCACCAAGGGCAGCATGGCGTGCCATTGCATCAGACTGGTATCCTGGAACTCATCGACCAGGAAATGGAGGTAGCGCTCGCCCAGTTTCTCGTAGAGGAAGGGGGCCGGTTCGTTCTGCACGATGCCCATCACCTTCCGCGTGAGGTCGCTGAAGAACGAAACGCCTTCCATCTGCTTCAACTGCTCCAGGCGCTGGTCGATGGAGTGGAGCGACGCGGTGGAGAGCAGGTCGCGCAGGATGGCCAGGCGCACCAGATGGTCGCGCATTTCGCCTCCCCGCAATTCCTCCACCTCTCCAATGATCCTCCGGAACAGCGGGGCCAAGGCATCGATGGCCTCCTTGGTTTCCGTGGAGGCCTTGGAGCTATGCCACACATCCTTTGCGAAGGCTGCAGGCCCTCCCTTGCCGAGGTCGCCGTTCGCGGGAAGGTCCAGCAGTCTTCTGAAGTACACGATGAACCCATTGGCCCCACCGGCGAGGTCGCGCGGATCGATCCCCGCGTGAGCGATGGCGTCCAAGGCCTCGGTACCGAGCCTGTGCATGTGGTCGCGGAAATCGGAGACCCGTTTTCTGAGGCGTTCACGGATCTCGAGGAAGCTCCCCGCGGAGATCGCCTTGAGCTGTTCCAGATGCTCCAGTGCGGATTCGCGGCCCAGTTGGCCGGACAGTTCCAACAAGGGCTCGTCGAGCTTCCAGGCCCGTTCCTCCTCCAGCAATTGGGAACAGGCGGCCACCAATACTTCGGTGAGTGCGGCATCCTGGCCGGCCTCCTCCAGCAACAGGTCCACCGCCTTGGCGCGGAAGAACTCCTCCTCGACGGTCATGCGCAGCTCGTGGTCCAGCTGCAGGTCACGGGTGAAGGGCATCACCACGCGGCGCATGAAGGAATCAATGGTGCTGATGGCCACCTGCGACCAATGGTGCAGCATGTGGGTCAGCATGGCACGTGCGCGCAGGTACAACTCTTCCTCGCCGATGCCGGCCTTGCGCATCACCTCATCGCGCACATCGGCCTTGGCCCCGTCCAAAGGCCCGCCGGAGGCCAAGGCCTCCAGGTAGACCAGCACCCGTTCGCGCATCTCGGCCGCAGCCTTGTTGGTGAAGGTGAGCGCCAGGATGCGCGTGTAGGCCGCGGGATCGCCTTTGTGGAGCGAGAGCAGCAGGTAGTGCTTCACCAAGGCGTGCGTCTTGCCTGCACCGGCCGAACTGTGGAGCACCTGGAACATTGGCCCGCCGAAGATATCCGATGTGCGCCGGGCGCCCGGATGTTCTAGCTTCGTGGAAGCGACCCGGCCTATAGCCCGGACACCTTGAACTGTACACACGCCAAATCCCGCGGAACCTGATGCCCTGCCCATTGAGATTGCCCAGCCTCTCATTCCTCTCCGCCCTGCTGTTCCTGGCCGCGTGCACCAAGGACCCGGAACTGCCCGCCACTGGTGCGGAGGGTGGGACTGAGGGCCTATTGAAGCTCACCGTGAAGCCCGTGTGGCAAGGTGGCCCGTTCCACAAGGATTCGGTGTACTTGGCCGCCGGCGGGCAGCGCATCCGGATCTCGGAATTGAAATTCTACCTCGCCCCGCTTGCGTTGGAAGATGCTTCGGGCCTACACCAGGTGTTCAATGTCGACCTGTTCCAAGTGGCCAGCGGAGCGGAGACCCGTGTGGCCGCGGTGCCGCCCGGTGCCTACCATGCGGTGCACTGGGGACTGGGGCTTCCGTACGACCTCAACCACCTGGACCTGGCCACCATTCCGGTGAACGCGCCCATGGGGAACAACAGCGGCATGTACTGGGAATGGGCCACGATGTACAAGTTCGTGATCTTCTCCGGGCACTTCGACAGCGATCCCTCCGGGGCGGGCGCGCCGCCATTCCTGTTCGACATCCACACCGGCCTGGACACCTGCTACCGCACGCGGACCGTGCCCTACAACCTGACCGTGACCGCCGATGACACGACCCGGCTGACGGTGAATGTGGACATCGCGCGGTTCTTCACCGACGGCAGCCGCATCCTGGACCTGTCGCAGGGCGCAATGTGGCACGGTGACGTCAACTTCCTCTCCCTGCCCTTGCTTGCCGCGGACCTGCAATCGGCGGCCCTGTCCATCACACCGGAATGAAACGCCTCCCGCCCCTTGCCATTGTCGCCGGGCTGGCCGCCCTGTGCCTGGGCGCGTGTGCGCGAGACACCGCTGCGCCGACGGGCACGGAGCCGTATCCCTTGGCCGTGCCGACGGGCTGGCCGGACCCACCGGTGCGGGCGGACAATCCGCTCACGGTGGCCTCGGTGCAGCTGGGGCGTTCGTTGTTCTTCGATGAACGGCTTTCGCTCTCCCGCGGCCTGTCGTGCTCCTCCTGCCACCAACCGGACCGGGCCTTCAGCGACAGCGTGGCACGGAGCCGCGGGGTGGATGGCAGGACGGGCATGCGCAATGCACCCAGCCTGGCCAATGTGGCCTATCACCCGTTGCTCCTGCGCGATGGCGGCGCCCCTTCACTGGAACAGCAGGTACTGGTTCCCTTCTTCGATCACCGGGAGCTGGATGCGGACCCCCAGCAGGTGGTGGAAGCGCTGGCGGATGACGCCGACGTGCAGCGCCTGAGCCGTACGGCCTACGGGCGCCCCTTCGACCTCTACGTGCTCACCCGTTCGCTGGCCAACTACCTGCGCACCCTGCTCAGCGGACATTCCCGCTACGATCAATACTTGGCGGGGGACCGGGCCGCACTTTCACCGGCTGAAACCCGTGGTCTGGACGTGTTCACCGGCGCGGGAAACTGCACGGCCTGCCATGCCGGCCACGACCTCAGCGACCATGGCTTCCACAACACGGGCCTGGCCTCGGACCTTGCGAGCGACCCCGGCCGCCAACGCATCACCCTTGACCCGGGCGACCGCGGCAAGTTCAAGACGCCGACGTTGCGCAACATCGCGTTGACCGCACCGTACATGCATGACGGCAGCCTCACCACCCTGCAGGCGGTGGTGGACCATTACCGGACCGGCGGGAAAATCGGGCCGGACAAGGACCCCTTGATGATGCCGTTGCATCTCACTGACCAACAGCAAGCGGACCTCATCGCCTTCCTGCACGCCCTGACGGACGTTCAACCCTTGGATACGCAGCCATGAACCGAGCCCTTCCCGTGATCGCCATCCTGGTGGCCGCCCTTCTGCTGGCCGTGGCCTGCAAGCGCGAGGAAACCGCCAGCCCCGAGCCTTCCCCCTTCGCAGCCACACCGTATCAACTGGTCCTGCCATCGAACCTTCCGCCGATGGAGATCCCGGAGGACAATCCGCTCACGGTGGAAGGCGTGGCGCTGGGGCGTTTCCTGTTCTACGAGGAGCGGCTCAGCGGCGACAACGGCATGAGCTGTGCCACGTGCCATCAGCCGGGCCTGTCCTTCACGGACGGAAAAGCCGTGAGCAAAGGGATCGACAGCATCGCCGGCACACGGAGCGCCATGCCGCTGATCAACCTCGGGTACTCGCGCCACTTCTTCTGGGACGGCCGCGCCCCTTCGCTGGAAGCGCAGGTGCTGCAGCCGGTGACCAACCCGATCGAGATGCACGAGACCTGGCCCAACGTGGTGGGCAAGTTGCAGGCGGATGCCGTGTACCCGCAGCTTTTCGCACGGGCCTTCGGCACCACGCAGGTCGATTCGTTGCTGGCGGCGAAGGCGATGGCGCAGTTCATCCGCACGATGGTGAGCGGCAACAGCCCCTTCGACAAATACCGGCGCGGCGAGGGCCTGATCTCCCCGGATGCCCAGATGGGGTTCACCCTCTTCAAGTTGGAAGGCGGCGCACCGGGCGAGATGATTCCGGTGGCGGGCAGCACGCCGGTGGTGGGGCAAGGCGGCGCGGACTGCTTCCATTGCCACGTGGCGGACGCCAACTTGTTCACCGACGACCTCTTCCACAACAACGGCCTGGACAGCTCGCCCGGCGACCCCGGACGGGGCGCGGTGACGAACGACCCGGCCGACCTGGCAAAATTCAAGACACCCACCTTGCGGAACATCATGGTCACCGCGCCATACATGCATGACGGTCGCTTCGCGACGATCGACGAGGTGCTGGACCACTACAACGCCGGGGGCCACGCATCACCCACCGTGGACCCGTTCATGAAATTCACCTCACCCGACATGGAGCTGGGCCTCACGCCGGCGAAACGGGAACAGATCAAGGCCTTCCTGCACACGCTGACCGACGAGGAATTCCTGAACAACCCGGCCTTCCAGGACCCGGGCCCTCCGCACTTGTAGGAACAGGGCGCGACGTGCAGTTGCAGGTCAAGCGGCCATGGTGCCGGCGGACGGACGCCAGCTGTCGCAGCGCATCCGGTCGTTGAGCACCTCCGGCTTGAAGATGCTGGTGCCGATCAGCATGCGTGCGCATTCCTGCACCCCTTCGGTGATGCTGGGATGCGGGTGCATGAGGCCGGCAAGGTCGCGGATGCCCATGCCCTTGTCCATCATCAGGGCCACGGCCTGGATGGCACTGCTCGCATGTTCGCCCACGGCGCGCATGCCCAGCACGGACATGCGTTCGTCATCGGTGACGATGAGCTTGAAGAAGCCCTTGGTGTGGCGCATGGCGATGGCGCGCGCCAGGCAGGAGTAATCAATGCGTGCCGTGCGGTGCGCGATGTTGCGCGCCCGGCAGTCCTGTTCATTCAGCCCCACGCCGGCAACTTCCGGATCAAGGAACATGATGGTGCTGACGTTGACGTGGCAGAGGGGCTTCGCGTGCACATGGAAAATCCGTTCCACGGCATGGCGTCCTTCATGTTCGCCGATGTTCACGAGCATGTTCGCTCCCATGGCATCGCCCACCACATGGATGTGCGGATTGGTGGAGCAGGTGCCGTCCAACCGCAGCCGGCCCTTATCATCCAGTTCCACACCGGCACGCTCCAACCCCAGGTTCTCGAGGTTTGGTGCCCGCCCCACGGAGAGCAGCGCCATTTCCACATCGATCTCCTCCTTTCGCCCGTCGTCGTATCTGAGCAGATAGCGCACGGCATCGGGCTCCGCCGCGAGGCGTTCCAAGCGGGCCTGGTGGTGGATGACCACGCCTTTGCGTTCCAGGTTGCGCGCCACCAGAGCCGAAACATCCTCGTCCTCGAAGGGCAGGATGCGCGGCGCACGATCGATCAGGTGGACCTTGGTGCGGCCGAAGTTGCTGAAGATGGTGGCGAACTCGCAGCCCACCACGCCGGCACCGACGATGACGATGCTCCGGGGCAGGTCGGTGATGGCGAAAATGCCGTCGCTGGTAAGGATCCTGCGTTCATCCACGGCGATGCCGGGCACCTGCCTGGGGCGGCTTCCCGTGGCCACGATGAAGTGGTCCGCCTCGATGCGTGTGGCCGTTCCGCCGCGTTCCACCTGAACGGCCCGGGCATCCACGAAGGAGGCCTGTCCGCGCACGTGCCGGAATGCGCGCGCCGCCTCATCGGTGCGCGAGGCGATCATTTGCAAGTGGCAAGTGTGGAGGTACTTGCGCTCGAACAAGGCTTCGTTCACGGCCTTGGAGACCTCGCCCCACGAAAGGCCGAAGGCCTCACGCCCCCTGCCGCGCAGGACCTCGTTGGCCGTGGCCACGCGATGGCTGAGCTCCCAAAGGGTCTTCGAGGCGAGGGCACCATTGTAGATGCCGGTGCCTCCGATCCGGTCCCGCTCGACCAGTGCCACACGCTTTCCCAGGTCGATGGCCCGCATGGCGGCCGCATATCCTGCGGGCCCACCACCGATCACACAGAGATCAAAATCAGCCATACGTGGAGCGAAAAGGGGATTGATGCCCCTTGATACGCCGGCCGCCTGAAATGGTTCATCGGCTTGCGAAGCTTGGCCATCGCTTTCATTGCAGCACTCGGCGGGCATCGTGTCGGGTTGGTCGCAAAGGCGATTAAAACGGGTATCCAAACCGGATACGTCCGCGTAAAGAGGACCGATGCGCTCCCGCACATTCCTTCGTGTCGCCATGGTCTGCATGGTGGCCGCGCTGCATCCGGCAGCCACCATGGCCCAATGCCCTGAGCTGTTCGACAACGAGGGAAATCCGAGCGCTGCCCCCCAGTGGATCAGTTGCTCCGGGGGCAACTTCACGTTGGTGATCGGATCACCCACCCCGACCGGAGCCTACACGATCAACTGGGGCGACGGCAGCAGCGCGACCACGGGTGCGGGCCTGACCCCTCCCCAGACGGTGAGCCACACGTATCCGGCCGCCGTGGCGACCTACACCGTGACCTTCACCGAGATCACCAGCGGCTGCGTGATCACCGGCACGGTGACGATGGAGCAGAGCACCAGCGCCTCGATCCAGATCCCCGTGGGCGGCCTCACCCAGGCGTGTGCCCCGCAATCGCTGGACTTCATCAACAGCAGCACCAACACCTCGCCCAACACCGTGTTCCGCTGGAACTTCGGCGACGGCACCGGCTGGACCACCTACGACTATACCAACCTCGGGCAGACCCTTACGCACATGTACATGCCCGGAACGGTGGGCTGCGAGACCACCGTTCGCCTGAGCGCGGAGAACATGTGCAACACCCTTCAAGGAGGGCCCAGCATCGCCACGTTCAACCCCATCCGGATCTGGGACATCGACACGGCGGACATCTCGCCCAGCGCGACCCTGCTCTGCTGGCCGGACAATGAGGTGACCTACCTGAACACCACGCGCCGCAACTGCTACCAGCAGGGCAACATCTACCAGCGCTATGAATACTGGAACTTCGGTGACTACTGGGGTGCAGGCCATGACTCGATCATCAACTGGACGCCCTGGCCGCCCACCTTCCCGCACACCATCGCCTACCCCGGCATCGGCACCTACCAGGTGATGATGCTGGACAGTAACTACTGCGGGGTGGACACGGCGTACGTCACCATCAACATCGTGCCGCCTCCATCGGTAAGCCTCACGGCCAGCCCGACCCCGGTATGCGCCGGGGATCCGGTGAACCTCAACCAGACCACCAACGGCGGCGCCAACTACTTCGAGTGGAACTTCGATGACGGTAACGGTTTCCAATGGACCGGTCCGGGAGACCAGAGCCACACCTACGACACCCAGGGGACCTACCAGGTGCAGTACACGGCCAGCATCCAAGGGGCCACGGCGGGCTGTGCGGACACGGCGATGGCGACCGTGGTGGTGCAACCGAGGCCCACCGCCCAGTTCACCCTGGACCAACATGCGGCCTGTACCTCGCTCACCACCGACCCCACGAACAACAGCATCAATGCGGTGAGCTACCTGTGGGATTTCGGTGACCTGACAACCAGCACCCTGCCCGACCCGCCGCCCCACACCTACGCGGCCGTGGGCGATTACGTCATCAGCCTCACCGCCACGAACAACCAAGGATGCGACCACACGGTGACGGATACCGTACATGTCTATGCGGTGCCCACGCCGGTGATCAGTGCCGTAGGTGCGTGCGAAGATCTGCCGGCCCAGTTCGCCGACCTCACCGTGACGCCGCCCGGCAACCCCGTGCAGCAATGGTTGTGGGATTTCGGTGACGGGTCCACGGACACGGTGCAGGGGCCGCAGCATGTTTACAGCGGCAACGGTACGTACCCCGTGACGCTCACGGTGACCACGCCCTATTGCTCCGGTACGGGAACATCCTCCGTCACGGTGGAGCCGAAGCCCGTCTCGGCGTTCACCGCGGACCCTGTGACGGGATGCTCACCGTTGAACGTGTCCTTCACCAACAGCAGCACCGGTGCGAGCAACTACGTCTGGTCCTTCGGGGACGGCGCGAACAGCAACACGCCGGACCCCACGCACACCTACCTGAACCCGGGCAGCGCGGACAGCGTGTACACGGCCATGCTGGTGGCAAGCACCGCCTCGGGCTGCAGCGACACGGCCGTTGCGACCATCACCGTGGCCCCCACCGTGCTGGCCATGTTCACCCATGACGCCATTCCCGGCTGCGCGCCCCTGGCCGTGAACTTCATCAACAACAGCGCCGGGGGCACAAGCTTCATGTGGGACTTCGGCGACGGCAACACCAGCACCTCCACGTCACCGTCGCACACCTACATCAACCAAACGGGCACGCTGCAGATCATGACCGTCCAGCTCACGGTGAGCAACTGGGCGGGATGCACCAGCACCATGCAGCAGCAGATCACCGTCTATCCCGCACCGGACTTCACGTTCAGTGCACAACCGGACAGCGGATGCACGCCGCTCACGGTCACTTTCCCCTCGGTGATCGGGGCCATCAGCTACCAGTGGAGCTTCGGCGACGGCAGCACCGGTGCAGGCCCCACCCCGCAACACACCTACATCAACAACACCGACAGCACGGTGCATTACCCAGTACGCCTGGTGGCCACCAATGCATTCGGTTGTACCGACAGCACCTTCGGCACCATCACCGTGTATCCCGCACCGGTGGCCCAGTTCACGCTGGGCGCCAGCACCGGTTGCCATCCGTTGGCCACCACCCTGTACAACAACTCACAGGGTGCCGACAGCTATCACTGGTCCTATGGTGACGGCTCCACCTCGGACACGTCAGCCTCCGCACACGGCCATGCCTGGTACAACTTCCTGGGGCCAGGTGCCGCCACCTACGCGGTGACACTCACGGCCGAATCCGCCCAAGGCTGCACCAGCACAGCCTCCTCCACCGTGGAGGTGTATCCGCAGGTGAACGCCGCCTTCGTGGCGGACACGGCGGGATGTGCGCCGATGAATCCGCACTTCGTGAACCTGAGCAGCGGCGCCATCAACTACCTCTGGACCTTCGGGGATGGCGGAGGCAGCATGGCCGCCACGCCGGTCCACATCTATAACCATCAAGGATTGAGCGATACGTTGTTCCATCCCGTGCTCATTGCCACTTCCTCCTTTGGCTGCAGCGACACGGCCACGGCCCCGGTCCTGGTGCACCCGGCGCCGATCGCACAGTTCACCGCCTCCCCTTCCACCGGTTGCGCACCCGCCACCATCACCTTCACGGACCTGAGCATCGGCGCCGCCTCCATGCAGTGGCAGTTCGGCGACGGCACCTTCCTGAACGCGGTGCCGGGGCCTGTGCAGCACCTATATACCACACCCGGCACGGTTCCGGTGCAGTACCCGGTGCAGCTCACGGCCACCACCATGTACGGCTGCACGGACACCGTCACGGTACCCGTCAACATCAATCCGCCGGTCACTGCACAATTCCAGCTGCCTGCCGAAGCGTGCTCACCGGCCGCAATCTCCATCACCAACGCCAGCATCGGATCATCATTGGCCTTGTGGAACATGGGCGACGGCGTCACCCTGATCGGCGATGACATCAGCCACACCTACCTGAACACGGGCAATACGGACACCGTGTTCACCGTGACCTTGACCGCCACCTCGCCCTATGGCTGTACCGACACACTGCAGCACTCAATCACCATCCATCCGGCACCTGCGGCCGCCTTCCTGGCCACACCCTTCGCCCAGGTATACCCGGACGCCACGGTGACCTTGGACAACAACACCGCAGCCGGTCCGTGGAGCTTCAACTGGTCCATGGGCGACGGCCAGAGCTACACGGATCAGGACCCGGCGCCCCACACCTATTCCACTTGGGGCACCTACACGGTGACGCTCACGGTGAGCACCGGCCTGTGCACGGACACGGCAACGCAGCAGGTCACCATTGAGCCGCCGCTTCCCACGGCCTCATTCATCGGCAGCGGCATCGGATGTGCCCCGCTCACGGTGGCCTTCACCAACACGTCCCTGCTCGGCGCGGGTTACCAATGGCAGTTCGGCGACGGTGCCACGAGCATCGCCGAGAACCCGGTTCACGAGTACCACACCCCCGGCACATACACCATCCAGCTCACCGTGTTCGGGGTGAACGGCGGCGTGAACACGATGGTGAAGGTGGACTCGGTGACGGTCCATCCTTCCGCGATGGCCTTCTTCACCGCGCAGCCCTCGCAAGTAGTGGCCCCCACGCAGCCCGTGTTCACGTACAACCTGAGCACCAATGCCACCAGCTTCGTCTGGGACTTTGGCGACGGCAGCTTCAGCAATGCCTCCTCGCCGCTGCACTACTACCAATCGCCGGGCACATACGACATCACGCTGATCGCGAACAACACGTGGAACTGTCCGGACACTTTCAGCATTGCCGGGGCCGTGACGGCCATTGCCGGCGGCGAGATCGTCTTCCCCAACGCCTTCACGCCCGGAAACCTGGGCCCCACGGACGGCGTATATGACCCGAACAGCATGGACAACGACATCTTCCACCCCCTGAGCCAAGGCGTGGTGGACTACAAGCTGCAGGTATTCAACCGCTGGGGCGAGCTGCTGTTCGAGACCACGGATGTCAACAAGGGCTGGGACGGCTACTACCGCGGACAACTGTCCAAGCAGGACGTGTATGTGTGGAAAGCCTATGCCCGCTTCGTCTCCGGTGAGGAGAAACGGCTTACCGGCGACCTGACCCTTCTGCGATGAGCATGAGAAACGTATCGACCCTGATCATCCTATTGTGCCTGGTGACCGGCGGGGCGGTTCAAGCCCAACGCGGCTACACCCGTGCACAGTACAACATGCTCGATGAGGCCCGTACCCTGATGGAGGCCGGCCAATGGAGCGATGCATACAGGATCTACAAGCGTCTTGCGGGAGTGGACACCTCCTTCGCGGAGCCTTGGTATGGTCTCGGCATGTGCGAAGTCAACATGCCGGACAAACGCCAACTCGCCGCAGGACGTTTTGAGATCGCCGCGCGGCATGGCAGCGTGGAAGGCTTGTTCCAGCTTGCCCTGGCGCGCCATCGGCAGGAGCGCTTCGACGAGGAGATCGCCTTGCTGGAGCAGTACCGCAGCAAGGCCGGGCGCGAAATGGCCAACGCGGAAGTGGAGCGCGTGGCAGCCATCGCCCGGCAGGCCAAGGCACTGACCTCGGACCCGGTACGGTTGCGCATCCGCAACCTGGGAGCCAACGTCAACTCGGCCCAGCACGACTATTGCCCGTTGGTCACCGCTGATGGCAGCACGCTCCATTTCACGAGCCGCCGCCCGGGATCCCTGGGAGGATACAGGGATGCGAGCGGCCAATACTACGAGGACATCTACACCTCCCAACGGACTGATGACCGCTGGAGCCGCGCCATGAATGCGGGTGCCCCGGTGAGCTCGACCATGCAGGATGCCACCGTGGGCCTGAGCCCGGACGGCAACGAAATGATCATCTACCGCGCCAGCGATGACAAGCCGGATGGCGACCTCTTCATCACACGGCGCGCACAAGGGGCCTGGAGCGAGCCGGAGCGGATGACCGAACGGATCAATAGCAAGGCCCATGAGCCCAGCGCGACCATCTCACCGGACGGCACCGAGATCTACTTCAGCAGCACTCGCGAAGGGGGGTTCGGAGGCCGCGACCTCTACCGCATACGCCGCCTGCCCGACGGGCAATGGAGCCTGCCATTGAACCTGGGACCGACGATCAACACGGCCTTCGATGAGGATGCGCCCTTCCTGCACAGCGATGGCACGATGCTCTTCTTCAGCAGCAACGGGCACAACACCATGGGCGGCTTCGACATCTTCAAGTCGGCCTTGCTGGATGCCGACATGAACGTCTGGGGTACACCGGAGAACCTCGGCTACCCGCTCAACACGGTGAACGACGACATCTACTTCAACCTCAGCGCCGACGGGATCACGGGCTACTTCAGCTCGGAGCGCGCGGGCGGGCTCGGCGGCCAGGACATCTACGAGGTGGTGTTCCCAGCCACCCAAGTGGATTACCTGATGGTACGCGGTGTGGTGACCAATGCCAATGACGAGCCCCTGAAAGCCCGGATCGTGCTCACGGACAAGAAGACCGAAGAGGTGGTCGGCATCTTCAACTCCAACCCAAGGACCGGCCGCTACATCATGACCGTAAGGCCCGACCGCGAGTACCACCTGCGCGTGACCTCCGAAGGGCAAGCCCCGTGGGAGCATGACCTGTTCGCGGCCGACGCGGACATGACGGGTGAGCTGCTGCTGGACGTACCGATGGCCTCCACGGAGAAAACCGCTGTCACGGTGCCGCAACCCTGATCAACGATGAAGCTGCGGATCGGATTTCTGGCCATGGTGGTCTTGGGAGCCTTGGGGCAAGCCAAGGCCCAGGATCCGCATTTCACACAATTCTACGCTGCGCCCACCTACCTGAGCCCTGCATTTGCCGGCACCACTGTGCAGAACCGGTTCGCGCTCCAGGTACGCGACCAATGGCCGGCCATCCCGGGCGCCTTCGTGAGCTTCAACATGGCGGCCGACCAGTACCTGGGCTCCTTGAACAGCGGCATCGGGCTGATCGCCACGCGCGACCAGGCGGGCAGCGGCGCCTTGAGCTCCACGAGCTTCACCTTGCAATACGCGTACGAGATCCGGTTGAAGCACAAGGTCTTCCTGAGGCCTGCGCTGCAGATGGGCTATGCAAGCCGTTCCGTGGACTATTCCAAGCTGGTGTTCAACGACCAGTTGGCACGGGGCGGGGAGGTTTCCACCTACGAACACTATGACGGCCGCAAGCAGGGTTACTCGGATATCGGCTCCGGCCTGCTGCTCTTCACACCCAATATGTGGTTCGGCTTCTCGCTGCTCCACATGAACGAGCCGAACCAGTCCCTCCTCGAGGATGAATCGCCCCTGCCGCGGCAGTTCAACATGCACGGCGGCTACCGCATGAAGCTGCGCACCGGGGGCATGGTGCGCAAGAACCCGCAATCCATCGTGGCCGCCTTCAACTACCGGGCCCAGGGCAAGTTCGACCAGCTCGACATCGGCGGCTACTATGAGCACGACCCCGTGTTCGCCGGCCTCTGGTACCGCGGCATCCCGGTGAAATCCTACGCCCCGGGCATGCAGAACAATGATGCCATCGCGGTGCTGGTCGGCTTCAAGGCGGGTGATTGGCGCTTCGGCTACAGCTACGATATCACCATCTCACGGCTGGCCATGAACAGCGGCGGCGCGCACGAGATCACCACCATCCTGGAGCTGGCGGACAAGCGTAAGAAGCGCTCCATGGCGCGGCGGCGCGTGGTGCCGTGCGCAAAGTTCTGATATCACTCAATTGCGGGGCTTCAATACCCACCACCCCCACCTTGCCCCCGCTCGATAGGGTGCCACGTGGTCTTCACCTCCTGGGTGTCGAGGATGAAGTAGGGTGAAGGAGCCTCGGCCACACCGTCCTTCAGTTCGCGGTGCACGATGCGCTTCATGTTGGTGGCCGCCTCGGTGTCCAGCAGTTTGCGCTCGTCGGAGGTGGCATTGGCACACACCACGGCGTTGACGTCCATGTGCAGCACCATGGGCTTGATGAGCTCGCTGCGGAAGCCGGTGAGCAGATTGACCACGCCGCCGGGCAGGTCGCTGGTGGCGAGCACCTCGGCGAAGGAGATGGCGGGCAACGGCATGTTTTCGCTGGCGACCACCACTACCGTATTGCCACCGGTGATGGCCGGTGCGATCACATCCACCAGCCCGAGCAAGCCGCTCACTCCGGGCGCCACGATACCCACCACGCCGGTAGGCTCCTGCACGCTGAAGTTGAAATGGCTGGTGGCGGTGGGGTTCACGCTGCTGAAGAGCGCCTGGTACTTGTCACACCAGCCTGCATAGTGTATCCATCGGTCGATGGCGGTGGTTACCTCCTTTTCTGCAGCGGATCGGGTGGCACCGTGCAGCATCAGCTCGTGTACGAACTGCGCGCTGCGGCCCTCCAGCATCTCACCGATGCGATAGAGGATCTGCCCGCGGTTGAACGCAGACCGGTTTCCCCAGTCGCCGAAGGCCTTGCGTGCGGCCACCACGCTGTCGCGCACATCCTTGCGGCTGCTGCGGCATACGTTGGCCAGCGGCTTGCCGTCGGCGCCCTTTGGCTGGTAATAGCGTCCGCTTTCGGTTCGCGGGAACTTGCCGCCGATGAAGATCTTGTAGGTCTTCATCACCGGGAGGCGTTCGGCCTTTGGGGAGGTGCCGTTGGCGCTGTGACCGTTGAGGTCGGTCTTGAGCGTGTTCGGCTTGCTGAGGGTCTTGCTCATGAACTGGGCTTGCGTAGCCAAAACTACGACAGTACAAGCCACCGTCGTCGGGTCTTCGACCTACTTCATGCGGAGCACGTTTCCGTCCTTGTCCATCTCAAGGAACGGATTGAAGGCGATCTCCCACAGGTGCCCATCGGGATCCGCGAAGTAGCCGCTGTAGCCGCCCCAGAAGGCTCTTTTCGGCATCTTGGTGATGGTGGCACCGTGATCTTGCAGATGCGCGAAGAAGGCATCCACCTCCGCCTCGGTGCGCAAGCATTGGGCAAGTGTGAAGCGCGACCCGTGTGCCGGACCCTTCACCTGCGCATCCTCCTCCAGTTCATGCATGGGAAAGAGCGAGAGCACCATGCCGTTCAGCTTATACATGACGATACCACCATGGTCCTGGCAGGGCGACCAGCCGAGCACATTGTTGTAGAAACCTTTCGACGTGTCAAGGTCGGCGACACCCAAGGTGATGAACGTGAGGCGGGGTTGCATGGTGCCAAGCTACTCCACCCGTAACTTGGCGAAACAGATTCCATTCCCATGTCCCGACACGTCACCGGCATCGGTGGATTTTTCTTCCGGGCCAACGATCACAAGGCGCTGGCCAAGTGGTACCACGAACACTTCGGCATCAACGATGAAAGCCACGGTTGGATCTGGCAGCAGGACGCCGGCCCCACGGTATTCTCGCCCTTCAAGCGCGACAGTGACTATTTCGACGCCAAGCAGCCCTTCATGCTGAACTTGCGCGTGCAGGACCTCGACGGCCTGTTGAAGAAACTGGAGGCCGACGGCGTGCGCATCGATCCCAAGCGCATGGATGAAGGCTACGGCCGCTTTGCTTGGGTGTATGATCCGGAAGGGAACAAGATCGAGTTGTGGGAGCCGGTGGCTTGATCACTGCCGCAAGATCTTCTCCATCGCTTTGCCCTTGGCCAGTTCATCCACCAGCTTGTCCAAGTAGCGGATCTGCTGCATCAGCGGGTCTTCGATCTCTTCCACCCGGTAACCGCAGATAACACCAGTGATCTTGCCCGCGTTCGGGTTCAGGCGCGGCGCCTCAGCGAAGAAGGTGCGGAAGTCGGTGTTGTCGGCGATGACCTTCTTCAGTGCTTTCTCATCGTAGCCCGTGAGCCAGTGGATCACGGTGTGCAGCTCGTCCTGCGTGCGGCCCTTCTTTTCCACCTTGGCCACGTAGTGCGGGTAAACGCTGGCGAAGGCCATGCGGAAGACGCGTTCGTTGTTGGTGCCCGTCTTCATCACGCCTCCCTTCCCTTGACCGAACGAACCATTTCACGCACTTCTTACCGTGTATAGCTCTTGCCCTCTCCGCTCTTGTACTCCTCGTACCGCTCCATCACGATGTTGGAATGCTCATCCGTGAGACCGTCCTCATCCACTTGAGCGCTGCGGAACAGGTCGGCCACCTTCTGCAGTAGACTTTGATCATCGGTCCGCAGCAACCGTTCGATCAATTCGAGCTTGAGGGATTCCGTGGACATGGCGGGAGGATGATGTACGAAGTTAGGGCGTATAAGGGGCACGAGCTACATACTCGCACCATGGGGGGGCACAATTGGCCTGCCCGCCATTGCTAATTGTTCCCACCACCGAGCACTTGCGCCTGTGTGGGGCCTGCATCGGCACGGCACAAGCGTGGACGCTCGATCCAGAGTGGGGGCCTTTGAGGGATTTCCTCAGAGTCGCGACTTGACGCGCTCGATGTAAAGCTTGGTTCCCACTCTGCTCGGGGAGTCCACAGGTAGCCGGCTGTACTTATCGTAGAGCCGCTGTGGGGCGCGTGTCCCCTTCCCGTTCACTTCGACACCGACCATCTCCGATGAACCATACCGATAGTTCGTCTTCTTGTAGTTCACGCGGAAGCCATCTGCAATCATCAGCTCGAGTAACTTCTGGACGTGTGTCTTGAAATCCGTCTTCGAGGAAAAGCTCAGGTCATCCACGAACGACCGAAATCGTATGCCATGCCGCTCGCAATACCGTTCAATCTTCAAACCGGTCGGAACGAAAACAAGGTTGGCCAAGAGGGGCGAGGTGGAAGTGCCTTGCGGAAGCGCGCCTTTGTATGTCGTCAGCTTCGTGAGCAACCGTGCGATATCAGGCGAGAACCCTCTTGATAGGAACATCCCGAACACCTGATCATGGCTGATACCGGGAAAGAAGTTCGCCATATCCGTGTTCAGGAACCAACGCCCACCTGCATGGTACTTCCCGACTTGGACATTGCTCCGGCCCTTAACACTCCCATGCGCGTATTCAGGCAGCGGGAGTTTCTTCAATATCCGCTTCTCGATTCGCTTTTGGACGATCTCCAGAACACCCTTGGTCGGGGTGGTGATCCGCGTCTTCGTGGACCCATCAGGTTTCTCCTGTACAATGGGGTTCTCGTAGTAGTACCGCTCGGTGTCCTCGGCAAGCTTCAAAAGCAGCTCAGGCCGTAAATCAAGGCATCGTGCAAGGGAGTCGAGCTTCGCGATCATCAACCCACAATGAAAATCTGGTTCACGAGCGACTTGATCGGTTCGACCAGTGTGGCGAAAGCCTCCTGCTTGTTCTTTGGCAGCGTGCTCTTGTCCAAGGAAAGGAAGAACAGCACTTCAGCAGGAACGCCAATGGCCTTGGAGATCTTCACGACGGTCCCCATGTTCGGCTGCCTGATGTCGTTCTCCACCAATGACAGGTAGGATGCCGTTATGCCCACGCGGGCAGCCAGATCCTTCTGGCTGATGCCCTTCTGGACACGGAGACTCTTAATGGTCGAACCTATCTGCATGGCGCAGCTATGAGTGAAAAAGAAATCAGGAGGCTCGATTCGCTCTCAACATCATCAGTCGTTGTCTCGCATAAAGCGGGTCAACCACTTAAGGAACTCGACTATCGTCAGGCCGATGTTCGCCATGTCGATGGTCTTGCCCCGTCGCACCTTAAGCAGCTTTCGATGCCACCTAAGAAGCTCGCGTCGATCAGCGTCCGATAACGAACAGCCGTTCTTCGCAAGGAAGGAACTGATACTGCATATCAGCTCATCCAGCGGATGCTCTGCAACTTTCTTTGTCATTGCTGATTGGTTTTTACTGGACACGACATTGTGCCCTGCTTAACCACTCAATCGCTCCCAGTAATCACCAACCTGACCGTTCGTCATTGGACCTCCTGATCCTTCCTGCTTAACTGATAAAAGCACCACTACGAGGTTCGACCTTCGCTGTGTGGGTCGGCCTTGGTAGGAGTCGACGCCGCGATGGCCTGGCACCCGCAGGAACCCTTCCGGGCGCGACTGAATACGCCCTACATCAGGGCGCTACAGATCAATCGCATCAACTTAGGCTACGCTGGGAGCATACAGAGCCTCAAAGAACGCGGCCCAAAGATGCAACGTTCTTTGCCTGTGAGGTAAAGTATCGATTAAAAAGTTTTCCACAGGGAACGAACAGCACTCCGTGTGCCCGGCCCTGTGCGTGCTCCGCGTGAGCGATTGGAGCGGCACCCCGCAGCGAGGCACGAGCGAGGAGTACAGCGGAAAGCGCGACCCGGCTGCTCCCGAGCGAAGCCCGGATGAGCGAAGGGATGAGCCGGGGCACGCCCTACTCCTCGGCTCCGCTCGGAGTGACAGGCGCGCTCAATTCAACCTCAAGTACGCCCCCAGCCCATGCACCCCGCCCTCCCGGCCATAGCCGCTTTCCTTGTAACCGCCGAAGGGTGAGGTGGGGTCGAACTTGTTGAAGGTGTTGGCCCACACCACGCCGGCGCGGAGCTTGGTGGTGAGGTTGAAGATCTTGCTGCCCTTGTCCGTCCACACGCCGGCGCTGAGACCGTAGGGCGTGTTGTTGGCCTTTTGCAGGGCCTCGTCCATGGTGCGGAAGGTCTGGATGGCGAGCACCGGCCCGAAGATCTCCTCCTGGGCGATGCGGGAGCTTTGGGCCACGTTGGTGAAGAGCGTGGGTCGGCACCAGAAGCCCTTGGACGGCAGGTCGCAGCTGCTTTGGTACATGTCGCTGCCCTCGTTGACGCCGATCTTGATGTACTTGTTGATGGTGCCCAGCTGCTCCTTGCTGTTGATGGCGCCGATGTCGGTGTTCTTGTCCAGGGGGTCGCCCACCACGAGGCTCTTCATGCGGTGCTTGAGCTTGCGCACCACTTCATCGTGCACGCTCTCTTCCACATAGAGGCGGCTGCCGGCGCAGCACACGTGGCCCTGGTTGAAGTAGATGCCGTTGACGATGCCTTCCACGGCCTGGTCGATTGTGGCATCGGCGAAGATGATGTTGGGGGCCTTGCCGCCGAGCTCCAGCGTGAGCTTCTTGCCGGTGCCGGCGGTGGCGCGCTGGATGATCTTGCCCACGGCGGTGCTGCCGGTGAAGGCGATCTTGTTGACGTCGGGGTGGTTGACGATGGCCGCGCCGGTGGCCCCGGCACCGGTGACGATGTTGACCACGCCATCGGGCAGTTCGGCCTCTTGGATCAGCTCCGCGAGGAAGAGCGCGGAGAGGGGCGTGGTCTCGGCGGGCTTCAGCACCACGGTGTTGCCGCAGGCCAGGGCGGGCGCGATCTTCCATGCGGCCATCAGCAGCGGGAAGTTCCACGGGACGATCTGGCCGGCCACGCCGAGGGGCGCCACGCGGCGGTTGGGGAAGGCGTAGCTGAGCTTGTCGGCCCAGCCGGCGTAGTAGAAGAAGTGGGCGGCGGCGGTGGGCACGTCGAAGTCGCGGCTTTCGCGGATGGGCTTGCCGCCGTTCAGGCTTTCCACCACGGCAAACTCGCGGGCCCTTTCCTGCAACAGGCGGGCAATGCGGTACACGTACTTGCCGCGTTCGGCGGGGGGCATCTTGCTCCACACGGTGCCGTAGGCCTTGCGGGCGGCCTTCACGGCGGCATCCACGTCGGCCTCGCCGCCTTCGGCGATGCGCGCCAGTTTCTGCTCGTTGGCGGGGTTGATCGTGTCGTAGTACTTGCCACTCTTGGGCTTCACCCACTTACCGCCGATGAACAGGCCGTATTCCGGCTTGATGCGGACGTGGTCGGTGCTTTCGGGGGCGGGGGCGAGGGCCCAGTTGGTGCTGTTCTTCTTGGCCATGGACCAAAGGTAGATGGGCTGCCGCACAATTGCAGGCGACGGTTGTTGTTCCTGCAAATAGCCCGATCACCGATGGACACGGTCGGTCCCCATATCTACCACTACCTGCATCACCCGCTCTTCTCCTCCGGCGAGGCCATGCTGTACTATGCCTTGGAGCACCTGGTCTTCACCGGCGCGATCACCTTCGACCACAGCCGCGTGCATCCCGGCCACGACGACCACCGTTTGGTGGACCGCCTTTTCCTGCACCGCGCGGCAGGCACGGAGGCCACAGGGCCTGAGGGCGCCGCACTGGACCTGATCCCCCGCGGCGAAGCCTACTCCTTGGCCGATCTCCGGCGGAAGATCGACCACGTGTACCCGGACCTGCACGCCTTCAAGGCCGGGCCCATGCAGGAGCACTTGCTGGGGCAGGGGCTCCTTTCCTCCCCCAGCTTCACCACCGCGGAGGGCCGCAAGGCATACCGGCATGTACACCACCTGCTGCACCAGGTGGAGCACGAGGAGGAGCATCTGCTGGCGGATGCCGCACGCCTGCACGGCCGCTTGGCGGAGCTGGGCAGCAACGTGGTGTTGCTGCACCACGGCTTCCTGGAGAAACTGCGCGACCGCAACGACCTGGAACCGCTGCTGAAAACGGTGTTGATCCTCCAGACCTTCCTGGAAAGCGGCGGCTACTTCCACACGCGGCGGATGGGCTGAGCGGCGCTATCTTATGGCTGCGCGATCGACGGCTAATGCGTCGATCGCCTTCCCATGAGCGACGACCGCACCATCCTCCACCTGGACCTGGACAGCTTCTTCGTAAGCGTGGAGCGCACGCACGACAAGGCCCTCATCGGCAAGCCGGTGCTCATCGGCAGCGACAGCGACCGCGGCGTGGTGGCCAGCTGCAGCTACGAGGCGCGGGCCTTCGGCGTGCGCAGCGCCATGCCCATGCGCACCGCCAAGCAGCTCTGCCCGGAGGCCATCATCATCCGCGGCAACAGCGGCGAGTACATGCGCTGCAGCGACGAGGTCACCGAGATCATCCGCGAACACGTGCCGCTGTTCGAGAAAAGCAGCGTGGACGAGTTCTATGCCGACCTCACCGGCACGGAGCGCTTCTTCGGCGCAATGAAGCTGGCCACGGAACTGCGCGCGCGTATCGCCAAGGAGACCGGCCTGCCCAACAGCTTCGGGCTCAGCATCAACAAGACGGTGAGCAAGGTGGCCACCAACACGGCCAAGCCCAACGGCCAGCGCGAGGTGGAACGCGGCACCGAGAAGCCCTTCCTCGCACCCATGGCCATCGAGGCCATCCCCGGCGTGGGCGAAAAGACCGCGCACCTGCTGCGCAGCATGGGCGTGGCGCGCATCCACACCCTGCAGGAACTGCCCGTCAACCTGATGCAGCGGCTGCTGGGCGAGCACGGCCCCGTGCTGTGGCGCAAGGCCAACGGCATCGATCCCAGCCCCGTGGTGGCCTGGCACGAGCGCAAGAGCATCAGCACCGAGCGCACCTTCGAGCGCGACACCATCGACGTGGTGAAGCTGCGCGGCCTGCTCACCGCCATGGCCGAGAACCTGGCCTATCAGCTGCGCAAGGGCGGCAAGCTCACCAGCTGCGTGGCCGTGAAGGTGCGCTACGCCGACTTCAACACGCACACGCGCCAGCAACGCATCCCCTACACCGCGTGCGACCACCTGCTGCTGCCCGCCATCCACGAACTCTTCCGCGCGCTCTACGACCGCCGCCAGCGCATCCGCCTCATCGGCATCCGCTTCAGCCACCTCGTCGGCGGCGGCCACCAGATGGACGCCTTCACCGACACGCAGGAGGCCATGAACCTCTACCAGGCCATGGACAAGGTGCGCCGGCGCTTCGGCGACCGCATGGTGATGCGCGCCAGCGGCATGGCCGCCCGGAGCATCGGCCGCATGGACAACCCCTTCGACGGGCAGGCCCCGGTGCTGCTGGCGAACAGGAGGAGCTGACGAGGGATCAGACGATCAGAAAATGAAAGACCATCCGATCATCTGATCATCTGATCGTCTGATTTTCTGATCCGCATTTGGGCGTGCCTTCGCCCTCCAACGACCATTTCGCATGGGCTGCGCCCGACAAAGCCCGACGAAGGAGGGCGAAGTCGGGTGCTCCGCTGTAGCTGCCTTGGCCCGGCCTGCATCCACGGCGCTGCGGGGGCTCCTGCGCGCCTTCGCTGAGCTATGGCGACGCGAAGGTCGCCTCCTCGCGGCACGTGGCTGCACGGCCGTCCCTTCAGCAGGCTGCCGCTGCGCCCCCTCACGCAAGCCGCATCCCGCTACATGTGCGATCTTGCCGCGGCAACAGAACTTTCACGCCATGGCTGTACCCGATTACCAGAGCATCATGCTCCCTTTGTTGAAGTACGTGTCCAACCAAAAGGTCCATACCCTGCGCGAAGTGGTGGATGGCTTGGCATCACACTTCAAGCTCACGGAGCAAGACCGGCGTGAAATGCTTCCCAGCGGCATGCAAGCCGCGTTCGACAACCGCGTTGGCTGGGCACGGACCTATCTGAAAAAGGCCGGATTACTTGATTCGCCCAAACGAGCCACAATACAGATCACCCCACGCGGCATCCAGGTGCTCCAGGAAAATCCTCCTCGGATCGACGTTGCCTACCTGAAGCGCTTTGAGGAGTTTGTCGCGTTCCAAAGTGCCAAACGGGAAAGCAGGGAATCCGAGCCTGTATTGGAAGAAAGCAATGGACGCACCCCGGAAGAGACCATCGAGAGCGGTTATGAACAAGTGCGTACCGCCCTGGGCCAAGAGCTTCTTTCCAAGGTACAAAGCCTCACTTGGATGGATTTCGAGCGTCTCGTTGTTCAGTTGCTCGTCCGCATGGGCTATGGCGGCTCCATGAAGGACGCAGGCCGCGCACTCACAAAAAGCGGCGACGAAGGCATCGACGGCACCATCAAGGAGGACAAGCTTGGTTTGGACGTGATCTATATCCAAGCCAAGAAATGGCAATCGGGGAATACCGTGGGCCGTCCGGAGATCCAGAAGTTCGTGGGGGCGCTTGCCGGGCAAGGTGCCAAGAAGGGTATCTTCATCACCACCTCAACCTTCACCAAAGAAGCCCGCGAATACCAGCCGCGCAATGAGACAAAGATCGTCCTCATCGACGGTGAGGAGCTCACGCAACTGATGATCGATCACGACCTCGGCGTTACCACCCAGCGCACCTACGCCGTCAAGCGCATCGATAGCGATTTCTTCGGGGAGGAATAAAAATCCAGGCAACCTGTTCTATCACCTTTCCCCATACCTCGGGTCCGGCTTCCACGGAAGCTTCTCCACGCTTTGCGTGCGCAGGGCACAATGCCCGAACTCCTCCTCCACCACGCCGGTGAGCCGGTACACGCCCCGGCCCCTGAAGGGATGGCGCGCCGCCACAGCGGGAAACTGCGTGCTGTCCCACAGGTCACCGCCGGTATCGATGAACGAACCGAAGGTCATGCGCTGCCCGTGGGTGGTGGTGGTGCTCTTCACGTGGACCATGTAGCCGAGCATGGTGACGCGCTTGCCGATGTACTGGTGCATCTCCCGCTGAAGTATCGCGTTCCGGCCATTTTCTGATCTTCTGATCGTCTGATCATCTGATCCGCCTTCCACCAAGGAGAACGGATCGCACAGCGGAAAGCCCAGCAGCTCCAGTTCATCGTAGGCGTCGGCCAGGGGATAGTGGTGCAGCTCGGGCAGCACGGGCTCCTCCACCTTGGTGATGAAGAAATCGCCTTGGCAACGCCCGGCGGCGGCCGCTTCCTTGCCCGTGTGCAGCAGCGTGAGGTCCCACAGCAGTTCGGGCTTGCTGCGTCCGGTGAAGCGCAAGGCACCCGCGCGGATGAGGATGCGCGCCTGCTCCAGCGGCAAGGGTACGCGGTGCAGCAGGTCCTCCAGGCCGGTGAACGGCCCGTGGCGTTCGCGCTCGCGCAGGATCAGCCGCACGGTCTCGTCGTTGAGGCTTTTGATGTTGGCCAGGCCGAGGAAAATGCGGGGCTTCGCAGGGATTGCAGGAGGCGCGTGATCGCACCTGTCGCGTCGACCCAGTGGGTCGACTGTACAAGTGCTTCGATCCATTTCAGCGCCTCCGGTCATCTCCATTTTCCGATCGTCCGATCGTCTGATTTTCTGATTGTCTGATCGTCTGATCTTCTGATCCTTTGATCTGCGAAGCACACACAGCTCCCCGCTCACATTCACGCACGGCGCCTCGATCACCGCCCCATGGCGCTTGGCCTCGTGCAGGTAGAACTCGGTGCTGTAGAATCCGCCGAAGTTGTTGGCCACGGCCACGAGGAATTCCAGCGGATAATGGGCCTTCAGCCACAGGCTCTGGTAGCTCTCCACGGCGTAGCTGGCGCTGTGGCCCTTGGCGAAGCTGAAGCTGGCGAAGCTCTCGATCTGCCGCCAGACCTCGCGCGCCTGCTCGTCGGGACGGCCCATGGCCTTGCAGTTGGAAAAGAATTTCTCCTCCACGGCCTTGAATTCGGGCCGCTCGCGGAAGCGGGCCGTCATGCCCCGGCGCAGGATGTCGGCCTCCTCCAGGCTGAGGCCCGCGTAGTGGTGCGCCACCTTCAGCACGTCCTCCTGGTACACCATCACGCCGTAGGTATCGGGCATGATCTCCAGCAATTCCTTGGGTGCGCGCCGCACACGCTCGGGATCGTTATGGCGCAGGATATACTCGCGCATCATGCCGCTCTCAGCCACGCCGGGCCGGATGATGCTGCTGGCGGCCACCAGGGTGAGGTAGTCCTCCACGCGCAGCTTCTTCAGCAGCATGCGCATGGCCGGGCTCTCCACGTAGAAGCAGCCCACGGTGTCGCCGGTGCGCAGCAGCTGCTTGATGGCGGGATCTTGCTTGAAACGGGGGATAGCGTGGATGTCGATGGCGGCTTCCCCACTGGCCACAGGGCGCCTGTTGGGTCGACCCATTGGGTCGACGGTACAGGCGCCCTGATCACCCTCCGGACGGGCCATCCCCCCCACCAGCTCCACCGCATCCCGTATATGGCCCAGGCCGCGCTGGCTGAGGATGTCGAATTTGTGCAGGCCGAGGTCCTCGGCTTCCAGCAGGCTGAACTGCACCACGGGGAAGCCCTTGGGCGGGCGGTGCAGCGCGCTGTAGCTGGTGATGGGCTCCTCGCTCACCAGGATGCCGCCGACGTGGATGCCGAACTGGTGCGGCATGCCGATGATGCGCTGCGCGTAGCGCACCACGGCGGTGGCCACGCGGTCGGCATGGCCGCTGCGCACCAGCTCGCTGGGGCGACCGCCGCCGTAGTAGCTGCGGCCCTCGCTGAGCGCATCAATCTCGGCGGGCGGCAGGCCCAGGGCCTTGCCCAGCTCGCGCACCGCGCCGCGCCATTGGAAGGTGGTGTAGGTGGCCACCTGCGCCGCATGGATACCGCTTGTACCGGCACCCTGAGCGGAGCCGAAGGGGCCGTTGTACTTGTCAAAAATGTAGCGGAACACCTCGTCGCGGTCCTTCCAGCTGAAGTCGATGTCGAAGTCGGGCGGCTTCTTGCGCGCGGTGCTGATGAAGCGCTCGAAATAGAGGTTCAGCTCGATCGGGTCCACATCGGTGATGCCGAGGCAATAGGCCACCAGGCTGTTGGCGCCGCTGCCGCGCCCCACGTGGAAGAAGCCGCGGCTTTGGGCGTAGCGCACGATGTCGTGGTTGATGAGGAAGTAGCTGATGAAGCCCATGCGTTCGATCACCTCCAGCTCGTGCTGCAGGCGGGCCAGGGCCGTGGGCGCGAGCCGCACGTAGCGGCGGTGCAGGCCCTCACGGGCAAGCAGGTGCAGCTGTTCGCGGTCGGCGGCGGCGCTGCTGCCGAAGACCTTGGGCGTCTTGTCGCTGCCGTCGAAGGCGATGCTGCATTGCTCCAGCAGCCGCTCGGCGTTGCGCAGCAGTTGCGGAAAATCACGATAAAGGTGCCGCACCTCCCCAGGCGTGCGGAAATGCTCATCGGGCGCGGCCAATTCTTCGGACGGCACCTGGCTCAGCAGCGTGTTGTGCGCCATGGTGCGCAGCAGGCGGTGCGTGTTGAAGGGCACCGGCCTGGTGGCCTGCGGAAAGGTGACGGGCAGCCAGGCCACCAGCTTTGCGGGCTGCTTCATCCAAGGACTGAACGGCAGGCGCGTGAGTTCGGCGGGGCGCACGCCGATGAACTCGTTGGCATGCAGTTCGCGCGGCGGCGTGGCGAGGGGCAGGATGAAGAAGGCTTCACCTGCTGTCATCCCGAGCATTAGCGAAGCGGTGCTCCGCAAGGCGCAAGGCGACTGAGGAGCCGAGGGAGACAGCAGGTGCCCATCCAGCAAATGCGGACTGAGCAACTGGTTCAGCTGCCGGAAGCCATCGTTGTTCCGGGCCAGTCCGATGTACAGTACCTGCGACCCCTGCCGGAACTCGATGCCGGCCACGGGGCGGATGCCGTGCTCGGGCGCCAGCCGCACGAAGTCCGGGATCCCGGCGGTACTGTGGATGTCGGTGAGGGCGAAGCTGCGCACCCCTGCCTTGGCCGCCTCTTCCAGCAGGGCCTCGGGCTTGAGCAGGCCGTACTTGAAGCTGAACCAGCTGTGGGCGTTGAGGAACATGATTGCCGGATTTTCCGTCGTTCTTGAGACGTATAATATAGCATTGCCTATTCCTCTCGCAGGGTCTTTTTCCTCCCGCAGGGTCTTCGCCCCGAGACCCTGCGTCCTGAAATCCTGAACCCACCAGCGAAGGCTGCATCCCTCAGGGTCCACTGCGTGAGACCCTGAGGGAGCAGGGGGTATACCACAGAGTCCACTACGTGAGACCCTGAGGGAGCAGGGAAAGGGAAGGGAGTATAACTGCATGAGACCCTGAGGGAGCAGGGCGCCCGAATCAGGCGCATTCCCCTGCCCACCACCCTTCAGCGGTTAGTTTTGCGGGCCATGGCCAACGAACAAGAGCATCCGCTGTTTCTGACCAACACGCTGACGCGCCAGAAGGAGCGCTTCGTGCCGTTGCAACCGCCGCACGTGGGCCTGTACGTGTGCGGCCCCACGGTGTACAGCGACGTGCACCTGGGCAACGTGCGCAGCTTCCTCACCTTCGACGTGCTGGTGCGCTGGCTGCGCCACCTCGGCTACCAAGTGCGCTACGTGCGCAACATCACCGACGTGGGGCACCTGGTGGACGACCAGGACGCGGGCGAGGACAAGATCGCCAAGCGCGCACGCATGGAGCGGCTGGAGCCGATGGAGATCGTGCAGAAGTACACCAACGGCTTCCACGATGTGATGCGCCTCTTCAACATCCTGCCGCCGAGCATCGAACCCACGGCCACCGGGCACCTCATTGAGCAGATCGGCATGATCGAGCGCATCCTGGCCAACGGCTACGCGTACGAGGTGAACGGTTCGGTGTATTTCGACGTGCCGAAGTACGCGGCGGAGCATGCCTACGGCGAATTGAGCGGGCGCAAGATCGAGGAGCAGTTGGCGAACACGCGCGGCACCGAAGGGCAGGACGAGAAGCGCAGCCCGCTGGACTTCGCGCTGTGGAAGAAGGCCGAGAAAGGTCATCTGATGCACTGGCCCAGCCCGTGGGGCGAGGGCTTCCCGGGCTGGCACCTGGAGTGCAGCGCCATGAGCACCAAGTACCTGGGCCCCACCTTCGACATCCACGGCGGCGGCATGGACCTGAAGTTCCCGCACCACGAATGCGAGATCGCGCAGAGCACCGCGGCCGACGGCACGGCGCCGGTGCGCTACTGGGTGCACGGCAACATGCTCACGGTGAACGGCCGGAAGATGGCCAAAAGCGAGGGTAACGGCTTCACGCCGGAGGAACTGATCACCGGCAACCACAAGCTGCTGGAGCGCGGCTACTCGCCGATGACGGTGCGCTTCTTCATGCTGCAATGCCACTATGCCAGCACGCTGGATTTCAGCAATGCGGCCCTGCAGGCGGCGGAGAAGGGCCTGCAACGGCTGATGGCCGCCAACGGGCTGCTGCAGCGCCTGAGGCCTTCCGCAGCGGGCGAGCCCTTTGACGTGGCAGCGCTGAAGGCGGCCTGCCACGCGGCAATGAACGACGACCTGAACACGCCGGTGATGATCGCGCAGCTGTTCGACGGCGCCCGGGCCATCAACGCGGCACATGCAGGCAAGGCCATGCTTTCGCAAGCGGACATCGACGCCCTGAAGGCCCTTTTCCACGACATGCTCTTCACGGTGCTGGGGCTGAAGGCCGAGGACGGCGCACAGGCAGGCGATGATCTGAGCGGCGGCCTGATGGACGTGCTGCTGGGCCTGCGCGCGGATGCCAAAAACCGCAAGGATTTCGCCACCAGCGATATGATCCGCGACAAGCTGGCGGCGCTGGGGATCACGGTGAAGGACTCGAAGGAAGGGATGACGTGGGAGCGTGGATGAGCTTCTTCACCACAGAGGACACGGAGAACGATCAAAGCACCTGTACCGTCGACCTTCGGGTCGACCTGAAACATGAAAACGGCCCTTAAAGAACTGATCGGGATAAGCCTGGCCCTGGCTTTCCTGGTGGCCTGCCAGCCCGACAGCGCACCGGTGCAGCAACCGGAAACCGTACGGCCTGCACAACCGGAGCTGCCGCCCGTGCCCTTGTTCAACGGTGACAGCGCTTACGCCTTCGTGGCCAGGCAAGTGGCCTTCGGGCCACGCGTGCCGGGCAGTGATGCGCACCGCGCCTGTGGCGATTGGCTGGTGGAAAAGCTGAAGGGCTATGGCGGCTCGGTGGTGGAGCAGAACGCGGAGGTGACCATTTACAGCGGTCAGAAGGTGCCGATGCGGAACATCATCGCCAGCTGGCAGCCGGAGAAGAAAGAGCGCATCCTGCTGTTTGCGCACTGGGACACCCGGCCGATGGCCGACCAGGACCCGGAGCGGCGCAATGAACCCATCGACGGGGCGAACGACGGCGGCAGCGGCGTGGGCGTGCTGCTGGAGATCGCCCGGCACCTGGCCTCCGACAGCACGCAGGTGGGCGTGGACATCTTCCTGACCGACGTGGAGGACATGGGCGAACCGCACGGGGCCATGGGGCTGGGCCAGGAAAGCCTGAAGACCTGGTGCCTGGGGGCGCAATACTGGGCCAAGAATCCGCATGTGCCAGGCTACAAGGCACGCTACGGGATCCTGCTGGACATGGTGGGCTCCAAGGATGCCGTGTTCCCGAAGGAAGGCTACAGCATGCGCTATGCAGCTGGCGTGGTGAACAAGGTGTGGAAGGCGGCGGCCGCCACGGGCCACGGCGACCGATTCCTGAGCGAGGTAAGGAACCATGTGGGCGTGGACGACCACGTGTTCGTGAACGAAGGCACCGGCATCCCGAGCATCGACATCATCGCGTACAACCCGACCACCGGCGGTTTCCCGGCCACGTGGCACACCCACGCCGACAACCTGGCGAACATCGACAAGGAGAGCCTTCAGGCCGTGGGCGCCACCGTGGCCCAAGTGGTGTGGACGGAGCGGCAGTGATCACCGGCTGAAGCAGGTGCACCATCCGTCCACGTGACCGAACTCTGTCCGGCGTGGATAACTTGCACGCATGTCCGCAAAGATCAAACGCTGGCGTCTGAAACCGGCCGTGGACCCCGGGGTGGTGGCCGCCCTGACGCATGCCCGCAGCTCCCAGGCCCTGGCGACGCTGCTGGCCCAGCGCGGCTTGCGGACCCCCGGTGAGGCCCGGGAATTCTACCGCCCTTCGGCCGACCATCTGCATGATCCCTTCCTGATGAAGGACATGGACCGCGCGGTGAAGCGGATCAACCGTGCGTTGAGGGATAAGGAGCCAATCATGGTGTATGGGGACTACGACGTGGACGGCACCACCTCCGTGGCCCTGGTGTATGGCCTGCTTGCCCACTATTCGGAACGGATCATCCACTACGTGCCGGACCGGTACGCCGAGGGCTACGGCATCTCCTACCAGGGCATAGACACGGCGGCGGCCAAGGGCGTGAAGCTGATCATCGCCCTGGATTGCGGCATCAAGGCCGTGGCGAAAGTGGCCTACGCCAAGGAGAAGGGTATCGACTTCATCATCTGCGACCACCATCTGCCCGGCCCTGACCTGCCCGATGCCGTGGCCGTACTGGACCCGAAGCGCACCGACTGCCCCTACCCGTACAAGGAGCTCAGCGGATGCGGCATCGGCTTCAAGTTGATGCAGGCCTTCGCCTCCAGCAACGGGATCGGGCTTGGCGAGATCGAGCATGTCCTGGACCTGGTGGCCATCAGCATCGGCTGCGACATCGTGCAGGTGACCGGTGAAAACCGGACACTGGCCTTCCTCGGACTGGAACGGCTGAACAAGCATCCGCGCCGGGCCGGCATCAAGGCCTTGCTGGAAATGTCCAACTTCAACCGGGACCTCACCATCTCCGACCTCGTGTTCGTGCTGGGCCCGCGGATCAACGCCGCAGGCCGCATCCAGCATGGGCAACAGGCCGTGGAGCTGCTGCTGGCCAAGAGCAGCAACGAGGCAGGCAACATCGCCAACCTCATCCACGCCAACAACCTGGAGCGGCAGTTGCTCGACCGGTCGATCACCGACCAGGCCTTGGCCATGTTCGATACCGAGGACAGCCTGAAGGATGCATGGAGCACCGTGGTGTTCAATCCCTCCTGGCACAAGGGCGTCATCGGCATCGTGGCCTCGCGGCTGATCGAGACCCACTACCGGCCCACGGTGGTGCTTACCGAGAGCAACGGCAAGGTGAGCGGCAGCGCGCGCAGCGTGAAGGGCTTCAACATCTACGACGCGCTGGACGCCTGCGGCGAACTGCTGGAGCAATACGGCGGCCACATGTATGCCGCCGGCCTCACGATGAAGGCGGAGAACCTGGATGCATTCCGCGAAAGGTTCGAGGAGGTTGTTCGCGAAACGTTGGACGAAACCATGCGCACGCCGGAGGAGGAGGTGGACCTGGAAATCCAGCTGGCGGACATCGGACCCGGCTTCGTCAAGGCCATCAAGGGCATGGAACCCTTCGGGCCGGGCAACATGCGCCCGGTGTTCCTCACGCGCGGACTGAAGGCCAATGACGTCCGATTGATCGGCAACGACAGGAACCACCTGAAGTTCAAGGTGGCCACGCCGGGCACGGAGCCCCTGGAAGCCATCGCCTTCGGGCAGAAAGACCACTTCGACACCATTGCCGACGGCCAACCTTTCAGCCTGTTGTACAGCATCGAGACCAACCATTGGAAGGGGCGGGCGACGCTCCAGCTGAACGTGAAGGACATGAAGCCCGGCCACCTGGACCCGCTGGCCAGCGGTGCCGCTGCCTCCACCTTGGCGCAAACCAACACCTGATGGGGGAAGGCACCATCATCATCCACGACGACGAGCATTGGATGCGGCACGCGCTGCGTGAGGCAGAGGCGGCGTTCGCAGCGGACGAGGTGCCCATCGGCGCCGTGATCGTGGCGCAGGACCGCATCATTGCCCGGGGCCACAACCTCACCGAGCGGCTGAACGACGTGACCGCGCATGCGGAGATGCAGGCCATCACCGCGGCGGCGGAGAACCTCGGCGGCAAATACCTGAAGGACTGCACGCTCTACGTGACGCTGGAGCCCTGCGTGATGTGCGCAGGTGCCTTGGCCTGGGGCCAGGTCGGGCGCATCGTGTTCGGCGCGTTCGACGAGAAGGCGGGATACCGCCGCGTGGGCGGCATGCTGCTCCATCCCAGGACACAGGTGACCGGCGGCATCCTGGAACCGGCTTGCGCCGACCTGATGAAGGCTTTCTTCCGGAAGAAGCGGTCGCTGAAGTGATGTTGTTCGTTGTCAGTTGTTCGTTGTCAGTTATCAGTTTTCAGGCCGGACAACCAGCAACTGGCAACTACACCGAAGCCTCCAGGTACCTCCTGCTCAAGCTGCGCAAGGGAACACCGGCGGCCAACGTGCCGATGACCATCACGGCGATGAAGATCATGGCCAAGTCGCCCCACATCACCTTCACGGGGTAGCTCTCTACCACCGAGCCTTCCAAGGCGATCACACCGGTCCACAGTTGCAGGCCGCACAGCGCCAGGCCCAGCGCCAGGCCCAACACCGTTCCCACGGCCACGATCAGCAGGCCTTCCAGGAAGAACAGCCGGCGCACGAAGCCGTTGGTGGCACCCATGGCGGTGACCGTGCGCATGTCCCGCCGCTTCTCGATCATCATCAGTGTGAGCGAGGCGATGATGTTGAACGCGCCGATGATGCCGATGAAGGCGAGCACCGCGAAGGTGAACCACTTCTCATTGGCGTTGGTGGCGTACATCAGCGCGTTCTTCTGGTGGCGCGTCTTCACGGTGAACCCCGCACCGGCCACCTGCTCCACCGCACGCTTCAGTCGCTCGGGTTCCGTGCCCGGCGCGGCCTGCAGCTCCAACGCGTTCACCTCGTGCCCATAGTGCAGCAGTTGCGCGGCCATGTCGATGGGGGCGACCATGTACTGCCCATCGAACTCCATATTGATGGTGAACGCCCCGGCCACGGCCACACGCCGGTGCTCAAAGGCCGACGGCCGGAAGCCGGCGAGTTTCCGGCCACGGACCAGCGCGCCGATTTCCAGCGGCTCCAGCACGCCATCGTCCACAGGCACCTGCAGGGCATCCTTCAGGGCGGCGCCCAGCACCACCACCGGCGCCTGGCCATTGTCCAACCGGGCCTGGCCGCTGTACATATGCGAGTCGAGGCGGCTCATGGCCAGGTACTGCGGCTCCACGCCCTTCATGGTGGCCACCACCTGCTGACCACCCGCGCGCAGCAGCACGTTCTCCTCGATCACCCAACTGGCCTTCTCCACGCCGGGAAGGGCCTTGATCGCGGCCAGGTCGAGGCTGTCGCGCGGGAAGGTCTTGCCCGTGGCCGGGGTGATGGTGATGTCCTGGTCGAACGGGCTGTAGAGCGTGTCCACCAGGGCGGAGATGCCGTTGAGCGTGCTGAGTACCACCACCATGGCCGCGGTGACCACCGCCACCACCACGATGCTGATGAGCGTGATGATGTTGACGGCGTTGCGCGAGCGCTTGGCCAACAGGTAGCGGCGGGCGAAAAGGAGCGGGAGGTTCATCCGTCCTGCATTGACCCGGTCATTTCCACGCCTTCACGATGAGGCCCGTTCCGGTGGCGTGGTCCATGCGCACATCGAGGCAATTGAGCACGAAGGCGATCGGGTAGGCGATGACGTAGTAGAACGGCAGCACGATGAAGAAGAGCTTGCTGGTCCCCAGCATCAGCAGCGGCCATTTCATGCTGAGCCGCCAACTGACCTTGCCCGGAGCGCCGTAGCTGTACCGCGCCTCCACCCGGCTGAAGCCGTTGCGAAGCGCTTTCGCACGGATGTCATCGATGTTATACCCGTCGCGCACATGCTCCTCGATGAAGGAACCTTCGCCCTCGTCATGCACGTCGCTGCCGCCCTGGTCGCTGGGCGTGCTGATGATGAGCATGCCGCCCGGCTTGAGCGAAGTGGAGTAGCAGCGCAGCGCGGCCTCGTCTTCCAGGATGTGCTCCATCACGTCCACACACACCACCAGCTCGAAGGTATCGGGCCGTTGGAAGCGGGTCACGTCCCCGACCTCGAATTGCACCTGCGGCCGCCCGATCCTCCCGAAGAACGCGTTGCAGTCCGCCACTTGTTCCTCCTTCACGTCGATGGCGGTGATGCGCCACTTGCGCGAGAGGCTGCTGAGCCAATAGCTGTACTGGCCAAAGCCGGCCCCGGCGTCATAGATCGCCAGCTCCTGATCGCGCTTGTCCGCCGCCCAGCGGCGAAGCTCGCGGTGGATGTGCCAGGCGCGCAGCAGCAGCAGGTCCAGCAACTTGTAGAAGACCTTCCGCAGGAAGGGCGTACTGTTGAACACCACGCCCAGACGGCGCTTTACGGGATCATACTGCATGGAAGGCTATGCTGGGTTGGTGGGGGCAAGGGGGTACCGGGTCTGCATCACCGTGAAAGACCTTCGGCCCCTCGGGCAATGTGCAACGGACAACCACCAACGTTCCTCCTCATCGCTTCAGCAGCTGGTCGATCTCCTCGGCCTTGTCCAGCGAGTCGTCGATGTAAAAGTTGAGTTCCGGCACGATCCGCAATTGCTTGCCCACGCGCATGCCCAGTTCACCGCGCAGGCGGTGGCCCATGTCGCGCACCAGTTGCAGCACGGCCTGCTTGTCCTTGGCCGGGAAAAGGCTGAGGTACACCTTGGCCAGGCCGAGGTCCGGGCTGATGCGCACACCGGTGACCGTGATGAGCCCGCCGGGAAGCAGCGCGCGGTTGTGGCCTTGCATCACCTCCGCCATTTCCTTTTGCAGCAGGCTGTTCACCTTGCTTTGCCGGATGCTGTCCATGGTGCGAAGATAGCTGGGGCGCCCTTGGGCCTCGCCGACCGCCCCGTCTGGGCAGGGAGCCTTGGCCCGGATACCTTTGGCCCTTCACCATGAAGAACTTCCTCCGCATCATGCGTTTCGGGCGGCCCTATGCCCGGTTCGCTGTGCTGAACGGCGTGTTCAACCTGCTGGCCACCGTTTTCCACCTGGCCAGCATGCTGCTCTTCATCCCGTTCCTGCGGTTGCTGCTGGGACAAACGCAGGCGGTGCACGAGCAGCCCGAGCTGACGTGGACCAAGGCCTCGCTGGAGCAGGGCTTCAACTGGTCGCTCACGCGGTTGATCGAGCTGAACGGGCAGGTGGGCGCACTGGGGATCATCTGCGTCACCGTGGTGGCGTTGTTCCTGCTGAAGAACCTGTTCCGCTACTTGGCGGTGCGGGCCATCTGCACGTTCCGCAACCGGATCATCCGCGATGTGCGCTCGCGGATCTACGACAAGATGCTGGAGCTTCCGCTGCGCTACCACAACGATGAGCGCAAGGGCAACCTGCTGTCGCTGATCACCAACGACATGCAGGTGCTGGAGTACTCGGTGATGTACTCCATCGAGATGGTGGTGCGCGAGCCCATCGCGGTGCTCCTCTTCCTGGGCACCATGGTGACGCTGTCGCCGGAGCTCACGCTGTGGTCGCTGCTGTTGCTGCCGATCAGCGGGCTGTTGATCGGGCGCATCAGCAAAAGCCTGAAGCGGCGCAGTACGCGGGTGCAGGAGAAGAGCGCCGACCTGTTGGCGCGCGTGGAGGAGACGCTCACCGGCATGCGCGTGGTGAAGGCCTTCAACGGGGAGGCGGCCATGAAGCGGCGCTTCGAACGCGAGAACGACCTGCTGATGCGCTCCAGCATCGCCATGCTCAACCGGCAGGACGTGGCCTCCCCGCTGAGCGAGACCCTGGGCACGGCGGTGATGGCCATGATCGCCTACATCGGCGGCTCGCTCGTTCTGGGCCCCGATGCCAGCCTCAGCGGCGACAGCTTCCTGGGCTTCATCATCATCTTCTCCCAGTTGCTCACACCCATCAAGGGCTTCTCGCAGGGCTACTCCGGCATCGTGCGCGGATCGTCCAGCGCCCAGCGGGTGTTCGAGCTGCTGGCGGTGCCCAACACCGTGGTGGAGAAGCCGGACGCGAAGCCCGTGGCCGCCTTCCGCGACAAGGTGGAGTTCCGGGACGTGGCCTTCGCCTACGGGGAGAAGCCCGTGCTGCAGGGCATCCACCTCAGCGTGGCCAAGGGTAAGAGCGTGGCGCTGGTGGGCGGCAGCGGCGGCGGCAAGACCACGCTGGCCGGGCTGCTCCCGCGATTCTTCGACGTCACGGCAGGCGCTGTACTGCTGGACGGCACCGACATCCGCGACCTGCGGATCAGGGACCTGCGCGCCCTGATGGGCATCGTGACACAGGACAGCCTGCTGTTCAACGATACGGTGGCCGCCAACATCGCCTTCGGCCGTACGGGCATCAGCGAAGCGGACATCCAGCGGGCGGCGGAGGTGGCCAATGCGCATGAGTTCATCACCCGGCTGCCGCAAGGCTACCACACCTCCATCGGCGATGCGGGCAACCGCCTCAGCGGCGGCCAGAAGCAACGTATCGCCATTGCGCGCGCCGTGCTGGGCGACCCGGCCATCCTGATCCTGGACGAGGCCACCTCGGCGCTGGATACCGAAAGCGAAAAACTGGTGCAGGACGCGCTCTTCAACCTGATGAAGGACCGCACCTCCCTGGTGATCGCGCACCGGCTGAGCACCATCCAGCATTGCGACGAGATCATCGTGCTGGACCAGGGCCGCATCATCGAACGGGGCACGCACACCGAGCTGTTCGCCGCCAACGGGCAGTACCGCAAGCTGTGCGACCTGCAGGCGTTTGCCTGAGTCCCCCGCCCACCTGGCAAGGGGCCTCAACGGCCCTTCCCCGGGAACAACCTCCGGAAGAACCCTTCCTTCTGCTTCTTTTCCGCCGTGTCCGCCTTGGTTTCCTTCTTTCCGAAAATCCCCTCGATCAAGCGCTCCAACGGATCGGCCGAGCGGCGCGGGTCGCAGTCCATGGCCATGCTGTCCGCCGGGAAGGGCTTGATGTAACGATCGCGCAGCAGGGATGAGCGTTCCACCTCGGCCAGTGTGCCGCCGATGATGGGCAGGGCCAATTGGGAACCGGTGCCCAAGGCACTGTGGAAATGCACCTCGGGGTCGCGCGCGCCCACCCACGTGCCGGCCACCAGCTCCGGCGTGTAGGCCACGAACCAGGCATCGCTGTAATCCTGCGAAGTGCCGGTCTTGCCGGCCAGATCGGCACGCACGCCGAAGCGTGAACGGATGCCGACACCGGTGCCTTGGTCCACGGCGCGGCGCAGCAAGGCCGTGATGGTGGTGGTGACCGTTTCGTCCAACGCGCGGCGGGCGGCGGCAGGCTTTCCCTGCCAGATCACCTTCCCTTGGGCATCGGTGATCTTCTCGATCAGCTGCGGGTCGCGCACCAGGCCTCCATTGGCGAAGGCCGCATAGGCGCGCACGATCTCCTTCAGCGAGATGTCCGCCGCGCCCAACGCCAGCGCGGGGTTGCCCACGCCGCCTGTGGGGAGGCCGAGCGCCTGGAAGACTTCGCGGATGCCGTCCGCACCGGTGCGGAAGTACAGGTCCACGGTGGGGATGTTCATGGAATGCGCCAGCGCGTACCATAGCGCCACCTGCCCGCCGATGGTGTCCTTGTCGAAGTTCTGCGGCGACCAACCCTCGTAGTCCGGATAGGTCTTCTGTTCATTGTTCAAGTAGGTGCACGGCTCCAGGCCCTTGCGCAGGGCGGCGGCGTAGATCACCGGCTTGATGGTGGAAGCGATGGGGCGGTGGCTTTCCACCTGGTCGAAGGGCAGTGCGCGGAAATCGTTGCCGCCGCTGTATGCCCGCACCTTCCCGGTGAGCGGGTCCATCATCAGGAAAGCGGCCTGCAACATGCTGTGGTAGTGCCATAGGCTGTCGCGGTAGCTGATGCTGTCCGGCGGGGAATCATCCCAGGTGAAAACGCTGCGCACGGTGTGTTCATTCCGTTTCCAGGCGGCATTGGCACGTTTCCCCATGGCCTTTTCCCATGCCTTGCGGGCATTGCGGCCGCGAAGCTCGCGATCCAGCTTGGGCTGCATGGCGGCCAACTGCCTCGCCGTGGCGCGCAGGGCAGCCTGCTGCAAGGCGGTATCCAGCGTGGTGTGGATCCGCAGACCGTCCTTCTCGACATCCCAAGCCCTCCCCTTCTTCCGGCCCAGCTCCACCAGGATGCGGCGCGCCTCCGTCTCCACCCGGGCATCGAAGTAGCCGTATGCATCCAGGGCATCCAGGCCGGCATAGCGGATGCGCAGCGGCAGGGCTTGCAGGCTGTCGCGCCGGCCGGCGGAAAGCTTGCCGTTGCCCGCCATCAGGGCCAGCACCTGGTTGCGGCGTCCCTTGGCGGCTTCGGGGTGAAGGCGCGGGTTGTAGCTGGTGTTGGCCTTCAGCATGCCGATCAGTACGGCCGCCTCCTCCACCTTCAGCTTCTTCACGCCCTTGCTGAAGAAGCGCTCCGAGGCCGCCTCGATGCCGTAGATGTTCTCGCCGAACGGAACGGAATTGAGGTAGAGCGCCACCACGTCCTCCTTGCTGTACACCTGCTCCAAGCGTTGGGCCACCAGGGCTTCCTTGATCTTGTTCACCGGGATGGTGAGCGGCCCGTACCGTTCCCGCCCGTAGAGGTTCTTGATGAGCTGCTGGGAGATGGTGCTGCCGCCGCCGGCGCTGCGATCACAGCCGAGCAATGTGCGGAAGAACACGCGCACATAGCTGAAGGCGTCCACGCCCTGGTGCTCGAAGAAGCGCTTGTCCTCCGTGGAGACCAAGGCATCCACCACATGGGCCGGGATGTCCTTGTAGTGCACGTTGGTGCGGTCCTTGGCGAAGATCTTGCCGATCACCGCACCCTCGCGGGAAAGGATCAATGTGGCCTCCTCGTTGCGCAGCGCCGCCAGTTCCTCCTTGGAGGGCAATTTGCCGAAGACGCCGTTCTGCACCAGGATCACCAGCAGGAAGACGGAGATGAAGGCGATGGCCAGCAAGAGGAACAAGGCTTTCCATAGAAAGGCTGTTCCTCCTGACTTCTTCGATCGTTTCTTGGCCATGCCCTTGCTGCACGATCCGCCCGGCTCTGTTCTGCCCGGGTGGCTAATGGGGATGCAAAGGTCTGATGCACGAGGGGATCAAACTCGTGAAAATGCGGGGTGGCAACCGTTCTGGAATGGACCATCGGCCTCAGGCGCACTCGCCACCGGCCGCCTACTCTGGCAGTACCGGGATGCGGGGTAAGCAGCACTGAACCCGGGCCTCTGCCCCAGGTACCTACCAGCTGCGTGCTCCCGAGCTGGGCAGCGTGGTGCGCATGCTGCGGTCGCGGTGAGGAAGGCCGGAATTGCAAGAACCATTCGCATGCATTTGTGGCCCCTTGCCTTCACAGGTCAGGGTCTACGGTATTGGTCCTGATGTTGAGGTTTGCAAGCCCCAACCACAGCAAAATCCAATTGCCCGGGCCAATCCGTTTGAAGTTCCCTTTCACCTGGCCACTCAGACTACATTCGCCCGGCTCCCGCTACGGTTGCCTTTCATGAATTCATCGCAAAGTCGTCCCACCGGAGCATCAACGGTGCTCACTATCCATCTGCTCGCCTCGGTTTGGTGCGTGCTGGCCGGTCTGGGGGCATATGCACGGACCGTTGCGGACACCGCGATCATGTTCAAGCCCGCACCCGCAAACTTTGACGGGGCCCTTTTCAGCATTCGCGTGAATGACCTTGAACTTGAAGGAGTCTTCCTTGGGGATCGCCAGATGAAGAGGCCGTTGATCCTGTTCATACCCGGTTCAGGGCCGTTACCGCTGTTCACCTCCTTCGGGGATACGGCATACTATCCCCTATTCCCCCATCAATTGCTGGACAATGGCACAGCATTCAACTTCATCTTCCTTTCCAAGCCGGGCATACCAGCCCTGTGCAAAAAGGAACAGCTGAGTGACAACTACTATTTCCTGGACACGGTAACCGGCATGCCGCCTTCGGAATACCTGCACCTCAACACGCTTGAGTTCTGCCGATCGGCCTACTCCACGCTATTGGACCATATCGGGGAAGTGTGTGCTTCCACCATGGTCATCGCCATGGGGCATTCACAAGGTGCGCGCGTCGTAGCCGAGTTGGCCACCCATTCGAAGATCGACAAGCTGGTGTACATGAGCGCGGATCCACTTGGCCGGATGGCGGCCCTGTATGATGGTGAATACGCCAAATTCCGCCATCGCGACCCTGAAAAGCTGAGCTTCCTCCATGACTTATTAAACCCCGCCTTTGCCGACAGCACCTACATGGGTGAGCGGTATGAATCCTTCCGCAGCTTCGCGAAGCCTTCGCTCATCCCCCTTTCCAAGGCAACCGCACCCACCTTGCTGGTTTATGGCGATATGGACCCAAGCTGCCCCAACTGCTACGTATTGTCCCTGCTTCCGGAATGGCTCCCGCAGATGAAGGCATTGCGTTATCCCGGATACGACCACAACTACTTCGATCCGGAGGGCACGAACCATTGGGGCGAGGTGGTGGCGGATGTGTTCAGGTGGATACTTGGCAACTAGGATCGGTTAGACTTTCGCGTATGCAGGCATCTGGCCTTCAGGCCCTGCACGACTTATCTTTGATCCATGTCGGAGATCATTTTCCAAGTGGAGGAATCACCTGAAGGAGGCTTCGAAGCGCACGCCTTGGGGGTGTCCATATTCACCGACGGTGAAGACATGGAGCAGTTGAAGGCCAATGTGAAGGAAGCCGTTGCCGCTCATTTTGATCAGGATACCATGCCGAGGGTGATCCGCTTGCACTTTGTGAAGGAGATCGTGATCGCGGCATGAACCTGCCGCGAAACCTTACGGGTAGGGAATTGGCAAAGGCTTTGGAGAAGTTGGGCTATGCCATCACCCGGCAAAAGGGCAGCCACATCCGGTTGACCACTGAGGTACACGGAGTGCACCATCTCACCATTCCGGATCATCGGCCGATCAAGCTGGGAACGCTTTCCGCCATCCTGCGCGATGTAGCGGCACACCACCACTTGGAACGCGACGAAATGTTGCGTTCCCTGTTTTGAGGCGCTTCACGGCTCCCCCACCGTCCAGTCCTGCCACAGCAGGTCCTTCTCATAGGGGTAGCGTGCCAGGTGAATGGCCTTCACGCGTTCGTACATCAACTTGCGCAGGGCATCGATGTTGTCGCGGCGCACGGCGGAGATGAAGATGGCCTCCTCGTCACCGGCGATGCGTGCCATCCAGGTGCGCTCCAGCTCCTCCAAGGAGAACTGGTCCTCGCGCTTGGGCGCCAGGTCGTGCGGATCATGGGGCGCTGGCCGGTAGGCGTCAATCTTGTTGAAGACCACGATGGTGGGCTTGCCCCCGGCGCCGATTTCCTCCAGTGTCTGCTTCACCGTGTGGTACTGGCTTTCGAACTGCGGATGGCTGATGTCCACCACGTGCATCAGCAGGTCGGCCTCGCGTGTTTCATCAAGGGTGCTTTTGAAGCTCTCGATCAATTGGTGCGGCAGCTTGCGGATGAAGCCCACCGTATCGCTGAGCAGGAAGGGCAGGTTGCCCAGCACCACCTTGCGCACGGTGGTGTCCAGCGTGGCGAAGAGCTTGTTCTCGGCGAAGACGTCGCTCTTGCTGAGCAGGTTCATCAGCGTGCTCTTGCCCACGTTGGTGTAGCCCACTAGGGCCACGCGCACCAGCTTGCCGCGGTTACCGCGCTGGGTGGCCTTCTGCTTGTCGATGTCGCGGAGCTGCGCCTTCAGCAGCGCGATGCGGTCGCGCACCAGGCGGCGGTCCGTCTCGATCTCCTTCTCCCCCGCCCCGCCGCGCGTGCCGGTGCCGCCGCGCTGCCGTTCCAGGTGGGTCCACAGCTTGGTGAGGCGCGGCAGCATGTATTCGTACTGCGCCAACTCCACCTGCGTCTTGGCATGGGCGGTGCGGGCGCGGCTGGCGAAGATGTCCAGGATCAGGCGGGGGCGGTCCAGCACGGGCCGGGCCAGTTCCTTCTCCAGGTTGCGTTGCTGCGCGGGCGAGAGCTCATCGTCGAAGATCACGCAGCTCTCCGGTTCATGGTCCGCGATCCAGGCCTTCACCTCGGCCAGCTTGCCGGAGCCGATGTGGAACTTGCCGTCGGGCCGGGGCAGTTTCTGGGTAAAGCGTTTCACCGTGGCGATGCCGGCAGTATCGGCCAGGAAGGCCAGTTCATCCAAGTACTCCGTCACCTGGTCCGGCGTCTGCCTTTCGGTGGCCAACCCGATCAGCACGGCCTTCTCGGCGATGATGCGGTTCTCCTGGGGATCGATCATGGGAAAAGTGTCCTCAAAGCCATTCGCGGCCTTCGCCCATGTTGGTGAACGGCCAAGGGATCATCGCAAGCATCACCACCAAGGCCAACAGGTAGAAGATGGCCACGCGCTGCTGTTTCCCGCCTTCGGTCCGGGCATTCTTGCTGGCGATCCGCCCGATGGTGACCAGGGCGATGACGACCAGCATCATGCCCAGGTGCTCGAACTTCCAGTACCGTGCCTGGTCTGCCGGCATGTAGGCGAATCCTTGGAAGCGCATGATGTACAGCCCGAAGCCGATGACCAGCTGCACATGGCACAGCACCATGGCCCAGATGGCCATGGCCCGTTGCCAAGTGATCACCGGGCCCTTGCGCAGCCAGCCGGCCAACGCCGAGAAGCCGGCCACGGCCGTGGTAAGGATGATGGCCCAGCGCAACAAGCTGTGGAAGAACAGGAAGATGGGGTACAGGTTGCTGGCGCCGGCCTCGTGCATGGGGAGCGGTGGTGAAGGCGTCAAAATTAGCCTGTGCAAAAGATCCGGAATGCCGCGAACAAGGGCCGTCCGAGGCCCGATACCTTGCACGCCGTGCGCACCCGGACCTTGATCTCCCTCGCCTTGGCGTGCTGGGCCGTGCTGGCCCAGGCCCAACGCAACGCGCCCGTGAACGGGCCCCATCACCGGGCCGAGGTGCCGGTGGTGCTCACGCATGCCACCGTGCATGTTTCACCCACGGAGACCTTGAACGACGCCACCGTGCTGATCCAGGGCGAACGCATCCTGGAGGTGGGCAAGCGCGTACGCATTCCCGCAGGGGCCGAGGTGCGCGACCTCACGGGCAAGCACCTCTGGCCGGGCCTGGTGGAACCGTTCAGCGAACTGGGCATCCCGGCGCGGCCCAAGCAGGAACAAGCATCCGCCGGCGCACACTTTTGGAACCGTGCCATCGCTGCGGCCACTCACGCCGCCGAGCTCTACACACCCGATGAAAAGCGGGCCGCGGAACTGCGGGCACAGGGTTTCACCACCGCCGTGGTGCAACGCATGGACGGCATCGCACGGGGTACCGGCTGCGCCGTTTCGCTCGCGGGGCGCACACCGGCGCAGGACGTCATCCTGCCCCGGGCATCGGCCAATTTCTCCTTCCGCAAGGGCAGCTCGCCGGACGCCTATCCCTCCTCGCTCATGGGCAGCATCGCCCTGCTCCGCCAAGCACTGTACGATGCGCGCTGGTATGCGGCCGGCGGCCACAAGGAGCAGAGCGATGCCGACCTGCAAGCGCTCAACGACCAGCTCGCCTTGCCGCTGGTCTTCGAGGCGAACGGCCACCAGGACATGCTGCGCGCCGCGCGGATCGCGCAGGAGTTCGGGCTGCGGTTCATCCTGAAAGGCAACGGCGACGCCTACCAACGCCTGGCCGACATCCTGGCCACCGGTTCCCCGCTGATCATCCCGCTGGCGCTGCCGGATGCCTACGACGTGGAGGACCCGTTCGATGCGTTGGAGGTGAAGCTGGGCGAGCTGAAGCATTGGGAGCTGGCCCCGTCCAATGCCGCGCGGATCGCAGCGGGCGGCGGCACCTTCGCCTTCACCACCAACGGCCTGAAGGAGACCGCGGAGCTCTGGACCAATCTGCGCCGCATGGTGCGCAGCGGCCTCGATACCGCCACGGCCATCGCCGCGCTCACCACCGTGCCCGCATCGCTCTTCCACCTGGAGAATGAAACCGGGCGGATCGCCGCCGGGCTGCGCGCGGACCTTGTGATCACCACGAATCACCTGCTGGACGCGGACAACAAGGTGCTGGAGACCTGGGCCTCGGGCCGGCGCTTCATCGTGAACCCCGAGGTGACGGAAGACCCGCGCGGCACCTTCGACCTGAACCTGAAATCCACCGTGCTGAAACTGCGCGTGGAAGGCAAGGCCGGGGACTATCACGCCAAGGTGCGCAAGCCCAGCGCGGACACCACCTGGGTGAAGGCCGTGATCACCATCGAGGGGCCTGTGGTCTCCCTCTGGTTCGAGGGAAAAAAGTTCGGCTTTGATGGCCCCGTGCGCTTGAACGGCGTGATCCATGACCGCGGTGCCATCTGGGACGGCCAAGGGCAGCGGCCAGACGGCACTTGGTTCGCTTGGAGCGCCATCCGCCAGAAGAACGGCCAACGTCCGAAAGAACCGAAGCAGACCGCTGCCCTGGACAGCATCTGGTCGCTGCCTTCGGGGGAAGTGTGGTACCCGATGAACGCTTTCGGCACCACGCAGATACCCGACACCGAAACGGTCGTGTTCCGCAACGCCACCGTGTGGACCAACGGCCCGCAGGGCATCCTGCCCAACACCGACGTGTGCATCGACAAGGGGCGCATCCTCGCCGTGGGCCCCAAGCTGGACGTGGCCGCGCTGTTCCCGCGCAGCAAGGTGAAGGTGCCCGAGATCGACGCCACGGGCATGCACCTCACCAGCGGCATCATCGACGAGCACTCGCACATCGGCATCGCCCGGGGCGTGAACGAGGGCACGCAGGCCGCGACCGCCGAGGTGCGCATCGGCGACGTGGTGAACCCGGACGACATCAACCTCCACAACGCCCTGGCCGGGGGCGTCACCACGGTGCAGCAACTCCACGGCTCGGCCAATCCCATCGGCGGGCAAAGCTCCTTGATCAAACTGCGTTGGGGCCGTGATGCCGCCGGCCTGCGCATCAACGATGCGCCGGGCTTCATCAAATTCGCCCTGGGCGAGAACGTGAAGCGCAGCAACTGGGGCGGCAGCGACCGCTTCCCGCAGACGCGCATGGGCGTGGAACAGGTGTTCTACGACGCCTTCCACCGCGCCAAGGACTACGCCGCGGAGCAAGCGCACCATGCGGCCCTGAAGCCCAGGGAGCAGGCCGCCTCCGTGCCCCCGCGCCGCGACCTGGAGCTGGAGGCCCTGGCCGAGATCCTGGCGGGCACACGCCACATCACCTGCCACAGCTACGTGCAGAGCGAGATCCTGATGTTGCTGCATGTGGCGGACAGCCTGGGCTTCCAGGTGAACACCTTCACCCATGTGCTCGAAGGCTACAAGGTGGCGCGTGAACTGAAGGCCCACCGCTGCAACGCCAGCACCTTCAGCGACTGGTGGGCCTACAAATTCGAGGTGAACGATGCCATCCCGTACAACGCGGCCATCCTGCAGGAGCAAGGGGTGAACGTGTGCATCAACAGCGATGACGCGGAGATGGGGCGGCGCCTGAACCAGGAAGCGGCCAAGACCATCAAGTACGGCGGCGTGAAACCGGAGGACGCCTGGAAGATGGTGACGCTGAACCCCGCCAAGGCGCTGCACTTGGACCATCGCATGGGCAGCGTGGAACCCGGCAAGGACGCGGACTTGGTGCTCTGGGACGACCACCCGCTCAGCATCCGCGCCAAGGCAATGATGACCTTCGTCGACGGCACGCGTTACTACGACCGCCGCCGCGAACTGGACCAGGATGCCGTGGCCACGGCGGAACGTGCCCGCATCATCGCCAAGATGCTCGCCGCCAAGCAGGCCGGGGCCAAGGTGCGCAAGGTGGAACGGCAGGAGCCCCGGCAGTGGCACTGCGATACGATGGGTGAACGACCATGAGAAACGCCACCCTGCCCATCGCCTTCCTGCTGGCCGCCGCAGTGGCTGCGCAGCGGCCTTCGCCCGCGCCGCCGCAAGGGAGATCGATCCTGGTGAAGGGCGGCACCGTGCACGTGGGCGACGGGAAGACGTATGACGACGGCGCCGTGGGCTTCCGCAACGGCATCATCGACTTCGTGGGCTACGAATACGCGGTGAAGGCCGTGTACGATACGGTGATCGACGCGAAGGGCATGCAGGTGTACCCGGGCCTCATCCTGCCCGATGCCACGCTGGGCCTGGTGGAGATCGACCTCGTGCGCGCCACCAACGACGAGGCTGAGACCGGCGGGCTGGAACCCGAGGTGAGGGCCTGCACCGCATACAACACGGATTCCAAGATCACCCCGACGGTACGGAGCAACGGCGTGCTGCTGGCGCAGATCACCCCGCGCGGCAACCGCATCAGCGGCACCAGCTGCATCGTGCAGCTCGACGCCTGGGACAACAACGATGCGGTGGTGAAGGCCGATGGCGGCATCCACGTGAACTGGCCGCGTGCATTCGCGCAGACCGGCTGGTGGGCCGAGCAGGGAGGTACGGACAAAGTGGCCGCCGACCAACGCACTGAACAACTCCAGGAGCTGCGTGCCTTCTTCCAGCGGGCCAAGGCCTACGCGGGCAAGACCGTGCCGGAGAAGGCCGACCTGCGGCTGGAGTCCATGCGCGGGCTGTTCACCGGAGGCAAGGCGCTCTTCGTGCATGCCGATGCCGCACGCGAGATCCAGGAGGCCGTGCTCTTTGCACGCGAAATGGGCGTACAGCGCACCGTGGTCGTGGGCGGGCACGATGCCTGGCGCGTGGCCGACCTGCTGCGCGACAAGAACGTGGACGTGATCCTGCAACGCCTGCATAGCCTGCCGCAGCGCGAGGACGAGGATCCCGACCTGCCCTACCGCCTTCCGCTGTTGCTGAAGGAGCGCGGTATCCGCTTCTGCCTGGGCTACACCGGCGACATGGAGCGCATGGGGGCGCGCAACCTTCCCTTCCAGGCCGGCACCGCGAGCGCCTACGGCCTGGGGCCGGAGGACGCCTTGCGCGCCATCACCTTGGACGCCGCCGCCATCCTCGGCATCGACAACCGCTACGGGAGCCTGGCGCCCGGCAAGTCCGCCACGCTCTTCATCTCCACCGGCGATGCGCTGGACATGCGCACCAACAACGTGGTGCGGGCTTACATCGACGGCCGCACCATCTCCCTGGACAACCGCCAGAAGCGCCTTTGGAAACAGTACGAGGAGCGCTACGGCAAGTGACCCAATCCACAACCGAAAACCACCCTGCAACCCCAGCTACCTTCGCCGCCATGAATGAAATGACCAACCTGATGCACTGCGCCATTGCCGCAGCATTCGCCGCCGGGCGCGAGATACTCGACGTCTATTCCCGCCCCATCGACGTGGAGCTCAAGGACGACCGCAGCCCGCTCACCGAGGCCGACAAGCGCGCCCATGCCGCCATTGCCAAGGAGTTGGCCAAGACCGGCCTGCCGCTGCTGAGCGAGGAAGGCAAGGCCCTGCCGCCTGCCGAGCGCCAGGCTTGGCCGCAATACTGGCTGGTGGACCCGTTGGACGGAACCAAGGAATTCATCAAGCGCAACGGCGAGTTCACCGTGAACATCGCCCTGATGGCGCGGGACGGGGAGCCGGCCGGTACCCTTGGTGCCCATCGCCCCGTGGCCGGCGTGTTGTATGTGCCCGTGAAGGATATCCTCTACTTCGCCTGGCAGGGCGGCGGTGCGTTCCGCCTGGAGCACGCCACAACCTTGGAGGGCCAACCACCGTATGAACTCGCCGCGAAAGCGGTGAAACTGCCCATGGACCACGACCGCAAAGCCTTCACCATCGTGGCCAGCCGTTCGCACGCCTCACCCGATACCCAAGCCTACATCGAACGCATGGAGAAGCAGCACGGCAACGTGCAAACCGTGAGCATGGGCAGCGCCTTGAAGATCTGCCTGGTGGCCGAAGGGGCCGCCGACGCCTATCCACGCTATGCCCCCACCATGGAGTGGGACACCGCCGCCGGGCAGGCCATCGCCGAGGAGGCCGGGAAAAAGCTGGTGGACGTCAGCACCGGCGCCCCCATGCGCTACAACAAACACGACCTGCTGAACCAGTGGTTCATCGTGGAATAACAAGGAACAGAAGCAACATGCCGACCAAACGACCGGCCGCCAAGACCGGCCCCAGGAAGAAAAGCTCCGCGAAGCAGGCCACCGCAAGGTCCGGCGGACCCAAGCGCGCCATGGCCACCGTGGCCGCCGCGCGCAAGGTGGTGGCCAAGGCCGCACCCCGGAAAACCGCGGCCCCCAAGGGCCGGCGAAAGGTGGCCCTGATCACCGGCATCACCGGGCAGGACGGCGCCTACCTCAGTGAATTCCTGCTCAGCAAGGGCTACGAGGTGCACGGCGTGAAGCGCCGCAGCTCACTCTTCAACACCGACCGCATCGACCACCTCTACCACGACAGCCACGAGCGCGGCCTGCCCTTCCACCTCCATTACGGCGACCTCACAGACAGCGTGAACTGCGTGCGGCTGGTGCAGCAGACCCAGCCTGACGAGATCTACAACCTCGCCGCCATGAGCCACGTGGCCGTGAGTTTCGAGATGCCCGAGTACACCGCCAACGCGGACGCCATCGGAACGCTGCGTTTCCTGGAAGCCATCCGGATCCTCGGCCTCGAGAAAAAAACCCGCTTCTACCAGGCCAGCACCAGCGAGCTCTACGGCGGCGTGATCCACAGCGCACAGAACGAGGAGACGCCCTTCCACCCGCGCAGCCCCTACGGCGTGGCCAAGCTCTACGGCTTCTGGATCACCAAGAACTACCGCGAGAGCTACGGCATCTTCGCCTGCAACGGCATCCTCTTCAACCACGAGAGCCCGCTGCGTGGCGAGACCTTCGTCACCCGAAAGATCACCCGTGCCGCCGCCAAGATCAAACTGGGCCTGCAGAAGACCCTCTACCTCGGCAACCTCGACAGCAAGCGCGATTGGGGCCATGCCAAGGACTACGTGAAGGGCATGTGGCTGATGCTCCAGGCCAAGAAGCCCGACGACTACGTGCTCGCCACCGGCAAGACCTACACCGTGCGCCACTTCGTGGACCTGGCCTTTGCCGAGGCCGGCATTAAGCTGGAATGGAAGGGCAAGGGCGCCAACGAAAAGGCCTACGACAAGAAGACCGGAAAGGTGGTGGTGGCCATCGACCCGCGCTACTACCGGCCGGCCGAGGTGGACCACCTGGAGGGCGACCCCAGCAAAGCGCGCCGCGTGCTGGGCTGGAAGCATGAATACGACCTGAAGGACCTGGTGAAGGAGATGGTGCGCGAGGACATCAAGCTCTTCGAGCGCGACGTGTACCTGAAGAAGGGCGGGCACAAGATCCTGAACGAGGAAGAGTGATCGCGGGATCGCTTTACGGACCGGGACCAACGCATCTGTACCGTCGACCCACAGGGTCGACCCCACGCGGGAAAATGGAAAAACAAGATAAGATCTACATCGCCGGGCACCGGGGCATGGTGGGCAGCGCCATCAAGCGCAAACTGGAGCAGGAAGGCTTCACCAACATCGTGGCCCGCACCAGCAAGGAACTGGACCTGAAAGACCAGGCCGCTGTGCGCGATTTCTTCCGGCAGGAGAAGCCCGACCACGTGGTGCTCGCGGCGGCGAAGGTGGGCGGCATCCAGGCCAACAACACCTACCGCGCCCAGTTCATCTACGAGAACCTGATGATCCAGGCCAACGTGATCCATCAGGCCTACGAGCATGGCGTGAAGCGCTTGCTTTTCCTGGGCTCTTCCTGCATCTACCCCAAGCTGGCGCCCCAGCCCCTGAAAGAGGAAAGCCTGCTCACGGGCCTGCTGGAGCCCACCAACGAGCCCTACGCCATCGCCAAGATCGCGGGCATCAAGATGGTGGAGAGCTACCGGCGCCAGTACGGCTGCGACTACATCAGCGCCATGCCCACCAACTTGTACGGGCCCAACGACAACTACGACCTGAACAACAGCCACGTGATGCCCGCGCTGATCCGCAAGTTCCACACCGCCAAGGCGGAAGGGGCGCCCTTCGTGGAGGTGTGGGGCAGCGGCTCACCCATGCGCGAATTCCTGCATGTGGACGACCTGGCCGACGCCTGCTTCTTCCTGCTGCAGAACTACCACGACGAGCTGTTCGTGAACATCGGCACCGGCGAGGACCTCACCATCAAGGCACTGGCGGAGATGATCAAGGAGATCGTGGGCTACCAGGGCGAACTGAAGTGGGACAGCAGCAAGCCCGACGGCACGCCCCGCAAGCTGATGGACGTGGGCCGCCTGCACAGTTTGGGGTGGAAACACAAGATCGGGCTGCGCGACGGCATCACGCAGGTGTACGAGGCCTACAAGAAGTACGAAGGGGCGAAGGTGTGAGGCTCACGCTCCGGGCGCGATCTTCCTGAGCTGCAACTCCAACACCGGAATATCGTTCCGGATGATGGTCCAAAGCACGCTGAGGTCAACACCAAAGTAGACGTGGACCAGGAAATTGCGAAAGCCGTTCATCCCTCGCCAATCCACGTCAGGGTATGTGGAACGAAGCTCAACGGAAAGGTTCTTCGCGGCTTCGCCGATCACCTCGAAGTTGCGGATCACCGCATCCTGAACGATCACATTGGACTCGAAGGCGGCTTGGTCCATTGAAGCCGTGGCCGCCAAGATCCGCTGGACGGCTACGTAAATGTCATTCAGCAAAAGAGCGTCCGATCGCTTAGACATCGATCAGGTCTTCGCGTATGGCCTCGTAATATCCGGGCTTGATGCCGCCGCGTGAAACCAAGTCAACCTTGCGGCCAAGCAGGGCTTGCAATTCCTCTGCCAGCCGAATGAACTGCATGCCCACCGGTTGAGAGAACTCCACCAGTACGTCCACATCGCTTCCCAAGGTTTCCTCGCCTCGGCTCACCGAACCGAACAGGGCCAAGGAACGAATGGGGTATTTGGCACAAAGCATCGGCTTGGCCGAGCGCAGTTTGTCCAATAGCTGGTCCTTCAGTTTCATGGCTTCGCGAAGATAGTGGCTCCGACTTCCGGGTGGGAAGGCCGGGCTGCGTGAGGGCATCACGCAGGTGTACGAGGTGTACAGGAAGTACGAGGGGGCGAAGGTGTGAGGGGGCCGAAAGCCCTTATCGCAGTGGGCGATCGCGGGTCTCCCAGGCCCGTCCCATCTTGCCACAATGAAGCTGCTTGTGTTGGCGCTTTCGACCTTGCCGGTACAGTTGTTGGCCCAGGCCGATACGGCAGCGGCCCTGCGAACCCCGCCCCCAACGTACACAAGCAACCTGGGTATTGGCCTGGGCATTGATCACGGCGGGATCGGCCTGCAATTGCAATACCGGCCTGTTCCTCCTTTGGCATTCTTCGTCGGCGGCGGTTATGCCCTCGCCGGCCTCGGGTACAACTTGGGCATGCAGGTCCGGCTGTTGCCGAAAAAGAAATGGTGCCCTTATGTGGCCGGCATGTACGGCTATAATGCAGCGATCCGGGTGCGGGACCGACCGGAATATGACCAGCTCTATTTCGGCCCCTCAGCGAGTATCGGCGTGGAGGACCACAACCGCTTCGACTATGGCCGCTTTTGGAGCTTCGGACTGATTCTGCCCTTCCGGCCGCAACAATTCACCGACGACCTTGACGCGCTGAAACTGAAGCCGGACATCCAGATCTACTCCGAACCACCGGACATCCTCGGGTCGGTGAGCCTGCATTTCGGATTGTAGGGGGCCGCCCCCTTGCATCCGCGTCAAGAGGCAGCGGACCCGCGCAGCGGGCTGGATTACCTTCGGCGCCGGTCCAACCGCGGATGTCCTACTTCCCCACCCGCATATCATCCGTGCTATGGGCTGTCCTGCTCTGCTGGGCCGCCCACGCCCAGCAGAACGACATCCCGCTGAGCCGGGAAATTTACCAAGACCTGGACCGCAACGGTGCCGCCAAGGGCAGCACCATGCACACCGGCCTGCGGCCGATCATCGAGAGCCGTGCCGACCTGCACAACGTGTTGGGATACCGGCGCGATAGCGTGCCGCAGTACTACTGGATCACCGCCAAGCTCTTCAAGGAACACCTGGTGGAGGTGCGCGAAGGCGGCTTCCACCTCACCATCGACCCCGCCTTCCGCTTCGAGTTGGGCAAGGATCTCCGCGAGGGCAGCGAGTATGCGGACAACACGTTGCTGCAGCAGAACAGCCGCGGATTCCGCCTGGCCGCCGACCTGGGGCCCACGGTATCGTTCCAAAGCATGTTCATGGAGAACCAGGCCACCCCGCCGGGTTACCTCTTCGGGTACACGCAGCAGCATGGGGTAATGCCGGGCCAGGGACGCATCAAGGCCTTCAACACCAGTGGGCTGGACTTTGCCTGGGCCGCGGGCAACGTGAGCTGGACGCCGCGCCCGTGGATCAATGCGCAACTGGGCCGCGGAAAGCACTTCGTGGGCAACGGCTACCGCTCGGTGCTGCTGAGCGATAACGCGAACCCTTATCCCTATGTGAAGCTCAGCGCGCTCACCAACAACAGGCGGATCCAGTACACGGCCATCTTCGCCAAGCTGCAGCACGTGGGTGTGGCGGACCGTCTGCCCACGGGCGAGGCGGGCGAATCGCTCTTCTGGTGGAAGCGGGCCACCTTCCTCCACGCCAGCATCAACCTGGGGCCGCTGCAGCTGGCGGTGTTCGAGGGCACAATGTGGAAGACCATCGACACCAGCGGGGTGATGCCGTTCAACGCCATGGAGATCAACCCGGTGATCGGCCTGAACACGGCCGTGAACGGTTTTGATGGCCGCAACACCCAACTGCTCGGCCTGGATGCCAAGTACCGGGTCACCGACAAACTCTTCGTGTACGGCCAATTCGCCCTGACCGACCCCGGCGAGGGCCGCCATGCCTGGCAGGCCGGCTTCCAGGTGTTCGACATCTTCCGCCACGACCTGCACCTGTTGGCCGAGTACAACCAGGCCACGCCCTTCGCCTATACCAAGGGGGATCCCCGCATGAGCTGGACCCATGACAACCAGCCCTTGGCATCGCCGATCGGGACGGACTTCAGTGAGGTGGTGGTGCGCGCGGACCTCGGGATCCTGCGGCGGATCCGGCTCCAAGGCGAGCTGAGCCTGCTTACGCATCCGTGGGGGCTGAACATGACCGATGTGGCGGGCGCGGACATCTTCGGGCCTCCCCGGGGAACCGGTGCCGCCGGCTGGTACCGGGACCGGCTTTTCGCGGGTTTCTTCGCCAGTTACCGGCTGAACCAGATGTCCAACATGCAGCTCACCCTGGGCTATTCCATGCGGGACCTGCGGCCGGGCCCCACCGGGCAGGACAGCGGATACCTTCATGTCGCCTTCCACACCGGCCTCTTCAACCGCTACTACGATATTTGACGCCGCATCCACGTGAAAGAGCACGGCTACATATTGCTCATGGGCTTTCTCACCGCGTTCTTCGTGGTGCTGTTCACCATGCCCAGCCTGATCAAGGTGGCGCGCATGAAGCACCTGGTGGACGAGCCCAGCGAGGAGCGCAAGCTCCACCACCGGAGCATCCCCACCATCGGGGGCATCATCATCTTCGCCGCCATCATCTTCAGCTACAGCCTGTGGTTCCCCACGGCGGGCAAGGTGGCCAGCCTGGCGCTGCAGGACTTCAAGGGGCTCTATGCCGAGATGGGCGCGGCCTACGATGATTTCAAGACCGTGATCGCGGCCATGGTGCTGCTCTTCTTCATCGGGGTGAAGGACGACATCATCGGCTTCAGCCCCGTGAAGAAGCTGGTCGGCCACTTCGTGGTGGCGTACATCCTGGTGGTGGTCGGCGATATCCGCATCCACGGCATGCACGGCATCCTGGGCCTGTACGAGCTGCCCCACGCCGTCAGCATCGGCTTCTCCTTCTTCACCTACATCGTGCTGGTGAACGCCTTCAACCTGATCGACGGCGTGGACGGCCTGGCCGGCGGCATCGGCCTGATCAGCGCGGCCACCTACGGCACGTGGCTCTACTGGGCGGGTGATGTGCCGCTGGCCTTGCTGGCCTTCACCCTGGCAGGCGCCTTGGTGGGCTTCCTGGTCTTCAACACCCATCCGGCGCGCATCTTCATGGGCGACAGCGGCTCGCTCATCATCGGCGCCATCCTCAGTGTGCTGGCCATGCGCGTGGTGGACCACGACGTGAGCCGCCTGCCGCAATGGCTGCGCACCGTGCCTACGCCCCTCTTCGCCATGGCTGTCATCGGCTATCCGCTGGTGGACACCTTCCGCGTGTTCATCGTGCGCATGGCGCGCGGCAGATCGCCGTTCCAAGCGGACCGGAACCACATCCACCACCGCTTGATGACGCTGGGGCTGGGCCATTTGGGCACCGTGCTCGTGCTCTACGGCTACTCCATCCTCGTCATCCTGCTCGCCCTCTCCACCCGCGACGTGCGGCCCAACAAAGGCCTGTTGCTGCTCGGCGGTGCGGCTTTCGCGCTGGCCATGTTGCCCTTCGCCTTCCGCAAACGCGCCAAGGCATGAGCCGCCGGTGGCTCGCGTGGGTGCTGCTCTTTCCTGCCGCCGCCTGCGCGCAGCAAGGCTTACTGCCCCTGGGGAGCACGGTGGACGCCCCCTACACCGCCCTGATGCACCGCCGTGATGTGGCGGCCCACAGCGCCATCCGGCCTTACCTGCGCGAGGACCTCAAGGCCTTGCCCGGCGCGGACAGCCTGCTGCCCGCCGCCTGGAGACCGTGGCTGCAACGCATGGGCGACCCGTCCCGGCGGTGGTACGGCGGCCCCTTGGTGGATGCCCAGGCCGGCGCCTCCCTGGCCGGTGATGAGGGCTTGAAATACCGCGTCGGGGCGGGTGGTTGGCTGGAGTGGAGCGCCCACCCCCGTTGGAGCCTTGGCGCCAGTGCCCAGGCATGGACCGAGCAGCTGCCCAACTACCTGGACCGCTTCGCCCATGTGCAGGAAGTGGTACCGGGCGAAGGTTACGCGCAGCGCCTTGACGATGCCGTGGCCCACATGGACTGGACCGCCTACGCGGACTACAAGGCGGGCGAATACTTCCACTTCACCCTGGGCAAGGGCCGCAACAGCTTCGGCGAGGGCTACCGTTCGCTCTTCCTGAGCGACGAGGCATACAGCTATCCCTACTTCAAGGTCACCACCACGGCCTGGCACTTCCGCTACGTGAACCTCTTCACCCTGATGCGCGACATCCGCGGTGCGGGTGGTGATCCGGTACGGTTCGCCACCAAGCTCACCAGCATGCACTACCTCAGCTGGAACATCTCCAGGCGGGTGAACGCCGGTTTCTTCGAGGCCATCGTGTGGCAGGATAACGACCCGGACTATCCTCGGGGGCTGGACCTGAGCTACGTGAACCCGGCCATCTTCTACCGCCCCGTGGAGTTCGGCCTTGGATCGCCGGACAATGCGCTGATGGGCGCGGCCCTGAACGTGAAGGCCGGCCGGCGCATGCTGTTCTACGGGCAGGTCATCCTGGATGAATTCCTGCTCAGCCATGTGCGCGCCGGCGATGGTTGGTACGGCAACAAACAAGGTGCCCAGCTGGGCGTGGTGGCCCACGGCCCCTTCAGGGTGAACGGCCTTACCCTGCGGGGCGAGGTGAATTACGTGCGCCCCTTCATGTATGCGCACACGGACAGCCGGCAGAACTATGCCCACTTCGGCCAACCCTTGGCGCATCCGTACGGCAGCGGGTTCATGGAGGCGCTGGTGCAAGGGGAATGGCGCAAGGGCCCGTGGCTGGTATCACAGTTGTTCAGTGCGGCCATCATGGGGCAGGACACCACCTTCGGCCCGGGAAGAAACCACGGCAACAACATCTTCCTTTCCGACAGCGACCGGCCGACCCTACCGGGCGGGACCAGGCCCCAAGACCTGGGCTACCGGATCGGCGACCCCGACCGGACCTTGGTACTGCACAACGAACTGCGGGCCGGGCGCTTCCTGGACGCACGCAGCGGCTGGATGCTGGAGCTGGCCTGGACCCTGCGGTCCGAGACCTCCGAATGGGGTCCGGACAGGCTGACCAACTATGCCCGGGTGGGGCTGGCGGCCCACTTGAACGGCCCCCACCCACTGCAAACGGTGCGTTGACCCCCGCCTGATCCTATTCCCGGCTTGCCTTACTTTCGCCCCCGCTTTGGAAACACACGAAACAGTTGCCGCACGGCCCGGGGTCGTTGCGAAATTGAGGGACCTGGCGCTGCTGTTCAAGCTGCGTGTCACCTCCATGGTGGTCATCAGTGCGGTGCTGGGCTACGGTATGGGCGTGGCACCGGGCGAATTCAGCCTGCTCAATGCCCTCCTGCTCGGGCTGGGCGGTCTGCTGGTCACCGGTTCCTCCACCGCGTTGAACGAAGTGATCGAGGTGGAACAGGACAGCCGGATGGAGCGCACCAGCCAGCGCCCCCTGGTACGCGGCACCATGAGCATCACCGAGGCGCTGATCATCTCCTTGGTGGCCGGCGCCACGGGCACCGCGCTGCTCTGGCTGCTCTTCGGGCAGTTGGCCGGGCTGCTGGGCCTGCTTTCCCTGTTCATCTATGTGGCCATCTACACCCCGCTGAAGCGCTTCACCCCGTGGGCGGTGCTGGTGGGGGCCATTCCCGGTGCACTTCCCCCCATGATCGGCCATGTGGCCGCCGTGGGCAGCTTCACCTTGGGTGCGGGATTGGTCTTTGCCGTCCAGTTCATGTGGCAGTTCGCGCATTTCTGGAGCGTATCCTGGCTGCTGCATGACGACTATGCCAAGGCGGACTACCACCTGCTGCCCTCCCGCGGCGGCCGCGACTCCTTCTCCGGCTTCCTGATCGCGGCCTACACCTTCTTCCTGCTGCTCACCGGCCTGCTCCCCTGGGTGTTCGGCCTCACCGGCCACTGGTCGGCGCTGGTGGCGGTGGTGCTGGGCCTGTACATGCTCTTCCACGCGCTCCGCCTGATGCGTTCACTGGACAAGGCCGATGCACGCCGCCTGCTATTCGCCGGGTTCCTTTATCTGCCGGTGGTACTGCTGACCTACGCATTGGACAAGCCATGAGCGTTGAAACAACGGCCTCCCCGGCGCAGCCCAGCCGGATCGGGACGGCGAAGAAGGGGCTCACCTACCTGCTTTTCTTCTCCATCGTGATGTTCTTCGCTGGGCTCACCAGCGCGTACCTCGTCAGCAAGGGAGGAGCCACCTACTGGGTACACATCCGCATGCCGGCCCCGTTCTGGTGGAGCACGGCCTTCATCCTGGTGAGCAGTGCCACCATGCACATGGCCCTGCTGCAGGCACGCAAGGACCGGAAGCGCGCCGTGGCCCCGTGGGTGCTGTTCACCTTGGGCCTTGGGCTTTGCTTCACGGTGAGCCAGTTCAAAGGCTGGGGCGACCTGTGGGACAACGGGCTGGCCTTGGTGGGCCGGCTGAAAAGCGTGGGGGCGGAATACGGCAAGGACTACACCATTGAGCGCCGCGGGCAGACGCTGGTGTTGCACGGCGGCGAGTATTTCCTGCCGGAGGACACGGCCTTTGAGCACTCGCTGAACGCCGAGATGGCCGAGACCTCCAACGCCGCCAGCTCCTATTTCTACGTGCTCACCCTGGCCCACTTCGCGCACATCATCGGGGGCCTCATCGCCCTGGTGGTCATTGCGGTGAAGGCCGCCCTTGGACGTTACGGGGCCGCCGACCACCAAGGGCTTTGGGCCGGCACCGTGTTCTGGCACTTTTTGGCCGCCGTTTGGGTCTACCTGCTTTTGTTCTTGGTCTTCGTTCATTAACATTGCCCTCCGAAATTCTTCCCATGACAGGTGAAGCTTCCAAATCCATCAGCAACACGCTCCCGTGGGACGGTGGGCGATCCCCGTTCAGCCTCAGCTATGGAAAGCTGATGATCTGGTTCTTCCTGGTGTCCGACGCACTGACCTTCACCGGTCTGTTGGTGGCCTACGGGTTTGCCCGCCATGCGCTGGCCCCCGGCATGGAATGGCCGGTCGGCGAGCTCGTCTTCAACACCTTCCCCGGCGTCAGCGGCCCTGCGCCCTTGATGTACGTGGCGTTGATGACCTTCATCCTGATCATCAGTTCGGTGACGATGGTGCTGGCCGTGGAAGCCGGGCACCGCATGGACAAGAAGGGCGTGGTGAAATGGCTCTTCCTCACCGTTCTGGGCGGCCTGTTCTTCCTGGGCTCGCAAGCTTATGAGTGGACCCACTTCATCCACGGCAGCCATGCCCGGGTGACCTTGGCGGACGGCCGCATCGCCCACTTGGCCTCCAATCCGCACCACGGCGAATCCATCGACCCGGCCACGTTCTCCATGACCTTGGGCAACAGCTACACCGTCGGAGGCGGCGAGGTGGTCTCCGGCCCCGAGGCGTACAAGCTTTATGAAAGCGCCATCTCCGTGGTGAGCGGCGCCAACATGACCGAGAACGAATACGGCCCGCCCTCCTACGCCAACTTCTTCTTCTTCATCACCGGCTTCCACGGTTTCCACGTCACCACCGGCGTGATCCTCAACATCGTGGTGCTGTCCATGGCGCTCAAAGGAGTATTCCACCGCCGCGGCCACTATGAAATGGTGGAGAAGGCCGGCCTCTACTGGCACTTCGTGGACCTTGTGTGGGTGTTCGTGTTCACCTTCTTCTACCTGGTTTGACCAAACGCCTTCGCCGGGGCCCCGGCGCCTAGCAATGGAACGAGACGACATCATTGAATACAGCCTGAACGCCGGCCACAGCGAGGAGCAGGGCCGGGTGATCCGCAAGAAGATCTACTTCGTCACCATCCTGCTTTCGGTGATCACCACCTTGGAGGTGGCCCTGGGCGTATTCTGGACCCAGTTCTTCCCGAACGCGTGGCATTGGGTGAAATGGGCGTTCATCGTGATGACCTTGGTGAAGGCCTCGTACATCGTGATGACCTTCATGCACCTGGGCGATGAGCGCAAGAATATCCGTAGCATGATCCTCATCCCCTACTTCCTGTTCCTGATGTACATGGTGTTCATCCTGATCTGGGAAGCGGGCTACGTGCACATGGTATTGAGCACCCTCCTGTGAACGGAACGATCCGACCGGCGAGCAAGGGCAGGAAGTTCCTGCTGCTCATCATATTGCTTGTGCTGGTTCCCTTTGCCATTTTCCTGGGCAAGGGCAGCCGCAACCACTACCTGTACCTGCCCTACCTCGGGGAGCGCGAAGTGGTCAGCCCCGGTGATACGACCTACTTCACGGTTCCTCCCTTCCATTTCACGGACCAGGACGGACGTCCGTTCACCGACAAGGACACGGAAGGCAAGGTACTGGTGGTGGATTTTTTCTTCACCAGATGCACCAGCATTTGCCCGAAGATGAGCGTGCAGATGCAGCAACTGCAACTGCAGATGGCCGGTGAATCCCGCTATGACGATGTACTGTTCCTCAGCCACACGGTGGACCCGGAGCACGACACGCCCGAGGTGCTGAAGGCCTACGCAAGAAGGCTCGAGGCGGATTCCACCCGCTGGAAGTTCCTCACCGGCAATGCCCCGAACATCTACCGCCAGGGCAATCTGGGCTATCTGCTCAGCGCAGGCACGGACAGTACATCGGCCGAACAGTTCGTCCATTCGCCGCAGTTCGTCCTGGTGGACAAGCGCCGGCACATCCGGGGCATGTATGACGGCACCAGCACCGATGCCATGCACGAGCTGATGACGGCGCTGAAGATGCTGCTGCACGAGGAGACAGAGCGCGCCAACGGCACCTTCCGATGAGCCGCCGATCCATCGCGCGAAGGCCTTGGTTCGCCGTGTCGGTCCTGAGCGCCTTGGTCCTGTCGTTGATCGGCTTCCTGCATTTCGGCCCCAAGATCATTCCCCTGGACCATCTCCATCCGGGTACGTTGCCCCGGTTGAACGCGGTGCTCAACGGAACCTGTGCCTTGGTGCTGATCGCCGGTTGGATAGCCATCCGGCGCAAGGACGTGCTGGTGCACCGCCGGTTGATGGGCCTGGCCGTGGCGTTGTGCGCCGCCTTCCTGGTCAGCTACGTGTTGCAGCACGGCACCTTCCCCTCGGTCAAATACGGCGGTGCCTATGGATGGGCCTACTATCCCGTACTGATCTCGCACATCTTGTTGGCGGCCGTCATCGTGCCCATGGTGCTCACCACACTTTTTCACGCACTACGGGGCAATTTCCAGCGGCATCGGCGCATCGCACGGTGGACCCTGCCCATCTGGCTGTACGTGAGCATCACCGGGGTGCTGGTCTACCTCTTCTGCGCCCCGTATTACTGAGCCGCCGCGTTCGCGCATGCTTACTTTTGACCCCATGAAACTCCTTCGCTTTCCGTTGATCGCTGCAGTCCTGTTGCTGGCCTTCCTGCCTGTGGACGCATGGGCGCAGGGCTGCTCCATGTGCAAGGCGGTGGCCGGAACGGAGCCGGCGGAGCATGTCTACGGCGGTGCCCAGGCCATCGGGGCGGGCCTGAACAAGGGCATCCTGCTTATGATGGCCGTGCCCTACGTGCTGCTGTTCATCTTCTTCCGCAAGAAGATCAGTGGCTTCATCCGGGAGTTCCGGAACGCCCAGGGCTGAATACCGGTCACCTTGCCGACCAACAGCCCTGCACCCCTGGTAAAGGGCTGATGGATATCACCTTTACCGGGTGCTTGGGCACGGTATCTTTGCACCCTGCCAGAACATTCATCAACCGCAGCCTTTCGCAAGGTGTGCGACAAAATCATTCCGAACATGTACCCTGTGGAACTGACCGCCCCGATGGCCGCCGAATTGACCTCCGTGGGCTTCACCGAACTCAAGACCCCCGCCCAGGTGGATGCCGCCTTCAAGGAAGCTGGCACCGTGCTCTGCGTGGTGAACAGCGTTTGCGGCTGTGCTGCCGGTGCCGCCCGGCCTGGTGTTACGGCCTCGCTTGCCGGGGGCAAGCGGCCCGACCGCCTGGTCACCGTGTTCGCCGGTGTGGACAATGAAGCCACGATGCAGGCCCGCAACCACTTCCTGCCCTATCCGCCCAGCAGCCCCAGCATTGCCCTGATGAAGGACGGCAAGCTGGTGCACTTCGTGGAACGGCACCACATCGAAGGCCGAAGCGCCGAGATGATCGCCGAGCACCTTAGAACGGTGTACGCGGAGTTCTGCTGAGCCCCTTGTGGCACTTGGACCGGAAGGTGCCGTTCCCGGCAAGGGGATGGCACCTTTCACGTTCCTCCGGTCCGGAAGAATCAACGGTCGTCCGCGGTCAGCGGCACATTGCCCACAAAGCGGCCTTCGGAGTAGAACTCGATGCGGAACAGGATTCCGTTCCCGTCATACTGGTACACCTTCCCGTTCCACAGGCGCCCCTGGCGGAAATGACCTTGCTGGGACAGGCGGTGCTGCGCATCGTAGAGCGTGTTCCATCCGTCCGCCAGGAACTTCACGGCATTGGTGGTTTCCTTGGCCGCCTTGGCCGGGGCCGGCTTGGCCTTGGCGACACCCGTGGCCTCGGCGGCCGGCTTGGTTGACCGGTAGGCCTTGAAGGACTTTGCATCGAACACGCCGGCGTGGAACTCCACGGTCTCCTGGAGTTCGCCGCTGGGGTAATACCGTTTCATCATGCCCTCCTCCCTGCCTTGTACGATGCGCACCTCCACGGCCAGGCGGCCGTTCTCGTGGTAGTATTTCTGGATGCCATCCCGCAGGCCGTGTGCATCGAAAACGAAATCCTGCGCCGGGTTGCCGTTGGCATGCCAGCGCTTGAATGTGCCCGTGTTCCGGTCCACGTCCCAGAAACCTTGTTCCTCGGGCTTTCCGTCGGCATAGAACGTGGCATACTTGCCCTTGGGCAGCCCCTTCTCGTAGTGGATCTGGCTCTGGGTGCGCCCGTTGGGCCAGTACCGCTTCCAGGTCCCGGAGCGCCGGTTGTCCACATAGCGCCCTTCCTCGTAGAGCGCACCGGTGCCATAGTCCGGCTTGTCCTCCACCGGCCCGGTGATCCGCCACCAGCCCTGCTTCCGGCCCTGTTGATCCACACGGTTCAGCGTATCGGTCGCCGCAGTGCCTGCCTGTGCCGCAGCGGCCTGGCCCACGAACAGGAGCAGCAGGGCAGCTACGGGAAAAGCGGTGAAGCAACGCACAGGCATGTCGTCCGGGGTTCGCTTGCGCGAAACGGGATCAGGCGGCGCAGGGTTTCAAGCGCCTTTGCAGCTGGCGGCAAGTCCTACTTCGCGCCGGCCTGTACAGGCCTCAGGTGGGCCACCATATCGTCCACCATGGCCCGCAGGTCGTACCGCGGCTTCCAGCCCCAATCGGTGCGGGCGGCGCTGTCGTCGATGCTGTTGGGCCAGGAATCGGCGTAGGCCTGGCGCTCGTCCGGTGCGTAGCTCATCTGGAAGCCCGGGAAGTGCCGTTCCACCTCCTTGGCGATCTGCTCCGGGGTGAAACTCATGCCGGCCAGGTTGTAGCTGCGCCGCTCCTTCACCTGCGCGGCCGGGGCCTCCATCAGCTCGATGGTGGCGCGGATGGCATCGGGCATGTACATCATGGGCAGCATGCTCTTAGGCCCCAGGAAGCTGGTGTAGCGGTTGTGCTTGATGGCCTCATGGAAGATGTGTACCGCGTAGTCGGTGGTGCCGCCGCCGGGGGCGCTCTTCCAGCCGATCAACCCCGGATAGCGGATGCTGCGCACGTCCACCCCGTAGCGCCGGTAGTAGTATTCGCACCAGCCCTCACCGGCCAGCTTGCTGATGCCGTACACCGTGCTGGGCTCCGTCACGGTCTGTTGCGGCGTATTGTCCTTTGGCGTGGTTGGGCCGAACACCGCGATGCTGCTGGGCCAATACACCTTCTTGATCTTGCCTTCCCGCGCCAGCTCCAGGATGATGAGCAGGCTCTCCATGTTGAGTTTCCAGGCGAAGGCCGGGTCTTTCTCGGCGGTGGCGCTGAGCAGCGCGGCCAGCAGGTACACCTCGGTGATGCCGTGCTTGTCCAGGATGCGTTCAATGCCGTGGCGGTCCATGGCGTTCACCATCACGAACGGGCCGTCCTGCTTCACCTGCGGCTCCTTGATGTCGCTGGCGATCACGTTCTCCGTGCCGAAGCGGGCACGCAGGCCTTCCACGAGCTCGGTGCCGATCTGGCCACTGGAGCCGATGACGAGGATCTTCTTCATGTATGCAGATCTTAGTGTGTTCCGGCCGCCTCAAGAAACTTCCTTTCAAACTCCCCCGGGGTCATCACCGGGATCTTGGAGCGCCGGAAACCATGGACATCGTTGGTGATGATCACTTGGACACGGCCGTGCGCCAAGGCCGCGTGGTACTGCACCGCATCCTCGAAATCCGGCCAATCCACGCCCAAAGCCCCTTGCAATTGCGGCAGGTCCGTGCTGGCAGTGGAGCACAGGGCACACAACGTGCCCAGGAAGGCGCGCAGCTTGGCCTTCGGGACACCTTGGCGGCGAAGGACATATTCAGTGTTGACCAGGCTCAACCCGGTGAGCACGAGTTCCAGCGGAAGATTCTCCACGGACGCAAAGATCCGCCTGCTGCTGGCATGGAACGGGCGTGAGGCATCGAGCACGTCCAGCAAGATGTTGGTGTCCAGGAAGACCTTCATAGGCCCTTGCGGTAGATATGCGCCAACCGCGGGTCCGCCTTCAGGTCGGCCTCGGTGATCTTGCCGGTGAGCATGCCGGCAAAACGGTCCATGGCATGCACTTCACGGCCCATCGCGCCGGGACCCTGCGCACCCTTTTCCAGGGAGTCGATGAATTCCTCCACCAGCTGGCTTACCGATTTGCGGTGTCGAAGGCCGTACGCCTTGATCCGCCGGATCCGTTTCGCGGAGATGCTCAATGTGAGCTTGGTCTTCATCGCCCCAAAGATACGTACAGGTATTGCCGTACGTATCCGGGGGCTTCCTCCATCGCGGACCCGTTGGGCTGCTCCCCTCCACCAAGGGCCGTACCTTTGCACCGATGGAAACCCACCGCCTGCGCAACATCCTGCACCCGGACCTGCTCCGGGAACGATTGGCAAGCGAACAGCGGGTCCGCACCACCCTCTCCTTTTACCGCTACGTGCGCCTGACGGAGGTGGAGGCATTGCGGCATGCGCTGTACGAAGAATGGGAACGGCTCGGTGTGCTGGGCCGCATCTACCTGGCGCAGGAGGGCATCAACGCGCAGGTGAGCGTGCCCACGGCCAACCTGGAAGCTTTTCGCGCCAACCTGGACGGCCGTGAGGCGTTCCGGGATGTGCCGTGGAAGATCGCCGTGGAGGATGACGGCAAGAGCTTTCTGAAACTGGCCATCAAAGTGAGGAGGAAGATCGTGGCCGACGGCCTCACCGATGATGCCTTCGACGTGACCGACGTGGGCCGGCACCTGGATGCCGCCACCTTCAACCGCAAGCTGGAGGAGGGTGCCCTGGTGATTGACATGCGCAACAACTACGAGTGCCTGATCGGGCATTTTGAAGGAGCGTACTTGCCCAAGGCCGATACCTTCCGGGGGGCCATTGAGGAAGTGGTGGAAATGCTTCGCGCGCAGCCAGCCCAAGGCTCCGAACAACCCACCTGTACCGTCGCCCCACCGGATCGACCTTCCTCTCCAACGGAGATCCTCCTCTACTGCACCGGCGGCATCCGCTGCGAAAAGGCCAGCGCCTACCTGAAGCACCACGGCTTCGCAAACGTAAACCAACTGCACGGCGGCATCATCGATTATACGCGGCAGATCAAAGCCCAAGGACTGGAAAGCAAGTACAAAGGGCAGAATTTCGTGTTCGACGAACGGCTGGCCGAGCGCATCACCGATGACGTGGTGAGCCATTGCATGCAGTGCGGCGCGCCGTGCGACCGCATCGCCAACTGCCAGGAGGCCAGCTGCAACATACTGCTGGTGCAATGCCCCGAGTGCGCCCGCAAGTACAATGATTGCTGCTCGCCTTCCTGCCGCGAGATCCACCAACTGCCGCCTGACGAGCAACGCGCCTGGCGAAAGGGCCGCAACACCCGCAGCAGCAAGACCAAGGCCATCAACGACCCGGAAGGGCTGCGGCGCCGCATCCGCGAGGAAGAGGAGCAGCTCGCAAGGACCGGTACCTTGCATCCCGAAATCATTCAGGCCCAAGCCTGACCCCTATCCATCGCAACCATGCCCATCTACCACAGCCTCGGCAAGATCCCCCACAAGCGGCACACCGTGTTCAAGAGCCCCAAGGGCAAGCACTACTACGAGCAACTCTTCGGCACCGAAGGTTTCAGCGGCATGAGCGCCCTGCTCTACCATACCCACCGCCCCACGCAAATCAAAAAGATCGTGGGCCAAAAGGACGTGTCGCCCAAGATCGCCGAACCCCACAACCTGCGGCCGCTTCGCTTGGACGGTTTCAAGGTAAAGCCCGTGGCCGACCACTTGGCCGCACGCAAGACCATCCTGCTGAACAACGATGTGGCCGTGGTGCTGGCTGCGCCCTCCGCCAAACAGGTGGACTACTTCTACAAGAACACCGACTGTGACGAGATCCTCTTCGTGCACAAGGGCAGCGGCAAGTTCCGAAGCACCTTCGGCACCCTCGATTTCGGCTACGGCGACTACATCGTGGTGCCGCGCGGCATCATCTACACCTTGGAGTTCGACACCAAGGACAACCGGTTGCTGATCGTGGAGAGCCACCACCCCGTGTACACCCCGCACCGCTACCGCAACGAGTTCGGCCAACTGCTGGAGAGCTCCCCCTTCTGCGAGCGCGACATCCGCAGGCCGCACAGCTTGGAAACGCACGACAAGAAGGGCGAATTCCGCATGATGATCAAGAAGCAGGGCATCATGCACGAAATGATCTACGCCACGCATCCCTTCGACGTGGTGGGCTGGGACGGCTACAACTACCCGTACGCCTTCAACATCCAGGACTTCGAGCCGCTGACCGGCCGGGTGCACCAGCCGCCCCCCGTGCACCAGACCTTCGAGACCAAGGCCATGGTGGTGTGCAGCTTCTGTCCCCGCCTCTACGACTACCACCCGCAGGCCATCCCCGCGCCGTACAACCACAGCAACATCGACAGCGATGAGCTGCTGTACTACGTGGCCGGCGAGTTCATGAGCCGCAACGACATCAAGGAGGGTGACCTCACCCTGCACCCCGCCGGCATCGTGCACGGCCCGCAGCCCGGCGCCATGGAGCGCAGCATCGGCAAGAAGGACACCAACGAGCTGGCCGTGATGATCGACACCTTCAAGCCCCTGATGGTGACTGAGGAGGCCATGAAGATCGACGACGGGAAGTACTGGAAGAGTTGGTTGGAGTGAGGGATCAGGTAATCAGTTGATCAGACGATCAGAAGATCAGACAATTTGAAAAATGGATATGAGGGGCCTCGATATCAAGGAATGGCAGAATGCCCTCGTGCGGGATGACCGTTCCGATGGTTCCCTTGTGGCCGAGGCGCCTGCATCCTACAACGCCCGTTACAAGGACAATGTGATTGTTTCGATGACCTTCCGGTTCGCCCTCCCCGTTTGGGACCTGGCCGAAGAGCTTCAGGCGAAAAAGAAGTTCGCGGTGGCGGATCAAGTGTTCCGAAGCGGTACCGCCATCGGCGCACTGGTCCGGGAGGCGCAGAACGGGGAAAGCCTCGCCGATTTCGTGCACAAGATGAAGATAGCCCTGAAGGAAGCCGACGAGACCGAGTATTGGCTGCTCCTTTGCATTGAACGCAGCGTGAACTCCGCACGTGCCTGCTTGGACCAATTGCTACCGATCGTGCGCGTGCTCAACAAGATCATTTCCACCAGCAACACAAAGCAACAGATCAGAAAATGAGACGATCAGAAAATCAGAAAATTGCCGCTCGCCGGAGAGGCCTCGTATCTTCTGATCGTCTAATTTTCTGATCTTCTGATCCTCCAACTCCCCCAACGATGGCCATCCAAAGCGAAACCCCCGAACTCGAAAAAGTAGTTCCTGAGGCACAGGACTTCCTTCCCCTGCTCGGCACCGACCACGTGGAACTCTACGTGGGCAACGCCAAGCAGGCGGCACACTTCTACAAGAGCGCCTTCGGCTTCCAGAGCATGGCCTACGCCGGCCTGGAGACGGGCGTGAAGGACCGCACCAGCTACGTGGTGGAGCAGGGCAAGATGCGCCTGGTGCTCACCACGCCGCTCACCAAGGACCACGAGATCAACGAGCACCTGCGCCTGCACGGCGACGGCGTGAAGGTGATTGCCCTGTGGGTGGACGATGCGCGCAAGGCCTTCGCCGAGACCACCAAGCGCGGTGCGGTGCCCTACTTCGAGCCCCGCGTGGAGAAGGACGCCGACGGCGAGGTGGTGAAGAGCGGCATCAAACTCTATGGCGACACGGTGCACATCTTCGTGGAACGCAAGAACTACCACGGCACCTTCCTGCCGGGCTACAAGCCGTGGAAGAGCGCCTACAACCCGCCCACCGCAGGCCTGAAGTATGTGGACCACATGGTGGCCAACGTGGGCTGGAACGAGATGAACCCCTGGGTGAAGTTCTACGAGGACGTGATGGGCTTCGCCAACGTGCTGGGCTTTGACGACAAGGACATCAGCACCGAGTACAGCGCCTTGATGAGCAAGGTGATGAGCAACGGCAACGGGCGCATCAAGTTCCCGATCAACGAGCCGGCCGAGGGCAAGAAGAAGAGCCAAGTGGAGGAATACCTGGACTTCTACAACGGCCCCGGCGTGCAGCATATCGCCATGGCCACGGACGACATCGTGAAGACCGTGCGCGAGCTGATGAGCCGCGGCGTGGAGTTCCTGAAAGTGCCCAGCAGCTACTACGACAATTTGTTGGACCGCGTGGGCAAGATCGATGAGGACCTCGGCCCCCTGAGCGAACTGGGTATCCTGGTGGACCGCGACGATGAGGGCTACTTGTTGCAGTTGTTCACCAAGCCGCTGCAGGACCGGCCCACGCTCTTCATCGAGATCATCCAGCGCAAGGGCGCCAAGAGTTTCGGCAAGGGCAACTTCAAGGCCCTGTTCGAAGCGATCGAACGCGAGCAGGAGCTGCGCGGTACATTGTAAACCGATCAGTGCGATCCGACTGGAAGGGGCGCTCCCAGGAGCGCCCTTTTCGTTTGCAGCATAGCTTTGTGCCATGCGCCACTTCGCCGCACTCTCCCTGCTCACCCTGCTGCTCGCCTCGGCCTGCACCAAGGAGGATGACGAGGCCTACCGCCCGGCCGGCATCACCTTCCGAACCGACAGCGGCTACACCTTCCAGAATGACACCGCACAGGTGCAGGATACCCTGCTGATCGGTGCCTTGGTGGCCGAGGGATCCCAGAGCCTGCAAACGGTGTACGTGCAGATGCGCGTGAACGGCGGCGAATGGGTGCAGAAGGATAGCGTACCCTTCACCCAGAACCCGATGGCCCTGGACGTGCAGGCCATCATGGGCGATGTGCCCCGATCCGAGGATTGGAGCATCCTGGCCGTGGAACGCAGCGGTGACGCCACCCGGCGCAGCCTCACCTTCACCGTCACGGAATAGCGGGAAAGGCCCGCGGCCGGTACTTTCGCGGGCCGAACACACCATGTACCGCACCCACACCTGCGGCGAGCTGCGCCTCGCCGACGCCGGAAAGACCGTGACCCTCGCCGGATGGGTCCAGCGCACCCGCGACCTCGGCGGCCTCACCTTCATCGACCTGCGCGACCGCTACGGCATCACCCAGCTCGGCTTCAACATGGAGCGCGACAAGGCCCTCTGCGAACAGGCCCGCCAATTGGGCCGCGAATTCGTGGTACAGGCCACCGGCACCGTGAAAGAGCGCGAAAGCAAGAACGCGAACATCCCCACCGGCGAAGTGGAGCTGATCGTCACCGGACTGAAGGTGCTCAACGCCGCCCAGGTGCCGCCCTTCACCATCGAGGAGGAGACCGACGGCGGCGACGAGCTGCGCATGAAGTACCGCTACCTGGACCTGCGGCGAGCCAACGTGCGCCGCAACTTCGAGCTGCGACACCGCATGGCCATCGAGGTGCGCAACTACCTCAGCGCACAGCATTTCCTGGAGGTGGAAACGCCCGTACTGATCAAAAGCACGCCCGAGGGCGCCCGCGACTTCGTGGTGCCCAGCCGCATGCACCAAGGCGAGTTCTACGCCCTGCCCCAAAGCCCGCAGACCTTCAAGCAACTGCTGATGGTGGCCGGCATGGACCGCTACTTCCAGATCGTGAAATGCTTCCGCGACGAGGACCTGCGCGCCGACCGCCAGCCCGAATTCACCCAGATCGATTGCGAGATGGCCTTCGTGGAACAGGAGGACATCCTCCAAACCTTCGAGGGTTTGGCCAAACACCTGTTCAAGACCATCCTCGGCAAGGAATTCGCCGGGCCCTTCCCCCGCATGACCTTCGAGGAGGCCATGCGGCGCTACGGCTGCGACAAGCCCGACCTGCGCTTCGGCATGCGGTTCGAGAGCCTCACCGCACCCGAAGACGCTCCGCAGGAAGACCTGGTGAAGGGGCATGGCTTCAAGGTCTTCGATGAGGCCGAACTGGTGGTGGGCATCAAGGCCGAGGGCTGTGCTCATTGGAGCCGCAAGCAGACCGATGCGCTCATCGACTTCGTGAAGAAGCCCCAGATCGGCGCCACGGGCATCGTCTTCGTGAAGTGGACCGGGGAGGGCCTGAAGAGCACCGTGGACAAGTTCTACGCCCCGGAGGTGGTGCAGCAATGGGCCGCGCGCTTCGGCATGAAACAGGGCGACCTGCTCTGCATCATGGCCGGCAAGGCCGACAAGACCCGCAAGCAACTGAACGAGCTGCGCCTGCACCTCGGCGACCAGCTGGGCCTGCGCGACCCGTGGACCTTCAGCCCGCTGTGGGTGGTGGACTTCCCCTTGCTTGAACAAGACGAAGAGAGTGGCCGCTGGCACGCCATGCACCACCCCTTCACTTCACCCAAGCCCGAGGACGCGCACAAGCTGGAGAGCGACCCCGGCAGCGTGAAGGCCAACGCCTACGACCTGGTGATCAACGGCACGGAGATCGGCGGCGGCAGCATCCGCATCCACGACCGCGCCTTGCAGGAGGCCATGTTCCGCGTGCTGGGCTTCAGCGATGCCGATGCCCGCGCCAAGTTCGGCTTCCTGATGGACGCCTTCGAGTACGGCGCCCCGCCCCACGGCGGCGCGGCCTTCGGCTTCGACCGCTGGGTGGCGCTCTTCGGCGGCCGCAGCGACATCCGCGAGTGCATCGCCTTCCCCAAGAACAACGCCGGCCGCGATGTGATGATCGACGCGCCCTCGCCCATTGATGGCGAACAGCTGAAGGAGCTGGGGTTGGAGGTGAAAGGGTGAGCGCGGATCCGCAGGAGCGAAGATCCGAGGCTAACCCTCCACGCGGAAAACCTCGTCCATCCAACGCGGCTCCAGCGCAGGATCGGGTATTGACGAGCGATTGCGGAGGTTCCCTAACTTTGAACGCATGGTCACGATCATCAAAAAGAAGACCCCGAAGGGCCGGTTACGTGCTTTGGTAAAACGCGCCAAATCGGTTCCCCAGGAAGGCTTCGACGCCAAAAAGCACTTGGGCAAGTGGAAGCTGGATGAGGATGCGCTGGCCACGCAGAAGCGCCTCCGGGATGAGTGGGAATAGCTTGGTACTGGACACCAGTGTGATCATCGACATCCTGGGCGGCGACCAGCGTGCCGCAGCCATGGTGCAAGATGCCATCGTCTATGTATCGGTGATCAGCGGGTGGAATTGCTCAGTGTAACAAAGCCACGCACGCATCCGGCGGAGGCCGAACTGGCCTTTCTTGCCGGTTGTAAACTGGTCCAGTTCTCGGACGAAATCCAGGACCTGATTTTGGGGGAGCTTACAATCAAGCCGCCATATTGCAAATATCATGTTACAGGCAGTGCATTTGTTTAATATATCAGAACGTGCCTTTTTAAATTTGTTATTAAGTTATTTCCCAGTTCTCTATGTCGCCCTTTACAATTTTAAAAATTGGATGTTGGTCAACCTTTTCAAGATTGATCAATTGGTCAAATTTATCTTTGTCACGAATTTTTAGTTTGTTGAGTAAGTGTCCAACTTCATATTTGATTTATCCTGTTGTTACGCACATTATGGAAGGTTCAAAATTCCAATCATTTTTTCCTTATCAAAGTTGTAATTCCATGTCAACGCTTCATTGCAAACAGTGGCTAAGTATTGGTTAATTCTGTCAACTGGTTTGTCAGCCTGTTTGAAACGGTCAAGTTGGGGATGATTGCGATAACCCTTAGTTCTACCTTCAAGAACGTGTTTGGCAAGAAGTGTTTCACGCCACAAAGCCACAAGTCCTTTTGTGTCTAAATACTTTGGGTGTACTGACCAAATTCTCATTTGTCTAAAGGTTGTAAAATTATTTTCAATGGTCTATAATTTGAAAATTGTCATGTTGTTGAGTTGTCCGTTTGCATTGCCTGTAACGTTTTGCGGCTTGGCGAAGTGCGGGACTTTTAGCACTAACGCTGATACGAAGCACAAACGTTGAATTTTGCACTTCCGTTGATACGAAGCCGTTCAGCCCGCCTATTGCCAATACGATGTTATAGCCAGTGCCTTTTGTCGTCATTGTTTTGTTGTCTTAAATGATTTTATCATAAAGTATGTTATCGGAATAAAAATCAGTCCTAATGTCAATGGTAAAAACCAAACACCAAGTCCGCTTGTTTGTCCGTTTACATTTCTGATTGTTTGCAATGCAATTAGTCCGAAAATAATAACGATAATGAACTTTAAATATCTAATTAGACGTGTCGCATTTGTGTATTGTCTTAATGCGTTGTCTGCGGTTATGTTAGTCGGATAATTAAAAACGTGTGGAAACTTGTTTAAGATTGTCAGTCCAATAAAAAGAATTGTCGCAATTAACGGCAAAGTCAAAATATTTCCTTTTCCGCCAAAACCGTCTGCTTGTCCTGCTCCATTGTAATGTATGGGAATTGTGTCGGGCAAGTTTGTATAGTTTGTTATTGTCAAAATCCAAAAAGCAAGAATTGAAGTCCAACCAAGGATTTCAAATATCTTGTCAGTTGTCGTAAGTTCTAATTTAATTTTTGGTCTTTCGTTCATAATCGTTCAATTCTCCATGGTCTGTTGTGGCATTGGCTATAACGTTTTGGGTATTGCCGAAGGCGGGGATTTTTAGCACAAAAGTTCAAGCGAAGAACGAATGTTGAACCTTGCACAAATGTCCAATCGAAGCCGTTCAGCCCCGCTTTTGGCAATACC
>JAHDVX010000002.1:0-201885 GCA_023382455.1 Flavobacteriales bacterium
CGATCGGCGGGCCTCTCTTGTTTTCAGGCCGCTTCGCGCGCTGCGCCCTATATTCGTGGACCCGTATCCCTTCAGCCAACCACGGGCACCGGCCTTTCGGCGCCCCGCTTGATCACCACGGCTGAACCATCCATGCGGGGGTGAACATGGCCACATTCGAGAAACGCGAGAAGGAAAAGAAGAAACTCCAGAAGAAGCAGGAGAAGATGCGCCGCCGCGAGGAGCGAAAGTCCAACCAGGGCGACGGCAGCCTGGAATCCATGATGGCCTACGTGGATGAGAATGGCATGCTCTCGGACACCCCGCCGGACCCCGCCAAGCGCGTGGAGATCGATGCGAGCGAGATCGAATTGGGCGTTCCCCGCCGGGAGCAGGAAGAAGCAGACCCCGTGCACCACGGCAAGGTGGATTTCTTCGACACCCAGAAAGGCTTCGGCTTCATCAATGGAGACGGAGGGCGCGAACGCTACTTCTTCCACATCAGCGGCACCTTGGAGGATGTGGCGGACGGCGACCGGGTGAGCTTCGAGCTTGAGCAAGGGCCCAAGGGCCTGAACGCTGTCCGCGTCAAGCGGAATTGAAAAAGCCCCCACCGCTTCGGGTATTGGGCATCTCGTGCGCTGAACCGCCGAAGAGCATGCCGGGTGGCCCTTTGCGGCCACATTCCGGGGGCATCCTCACGCTTACTGAGCCGGTGAGGAAGATCCGTTCTCTTTTTCCATCCGGTGGAAGAACGATGTGGTGCTAAGGTTCAAGAGTGCGGGGGTGCGAGAGTGCGAGGGCCGCTCCTCGCGCACGCTCGTACCCTTGAACAGTCCGTTTCTTTCATGCCGCCTCTGTAAAATACGGGGATTACCGTAGTGAAATACGGTCACCAACGGAGGCGACACCACGTAGAAAGCGGGGAACTTTGCCAAAACCCGCGCACGTGTACACCTTCGATCTATCGGAAAGGATTTCCAGGATCCCTGCCAGGACGGTGATCACCATTGCTGTTGCCGGACTGCTGGCCTTGACCGCAGCGGCACAGGACGACGGGCAGCAATACCGCATCCTGAAGGTGGGCGGCCAGGAAACGATGTCCGGCTACCTGACCTGCTGGTTGGACCTGGCACCGGACGACAAGACCGTGGGCCTATCCTCCACCCAGAGCTTCCCCTACCGCTCCTTTGCCATCGACGACGAGGAGCACGTCAGCAAGCTGGACGTTGGGAACTGGTATGCCGGTTCCCGCGCGCGGTTCAGCAACACGGGCAAGTACCTCGTACTGCAGCAGCTCTATTACTTGGACTTCGCGCCCAACAAGGACCGGCCGATCCAATATGAGATCGTGGACTTCACCACGGGAAAGACCGTGCGCCGGTTCGAGGACCTCTTTGCCGCCGCACTCACACCGGACGAACGCACCGTGGTCACCTTGGATAAGGACGGCGTGAAATTCACGGACCTCGCCACGGGCCATGCGGACCGGGCCCGCAGCATCGATCGTACCGGCAACGCCGTGGCGGTGAGCAACGACGGAAAACGGCTGGCCGTGGCCCACCGGCCCACCAAGGACGAGGTGGCCGCATTGCCCAGCGTGCGCAACGACAAGGACGCCATCAAGCACGGCGTGAAGCAAGGGCAGATCGTGGTGGTGTACGACATGGCCACCTTGAAGCCGCTCTACACGCTGCCCGAGCTCTTCGACAAGATCTTCCGCCTGGAATACAGCCCGGACGGCAAGGACCTGTGGATACATGCCAAGCCGCACACGCGGAAGAGCGGCAACCCGAACCCGAACCAGAGCTATGTGAGCGTGGCCGATGCGGCCACCGGCGGGATGCGCAGGACGGCCTTCCCCTCGCTCGCCCTGTACGAACCTGACTTCCGCATCAGCCCGGACGGCACGCTCTTCGCCATCGGCAGCCAGGGTGGCCGGTTCATGGAGGTCCATCTGTATGACCGGGCCACCGGCGCCATGAAGGACCGCTTCATCCTCAGCTACCGGATCTTCGAGAAGATGGCCTCCAAGGCCGAATTCCCCAGCGACGGCCGGCTGTCGATCATCTTCCTGCCCGATGGGAAGCGCATGCTGATGACGTTCGGAAACCGCTTGATCGAATGGACCTACGCACCATGAGACACCTCTTCGTTTGGCTCTTCGCCATCGCCTTCGCGCTCGGCGCCAATGCCCAGAAGAAGGAACTGATCGAGGACAAGGAGACGATCCTCGCCCGGGCATCGGAAGTCCTCGATGCCTCGCTCCGGCCGGGATCGGAGGTTTACGAGGCCATCGTGAAGGAGAACCTCATCGGGCGCTATGTGCTGCAAGTGAGCTTCCGCGACAAAGGCGACATCAGCAGCGTGTTCGTGGTGAGCGCCGAAGGCCATGACATACGCTCCCAGAACCGCTTCAAGGACCTCATCCACCTTTCGCGGATGCCCTTCAAGATGCCCAAAGGCAGGCAGTACCGCATCGAACACACCTTCGACCTGAACACTTTACCGCGCTAGAACGTACCACGCCGAACAACACCATGAAACAGATACTCACCCCCATCCTGATGTCCGCCGCCATCGGACTCCACGCCCAGGAAGAAATGCCCACGGTGTGGGAAACCAAGCTGGAACACCGTTTCGACTACACCGGAACGGGTACCGAAGAACGCGGATACAGCTTCTCCGCCGACGACAAGGAGATGACCGTGTTCGACAACAAGACCGGTGCCACCAAATGGACCGGCCGGTACAAGGACCTTACGCCCAAGCTCAGCAAGGTGGACGAGCTGATCCCCTTCTGGGAAAGCGATGCCGTGTTCCTCTTCGACCGTAAGATGGGCAAGGACCAGATCGCCGTGCTGGAGCTGGCCACCGGCAAGATGTTGTGGAATACCGACAAGTACCAGAACCTTTCCGATGAGAACGTGGTGTACATCCCCGAGAAGGACGGCTTCGCGATCTCGCTGAAGGAACGCCTGGTGTTCGTGAAGGCCAAGACCGGCGAAGAGCTCTGGAGCACCGATAAATTCAAGGGTGTGGCCGGGCAATATGTGACCACCCCCGATGGCAAACTGGTGATGGTGAACTTCGTTCCCGGCAACCTGGCCGCGCTGTTCACCGGGTTCAAGAACCAGATCGTGAAGATCGACCTGGCCAACGGCAACATCCTCTGGGAGAACACCTACATCGGCCGTGCGGAGCGCAAAGTGATCAGCAAGGAGTTCCTCTATGACCTGAACGTGGAGGGCGACAAGGTCTTCCTGCGCATGAACGGCATGCAGGTCTACGACCTGAACACCGGTGCCAACATCTACACCGCCGCCTTCGATTACACGCCCGATAAGATCGTGGGGGCCCCTGCCGGAGCGAAGAAATTCGGCGTTTACCACGCCGTGGCCGACCCCGTGATCGTGGGCGATGACCTGTACGTCTTGGACATGAGCAGCAAGAAGAGCCAGTATGTGAAGAAATACGACCGCAATAGCGGCAAGCTGCTGTGGACCAGCCCGGAGATCAAGGAAGCACGCGCCATCCCCAACATGTATGTGGTGGGCGATCGTATACTGCTCCAGATCGGCGGAAATGTGGAGTGCCAGGCCTACATCTATCGCCGCGAACGCCAGTCCGATGGCTCCTACACCATCGTGGAGGAGTGGCGCATCTGGCGCCCGAACGTCAAGCCCAATGGGGTACAGGCGTTCAACACCGCCGATGGCAGCCTGGCCTGGGACAGCGAACGTTTTCGTAAAGGCATCACCAACGCCGTGGTGGTGGGCGACCAGTTCGTGGTGTGCAGCGGCAAGGAGTTGTACAGCATGGATGTGAAGACCGGGGCCGAGAAGTTCGTGGTGCCCGTGGCCAAGGGCGGTGTTGGGAACGCCGACCAGATCATGACTTACAAGGACTTGGTCGTGGTGGTGGGCGACAAGGGTGTAAGCACCTTCAACATGAGCACCGGCGAGGCCGTGGCCAGTGGCAAGTACAAAAAAGCAGACCTGGAGGACGTGGAGGGCGATCGCATGATCCTGAAGACCGCCAAGGCCGACATCGCCTGCTTCGACCTGGACAATTGCACCTACAAGGAGTTCAAGGCCCGCACCGGCGCCGTGACCAGCATGAGCACAGACGGCAACTTCGTGTACGTGTACGACAAGAAGAACGTGACCAAGGTGGCCACGCGCTAAGCCATACTCCCGCCATTGCCCGACGGGCCGCGCCGAAAGGTGCGGCCCGTTTTCGTTCCTGCCCCACATGAAAGTAGGTAATGGCCATATTGCCCGTCCGATACTTTTCGGCTGTCAACTTGAAGTACCGATGCGTAAACAACTACTTCCTCTCTTTTTCGTGCTTTCTCTCCCCGCTGCGCTGAACGCCCAGCAGATCGCCACCGGAGCCTATTGGTCCATGGCGATCTGCGAAGACCAGGAGCTCCAGGTCTGGGGGTCGAATATCTATGGCCAATTCGGTGATGGTACCAACAACTCAACAAACACGGCCATCATCATCCCGGGTCTCGGCCCGGTGCTGGACATGCAGGGCGGCTACGGCCATACCGTGGCGCTCGCGGCCGATTCCACCGTGTGGTGCTGGGGCCGGAATGACTTCGGCGGGCTGGGCTACGGCACCACGCAAGGCAGCTTTATCCCGCAACAAGTGGCCAACCTGAACGGCGTGGTGGCCGTAGCGGCCGGCGACATGTCCTCGGCCGCGCTGAAGGCGGACGGCACCCTGTGGACCTGGGGTTGGAACAACTACGGCCAGTCGGGCACGGGGATCACGGCGAACTATCTGGCCGAACCCACCATGGTGGACATGACGGGCATTACTTCCATGGCCTTGGGTGCCGGATATATGCTCGTGCTCCGGAATGACGGCTCGGTATGGGGCTGGGGCCTCAACGACCGCAGCCAATTGGGCGCAGGCATCAACGCTTCAACCACATACCCGGATTCCGTGCAAGCCGTGGGGCTCACGCAAGTAGTGGCCATCACTGCCTCGCGATACTATTTCAGCGCAGCCCTGAGGGCCGACGGCTCCGTTTGGACCTGGGGAGACAACATGTGGGGGCAGATGGGCAACGGCACCACCGACCGCAACCATGTGCCCGCGCAGGTGCCCGGCCTTTCGGACATCGTGGCCATCGCCGACCAGATCGGGCAGGGGCATATCTGTGCCGTGCGCAACGATGGCACCGTGTGGACATGGGGATACAATCTCAAGGGCCAGCTGGGCAATGGCACCAACACGGACAGCAACGTGCCCGTCCAGGTCAGCGGCCTGGATGATGTGGTGGCCGTATCCTGCGGCATGGAACATACCCTGGCACTCAAGGCGGACGGCACGGCCTGGGCCTGGGGCCGGAACGCCTCCGGCGAACTGGGCGACGGAACGATCATCAATAGCAATGTGCCCGTGCCGGTGTCCGGCATCTGCACCGCCACTGGGGTAGCCGAAGCATCCGGCTTGGCCAGGCCGCTGACCGTGACCCCCAACCCCTCCGACGGCCACTTCCGCCTGTCCACCTTGCCATGGCCCGCACTACGCGGGGCCATCCACAATGCGCTTGGCGCGAAGGTGATGGACCTGAACACCGCACAGATGAGCGGTGCAGAGACCATTGCCCTGGGTGATCGGCCTGCCGGCGTGTATCTGCTCCGGGTGGAAAGCGGCCTGGGCACGGCGACCACGAGGATCGTCGTGCAATAGGATGCCACGGGCCACTATTTCATCCTTTCCGCCGTGGACCAGACCCTGCTGGTGCTGGACCGGAAGGGTGGCTACGTGGGGCTATACCTTCTGGATGAAAAGCTGCTCCCCAAGGCGGAGGGCATCACCTTCCTGGCCAATGGCGATATGCTGATCGCCACCGAGGGCAAGGATGCGCCGCCCAGGCTGGTGCGCCATGCCCGTGGCAACCGTTGAGCAACGGCAAGGGCCATCCCGCCGCTTCGTCGAATTCTTTCCTGGCGGAATGTGAAATTTGCCCCGTCCCATCCTTGACCCGGCAAGAACCCAACATCAACCATGACCCAAGGAGAAGCCATCGCCGCCGAATTGATGCAATTCCACGCCCCCACCCGCACCCTGCTGGAGCGCATCCCGCACGACAAGCTCGCATGGAAGCCGCACGAAAAGTCCATGACCCTGGGGCGGCTCGGACGGCATGTGGCCGAGCTTCCGCATTGGATCGTCAAATCGTTCCAGTTCCCGGAATTTGATTTCGTGGCCCAGGGTTACGCACCGCGCACTCCGGACGATCATGCGGAGATCATGGCCACCCTGGAGGAACAATGGGGCCAGGCCGCGAACCTGCTGAAGCAGGCCAGCGATGCCGACCTGGCCGTGCCCTTCACCATGTGCAGGGGGGAGCACGTGATCAGCCGGTTGACCCGTGCCGAAACTGCCCGGCACCACATCAAGCACATGATCCACCACCGCGGGCAGCTCAGCGTATACCTGCGCCTGCTGGACGTGCCCATCCCCGAGCTGTTCGGCCCCACGGCGGACACAAGGCGTTAATTACCATACGGGTCCCACCGAATAGCCTGTTAAACCCCAAGGCAGAAGGACCATATATTGATCGGAAGGCCGGATGATCTGGCAATCCGGGGCCGGGAAGCGGGGCAAATGGGACGTGTTCCCGAACTTCGCGTCCGCAGAAACCGCCCTCCCGGCCCTCCTCTGATCTTCTGATCCTCTGATTTTCTGATTACTTGACCCATGCCCGAAAAGATCGACCTCGAAGCCTCCAAGAACGAGGACCACAACAAGCTCGCCGTATCCGACCTGCACAAGCGGCTGGTGAAGGTGTACCAAGGCGGCGGCGAGAAGCACACGGCCAAGCACAAGGCCAAGGGCAAGATGACGGCCCGCGAGCGCATCGACGCCCTGCTGGACCCCAAGAGCCCGCGCATCGAGATCGGTGCCTTCGCCGCCGACGGCATGTACACCGAATACGGCGGATGCCCCAGCGCCGGCGTGGTGGTGGTGATCGGCTACGTGAGCAAGCGCCAGTGCATCGTGGTGGCCAACGACGCCACCGTGAAGGCCGGCGCTTGGTTCCCCATGACGGGCAAGAAGAACCTGCGCGCGCAGGAGATCGCCATCGAGAACCGCCTGCCCATCATCTACTTAGTGGACAGCGCGGGCGTGTTCCTGCCCATGCAGGACGAAATCTTCCCCGACAAGGAGCACTTCGGCCGCATCTTCCGCAACAACGCCGTGATGAGCTCCATGGGCATCACGCAGATCGCCGCCGTCATGGGCAGCTGCGTGGCCGGCGGCGCCTACCTACCCATCATGAGCGATGAGGCCCTCATCGTGGAAAAGACCGGCAGCATCTTCCTCGCGGGCAGCTACCTGGTGAAAGCCGCCATCGGCGAGGACATCGATAACGAAACCCTCGGCGGCGCCACCACCCACAGCGAGATCAGCGGAGTGACCGATTACCAGTGCAAGGACGATGCGGACTGCCTGAAGAAGATCCGCGCCATCATGGACAAGCTGGGCAAGCCCAAGGATGCGGGCTTCAGCCGCGAGAAGCCCGCACCGCCCAAGGCCGATGAAAAGGAGATCTACGCCATCCTGCCCGACGAGCGCGCCAAGCCCTACGACATGCGCGAGCTGATCGCCCGCCTGGTGGACGACAGCGAATTCACCGAATACAAGCAGGGCTACGGCCAGAGCATCATCACGGCGTATGCCCGCATCGACGGCTGGGCCGTGGGCATCGTGGCCAACCAGCGCAAAGTGGTGAAGAGCAAGAAAGGCGAGATGCAGTTCGGCGGCGTGATTTACAGCGACAGCGCCGACAAGGCCACGCGCTTCATCGCCAACTGCAACCAGAAAAACATCCCGCTGGTCTTCCTGCAGGACGTCACCGGCTTCATGGTGGGCAGCCGCAGCGAGCACGGCGGCATCATCAAGGACGGCGCCAAGATGGTGAACGCCGTGAGCAACAGCGTGGTGCCCAAGTTCACCATCGTGGTGGGCAACAGCTACGGCGCCGGCAACTACGCCATGTGCGGCAAGGCCTACGATCCGCGCCTGATCGTGGGCTGGCCCAGCGCCAACGTGGCCGTGATGGGCGGCGACCAGGCCGCGAAGGTGCTGCTGCAGATCGAGGTGGCCGCACTGAAGGAGCGCGGGGACTCCTCGACTTCGCTCGGAGTGACCAAGGAACGCGAGGAAGAGATCCTGGGCAAGATCCGTGCGAAATACCACGCCAGCACCAGCCCCTACTACGCGGCGGCCCGCCTTTGGCTGGATGCCGTGATCGATCCGTTGGAAACGCGGAAGTGGATCAGCATGGGGATTGAAGCGGCGAACCAGGCACCAGCGGAGCGGGCGTTCAATATGGGGGTGCTTCAGACATGAACCCAAAGCCACGGCAAATGCGCACTCCCGAAGTCTTGCTGGACAAGGAGATGGTCCTCCGGTCCGTCCGGCTCATGCCTGATCACTTCAGCTTGGATGAGTTCGTGGATCGGATGATCGTCCTAGAGAAGATCGTACGCGGGATCGCTGATATCGAAGCTGGCCGGACCTTCACGCTGGAAGAAGTGCGGAAGCGGTTCGCTGGCATCCTGGACAAGAAAATCAAGTGAAGACTACCAGCGCAGCTTACATTGGAAGCGACCGATCGACCGGAAAGCCGTCAGGCAGATGAACGCTTCAGACATCATCTTCTACACCACGCCGCAGGGCGAAGTGCGCATCGAGGTCTTCTTCGAGAACGAGACGTTCTGGCTCACACAGAAGAAGCTTGCCGAGCTCTTCGATGTGGAGGTGAACACGATCAACTACCACCTGAAGGAGGTATACAAGAGCGCTGAGCTTCAAGAGGTGGCAACTATTCGAAGAATTCGAATAGTTCAACTCGAAGGAGGTCGCGAAGTGACCCGCGAGGTGGAGCACTATAACCTGGACGCCATCATTGCGGTGGGCTACCGGGTGAACAGTACCCGCGCCACCAAATTCCGCATCTGGGCCACCAACACGCTCAAGGAATACATCATCAAGGGCTTCGTGCTGGACGATGCACGGCTGAAGCAAGGCAAGCGTTTCGGGCAGGATTACTTCGAGGAGCTGCTGGAACGCATCCGGGAGATCCGCGCCAGCGAGCGCCGGTTCTACGAGAAGATCACCGACATCTACAAGGAGTGCAGCCGCGACTACGATGCGAACGATGAGGTGACCCGTCTCTTCTACAAGACCGTGCAGAACAAATTGCATTGGGCCATCCATCGCCATACGGCCGCCGAGCTCATCGCCGAGCGCGCCAAGGCCGAACTGCCGCACATGGGCCTCACCACCTGGAAGAACGCGCCCGATGGCAAGGTGCTCAAGAGCGATGTGACGGTCGCCAAGAACTACCTGAACGCGGAGGAGATCGCTGAACTGGACCGCATCGTGGGCATGTACCTGGACTATGCGGAGAACCAGGCCAAGCGAGGCATCACGATGTACATGAAGGATTGGGCTGGCAAGCTCGACGCCTTCCTCCAGTTCAACGACTACAACGTGCTGAAGGACGCAGGCAGGGTGAGCCACGATGTAGCGGTGCAACTGGCCGAGGGTGAGTACGAGAAGTTCCGCGTGCGGCAAGACCGCGATTACATCAGCGACTTCGACAAGGAAGTGCGGCGGCTTACCGGCGGACGGCCTTCCGATCTTGCGGTGAGCGAACCAAAGACGAAGAAGAACAGGAAGCGATGAGCCAACGCGAAGAAGAGTTCCTCGGCAAGATCCGCAGCAAGCTTCATAGTCCCGCCTTAGCGGGGTACGAGGGGAGCATGAGCCCCTATTACGCGGCGGCACGGCTGTGGCTGGATGCCATCATCGATCCGCTGGATGGGCTTGCGGGTGGCCGTCATCCCGGGCCTGACCCGGGATGGATCAGCATGGGGATCGAAGCGGCCAGCCAGGCACCGACGACGAGGGAGTTCAACATGGGGGTGTTGCAGGTGTGAGCCTGTTCGACCACCATTGAGGTCAGCCCGTGATCTCCTTCCGCATCAACACGTCCGTCTGGGCGTCGCCGCCCAATTGGAACACGTGTTCCCCAAAACGAATGAATCCGCAGCGTTCATAGAAAGCGATGGCGGCAGGGTTCCGTTCCCACACGCCGAGCCAGACCCATTCGATCTGCCACTCCTGGGCCACGCCATAGGCCTGTTCCATCAGCAACGCCCCGATGCCCTGCCGATGGAATTCCCTCAGCACGTACAAACGCTCGATCTCCATGGCCTTCTCCCCCATCGCCTCGGTCTGGGCCGCCCCCCGGTTCACCTTCAGGTAGCCGATCACCCGGCCATCCTGTTCGGCCAGGAAAAACCGGGATCCCTGGTCCTGCCATTCGACCAGGATCTTTCCATGGCTGAACTGCTCGGCGAGGTATTGTTCCATATCGGCGGTGGTGTTGTCCTGCCCGAAAGTTTCCAGGAAGGTTTGCCGCCCGATGGCGCACAGGGTTTCGATGTCCTGCCTTTCGGCTTCCCGTATCCGGAGCTTGTTCGTTGCCATCGGCCCTCCAAAGAAAGGCCGGATCGGACCCGGAAAAATTCCCTGTCCGCTGTTCACATTTCCTTACCGTCCCCGATGGATAGGCAAACACACCCGAAAATGACCTTGCCCAAGCCCATCTTCCTGGTTGCCCCGCTCCTGCTACTCGCCTGTGGGGCCGCCGAACAGGAACCCATGGCCAACGCCGGTGATCACCAAGACTACAACGCGTTGGCAGCCCGGGTTGCCGCCGCCACCGGGCAGCCGCTGCCCGAAGGGGACCCCGCTTTGGCGGGCTCCATGGATGCCGCACAAGCCGGGACACCGGCCGCAAAGGGCCTGCGCAGGTACACCGTGTACAGCGAGCAGTACAAGGTGCCTTCCACCTACATAGAGCTGCCCGCGCACTGGCAGGTGAGCGGCCTGGAAACCAGCTACTGGAGCGCCACCGCCCCCGGGTTGGAGGTGCGTAACAACAGGTACGCGATGTTCAAGGATGTGACCGGGCAGATGCGGCAGTTTTCACTGATGGCCGGAGAAAACTTGCGCGCGCCGATGGCCCCGGAACAGGTGTTCCAGCAGGACATCGCCCCGAAAGTGCGCGCCGAAGGCTATGAACTGGTGGAGGTGAAACCGATGCCGGACCTGACCCGCAAGGGCATGGAGGACATAAGCAAATTGCGCATGTCGGGCAATGTCCGCCCCGCCTTGCAGACCCTGATGAGCGTATGGAAAAAGGGCGATCAGCGCCGGGCCCTCTTCCTGAACTGGATGCGCATGGACGGCGAAGGTTTCGTGATCTGGGGCTACGGCGTTTCCACGCTGGATGCAACGGCCAACATCTTCGAGACGGAGAAGAACAGCCTGATCCAATCTTCGTTGACGGCCCAATCTGCTCCCGAAGGCATTGCTGCACAACACCGGGATGCCGAAATGAAGGAGCACCAGGGCAGGATGCAGGCCCAGCAGCAACAGATGCAGAACCAGCAGAGCTGGGCGGCCCACAACCAGCGCATGCAGGCCAACCAGGCCGCCTTTAACGCTCAACAGGCCGCCCACAACGACATGGTGAACAGCGTGAACAACTCCATCATGGGCGGCTACAACAGCACCATGGGCAGCATGGACCGCATGCAGAACGCCACCATCAACGGCATCCGTGGCGAGCAGGATGCCTACAACCCTTATTCCGGTGAAGCCGGCAAGGTCCAGAGCGGCTACGACAACTACTGGATGAACCGAGACGGCCAGTACATCGGCACCAACGATGTAATGTACGACCCCAACATGAACAGCGACCAGACCGACCAGTGGCGCCAGGTGCCTACGCAGCCGTAAAAAACCCGGAACGGCCTTCCAACACGAAGCCCCGGCAAACGCCGGGGCTTCGTCATTCCTGAGGCCAGGCCGGTCCTTCAGGCCCGGGTCACATTCACCGCATTGGGGCCCTTCGGACTTTGCTCCACTTCAAAGGAGACTTTGTCTCCTTCACGGATGGGCTCACGCGTGCCGGTCTTATGGACGAAGACGTCCTTGCCGCCATCATCCGGGGTGATGAACCCGAAACCCTTCTCCGTGTTGAAAAACTTTACCGTACCACTTGCCATGGACTTGATTGTGTTGTGCCCGCTGATCGGCGGGCGTGTTCGTATCGCGGCAAAAGCGCCGGACCGTTTTCGCAAAGGTCGGCCATCGCCCCCCCCTTCCGACGGGTCGACGAAATAATTTGCGCCACGGCCCATCCTGGTGCCGGATCACGGCGGCGCCATACGAAATTCGTTCCATGAAACGCCATCAACCCCGGCCCGCCGCACCGGTAAAGCTCCTCAGCGGCGGCAATCCGCAGATCCCCCTGGGCCATGGCGACGAAACCGTGCAGACATATATCGCGGCCATGCCCGGCTGGAAGCGCGCCGTGGGCGAATTGCTGGACCGCCTGATCACCCGCGCCGTGCCCAAGGCCACCAAGGCCGTGAAGTGGAACACGCCGCTCTACGGGCTGGACAGGGACACGCGCTTCATGGGCTTCAACTGCACCACCAAGTACGTGAAGGTGGCCTTCTTCATGGGCTCCCATCTGGACCCGATGCCCCCCGAAGCAAGCACGCAGAAGAATGTGCGCTACCTGCACATCCGCGAGAACGACAAGCTGGATGAGAAACTGTTCACGCGCTGGGTGAAGGAGGCGGCGAAGCTGCCGGGGGTGAAGATGTGAGGCGGAACAGGCCGCCTAGATCACTTGGGAAATCCACGGCCGAACGGGCAACCGGCATAGTGCGGCATTGACAACACCCCTAAGGCTTGGCCCGGCCCGGCCTTCTTACCTTTCCCCTCAGGCCACCCGGCACGTTCCTCCTGCGTCCTCTTCCCGTTTCCTATTCTTGATCCCATGATCCCGACCCGTACCCTTTGCCTTGGCGGCATCATCCTCGCATCATCGGCCGTTGCCCAGACCAGCACCAGCGATTGCAACGGCGCCATCCAGCTATGCGGTGGCGTCTATACGGAAACCACGGCCCCGCTGGGCACGGGGAACGTATTTGAGTTCACCGGCACGTGCAACCAGAGCATGGAATCCGCCAGTATCTGGTACACCTTCACCGTGCAGGAGGACGGGAACCTGAGCTTCGTGCTGGACCCCGCGAACGACATGGACGATTACGACTGGGGGCTGTTCGACATCACCAACGGCGGTTGTGCCGGCATTAACGCCCAGAATGGCACCTCCCCGGAAGTGCAGTGCAACAGCTACGGTTCCTTCATCACGAACGGCCCCACCGGCATTTCCTCGCAATTGGGCGGATCCGGAAACACCAATGGCCCTGGCGACCTGAACGGCCCGCCCTTCAACGCCGACATGCCCGTGCAGGTGGGGCAGACATACGCCCTGGTGGTCATGAACTGGACCGGCAGCACCAACGGATACACCATCGATTTCACCCAGAGCACGGCCTCGATCTATGACGCGAACCCTCCTTCCTTGATCTCCGTCACCCCCGACTGTGCGAACCAATCCTTGACCCTGGACTTCAACGAGCCCATCGTCACCAGCTCAGTGGAGCCCGGGGACTTCAGCCTCCTCTCCCCCTCCGGCAACCTCTTCCCGTTCACCGCTGTGAATCCGGACAATCCTTCGGCCAACGCGCAAAGCGGCTTTACCATCGTGCTTCCCGATACCTTGCTGGAGGGTGGGCTTTACACCCTGACCATCAACTCCTCCTTCGGGAATGTGCAGGACCTCTGTGGAAACACGGTGGTGGACACCGTGATCCAAGTGCCCATATCCGCTCCTCTTTCCTACACGGCGGACATCACCACGGCCTGCAACGGAGCGGGAGGTGCCATCCAGGTCGCCAACATCACCGGTGGGCACCCCCCGTTTCAAACTCTCTTGAACGCTTCCAACATTCCCGGAGGTGTGGCCGCAGACCTGCCCCCCGGGGAGTACGGCCTATTGATCGTCGATTCCGTGGGCTGCATCGCCTTCGAACACTTGGTGGTACCGGACCATGCCATTGAAGTGGTGATCCCCGTGCCGCAGGACAGTCTTTCCTGCTCCAATCCCCTGGTGACCATTGCGGGCGTGGAAGTGTTGCCGCCACAAACCCCCACGTATCTCTGGACCGCGGTGACGACCTCCGGTACCGATCCGCAATACAGCACCGTGATCAACCCCCAAGTACAGCAGCCCGGCATTTACACCTTGCTGGCCACCGACCAGCAGACCGGCCGCGCGGACCAAGCCAGCGTGACCATCATGGCCACCGACCTTTCCTCCATGGACCTCAGCGGGGTGCTTCTGCCCAATGTGGTGTCGCCGAACGGTGATGGCCTGAATGATACGTGGCGGCCGTACCTCCCTTCAGCGCCGGACATGGACATCACCCATCTTTTCGATGAATATACTCTTACGGTATTCGACCGCTGGGGCAAGTCCGTATATGCCACCGGCGAAAGCGGCCCACGGACGTGGAAACCGTACGACACATCGGACGGCACCTACTTCTACACCATCGCCTTGCGGTCCGAATGCGGCACACCGGTGGACAAGAAGCTGAACGGCACCATCACCGTACTGCGCTGAGGCATGGCAACCTTGACATGCCCGGCAGCGCGCATGCCAAGCGGCCGAACTACTGCGGCGCGGATGAGGCTGGCACTGATGGAACCCTACCCCAAGGCTTACCTCTACAAACGCATCGTGCAGGCCAAGCTGTTCATGGACGATCATTTCACCGAGCACATCGACCTGGCCGCGATCTGTTGGGAAGCCTCCTTCTCCAAGTTCCACTTCACCCGCCTGTTCCGGGAAGTGTATGGCACCACGCCCAAAGCCTACCTCTCCAAGCTGCGGATCGAGCAAGCGGCCCAGCTTCTTGACCAAGGCATGCCCGTGGCTGATGCTTGCTTGAACGTTGGTTTCGAAAGCATACCCACCTTCAGCAATGCCTTCCGGAAGCAAGTCGGCAAGACGCCTGCGGCCTACCGGAAAGCACGTGAAGAGCGTTTGCAAAGCATGAAGGAGGAGCCGATGGACCACATCCCCAACTGCTACGCGGTGTGGCTGGGCTGGCAAATCGAAGACCGCAATCCGGAATAATTCCGCGATTGAAGATGGGTCTTTCTTTGCGGCAAGAAACCAAGCCAGATGATCGCACGCATCACACACCTTTCCGTCTTCGTCCTCGATCAGGACCAGGCCCTGAACTTCTACGTCAACAAGCTCGGCTTCAAGAAACACACGGACATCCCCATGCACGGCGGCGGGCGCTGGCTCACGGTGACACCTCCGGAGCAACCGGAACTGGAGGTGGCGCTGATGCCTACGGCACCTTGGGGTCCTTGGAACGAAGAGAACGCCGCCACCATGCGCGGCCTGGTGAAGCAGGGCTTGTTCGGCTTTGCCGCCTTCAAATGCAAGGACGTGCGCGCCACTTACGAGGAACTGCATGCCAAGGGCGTTGAATTTCCCATGCCACCCACCCAGCAGCCCTTCGGCATCATCGCCGTGCTGAAGGATGATAGCGGCAATTCCTTCAGCCTGTCCGAGCTGGAACCGAAACGCGGGAAGAACACCAACGCCTGATCGCCATGACCAAGTCAAGAAAGATCACGTACTGGGTGGCCACGCTGTGGCTAGCCTTGGGCATGGCCGCAACGGGCGTGCAGCAACTGATGCATGCGAAGTTGGAAGGCGCCTTGTCGCCGCCGGGTGAATACGGCATGCAGGACCTCGGCTACCCGCTCTACCTACTGACCTTGCTGGGCGTATGGAAGCTGCTCAGCGTAGTGGCCATCCTGGTTCCCCGCTTCCCCGTGGTGAAGGAATGGGCCTACGCCGGCATCTTCTTCCTGCTCACCGGGGCGCTCTGGTCGCACCTCGCCGTGGGGCACCCTTCGGCGGAACTGTTCCCGGGGGCTTTCCTGTTGGCGTTGCTCGTGATCTCCTGGCTCCTCCGACCGGAAAGCCGGAAGGTCGCGGCGCGCACGGCATAGCTTTGGCACATGAACCCTACGGTCCAATGGTTTTTCGACAAGGACACGCCTTGGCAGGGGTGCTTCCTCTTGTTGCGCGAAATGGCCTTGGAAAGCGGCCTCACCGAGGAACTGAAATGGGGCCACCCCTGTTACACGCTGAAGGGGAAGAACGTCTTCCTGATCCATGGCTTCAAGGACTATTGCGCGGTGCTCTTCCACAAAGGCGCGCTGTTGAAGGATGCGAAAGGCCTGCTGGTGCGGCAAACGGCGAACGTGCAAAGCGGCCGCCAGCTCCGGTTCCGGGATGTGGAGGAGATCGAAGCGCACACGGCGTTGATCAAGGCCTACATGGCCGAGGCCATCGCCAACGAAAAGGCCGGACGAAACGTGCCCATGAAGAAGACCGCGGAGTTCGACATGCCGGCGGAGTTCGCCAAGGCGATGAAACAGATGCCCGAACTGAAGAAGGCCTTCCACGCACTTACCCCGGGAAGGCAACGCGGCTATCTGTTGTTCTTCGGCGGTGCCAAGCAGAGCAAGACCCGCGAGGCGCGGATCGAGAAACATGTGGACCGCATCCTGGCGGGTAAGGGGCTCAACGATTGAACCGCCCCAGGGGTGGGCACGGTACTAAGCCCGGCGGCATCCGGGAGTTCGCCCTGCCTGACCCCGGTCACGACCGGTTGAACCTCGGGGAACGCGAATGACAACGGCGGGTCCGGAGCGGTGGCACCTAGCGCACCACCAACGCACGCAGCACGGCCGAGCCCTTCGAGGTGGTGATCCGGATGGAATAGGCACCTGGCGCGGCAAGTACCACGGAAGCGTTGGTGCTGTTCACCGAGCGGTGCAGGACCGTGCGGCCGGATGCATCCACCACCCGGATGGACTGCATCGGCACCATCGACGTGACCATCACCTCACCGGTGCCGATCGAAGGATGGACGCTGGCTCCAAGTTCATCCAGGTGTTCGGCAAGTCCAGTTGGGCTGCCCAGCAGGCCGAGCCAGAGGTCATTGTCCATGTTGTTCCCGAGGGACAGGGCACCGACCTGGAAGGGGTCGCTATTGAAGTAACCGGCCACGCCCACCTCGCCATTCTGCCCGCAAGCCACGGCATGTGCGCGGTCCCCGTCATCCCCGCCAGCAGCACGGGCCCAAAGCGCTGTCCCATCCGGACCATACTTCACTGCGAAGGCATCGTAGTCGTCCACATGGGTCAGGGTGGTTCCGCCGAACACGGGCGCCGGGCTGTCGAACTCACCGACGATGACCGTGTTACCGTCCCCATCCACGCTCAGGTCCGAAACGAACTCATCGTAGACCCCACCACCGGAGCGGGCCCAGATCAGCGTTCCATCATCATCGTAGCGCGCCACGAACAGGTCGTACCACGATTGGTCCGTGGTGGTGTTCGTGAGCACGGTCCCGTCCAGGTCAAGGCTTGCATCGATGAAGGAGCCGGTGGTGACGATATCCCCATTGCCATGGATGCCAACGCCCCAGATGCGTTCGTGGCGTGTGCCGCCGGCGCGTTTGGCCCAGATCAGGTCACCGGCCGCATCGTACTTGGCCAGGAACAGGTCGTTGTAGTTGTCGTTCGCGTTGGTCAGTGTCTGGCCACCCAGGTCCAGTGCGGCACAGGCGAAATAGCCACCGACCACGATGTGGCCGCTCGCATCGATCGCCACGCTCTGGGCCACATCATCATAGGTGCCACCGGCGCTCATGGCCCATTGAAAGCCCCCGAACACGTCCAAGGTCACCATGTACAGGTCCTCATCCCCCGGGTCGTTGTTCTGCAGGTTGGTGTTGCCTGCGGCGAAAACGGCACTGTTGAACGAACCCACCACAGCCACCACTCCATCATCCCCCACGGCAACATCAGAGACCTGGTCCCCGGACCCTCCGCCCATGGTGGTGGCCCACATGGGCATTCCGGACGCGGTGAACTTGGCCACGAAGACGTCGCTCCCACCATTGCTGAGCAGGCCGGTGGAACCGACGGTGATGCTGTTCTCATAGGTCCCCGTCAGCACCACCTGCCCCAGGGGCGTGGCGGCCACGGAAATGCCGACCTGACTGCCCGTGCCACCGATCTGCTGCACCCAGAGGAAGGTGCCATCCGAGGCCACCTTGGCCAGGAAGAGATCGGCGGAATTGTTGGTCTGTGTATTCACCAAGGTGGTGCCCCCGATGGAGATGGAGCTTCCGGTGAAGTAGCCCGTAACAAAGAAATTACCGCTTCCATCCGCACAGATACCGCGGGCCTGGTCCACCCCGGCGCTCCCGAACGCCTGTGCCCATTGCCAATCCGGCCCTTGCGCATGACCGAACGTCCCCTTGACAAGAAGCAGCAGAAGCAGACCAGTGCGAAGGTTCATGGGAATGAGTTTGGCCATGAATCTAACACTTGCATGCTGTTACCATCCACTGTTCAAATGCGTGATCGCTCGATCCGGCCGTTCGGGAACACCCACGAACAGCCTCCCAATTGGTGCGAACACGGCTCTGAAGGGACGTGTCCTGAATGAACCATAGGGGCTTCATCCCATATCGTCTATCTTCACGCGGGGCCATGATGCGCAACCTCCGGACCGTTCAGGTCATCTACCTCGTCGTGTTGCTGTTCGCCCTGCACCTGTGCGCGCACATCCTACGCACCTTGGTGCTCGATGTACCCCAGGGCCAGCTCTGGTACCAGTTCTCCGGCACGGTGGGAGACAATTGGGCCTTCCTGCTCACGGCCACCTACCCCCTCTTCTGGCTGGCCACGGTGCGGCGCGTATGGGGACTTGGTTGGGTATGGCTGCGCGGCGTTCAACTGGCCATCACCGTGACCCTGCTGATCCTGGTCAGCTACCTGTTCTATGCGCGCTGGATGACCGACCCGCTGGGTTGAGCCGGAACTCAGGCCTTGCGCACGTAGATGCTCTTCAGCCCCATGGCGCCGAAGCCGTCGATCTTGCAATCGATGTCATGGCCCGCGTTCCCGGCACCGTCCACCAGCCGGATGTTCTTCACCTTGGTGCCGGCCTTCACCGGCTTGGGCATGCCCTTCACCGGCAGGTCCTTGATCACCACCACGTCGTCGCCGTCCTGCAGCACGTTGCCGTTGGCATCCTTCACCTGGGCCGCTGCTTCAACTTCCTCGGGGTTCCATTCGTGGCCGCATTCGGCGCACATCTGGGATGTGCCGGTGGGATAGGTGATCAACGACGCGCACTCGGGGCACTTGGGGGTCTCGCTCATGGCGGCAAAACTAACGGTCTTCCCATGGCTGCGTGCCCGTTCCGGCAGGGCAAACGCATCAAAAAACCAGGTTGAAGGGGAGGTTCCTTGTGGTGTGCGACCCCTTCAGGGTCGAATGCCTTGATACATGCGGGTTTTATTAGCTGAGACCCCTTCGGGGTCTTTCGCGAACGGATCCGGCTTCGACCCCGGAGGGGTCGCAGATCTAGATGCGTTTGCCCCGCCCGCTCCGGGCGATTGCCGAATGGGCGGATTCAATGCCTCGGATACAGCCACTCGAAAGCCTTGCATTCCGCGCGGTGCAAAATGGTCATGTGGCTTTCCTGCGGGAAGTGCTCGTAATGGAACTCCAGCGGCGACCTGGCTCCTTTGAACGCCTTCGCCACCGCATCGATCTGCGGTTGCATCATGGCATCGTCCCGTGCGGAGGCCATGAAGATCCGTTTGGGCAGCGCTGCATGCGCCTTCACCCACGCATCTGCCTGCGCGGCCAATTCCCCGTTGTTCCACCACAGGCTGGGGCTTACCAGGATGTAATCGTCAACCAGCTCCGGACGGGTGAACAGCACCTCGGTGCCCAGCAGGCCGCCGAGCGATTGGCCGATGAGCGTGCGACGCCCGTTGGTGCGGTACTTCAACTGCACCAGGGGTTGCACCTCCTCCGCCAGGAACCTGATGAATGCCTCCGAGCCACCGTACGTGGGGATCCACACCTTGTCGCTGTCGCTCTCCGTGGGGCCGGTGAAATCGTGGTAGCGTGAGCGGCCGTTGTTGGCGATGCCCACCACGATGCTCTGCGGGACCAGGCCGTACATGTTCAGGAACTGCACCAGGCCCGCAGTGTGCGGGAAGTCCTCGTTGGTTCCACCATCCAGCACGTAGATCACCGGATAGGCCAGCGAACTGTCCGCATAGCCGTCGGGCAGGCGCACGTTCAGCACCCGCTCCTGGCCCAGCACCTGCGACGGAAAGGTGAGCACCTCGCCGGCCACAAGCGGCTTCACCACAGGTTCAACCGGCTTGTTGGCCTGCGCTGCAACGAGTACCGGCAGCATCAAGAAGGAGAGCAACGGGGTTCGCATGGGGTAAAGTTCGTGCGATCGGCGGCATTGTGGTGAAGGGATCGGCATTGCGGCCCATGCATTCGCACACCACCTTTGCCATTCACCATGAGCACTCCTTCCGGCACCATTGACCGTGCCACCCTCCGCTTTCTTTCCGACCTGAAGAAGAACAACGACCGCGACTGGTTCGAGGCGAACCGCCCCCGGTACCAGGCGGCCTTGGGGAACATGCGCGGTTTCGCCGACGCGCTGATCGAGCGCATGAAGCGCCACGACAAGCTTGCCACCGCCAGCGGCAAGGACACCCTGCACCGCATCTACACCAACCAGCGTTTCCACCCGGAACGACCGCCATACAAGGAGCATTTCTCCGGTGGCCTGGCACGTGTGAAGCCTGCCTTGCGCGGCGGCTACTACTTCCACGTCCAGCCCGGCGGCTCGTTCATTGCCTGCGGCTTTTGGGCGCCTGAGGCCGAGGACCTGAAGCGCATCCGCATGGACATGCTGTACGAGCATGAGGCGTGGGACAAGATCCTGCGCGGAAAAGCCCTGCGCAGCCATTGGGGCGAGCTGGAGGGCGAACAACTGAAAACCGCACCCCAGGGTTTTCCCAAGGATCACCCGGCCACGCCCTTGCTGCGCTACAAGCAGCTCTATTTCAGCCATTCCTTTACCGACAAGGAAGTGACCGCATCCGGTTTCGCGGCGGAGGTGGACAACTGCTTTCGGGCCATCCGACCATGGTTCGATCACATGAGCGAGGTGCTCACCACCGATGGCGACGGGGAATCGCTGTTGGGCTGAGGCAAAGCGTTTGCGGAGAATACCGGAGTTATTCTCCGCATTATCTGCGGAGAATAACCGTACCTTTGTCCGCAAGTCCGGTAGCCATGCCCCTATACATCCATGAACGTAAGGACTGGCCCTCGTTCCGCTGGGACGCTGAAGCACTGGCACCAACCCTTGCCGAGGCCTACCGGATGTTGGGGCTTCTCCTCGGCAAGATGCAGGTCATCGGTTTCGACTTGCGCACCGAGGCCAACTTGGACACCTTGACCGTGAACGTACTCCGCAGCAGCGAGATCGAAGGCGAGATCCTGGATCCTTCCCAAGTCCGGTCGTCCTTGGCCAGGCGTTTGGGCCTTGACAAGGCCGGTGCCCCCTTGGTGGACCGTCATGTGGATGGCGTGGTGGAGATGCACTTGGATGCCACGGAGCAATGCCGGGCCAAGCTGGATGCCGAACGCCTCTTCGCGTGGCACAGTGCATTGTTCCCCTCCGGGCGCAGCGGCATGCTGAAGGTGCTTACCGGGCAATGGAGGAATGACTCCACCGGCCTGATGCAAGTGGCCTCCGGTCCCATGGGCCGTGAGAAGGTCCACTTCCAAGCTCCTGCCGCTGACAGGCTGAAAAAAGAAATGGCCACCTTCCTGAAGTGGGTGAACAAGAAGGATGGGCCGGATCCGATGATCAAGGCCGGCCTGGCCCACCTCTGGTTCGTCACCATCCATCCATTTGAGGACGGCAACGGCCGGATCGCACGGGCGATAGCGGACCTGCTGCTGGCCCGGGCCGACGGTTCACCTCAGCGGTACTACAGCATGAGCGCCCAGATCCGCGCGGAACGCGGCAAATACTACGACCTGCTGCAAAGGACGCAACAGGGCACCATGGATGTAACCGGTTGGCTGGCCTGGTTCCTGGCTTGCCTATGCCGGGCCTTGGTCGCCTCGGAGACCATGCTGGCCAGCGTTCTTAACAAGCATCGTTTCTGGCAAAACCATGCGCAAACGCTGTTCAACTCCCGTCAATTGAAAGTGCTGAACAAGCTCTTCCACAACTTCCAGGGGAGCCTCACCTCCACCAAATACGCCAAGATCGCCAGGACATCCCAGGACACGGCATCGCGCGACATCGCGGACCTGATCGCCAAAAAGGTGTTGCGGAAAGGGAAAGGCGGGGGACGGAATACCCATTACGTGCTCGCGTCCTAAGACCTGATGCGCGGGTCACTGCACGCCCCCCGCCACGCCACCACCCTCCAACGTACTGGCGGCATCCACTTCCTTGAAGGTGCCGTTGCCCACGTAGCTGTTGCCCGCTTCTTTCACCGTGGCCCCGCCCAAGGCGGCATGCTCGTGGCGCAGCACGAAGACCTTTCCGTTGCCGCTGAATTCGGATCCATTCACCCGGGCCGTTGAGCCATCCAAGGCCGACAGCGCAACCGCATTGCCCGTGAAGCGGCAGTTGGACACCGATACCTCACTGCCACGTGCCAACCGCAGCGCGGTGAACGGCAGGTCGGCGAATGAGCAACCGGAAACATCCATTTTGCAGGAACGCAGCAACAGCGCGGCACGGTCCGGGGCCATGTCCGTGTGGTCGGGCAGTATGAAGGCCGTGCGTTGGATGCCGCCCTCCGTTTCGGCCAGGCTGACGAAAGCCCCGTGGGCATTGGCCAGCACGCAATCCGCCATGCGGAACCTGCCCCTGCGGGCGCTTACCGTGGCCGCACCGTAGGCCTCGGCGATGTCGCAGTGGTCCATGGTCACATCGGTGCGGAGGAAGCTGAGCATGCCGCCGTGGTACACACCATCCGCCAGCAGGTCGCTGCCGCCGCTGATGCGCATACCGCGGATGCGCACGCGCGTATCCCCATCCCCGTTCACCGCGATGGCGCCCCAGGGGGCAGCCTCGCTCTGCGGGCGGATGAACACCGGGTTCAGGTCGGTGCCGCGCGCATGGAACTCACCGTTGACCACCACGCTCACCCCCGGGGCCATGAACCAGCGCGTTCCTTTCTCCAGCACCACGGCGATGCCCTCCGGGATCACCAGGTCATGGTCGATGTTGTACTTGCCGCGCACGAAGCGCAAGGTGTCCGGCTGGGTGCGGAACTGCGCCAACCACGGATCCAACGGAATGGCTGCCGGTGGCGACTGCTTCACCGGTGCGCCGATGAAACGTTCCGGCGCGGGATGGAACAGGCGCTGCAGGAAAGCCTCGCGCTGCCGGTCCACTTCCGCCTGCACCAGGCCGATGTTCCGGCCGTTGGCAAGTACAGGCACGGCTGCTGAATCGATGGCCAGCAGCCTGGCTGCCCAGTTCGCACTGTCCTTGCGCAAGCGCTCCGCGAGCTTGTCGATCTCCTGTTGGACCGTCGCACCGGTCATGGCCTCACGGAATGCCGGGGCCAAGCCGGTGCCGTTCTCCTCATAGGCCATGCCGTGGTCCATCCGGTACAGCGGCGTGATGCCGCCCGTGACGCGGTCGGACATGGCACCGGCCTCACCCAGCAACAAGCCGTTGCGGTGCTCCGCATAGGCCAGCAATCCCACGGCAGCGGTGGCCTCGGGATTGAACCGCGCGCCCTGGACCGGTGAGCCGTCCCCGGAATTGCCGATGGTATCCCCCACCACGGACCGCCGCTCCGTCTCCACGGATCCGTCCGGGCCCATCAACGACATGGCCACGGCAGCGCGCTTCAGTACGAAGTCCGGTGTGATGGCCTCCTGCATCAGGTATGGCCTGGCCTTCGCGCCTTCCAGCTCCAGTTTCACCAAGGCAACCGATGGGCTCAGCACGGGCAGCGAATCCGCCACGGCTTGCGCATACAGCGTGGTCAACGCATGCAGGTCCGCCTGCACCAGGTCCAGCCGGTCGGCGCCGCCAGGGCCTGTGCCTTGGGCAAAGGCCAGTCGGAAGTTCCCCGGATGACTGTTCACGTGCAATGCTTCCTTCCTGGCCCGGTACGTTGTTCCTTCACCGATGATCACCTCCACGCTGTCGCCGCCGGCATCACGGACCACCATCTTCTCCGCCTCGCCCTCCACGTGCTGGCCGGGCCTGCGGTCGAAGAGCGCCTGATAGGCCATCACCTCCCCCTGCCCGATGCCCAGCGGCCATTGGCGCACCATGCGGTCATAGGGCATCAGCGAGAAAAGCACGAACAGCGCCACCGCCGGGATCGCCAGTGCGAAAAGCCACGCCTGCACCGTGGGCCTGCTTCGCTTACCCTTTCTCATGGCTCCGCTTGCGGCTTGCGTTCATCGCTTGGGCACCGGGCTGAGCATATACACCAGCGTGGCCACCACCGTGAGGGTCGCCGCGCTCAGGATGTAGCCCAGCCCCAACAAGGCTGCGATCATCATCATGGGCACGCCCATGCCGCGGCCGTGGCCCGAGCGGCTGAAGAAACCGGCAATGATCACCGCTGCCGCGATCAGCACGGGTTGCCATAGCTCATCATGGATGTGGCGCACCAACAGGGCCAGTCCGAAGGACAAGGTGAGCAGCGGCAACCGCACCAGCGAGCCCCGTTCCGTGGGCCGGAAGCCCCGGTTGTACGCCCAGCCAACGATGGCCAATGCGGTGAAGACCTCCACCAACAGCACCACCAGGCCGCCGGTTCCTTCCGGGACCAAGTGGGTCCATTGGGCCAGTTGTTCACGCATCACGGCGAAGTTGCGGACCTGAACGGGGCTTACGCCCCATCACCGCATCCTTTCGCCAACAGCGCAGCGTGGGAAACGCCTGAAAGTCAGAGATACCGGGACATCCAGGTATTCCGCAACGCGGTGCGGAAGCGCGTGTCCAGGTCACCTTTCGTGGCCACCAGATCGTCGAATACGATGGTATCGCCGTTGATCACGCCGGTCTTGATCAAGGCCTCGAGCTCATTCATCCGGCAGGCGCGGATCCCGCCGTCGGCCTCGTGGAGCACCACCATGCGGTCCGTGAGGTTCAGGCCCAGGTCCCGCTCCAGGCCCTTGATCATCTGCACGCTCTTGTCCACGCTTCCGCCGCAGATCACCATGTCCGCCAGGTCGGCGGCGATCACCAGGAAATGGTCGTGCAACAATGCGAAGGCCGCAGCGACGGTATCGCCATGGGAGACCCAGGAACCTGTGAACGCCTCGCCCCTTCGGCGGATCTCCGCGCTTTGTTCCGGCGTGAAGGCGGTGGCGCTCTTGTAGATCCACACCCGGGCGTGGGCGGGCATGGTGGCGAACGGGATGGCGGTCATGGAAGCTTCCATGGGACAAAGGTCGCCATTTACCGTTCATCACAGATCCCGGGGACGCTCCTTCACGCGCCTAGCTTTGCCGCAAATCCGGGAAACCCATGCGGCACACGATCGCCACCGTTCTCTTGACCTCCCTGCTGTTCCACGTTGGGGCCCAGGCCCAGACCGAGGCGCTCTGGCTTCGCTACGGGGCCATTTCACCGGACGGTTCCACCATTGCCTTCAGCTATCAGGGCGACCTGTGGCGCGTTCCCGCCACCGGCGGGGCCGCCACACTGCTCACCACCAACGCCGCCTACGAGCACTCACCCGTATGGTCGCACGACGGCCAATGGATCGCCTTCGCCAGTGACCGCCATGGCAATGACGATGTGTACGTGATGCCTTCCGGCGGTGGAACGGCGCAGCGCCTCACCTGGTCCAGCGCAGACGATGTGCCCTCGGATTTCTCCCCGGACAACGCCGCTGTCCTTTTCAGCAGTTCCCGGATGCATTCGAAGGCGGACAGGCAATTCCCTGGCCGCGGATTTGGTGAGGTCTACCGTGTGCCTGCGCGGGGAGGGAAAGCCTTGCAGGTGATCTCCACCGCAGCGGTCGGCGCCCGCTACAGTCCCGATGGCCAAAGCCTCGTGTACCAGGACAAGAAGGGCTTCGAGAACCATTTCCGCAAGCACCACACCTCTTCCGTCACGCGGGACATTTGGACCTACGACCTCGGCAGCAAGGCGTATAAGCAGATCAGCACTTTCGCGGGCGAGGACCTCAACCCCGTGTTCAGCCCTGACGGCGGCCAGGTGTACTACCTGAGCGAGGAGAAGGGCAGCATGAACATTTTCCGCAGGTCCGTAGGCGGCGGGAACGCCGAGCAGGTCACCTTCCTGGAAAAGGACCCCGTGCGCTACCTCAGCATGGCCCGCACCGGCACGCTCTGCTTCAGCTATCGTGGCGGGCTGTACACCATGGCACCCGGCGCGCAACCCGTGCGCTTGGTGGTGACCACCGCAGTGGACAGCCGCTACACGCCGGAGAAGACGATCACCGTGAACGGGGACGCCTCGGAGGTGAGCCCCTCGCCCAACGGCGTGGAGGTGGCCTTCATCCATCGCGGGGAGGTCTTCGTCACTTCCGTGAAGGAAGGCACCACGCGGCGCATCACCAACACGCCGGAACAGGAGCGCTCGGTGAGCTTCAGCCCCGACGGAAGAAGCCTGCTGTACGCCACGGAGCGCAACAACAGCTGGGACCTCTACCGCACCATCCTCACGCGGCCGGAGGAAAAATACTTCTTCAATGCCACGGTGCTGAAGTAAGAGGCGCTGGTGGCCACGCCGGCCGAGGAATTCCAAGCGGCATGGTCGCCGGACGGCAAAGAAGTGGCCTACCTGGAGGAACGCACCGCCGTGAAGGTGTACAACCTCGCCAGCAAGCAAAGCCGCACGGTGCTCCCGGCGGACAAGAACTATAGCTATGCGGACGGCGACCAATACTTCTCCTGGTCACCGGACAGCAAATGGCTGCTGGTGGAATTCCTGCAGGACAAGCAATGGATCACCCAATGCGGGCTGGTGAAGGCAGACGGCAACTCCCCGGTGATCAACCTCACCAAGAGCGGCTACGGCGGCGGCCATCCGCGGTGGGCACTGGACGGCAAGGCCATGCTGTGGTTCAGCGGCCGCGACGGCATGAAGGCCCAGAGCAGCTGGGGCAGCCAGATGGACGCCTATGCCATGTTCTTCACCCAGGCCGCCATGGACACGTTCCGGTTGAGTAAGGAGGAATATGACCTGCTGAAGAATGATGCGGGCGGGGACATGGGTGGGGAGGACAAGGGAGGAAAGGATGGTAAAGGAGATAAGGGAGGAAAGGATGAGAAGGAGGATAGCACGGTGGCGCCGTTGAAGTTCGAGCTGGACGGTATCGAGGACCGCAAGGTGCGGCTCACCATCCATTCCAGCGACCTGGCCGATGCCATCATGAGCAAGGACGGTGAAAAGCTTTACTACCTGGCGGAATTCGAGAAGGGTTTCGACCTCTGGCAGACCGACCTGCGCTCCAAGGAGACCAAACTGCTGGTGAAGATGGGTGCCGAAGGCCCCGGCAGCATGGAGATGGACAAGGAAGGCAAGAATCTCTTCCTGGTGAACAATGGCGGCATCTCCATGGTAGACCTGGACAAGGGCGAGGTGAAATCCGTGGGCATCAAGGGCGAGATGCGCCTGGATGCCGCGGCAGAGCGCCAATACCTCTTCGAGCATGTGTGGCGGCAGGTACTGAAGAAATTCTACGTGAAGGACCTGCAAGCCACCGATTGGGACTACTACAAGAAGGAGTACGCCCAATACCTTCCCTACATCAACAATGACCAGGACTTCGCCGACCTCTTGAGCGAGATGCTCGGAGAACTGAACGCCTCGCATACCGGGGCCTATTACCGCGGTTCCATCCCGAACGGCGACGCCACCGCACGGCTCGGCCTCTTCTACACCAACGACACGCTGCCGGGCCTCACCATTTCGGAGGTGATCGACCGCTCGCCGGTGATCAAGGCCGGTTCCAGGGTGAAGGCCGGCACGGTGATCGAACAGATCGACGGCGAGGCGATCACCGGCCGCGATGAACCCGCACGCTTCCTCAACCGCAAGGCCGGCCGCAACGTGCTGCTCTCGCTGTACGACCCCATGACGGGCAAACGCTGGGAGGAGACCGTGAAACCGATCACCCGCAGCGAGGAGAACGAGCTTTTGTACCGCCGTTGGGTGGAACGCAACCGCCACACGGTGGACAGCCTCAGCAACGGCCGCGTGGGCTATGTGCACGTGCGCGGCATGAACAACGACAGCTACAAGACCGTGTACGAAGAGGTACTGGGCCGCTACCACGACAAGGAAGCCCTCGTGGTGGACACACGCTTCAACGGCGGCGGCTGGCTGCACGACGACCTGGCCACCTTCCTCAGCGGCCATGTGTACATGCACCTGATGCCCCGCGGGCAGGACCTCGGTACCGAACCCCAGTTCAAGTGGAGCAAGCCCAGCGTGGTGCTGATGAACGAGGCCAACTATTCGGATGCGCACATGTTCCCGTTCACGTACAAGGCCTTGGGTATCGGCAAGCTCGTGGGCATGCCCGTGCCGGGAACCGGCACCGCTGTGTGGTGGGAGCACCTGCAGAACGGCGTGATCTTCGGCATCCCGCAAGTGGGCATGGTGGACAACAGCGGCAAGTACTTGGAGAACCAACAGCTGGAACCCGACGTGCGCCAAGCCGATGAACCCGCCCTGCTCAGCACCGGCACGGACCAGCAACTGGGCGCGGCAGTGAAGGCGGTGTTGGGCCAGTAAGGCCCGCGTCAGAGCTTGTTCGCCTCGGCGATCAGCTCGGCGATGTCCTTCACCTGCACCTCGGCCTCCTTGCCTTGGTGCTTCACGCCGTCGGTGAGCATGGTGTTGCAGAAGTTGCAGGCCACGGCCACGATCTTGGCGCCGGTGCCCACGGCCTCCTCGCTGCGCTCCACGTTCACTTCCTTGTTGCCCGGCTCGGCCTCCTTCCACATCTGTGCGCCGCCAGCGCCGCAGCACAGCGCCTTTTCCTTGCTGCGCTTCATCTCCACCAGGGCCGTGTCCAGGCTGCGGAGCACCTCGCGCGGGGCCTCGTACTCGCCGTTGCCGCGCCCCAGGTAGCACGGGTCGTGATAGGTGATCTGCTGCCCCTGGAAGCTGCCGCCCTCCACCTTGATGCGCCCTTCCTTGAGCAACTGGTTGATGAACTGGCTGTGGTGCATCACCTCGTAATGGCCGCCGAGCACCGGGTACTCGTTCTTCATCACGTTGAAGCAGTGCGGGCACGTGGTGACGATGCGCGTAATGCCATAGCCGTTCAGCACGGTGATGTTCTGCAGTGCCTGCATCTGGAACAGGAACTCGTTGCCCGCGCGCCGCGCCGGATCGCCGGTGCAGCTTTCCTCATTGGCCAACACCGCGAACTTCACGTTGGCGGCGTTGAGGATCCGCGCAAAGGCCCGCGTCACCTTCTTGGCACGGTCGTCAAAGGAGCCGATGCAGCCCACCCAGAACAGTACCTCGGGCTTTTCGCCCTTGGCGGCGAGCTCGGCCATGGTTTGGATCTGTATCTCTTGGCTCATGGGTGGTTGAGTTGGCAGGGGCAGAGGGCAGTTGGCAGGGGTAGTTCCCGTGGAATTCAGGGAGCGAAGCAGATGAAGGTCTTTGGTGTTTCCGGGTTTGATTTGATGGATCAGCCTGCCTACTGCTTCTGCCTACTTCCTTCACTCCTTCACCCAATCCATCCGCTTGTCCGGCCCGTATGCCCAGGCGGCGCCGTTGTTCTCGATGGTGGTGAACATGGCGTTCAGTTCCTGGCGGGGCTTGCTTTCCTCCATCACCAGATAGCGGCGCAGGTCGAGGATGATGTGCACGGGATCGATGTTCACCGGGCAGGCCTGGGTGCAGGCGTTGCAGGTGGTGCAGGCCCACAGTTCCTCGTCGGTGATGCGGCTGAAGAGGTCCTTCCCGTCGTCCACCCACTTGCCGTTGTTCTTGTCGAGCACCTTCCCCACTTCCTCCAGGCGGTCGCGGGTATCCATCACGATCTTGCGCGGACTGAGCAGTTTGCCGGTGATGTTGGCCGGGCACACGCTGGTGCAACGCCCGCACTCGGTGCAGGTGTAGGCGTCCATCAGGCTCTTCCAGCTCAGGTCGAACACATCCTTGGCGCCGAAATGTTCCGGGGGGAAGCCGTTGGCGGGCTCGGCGGGCGGTGCGGGTGGCGGAATGGACGGGTCCATCATGCTCTGCACCTCGGCGGTGATGCGCGGCATGTGGTCCATCTGCGTCTTCGGCCTCAGCTTGCTGTACCACACGTTGGGGAAGGCCAGCAGGATGTGGAAGTGCTTGCTGTAGGGCAGGTAGTTGAGGAAGCCGAGGATGCCCACGATGTGGAACCACCAGCAGAAGCGTTCGATGCCGATGAGCGTGGAAGGTTCCATGCCGGCCATGCCCAGCCAGCTGGCCAACACGGCGCTGACCGGGAAGGCACCCGCCTTCACGTAGTGCTCCGCCCCCATGCCTTGGAGCGTGTGGTCCGCCGCATTCATCAGCAGGAAGGCGGACATCAGCAGGATCTCGAAGGTGAGGATGAGGCCGGCGTCCGTGCGCGGCCACTCGGTCATTTCCCGGGACCAGAAGCGCGGGATGCGCAGGATGAAGCGGCGGATCAGGAAGATGGCGCAGGCCAGCCAAGTGAGGATGGCGAGCACCTCGAAGCTGCCGATGAGGAAGCTGTAGAAGCCGCCGAGGAAGCTGAACACGCGGTGCGTGCCGAAGATGCCGTCGATGATGATCTCCAGCACCTCGATGTTGATGATGACGAAGCCCGCGTACACCAGGATGTGCAGAATGCCCGCCACCGGCCGTACCACCATCTTGCTCTGGCCCAGGGCCACACGCGCCATGGTGGCCCAGCGCTCGGCCTTGCGGTCGTTGATCACCTCCTCGCGGCCAAGCAGGATGTTCCGCCGGATGCGGCGCACGTTGCGCGTGAACCACCACACGGCGGCCGCGAGGACCAGGATGAAGATGACCGCGCCGATGTTCATGGCTTCTGGTTCGGGGGGTAGGCCCGGCGGATGCGCTCAATGTCCGAATCACTCAGCTTGGGCAGCTTGTCCTTGCGGCCGAAGATGGAAAGATAGCGGTGCGGGTTGAGCCGCAGGTCCTCCATCAGCAGGTCCATCTGGTGCGTGGCGGCATTGAGGTTGTGGTACAGGCTGTCATCGCTCATCAGCTTGCCCAAGGTACCCTCGCCGGACTGGATCCGTGCCATGATGGACTTGAGTTCGTTGGAGGTGGATTCCAGGTTGGCCATCATCTGCTCCATGCGGCCGTTCGCCATAGAGGCCGTGATGCTGTCGGTGTTGGCCAGGATGTTGGTGAGGTGCTGGTTGTTGGCGGCGAGGTTGGCGGTCACCTTGTCCGCGTTGGCGAGGATGCCGCTGATGTGGTTGCTTTCCTTGGCGATCAGCTCATCCAGCTTGCGGGTGGTGGAGTTGATGTTCTCCAACGTGGTGCGCAGGCTGGTGAAGCTGGCGTCGATATCGCCGCGTGCCTTGTCGTTCAGGATGAGCTGCACGGCGGTGAGCACGGAATCGGCACTGGCCAGGATGGTCTCGGCCTTGCGCTTGAGCGGGTCGATCTGCGCGCCCACGGATTCGGTAAGGCTGAGCTCGGCGCCGCCCAGCAGCGTATCGCCGGCCGCGGCCGCGGCACCGGAGCCCAGGTTGATGCGCACCGCCCGGCTGAACAGGTCGGCGCTGAAGAGCTCCGCGCGGGTGTCCTTGGTCAGCTTCAGGCTCTTCTCCCCTACCTGGAAGGCCACGGCGATGCGGCCGGAGCCGTCGGGCAGCATCTGCGTGCCCACCACTTGGCCCACCTTGTAGCCATGGTAGAGCACCGGTGTGGCGTCGTTGATGCCGGAGACGTCGTTGTACACCGCATAGTACGTGCTGCCCCGGCTGAAGAGGTCGATGCCCTTCAGGTAGTTCAACCCGAAGATGAGCAGGGCGATGCCCGTTACCGCCAAGAGGGCGATGGAATACTGCCGCTTGATCTTCAGCACGTGGAGGGGGAATTAGGGATCGCGGACCAAAGTAACAGCTTGCCGAAGATCGATGCGCTCCCCATCCTTCCATGCCGTGATGAAGGCCCCATCGAATCCCTTGGCCTTGCAGGCCGCCTGCACCTCCCGCGCACCCGCCAGGTCGGTGGCATTGCCCACGCTGTATTTCCAGAGCTCCCCGGCCTTGGTCTCCTCCACCTCCAGGCCTTTGAACCTGGGGGAATCCGCCGGTATCCGCTTGGCCGTGGTGGCGATCTGCACCTTGAAGCGCACCCCGCTGTTGCCGTCCGGCTCCTTCACCGGCGCCGCCGGGGTATCGGGCTTCGCGGCGGTTTCCGGGCTGATGTCCAGGTTCACGTCCTTGTGCTCGATCTGGTTCTTGTACTCCTTGAAGGCCCTATAGATGGCCGAGGCCATGTACTCCTGGCCCTTCTTGCTTTGCAGGAAGTCCTCTTCCTCGGCATTGGTGAGGAAGCCCAGCTCCACCAGCACCGCCGGCATGGTGGTGTAGCAGATCACCAGGAAGCCGGCCTGCTTCACGCCGCGGTCGGTGCGGCCCACGCGGTCCTTGAACTGGTCCTGGATCAAGGAGCTCAGCAGCAGGCTGTGGTCCAGGTAGGCGTTCTGGCGCAAGCTGAGCGCGATCATGCTCTCGGGGTCCTTCGGGTCGTACCCGTCGTACTTCAGTGCATGGTCGGCTTCCAGCAGGATGGATTCGTTCTCCTTCATGGCCACCTGCATGTTGGCCTGGGTCTTGTGCAGGCCCATCACGTAGGTCTCGCAGCCGTGCGGGTCCGCGCTTTTGTTGGCGTTGCAGTGGATGCTGATGAAGGCATCGGCCTTATTGCGGTTGGCGATGTTGCTGCGCTCCATGAGCTCGATGAAGCGGTCGTCCTCCCGGGTGTAAACCACCTTCACATCGGGCAGGTTTTCCTTGATGTATTGGCCGACCAGCAGGGTCACCGCCAGGGCGATGTCCTTTTCGGTGGTCTTGTACCGCTTGGTGCCCAGGTTGCCGGGGTCCTTGCCGCCGTGGCCGGCATCCAGTACCACGGTGGCCACACGGTTGGCGCTGCTTGCCGACTTTTGCGCCATGGCAGGCGCACAGAGCAGCACCGCAAGCAGGGCCAGCGGCCACCAGGCCCGGTGTGCGGGCACCAAGAGGCCACCTGCCACGTTGTTGCCTGAAGCTACTTTCGGCGCGGCCGCCGGGGGGGCGGGCCAGCGGATGTCCCCAATTCCTCGCATTTCCTGTTCCGGAACAGGCCTCTCGGGCCGGTGTGGCGAAGGTACCGCCCGTCCGGAGCGGGCCCTGGGCGGATGGCGTTCCATTTTCCTCACGGTGTTGTCAGTAACCGCACTGGCGGCCACCAAGGCCCAATCGCTGAAGGATGCCGTGAAGTATGATGCCCGGGACAGCATGACGTTCGACATGGCCCTGCAAACCGTGTACCTTTTCGGTGGTGCCACGGTGAAGTACCAGGATGTGGAACTCACCGCCGACCGCATCGTGCTGGACATGGCCCGGGAGGAAGTGCAGGCCTACGGCACCACCGACAGCAGCGGGAAGCCCGTGGGCCTGCCGCTCTTCAAGCAGGACGGCAAGGAGGTGGCCGCCGAAAGCATCCGGTACAATTTCAAGACGAAGGAGGGCATGATCACGGAGGTGCGCACCACCGAGAGCCAGCTCATCGCCCTGGCCCACCTGAGCAAGCGCCACGCCAACGGGGAGGTCCACAGCCTGGGCGGAAGCCTCACCACCTGCGACCGGCCCCACCCACACTACCGCTTTGCCGTGGCCCGCATGATGGTGATCCCCGAGGACAAGATCATCATGGGCCCGGCCATCATGAAGATCGGCAGGGTGCCCACCCCGCTGGTGGCGCCCTTCGGCTTCTTCCCCAACCACAAGAACCGCGGCGCCGCCGGCCTGCTCATCCCCACCTGGGGCACCTCCGACCAGTTCGGCCTCTTCCTGCTCAACGGCGGCTACTACTTCCCCTTGGGCGACCACCTGGACGAGCAGCTCACCGCCGACATCTACAGCAAGGGCAGCTGGGGCCTGCGCTCCGTCACCCGCTACAGGCAGCGCTACCGGTCCAGCGGCAACCTCGACCTGCAATTCACCAGCAAGCGCAACAGCCTGCCCGAGTACCCCGACTTCAGCGAGCAGCGCACATTCTTCATCCGTTGGAACCATGCCGTGGACCCCAAGGCCAGCCTCACCGACCGCTTCAATGCCAGCGTGAACCTGGGCAGCAGCCAGAACTTCACCAACAACTTCAACAGCAGCACCAACGATTACCTGAGCAACACCTTCCAGAGCAACATCACCTGGAGCCACCTCTGGACCGGCAAGCCGTACAGCCTCAGCGTTTCCGCACGGCACAGCCAGAACACCCTCAACCGGAGCTTCGACGTCACCCTGCCCTCGGTGAATTTCATCGTGCAGCGCTTCTTCCCCGGCACCCTGCTCCGCGGGGAGGCCCCCACGGCCGGCCGGAAATGGTATGAGCAGATCGGCATCACCTGGAACTCCACCTTCGATAACCGGCTCTCCACCACCGAGGACCAGCTCTCCATCGGCAACCTGCCCCGCCTGATGGACCGCGTGCGCAACGGCGTGCGCCACACCGCCGCCGTGAGCACCTCCATCAAGACCCGCGCCTTCACCGTCAATCCGCAGCTCAACATCACCGACCGCACCTACTTCCAGGCGCTGGAAAAGACCTACTTCCCCGGCAACGACTCCCTGGCCACCGATACCGTGGCCGGCCTGCACAACCTCTTCGACTGGAACATCGGCGCCACCGCCACCAGCAAGCTCTATGGCATGTACGCCTTCCACAAGGGCCGGCTCAAGGCCATACGGCACGTGATCACCCCTTCGGCCGCCATCACCTACCTGCCCGGCAACGACACACGCGTGTTCGGCCCCTACGGGTCCGGCGGGGCGTACGGCAGCTACGCGCCCTACGAACTCGGCATCTACGGCCAGCCGGCGCCCAATGCCAGCGGCCTGGTCACGCTCGGCCTGGTGCAAAGCGTGGAGGGCAAGCTCCTTTCCCGAAAGACCGATGACAAGGGCGAGCCCCTGACCTCCAAGGTGAAATTCCTGGACTACCTCGGCATCAACGCCAACTATGACCTGCTGAAGGATTCGATCAACTGGTCGCCCGTGAGCGTGGCCGCACGCACTCGCCTGCTGGACCTGCTGGACCTGAACCTGGCCAGCAACTGGGACCCCTACGCCACCGACAGCCTGGGGCGCAACATCCAGCTGGCCACGCACCGGCTGGACGGCAGCCTGGCCCACCTGCGCAGCGCCACGGCGTCCCTGGGCTTCGAGCTGCAAAGCAAGCGCTACGGCACGGCCAACACCTCCTCCGGCGGGCAGCAGGTGGTGGCCGAGGCCGACCCGGGCAAAGGGGCCCGCATCAACTTCAGCATCCCTTGGCACCTGCGCGTGAACTACAGCTGGAGCATGGCCCGCAACTACAAGCAGCGCGAATTCACCGAGCAGCAGACGCAAAGCGTGCTCTTCAGCGGCGACCTCAACATCCTCAAGTACTGGAAGCTCGGCTTCAGCAGCGGCTACGACATGGAGGCCCGGGAATGGACGCCCACCTCGCTCAACCTCTACTGGGACCTGCATTGCTGGGAGTTCAACATGAACGTGATCCCCCTGGGCATCCGCAAGAGCTTCACCTTCCGCATCAACGTGAAGGCCAGCGTGCTGCACGACCTGAAGTACGAGCTGCGCAAACCCTTCGGGAACAAGAATGAACTGCTGTATTGATGGGCAAGAACGAGAGGGCCTCCCGCATGGAAGGCCCTCCATAGGTTCAAGGCCACGAACCGATCACCTCACCTTCACGGCCCGCTTCACCACCACCTGGCCGTCCAGCGTGTAGGTGCAGAAGTAGGTGCCAGCGGCCAGCTTGGTGGTGTTCCACGGGTAGCTGTACGCGCCGGGTTCAGCTTGTTCCTCGCGCAACGTGCCCAAGGGTTTGCCATCGCTGGTGCTCACGGACAAGCTCACCCTGCCGGCCTGTGGCACGTAGTACTCCAGCGTGGTGATGTCCGCCACGGGGTTCGGAATGATGAGCAGACGCTGTTCCTGGAGGTCGCCAGCGGGATCATCCGGTTCCACCTTGTAGCCTTGCGGGGCCGTGCCTTGGTCCGAGGCGCAGCATTGGGCCAGTTGGGCCTCAAGGGAGGAGATACGGGCAGTCTGTTCCTGGAAGGCTGCCACGAGGAACGGGATGATGGTGGATTGATTGATGACCAGGGTTGGCAAAGCTGGTTGCACCTCGCTCCCGGTGGAATCCAACACGGCATGTATTGTTACGGATCTTACGGCTTCGGGAATGACCTGCCGCAGTTCTTGGGCGATAAATCCGTACTGCTCCCCGGTGGGCAAGCCCAGCTGCGGGTATTGATCCGTGAGGTAATCGAAGGATTTCGGTTCCAGTTGCCCGATCACCGCCGACGCATTCGTCAAATCCTCTATGTTCTCCTTGAGGTTCACGTCGGAGCTCTGCCAGACACCACCGGGTATCACGCCCGTGCCATTGACCATGACGTCACCCTCGAACCACCCCGCCCAATCGGTCGATGGTTCACTGCCCGCCGTCATTCCGATCACACCGTAATTGCCAGCAGGAATGTAGATCGAGGCGGAATCAATGCCGTGATACCCGACCACTCCCGCATTCACATTTGCACGCCCATAGGACCGGCCTGCCACGCCAATACTGCGCACGTCCCCGTCCCTTGACAATCCCTGAACGCCATGTGAATATTGTGCACTGTCATTGGACGCAAAGAACCCCGCGTATGCCGTGTAGGTCGCTCCATTGGTAAAACACATGACACCGCGCGTCCGATAGACCGGGGCATTCTCCACATGGGCCAGGAACCCGATCTTCTCCAAGTAGGTACCGCTCCCTTCCACCGATGCCTGATATCCGATCTCCCGATCGCTCCCTCCGGTCGTCCGCACTTTCACCCCTCTGAGCACCCCGGTCGGCATGGTGGCTTCCACTGCTTGGGCCGTGGGGAAATTGGCGGAGGTCAAATTGAATTTCGCGGATGCGGCAGCAGCCCCCAAGTCCACCCCGATCCCCACGGCATCCCCAATATCCGGGCAATCCGGGTCGGCCGGGCCGAACGCGGTGGATACGTTGTTCTGCGTGGTCGGGTTCAAGGTCCAATCGCAGTTCAACGGTGGTTGGGGCAGGTAGCGCCACCGAACCACGCCTTTTGTGCTGCCCGGCGTATCCTCCACCACCAGGAACTTGGTCAGTGCCGGTGCTTCCGGCTCATTGGGAAGTTGCCGGATCCGCAGTCTTCCATTCAACAGGTCCAGGCGCTGGTTGGGGTTCACCCCGGCCGTTTTCCAATCCCCCAGTCCGAAGAACGATTGGTTGCCCGAGGCGGCCGCAAGGAATCGCGCCGCTTCCAGCCCATCGGTGCTAGCCGCCGTGTCTGATCCGTTACTGGGACCAACGAAGATGATCCTGAGCGCATCCGGGCCTGTATCACCGATATTGTTGTCGCTCCAGGAAAGCACGGTGGAGGTGGATGCGCCACCTTCATATTTCAGGCCGAAGTAGCACTGGTCACTGGATTGGGTGATCAGCATCCCCGCCCGCATCCAAGGACGGTAGGCGAACCAACTATACCCGTTATCATCCAAATGCAACATACTATACGGCCGTTTGATCCCGTAGAGAACGCTGTTATTGAACCTGCCAACCCCCAGGAATCCGCTATGGTCCAAGCCCGAATACCCGTTCACGGTCTGGTTCAACAACGACTCGTTCAGGAGCATCCGCCGCGTGCTGTCCGTGTACCACTCGATCGGCTGGTTCAGATCATGCCGAACCCGCAGCGGGAAGTTGTTGGCCCCGTTGTTATTCCAACCTAGAAAATCGGTACCAGCACCAGCAACATTACCAGGCGTGGTGGATTGCCCGACCATTTCACCACACGTCAACGACAGCGCACCCATGATCAGGTGCTTCAAAGAAACTTTCGTTCTCATGTCCTCTTGTGTTAGAAGTACACCACCAGGACCGGAACGATGCCCGCTATTCGACCAATACGAACGTGTGCGTTTTCAACCTCCCACGTTGCTCCAAGCGTAGCACGTATGCACCTCGCGCCCAGGAACCCACATCCAGCACCCAGTGCTCGCTGGTAATCCGGCCCTGCCACAGCAACCGACCAACAGCATCCATCACCTGGGCCTCCGCGCCTTCACGCTGGCTCACCACCACCTGGTCCCGGGCCGGATTGGGGAACAGCACTGAGGCGATCGCCTGGCCCTCGCCCACATCCTGCCCAAAGGCACAACCTTCAGGGTTGGTGGTCACACATACAGCATCCACCAAAGTGTACGCCCGAGGTAACCAATACCAAGGCACACCCTCTGGCGAGAATTGCAGCGTATCCGTCAACGCATTGCTGAAGAATTGTCCGATCATCACGTACTGGTAGGCACTGTCCGCCAAGAAGCTGCCGCTCACCAAGGTCCAGCCAACCGTATCGCTCAGGATCTGCGGATAGAGGATGTGCGCATGGTTGGGTGGCAAGGGGTAGGGATCGGGATCGTTCCATGCAGGCATGGGTATGGTGGAGAAGCGCATGCCCACCTTGTCGTTGGCCAGCCAATGCTGCGGATAGGTATGGTTACCCCCGAATGCCGCATTCGCCCGAAAGCTGCAGTAGTAGGTCTGGCCCACCACCAGGGGTTCCAGTAAAGGTGCCAAGATCCATTCTCGATACTCCGTTTGGCCATTCTGCAAGTAGGTGTACACACCCGCACACGAGGTCCCTTCGAACGGCTCCTGATAGGTGAAGAAATTCATAGGCAGGCCTCGAAAATCGCCGTATGGCAAACAGCTCCGCAGATGATCCGGGCTGCCATTGACGCTGTACCAATCGTGAATTCCTACGAAGGGAGGCAGTTGATCGGAGCAACTATCCGCTTCCTCGAACCCCGGGTTGGGCACCAAATTCTGCGCTTCGCAGCGGAGGTTGGCAACAAACCCCAGGCAGCCGAGCAGCAGGCCAAGGCCCGCGCCCAGCCACCGGAGGTTCATTGTGCGGGAGGTCATCGTTCGTTCGTATTGGCCGGAGCACCCTTCAGCAAGCTCAGGGTGGCATCGTTCCGGTCCATGAAAATACGATGCACCGTGCGATCAGCACGCATGCATGTCTTCCCTTGCGGCGGCCGGGAGGGGCCGTTCGCCATGCGGCGAACACCGTGCGCCAAGGCACGCGGCACCTATGCCTCAAAGGGTGGTGCGGTATCCATGGGCTGGAGTGTTGGAAGGTGGCATAACAAAAAAGCCGGTGGGGCACATTTGCACCCTACCGGCAGAACTACCTTGCCTGACTGTACCTTTAACTGCGCCCCTGCGCCCCTGCGCCCCTGCGCCCCTGCGCCCTGCGTTCAGCGGGCAGCTTCATGTCAACGGCGCTACGCGGTTCCATCGTGTCGAATATAGGGAAGAGAATGAATGCTCATGAAGGGATCGAAAATTCCGTGAGGGAGGCAATGCGTCATCAAGTGGGCTGGTCACACACTGGCGAGCCGCCACTATTGAAAGCCCTCACCATCGCAAGTGTTCCCGCCAGACCCCTGATTCCACCATCCCGACGGGACTAATGGTGAGATTAGCATGAACGTGATCCCCCTGGGCATCCGAAAGAGCTTCACCTTCCGCATCAACGTGAAGGCCAGCGTGCTGCACGACCTGAAGTACGAGTTGCGCAAACCCTTCGGGAACAACAACGAGCTGCTGTATTGAGATCCTGCCCGGTTGGCTTGCCCCGCTCACCAGGCGCGTAGCCCGCGAGCACCGGCCATCCTGTGCCTTTGCATGCCCTGGGAGCACCGTTCCCCGTTCCGCACCCTGCCCAAGTATCTTTTCGGGGCTCCGCTTTCATCCTCTTCTAAATTAGCGCCCCCTCGCAAGGAAGACCATCTCCATGACCCGAATCCCGAACCGGCTGCTGGCACTGGTGTGCACGCTGGCCCTCCCGCTGCTCACCTTGGCCCAGACCGGCACCGTACGCGGCTTCGTGTATGATGAAAGCACCGGCGAACCTTCCATCTTCACCCCCGTGGCGTTGATCGGGGCCGACCGACATGGCGCCCAGACCGATGTGAACGGCTACTTCTCCATCACCAAGCTGCCCCCCGGCAAGTACACGTTGCGCGTGGTCTATCTGGGCTATGACACCTTGAGCAAGGAGGTGCAGGTGAACGCCGACCAGATCATCACCGAACAGCTGTACCTGAAGAAGGGCACCATCCAGATGAAGGCCGTGGAGGTGACCGCCGAACAGCAGAAGGCCCAATCCAACGTACGCGTGGGCGTCACCAAGCTCACCCCCAAGCAGATCGAGCGCCTGCCGGCCATCGGCGGCCAGGCCGACCTGGCCCAATACATGCAAGTGGTACCGGGGGTGGTCTTCACCGGTGACCAGGGCGGGCAGCTCTACATCCGCGGCGGGTCGCCCGTGCAGAACAAGGTGCTCATGGACGGCATGGTGCTCTACAACCCCTTCCACAGCATCGGCCTCTTCAGCGTGTTCGACAATGACATCATCCGGAACGCCGACATCCTCACCGGCGCCTTCAACGCCCAGTACGGTGGACGCGTGAGCAGCGTGATGGACATCACCACGCGGGACGGCAACAAGACCCGTTTCGGCGGGAAGGTGGGGGCCAGCACCTTCGCCGCCAAGGCCCTGCTGGAAGGCCCGCTCAAAAAGCAGGAGGCCCCGGGCAAGGGCAGCAGCTCCTTCCTGCTCAACTTCAAGCACAGCTACCTGGACCAGACCAGCAAAAGCCTGTACAGCCACGCCGATACTGCGGGCCTGCCGTTCAACTTCTCCGACCTCTACGGCAAGATCTCCCTCAACGGCGCCAACGGCAGCAAAGTGAACTTCTTCGGCTTCAACTTCACCGACGGTGCACGCTTCCGTGGCATCAGCGACCTGGACTGGAACAACTGGGGAGCCGGGGCCAATTTCGTGCTGGTGCCCTCGGGCAGCGCCGTGCTCATCGAGGGCGTGTTCGCCCTGAGCAACTACGACATCACGTTGAAGGAAGGCAGCCTGGAGCCCCGCACCAGCGGCATCAACAACTTCAACGCAGGGCTGAACTTCAAGTATTTCATCGGCGACGACGAGATCCAATACGGCATCGAGGTCACCGGTGTGAGCACGGACCTGAAATACTTCAACTCGCTCGGCTATGAACTGCGCCAGGAGAAGGTGAGCACCGAACTCGCCGGGTTCATCAACTACAAGTGGCGTGTGGGCAAATGGGTGTTCGACCCCGGCGTCCGCATGCAGTACTACGCCACGCTGGCCGTGATGAGCCCCGAACCGCGCTTCGGCTTCAAGTGGAACGTGACCGACCGCTTCCGCATCAAGGGTGCCGCCGGACTCTACAGCCAGAACCTCATCGCCACCAACAACGACCGCGACGTGGTGAACCTCTTCTACGGCTTCATCACCGCGCCGGACGATGTCCCCGCGACAGTGACCAGGCCCAATGGCGAAACCTCCGAGATCAAGGACCCGCTCCAGCACGCCAGCCATGCCGTGGCCGGCTTTGAATTCGACATCAGCCGGAAGACCAGCATCAACGTGGAAGGGTACTACAAGTACTTCGGCCAGGTGACCAACCTCAACCGCGAGAAGCTGTACAATGACACGCCCGAGTTCATCAACCAACCTGATGAGCTGAAGAAGGACTTCATCGTGGAATCCGGCACCGCGTACGGCGGCGATGTGCTGCTGAAGTACGAGGACAAGGGCCTCTACCTCTGGCTGGTGTACTCGCTCAACTTCGTGGACCGCTACAACCGTACCCAGAGCTACAACCCCATCTGGGACCGCCGGCACAATGTGAACCTGGTGGCCAGTTACACCTTCGGCAAGCACGACAGCTGGAAGGCCAGCGCCCGCTGGAACTACGGCTCCGGCTTCCCCTTCACCCAGAACCAGGGCTTCTATGAGCGCATTCCGTTCGATGACGGCATCTGGACCGACATCAACTCCACCAACGGCGACCTGGCCATCATCTACGGCCCCCTCAACGGCGGCCGCCTCACCGATTACCACCGCCTGGACCTCGGCGCCTCCAAGACCTGGAAGCTGAGCGAGCACCAAGTGCTGGAACTGGACCTGAGCGTGACCAACGTTTACGACCGCGACAACATCTTCTACCGCGACCGTGTGACGGCCAAGGAGGTGTACCAGCTGCCGGTGTTGCCCAGCGTGGGGGTTTCATATTCGTTCTAAGGGGGATCTGTTCGGAGTTGGCAGTCCGATTTCGCTGAAGCATCGCCGAGGCGAGGGCTGCTGGCAGGAGCAGCAGGCCGTTGTCCGTTCGGCCTGCCGCTTATGGCCTAAGCCTTATTGAGCCCCGCAGGCCCCACAGCGACGCGCGGATCCAGGCTTTCTCCCTCCGGGCTTGCATTCCTATGAACACCCGTGGAAAACGGGTTCGGATCGGGCGCTTACCTTTACACCCCGTGATCACCTCGCCCATTCAGGGCACGATCCTTCCGTGATGACGGGTTCCACCAAGTACATTTTCGTTACCGGAGGGGTCACCTCCAGCCTGGGCAAGGGTATCGTCAGCGCTTCGCTGGCCAAGCTGCTGCAGGCGCGCGGCTTCACCGTCACCATCCAGAAGCTCGACCCGTACATCAACATCGACCCGGGTACGCTCAACCCCTACGAGCACGGCGAATGCTACGTGACCGAGGACGGCGCCGAGACCGACCTGGACCTGGGCCACTACGAGCGCTTCCTGGACACGCCTACCTCGCAGGCCAACAACGTCACCACCGGCCGCATTTACCAGAACGTGATCAACAAGGAACGCCGCGGCGAGTACCTGGGCAAGACCGTGCAGGTGATCCCGCATATCACGGACGAGATCAAGCGCCATATCCAGGCCTTGGGCCGCAAGGGCATCTACGATTTCGTGATCACCGAGGTGGGCGGCACCGTGGGCGACATCGAGAGCCTGCCCTACGTGGAGGCCATCCGCCAGCTGAAGTGGGAAAAGGGACGCGACGCCCTGGCCATCCACCTCACCCTGCTCCCCTACCTGAGCACCAGCGGCGAACTGAAGACCAAGCCCACGCAGCACAGCGTGAAGGAGCTCCTGAGCCTGGGCGTGCAACCCGACATCCTGGTGTGCCGCACGGAGCACCCCATGACCAAGGGCATGAAGGACAAGATCGCCCTGTTCTGCAACGTGGACCAGCGCGCCGTGATCGAGAGCGCCGACGCCGACACCATCTACGACGTGCCCCTGCTCATGCAGCAGGAACAGCTGGATGTGGTGGTGCTGGAGAAACTGGGCATTGCCAACTACCCCGAGCCGGACCTGGACCGCTGGCGCGAATTCCTGCGGCGGCACAAGAACCCCAAGGCCACCGTGCGCATCGGCCTGGTGGGCAAGTATGTGGAGCTGCACGATGCCTACAAGAGCATCAAGGAGGCATTGGACCACGCCGGTGCTGAAAACGAGGCCAAGGTGGACATCCAGTGGATCCACAGCGAAAAGCTCACCGCCAAGAACGTGGCCAAGCACCTGCAGGGGCTCAGCGGGATCCTGGTGGCACCCGGCTTCGGCAACCGCGGCATCGAGGGCAAGTTGGAAGCCGTCCGCTATACCCGCGAGAACAAGGTGCCCTTCCTGGGCATCTGCCTGGGCATGCAGTGCGCCGTGATCGAGTTTGCCCGCAATGTGCTGGGCCTGGCCGAGGCCAACAGCACCGAAATGAACCCCGACACCCCGTGGCCCGTGATCTCCATGATGGAGGAGCAGAAGGCGAAGGTGGACATGGGCGGCACCATGCGCCTGGGCGCCTACCCCTGCAAGCTCAGCGAGGGTTCCCTCACGGCACTGGCCTACGGGAAAACGTCCATCAAGGAACGCCACCGCCACCGCTACGAATTCAACAACGACTTCCTGGAGCAGTACCGCAAGGCCGGCATGTCCGCCGTGGGCGTGAACCCCCAGACCAAACTGGTGGAGGTGGTGGAGATCAAGGATCACCCTTGGTTCGTGGGGGTGCAGTACCACCCCGAGTACAAGAGCACGGTGATCCGCCCGCATCCGCTCTTCACCCGCTTCGTGCAGGTGGCCCTCCAGCACCAGGAAGGCACGCTGGACCGCAAGGCCGCCATGGCCTGACCCGCACCGTGACACCAGGCCGACCTGGCCGAAAAACCGGCCCGACACCAGCCCCGCCGGGCTATCTTCGCGCCCTTCCCGTTATTCCAACAGCGCCTCAGGAGCAGCATGGACCGTAACACCATCACCGGCCTCGTCCTCATCGTCCTCATCCTCTTCGGCTACCAGTACCTCACCATGCCCAGCGCCGAGGAGCGCGCGCGCATGCAACGTGAGCAGGACAGCATCGCCGCCCTCGCCATCGAGAAGCAGGCCCGCAGCGCCGACTCCGCCCTGGCCGAGAAACAGGCCGCCGCCGCACCCGCCGGGCCGCTGACCGCCCAAACGCCCGCCATGGCCGCCGATACCACCGGCGCCGACACCCTGAACGCCGACAGCCTCCGCCAGGCCCACTTGACCGAGCGCTTCGGCATATTCAGCACTGCCGCCCAAGGTGACAACGAGTCCATCATCATCGCCAACCAGCACCTTCAGGTGGCCATCAACACCTTCGGCGCACGGCCCAATGTGATCCGCCTCAAGGAATACACCACCTACCACGGCCACAAGCCGCTGCTGCTGGCCGTACCGGACAGCGGGGCGTACGAATGGAACTTCTTCCTCGGCAACCGAAAGATCAGCACCAAGGACATGAACTTCACCGCCGAGCGGCTCGGCGATACCGGCGTGCGCCTGAAGGCCCCCACCACCGACCCCGGCAAGTTCATCCAGGTCACCTACCAGCTGGACAGCAACTCCTGGTTCATGAACACCACCCTGGAGCTGGTGGGCATGCCCGAGGTGGACCCCAGGAACCTGATGTTCCACTGGAACCTCACCGGATTCCACAACGAGAAGCACCGCCCCACCGAGGAGCAGAAATGCACCGTTTTCTTCAAGTATTTCAATGACGACCGGGACTACCTGAGCGAGACCAAGGACGATGCCCGGAAGTTCGAGGCCAAGACCAACTGGGTGGCCTTCAAGCAGGACTTCTTCACCGTGGCCATGGTGCGCGATGACGGCTTCACCAGCAACGGCTCGGAGGCCTCCATCACCACCCTGCCGGACGATACGCTGTACTCCAAGCGCTACGACGCCAAGCTCTTCTTCCCCCAGGAACCCAGCGACCATGCCGTGCTCGACATGCGCTTCTACCTCGGGCCGAACCAGTTCAACACCCTGCGCCAGACCGGCATCCCCGAGTTCAGCCGCATCATCGACCTCGGCTGGGGCATCTTCGGCTGGATGAACCGCTTCCTGGTGATCCCCATCTTCAACTTCCTGCACGGCTTCAACCTCAGCTACGGCATCATCATCCTGGTGCTCACCATCGCCATCAAGGTGCTGCTGCTGCCGCTCACCTATAAGAACCAGAAGAGCAGCGTGCGCATGCGCGCCCTGAAGCCGGAGATGGAGGCCATCAACGCCAAGTACAGCAAGGATGAGCCCCTGAAGCGCCAGCAGGCCACCATGGACCTCTACCGCAAGGCAGGGGTGAGCCCCGTGGCCGGGTGCCTGCCCATGTTGATCCAGATGCCCGTGCTCTACGCCATGTTCCGCTTCTTCCCCAGCAGCATCGAACTGCGCCAGCAACCCTTCCTCTGGGCCGATGACCTGAGCAGCTACGACAGCATCCTCACCCTGCCCTTCCACATCCCGGCCTACGGAAGCCACGTCAGCCTCTTCACCCTGCTGATGGCCGCCAGCACCATCGTGTACACCTTGGTGAACAGCAAGCAAATGCCCCAGCAGCAGGGCATGCCCAACATGAAGGTCATGATGTACCTCTTCCCGGTGATGATGCTCTTCTTCATGAACTCCCTGCCATCGGGCCTGAGCTACTACTACCTGCTGGCCAACTTGATCAGCATCCTGCAGATGACGGTGATCTCCAAGTGGATGATCGACGAAGGGAAGGTGCGCGAACAACTGCTGGCCAACATGAAGGCCCCGCGCAAGAAGAGCAAGTGGCAGCTCCGCATCGAGGAGATCCAAAAGCAGCAGCAACAACAGGCCCGCAAGCGCCGCTGACCTTCCCGCCAGCCTGATCCGCGACGGGCGCGGAGACTTCCACCAGGCCCCGAATGGCAACCGGCGCGCATCCGGGGCCGTAAGAATGGCCATGCACCGCTGGACCGCTGCCCTGCTCTTCTGCCTGCCCGGCCTGCTTTGCGCCCAAACGGACCATAAGGCCGCTCCACCGCCGATGGTGCAGGTGTTCGGCTCGGTCACGGACAGCATGAGCGGCAAGCCCGTGTATGATAGCCTCGTGGAGTTCTATGACGCGGCGGAGGTGCGCAAGGCCGTGAGCAGCGTGAACGCCGACGGCCGCTATGCCCTGTTCATCCCTGCCGGCAAGCCCTTCGAGCTGCGGATCTCCAAGGAGAACGGCTACCGTGAGCTGCGGAAGCCGCTGCCCCCGATCCCGCCGGGCACGGCGCAATGGCGGCAGGACCTGGTGCTGCAACCCAAGTAACGCTTGGCCACCATGCACGAAGGCCCGGGCGTTGCGCCCGGGCCTTCGTGCATCACCCTTTCGGGCTTGGGGTCACTTCTTCTTCCCCGTCTTGGCCGGCACGGTCTCCGGCAGCGTGATGGGGGCAGGCACCGGTACGGGCCGCTTCACCAGGGTCATTTCATCCACCAGGTGCTTGGCCCCGGCAAACTTGTCGATCACCCACAGCACGTAGCGGATGTCCACGCTGATGGTGCGCTGAAGCTCCGGCTCGTAGGAGATGTCACCGCTCATGGCCTCCCAGTTACCGTCGAATGCGATGCCGATGAGCTCGCCGTTGCCGTTGATCACCGGGCTGCCGCTGTTGCCGCCGGTGATATCGTTCTCGCTGATGAAGTTGATCGGCAGGTGGCCGCTGGCGTCCGCATAGCGGCCGAAGTCCTTGGCCAGCAGCAGCTCCTTCTGGCGCGCCGGCACGATGAACTCGTCGCTCGTCGGGTCTTCCTTCTGCAGGATGCCCTCCTCGGTGGTCAGGAAGTCGTAGTGCACGGCATCGGCGGGCTTGTAGTCGTTCACGATGCCATAGGTGAGGCGCTCGGTGCTGTTCGCATCGGGGTACCACTGCTTACCGGGGTCCTTCTCCATCATGGCGGCCTCCAGCAGGCGGTAGCCGCGGTCGATCTTCGTTTGGGCCTCGCCGATGGCCGGGCCGAGCACGCCGCGGTACAGGTTCAGGCTGCTCTCCATGGCCTGCATGCCCATGTCCTTCTGCAACACCTTCAGGCTCGGCTTGGCCAGGAAGGCCATCAGGCGCGTGCTGTCGGTGAGGATGCTGGTCTTGAAGAGGGTGGCGGCCCACTTGTCGAAGTCGCCCTTGTACTTCTTCACCACCGTTTGGATCACATCAGGCTGCTGGGCGGCATCCACGTCCTTGTGGATCATGCGGAACATGGAGGCGGTCAATTCCTGGTCCGTGGCCGGATCGTAGTCCTTCCAGAATTCGCGCGCCGAATGCCGCACCATGTCCGACAGGGCGGCCAGCTTGGCCTGGTCCTTCGGGTCCTTCTCCATCTGCCGCTTCAGGCCATAGAGACGGAAACCGAACATCACCGCTTCGCTTCCGAAGGCGGCCTCCTGCATGTAGGTGCTGGCCTTCTCGTACTTGGCGCGCTGGGCGTAGCCCTCGGCCAGGTCGTTCAATACGTTGCCGTACTTCTGCTTCCGGGCGGCATCGGCGTTGATCCATGCCATGAGGTCCGCCTCCTGGGCTTTCTTGCGGTCGTACACGTGCTGGCGCTTCAGGCCTTTCTGCTGGCCGATGAAGTACTTCCAGTAGTTGGCGATCTGCGCATCCTTGGCCGCGTACTTCAGGCGCACGGCGTTGTCGGCGTCCATGTGTTTCTTGAGGATGTCCAGCTTCTCCCCGCGGATCTTCACCCGGCTGGGCTGCTCCACCTCCAAGGCCAGCTTCACCCCGTCGCTGTTCAGGAAGCGGTCGGTGCTGCCGGGGAAGCCCATTATCATGCTGAAGTCGCCTTTCTTCACGCCATCGAGGCTCACCGGGAAGTGCCAGCGGGGCTTGAAGGGGATGTTCTCCGGGGCGTACTCGGCCGGCTCGCCGTCCGGGCCGGTGTAAATGCGGAACATGCTGAAATCACCGGTGTGGCGCGGCCATTGCCAGTTGTCCGTGTCGCCGCCGAACTTGCCGATGGCGTTGGGCGGGGTGCCCACCAGGCGCACGTCCGGATAGGTCTTGTACACGAAGAGATAGAACTGGTTCCCGGCGAACATGACCTTGAAGTTTGCGTCGATGTGGCCCGACCCGTCGTCGGCTTTTTTCTCCAAGGCGTCGCCCACTTGGCCGATGGCGGCTTCGCGCTCCTCCTCGCTCATGCCGTCGTTCAGCACGGAAAGCACCGTATCGGTCACGTCGGTGATGTACTGCAGGAAGCTCACCGAGAAGCCGGCGGGCTTTTCCTGGTCGCGCGTCATGGCCCAGAAGCCGTTGGTGAGGATGTCATTCTCCACCGTGCTCAGGCTTTGGATCGCGTCATAGCCGCAGTGGTGGTTGGTCAGCATCAGGCCGTCCGCGCTCACCACTTCGCCGCTGCAGAAACCGCCGCCCAGGCGCGCCACGGCATCCTTGATGCTCGCCTTGTTCAGGCTGTAGATGTCCTCCGCCGTGAGCTTGAAGCCCAGCGCACGCATCTCGGCCTCGTTCACCTGCTTCAGCTTGTTCAGCAGCCACATGCCTTCGCCGGCGAAGGCCGTGCCCGCCGTCAATACGGCCGCAAGGACCAGGGAAAGGAACTTCTTCATTCAATAGGGTTGTTTAAATTCCAGGGTCTGGGGGGGGAAGTTTGCCGGCGGCGAAAGTAGCCCAAAGGACCCGCCCGAAAGGGGATAAAGACCGGACTTCGTGCCGAACGGTTGCTGAAGGGCCCACCTGTTCAATCCAGGTCGCCCAGGCGTGTCCACTCGATGCCCTGCAGCATTTCCTCCAGCTGCACGGCCAGTTCCTTGAACTCCTTCGGTGTGCCCACGCGGCCTTTCACCTGTTTGTCCCGCTCCGGGGTGCGGAAACGGATGATCAAGCTGGGCAGGTCGGTCACCGGTGCGTCGTACACATCCTTCAGGCCGAAGAACCCGCTTTGCTCCGCAGCGGCCTCCAGCGCCTTCATCTTGGCGGCATCCACCTGGCCGGCGTAGCGTCCCTCGCGCGGTACGAAACGGCGGCCTTCATAGTAGGCCTTGCCATCGCCGTTGATGGTGAGCCTGTACGTAGGGCAGGTGCCGAAACAGGCGGTGCGCTCGAGCACGAAGAAGGCCGTATCGCCGCCGATGAGCTTCACGGGCGGCAGCTGGGGCCCGGCCTCCGTGGTTGCCGGGGCCGGTTCCTTCACCGCGGGCGCCGTTTGTTGCGCGGCTTCCTCCTTGGACGTTCCTTCGGCCGCAGGCTGCTTGGCCTTGCAACCGCTGATGGCGGCGGGCAGCATCAATGCGGCGGCGATGATCAGGCTGTATGCTTGCATGGCGTAAATGTAGGCGGTGAATGCATCGCCAGAACCGTGCCGATCCCCGATACCGCCGGTCGGCTGCCTGCGGGCGTGGGCTACTTTTGCGGCCCATGGAACTTGGACCGCTCACCGCCATCTCCCCCATTGACGGGCGCTACCGCGGCCGCACCGCACCCTTGGCCGCCTGGTTCTCGGAATTCGCCCTCATCCGGTACCGCCTCCTGGTGGAGCTGCATTGGTTCCGGTTCCTGTGCGAGGTGCCCCTGCCCGAGCTGCGTGGTGTGGACCCCGGCAAGCTGGAGCAGGTGGACCTGCGCATCGACGCGCTCACCCTGATGGATGCCCAGGAAGTGAAGGCCATTGAGCGCACCACCAACCACGATGTGAAGGCCGTGGAATACTGGCTCAAGGCCCAAATGGAGGCCGTGGGCATCGGCGATTCCAAAGAGTTCGTCCACTTCGGGCTCACCTCGCAGGACATCAACAACACCGCATTCCCGCTCCTGCTCAAGGAATTCACCCTGGCCCACTACCTGCCGGCCATCACCGCGCTGCGCGACCGGATCCACCAGTTGGCCCTGCAATGGGCGCGGGTGCCCATGCTTGCGCGCACCCACGGACAGCCCGCTTCGCCCACCCGCCTGGGCAAGGAGTTCGAGGTGTTCACCGAGCGCCTGGACGCCCAGCTGCACCTGCTGCGCGAAGTGCCCTTCTCCTGCAAGTTCGGCGGTGCCACCGGCAATTTCAACGCACACCTGGCGGCCTATCCCGAGCTTGACTGGCCCGCGCTGGCCGACCGCTTCACCCGCGAGAAGCTCGGGCTGCGCCGCCAACGCTTCACCACCCAGATCGAGCACTACGACTCGATGGCCGCCCTCTTCGATGCCATGCGGCGGATCAACGTGATCCTCATCGACCTCTGCCGCGATATCTGGACCTACATCAGCATGGATTGGTTCCGCCAGCGCGTGAAGCCCGGCGAAGTGGGCTCCTCCGCCATGCCGCACAAGGTGAACCCCATCGACTTCGAGAACGCGGAAGGCAACCTCGGCATGGCCAACGCGCTCTTCGGCCACCTGAGCGAGAAACTGCCCGTGAGCCGCCTGCAGCGCGACCTCACGGACAGCACGGTGACCCGCAACATCGGCGTGCCCTTGGCCCACACGGAAATCGCCATCGGCGCGGTGATGAAAGGCCTGGACAAGCTGCTGCTGAACGAGGCCGCCATCGCGCGCGACCTGGACGCCCAGTGGGCCGTGGTGGCCGAGGGCATCCAGACCATCCTTCGCCGGGAAGGCTACCCGGAACCGTACGAGAAACTGAAGGACCTCACGCGCGGCAAGGAGCGCGTGGGCCAGGAGGACATCGCCGCCTTCATCCAGTCGCTGGATGTTGCGGAAGGTGTGAAGCAGCGCCTGCGCGCCCTCACGCCGGCCACCTATCTCGGTGTGGACCTGCTGCCCTGACCGCAGGGCCCGTCACTTCTTCGCCTGCAGCAGGCGCTGGTAGGCCACCATGTCCGTGTTCGGCACCTCGGCCAGGTCAAGCTGCCGCATGATCGTGATCACCTGCCCGCGGTGATAGCTGGCATGGTTGAAGCAGTGCAGCAGCAACTGCCAGCGCGGCTGAACGTACTTGATCCCGTTGGCACGCGCATAGCCCACTTCGGCCATCAGGTCCGCCCCGGCCAGGCCGCGCACACGGTCGCTGAGGGCCACGCTCACCTTCAGCAGCCCGTCGATGCCGTCACCATGCTGCATCGGCGCGGTGCCGAAAATGCGTTGCGACCAGATGTCATCCGAATCACGGATGTGGTCCAACGTGGCCCGCAGTGAAGGAAAGCTGCTCTTCACATGGCGGTCCAGCACCGGTTCGCTCTCGCGTTGCAGACGCTCAATGATGCGCGTGTTGGCCCACAGGTCGTAGGCCGCGTAGAGGTCGATCAATTCCTTCATCGGAGGTTAAGGGGTGGATAACGGTGTTGAAAATACGCACGAACACGGCTTCCCGCCCCGCCCATGCATGGGCTAGGTTCGCGGCACAGAAGAACAACCAGGCCATGATCGGGTCCATCTTCGGCAAGCGAAAGATCAGCGAGGACAAGTTCGCGAACGTGTTCGTGAACGCCGTGCTTCGGCTTACCGAACACGGCTATCCCGCCGTGGTGGCCGAGCTGGAGGAGTCCATCGAGTTCACCTCCAGGCCGGTGTTCGGTCCCGGCGACGACGAGCTCTTCGCGCAGATCCTCTTCGCCGGAAACCTCATGGAGGCTCCCAAGCACCTGCCCGCTGGCATGGACCGGAGGCTGGCCCAGCACGCCTATTCAAAGTTCGCGCGCCTGATGGACACCTCCGCCGCAGAGATGGAGACGGAGACCGTCGCGCTGCAGCACTTCATGTCGCGCATCAACCACCCCAGCAAGAACACGGTATATGCCATGAGCAAGGCCGTGTTCCACAAGTACGACCTCTTCCGGCACCAGGATGCCTACTTCCGGGAGATGAAGGCCCCCAACCCCATCGTCCTCGGCCGCGTGAACAAGCTCATGCAGTACTGCCTGTGGGATTGGGCCGACCTGCTGGAGGACCTGCGCGTGACGGCCTAAGAGCCTATTGGGATTCTCTTCCCAGGCGCCCTCCGGCCACTTTCCGCTCTTCTTGGACCGGAGCCCCGATCACCCGATCACGCCTTCGGCCACGGCCATTTCCACGATGTGCTCGCCGATGGCCAGGCACGCCGTGGCCGCCGGCGACGGGGCATTGAGCACATGGATGTGCTGCCCGCGCCGCTCGATGCGGAAGTCGTCCACCATCTCGCCGTCCGTGCCCAGCAGCATGGCCCGCACACCGGCACGCCCCGGGTGGATGTCGTCCATCTCCAGCGAGGGCACCAGGCGCCGCAGTGTCTTCAGGAAAAGACGTTTGCTGAAGGCCCGCCGGTATTCGGCAATGCCGTAGGACATGTTCTTGAAGAAGAGCTTCCACGTACCGCCGTAGGTGAGCGCCTCCCAACTGTCCCGCCAGCTGAAATCGGTCTTGCCGTAGCCTTCGCGCTTGAAGGTGAACACGGCGTTCGGCCCGCATTCCGTGCTGCCGTCGGTCATGCGTGTGAAATGCACGCCCAGGAAGGGGAAGCGCGGGTCCGGCACCGGGTAGATCAGGTTGCGCACCTTGTGCTTGCCCTTGTCGGTCAGTTCATAATAGTCGCCGCGGAAGCCCACGATCTGCTCCTTCACTTTGGCACCGTCGGCGCGCGCAAGGCGGTCGCTCTGCAGGCCTGCACAGAAGATCACGCACTTGGTGCGGTGGTTGCCCTTAACCGTGCGCACGATGCTCACCTCCCCAGCGGGCCCGGTGCCCAGCACCTCCTCGCCGGTGCGCACCTCCGACGCCGGATTGAGGGCGCAGGCCAACTCGGCCATTTTGTTGGTGGCACCGCGGAAATCGATGATGCCCGTGCAGCCCACCCACAGGCCGGCGATCCCCGTGCAGTGCGGCTCGATGGTGCGGATCTCCTCCGCGCTGATCTTCCGCAGGTCCTCGATACCGTTGGCGATGCCGCGCTGGTGGATCTGCTCCAGCCGGGGCAGCTCGCTCTCCTCCACCGCCACGATCACCTTGCCGCATACGTCGTGCTTCACGCCGTGCTGCTTGGCAAAGGCCACCAGATCGCGCCGGCCCTGCACGCAGGTCTTCGCCTTCTTGCTGCCGGGCTTGTAGTAGATGCCGCTGTGGATCACCCCGCTGTTGTGGCCGGTCTGGTGATCACTCAGCAGGGCCTCCTTCTCCAGCAACAGGATCCGCTTCGCCGGGAAGCGCGCCTGCAGTTTGTACATGGTGGCCGCGCCGACGATGCCGCCGCCGACGATCACCGCATCCCAAGGCTTGGTACTGTCCATTGGTTCCATGAGCGGCGGCGAAGTTATCGCCCGGGAACCCGCACCGGTGCGATGTTCTTTTCCCGCGGCACACGCAACAGCAGCAGGGCGCCCAGTACGAAGAAGGACCCGATGGCGATGACGGTGTTGCGGATATCACCGGTAAACTGGTTCACGATGCCGAATGACAAGGTGCCCAGCACGGTGGCCAGGTAGAAGCTCACGTCGTAGAAGGAAAAGAACGAGGCGTGGTCCTCGGTCTCGGGCAGCAGTTTGGCATAGGTGCTTCGCGAAAGGGCCTGTGTGCCGCCCATCACCAGCCCCACGCATGCCGCCAGGCCATAGAATGCATTGGTGCTCTCGATGCGCCAGGCCGCCACGCAGATGCCCATCCACACCACCAGGCCCATGATGAGGGCGGCAACGTTGCCGAAGCGCCGGCTGAGGCGCACGAAGAGCATGGCCCCTACCGCTGCCACCAGCTGGATGAGCAGGATGCTGGTGATCAGGCCCGAGTCGGCGATCGGCGATCCGTCCGGTTCCTTGATCTCCTGCTTGGCGTAGGTGACGGCCAGGTACATCACCGTTTGCACGCCCATGTTGAACACGAAAAAGGCGGCCAGGAACCGCCGCAGCCGGGGCAGCCCGATCAACTGGTTCCAAACGCCGCGCAGCTCGCGGTAGCCCACGGTGAGCGTGTTCACCTTGGCCTCCTTGGGCACGCGCGCATCGGGCAGGCTGCGGAAGGTGACCTGCGCCCAACCCGCCCACCAGATGCCCACGCTCAGGAAGGAGAGGCGCGCGGGGAGTCCAGCGCGGTCCGGGATGCCGAACCAGTGCGGCTGCATCACCATCAGCAGGTTGATGATGAGCAGGATCACACTGCCCACATAGCCCATGGCGTAGCCGCGTGCGCTCACCCGGTCATGGTCCGCGGGGTCGGCGATCTCCGGCAGGTAGGCATCATAGAAGACCAGGCTGCCGCTGAAGCCCATGCAGGCCAGCATGAAGAGCAGCAGCCCCGCCCAGAGGTTGTCATAGGTAAAGAAGAAAAGACCGGCGCAGCTGGTCGCGCCCAGGTAACAGAAGAATTTCAGGTAGTTCTTCTTGTTCCCCCGGTGGTCGGCGATGCCGGAGAGCAGCGGCACAATGGCCGCCACCAACAGAAAGCCCAAGGAAAGCGTGTAGGACTGCAACGAGGCGGCCGGCAGGCCATGGTCCCGGGCCACCCGGTCCTCTCCGCCCATGGTGGTGATGGCCGCATAGTAGATGGGGAAGATGGCCGAGGTGATGGTGAGCGAGTAGGCCGAATTGGCCCAGTCGTACATGGTCCATGCCCGGATCAAGCGCGGATCCCCCTTCTTCATCGGGGCGGAAGGTAGGCGGCAAGCCCGATCCCGGCTCGGGTCAGGCTCTTTTCGCCGGAGGCCTGATCAAGGCACTACATCGATCTCCACGCGCCTGTTCTGGCTGGTGGACACCTCGTCGTCACCTTCCACGGCCGGCTTATCACCCTTGGCCCCCGCCACGCTGATGCGTTCCGCACCGATGCCGGCCGCCACCAGGAAGCTCTTCACGGCCTCGGCCCGTTCCTTGTCCAGATCGGTCAGGTCCGGCCGCATGCGCACGCGGTCCACCTCCAGCACATCGGTATTGCCGGTCAGCTTCACCTTGATGGTCGGGTTGGCCTTGAGCACCGAGGCCAGCGTATCGAGCTGGGGCTTCATCGAGGGATCGATATCCTTGGCGAAACGCTTGAAGTAGATGATGCCGCGGTCGACCCGTTCGGCCGGTTTCAGGCCCGGGTTGGGGGTCATCTTGCGGCCGTAGATGAACTCGCTCTTGTCCTTATCCACCTGCTCACAGGAGCACTCGCTGAGGAATTTCACCGGTTGCACGCTCACGTCATCGATGAAGAAGTAGGCACTGGGCTGCTGCGGGCGCGTCTCGCCCCGTTGACGCCGCACTTTGCCGGCGGTCACCTTCTCCGTGGGAGCGAAGTTGCCGATGATCAGGTACTGCTCATCCCCGTTGGCCTCATACACGCCGCATACGCCCTGCCACCCGTTCATGTCGTCGTATACCCGGGTCTGCAATGCAGGCACCTGCGGGTTGTAGGTCAGGCTCGCTTCCTCCTTCTTATTGATCTGGATCTTGCTGAGGTAGGCACCCAGCCGGTCGCTGGAATACTTGCTCAGGTCGCTCAGGCTCACATAGTAGGTCACGCAGTATTTCTGGCCCTTCTTCAGCATCTTCTTGAGCTTCACCTGCACGTAGCTGCGCGGCTCCTTGTCCATGTAGCTGTACCAGCGCACGCCCGCATAGTTCACCCCGCTGAGGGCGCTTTGGAAGCCGTTGGCGTTGGTGGGGGCCGATGCCGGCGAGCCCGAGGCGATGCTCTCGCTGTACAGGTCGGCTTTGGCGGCCGTGGGGCTGGACCAACCTTTGGCCACATCGATGCCCCCCAAGCGGCGCAGCTTGCCATCGATTTCCTCGAAGCTGCCGTTGGGCACCATGTTCAAGCTGTCCGGCACTTGCTGGGCATGCATGGCGTTGCCGGCCAGGACCAAAACCGTGGTGAACAGAAGGGAGGCGTGCTTTCTCATGCGATAGGGCGCTTGGCGTTTTCGGTGCGCGGCGAATTTAGGCCATACCGCCTTGCAATCCCCGTGCCGGTCCGAGGCCGGGCCTCGGGCGGCAAGGACCTCAGCGGACGGCCGTGGCCGATCCCGGCTGTGGCAGCACGGTAATGCGGTAGAGCACCGGCGTCCATGGTGGCACGATGCCGGAGGAGGATCCTTCAGGCCCGAAGGCCAACGCCGACGGGATCAGGAAGGTCCCACCGCCGCCGTTGGCGGGCAACAGGTGCATGGCGGCTTCCAGCCCCTTGATCACTTGGTCCGGGTCGCCCAGCCGGAAGGTCAATCCACCGTCGGCCACGGTCTGCTCATCGAACACCCGGCCGTCGTCCAGGAAGGAAGCGGTGTAGGCAATGGACACCCGGTCGCCGGACTGCACCCGGGGGCCGCCATCGCTCAGGCTGTCCAAGCGGTACCAGAGGCCCATGGCCTGCTTCCAAGGTCCGGATCCTGCTGCGGCGAAGTATCCGGCGATGATGCGTTCCTCATCCGCGGCGGTGCGGGCCATCAACGCGGCACGGGCCCGCTCGCGCGTCTGTTGCGGCGTGCGGATATCGCGCAGCGAGAGCTCCAACTGCACCCAGGCCGTGTCAGGTAAGTCCAGCTCGGGGCGTGCGCCCAACTCGGCCCAAGGCACGCCGCCGGGCCGCATGAGCAGGGTGGCACTGTCCCCTTGGCGCATGCGGGCGAACCAAGCACCCGAACGCCCCGCCCCCCCTACCGTGTACCATTGCTCGGTACTGTACAGCGAACCCGGGGCTGTGCCTTGCCGGGCCACACGGATGCGCATCAGTACGCTGTCGCTGTCCGCAGGGAGCCGCTCCCCGTCACCCAAGGTGTTGAGGCGCCAGTAGACGTCATCCCCGATCTCGCTCCCTCCCTTCAACGGGGCACGGCCGCAGCCGCACACCAGCAGCACCAAGGCGCCGACAACCACAGCCGCTTTCATGGATGCAGACCCACCAGGCCGATGTGGTAGACCACCGGGCTCCGCATGGGGATCTTGTCCCGGTCGCCAAGCAGGCCGAAGGCCCTCGCGCTGGGGATCACCAGCACGGCGCTATCCCCCACCGACAGGTGCTGGACGCCTTCCTGAAGGCCGCTTTCCACGTCGGCATGCTCGATGCGGAACTCGGCCGGGCCGGAGGCCTGAGAGGTGTAGCACGTGTCGCCATTGAGCAGCAGCACGGCGAAGTTGAGCACGGCCACTTCGCCGGGGCGGGCCGTATCACCGGGCACATCGCGCACCAGTTTGTAGCGCAACCCGCTTCCAGTGGCCACCATTGGCGTGCCCTGGCGCCGCAGCCAATCCTGGATGTCGCGCTCCTCGCGCTGTGCGAAGCGCTTGTTCTCGTCCACCAGGCTGTTGTCCCGCGCTTCAGGCCGGGTACCCACGGATGCCGGGGGGGCGGCAGGTCCTTGCCCGCAGGCGGCCAATGCCGCCACCATCCATGGTAGCAGACGTCTCATCGGGGATGGGCGGCCAGGAAGGCCGGCAGCTCGCGCATCAACCCGGCCACGGTCTCTTCCAGCGAAAGCGAGGAACGGCCACCGGCCGCATTGGCATGTCCGCCACCCTGGAAATGCGCGGACAGGAACTCGTTCACCGGCAGGGCTCCCCGCGACCGCAGGCTGATCTTCACCATGTCCTTGCGTTCGGCCAGGAAGGCGGAAAGCCGCACGCCGCGCACGGACAACCCCTGGTTCACCAACCCTTCCGTATCGCCGGCCACGTAGTTGAAGCGCTCCAGGTCGGCCCGCGACAGGGCGATGACCGCCACCTCCCCGCCATGGTGCAATTGCAGGCGTTCATGGAGCGCGAACCCGGTGAGGCGCAGCCGGTCCAGGCTGTTGTCCTCCATGATGGCGCTGTACACCTGTTGGGGATCCGCGCCGCGTGCCATCACGGCGGCGGCCACGCGCAAGGTGTGCGGGCTGGTGCTGGGGAAGCGGAAGGAGCCGGAGTCCGTCATGAGGCCGGCGTAGAGGCAGGTGGCGATGTTCTTGTCGATCAGGTCCGCCTTGCCCAGGCCCGTTACCACATCATGCACCATCTGGCAGGTGGAGGAGGCCGAAGTATCGCTGAATGCCACGTCATACCCGGTGCCCGGGTCGCGGTGATGATCGATCAGCACCTTCAGGGGCACGTTACGCACGGCGGGCTCCAGGTCCTTCAGGCGGTCCGTCCGGTTGAAATCCAGGCAGAAGACGATCTCCGCAGCGGCCATGGCCTGCTCGGCGGCATCCTTGTCCTCTTGATGGTTGACCACCCGTTCATGGCCGGGCATCCAACGCAGGTTGGCCGGCGCGGGGTCGGGCAGCACCACGCTCACCTGGTGGCCCATGGCCCGGAGCACGCCGGCCCAGGCCAGGCTGCTTCCCAGTGCGTCGGCATCCGGATTGGTATGTGCGGTAACAACGGCACGGCGAGGCGTTGCAAGCAGTCCGGCCAAGGCCGCCAAGGCCTCCGGGGTTGCGGAAGGATGAACCATGTGCGGCAAAAATAGGCCGCTGCCGTACGGTTCGCGGGCTGTCCGTCAAAAGCCGATCGTCGGCGTGGGCATGTGCTCGATCAGGATACCGATGCAGCCGATGTCCGGTTGGGGACGACCGCGCTTGGCATCCTTCGGATTCTCGGGTGCCCCGGGGGCCGTGATCTCGATGGCGATACGCTTGGTGCTGGTGGCGGTGAATTCCACTTCATCGGCCATCTCGTGCTCCTGGTTGTCCCAGATCACCTTGCGTACATCCTCGAACTCGGGCTTCTCACCGTCCACCTTCACCGAGGAGGCCGGCCGCTTCTTGGGGCCGCGCACCTTTTCGACGATGCGGATCACCAGGTGGTCGCCAAGCACCTTCTCGTCATACACGGTGGAAATGCGGTAATCCTGGCCCTTGTAGATGATGATATTAAGCTCGGTGGGCACCCCCACCTGCAAACTTGCACTTGCGCTTTGGCCGTTCACTTTGAAGCGTGCATCACTGGAACGTGACGCCGACCGCCAGTATTCGGCGCATTCGCTTTGGGCCATGCCCTGGAAAGTCGCCGCCGCGACCAGCAAGGTGGTGATGGAATGTCGTAGTCTCATGGTCCTATTCAGCTTTTCGCCGCCTCTGGGCTGTCCTCCGGAATGATGATGCGCTCACGGATCCCTTCCAAGGTGGCCACCAATTGGTCAAAACCATCCGGTGTGATGACGATGGTGACATCCTCGCCCAGGATCTGCCGGCCGCTGGGCGAGCTTCCCTGATGCGGGTTGCGCACCACGGGGAACGTATCATAGATGTCACGCAGCTTCACCAGGTCCGCGCGCATGGCGGCCACTTCCCTGTCATCCTTGTACTTCTCCATCATCTCGATCAGGTGCTCCATGCTGGTCTTCTGTTCGGCCACGCGCAGCACCAACGGGTCGGCGGCATCGAAATGGATCACTTGGCGCGCCACCAGGTGCATGGTCTCCACCCAGCCGCCGGCCAGTACCAGGGCCAAGGTGGGGCCCATGCGCTCATCCTGCATCCGGCGGTAGGCTTTCTCGTAGGCTTCGTTGCTGATCACGTCCAGGGAATCGCCCCGGGTGAGGTTGCGCTCCAGGCGCAGGAAATCCTTGTCGGTGAAGGAGCCGGCCAAGCCCAGGTCGTCGCCGAGCTTCTTGCAGGTGAGGTAGTAGCGCACCACCTCGCTGGTGATCTTGTAGGTACTGGCGTAGACCAGATCGGTGGCATAAACCCCGAAGTTGAGCGCCTTCTTTCCGCGGGTGGCAAAGCGATCCACATTGTTCGCCGGGCTCATCATGCGCTTCTGGCCCTCGCCGGACATGGTCTTCACGATCTGGAAGAGCTCATTGGGCGTGGGCATCTGGTAGTAGTCCACGGTGCTTTCCGAGGCATCGAGGCCGCCGATGACCAAGGTCTGTTCCTCCTTGGCTTCCGGCTTTTCACCGCTCGGGGCGTTGCATGAGGCCAAGGCTGCGGCCAGGACCAGGGGGATATACTTGTGATGCATGGGGGTCGATTGGAGGCACGCCGGACCGAGGTCGGCGCAACACAATGCGAAGAAAACAGCAGGCGAAGTGATCCGGGGTGTGGAGTACGGCTACTTTTGCCGCCGTTTTTCAACATTCCTACGATGGCAACCAATAGAACGTTCACCATGATCAAGCCCGAGGCGATGGCCGCGGGCCATGCCGGCAAAGTGCTGGACATGATCCTTTCCGCCGGCTTCCGGCTCGTTTCCCTGAAATACACCCGGCTTTCGGAAGCCGAGGCCGGGAAATTCTATGAAGTGCACAAGGAGCGCGGCTTCTACCGCGAACTGGTGGAATACATGGCCAGCGGCCCCGTGCTGGCGGCCATCCTGGAAAAGGACAATGCCGTGCAGGATTTCCGCAAGCTGATCGGCTCCACCGACCCCGCCGAGGCCGCCGAAGGCACCATCCGCAAGCGCTTCGCCGAGAGCAAGGCCAAGAATGCCGTGCACGGCAGCGACAGCGACGAGAACGCCGCCATCGAGGGGGCTTTCTTCTTCACCACCCGCGAACAGTACTGAGCAGGCCCGATCGGGCCTCAATCCAGCTTGACCTGCTCCACCACGGGCCGCCCCAGCCGCTCGTTGATGGTCTTCAGCAGGCCTTCGCGCATGTACAGAAGCTCCTGCCGCAGGGGCGCGCTGTCCACTTTGATGTGGAGCGTGCCCTTGCGCAGCTTCACGGCCACGGTGTGGCGGGCCACCAGCCCTCCGGCCAGTTCGTCCCATAGGCTGGCCACGGCCTGTTCATCCAGCTTTTCGCGCAGGCCATAGGCATCCACCAGTTGCTCCATCGCCTCCTTCAGGCTGGTCTCGTTGCTGCGCCTCATGCGTGTGCGGTTTGTCCGGTCGCCGCCACGGTGATGCCCTGGTGGTCCAACAGGAAGAAGCGCGTGTCGAGCCCAAGGCCGTCCAGCGCGGCATGCAGGCGGGCGGCATCGGTGTCGGTGATGATCACCTGCCCGAAACGGCCATCGCCCAGCAACCGCAGCAGGTGCCGCATGCGCTTCGGGTCGATCTTGTCGAAGATGTCGTCCAGCAGCAGCAGGGGCTTCAGTCCGGTGCGTGCCGTGGTCAGGTCGAATTGGGCCAGCTTCAAGGCGATGAGGAAGGTCTTTTGCTGGCCCTGGCTGCCGAACTTGCGCAGGGACCTGCCGTCGATGCTGAACACCAGGTCGTCCTTGTGGGTGCCGCCGGTGGTATGCTGGGCCTGCAGGTCCCGCTCACGGCGCGCATCCAGGATCTCGCGCATGGAGGCCTCGTCCAATTCCGTGCGGTGGCCCAGTGCCACCCGCTCCGGCCCGTCGGCGATGCCCTGATAATGCTGCTCCAGCAGCGGTGCCATGGCGGCCATGAACTCCTTGCGCACCGCGTGCACCGCCTCGCCGTGCAGGATGAGCTGCTCATCCCACGGGTCCATCGCCCCGCGCGAAGGCGGGCCGTGGAGGGCCTTCAGCAACAGGTTGCGCTGGGCCAGGGCCCGGTTGTAGCGCAGCAGATGGTCCAGGTAGGCGCGGTCGAATTGGGCGATCAGCCCGTCCAGGAAGCGCCGCCGCACCTCGCTGCCGTCCAGCACCAACTGACCGTCGTAGGGCGTCACCATCACCGCCGGAAAGCGGCCCACATGGTCGGCCAAGCGGTCGTATTCCTTCCGGTTGCGGATGAACACCTTACGGTGCCCCTTGCGCACCGAGCAGGACAGCTCATCCGGCCCGGCGGGCGTTTCCATGGTCCCCTTCACCATGAACCATTCCTCCCCGTGCAGGACGTTCAGCAGGTCCTGCGACTCGAAATAGCTCTTGCACATGCACAGGTAGTGCACGGCGTCCAGCAGATTGGTCTTCCCCGTGCCGTTGGGCCCCACCAGGCAATTCACCTGCGGGCCCAGCTCCACGCCGGCCTCGCGATGGTTACGGAACTGGAGCACCGAAAGGCGGCTGAGCTGGACATTCATGGCGCAGCGCCAAAGATAGACCGCCCCGCGGGGCACCGCGCCGATAGACGCAATCGCCGTATTTGGGGCCGGTTGCTGGCCGGTTTGGGCGGAACACCTACTTTTGCGCTCCACAAAAAAATCGACGGGCACCACGATGTCGACGCAAACCACGGAGGAGAAGGACATTGACCTCGGCCAGCTCTACACCAAAAGCGAGCTGTTCCTGGAGAAGCACAAGAACACCGTTTCCATCGCGGTGATCGCCGTGCTGGTGATCGTCGGCGGCCTGCTGGGCTACCGCAAATGGGTGGTGGAGCCGAAAGCCAAGGAGGCGCAGGACATGATCTGGAAGGCCCAGTACTATTTCGAGATCGACAGCTTGGACCTGGCCTTGAACGGCGACGGCAACTTCCTGGGCTTTGCCGACGTGGCCGATCAATATGGATCCACCGCCACGGGCCAGCTCGCCAAGTTCTACATCGCGGTGATCAATCACCAGAAGGGTGACTATGAGTCGGCGCTGCAGTACTACAAGGAAGCCGACCTGGGCGATGACGTGCTGCGCGTGATGGCCACCGGGAACCAAGGCGACGTGCTGGTGGAACTGGGCCGCCCCGAGGAGGCCTTGGCCCAATTCATGAAGGCCGCGGACATGGTGAAGAGCGACTACACCACGCCGATGTTCCTGATGAAGGCCGGCATCCTCTACCAGCAGCAGAACGACTGGAAGAACGCCGCGAAGTGCTTCGAGCGCATCAGCCGCGACTACCCGATGTCCCCTGATGCCGCCACCGCCCGCAAGTATGGTGCCCGCGCCCAGGCCATGGCCGGCCAGCCTTCGTAATGGCCACCACGGACCTTTCGAAATATGATGCAGCCGGTGTCCCCAAGGGCACCGGTCTGCGTTTGGGCCTGGTGGTCAGCGAATGGAATGCCGAGATCACCGGGGCCTTGCGCGATGGGGCCGTGGAAACGCTGCTCAAGCACGGTGTGGCCCTGAAGGACATCCGCGAGGAATCCGTACCCGGCAGCTTTGAGCTGGCCCTGGGCGCCCAACTGTTGCTGGAGCGCCACGACCTGGACGGCGTGATCTGCATCGGCAGCGTGGTGCGCGGCGAAACACCCCACTTCGATTTCGTCTGCCAGGCCACGGCCCATGGCATCATGGAAGTGGGCCTGAAGACCGGCCTGCCCGTGATCTTCTGCGTGCTCACCGATGACAATATGGAGCAGGCACGGGCGCGCAGCGGCGGCCGGCATGGCAACAAGGGCGTGGAGGCCGCGGTGGCCGTGCTGAAGATGGCCGCCCTGCGCCGAAAGTCCGCCGTGTAGGCCTATTTGAACGTGATCAGCCCGAAGCGGTAGTCGTTCTTGCGGCTGGCGTAGATGAACATGTCCTTGTTGTCCAGTTCCACGCAGTCCATCGGCCGTAGGATCACATCGCGGCGCTCGGGCGAGAACAGGGCCTCGCGCGCCACCTCCCCGTTCCGGTCCACGGTGGCCAGCACCACCAGGGCATCCTCCCCGGTCACCTCGAACTGCTTCACCTTGTCCCCAGGCTTCAGGAAGAGGTTCTCCCCGGAATCGTTGAACACCAGGTAGAGCTTGTCCCCCTTCACGTTCAACGCGAAGCCGCTGAACGTCGCCGCTCCGGTGGTATGCTGCCGCTTGGGCACCTTCACCGCCCATTCGATGTCGCCGACCGGGCTGATGTTGATCACCAGCACATCGTTGTACACATAGTGCACCACCGTGGTGGTGTACGTCTGCCCGTTCATGGAGGAAGTATGGGTGGTGGTGTACATGTAGTACTGCTCGGCCAGCAGGACCGCTCCCCCATCATCGCGGTGCACGATGTCATGCAACTGGAATTCGGGAAGTTCCAGCTCCTCCTCCTTCCGTTCGGCCTTTTTCCTGGCCTTGGCTGCCTGCCGCTCGGTCATGTAGGAGGTGATGAAGTCATCCTCAAACGGCTTGTAGCTCTCGTGCAGGATGCGCTTGGTGGCGCGGTCCAGCCGGAGGAAGAAGGCGCCCCGGACGCTGAAGCTCCCCTGGTTGCCGTACAGCCCGGCACAGAGGATGTCGCCGGTCTTCGCGATGGAAAGGGTCATGTCCTGCAGGAACTTGTCCCCCACCACGATCGGGTGATCCTCCATTTGGGCGCTCTCTCCCGTGAGGGTCAGCAGGTGGTACTCGTAGGTGGCCTTGTTCTCCCGTTTCAGCGCCCGCTTCTCGGACTTCCGGGCGTACTTCACCCCCAGCGTCACCACGCTGCCGTCATCATCCACCCGCTGCGATTCCACCTGGAATTCGTCCGAGTCGTAGGGGAGCACATGCTCCTGGGACCACAGCAACCGCATCCCGGGGTCGTACATCTCCATGCGCGATCTGCTCGCCACGTCCTTCTCCACCGGGAAGAACACGTGGACCAGGATCTTGCTGCCATCGGGAGAGGAGTGGATGGAGAAGCTCCCGGTGTTGGACTGCTTCTCCGCCGGGATGGACGTGAGCTTCACGGCCGACTGCACCGGAGCGAAACTTTCCTGGTCGAAGCGCATGCCATACAGGCTGTTCTCGTTCGTCCCCTTGTCATAGTACGAGGCCAACACCACCACCTCCCTTTGGGTGATGACGACCCGCTGAAGTATCAGGTCCCTTTTGTCCAGCTCCAGGTCCAACGGCTTCTGCCAGGCCATCTTCAATCCGTCCATCCGCCGGATGAAAAGGTCCTTCTTGCGGGCCATCAGGAGGAATGTGGCGTTGTTCCTTTCCCCCAGCAACTCCTGGAATGCCCCGCCGTCCTTCATCGACTGGTCCGGCCCCCAATCCACCTTGGCCCTGGTGGTTTTCACTTGGGCTGGCAGGTTAAGTGCAAAGGCGAGGACAAAAAGGAAGGCAAGAGCCCGGGCCAGCATGGGCGGATTGATCGATCGGATCAAGGTTGGTAAATGAAACGGGGTGGAAATGCGGATCACAGGGAGGTGCCCAGGTCGTAGATCTGGCGGACTTCCTCGAGCTTGGCCACGAAATCGAAGTTCAGGTCCACCAGTTCGCCGGTGCGCATGTCGAAGACCCAACCATGCACGGTGGGCAGTCCATCGCGGAGGTAGGCGCGCTGGAACACGGCCGTCTTGATCACGTTGATGCACTGCTCCTCCACATTGAGCTCCACCAGGCGGTCATAGCGTTCCTGCCCGTCCGTGATGGCGGTCAATTCGGCCTTGTGCAGGCGGTACACGTCGCGGATCTGCCTGAGCCAGGGGTTGAGCAGGCCCAGGTCCTGAGCCTGCATGGCGGCCTTCACACCGCCACATCCGTAGTGCCCGCATACCACCACGTGCTTCACCTTCAGGGTACCGATGGCGTACTCCACAACGCTGAGCGCATTGAGGTCCGCACTGCCCACGATGTTGGAGATGTTGCGGTGCACGAACATCTCGCCCGGATTGGCCCCCATCAGCTCCTCCGCGGTAACGCGGCTGTCGCTGCAGCCCACGAAAAGGATCTCGGGGTTCTGCCCTTGTGCCAATTGCTCGAAGTACGCAGGGTTGACGGCCAATTTGCCGGCCACCCATTTGCGGTTGTTGTCGAACACCTGCTTGAAAAATGAATCCTGCTGTCCGTTCATTAGGAATGAATTTCGTGGATGACCGCGGCATGCTTCCCCGCGGGGTCCGTGCAATGCACGAGCGGTGTGTGCTTCATCCGCCTGCGGCCTTCAGCGTGTTCAGCAACAGGGAGGTTACGGTCATGGGGCCCACGCCACCGGGCACCGGGGTGATCCAGCTGCACTTGGGGGCCACCCGGTCGAAGTCAACATCGCCGCAAAGGCGGAACCCGTTCTTCCGCGTGGGGTCCTCCAAGCGGTGGATGCCCACATCCACCACCACGGCCTCGTCCTTCACCATGTCCTCGCCGATGAAGTTGGCCTTCCCGATGGCCACGATCAGGATGTCGGCCTGGCGCGTGATGGCGCGCAAGTCCCTGGTACGGCTGTGCGCCACGGTGACCGTGCAGTTTCCAGGGTTCGCGTTCCGGCTCATCAACACGGCCATCGGGGTGCCCACGATGTTGCTGCGGCCCACCACCACGCAATGTTTGCCTTCGGTGGGCACCTCATGGTGCTTCAGCAGCTCCAGGATACCGCTGGGGGTGGCCGGCAGATAGCCCGGCAGGCCCAGCATCATGCGGCCCAGGTTCTGCGGATGGAAGCCGTCCACATCCTTTCCCGGGGCGATGGCCAGGGTCACACGCTCCTCGTCGATCTGTTTCGGCAGGGGAAGCTGCACGATGAATCCGTCCAGACTTGCATCGGCGTTCAGGCTGGCCACCAGTTCCAGCAGGTCGCCCTCGGTGACATCAGCAGGCCTGCGCAACAACGTACTCTGGAAGCCCACGCCCTCGCAGGCCTTGACCTTGCTGGCCACGTAGGTCTGGCTGGCGGGGTCATCACCCACCAGCACGGCGGCCAGGTGCGGCGGACGTCCCCGCTTCTTCTTCACTTCCATGGCGCCCTTGGCGATGCGTTCAAGCACGGCCTTGGAACACGCTTTTCCGTCGAGCAATTGATAGGTGGTGGACATGGCGCCGAAACTACTCCTTTCCGGGTCACGTGGGCCATGACCAGGGCCATGCCCGCCTCATGCAGGCCATGAATGCAAAAGGGCCGCTCCATGCGGAGTGGCCCTCTTCATGCACTATGCCGGGATCGGAAGTTGTAGGCCACGCGGAGCCCCAAGTAGGCGGAGGACTTCGACGAGTCGCCTGAGCTGACCGTCCCGGTCATCGCTTCAGCCGAAGGGATGCACTATCGGACCCACGCTGAGCGGTGAACCATGATCATTCCCCGCCAAACTGCCAGCCGATGGCGAGTTCGATCAGGTTGGTCCATACCCGATGGCGGGTGTTGCTCTCGGTGCGGTCGTAGGTGGTGCTCAACCCCCGGTAATACCGCAGGTCCATGTCAAAACCCACGGGCAGGGTATAGCCAACCCCGGCCATCACCATGACATCCGCTTTCTTGAAATCCTTGATGGCGCTGCTGCCCTTCTTCTTGGAGGTGGCAAGGTCCTGCTGGTCCACCGATTGTTGTTGGTTCCCATTGGTGATGGTGCCTTTCCACGTGGTGGTCTCATCGGTGTTCTGCTTTCCACCCATCAGGAAATTGATCGAGGGTCCAAGCATCACCCGGAGCCCTTCCGAAGGGCTGAGCGTCAAGGGCACGTTGACCTGGAAATAGGACAGCCGTTGGTCGGTCTCCGAGGTGTAGTCCATGGTCCCCGTATAGGTGCCCCCACCCTGCACCACTTCGGCGCTATTGGTATAGGAGCGGTTGATCGTCAAGTCCGACTTGGCCTTGCGGAAGGAAAACATGATCTCCGGCCGGACACCCACCAGGTCGGAGAACGGGATACCCGCAAAACCGCCGAAGGATAGGCCCAATCCCTTGGGGTTGCTGGGCATGTCCTTCTGCTCCGGTTGGATCTTCTGCGCACCGAGGAAATAGTTGGTACCCACCTTTCCGCCGAAGCTCACTTGGGCGGAAAGCGCGGTGGCCGACAACACACAGAGCGCCATGGCGACTTGCTTGTAAGGATTGTTCATGGATAATGAGTTTATCCCAAATATACCCCAAGACCTCAATCCAGCTGCTCCCTAAAATTGGGGATGCCTGCCTGTTGCTGCCCGAAAAATGAGAAGCCCCGCCTCCGGGGGCGGGGCTCCATGATCAACAATACCGGTCACTTCTTCTGCTGTGCCCGGATCAGGTTCAATGCACTGCCCGCCTTGAACCATTCGATCTGGTGGGCATTGTAGGTGTGGTTGCAGATGATGGTGTCCTTGCTGCCGTCCTTGTGGATGAGCACCACGGTGAGCGGCTTGCCGGGCGTGAACTGCGCCAGGTCGGTGAAGTCGAAGCGGTCGTCCTCCTGCACCTTGTCGAAGTCGCTCTCATCGGCGAAGGTGAGCGCCAGCATGCCCTGCTTCTTCAGGTTGGTCTCGTGGATGCGGGCGAAGCTCTTCACCAGCACCGCACGAACGCCGAGGTGGCGGGGCTGCATGGCGGCATGCTCGCGGCTGCTGCCCTCGCCGTAGTTCTGATCGGCCACCACCACGCTGGGCATGCCCGCAGCCTTGTAGACGCGTTGCACGGCAGGCACTTCCCCGTACTCGCCGGAGATCTGGTTCTTCACTTTGTTGGCCTCGCCGTTGAAGGCGTTGATGGCCCCGGTGAGCGTGTTGTTGCTGATGTTGTCCAGGTGGCCGCGGTAACGCAGCCAGGGCCCGGCCATGCTGATGTGGTCCGTGGTGCACTTGCCCTTGGCCTTGATCAGGAGCACCGCACCGGTGATGTTGTTGCCATCCCATGCGGGGAAGGGTTCGAGCAGCTGCAGGCGGTCACTGCCAGGCTTCACCACCACTTCCACGCTGCTGCCATCGGCGGCAGGGGCCTTGTAGCCGGGATCATCCACATCAAACCCTTTCGGCGGCAGTTCAAGGCCCACCGGCTCATCCAGCTTCACCTCCTCGCCCGCGGCATTCCGAAGCGTATCGGTAAGGGGGTTGAACGAGAGATGGCCGCTGAGGGCCATGGCGGTGACCAACTCCGGGCTCGCCACGAAGGCGTGCGTGCTGGAGTGGCCGTCATTGCGCTTGGCGAAGTTGCGGTTGTAGGAGGTCAGGATGGAGTTCTTGCGCTCGGGATCATCGATGTGGCGCGCCCATTGGCCGATACATGGCCCGCAGGCATTGGCCAGCACCACCCCGCCCATTTCCTCGAAGGTGGCCAAAAGGCCATCGCGCTCGGCGGTGTACCGCACCGTTTCACTGCCCGGGGTAACGGTGAACTCACTGGTGGCCTTCAATCCCTTGCTGATGGCCTGGCGTGCCACGGAGGCGCTGCGCGTCAGGTCCTCGTAGCTGCTGTTGGTGCAGCTGCCGATGAGACCCACCTCCAACTTCTCGGGCCATCCGTGCTCCTTCACCGCAGCGGCGAACTTGCTGATGGGCCAGGCCAGGTCGGGTGTGTAGGGCCCGTTGATGTACGGCTCCAGGGTGCTGAGGTCGATCTCGATCACCTGGTCGAAGTACTTTCCGGGATCGGCATAGACCTCGGGGTCGCCGGTGAGGTGCTCGGCGATCCGGTCCGCCAACTCCACCACCTCGGCGCGGCCGGTGCCGGTGAGGTAGCGGCGCATGCTGTCGTCATACCCGAAGGTGCTGGTGGTGGCGCCGATCTCCGCGCCCATGTTGCAGATGGTGCCCTTGCCGGTGGCGCTCAGGCTCTGCGCGCCGGGGCCGAAGTACTCCACGATAGCACCGGTGCCGCCCTTGACGGTGAGGATGCCCGCCACCACCAGGATGACATCCTTGGCGGACGCCCATCCGCTGAGCCGGCCCTTGAGGTGCACCCCGATGATCTTGGGCTGCTTCAGTTCCCAGGGAAGGCCGCTCATCACGTCGCAGGCGTCGGCACCACCCACGCCGATGGCCAGCATGCCCAGGCCGCCGCCGTTGGGCGTGTGGCTGTCGGTACCGATCATCATGCCGCCGGGGAACGCATAGTTCTCCAACATCACCTGGTGAATGATGCCCGCGCCGGGGCGCCAGAAGCCGATTCCATACTTGTTACTGATGCTTTCCAGGAACTGGTACACCTCATTGCCCTTGAGCAGCGCGTCCTGCAGGTCCTGCTTGGCCCCCACCCGCGCTTGGATCAGGTGGTCGCAGTGCACGGTGGTGGGTACGGCCACCTTGGACTTGCCGGTGGTCATGAACTGCAGCAAGGCCATTTGCGCCGTGGCGTCCTGCATGGTCACCCGGTCCGGTGCGAAATCGACGTAATCCCCCGCCCGCTTGTACTCCTTGGTGGCCTCCCCCTGCGTGAGGTGTGCGTACAGGATCTTCTCGGTGAGCGTGAGCGGCCTGCCCAACGCCTTGCGGGCTGCGGCCACGCGCGCCGGATAGCGCTCGTAGACCGCCTTGATCATGTCGATATCGAAAATGTGTGCCATGGCTTTTCGCTGCAATAGTTTTTTCGGCCGCAAAGGTACACATCCGTGTGGGCGGCCTGCCGGGATGCCTTTTCAGATCCACCTACAGGGTGCCTTCCCACTCCTCCGGGCCGCTCTCCGGAACGGGCGGACCCTTGCGCCACCAGCGGGCGCGGCGCACGTGCAGCAGGCCACTGTACAAGAAAGCCCCGATGAGCGCGCCGGTGGCGATGGCCGTGAGGATGAACAGCAGCTGCAGGATGCTTCCGGCCGTGCCCATACCCTCCGCGGCCATGGTGGTGATGCTCACCAGGCCGAACGATCCCGGGGCGAGCAGCCAGAAGGCGGGGATGATGGTCACCAACGCCGGCGGCCCCTTGAACCGGTATTCGATCACCAGGGCGGTGATGGCCATCACCGCAGCGCCGAAGAAGGCCGTGGAGGCCCCGTCCACCAACACGCCGCTGACGTACTGCCCGAAGTAGGCCATCAGCATGGTGAGCATCATCCAGGGCAACGACCTGCGCCGGCTGCTCATGAACAGGTGGAGGCCCAGCGCAAAGACCACCACGCCCAACCAGGCCAGCCAAGGGGCCAGGCGGTCGGCGGCCTGCATCATGGGCATTTCCCCACCGAACAGGCGGAAACCGCCCAGCAGGCCGAAGGCCAACAGGATCAGCTGCGTGAAGCCGGCCACCAGCCTGCTGGCCCCGGAGACCGTGTTGGAGAATGCCAGCTCCACCACGGCCACGGTGAGCATGATGCCGGGCAGGAAGACGATCAACGGCGGGATCAGCAGCTGGAACACGGGTTCCTGCACCCCGTACCGGTAAAGCAGCGCCACGGCCGAGGACAGGATGAAGGCCGCCACCACGGGCATCACGGCGGCCCAGGCCGGCTGCCGCCTTACGGCCACTTGCAGCAGGGCCGCCAGCAGGCCCAGCCCGGCCACATAGCCCAGCCCGCTCCACGTGGGGCGAAGGATGAGGGCGATGCCGATGGTGGTCAACAGGTAGCCCAGCACGTAGCCGAAGTCGCCGTACCGGTGCTTCATGCGCCAGACGGCATCCAGCTTGCGCAGGCCGTCCGCGGGCGACAGCCGCCCGGCGCGCGCCTCGCGGGCGATCTCCAGCACGCCCTCCATCTGGTCGAAGCGCAGCTCGCCCACGCGGTACGGCCCGGGAGTGATCTGCACGCGGTGCTCGTGCCCGTCATCGGACTGCACCATGAGCACGGTGGGCAGGGCGAAGACCAGGATGCCGGGCTGGCCGTGGCGCCTGGCGATCTGCCCCAGGTCGCGCTCCACCAGGGCCACCGCGTTACCGGCGGCCAGCTCGGCCTGCCCCAGGCGGGCCAGGAAGCGGAGCAGGGTGCGTTGCTGCGGGTCGGCCTCGGCCATGGGGCGAAGCTACGCGCCGGGATGTGCCGAAATGACGAAAGGGCCGCCCCTTGCGGAACGGCCCTTCCCATGGCTTGTTCGACTGCCTTATTCCTCCACCACCTCAAAGGAGATGGTCTTCACCACGTCGCGGTGGAAGGTGACCTCGGCCTCGTAGGTGCCGATGGCCTTGATGGCCTCCCCCTTGATCTTGATGTGCTTGCGGTCCACCTCCACGCCCAAGGCCTTGAAGGCATCGCTGAGCATGATGGTGTTCACACTGCCGAAGATGCGGCCCTGCTCGCCCACCTTGGCGGCGATCTTCACCGCTTGGGCCGCGAGCTTGCCGGCGTTCTTGTCAGCCTCTTCGCGCAGCTTCACCTCCTTGTGTGCGCGCTGCTTGAGGGTTTCTGCGAGCTGCTTGCGCTCGCTGGCGGTGGCGGCCACGGCCAGCTTGCGGGGAAGCAGGAAATTGCGTGCGTAGCCGTCCTTCACCTTCACCACGTCATTGGCGAAGCCCAGGTGTTCCACGTCTTGTTTGAGGATCACTTCCATGGTCACGGGTTCTTACTTGAGCATGTCGGCCACGTACGGCATCAGGGCCAGGTGACGGCTGCGCTTCACGGCCTGGGCCACGCGCTTCTGGTACTTCTGGCTGGTGCCGGTGAGGCGGCGGGGAAGGATCTTGCCTTGCTCGTTCACCAGGCGCAGCAGGAAGTCCGCGTCCTTGTAATCGATGTAGTGGATGCCGAGCTTCTTGAAGCGGCAGTACTTCTCCTTCTTCGTCTCGATGGCGATCGGCGTGAGATAGCGGATCTCGTTATTGGATCCCCCGCCTGTCCTGGCGGCTGCCGATTCCGAAGCGGTGGCGGTTGTTTCTTCGCTCATCTTCGTTGGGTTCAGGCGTTGACTTTCTTGTTGCGGGGGGTGCGATCACCTTCGCCAGCCTGCTTCCCTCCCCGACCGGGGCGGCTCTCGGCGAAGGCGATGTGATGCTTGTCCATGGCCACCGTCAGGAAGCGGATCACCCGTTCGTCGCGGCGGTATTCGGTCTCGAGCTTGGCAATGAGCGAGGGCTCGCTCTCAAACTCGATCAGGTGGTAGAAGCCCGAGGACTTCTTCTGGATGGGATACGCCAACTTGCGCATCCCCCAGTTCTCTTCATGGCGGACCTTGCCATTGCCTTCCTTCAGAAGGTCTTTGAACTTGCTGACCGCCTCCTTTGCCTGGTCCTCAGACAAAACGGGAGTTAGAATGAAGACGGTCTCGTACCTTTTGGTCATGTGCCTCTGGTAAAATTGGGGTGCAAATGTAACCAAAAGGTTGAATCGGAGGTGCATCCCGGAAAACGCCGGGCGCCCAGCCGGTTGATGCGGTCCATCCCAACGGCGCCTCCCCCATGCCCCGGCGATGACTTCCTGGCCCATGAACTTCGGCCTCGGCCGGTTCTGCCTGCCCAAGTATCTTCGCCCTCGATGGAACGATTTGTGGTCAGCGCACGGAAATACCGCCCGGCGACGTTCGGGAGCGTGGTCGGGCAGGAGCATGTCACCAGCACGCTGATGAACGCCATCCGCTCGGGCCACATGGCCCAAGCCTACCTGTTCACCGGGCCGCGCGGCGTGGGCAAGACCACCTGCGCACGCATCCTGGCCCGCACCATCAACTGCGAAAACCTGCAGGAGGACCTTACCACCTGCGGGGAGTGCCCCAGCTGCAAGAGCTTCGAGGAAGGGCACTCGCTGAACATCTTCGAGCTGGACGCCGCCAGCAACAACAGTGTGGACGATATCCGCAACCTGATCCAACAGGTGCAGATCGCCCCGCAGATCGGCACCAAGAAGGTGTACATCATCGACGAGGTGCACATGCTGAGCCAGGCCGCCTTCAACGCCTTCCTGAAGACCTTGGAGGAGCCTCCCTCCTACGCCATCTTCATCCTGGCCACCACCGAGAAACACAAGATCCTGCCCACCATCCTCAGCCGCTGCCAGGTGTTCGATTTCCGGCGGATCACCGTGAAGGACACTGCGGCACACCTGGCCGAGATAGCTGCCAAGGAGGGCGTCAAGGCCGAGCCCCAGGCTCTGCACACCATCGCCCAAAAGGCCGACGGCGGCCTGCGTGATGCCCTCAGCATCTTCGACCAGCTGGTGAGCTACGGAGGCGATACGTTGACCTATGCCGATGTGCGGAAGAACCTCAATGTGCTGGACCATGACCACTATTTCAGCATCACGGAGAGCCTCCGCACGGGCGATGCGGCCGGTGCATTGGTCGCCTTCAACGAGATCCTTTTCCAAGGCTTCGATGCACACCTGTTCGTGGCCGGCCTGTCCAAGCATTTCCGCGACCTGCTCGTGAGCCAGGACCCACGCACCATTCCCCTGCTGGAGGTGAGCGAGGACATGGGTGCGCAGTACGCTGAACAGGCCCGGAACATGCCCCGCCATCTGTTGGTGGAAGGCTTGGCCCGGTTGGGCCAGGTGGACGCGCAGTACAAGAACAGCAAGGAGCCCCGGCTGCTGGTGGAGCTGGCCTTGATCCAACTGGCGCAAGGCGCACCGGACGGTGCGGTACCGCAGGGCGCCGTTGAAAAAAAAAGCCCTGACGTGACCGCGGCGCCCGCAGCCCGTACACGCCCCACGTCTCCCCCGCCCGCCCCACCCCCGGTGACGGCACCCGCCCCGGCGCTGCCCACAACGCAACCGGCCACCACCACGGCCGCACCACCCGACCGCCCGGCACGGCGCGTGGCCGGCGGCGTCTCCATCCTGCAACACCTGGCCCCCCCCAAGGAACAAGCCCCCAAGGGCAACCTATCGGACCAGCCCGGGGAACAACCTGAAGGAACGGGCACCGCCCTCCCGGAACGGGAGCTGAACGAGGCCCTGCTTGCCAAGGCCTGGGCGACGTACGCCCGCGAGCAGAAACAAAACGGCAAGAGCAGCCTGCATGCCACCCTCACGGCGAAGCAACCGGTGATCACCGGCCCGAACTCCATCACCTTCACCATCGTGAACACCGTGCAGGAGAACTACATGCGCGAGGAAAAGGCCGCGCTGATGGGCTTCCTGCGCCGGGAGCTGGGCATCCCCGGCCTGGAGCTGGAGGTGCAGAAACACGAGGCCACCGCCGTGCGTCCCCGTTACACGCCGCGGGACAAGTTCATGCTTATGGCCGAGAAAAACCCGGCCCTGCTCAAGCTGCGCGAGGACCTGGACCTGGACCTCGGCCAGTGACCCGCTCCGGCGCATCCGCATGATGCCTCGGGACCACCGACCCGAAGCCCGCCACCATCCTGGGGATACGGGCCCCGGCACCGGAGTGTACGATGTGATCGCCTTGGGCGCGGTACCTTCGCGGCCCGAAATCAAGACCATACAGGCAGCATGCAGAAGATCAAGGTGGCCAATCCCGTAGTGGAGATCGATGGGGACGAGATGACCCGCATCATTTGGAAATGGATCAAGGATCAACTGATCCTCCCTTACGTGGACGTACCCTTGGACTACTATGACCTGGGGATCGAGCACCGCGACGCCACGGCGGACCAGGTGACCGTGGACGCGGCCAAGGCGATCCAGAAGCACCACGTGGGCATCAAGTGCGCCACCATCACGCCCGATGAGGCCCGCGTGAAGGAGTTCGGCCTGAAGCAGATGTGGAAGAGCCCCAACGGCACCATCCGGAACATCCTCGGCGGCACCGTGTTCCGCGAGCCCATCGTGATCAACAACATCCCGCGCCTGGTGCCCGGCTGGACCAAGCCCATCGTGATCGGCCGCCACGCCTTCGGCGACCAATACAAGGCCACCGACGCGGTGATCAAGGGCAAGGGCAAGCTCACCATGACCTTCACGCCCGATGAAGGCGAGCCCACCACCTGGGAAGTGTACCAGTTCAAAGGCGACGGCGTGGCCATGAGCATGTACAACACCGAGGAGAGCATCGAGGGCTTCGCCCACAGCTGCTTCCGCCTGGCCCTCGAAAAGCAGTGGCCCCTCTACTTCAGTAGCAAGAACACCATCCTGAAGAAGTACGACGGCCGCTTCAAGGACATCTTCGAGGCGATCTTCCAGCAGCACTACAAGGCCGAGTTCGAGAAACTGGGCATCACCTACGAGCACCGCCTGATCGACGACATGGTGGCCAGCGCGCTGAAGTGGAACGGCGGCTTCATCTGGGCCTGCAAGAACTACGACGGCGACGTGCAGAGCGACATCGTGGCGCAGGGCTTCGGCTCGCTGGGCCTGATGACCAGCGTGCTGCTGACGCCCGACGGCAAGACCATGGAGGCTGAGGCCGCCCACGGCACCGTGACGCGCCACTACCGCATGCACCAGCAGGGCAAGCCCACCAGCACCAACCCCATCGCCAGCATCTTCGCCTGGACGCGCGGCCTCGCCTTCCGCGGCAAGCTGGACGGCAACCAGGCCCTGGTGGATTTCGCGCACATGCTGGAGGCCGTGTGCATCAAGACCGTGGAAGCGGGCAAGATGACCAAGGACCTCGCCGTGTGCATCCACGGCAGCAAGGTGGCACCGGACCAGTACCTCACCAGCGAGGGCTTCATGGCCGCCATCCGCGAGGAATTGGAGCGTTTCCTCTAAACCAAGCACCGGCCGGATCGATGCATCTTCGCGGGCATGGGCATGCCACGCGAACGCTGGATCCCGCTCCCGGCATTCGTCGTGCTGCTGCTGGCGGCCTGGTTCAGCACGGGCTACCACAGCGCGGATGAATTCCACCAAGTGATCGCCTTCGCCGGTGACAAGGTGCAGCGTGAACCGGCCGAGCCTTTGCCGTGGGAGTACGCCGAGCGGATCCGTTCCGCCTTCCTCCCCGCCGTGGCGGCAGGCGTGTTCGCCGCCGCACGCGCGGTCGGCATCCATGATTTCAGCACGTGGGCGCTGCTGCTGCGGCTGCTCACCGCTGGATCGGCCTTTGTCGCGGTGCTCCGCTTCACCCGCACCATGCGTGCGCAGGTGCCGCCGGCCTTGCAGCCCACTTTCCTGCGGCTCTCCTGGTTCCTGTGGTTCCTGCCATTCCTGCACGTGCGCTTCACGGGCGAAACCTGGTCCGGGCTGTTCCTCCTGTTGGCGCTCGCTGAGCTGTTCAAGGCGCAACCGGCGCGCATGGGCCATCTGCGCGCGGGCGGCCTCCTGGGCCTGGCCTTTCTGTGCAGGCCCCCGGTAGTGCTGGCGGTCGGCGGGCTGCTGTGCTGGCTGGCGATCGTCCGCAAGGATACCGCCACGAAGCTGGCTGCACTGGCCGCAGGTTTCGGGGCTGCTTTTGCCTTGGGCTTCGCGGTGGACAGTTGGTTCTATGGCGAGCCGGTGTTCACGGCATGGAACTACCTCCGCCGCGGGCTTGAAGGAAGCCCCGACCATGATTTCATGGAATATCCATGGTGGTACTACTTCCCCTGGGTGATCAAGTACGCGCTGCCTGTGATCGGCCTGCCGATCCTGGCGGCTACATGGCTGCTGCTCCGTTTCCGGCCCCGCCATGTGCTGGTGTGGATGGTCCTGCCTTTCGTGCTTTTCCATGTGGCCCTGCCACACAAGGAACTGCGCTTCCTGTACCCGCTGGCGGACCTGATGCCCCTGTTGCTGGTGATGGGCCTGGACATCGTGATGCGGCATTGGCCCGCGTTCACCGCAAGAATCCAGGGGAAAGGGTGGATCACCGGACCGGCGATCGTGATCGCGGCGATCAACCTGGTGGCCTTGGCCTGTGTGGTGTTCGCCCCCGCCGGAAGCGGCAACACGCGCTTGGCCTCCTACGTGCGATCGCATTGGCCCAACGGAGGCATGGAACTGCGCTACCTCGCTCCGCAAACCGAAGTGTGGCGCATCAAGATCCCGGCGTGGTACCTTCCCCAAGGCATCACCGGCAACGTGGTCGATGATCCGTGCATTTCCCCGGACCCCGCATTGGCCGGCCGCTCGCTGTTGATCGCCCGGGAGCCGTGGCCCCGGTGCGCGGACACGCCCGGTGCAACCTGGAAGCTGGCATTGCCCGCAATCCCCGTGTGGAAGCAATATGCTTTGCGCGCCTACGATTGGGAGGATGCCCAGCCTTGCTGGAACCTGTACGTGCAGGAGCCGGGGCCTTCGGATCTACTTTCGCCATGATGCAGCGCCTCCTCTTCCTCCTCGCCTTCGCCTGCCTTGCCTGCACTGCGGCCTTGGGGCAGGACAGCACCGCCTACGTACAGCCGCGCCAAGCCAAGCCGGACAGGATCCCCTTCAAGGACCGCCTTTGGTTCGGCGGCGGCATCGGTTTGAGCTTCGGCACGGTGACCGCCATACAGCTGGACCCGATCGTAGGCCTGCATCTGGACAAGGCACAAAAGCTCTCCACGGGCCTGGGGGTGAGCTACAATTACTTCCGGGACAACCGCTTTGCGCCGGCCTATGAGATGAGCGCCTACGGATACAGGGCTTTCACGCGGTACCGGTTGCTGGAACCCGTTTTCCTCCATGCCGAGTTCCTGCATCTGAACATGGAACCCTACTACTACTTCATGCAGGACAAGGGCCGCATCTGGGTGCCGCACTTGCTGGTGGGTGGCGGGTATGCCCAGTCGGCCGGTGGAAAGACCGTGTTCTACCTCCAGGTCCTGTTCGAGGTGCTGCAGGACCCGAACAGCTTCTATGCCGGCCAAGGGCCGATCTTGAGCGGCGGTGTGGGCGTGGGGTTTTAAGCAGATTGGATCGATCGCATCCGGATGAAGCTTCCAGCCTGCCGAAGATCTACAGCAAATGCCTGCTCATAAAAGCCCTCCCTGATCCGGACTTCAGGTACTTCTCAACATTGAATGCCTTGTACTTGTCCGGAAAGCCGAATGCCGCAATACACTCAACAGGCAATCGTGTGCTTGTATAATGCACCTCCCCCCTTCCATGCCGGGCAAGGCGCTCGGGTAAATTCCCAGTACATCCCACATATAGATGGCCATCCGCACATCGCAGGATGTATACTTTGTATGGGAAATCCATTTTATGGAGTGGACTGCGTCCACCGTAGCCGAGCTGAGGCAACAAGCATGGGGGGAACGAGGGTTCGGGACGAGGTGAGGCGCAGTTCGTTTCCGCCGTAGGCTTCAGCGGAACAAGTTCGCCTTCGCAACGACCTGCTGGCGCAGGCCGTTGCTTCGGCGAGGCGAAGGTGGAGCCGGAGGGATTCGAACCCTCGTCCAAACGACCGTACCACGAGCTTTCCACATGCTTCTTCCTCCGTTGGTTTTCGGAAGCAGGCCGGGGAAGGACGCCCTACCTGCAGCTTAGGTCCTGTTTTCTCGCCAACGCTCCGGACCACCGCGCTGGCCAGCTTCCCATGGTCGATACCCCTGGATCGGGAAGGAGGGCTGCGGGCCTCCCCGAGGAGTACTTGCCCCCGCTACTGTGCTTCACGGGATCAGCTTCATAGCCTTGGGCTATTAGGCAGCAAGTGCGTAATCAGTGTTGCCGGTTAAGGCTGGAGATCGGGATTAAAGAGCTGTATCCCCAACGCTCTGCATGCTTACACGCACTACGAAGCCGCTGTCGAAACCAGGTCGGCCCCAAGATGGAAGTGCTTTTCAAAGAACACCGCAAAGATAAGGCCACGCCGCCCTGTGGAACTGCTTCCGGTCAGTGCCACCCTGATCGGAAGCCCTACTTTCGCCGCCCCAATCCAGACCATGTTCAAGAAGATCGGCCTTATCCGCGAAGGCAAAATCCCCCCGGACCGCCGCGTACCCCTCACCCCCAAGCAATGCCGTGAGGTCATGCTCCAGGGGATCGATATCGCCGTGCAGCGAAGTGAGGTGCGCGCCTACACGGATGCCGAGTACACGGCCAAGGACGTGCGCTTGACGCATGACCTCACCGACCGGGACCTGATCATCGGCGTGAAGGAGGTTCCTTTGGACATGCTGATGGCCGGCAAGGCCTACCTGTTCTTCTCGCACACCATCAAGCAGCAACCGCACAATGCCAAGCTGCTGCACACCGTGCTGGAGCGGCGCATCACCCTGATCGACCATGAGCTGCTCACCGATGCGAAAGGGAACCGCGTGCTTGCTTTCGGCCGATGGGCCGGCGTGGTGGGCGCCTACAACGCCTTCCGGGCATGGGAGGTGCGCGATGGCGGCATGCCCCGCCTGAAGCCCGCCAACCAATGCCATGACCGGGCGGAGATGGACCAGCACCTGGATGAATTCCCGGTGCCGAAGGACCTGCGTGTGGTGCTCACCGGGGGCGGGCGCGTGGGCGGCGGCGCCATGGAAACCCTGGAACGTGCAGGCCTGGAACGGGTCTCGCCCGAGGACTTCCTGCACAAGGACTTCGACGGCCCGGTGTACACCGTGCTCGGCAGCCCCGACCTGTACCGGCGTGATGACGGGAAACCGTTCGACCGCGCCGCCTTCCACGCCGACCCGCGCAGGCACCACGCCCTGTTCCTCCCCTTCGCCCGCAGGGCGCACATCTACATCGCCTGCCACTTCTGGGATGCCCGCGGCCCGAAAATCCTCACCGCCGAGGATCTGCGCGACCCCGGATGCTCGCTCCGCGTGGTGGCCGACATCAGCTGCGACATCGGCGGCCCCATCGACTGCACCTTGCGGGCCAGCACCATCGCCGACCCGTTCTTCGGCTACGACATCGCCACCGGTGAGGAGCGGTCCACCGGCACGCCCGGCACCATCACCGTGATGTCCGTGGACAACCTGCCCTGCGAACTTCCCCGTGACTCCTCGAAATCCTTCGGCCGTGACCTGCTGGACAATGTGATGCCCCACCTCACCGGCCCGGACCGTGAGGGCATGATCGAAAGAGCCACCATCGCCAAGGATGGCCAGCTGACGCCGAAGTACGCTTACTTGAAGGATTACGCCGCGGACCATGCGCGGCATGGGGGCTGAATCCCCCGATCGATCATGCCGCGCCCAGCGGCCGGTCCTCGTCCATCCCGACCCGCACCTCGATGGTGAAGTAGGACGTGAACGGCCCCAGCAGGTCGCTCAACACCACCAGCGGCGGGGCACTCTTCCGCGCCATGGTGAGCAAGCCCAGGCCCGCACCACCATTGGACGATCGGCCGCCGCAAGCGAGCAGGCGCAGGTAATGTTCCTTCAGGTCGTCGCGGTCCATGGAGTTCAGGATATCCACGCGATGGGCCAGCAACGTGGCCGTGGCGTGGGGAACCGCATTGCCCGTGGCCAACCGGTAGCCCTCACGGTCGCGCACCAACAGGGCGAACGTGGCCTCATCCATCAGGCTCAGGCTGTGCCGCGACACGTTGTCCATGGCCTCGAGCATCACCATCAGCAACCGTTTGCGCAAGGGGACCGGATCACCATGCGTCCTGCTGAAGGCCTCCACCCTGGTCACCATGTCCGTTATAATGTCCGGATCCACACGGCCCGAGTGCTCGAACAAGGGGACCGCGGCGGGATCCGCCTGGAGCCGTGCCTTCGCACGGTCAAGCCAGCGATGGCTCATCTCCGGGAGGGGGATTGCGAGGTTCATGTTCGTGCTTCAACCAAGCCGGCTCTACCGGCCAGACCGGACTACCCGGCGCGATTCCTACGGAAAACCAGGCGCGAAGGTTCAGGCCACCCGGCTCCACCCGGGAAGATTGCCGATCACTACTTTCACGCGCTTCCATCCACCCTGCACCCATGAATTCCCTGATTTCCCGAAGCCTGCTCCTGCTGGGCCTGATCACCGTAGTGACCAGTGGCTGCCGGCTGAACTGCATCAAGGGCGAAGGAGCCGCCGAGCAACGCACCTTGGACGTGGCCTCCTTCACCGGCATCACCGTGGACGGCCCCATTCGCGTGACCTTGGAAAAGGGACCGGCCCAAATGATCACCGCCACCGGGCAACCGAACCTGCTCGACCTGCTGAATACCAGCGTGAGCGGCGAAACGTGGCGGATCACCACCTCCCGTTGCTGGAGTTCCAAGGAGGAGATCGCCGTTCATATCGTCACACCAACGGAAATCCGCGCCATTGAGTTGAACGGCAGTTCCGATGTGGCCTCCGCCGATGTCTTCGGGCGCGGAGACGTGGAGCTGGCCACGCGGGGAAGCGGGTCCATCACGGTGGACGCCATCAACGCAGGGAAGCTGTCCACGCGGATCACCGGCAGTGGATCCATCACCATCCAGGGCACCTGTGCCACGCTGGATGCCGGCATCACCGGCAGTGGAGACCTTCACGGGCGCGGCCTTACCGCCAATGACGCCACGCTCGACATCACCGGCAGCGGCAGCGCCAGCATCATCGCCATCAGCAAGTTGAAAGCCAACGTAACCGGAAGCGGCGATGTGCGCTATGGCGGAAGGCCCATGTTGGAATCCAAGATCACCGGAAGCGGATCCGTTGCCCCCTTGCCATGAGGCCGACACACCTGCTCGCCGCGACCATCATTCTCGCCGCCTGTTCCTCCCCGGAGCCGGAACCTCACAAAGTCCCCGGTCCGGTGAACCTGCTGCCCGGCGCCAAGGAGTTCCATGTGCTGGACCTGCCCAACCAGGAGGACAACATCCGCCACGACACGCTCTTGGTGCAGACCACCCACCACCTCCCGGATGGCCGGTACGTCATGGCCGCCCGGAACAAGGATGATTCGCGGGAGGGCCTCCGCCTCTTCCTCTACACACCGCAACCCGACAGCAGCGCCGCGGTGATCGCCATCAGCGCGCCCGCGTACGACAGTTACACCATGCTGCCCACCTTCTACGCCACGGGCGACACCGCCGACGGCATGGTGATCCTGGCCAACTTCGGGGAGCGGGACAGCTGGGGCCAGAAAGTGTTCTGGCTGAAGAACCGGCAGTTCAGGGACCTGGGCTGGCTGGACGTGGCGCACCGGGAATGGCGCGCGGTGGATGACTCCACCTTCCAACGGCTTACCAATATCGCGCCGTTCACGCAAGTGAAGGGATCCGGCGGAAGTTTCCTCTTCACCTTCATGGGCGACAGTGTACACCTGTTCGATGACCTGGAAGGCCACTTGGACCGCATGATCCCCGCCCAGGACTTGGCCTACCGCTACGATGGGCAGCGGATGACGCTGGTGGTGGAGGGGCGGGAGCGGCTGCCGGCCTCGCCCCTGTAGCTCCCTTCCCCGGCCAAGCCCCAGGCCTTGTCAGTTTGGTATGCACGCATACCATTTTCACTACCTTCGGGACCGAAGTTGATCGTGATGAAGCCTGAGGAGACCATCGATTTCCCCATCCGCAAGGTCTGGAACCGCATCTCCCGGATGTACAACACGGAAGCGGCCAAGTACGGCGGCAGCATGGCCATCGGCCAGATCCTGTTGAACATCGAACCCGGCGGCACACCCAGCACCAAGCTGGCGCCCAAGATGGGCATGGAAAGCCGCAGCATCGTGCGGACCCTGCAGACCATGCAACAGGCCGGATTGATCAAGCGGGAAGCGGACAAGGCGGACAAGCGTGTGGTGCGCATCCACCTCACCACGAAGGGCAAGCAGATGCGCGATGTGAGCCGGGACACCGTGGTGCGGTTCAACCAGGCCGTACAGTCACGGTTCACGCCCGCACAGATCAGCAACTTCCGGCAGATGATGAACGAACTGGACCGGATATTGGAACAGGAACAACTCTTCTGATGATGAACCGCCACGACGCTACGAACATTACGTCCATGCGCATCAGCGTTGCGCTCATTGCGCCGTTGCGGTAAAACAACTGAGCAGACATGACCAAGAGGAACATCCGCAAAGTCGCCGTCCTCGGAAGCGGCGTCATGGGCAGCCGCATCGCGTGCCACTTCGCCAACATCGGCGCCGAGGTGCTGCTGCTGGACATCCCGCCCAAGGAGGGCACCGACCGCAACGCCGTGGCCAACGAGCACCTGAAGGCCGCGCTCAAGAGCAACCCCTCGCCCATCTACGACAAACGCTTCGCGAAGCGTATCACCACGGGCAACTTCGACGACGACCTGCCGAAGATCAAGGACTGCGATTGGGTGATCGAGGTGGTTGTGGAGCGGCTCGACATCAAGCAGCAACTGCTGGGTCGCGTGGACCAGGTGCGCAAGCCCGGAACGCTCATCACCACGAACACCAGCGGCATTCCCATCCACGCCATCGCGGAAGGCCGCAGCGATGACTTCAAGAAGCACTTCTGCGGCACGCACTTCTTCAACCCGCCGCGCTACCTGCCGTTGCTGGAGATCATCCCAGGCCCGGACACCGACCCGGCGGTGATCGCCTTCCTGGAGGAATACGGCCAACGGATCCTCGGCAAGGTCACCGTGCGGGCCAAGGACACGCCCGCCTTCGTGGCCAACCGCATCGGCGTGTTCGGCATCATGGACGTCTTCCACCTGATCACCGACATGGGCCTTACCGTGGAGGAAGTGGACCGCCTCACCGGGCCGGTGATCGGCCACCCCAAGAGCGCCACCTTCCGCACGGCCGACGTGGTGGGCCTGGACACGCTGGTGAAAGTGGCCGAAGGCGTGAAGGATAACTGCCCCAAGGATGAACGCAACGCGCTCTTCGCCATTCCGCCGTATCTGCAGAAGATGGTGGAGGGGAACATGCTGGGCAGCAAGACCGGCAAGGGCTTCTACTTCAAGGACCGCAGCAAGAAGGGCGAGATCCTGCAACTGGACCTGAAGACGCTGGAATACGTGCCGCAGGTGAAACCCAAGTTCGACACGCTGGCCGCCGCCAAGAAGGTGAACGACCTGCCCGGCCGGCTGAAGCTGGTGTACAACGGCAGCGACAAGGCCGGCGAATTCTACCGCCGCAGCTTCAACAGCCTTTTCGCCTACGTGAGCCACCGCGTGCCGGAGATCAGCGACGAGCTGTACCGCATCGACGACGGCATGCGTGCCGGCTTCGGCTGGGAGCTGGGGCCGTTCGAGAGCTGGGATGCGATCGGCGTGAAGGAGGTGCTGGAAACAATAAAAGGCGCTTCGGCTCCGCTCAGCGCAACGGAGAAGGTGGCAGCGTGGGTCGAAGAGATGGTGGCCGCTGGTCACACCAGCTTTTACAAGACCGAAGGCGGCAGGCGCCTGTACTACGATCCCGCCACCAAGGGCTACAAGCCAGTGCCACGCGCCGAGGGCCTGATCGTCCTGGCCGACCTGCCGGAAACGAGCATCGTGTGGAAGAACAAGGACCTCACCGTGCGCGACCTCGGCGACGGCATCCTCTGCGCCAGCTGGAGCACCAAGATGAACACCTTCGGCAGCGGCGTGATCCAGGGCCTCAACAAGGCCATCGACATCGCGGAGCAGGGCTATAAGGGCCTGGTGATCTACAACGACGGGCCGCTCTTCAGCGCCGGCGCCGACGTGGGCATGATCTTCATGATGGCGGTGGAACAGGAATACGACGACCTCAACATGGCCGTGCGCACCTTCCAGCACACCATGATGCGCATGCGCTACAGCAGCATCCCCGTGGTGGCCGCGCCGCACCAGCTCTGCCTCGGCGGCGGCACCGAACTCTGCCTGCACGCCGACAAGGTGGTGGCGCACGCCGAGACCTACATGGGCTTGGTGGAATTCGGCGTGGGCGTGATCCCCGGCGGCGGCGGCACCAAGGAATTCACCCTGCGCCTCAGCGACGAACTGCGCGAGGGCGACATCCGCACCAACACCTTCCGCCACCGCCTGCTCACCATCGCCCAGGCCCAAGTGAGCACCAGCGGCCACGAAGCCTTCGCACTCGGCTACCTCCGCCCCGGCATCGACGAGGTGATCGTCAGCCGCCAGCACCAACTGGCCTACGCCAAGCAATGCGCCCTCGCGCTCTGGAACAAGGGCTACACGCAGCCCGCGCCCCGCAAGGACATCACCGTGCTGGGCGTGGAAAGCCTCGGCCTCACCTACTCCGGCGCGGACAGCATGACGAGCGGCCACTACATCAGCGAGCACGACCAGTTGATCAGCCAAAAGCTCGGCCACGTGATGTGCGGCGGCGACCTGAGCGAACACACCGAGGTGAGCGAGCAATACCTGCTGGACCTTGAACGGAAGGCGTTCGTGGAGCTGTGCCAGCAGCGGAAGACGCTGGAGCGGTTGCAGAGCATCATTACATCAGGCAAGGTGCTCCGGAATTGATGAACACGGTGAAGCATAGTGGTGCGTTGGGCGTGCCCCGGCTCAAATGCAGCCGGGTCGCGCTTGGAGTTCAGCCCGGGCAAGGACCCGGGCCTGCAAGTCCTCGCGCGGATTACCGCGTTGTGGGCTTTCCGCTTCAATCGCTCACGCGAAAGGCAGCATTACCTTTCAACCACATCCACAAAACATGGCAACTGTGAACACCTTCATCCCTAGAAATGGCACCTTCGAGAAATTCGAACTTGAGCCAATGTCATTCAATGATACTGTCACTCGATTAGGATACCATCCTAATCAAGTCCGATCTCACCACAACATCAATGTCGAGTGCATCTATTGGGTTGGCTTCAAAATCTTCACAAACGAGATAGTTGCCATTGCGACGGGCGCTGACACGTTGGACCCAACACTCCTATCTCGATTCATCTCGAACTACGACGCGAGGTATGAGAGATACGAAATCGAAGGGATACTTGATGACGGAGTTACGAATGGGTCATTGAGCGCAGACTACCTGTCGAGCGTACTTGGCATACCTCCTGTCGACCCCAATGGGTCTATTGTTGCGCCCACACTCGGATACGAGTTGGTCTTTCTTGATGGCAAGCTTGCGGGTTACCAGCCAAGTGATGGCCTGAGCATGTGGGCGAAGTCGATGAAGGAGAGCAACCCTAAGCTATTTGCGAGCTATCTCATAGCTGGCCGGAAGCGATGGAATAACGATGAAGACAGAGTACGAATCGAAATCAACGCACAAGCAGATGCCTTTGCCAACATTCCTCAAGGTCTGCTCAACCCCCTGATTGAGCAATACCGTCAATCAGATGGTACAATTGACTTTGTCCAGTTGATGAATGAGCATTACAGCTAATCTCCAGAATCGGGAAGCCCCATGCCTACGACCCACGAACACGACGGCCACGCCATCATCCACGGCGACGCGATCGCAGCGCTACAACAGCTCGTGCCGGACAATTCCGTGGACCTGATCTTCGCCGACCCGCCCTACAACATCGGCAAGAACTTCAACGGCCGCATGGACCGCTGGCCCAGCGACGAAGCGTACATGGCGTGGTGCCGACAATGGATCGACCTCTGCCTCGCGAAGCTGAAGGACAACGGCAGCTTCTACCTGATGACCTCCACGCAGAACATGCCGCACTTCGACCTGTACGTGCGGCAGAAGGCGCACATCCTCTCGCGCATCGTGTGGTCGTACGACAGTTCAGGGGTGCAGGCCAAGCGCTACTACGGTTCGCTCTACGAGCCGATCCTGTTCGGCGTGAAGGACAAGGACCACTACACTTTCAACGCCGACGCGATCATGGTGGAGGCCCGCACCGGCGCCAAGCGCAAGCTAATCGACTACCGCAAGCCCGTGCCCACGCCGTACAACACACAGAAGGTACCGGGCAATGTCTGGAACTTCCCGCGTGTGCGCTACCGCATGGAGGAGTACGAAGAGCACCCCACGCAGAAGCCCACCGCGCTGCTGGAACGCATCGTGCTGGCAAGCTCCAACCCCGGCGACATCGTGCTGGACCCGTTCTCCGGTACGTTCACCACGTCGTTCGTGGCTAAATCGCTGGGGCGGCGGTCCATCGGCATCGAGATCGACGAGGAGTACATGAGGATCGGGCTACGGCGGCTGGGCATCCGCGACGAGTACAACGGCGAGAAGCTGCGCCGGAAGCCCAAGACCTACCAACAGCCCAAGGAGGAGCCACAGCATCTGGTCCTATTCGAGCCCTGACCATGGACCACGCCTTCACCCCGGAGATCAGGGCGGTCCTCGCCAAGCACTTCAAGGCCCGCGCCGATGAGGTGTTTGAGCGCAGCCCGCTGCTCCAGTACATTAATATCAAGACCCGTTCGGCCACGCGCGGCTCGAAGTCGCGCAGCAGCTACGCGAACCTCTACGCCATCTATGTGCTGGTGGAGGACTATGTGCAGCGCGGCTTCCACAAGAAGGGCGGCTACGCCAAGGACGCGGGCGCGCGGTTCAGCACGCTCTTCAAGCGGCAGCGCGAGCTTCCGTTCGGCGGCAAGCTCCAGAACCACGCGCTGAACCACCGCATGAACGAGGAGTTCAAGAAGTTCTTCCCGCAGGTGGAGGCCACGCCGATCCTGCGCGTGGTGGAGACCAAGCGCTACTGGATCAACGAACAACTGCTGAAGGTCGGCAAGGGCAGGAACGAATTGCATATCGGTCCCACCGTGCTGGAGATCATCGACGCCTACACCACGGTGAAGAAGCGGTCGTTCGAGGAGTTCATCGCCACCTGCGAACGGCTGAACAGGATCGCCGGGAAAGGCTCCGGCGAGATCGAGGCGTTCATCATGGGCCTGCTGGCGCCAACCGTGGATGCCCGGTTGTTCGAGATCGTGAGCTACGCCATCCTGAAGCACTTCTACCACGACCAGAAGGTGTGGTTTGGTTTCCAGCGGAACAAGGTGAAGGCGGACCGGCTGAAGCTGTTCAAGACCGGCCGCACCAACGCCAACGACGGCGGCATCGACTTCGTGATGCAGCCACTGGGCCGGTTCTTCCAAGTGACCGAGACCTTGGACGTGAAGAAGTACTTCCTGGACATCGACAAGATCGAGCGCTACCCGATCTCGTTCGTGATCAAGTCCGAAGCTTCCATCGGCGACCTACAAGCCCAGCTACGACACGGTGCCGAAAAGCAATACGGCGTGAAGGCCGTGGTGGACAAGTACATGAGGTGCATCGAGGAGGTCATCAACATCGACGTGCTCCGTACACGTTTCCGCAAAGCCATGAAGGACGGTCACCTGAAAGGCATCATCGGGGAAATTGTGCTTCAGAGCAAGGTGGAGTTCAACTATGAGGATGAGGAACAATAGACCAAAACTTGGACCCGCACTCCGCGTGAGGGATAGCAGCGAAAAGCCGGCAGCGAAGCGAGGACTATACGCGGATAGCCCGACGGTGCTGCATTTGAGCGCCGGCACGCCCAATCCACACGAACAAGCAACCACAAGTCCTGCATCGGACATACGACAAGCATTCCAACGCCTTCGCCGGGCTACGGCGCACAAAGCATGAACGCATACATCATCTCCGGTTTCCGCTCCGCTGTCGGCAAGGCGCCGCGCGGCAAATTCCGTTTCACCCGGCCGGACGACCTGGCCACCCACGTGGTGAAGCACCTGATGGCCTCCGTGCCCAACCTGGCGCCCGAACAGGTGGACGACCTGATCGTGGGCAATGCCACGCCCGAGGCCGAGCAGGGCCTGAACATCGGCCGCATGATCAGCCTGATGGGCCTGGACACCGACAAGGTGCCGGGCATGACGGTGAACCGCTATTGCAGCAGCGGCAGCGAGACCATCGCCATCGCCTCGGCCAAGATCCACAGCGGCATGGCCGATGTGATCATCGCCGGCGGCGTGGAGTGCATGAGCCCGATCCCCTTCGGCGGCTGGCGCATCGTGCCCAACGCCAAGGTGGCCCGCGAGCACCCCACGTGGTACTGGGGCATGGGCCTCACCGCCGAGGCCGTGGCGCGCGAGTACAAGGTGAGCCGCGAGGACCAGGACACCTTCGCGCTGAAGAGCCAGGAGAAGGCGCTGGCCGCCATTGCCGCCGGGCGCTTCAAAGAGGAGATCGTGCCCTTTGAGGTGGAGCACACCTTCCTGGACGGGAACCAGAAGCGGCAGGTGGAGAAGTACACCGTGGACACCGACGAGGGTCCGCGCGCCAGCACCTTGGAAGGCCTGGCGAAACTGAAGCCCGTGTTCGACGCGAAGGGTACGGTAACGGCCGGCAACAGCAGCCAGACCAGCGATGGCGCGGCCTTCGTGCTGGTGGTGAGCGAGCGGATGCTGAAGCAGTTGAACGTGCAGCCCATCGCGCGGCTGATGGCCTACCACGTGGCGGGCGTGCCCCCGCGCATCATGGGCATCGGGCCTACGGCGGCGGTGCCCAAGGTGCTGGAGCGCGCGGGCCTGAAGCTGCAGGACATTGAACTGATCGAGCTGAACGAGGCCTTCGCCAGCCAGAGCGTGGCGGTGATCCGCGAGCTGGGCCTCAACCCCGACATCGTGAACGTGAACGGTGGCGCCATCGCCATGGGCCACCCGCTGGGCTGCACGGGTACCAAGCTCACCGTGCAACTGCTGAACGAGATGCGGCGCCGCAAACAGAAATATGGCGTAGTGACGATGTGCGTGGGGAACGGGCAGGGTGCGGCGAGTGTATTTGAGTTGTTGAATTGAGCAACTTGATCCACTTGGCCCATGTGGCCCCCTGAATTCACCCCCAAGGCATTCACCGAGCTCCGCCACGGCTACTCGGGCGCGCAGTTCCGCCGCGATGTGATGGCCGGCATCATCGTGGGCATCGTGGCGTTGCCGCTGGCCATCGCCTTTGCCATCGCCAGCGGCGTATCACCGGAGAAAGGGCTGATCACCGCCGTGGTGGCGGGCTTCGCCATCAGCGCTTTCGGCGGCAGCCGCGTGCAGATCGGCGGGCCCACGGGCGCCTTCATCGTCATCGTGTACGCCATCGTGCAGAAGCACGGCGTGCAAGGCCTCACCATCGCCACCTTCCTGGCGGGCTTCATCATCATGCTGATGGGCTTGCTGCGCCTGGGCGCCTTGCTGCGCTATTTCCCGCACACGCTCATCGTGGGCTTCACCTCGGGCATCGCGGTGATCATCTTCTCGGCCCAGATAAACGATTTCTTCGGGCTGGGGCTGAAGGACGTGCCCTCGGGCTTCGTGGAGAAATGGGCCCTGTACCTCCGGTCGGCGGCAGCGATCGATCCCTTGGCAATGGCCATCGCGGTGGGCACGGTGCTGGTGATGGTGCTGATGCCGCGCCTGACCAAAAAGGTGCCCGGCTCCATCGTGGCGATCATCATCGGTACCCTTGCAGCCAGTTGGCTGCACCTGCCCGTGGAGACGATCGGCACACGCTTCGGCTCCATCCCCTCCACCCTGCCGATGCCGCAGTTCTACGCGGTGGACCTGGGCACCATCAAGGACTTGCTGCAGCCCGCGTTGGCCATCGCCCTGCTGGGCGGCATCGAGTCGTTGCTTTCGGCCGTGGTGTCGGACGGCATGATCGGCGGGCAGCACCGCAGCAACATGGAACTGGTGGCGCAGGGCGGGGCCAACGTGCTCTCGGCCATGTTCGGCGGCATACCGGCCACCGGCGCCATCGCGCGCACGGCCACCAACGTGAAGAGCGGCGGGCGCAGCCCCGTGGCCGGCATGGTGCACGCCCTCACCCTGCTGGTGATCATGCTGGTGGCGGCGCCGTTGGCGGAGCACATCCCCATGGCCTGCCTGGCCGGCGTGCTGGTGATGGTGGCCTGGAACATGAGCGAGGCCCACGCCTTCATCACCGTGTTCAAGACCAACCGCTACGACCGCGCGGTACTGCTCACCACCTTCCTGCTCACCGTGGTCTTCGACCTGGTGATCGCCATCGAGATCGGCATGGTGCTGGCCGCCTTCCTGTTCATGAAGCGCATGGCCGACACGGTGCAGCTGGCCGAGGTGGCGCCGGAACAACCCGGCGATGACGCGGGCATGGCCGCGCGACAAGGCATACCCGAGGGCGTGCTGGTGTACGAGATCAACGGGCCGCTCTTCTTCGGCGCCGCCCAGATGTTCGCCTCCACGCTGCGCAAGATCGGCGACAAGCACAAGGTGCTCATCCTGCAAATGCGGAACGTGCCGCTGATCGACGCCACGGGCCTGCACCGCATCCGCGACATCGTGGACACGATGCGGCGGCGGAATGTGCAGGTGCTGATCGCCGGTACCAACGATCAGGTGGGCCGGGAAATGGTCGAGGCCGGGATCCTTGATCCACGATCGATGTATGCTTCCTTGGAGGATGCGGTGCGCGCACTCAAGGCCGTGACCGTGAAAGCGTAGGTCCAAGTGATCCCGATCAGGTCAGGATCGCAGCGGAAAGCTGCGCACGTGCGCGTACCGCTCCCCGGGTCGCAGCAAGCGTTTCATCAGCACCACCTCGGAAACGGATCCCTCAGCGGAGAGATCATGCGGTGCGAGCATGTCCCAAGCCCTTGCGAACTGCTCGGGTTTCAATCCCGCGGCGATGGTGAGGTGCGGATGGTCGGTTTCGCGAAGGGCAGGACCCAGCGCCTTCTGCTGGCGTAGTGCAGTAACGACGGGTGTGCGCACCACCGAGATGGTCTCCTTCTCCACCGGATCGATGTAGATGGTGCGCTTGTCGGGGAAATGCGTGATGCCTTCGTAGCGCAAGGCGAAGCCGTGCTGTCCGTTCACGCCTTGGTCAATGGCCTCGCAGATCGATGCTTCACACGCCGCTGGCAGATCGGCAATGAAGAGCGTGATGTGCGGCAGGAGATACCGTCCGCTGAAGGAACCGATGCGGGCGTGGAGTTGATCACGCAACCGGTCCACTGCTGCCGATAATTCCTGTGGGGGAAGGATGGTGAGGAGGAAGCGGTGCAGCATGGTTCAGGGGGCCGGATATCCGTGAATATCCGCAAATACCCGCAACGTATCCGAAAACCGGGATGCCGCGTGAGGGGCAGGAGCGGCGGCCTGCCGATGGTGCGCCGCTGGTGCGGCGCGTGCGAGGAGGCTGCGACGCAGGAGCAGACCCCGGAGCCGCCCCCGCACCCGGCGCAACGAGGCAGCCACAGCGGATGACCCGACCCGTGCGCGGGCCCGTGCGCGGCAAGGGGCACGCCCGCCATCGGCTGCGCTCGGGCTGATGCGTGCCAATCGTCATTTTGTTATGCACGCATACCTTTTTTATTACCTTTGACTGAACAACGCATCCGTTCCATCGTTGAACCTTGCAGTACCGGAACCCATGAGCACTGAAACGAAGAAAGCCCTGCAGGGCGGCGAATTCCTGATCCGCGAGAGCGCACCGGAGGACATCTTCATCCCCGAGGAATTCAACGAGGAGCAACGCATGATCGCGCAGACCTGCACGGAGTTCCTGGAGCAGCACGTGTGGTCACAGCTGGACGCGATCGATGCACAACAGGAAGGGCTGATGCCCTCAGTGTTGGGCAAGGCGGGGGAACTGGGCCTGTTGGGCATCTCGATCCCCGAGCAGTACGGCGGCTACGGCAAGGATTTCGTGACGGGCATGCTGGTGACGGAGAAGACCGGCGCGGGGCACAGTTTCAGCGTAGCCATCGCGGCGCACACCGGCATCGGCACCCTACCCACCCTGTACTACGGCAATGATGCGCAGCGGGCCAAGTACATTCCCAAGCTGGCCAGCGGCGAATGGAAGGCGTGCTACTGCCTGACCGAGCCGGGCAGCGGCAGCGACGCCAACAGCGGCAAGACCAAGGCGGTGCTCTCACCCGACGGCAAGCATTACCTGCTCACCGGGCAGAAGATGTGGATCACCAACGCGGGCTTCGCGGACGTGTTCACCGTGTTCGCGAAGATCCACGACCCGAAGACCGGCGAGGCGGACGAGAACCTCAGCGCCTTCATCGTGGAGAAGGGCTTCAGCGGCATCACGCTAAACCCCGAGGAACACAAGATGGGGATCAAGGGCAGCAGCACGCGGCAGGTGTTCTTCAACGATTGCCCGGTGCCGGTGGAGAACCTGCTGAGCGAGCGCGGCAACGGCTTCAAGATCGCCGTGAACATCCTGAACATCGGGCGGATCAAGCTGGCGGGTGGCACGGTGGGCGGCTCGAAGGCCGTGGTGGACCACTGCGTGCAGTACGCCAACGAGCGGCAGCAGTTCGGGCGGCCGATCAGCTCCTTCGGGGCCATCCGCCAAAAACTGGCCGACCAAGCGATCAACTGCTACGTGGTGGAAAGTGCCATCTATCGGTGCAGCCATGACATGGAGAACAAGATCCAAGAGCTGAAGGCCGCCGGTGCCGACCATGCGCAGGCCCTGCTGAAGGGCGTGGAGCAGTTTGCCGCCGAGGCCGCGATCCTGAAGGTGGCCGGCAGCGAATGCCTGGACTACGTGGTGGACGAAGGCGTGCAGATCTACGGCGGCATGGGCTACAGCGCGGAAAGCCCCGTGGAGCGCGCCTACCGCGACAGCAGGATCAACCGGATCTTCGAAGGCACGAACGAGATCAACCGTATGCTCACGGTGGACATGCTGCTGAAGCGCGCGTTGAAGGGCCAGCTGGACCTGCTGGGGCCGGCGCAGGCCGTGGCCGAGGAACTGATGGGCATCCCGGAGATGCCGGAGCCGGACGACAGCCTGCTGGCCGATGAGAAGCGCATGGTGGCCAACTTCAAGAAGGCCGTGCTGATGACCGCCGGCGGGGCCGCAAAGACGCTGGGCATGGAGCTGGCCAAGCACCAGGAAACGCTGATGCACATCGCCGACATGGTGATCGATACCTACCTGGCGGAGAGCGTGCTGCTGCGGACCCTGAAGCTGGCGGGCATGAAAGGCGCCGACCAGGTGAAGGAGCAGGTGGCCATGTGCCAACTGTACATCCACGAGGCCGCCGACCGCATCCACAAATACGCCAAGGAGGCCGTGAACAACTTCGCGGAGGGCGATGAGCAGCGCGCCATGCTGATGGGCGCCAAGCGCTTCGCCAAGAACACGCCGCTGAACACGGCCGAGCTGCGGAAGGCGATCGCCAAGAAGATGATCGCGGAGGGGAAATACTGCTACTGAGGAGCGGGCAGCGGAAGCGCCGGGCAGGGGATCGCAGTCGTTCCTCCCGCTGCAACCGAAGGCCGGCACCGGGGTGCCCCGGTGCTTAGCGCGCATCTCATGAAAGCCCTTCGGGCTGCGCTCGGGTCTTTCACTCCCATGCGTCGTTGTCGAAGACCTCACAGAGCACCCGACCATGCCCGGTTTCGACGCCTGACCTGGTCGCGAAATACCTCTCGCTTTTGAGATGCGCTCCAGTGCCCCCTAACTAAGGTTCTATTGTACGTGTCGCACCGGCGGTCTTGCTTCGCCCCAAGCAAAACCCATCGAATGCGTCACCTTCACCCGGTACTGGCCACGGCCCTCACCCTCCTGCTTCATCCCGGAAATGCCAAAGCCCTAGGCTTCCAATGGTCCACCACAGGTGGGGCTGCAGGTATCAGCAACTCCTACATGGGAGCCATGGACATCGCCAGGGATCCCGCAGGCGATCTGTACCTCTTCAACGATGCGAACACTGCCCAGCAATGCCAGGGGGATACGGTGCAGCCTTTGGGCGGAGGCGGAAGCCTGAACACCTTCATCCACAAGTTCGACGCCGACGGCATCCTCCAATGGATCCGCCCGATCGGCCCGTTCTTCCAGCCTTTCAGCATCGAATGTGACGACGCGGGCAGTATCTACCTGCTGGGCCGAACGCTCACAAGCGACATCCTCTTGGCGGACACGGTCCTGAGCGTGACGGCGAACCGGAACCACCTGCTGAAGTTCGCCCCCAACGGGGACCTGATCTGGCACCACGACACCGGCATGCCGTTGACCGGGGGAGTGGGCCGAACGACCCTCCTGCATCACGCGGCCGGCCGGCTCTATTTCCAAAGCGGCAACCTGTCCATGGCCTGCATCGACACGTCCGGCGCTCCGGTCGGAACGCTCACGGCGACCAGCTACGTGCCGCAGACCGCATTCCAGAACCTGTGGTTCAAGAGCGCGGTGAGCCAGAGCAATGGGGATCTGGTAGTGGCCGGGGAGCACCGGGGGGAACTGGCGTTCGGCACGAACCCAAGCCTGCCGGGCGACCCCAATGCTGCCGCACTGAACCACTACTTCTTCCTGCGCCTGGGCCCTGAGCTCGACACGATCCATTGGTTCACCTCACACGGCAGCTTCCTCGATCGGTATGAATATGACATCCCCTTGATCCGTGATGGCGCGGACCAGGTCTACGCCGCGGTCACCCTGAACGCGAACACCCCGATCACCTTCGGACCGGACCAGATCACCAACACCTTGGTCAATGGCTTGGACGCGATCGTGAAGATGGATGCCAACGGCAGCCCGCTCTGGATGCGTGCCCTGCCTAACACCTCGAACAGCGCGTATGCCTTCGCCCTCACGTGGAAGGACGATGACAGCGGCCTTCTGGCCTGCGGGGAGTTCACCACGGACATCACCTTCGGGAACATCACCCTAACACCGGGGAACACCGGCAGGGGGTTCATCGCTGAGGTGGCGCCCGATGGCACCTTCGTCACGGGCTATGCAAGCGGAACACCCGGCACCCCGCCCGGCCCGGTACAGAGCTGGGGGCAGGCATTGGCCTCCAACGGAGGTGGGGAATATCTCATCACCGGCTTCCTGAACACCCTTTCGAACTGGGAACTGAGCTGCACGCCAGTTGCCCCGGATCAAGGTTTCTTCCTTGGCTCCTTCACCGCCGTTCCAGACAGCGTGCCCACACCGACCATCACGCAGTCCGGCGACTCCCTGATCGCCACGCCGGCCTTCGGGGGTGAGATCCAATGGTTCCTTGACGGCGCACCGATCACGGGGGCCACGGGGAACAGTATCGCCATCCCGGCCAACGGGAGCTACAGCGTCACGTACACCAGCACCACCGGCTGCACCGGTACTGCCGCCTCCAGCAGCTTCTCGGTGACCACCATGGGTCTGGGCGTGCCCAATGGCTCCTCGACCGTGGACCTGATGCCCAACCCGACCGAAGGGCCGTTCCGTATCACCGGCCTCACGGAAGGCTCGATCGTCCGGCTGGTCGATGCCACCGGGCGCACCCTCCTGTCCCGTCGAAGCCACGGCGGATCGCTCGAGCTGGACCTGAGCCACCTTCCCAATGGGCCGTATTTGGTGCGCATCGGATCGGCGGATGCCGTCCATACGCTCCGTATGCTCAAGCAGTAAGCGGCGCGGAGCGATCGGCACTTGCGGCCGCACGCCAAGCGCGGGAGCGGGAACACGCCGCTGAACCAGGCCGCACTGCGATAGCTGGTGGCGAAGAAGATGATCGCGGAGGGGAAATACTGCTACTGAGCAGGTTCCCGGCAAGGCGATGGTCCTGTCCCCGAATGGGCAGGACCATCGCCCCTGTGCTGTCCGGGCCGGTCGGTCCCGAAGGAATGTGCACAGTCGGCACACAATTCTTTTTACTAAACATTATTTAGTTGATATTATTTACTAATTTTGATCAACTTCGCTGCATGGCGCTCGACAATCCCTTCCCGGTGATCGGCTACCACGGCCCGGATTACTTCTGCGACCGGAAGCGGGAGACGGCCGCGATCGCCTCCGCCCTGCGCAACGGCCGCAACGTGGTGCTCCACAGCCCGCGGCGCTACGGCAAGACCGGTCTGGTCCGCCATACGTTCCGGCAGCTTGAAAAGGAGCGCGGCGCCCGGACCGTCCTCGCCGACATCTACGCCGCCCAGGACGCGCATGAGTTCAACACCATCCTGCTCAACACCGTCCACCAGGCGCTGAACCCCACACCGAAGCAGTTCCTCCGGAACGTGATGGCATGGTTCTCCGCGCTGCGGCCCGTGGTGACCGTGGACGAGCTGACCGGGCAGCCGAGCATCGGCCTGGAACGCGGCACCCCCCAGCGCGAGGCCGTCACCACCCGCGAGATCTTCAAGGTGCTGAACGGGCAGCGGCACACCATCTTCCTCGCCATCGACGAGTTCCAACAAGTGGCCCTGTTCAAGGATGTCCGCATGGACGCCGTGCTGCGCACCGAACTGCAGAACAGCCCCAAGGTGCATTGCATCTTCTCCGGAAGCCGCCGCCACCTGCTGCTGGACCTGTTCAACAACGCCAAGAACCCCTTCCACGGCAGCGCCGACCAACTGGAACTGGAGCGCATCGACCGGAAGACCTACGCCGCCTTCGCGGTGGCCCTGATGAAACGCCACAAGCGGACCCTGAAGCCGGAGGACGCGCTCTTCTGCTACGACATCTGCCGGGGCCATACCTACTACGTGCAGGCCCTGTTCAACCGGCTCTTCAGCGCCGCCCGGCAACTGGACCGGGACATCATCGTGCAGGTGCTGCTTGCCATCGTGCGCGAGCAGGACGCCATCATGGCCACGCTGCGCAGCGCGCTCACGAAGAACCAATGGGACCTGTTCGCCGCGATCTCCCGCGAGGGCGAGGTGGATACGCCCACGGGCGGCGCCTTCATCAAAAAGCACGACCTCCCCTCCTCCGCCGCCCTGGTGCATGCCCTGCAGGCCCTGATCGACCGCGAGCTCGTGTACATCACGGCCTACGACGAACGCAACGGCAAGCCCGTCTACGCGCCCTACAACCCGTTCATGGCGGCGTGGTTCAAGTACCGGTGAGGCCCCGTCCGTTCGGCGCGCACCGATCCCCCATCGCCTATCTTCGGGGAATGCGCCGGTACTTGTTCCCGCTCGCACTCGTTCCATCCTTGCTCACCGCGCAGGTGAACATCAACGCGGCGGTCGATGCCTCGACCGTCACGGGACCATCAACCCGCTGTGGGGCGACCACTACGACATCCAGCTGCTGATCGGCGCCGGCGGCAACCCCTCCGTGTTCGGGCCGCACACGCTGTACATCGACGATCCCGGCTTCCTGCCCGGCATGGCGCAGCTCAAACCGCGCTCCATCCGCGTCAGCACCGGCCGCTACGACGACCCCGGCACCGCCGCCGACTATTCCACCGACACGGCCGTGCTGCGCAACCTGCCGAGCGAATTCTACCGCGGCCCCAACACCCTCGCCGGGGCGGACGACCCCGCCAACTACGACTTCAGCTACGTGGATTCGCTGGTGGACGTGGTCCACGCCATGGGCGCCGAGCCGTTCCTGGACATGGCCGCGATGCCCATCACCCTGAGCAGCGTGGACACCCCGGCCTATGTCCCCTACGTGTACGACAACCCGCCCTGCCACCTGTTCTCCTGGGACAACGGCATCCGCACCGCGCCGCCTGCCGACCCCGCCGTGTACGGCAGGGTGTTCTACCACTTGGTGAAGCACCTGTACGATACGCGCGGCGTACGTTGGTTCGAGGTATGGAACGAACCGGACCAGTTCCCCGGTTTCACTCCGTTCTGGGACGGGGACGTGCCGCAGCTGCACGCCATGCTGGCCGCGCTCAGCGCCGAGGTCAATGCCGACCCCGGCCTATCGCCCAACGTGGAGATCGGCTGCTGCAGCTTCGCCATGCAGAGCTTCCTCAACCTCTTCATGGTGCAGTTCCTCGCCACCGTGCAGCAGAACAACACGCGCCTGGATTTCCTCAGCGTCCACCCCTATTCCTCCGATGCCATGGGCGGATACGACAGCGCAACAACCACTACGGCTGAATTCCTGCGCGACCTCTACGTTCCCGGCACGCCGCTAGTCAATGCCGAATGGGGCATCCTCAGCCCCTTCTTCGGCTCCGCCGGCTGGAGCAGCCTGGACTATGGCCTGGACCGCATCCGTGCGTTGATCGAGATGCAGGACCGCGATCACCTCTTCGCCCACGTCGCCAGCCTGGCCGACAACGACACCACCGTGAGCACCTGTTGCCTGGGCATGTACTACACCAAGCCCACGTTCGCACCCAAGCCCGCCGCCTTCGCGTACATCGCAATGAACCGGTTCAACAACACGCTGCAACGCCTTTCCGCCACGGCCAATGCCCCGCACCTTGTGCTGTCCGGGCGAAGCAACAATGGCGACACCATCCACATCGCCCTGCCGGCGCCGGACCCGGACCCCGGTACGGGGCAAGTGGTGATGAACGTGGCCGGACTGCCATGGACCACCGGATCCGCCACGCGCTACGAACTGACCATGGACGGATACGCCGATAACACGGTACTCAGCCCTGCCTCCGGCGCAACGATCACGGACGGAACCTTCGCCGATACCTTGACCTACGCAAGCGACCAGGGGAACGGCCGCCTGTTCCTGTGGGAGCTGGTGCGAGACCCGGAGCAAGGCATTGCAGATCCGGCCGACGGACGGCTACGATTGGTGCCGGATGCCACACGCGATGCAGTGAGCATCGCTTTGCCGAACGGAGAACGGCCCGATCGGATCCGCGTGCTGGGCATGGATGGCAAGCTGCTGCGAACGGCAAGCCTGACCGACCAGATTGAACTGCAGGGCCTGCCCGCCGGGATGTACCTGATCGCAGCGGAACTGCGGGACGGGCAACGGCTTTGTGCGCGGTGGGCGCGGTGGTGAGACCGGCTTCCCGAGGGTTGCTGGAGCCATACCTTTGATCATCAAGGCAGCGTGGGCCTCGGTGGAATATGCCGAACGCCTGCATGCCGACCCGCGTGTGCAGCCCGTGCTGGTGGCCCGAAAACGATAGCCATGGCCTACGAACTCGACCTGGTCCCGGTGCGCTTCTACGACGACCCCATGGAAGCCCACCTCGCGCGCTGCCTCTTGGAAAATGAGGGCATCCGGGCGTTCGTGCATGATGAGAACATCGTCGGGCTGAACCGCATGCTGAGCTATGCCATCGGCCAGGTAAAGCTGAAGGTGCAAGGCTCCGACCGTACGAAGGCCTTGCAAATACTAGAGGAACTGGAGCATCGCCCCTACCTCGATGAACAGCAACACGCGAAGGCGTGCCCGAACTGCAAGTCCACGGACCTCACGATGGATATCAGGCAACCACGATCACCCGGCGCCATCCTGCACTTCATCCTCGCGGCGGCCTTCAGCGTTCTTCCACTGTCCATGGACCGTTCCGCGAGGTGCAACCGTTGCGGGCATATCTTTCCGGCGGAACCCGGGGATTAAGCGGTGCAGGCAACGGGAGCGGCGCCCAGATCCACGACGAACATGGACTTCATCGACCTTCGATCGGACACCGTGACCAAGCCCACCCCGGCCATGCGCGAAGCCATGGCACGGGCCGAAGTGGGCGACGACGTGTACGGCGAGGACCCCGAAGTGAAACGCCTGGAAGCGCGAATGGCCGCCTTGTTCGGCCACGAAGCCGCCCTGTTCTGTGCCAGTGGCACCATGACCAACCAGATCGCGATCAAGGTGCATACGCGGCCCGGCGACGAGGTGATCTGCGATGAAGGGGCACACATCTACCGGTATGAAGGGGGGGGCACCATGGCCAACAGCGGGTGCAGCGTGAAGCTGATCGCCGGTGACCACGGGCGGTTCAGTGCCATGCAGGTGAACGAAGCGCTGAACGACCCGAACAACCCGCACCTGCCCCGGACCCGCCTGGTGAGCGTGGAGAACACCACCAACCGGGGGGGCGGGAGCATTTGGGACCTCGGAGCCGTGGCCGCCATCCGGGCATTGTGCACCGCCCACGGCCTGGCACTCCACATGGACGGTGCCCGCATCTTCAATGCCTTGGCCGTGGACGGCAGCACGCCCTTGCACTGGGGCCGGCTCACCGACTCCATCTCCATCTGCCTGAGCAAGGGCCTCGGCGCACCGGTCGGCTCGGTGCTTACCGGCAGCGCTTCCTTCATCCATGAAGCACGCCGGGTGCGCAAGCGGATGGGCGGGGGCATGCGGCAAGCGGGCATCTTGGCCGCTGCCGGGCTTCATGCACTGGAGCACCACGTCGCGCGATTGTCGGAGGACCACGCACGCGCACAACGCATCGGGGCCGCTTTGCACCGGTTGCCATTCACGGAATCCGTCCTGCCGGTGACCACGAACATCGTGATCGCCACCTTGGGTGCCGGCCTCACAGCGGACGGATTGGTGGCCGCATTGAAGCAACACGGCATCCTCATCTCGTCCATCGGCCCGCAGTCCGTCCGCTTCGTCACGCACCTCGACGTGGATGACGCGGCCATTGACCAGGTGGAGAACGCATTGAGATCGATCACCGCATGAACCGACTTCCCATTTTCGCGGCCTTCCTGTTCCTCGCCGCGTGCAAGGCACCACAATTCACCCAGGCCGGCAACAAGGACGGCGTTGCGGTGAGCTACCGGTGGAACCATCGCGAAGGCAAGCCCAGCGAGCTGCTGTTGAAGTTGGTGAACGCCGATAGCACCTCGCACCGGGTCACCATGGGCCTGGACATCCACTTCCAAGCCCTCACGGTGGAGCAATTCCATGCGGACACCTGCATCCCGGCCGGACGCACCTTCAATGGCAAGCTCAACGGCATTTACTTCATTCCCCAAGTGCTCACCACGGAGCAGGCCAAAAGCCCCGACACCCAAGTGGACTTGACCGAGTTCACCGTGACGCCTGCCGGCAAATGCCCATAACTTCCCGGCCCGGCCCACCATGCTGAATTTGCGGGAACTGCCACAGCGTTGGCTCATCATCGGCATCGCCGCATTGATGCTGCTTGCCTTGGCCATCCTGGCCAAGGTCTTGGGAAACACCAACGACCTCGGCGAGCGCATGGGCCTGCTGATGCTGGACCGCGCCTTGGACAACCAGACCCTGCGCGTGCAGCTGATCGCCGAAACCTATGCCTGGGACCTGGACGAACAGGCGGAGCAGCAACTGGAAAGCCCCGCCAACTCCGACAGCCTCCTGCTGCGCCGCTGGCTTCCACTGCTGCACAACCGGTATGCCATCCAGGCGATCGGCCTTGCGGACGACCAGGGAAATGCACGCATCCTGGAGCGCGCGGACAGCTCATGGCGGTTCACCTCCGTGCAACGCAACGGGCTCCAATCCACGTCCAGCATCGCCCAATGGCCTGTTGGATCCAGCGCAAGGCCGGCCGGCGATACCGTGGCCATGGGGATCGACCCACGAACGGAGGCCCGGTTCAGCAAGGCCTTGGAGAACGACCAGGACCTACCCATCTGGACCGAGGAGAACACCAGGGAAAACGAACAGTGCTTCCACCTTTCGAAATTGATCCAGCCTCCATCGGATACGCATGCGTTCCAAGTGATCTTCCTCTCAATCGATGCAGGCGCCATGGTCAACGAAAAGGAAGGGAACGGCTCTGGCGCGCATACGGCCCAGTTCGACAGCCGCAAGCAAATGATCGGTGAACCGGAATCTCCCGCTATCCGGAACATCTGGAACAATGCCGCCCAACCACTGAAGGCCCATTCTTCCGGAGCACCCGCCGAGGTGGAAGTGGACGGAAGGCGATGGCTCGGCCGCATGGCCCCCATGGACCTGAACGGCCTCCGGCTTTACTCCGGGGCAATGGTCAATGTGGATGCCATCACACATCTCAACCGCGCCAAGCACATGGGCCTCACGCTGGTGCTCGGGCTGCTGCTGTTGCTGGGGTTGCTCCTGCTGATCGTGTTCCTGCAAAGCCGGAGCGCAGCCCTTCGCGAAATGCGCCAAGCCAAGCGGTCCTCCTTGCAGGCCCGGCACCTGGCCAAGGCCATCGGTGAGCGGGAAGTGCTGGACCGCGAGGTGCACCACCGCGTGAAGAACAATCTGCAAGTGGTAAGCAGCCTGCTCAATCTCCAGGCCCAGCGTGTGCCGGACGAGGCTGCACGGAGCGAGTTCATGCGTGGCAAGCGCCGCATCGATTCCATGGCCCTGGTGCACCACAAGCTCTACCGGCAACAGGACTTGGCCGCCATCGATCTCGGTGTTTTCCTCGACGACCTTGCCAAGGCCATCTCCGCCATGTTCGAGCCCGCAAGCCGAAGGGTGAGCCACGGCGTGGACGCCAACGGTATCCGGTGCGACGCGGATACCGCCATTCAGCTGGGCATGCTCTGCTGCGAACTGCTCGCCAATTGCCACCAACATGCCTTCCCCTATGCCACCGGCGGCCATATCGCCATCACCGTCAGGCAGGGCGAAGGCGACAGCCTGGTGATGGAGGTGAACGACAACGGGCAAGGGTTCGACCCGGATGCCCGCGGGGAGGCTGCACTCGGCCTGGAGGTGGTGGAGGCGCTGGCCGGCCAGTTGGACGGCAGCGTGCACATCACGCAGGATGGAGGAACGCACGCGCGGGTGGTGTTCCGGCCAGGCAGCACCCCCTAATACTACGTACTCATCGGAGCCAATCCAACTCCACGCGGCGCTCCGCAGGGTCAGCTCCGGTGCTCCTGCCGGCCCCTTGATAGTTGAGCAACACACGATCACCTCCGATGCCGAGCTTCAGCAGATGGTCCCGGACCGCCTTGGCGCGTCGCTCGCTCAGCGCCAGGTTCAGGGCGGGGCTGCCGCTGGCGTCCGCATAGCCGGTGACCAGCAACCGGCCACCCGCGTCCTGCCCCATGGCCCGGGCCACCTCCTCCAGCAAGGCCTTCTCCTGTACGCCCAATTCAAACGAGCCGAGGCCGAAGCGGATGGTCACGTTCTTTCCGGTGAGAGCGCTGAGGCTGGCCACCGGATTCTCCGCCCTTTGCTCCTGGTCACGGTTGAGGTGCTCCACCTGCAGGCCCAGGTCGTCCAGCCTCCCCTCGATGTCGTCCATCCGGTCGCGCAAGGCCCAAAGCTCCTTGCGTTGGTCGGCCTGGTCGATCCGCCGGTTGATGGCGTCCAGTTCCTCCTTCAACCAACGGTCCCGCTTGCGCGGTTTGTAGGCACGGGCCTCCGGGCTCGGGCTCGCGGCCTGGGTGGCGATCACGGAGAGCATGGCATCGGTAAGCTCAACGTCAGTGACGGCAAGGCTGGTGTCCATACCAAGGTCCAAGGCACAGAGGTAGTTCTCGTCGTCGAATACCGTGCTGCACACGGTGGGCACCTGCTCCTGACCGGGTTGCGCCTGGTCCGCGGTGGTTCGGGCCAAGTCCACCCCGGCCAAAGGCAGCAGGTCGCTGAGCAGGTTGCGCTCCAGTTCCTGCCGCTGGGCCCGCACATAGAAATAGATGGCGATGTACTTCTCCTGGTCATCCTCGCCATCCACCCCGAACGTGGCCCGGCTCCAGTCAATGGATGCCACGCGGGCCAGTTGCCGGTGCGTGGCCTCGGACAAGGATGCGTGCGGCGTGCCGAAATGTGTGGATGCCAGGGCGATCATCCGGTTCACGCCATTGGCGATGCGGTCCACCGGAAGGCTGGCCGCCACCCCCTGCCGGGTGAAGCGTATCCGCTGGTCCAGGTACTGTTCCACGCCCGTGACCACCAGATCGGTCAATGGCATGGCCACGCCGGGGCGGATTCCACCCAGATCATGGACCGTGAACCGAGGCGAGGGACCATCGATGCCCGACCAATCCGCCTGCAGCACCGGCGCCGAGGCTCCAGGCTGCCCGGAATACCCCGAGACCGTCACGGAATCCTCCTCGCCCAATGCAAGAAAAGTCCCCGTCGGCTGGGCCGAAAGAGTACTGAAGCCCCCCAGGATGATGACCAGAAGGACCTCCCGAAACCGGGCGGACGGTGGCATTGGCGGAGCGAACTTAGAGAACCGGGGTACACGGCGCCAGTCCCCCACCCTGCCGGAAGCTCCTTGAACAACAGGAAAGTATGCACCTCAGCGGCCCTGGCCCGGGCTGATCACTTCCGACACCACCCGGCCATCGGCCGCATTGGGCAGCGCCATCCCGATCAATGCAGAGACGGTGGGCGCCACGTCGGTGATCCACGTGCGCCGCAATACCTCGCCCTTTTCAACTCCCTTCCCGAAGAAGATCACCGGCACCTGCGTGTCGTAGTTCCAGGCCGTGGCATGGTCGGCGCCTTGCTCCTTCCAGTCTGGATGGCCGCGGAAGAAGCCCGGGCGTAAGGCGAACAGCACATCGCCGCAACGCTGCCGCATGAACCCGTTGGCCATGGCCTGTGCAAGGCCGGAACCGGAAGCTTCGGAAAACAGCCTGTCCGCACTGGTCGCGTAGGCAATGGCCGTATCCGTATTCAATGCCCTGGCCACGGCCTCCGCACTGCCTGCCGGGGCATCTGCCCGCAGGTACACCTGGTCGTTCTTGATCGTGTCCACCACCGCACGAAGCCCGTTGCGGTCCAGCGTTCCATACAGGCTGGACATGAACGTGTACCCCGCACTTCCCTTCATGTCGCGCAGGTATGCCGGCACATCACCGCCACCATGGTCCGCCGTGAGGAAGACGGTGTAGTTGCCCGTGCCCACCTTCTCATCCAGGTGCCGGAGCAACCGGGCCAAGTCCCTGTCCAGGCGGACATACATATCCTCCACTTCCAATGCCCGCGGACCCATGGCATGCTGCAATTCATCGGTGCTGCCGTAGCTCACGGCCAACAGGTCCGGCACCTCATCCGTGCCAAGCGAATCGCCATCGATGGCGGCCATGGCCAAGTCCGTGGTCAACGTGTTGCCCCATGGCGTGTCCTTCAGCACATCCAGGTCGGTGCCGCCTTTGCTGACCTTCCGCAGGTCCAAGGGAAGTGTGGCCGGTTCGCCTTCGGCCCATTCCGCTTCATAGGGATTGAGGTCCGGCAAGGGCGTGTGATACCGGTCCCGCGGCAGGGCGAGGTCCCAGGTACGATCCAGGTATCCTTCGGGAAGGCGCTTCGCGTTGAAGGCCTGCAACCAGCCCGGCAGTTCCTGCCGGTACCACGTGCTGGTGACGAACTTTCCTTCCGTGCCGCCGACGTACCAGTAGGCTTCGTCACCCATGCGACCCATGGGCATGATGGCGGAGCGGTCCTTCAAGGCCACGCCCACCGTGTGTGATCGGCGGTCGGTGCGCAGCTCCAGTTCATCGGCCAAGGTGGAGGCCAGCAGGTTGGCGGGTGAGCGCCGTGCGCTGCTGCTGCCGGTGCCCACCGGGGCCACGGCCGTATCACGTGCGATGTAAACGGAACGCCGCAGCCGTCGGTCATACGGGTAGTTGGCGACGATGCCGTGGCGACCGGGCGCGGTACCCGTGTAGATGCTGGCATGGCCCGGCGCGGTCTGTGTGGGCACATAGGTGTAATGGGCATCGCGCTGGAAGGAGCCTTCACCCACCAATCGCCGGAAGCCCCCGTCACCGAAATTGTCCCAGTACCGATAGAGAAAATCCACCCGCATCTGGTCCACCACGATGCCCACCACGACCTTCGGCGGTTGCTGCCAGGAGGGCTGGGCTAGCAGCAGGGCGGGAAGAATGGATGTGATGAGGACCGGCAGTGCCCTCAGGCGTAACGGGCGACCAGGTAAAAGACAGCCAAGCATGCGAGGATATTTACGAGGATATTGGCCCCTGCCAAAACGGGAAGACCTTCGCGGAAGAGCAGGAAATTCTCGTAGCTGAAGGTACTGAAGGTACTGAAACCGCCACATACACCCACGGCGAGGAATGCGGCCCAAGCAGGCCGATGCTGGAGCCAGGGTTGCATGCGGAACAGTGCCCAAGCCAGAATGGCCGTTGCCAACAAATTGGAAAGGAACGTGGCCCACGGGAACGCTCCGCGCAGGTCCATGGCAAGCAGTGCCCGGGACATGCCATACCGCATCAGGCTGCCCAGTCCACCACCGATGAATACGACCAGCCACGTGTTCATCGCTCCACGAATCGCTGGTGCACGGCCCGAAACAGCATATAGGCAAGGCCTCCGACCAGGGATCCGTACAAGGCGCCCACGATCACATCACCGGGATAGTGGGCACCGAGATAGACCCGGCTGTATGCGATGAGCGCCGCCCAGAGCAGGAGCAGCGGCAAGGCCCACCACGGACGACGCTGCAGGATGCCCGCCATGAAGGCCGCCAGGGCGAAGTGGTTGGAGGCATGCGAGGAGACAAAGCCGTACCGGCCTCCGCAATGGCCATCCACCAGGTGCACCAGGCCTTGCAGGTCCGGGGCATGGCAGGGGCGCAGGCGCTGCACGGTCTCCTTGAACAGGAGCACGGAACCGGTATCGCTGAACAGGATCAACAGCGCCACCACCGGCAAGGACCACCAGAGGCCGCGCCAGCCCCAACGCCACTTGATGAGCACCAGGAAGAACACATAGAGCGGCACCCAGAACAAGGGTTCGCTCATGTAGGCCATCCACACATCCGCCGCTTCGGTGTGCATACCGTTCACCGCGAGGAAAGCTGTGCGGTCCGCCGCGAGTATGGCGTCCGTCCAGGCCATCAATTGCTGTCCTCGGGGGGCTTGGCCGGGGCATGTACCTTGCGCCAGAGCATGTCCTTCAGTTTATCCAGCCCCTTGTTGGCCACTGCGCTGATGAACACATGCTCCACATCGGCCGGCAATTCGCGCTCCATGGCGGCCATCAGCTCCTCATCCAGCAGGTCGCTCTTGGTAATGGCCAGCACGCGCTCCTTGTCCAGAAGCTCCGGTGAGTACTTGGCCAGCTCATTCAGCAGCACGCCGTACTCGGCCTTCACATCGGGGCTGTCCGCGGCCACCATGAAGAGCAGCACGCTGTTTCGCTCGATGTGGCGCAGGAAGCGCAGGCCGATGCCCTTGCCTTCATGCGCGCCTTCGATGATGCCCGGGATGTCCGCCATGACGAAGCTGGCGCCATCGCGATAGGCCACGATGCCCAGGTTGGGCACCAGTGTGGTGAACGGATAGTCGGCGATCTTGGGCTTGGCCGCGCTGACCACGGATAGCAGCGTGCTTTTGCCGGCGTTGGGGAAGCCCACCAGACCGACGTCGGCCAGCACTTTCAGCTCCAGGGTGAACCAACGTTCCTGGCCGGGCTCACCCGGCTGGGCGAAACGCGGCGTCTGGAAAGTGGCGCTGTGGAAGTGCTGGTTGCCCAGGCCCCCGCGTCCGCCTTCGAGCAGGACCACTTCCTGGCCATGCGCGGTAACCTCGGCCAGCACTTCGCCGGTCTCGTCGTCCTTGGCCACGGTGCCCAGGGGCACTTCGATGATGCGGTCCTGGCCCATGCGCCCGCTGCGCTGGTTGGAGCCGCCGCCCTCGCCGTCCTCCGCGATCACATGCTTGGTGTAGCGCAGGTGGAGCAACGTCCACAACTGGTCGTTGGCCTTGAGGAGCACGTGGCCACCGCGGCCACCGTCCCCGCCGTCCGGGCCGCCCTTGGGCATGAACTTCTCGCGGCGCAGGTGCCTGCTGCCGGCCCCGCCCTTGCCCGAGCGGCAATGGATGCGGATCTGATCGATGAAGTTCGCCGAGGACATCTTGCCACGATCGGGTACGTGCGTCGATCAGCCGATGGCCTCCACCAAGCGGGCGGTGATGGCGGCGATGCCGCCCATGCCGTCGATGGGGCGCAGTTTGCCCTGTGCGTCGTAGTACCCCTTCAACGGTGCGGTCTTGTCGTGGTACTCCTTGATCCGCTTGCGCACCACTTCCTCGCTGCGGTCATCCTCCCTTCCGCTGGTGGCGCCGCGGCCCAGCAGGCGCTTGACCAGCTCCTCCTCCTCCACTTCCAGGGAGAGCATCACGGTGATCTCCGTGCCGAGTGCCTTGAGGGTACTATCCAGCGCCTCGGCCTGGGCGATGGTGCGCGGGAACCCGTCGAAGATGAAGCCTTTGGCATCCGGCCTCTCGCGCAGGCGGTTGCGGATCATGCCCACCACCACCACATCGGGCACCAGTTCACCGGCGCTCATCAGCTCCTGGGCGCGGAGGCCGAGCTCCGTGCCGCGCTTGATCTCCCCGCGCAGCAGGTCCCCGGTGCTGAGGTGTTCCAGTCCGTAGCGTTCCACGAGGAATGCGCTCTGGGTGCCCTTGCCCGCGCCCGGCGGGCCGAAAAGCACGATGTTCGTCTTGTTCATCCGTGTATCTGGCTGATGCCCTCTGGTTGTTCGTTTAGTGCCCATTGATCCGGTAGATGCCCGGCAGGTTGCGGCCAAGCCCGTCGTGGTCAAGCCCGGAGCCCACCACGAATACGTTGGGGATCTCCATGGCCACGAAATCGACGGGCAGGTCCTTCTTGTATACATCCGGCTTCAGGAGCATGCTGGCGATCGCGATGCTGGCCGGGCTCTTCTCGCGCAGGGCCTCCACCACATGGGTGATGGTGTTGCCCGTATCCACGATATCCTCCAGCACCACCACGTGGCGGCCCGCGATGCGCTCCTGCACGCCGATGAGCTCGCGCACCGTGCCACTGCTCACCGTGCCGTGGTAGCTGGCCACCTTCACGAAGGAGATCTCACAGGGAATGGCCAGCCGCTTGATCAGCTCCGAGGCGAAGAAATAGCTGCCGTTGAGCACGCCCAGGAAGAGCGGCACGGAATCGCCGTAACGGGCAGCCACCTTGGTGGCCACCGCATCGATCGCGGCGTCCAGCTGCTGCGGACTGATGAAGGGTTCAAAGTTCTTGCCGTGCAAGGTGACCATGGCCATGTGCGGTGAAGGGGCCGAAGTTAGCCACCTGCCCCACCGCCACGCCATGCGGCGGTTATTTGTCCCGGACATCCCCGCCAGTGGCACCCGGGAAATCCATGGCATCGCGCATATACCGGCCGCATCCATACATTCGGACCGATGCGGAAAGTCGTCGTCCTCCTTGCAGCGGCCCTGGCCCCTGCCCTTGCGCTTGCCGGTGGCGAGCAGGTCCCCACCGGCGCCCGCATCGCGGGCATGGGCCATGCGGGCTTCACGCTGGTGGACCTGTGGGGCGTGAACGGCAACCAGGCCGGATTGGCGGGCCTGGAGCATCCCATGGCCGGGGCCTACTACCAGCAGCATTGGCTTTCGCCGGACATGGCCATGCAGGGGCTTGCCGCGGCAGTGCCCGTGGGCAAAGGCACCTTCGCCCTCAGCGCCAACTCCTTCGGCAACAACCTGTTCGCCCAGCGCAGCTTCGGCCTGGCCTATGCCATGAAGCTGGGGGACGGGCTGCGGGCCGGCGTGCAGCTGGACTACCTCAACATCCGCCTGGGTGAGAACTACGGCAGCACCGGCGCGGTGACCGCCCAGCTCGGCATGCAGGCCGCGATCACCGAGAAACTGTGGATCGGCGCACACATCTACAATCCCAACCGCGCCAAGCTGGGCGGCCCCTACGAGGAGCGCGTGCCCACCGTGCTCGGCGCGGGCCTGGGCTACACCTTCAACGACCGCGTGACGGCCACCGGCGGTGTAAGCAAGGATATCGACCGGCCCGAGCAATTCCATTTCGGCGTGGAGTACCGGCCCATCCAGGCGCTTTTCCTGCGTACCGGCGTGAGCACCGGCCCCACCCGGGCGCACTTCGGCGCGGGCGTGCGCGTGGGCGCGTTCGACATCGACCTGGCGGCCGTGGTGCGCAGCCAGCTGGGCCTCACCCCGATGGTGAACCTCAACTACCGCTTTCCATGATGCGCGGCCTGCTGCTGGCGGCGCTGCTGGCCGTGTGCGCCTTCATGCCCCTGCGCGCGCAGGTGGCCCCGCCCGAGCTGCGCGACCTGATCGAGGAGCGCCTGGCCGTGGTGGCTGAGCAATTGGGCGACGACAGCGACGTGGACCTCAGTGAGCTGGCGGACCGGATGATGGACCACTTCAACGACCCGATCGACCTGAACCGGGCCACGGCCGAGGACCTCGCTTCGCTGTACCTGCTTTCGGACATTGAGATCAACGCGATCCGCGACCATATCCGTCTCTACGGACCGTACATCAGCATCTATGAACTGCAAACGGTGGACGGCCTGAGCCAGGCCACGCTGGAACTGGTCCGGCCGTTCCTGACCGTGCGCGCCGAGGGCAGCTCCCGCACCCCCCTGAAAGTAATGCTGCAGAACGGAAGCCACGAACTGCTTTTCCGCTCGCAAGTGAACATCGAACAACGCCGGGGCTTCCTGGGCCGCGACCCCTTCGGACTGCCCTACACCTACCCGAACGGAAGCCCGCTGCCGGACGTGGATGACCCCGCCGTGATGGACTCCCTGCGCCTGAACAACAAGGTGTACCTCGGCAGCCCCTGGAAGCTCTACACCCGGTACCGTTTCAAATACCGGCGCAACATCAGCTTCGGCATCACCGCCGAGAAGGACGAAGGCGAGGAATTCCTCAAGGGCACGCGCACCGACGGTTTCGACTTCTACTCGGCACACCTTTTCCTGCGTGATATCGGGCCGTTCAAGGCCGTGGCATTGGGCGATTTCCAGGCCCAATTCGGCCAAGGGCTGGTGTTCTCCAGCGGCTTGGCGTACTCGCGCAAATCGGCGTACACCATGAACATCACGCGGAACGCGGAAGGACTAACACCCTACGCCAGCGTGAACGAGAACCAGTTCCTGCGCGGGGCCGGCGCCACCATGGGCCTGGGCAAGCACTGGGAGGCAACGGCCTTCATCAGCCGCAAGGGATACGACGCCAACGTGGTGGAGGCCGCGGACACCGCCTACGGGGGCGGTGGCGATGCCGACCTGGTCTCCTTCAGTTCCTTCCAGGAGGACGGGTACCACCGCACCCACACGGAGCTGGCCAAGAAGAACGCGATCGAGGAATTCATCTACGGCGGACATCTGAAGTACCGCGGCAAAGGCTGGGAAGCGGGCATCACTGCGGCGCAAGTTGAATTCGGCCATGCCTTGAGCAAGACAAGGGTTTACCCTTACAACCAATTCGATTTCCAAGGAAAGCGGAACACCACCTATGGTTTCAACTGGAATGTACCCTACCGCAACGTGACCTGGTTCGGCGAGGCGGCACGCAGTGCCAACGGTGGCATGGCCGGACTCACCGGCCTGATGGCCGCGCTGGACAAACGCTTCGCGGTAGCCATGCTGTACCGCGACCTGCAGCGCGATTTCCACGGATTGTACAGCAGTGCCTTCTCCGAGGGAACGAACCCTTGGAATGAGCGTGGCCTGTACACCGGGATCGAGATCAAGCCCAACCGCCAATGGGTGTTCAACGCTTACTTCGACCAGTTCGCCTTCCCCTGGCTGCGCTTCCAGACCGACGGACTGAGCAACGGCTCCGAGGTCTTGGGCCAATTGACCTGGACCCCGAAACGGGGCTTCCAACTCTACGTGAAGGCACGGCACCAGAACAAACCGCGGAACACCGGGGAAAGCTTGCCGGGCGTGCCTCCCCTGGTGGGCACCCGCCAAGAGAACTACCGCTTCAATGCGAGCTATCGGGTGAGCGATGGTGTCACCCTGCGCACCCGTGTGGAGCGTGTGGACTACCGCCGCGGGGAGGAACCATTGGAGCGCGGATTCATGCTCTACCAGGACGTCATCCACCGGCCCAAGCGTGGCCGGGTGGAATACACGGGCCGCATCATGGTATTCGCCACGGACAGCTACGATGCCCGCATCTACGCCTACGAATCCGATGTGCCGGGCGTGTTCGGCCTGCCGCCCATCTATGGCCGGGGCATGAAATGGTACACCATGCTGCGCTGGTCGGTGGCACGGCACGTCGACATCTGGGCGAGGTACGGCATCACCGTGTACACGGACCGCACGGTGATCGGGTCGGGCATGCAGGAGATCCATGGCGACCAGAAGAGCGACCTGAAGCTGGAGATGCGCCTGAAGTTCTGACCACGGCCGGGGATCACCACCCATCAGCCGAACCCACCGGCCAGTCCGCTGTTGTTCCCTATGCACCATGATCCGCCCGGGATCCGGTGCCGAACGTCACGCTACCATGGTCGACCCGCACACCGCACCCCGAGCAGAGAAGCATCCACCCTCGGACCTCGAGGCGGAATTGATCCGTTGTTTCCTGGCCAAGCCGCGGTCCATTCCGCAGCGGCCTTCGGCCACGCACGTTTCCACCCTGGTGATCCGCAAGGAGCTCCTACCCTTCTACTTTGCGATCTATGACCACGACCTGGGCCGCTTCACGGCGTTGCAGTACCATACCGACCCGGATGCGCCTCTATGTTCAGTTGCCCTGCAACCCCACGAGCAGCCTTCCAAGTGACCTTACCCGCAGGAATCAGTTCTCCAGGCCAAGCCGCAGCTTCACTTCCTCGTTCGCCCAGGCAATCGCTTCCCGCTCATCCGAAAACACCCTGTACTTGAAGGAGGTTGGATGATAAGCGATGTAAAGGTTGGCCAATGGTTGGTGCAGCACACCCGAGGACACCACGGCCATGGCCAACGTACTCTCGGTATAACGCTGCTCCGTGTAGTGGTCCCGGTCCAAGAGGCTCATGTCGAAATCCATGTCCTCCGGGAAGATGGCGATCACCGCCTTGGCCAACGGCCCGGGCATCGCCATGCGTACCTCCAGATTCTCCCGTACTGCCTCCGCCGTGACATGCGCCGCCGGCTTGTATCTGGTGATCACCAAATGTGGATTGAGCAACTCAATGAAGGCCGTGCTGGTCTCTACACGTTCCATCGTTGACGATGTCATGGTGCGAAGCTAGTAAGACTGTTTGTGGAGATTGCATGCTCCGACACACGGCTACAGACCGTCTCATCCGGCATCCTTGGATGGCAAATCCCGGGATCATCCCGCGCCACGGGTAATCAGTCCATTCATTCCGCTTGGAAGCCCATGTGCGAGCCTGGAGCACTGGAGCGCCCTTGCAACCGGAACAAGCAGGCACCGCATCTCGGCGCATCACCGCCGGAACATGCCCTGTTGGTCCCTGATCCAGGCCATGGCTTCGGGCTCGGAGGCGAACACCTCATTCCTGAACCGTGTCGGGAAATAGGCGAAGTACAATTTCGCCAAGGGGAACATCACCGCACCTTCGGCAACCATGGCCTGTGCTTGGAGGGAATCATCACCCGGCACACCGGCATAGTGGTCCTGCTTGAGCATGGTCATGTCGAAATCCTCCGGGGATGGCAGCACGGTGACGGCCAGATGGGGAGCACTCCCGGCCAATTTCCGCCGCGCCTCGATGTTCTCGTTGATGCCCGCTGCAGTGACCTTGGCACCGGGCATATAGCGACACACCACAATGCCGCCGCCTGTTATTTCCACCACTGCCGTGGATGTGGTAACACGTTCCATGTCGTTCGACTGCACGGCAAATGAAGGGGAATGCCGCTACCTGTGCAAGTGCAGAGGTGACCAAGGCAGCCTGGCTCCTGGCAACCTACGCCAGGAGCCACCTTGGGCCCCTGCCCTTCGCCACATGGCTAGGTATCTTTAAGCCGGGCGGAAGCGGAAAATCCGACTCGCCCCGCACGACCCACCCAACGAATACCGACCATTTCATCCTGACCCACCCCATGAGCAATACCATCCGGGCCCATATCGGCCGCGAACACTACCGCGTGGAAATATGCACAATCAGCCACACCTTCATTGCGGACGAACCTGAACGTAACGGCGGCGGGGGCCGTGGTTTCACCCCACATGAACTCCTGGCCGCAGCGCTGGGCGGCTGCACCAACATCACCCTGCGCATGTACGCCGACCGCAAGCAATGGCCGCTCGAGGCGGTGGATACCCAAGTGGAGGTGGAGCACGGCGAGACCTTCGACACCACGCACATCAAACGCACCATCCGGCTCACCGGCCCACTGAGCGGGGAACAACGCGAGCGACTGCTGCAGATTGCCGGCCGCTGCCCGATCCACCGCACACTCGCAGGCCAGACGGACATCCGAACGGAATTGCTTCCCGATTGACGCCGTGCAGCCTGACGCACGGAAGACCCCTCACCATGCTTCAACCACCTGCACATGCTTCCCGGATCAATCCGTCTCAACCACCAACGGTATTTTTGTACCGGCCACGCTCACCAAGGCACCACACGAACAACACGCGATGCAACCTTGGCCGATGTGGCCGAACACGCACTCGCCAACCTCATAGACCGTATTTCATGGCATCCACTTCATTGACCGGGAAACTGCGCTATTCCCCGGAGGAGCTCCAGGAGTTCGAGACCCTGATCCGCCAAAAGCTTGCCCAAGCCGAGGAAACCCTTCTCCAAGCCAAAGAATCCCTGATGCGTCTGTCGGGGAACACCACCGACGACACTTACCAGGGTCTGTCCAGCCTGGACGACGGCACCGCGATCATGGAACGTGAGGACCTGACGCGCTCGGTGGTCAGGCAGGAAAAATTCATCACCCAGCTGACCGCTGCACTCGGAAGGATCCGAACCGGCGAATACGGTGTGTGCAGGGCCACCGGCCAACTGATCCCCAAGGAAAGGTTGCGCCTGGTACCCCACGCCACACTCACTGTGGAAGCCAAGAACCAGCGGCCGGAGCAACGGCCGGAACCGTCGCAGCCCGCAAGCATCCAGCTCGACCACGCGGAGGATTGAAGCCCGCAACCTGCCCCATGAAGAACATCACTGCATTACTGCTCCTGCTCCTCGCCCATTCGGCTTCCGCCTGGGGCCCCACGGGCCACCGGGTGGTGGGCGAGATCGCCGAACACCACCTATCGCGCAAGGCACGGAAGGAGGTGCAGCGCATCCTGGGCCATGAATCCATGGCCATGGCCTCCACCTGGATGGACGAGATCAAGAGCGACCGTTCCCAGGACTACATGCGGGACTGGCATTGGGTGACCATCCCGGATGGCAGCACCTATGCCACGGCGGGGAAAAACCCCCAAGGTGATGTGGTGGAGGCCATCGGCCGCATGGTGACCGCCCTCAAGAGCGACACCTTGCCCCCCGACCGGCGCGTCCGCTGCCTCAAGGTGCTCATCCACCTCGTGGGCGACATGCACCAACCGCTGCACGTGGGCCGTGGCGACGACAAGGGCGGCAACGACTTCCAGGTGCAATGGTTCCGCAAGGGCAGCAACCTGCACCGCGTGTGGGACAGTGAAATGATCGACAAGAAGCAGTTGAGCTACACGGAGCTCGCTTCGGCGCTGGACCATGCCGGCCAGGATCAGATCGCAGCCTGGACCAAGGGCACGGCGGCGGATTGGGCACAGGAGAACCTGGCCCTGCGGGCGGGGATCTATGGTGTGGAGAAGGGGGCGGACCTGGGGTATCGCTACCTCTATGACCATTGGACCACCGTGGAGGAGCAGTTGCTCAAGGGCGGCATCCGCCTGGCGGGTGTGCTCAACGCCATCTTCAAATAACCGGCGCCAACAGGCCAGGCGGTGCCCGCAGCAGGGCGGCGACCTGCCCGGCCCCGCAGACCGATTCAATTTTGGCACGCAGTTGGCATGTAACTTTCCCCAACCAAAACACCAAACCATGAACAAGTGGATGATGACGTTGGCCTGTGCGGTCCTGATCGGCGGCACGGCCATGGCCCAGGCGAACGTGAAAGCCAACGAGGGCAGCAAGGCCGACCAATTGACCGAGCGGATGACCACCCGCCTGAAACTGGATGCGGACCAAGCCGCGAAAGTGAAGGAGATCAACGACCGCTATGCCAAGGAGATCAACATGATGCGGAAGGAGAACAAGGCCACCAAGGAAGCCGGGCAAACGGTGGACCGGGAAGAGAACCGTGAGGAGTTCAAGGCCCTGACCGCCAAAAAGAACAACGAACTGAGCCAGGTGCTCACCAAGGAGCAGATGGTGGAGTGGGAAAAGATGCAGGCGGAGATGCGCGAGAAGCTCCAAGAGCGGCACCAGGAACGCAAAGCGAACCGCGTGGAGAAGGCCAAGACCGAATAATCCCGCACGGGACCATGTATGCGAACGGCCGGGCACAAAAGCCCGGCCGTTTTCATTTCAGGGGCTTCAAGGCTCAATGGCCTTGTGCCGTATCCGGCGAAGCAGTGGCCGGAGCCACCGCCGAACTGTCGTCCATCGCAGGAGCCAAGTTCCTGGTGTCCTTCAGTTCGTAGGCATCCTCGTCGGTACCGTCCGTGGTACCGGCTGCTCCGTCGCGGTTGCCGCAGGCACCGGCACCCAGGGCCATCAGGAACAAGGCGACCAACCATCCTTTCCTTCCCATCTTGTTTCGTGTTTCCTTTATCAACATCCGGTCCGGGGCGATGGTTCATTCTTTCACCCGGCCCGGCCGTATCCTTCCCGCCGCCGATCCACTAACTTGGCTTCCTCAAACCACCGATCCCATGAAATGGATGCTGACCGCCCTGCTTGCCGCCTGCCTGGCCGGAAGTTCTTTCGCGCAAAACACCAAGGAACAAGGACCGGACCCGGCCGCGGAAGCTGAACGGATGACGGCACGCATGACCCAGGAACTCAGCCTGAGCCCCGACCAGGCCTCCGCCGTGAAGGCCATCAACCTGAAATACCTGGAGAAGGTGCTCGCCAACAAGGAACAAGGGCTTACACTGAACAAGGCCGACATCATGGCCTCGATGGAGCAGGAACTGAAGGGCGTGCTGACCGCGGCGCAATTCGAGCGGATGGAACAACTGCGCACCACGCGCACCACACCGGACGGGCGTACGATCAAGGAAGTGCAACCGGTGGAATAACCACCCCGGCCCTACCGCACGAAGCTGAAGGGCTGCACCATACGAACGGTGACCGGCTTGCCGTGCATCAGTCCGGGTTTCCATGCGGGCATGCCGCGCACCACGCGCAGCGCCTCGGCATCCAACAGCGGGTGCTTGCCGCGCGCCAGCTCCACGTTATCAACGCGGCCATCCGGCCGGATGATGAACCGCACGTACACGCGGCCTTCCAGCCGATCCTTCTCCGCATCAGGCGGGTACACGGTATTTTCCTTCAGGTAGGCATACATCGCCTCCGTGCCGCCGGGAAACTCGGGCGGCACTTCCACCCCGCCGGCATCATAAGTGGAATCCGGAGCTGCCCGGAAACGCTGGTCGAACCGGCGCTGCGCCGCATCGGAGGCACCGCCCAGCCCACCTCCGGATTGTGCGATCGCACCCTGCGCCCAAAGGAGCGCTGAAAGAAGGCAGCACGCTTTCCACATACCGCCAAGATACATGCAGGCGGCAGGTATCGGGAACGGCGACCGTTTGGTACCGGGTGCAAGTACATTTGGTGCCCATCCTATCCAAACAAACCATGAGCGACGTGTATTACCCGGACTACCTGCAACTGTCCAAGATCCTCAATGCCCAGGAACCCGAAAGCGACAAGCTTGGCAAGCATGCGCATGACGAGATGCTGTTCATCATCATCCACCAGGCGTATGAACTTTGGTTCAAGCAATTGCTGCACGAGGTGGGCAGCGTGATCGAGATCTTCGAGCACAAGCAAGTGGACGACAACGGCGGGGAGCTGAACATCGTGACGCACCGCATGCACCGGGTGAACACGATCCTGGACCTGCTGGTGAAACAGCTGGGCATCCTGGACACCATGACCCCGCTGGATTTCCTGGACTTCCGCGACATGCTGCGCCCGGCGAGCGGGTTCCAGAGCATGCAGTTCAAGATCCTGGAGGCCCGCCTGGGCCTGCGCATGGAGGACCGTTTCGGCAAGCAGTACTACACCAGCCAGCTGCACCCCGAGCACAAGGCACAGATCGAGGCGCTGGAGAGCAAGCGCACCCTGCGTGAACTGGTGAACGGCTGGCTGGAACGCATGCCGTTCCTGCAACCGCAGTACTGGCCCGGCGAGGCGCAATTCTTCCAGCAACTGGAGAAGCTTTACACCGGATCATTGGTGGCCGGGGAGGAAGGGAATGCCAAGCTCTGGCAGGAGATCTTCGTGGACGGCTCGGACAAGCGCCACTTCTCCCCCGCCGCCGCGCGCAATGCACTGTTCATCATGCTGTACCGGGACGAACCGATCTTCCAGCAAGCCTTCCGCTTCCTGGACCAGTTGGTGATCCTGGACAGCAGCATGGCCCGCTGGCGCGCACGGCACATCGACATGGTGCACCGCATGATCGGCCTGCGCGTAGGCACCGGCGGCAGCACCGGCAAGAATTACCTGCGCGGCGCCATGGACCACCACTACGTGTTCAATGAGATCGCCGACCTGGGGAGCTTCCTCTTCGAGCGCCGCAAATTGCCGGCCTTGCCGGACAGCCTGAAGAAGGCCGTACGCTTCACCACGGGATAGCCTACACCTCGAAGCGCTGGCCCTGGCGTGGCAGTTCCACGCGGCGGAACCCCTGCCCGTTGAGCAGGTCGCGGAAATTTTCGCGCGAGTTGTCCGCGCCGTGCACCAGGAAGACCTTCCGTACGAGCGACGGATCCTGGCACCCGATCCACTTCAGGAGCTCGCTGCGGTCGGCGTGCGCGCTGTAGCTGTCCATGGTGAGGATGGAGGCCCGTACCTGCACCTCTTCCCCGTACATGTTCACCGTGGAAGGACGCTCCAGCAGCCTTGCGCCGAACGTGCCGGGGGCGCAGAAGCCCACGATCAGCACCGCATTGGCCGGGTCGCCCAGGCTGTGGAACAGGTGGTGGCGGATGCGGCCCGCATCCATCATGCCACTGGCCGCGATGGTGATGCTCGGCCCCTTGCGGCCGTTGAGCTCCTTGCTGCGCGAGGCTTCCCGGACAAACTCCACGCCCGGGAACCCGAACAGGTCCGGATCACGCTCGAGCTCCTTGCGGATCTCCGGCCGCAGCAATGCCGAATGCTTCCGGTAGATGCCGGTGGCGTTCACCGAAAGCGGGCTGTCCACGAAGACCGGCACCCGCGGCAGCAGGCCTTGGTTGAAATACTTGTTCAACTGGTGCAGCAATTCCTGGGTACGCCCCACACTGAACGCGGGAATGACCAGGCGGCCGTTCTGTTCCACGCAGATGCGTTTCACATGCCCCAGGAGCTCGGCCTCGTATCCCTCCGCCGCCGGGTGGTCCCGATCGCCGTAGGTGCTCTCGCAGATGATGATGTCCGCCTGCGGGAATGGCTGCGGAGGCGGCACCAGGCGGTCCACGTAACGGCCAACGTCCCCGCTGAAGGAGATCCGGCGCACGCCCTCCCTGCCGGAGATGGTGAGGTGCACGGAGGCGCTGCCCAGGATGTGGCCGGTATCGATGAAGGTGAGCTCCACCCCCGGCAGGATCACGGTGGGCGTGGCATAGGGCACCAGGCGGAACAGGTCCATGGTTGCGGCCACGTCGCCGGAGTCGTACAACGGCCCGATCTCGGTCATGGCCTTGCCCTGCTTCTTGGCCCGCTTGGCATCATAGCGATAGTCGCTCTCCTGGATGTAGGCGCTGTCGGCCAGCAGGATCTCGCACAGGTCGCGCGTGGCCTCCGTGGCATAGATGGGCCCGCGGAACCCTTCGGCCACCATGCGCGGGATCAGGCCGCTGTGGTCGATGTGCGCATGGGAAAGCACCAGGGCATCGATATCCTCGGGGTTGAAGCCGAAGCGCCGGTTCAGGGCATCGCTCGCAGGGCCTTCGCCTTGGAACATGCCGCAATCCAGCAATACGCGGCGGCCATCAGGAAGGCCCAGGAGGTGTTTGCTGCCGGTGACCGTGCCGGCGGCGCCATGAAAGGTGATGGACAAGGGCATCAGGTTCGGGATCAAGATCGGAAGGGCAAGGTAGGAAACGCCGCAAGCAAGCCCGGGAACTTCATCCTCTCCACCACGGATTTTCCATGTGCTTGGCGGCGTGATCAAGGGAGAAACGAGGAACCGCGGAGAACACAGATCGAGACCCAAGCGGGGTAAACCCTGGCGACATGGAAAAAGCGCTCCCCAACCATGTTCCTTCCGCGTTGCCGGGCTTTCGCAGTTCCTTCCGTGCAGCGAGGTTCAAGCGAGTCCGTGCTGTCCGGTCAGGATACACGGGTGTCCGGCGAATTGCTGCGACGCCCTTCGGTGTGTGGAGGGTAAGGCTGCCAGATTCCCTTTGCGCCTGGGAACTTGGAACACCGGCGGCGAACACAATGGGGCCGCAGCCAAACTGATCTGATCCCGACCAGAAGGCGTCCCCTCGATTAGGACACGATTGCAGGCGGGAGGGATCAACGAATTGAGCGTGCGTAATGGATCTTTCCCGGACATCAGTGATTTGGGGACCCACCTGCACGCAGGAGCGTGAAGGCCGGGATGGTCCAGACCAGGTCTCAAGCAGGCAAGGCCCATGCTCCCCAGACCAGCAGGCACACCGCGATGGCGGCGGCCAGCAACAGGAGCCCCAGTGCATGGCGCCTGAGCCACCGCGCCAAGTCCGTCCATTGCTTCGCCATGGCCCCACGCCTTGCAAGGCGCATGCCAGCACGGAGGGGAGGCTGACCGGGTCGGCCCAAAGACCAGGTCAGTCGCAGCTACCCGCCGCATCCGGCTGGCCTTTGCGGGGTGTAAAGGCGTAGACCAGGCCACCCAAGGCCACGATGCCCAGGCCCATGCCTGCATACAGCGGCTTGCTCCAAAGCAGGTTCAGGCAGAAGGCCGCCGCACCCAGGATGTACAGTGCGGGCAGCACCGGATAGCCCCAGGCACGGTAAGGACGCTCGGCCGCAGGCTCCTTCACGCGCAGCACGAAGAGCCCACTGATGGTGACGATGTAGAAGAGCAGTGAGGCGAACATGGTGTAGTCGAGCAGATCGCCGTAGCGCCCGCTGAGGCACAGCAACGAGGCCCAGATGCATTGCACCCACAACGCGAAGCCGGGCACCGCGGCCTTGTTCAGCGTGCCTGCACGGCGAAAGAAGAGCCCATCGTTCGCCATGGCGTAGTAGAGCCGCGCACCCGAAAGGATGATGCCGTTGTTGCATCCGAAGGTGCTCACCATGATCAATCCGGCCATGATCATTGCGCCCTTGTTGCCGAAGATCACCTCCGCTGCCGCCGCGCCCACGCGGTCCTCCGTGGCATGCTGGATCTCGCTCACCGGAAGCAGGGCCAGGTAGGCCGTGTTGGCCAACAGGTACAGGACGGAGACCAGCGCGGTGCCCAGCACCAGGCCCAGCGGGATGTTGCGCTGCGGCCGTTCCACCTCACCGGCGATGAAGGTGACGTTGTTCCAGGCGTCGCTGCTGAAGAGCGAACCCACCATGGCCACGCCGAACGCGGATAGCAGGGCCAGGCCCGCCAGCGGATAGGTGGATCCGGTGCCGTCCTTCGCGATGTCCAGGTGCGTGGCCTGCCAACCCGCGCTGAAGTTGCGCTCCAGCACGCCACTGCCGGAAGCCACCCACAGGCCCAGCACCACCAGGCCCATCACCGCGATGATCTTCGCCAACGTGAACACGGTTTGCAGGGTCTTCCCGTTCTCCACCCCGCGTGCATTGAAGGCGGTGAGCACCACGATGCTCGCGATGGCCAGCACCTGTGAGGCGTTGACCTCCAGGAAGCCGAGGTCCAGCAGGACATTACCGGCACCCAGCGAAGGGACGAACACCGCCGTGTACTTGGCGAAGGCCACGGCCACCGCCGCGATCAGCCCGGTCTGGATCACGGTGAACACCGTCCAACCGTAGAGGAAGGCGGGCAGCTTGCCGAAGGCCCGTTGGATGTACACATACTGCCCGCCGGCCTTGGGCATCATGGCGGCCAACTCGCCGTAGCTCAGCGCCGCCAGGATGGTCATCACCCCGGCGGCCACCCAGGCCAGCATCATCCAGGAAGGCGAGCCCAACTGCCGCAGCATGTCGGCGCTGACGATGAAGATGCCGCTGCCGATCATCGATCCGGCGACGAGCATCACAGCGTCCAGCAGGGTCACAGAGCGTTTGAACTCAGCCATGTCGGGGTGGTTGGAGGGCGGCCAATGTAACAGGACCGCGGACCGCGCTGGCCGAAAAAATGGTATGCATGCATAGCAATTGGGTGGAGGCCTTCTATATTGGCTCCGTTCTACCCGTCCAACCCATCCCCCACCCACTTTGAGGCATTTCCTTCTCCTCATCGCCCTTCTTGTCCGGTCCTTTCTTCCTGAACTGCATGCACAGGCCACGCAGCTGCGTGGAAGCGTCCACGACGGCTCCACCGGTGAAGCCTTGGTGGGCGCGGTGGTGAAAGTGAAGGAACTGACTGGCGGCGCCGTCACGGACCTCGACGGGCGGTTTTCGCTGGCCGTGGACCGGGAGCCGCCCTTCACCCTGCAGGTGGTGTACTTCGGCTACGCCAGCCAGGAGCTCACCATCACCAGCCTGGAGAAGGAGGTGCGGGTGAACCTGGTGCAGGACGCGGTGATGCTGCAGGATGCCGAGGTGGTGCGCCAGCGCATCAGCGACAAGCAGAAGCAGGAGCCCCTCACCGTGGAGCGCATGGACCTGATCGCCATCAAGGAGGTGGCGGGGGGCGACTTCTACGAAGGGCTGGGCAACCTCAAGGGCGTGGACATGACCGCTGCCAGCTTCGGCTTCAAGGTGATCAACACGCGCGGCTTCAACAGCACCAGCCCCGTGCGCTCCCTGCAGCTGATCGACGGCGTGGACAACCAAAGCCCCGGCCTGAACTTCAGCCTCGGCAACTTCCTCGGTGCAAGCGACCTGGACGTGCTGAGCGTGGATGTGATCGCCGGTGCAAGCACTGCCTACTACGGGCCCGGCGCCTTCAACGGGGTGATCAACATGACCACCAAGAGCCCGTGGATGTTCCCCGGGCTGAGCGTGAGCCTGAAGGGCGGCCAGCGCAACATGCTGGAAGCCGCGGTACGCTGGGCCGATGTGCTGGGCGACAGCTCCGGCACGCAACGCTGGGCCTACAAACTGAACGCCTTCGCGCTACGAGCCGATGACTGGTGGGCCGAGAACTACGACCCCACCAGCGACAGCCCCACAGGCATCGACCACCCCGGACGCTACGACGCGGTGAACATCTACGGCGACGAGGACGTGAGCATCAACAACAACTACGCCCGCGGCATCACCGACCGGAGGGATTATCCCGGCCTGGGGCTTTTCCTGCGCAACGGATACAAGGAAAGCGACCTGGTGGACTACGCCACTCACAACATCAAGCTCGGCGGGTCGCTCCACTACCGCATCCACGACAGCTTGGAGGTGATCGCCGCCAGCAATTTCAGCACCGGCAGCACGGTGTACCAAGGCGACAACCGCTACCGCCTGAAGGACATCACCTTCTTCCAGCACCGGCTGGAGATCCGGCAGGAAGGCAAATGGTTCGCCCGTGCCTACGTGACGCACGAGGATGCCGGCAACACCTACGACATCTACACCACCGCATTGCGCCTGCAGGAGGCGGCCGGCCTGACAGGTGGAGCCAACGGCTGGAACTTCGAGTACAACAAGTTCTGGGGGGATTCCATCACCCCGCTGGTGCGCGCCTTGCCCGGGTACATCACCGTGAGCCAAGCCGTGGCCATGGGCTGGACCCAGGCCCAGTGGATCGCCTGGCAGGACCAATACGTGCTCGACAACCTTTCCGTGTTCCAAGGCTTCCACCAGCAGGCACTCGATTACACCAACAACCTCAACACCGCCTACCTCGACCCCTTCCTGGTGCCCGGCACCGACCGCTTCAATGAGGCGTTCGCCGAGATCACCGGCAAGCGCTTCACCGAGGGCGGTTCGCTCTTCTACGACAAGAGCGTGCTGGCCCATGCCATGGGCGAATACAAGTTTGACCTGGGAACGAAGCATTGGAACCATACCGGAAGGCAGCGGTATGTCCGCAAAGACCTACAGCTTACCGTGGGCGGCAACTTCCGCCAGTACCTGCCCAACAGCGCGGGCACCATCTTCCGCGACACCGGCGACGTGCGCATCCGCAACCGTGAATTCGGGCTGGTGGCCGGCCTGGAACGGAAGATGCTCGCCAAGCAGCTCACCGGCACGTTCACCTTGCGCATGGACAAGAACGAGAATTTCAAGGCCCTCTTCTCCCCCGCCCTCTCCTTCGTCTACGCCAAGGCCCCGGCGCACGTGTTCCGCCTCAGCTTCAGCAGCGCCATACGCAACCCCACGCTGGCCGACCAGTACCTCTACTACAACGTGGGCCGCGCCCTGCTGCTTGGCAACGTGGACGGCCAATTCGAGGCCGGCCGTGACTCGCTCTTCACCCTGGAGAGCTTCAACGATTACCGCAACCAATCCCAGCTAAGCACCACCAACCTCGACTACTTCAACGTGGACCGCGTGAAGCCCGAGCAGGTAAGGACCATCGAGGCGGGCTACCGCGGCACCCATTGGGAAAGCGTGTACATCGACCTCAGCGCGTATAACAGCTGGTACACCGACTTCATCGGCTACATCATCGGCCTGCACGCCGATTTCCAGACCCCCACCTCCGTGCCCCAGCGCCTGCAGGCCTACCGCGTGGCCGCCAATGCCAACGCCACCGTGGTGACCCGCGGACTGAACGCCGGCCTGAACTGGTACCGCCCCAAACTCACCTACACCTTCAACTACGGCCTGAACGTGCTGACCACGGGAGAGGACGACCCGATCATTCCCGCCTTCAACACCCCGCGGAACAAATTCAACCTCGGCCTCAATGCCCGCGACCGCAGGATCCCCTTCACCACGCTGAAGCGCCTGGGCTACGGCGTGAACTGGAAGTACGTGGAGGGCTACACCTTCGAGGGCTCGCCGCAATTCACCGGAGCGATCCCCAGCTACGACATGGTGGACGCCCAGGTGAACGTGAAATTCCCCAAGCAGGACCTCACCGTGAAACTGGGGGCCAGCAACATCTTCGGCCTGCTGCCGCTATGGGATGAACACGTGGCGGACGGCGACCGCCTGGATCGCGCCTGGAACAATGACGTGTACCTGGTCTACGGCGGACCGCGCATCGGCCGGCTGGCCTACCTGCAGCTCACCTACGAATTCAGCACACGCTGAAATTCGCTAACTTTCAAAACTTGAACACACCAATCCGGAACCAATGAACAGAAAAGTACTCCTTGCCATACCGCTCGCGGCGGCCGCACTGACCGCATCGGCCCAGGACCGCTACCTCTCCGAGGTATTCACCGCCTCGCAGGTCACGGTCACCGACGGGATCACCTTCGGCACGAACATCGATTTCATGACCTCGGACTTCACCAACCCCGCATTGTACGGGCCGGAGGTGATGCAGCTGCAGGGCTTGGTGAGCGGCGGGCAACCGATCCCCGCCCCCTTCTACGATCCATTCGATGCAAGCACCGTGGTGAAGGTGACCGACCTGAAGATGGACATCTACGAACCCGACCAGGGCGTGGACAGCGAGACCGCCCGACCGGTCTTCATCTTCGTGCACACGGGCAATGCCCTGCCGCCGCCCCTGAACGGAAGCCCCAACGGCACCCGCAAGGACAGCAGCGCCGTGGAGGTGTGCAAGCAAATGGCCCGGCGCGGCTATGTGGCCGTGAGCATGGACTACCGCAACGGATGGAACCCGCTGGGCAGCTCCCTGGAGATCCGCCGCGGCACCCTGCTGAACGCCATCTACCGCGCCATCCATGACGTGAAACAGTGCGTGCGCTTCCTGAAGGCCGATGCCAACGGGGCCAACACCTATGCCATCGACGATGACAAGATCATCCTCTACGGCGAAGGCACCGGTGGCTACATCACCCTCGCCACGGCCACGTTGGATGACCCCGATGAGCTCTTCATCGACAAGTTCCGTCCGGATCCCTTCGACCCAAACACGAGCTATGTGGACACCACGGTGGTGGGCAACATCGAAGGCTTCGGCGGCAGCCTCGCCCTGTACCGCCCCAACGGACAGGACAGTGAAATCGACTTCTGCGTGAACGCGGGCGGCGCCTTGGCCGACACCAGCTGGCTGGAGGCCGGTGATGCCCCCATGGTGGCCTTCCACACCGTGTTCGACCCCTTCGCGCCGTTCGGCAATGGCATCGTGATCGTGCCCACCACCGGCGAACAGGTGGTGGACGTGAACGGCAGCAACGTGTTCATGGAGCATGTGAACGCCTATGGCAACAACAGCAGCTTCGCCACCCTCCCCAATGGAGACCCGTACACCGACCGCGCCCGCTCGCTCTACGGCACGGACCAGGTGCACGGCACCAACACGGTGCACATCAACCCCAACGTGGAGGGCCTGTTCCCGCTGGTGACGCCCAACTGGCCGGCCATCATCCCCGGCACCTTGGAAGAGGCCTCTCCCTGGCAATGGTGGGACCCGAACGGCCCCTTGGCCCAGACGGTGGTCTCTCCCGGCCCGCCGCCCATCACCGCCGGACAGGCCAGCCAAGCCAGCAACCCCAACTTCAGCGGCGACAAGGGCCGTACGTACATCGACACCATCATGGGCTACATGAACCCGCGCATCGTGTGCGCCCTGCAGCTGGGCCCGTGCAGCCTGGTGGGCCTCGATGAAGCGGACCCCATCGCCGTGGGTGTGGAGCTGTTCCCCAACCCGGCACATGAGTCCGTGCGCATCACCAGCGCCGCGGCCACCATCCGCATGGCCGAGGTGTACGACATCAACGGCCGCCGCGTGCATGCCGAGAACGTGGACAACACGGCGTTCACCCTGCAGCGCAACGGCCTGAAGGCCGGGGCCTACTTCGTCACCCTCACCTTCGACCAGGGCACGGTGACGCGGAAGCTGCTGCTCGATTGACCCCGGTTTCCCCTCGCATGGAGAAGGGCTGCCCACGGGCGGCCCTTTTTCATACTGCGCCGTTCATCCCCCCGGGCAAGCCGCTCGTCATAAAATACTACCTTGTCTTGCACAGTACCATCCAAGGCACATATATTTGCACCGTCAGCTACCGGGCAGTACCCGGAGGCCGCCAGGAACCAACAGCCATGAAAGTGGAGAACACCAAGGCCCAGATGCGCAAAGGCGTGCTGGAGTACTGCATCCTCTCGCTGCTGAGCGCTGAGGAGATGTACCCCAGCGACGTGATCGCGAAGCTGAAGGAGGCCAAGCTCATAGTGGTGGAGGGCACCCTCTACCCCCTGCTCACGCGCCTGAAGGATGCCGGCTACCTGGCCTACCGCTGGGAGGAGAGCCGCTCCGGACCGCCGCGCAAATACTACAAGCTCACTCCCGTGGGCCTGAAATTCCTGAAAGAACTGGACGATACCTGGGACGAACTCGCGCAAGCCGTGAAAAAAGCCACCCGCAACAACCCCTCGAAATGAAAAAGACATTCACCGCAAACCTCAACGGCATCGTCTTCCACATTGAGGAGGATGCCTACGACCAGCTGCAGCGCTACCTGGCCAACATCCGCGCCAAGTTCAGCGGCAGCGCCGAGGCCGAGGAGGTGATGGCCGACATCGAGGCCCGGATCGCCGAACTGTTCACCGAGCGCCTGCAGGGCCGCCAGGCCGTTTCCATGGCCGACGTGGACCATGTGAAGCAGGTGATGGGCCAGCCTGAGGACTACGTGGACAGCGAACCCTCCGGCGACGGTGCTTCCGGCACGGGCCACCCGGAGAGCGGCGCAGCCCAACGCCGGCACAAGCGGTTGTTCCGCGACACGGACGACCGGTGGGTGGCCGGCGTGATCGGAGGCCTGGCCAACTACTTCGGCACCGAGGCGCTCTGGTTCCGCATCGCCTTCCTGGTGGTGGTAGTGGCCGGCTGGGGCTCGCCGGTACTGCTCTACATCCTGATGTGGATGCTGGTGCCCGAGGCCACCTCCGCCGCGGAAAAGCTGGAGATGCGCGGCGAACCCGTGACGGTGGACAACATCAAGCGGATGTTTGAGGAAGGCGCCGAGCGGGTGAAGACCGGCGCCGGGAAAGTGGCTGACGAGGCGCGTACCGTGGGCCGCAAATACTGGAACGAAGGCCAACATCAGGGGCGTGAGGCCGGTCGCCGCGTGGAGGGCGCCGCACACCGGCTGTTCGACGCGCTGGGCAAGGTGCTCGGGGTCTTCCTCCTGATCCTCGCCATCGTGCTGGGCTTGTCGGTGGTGGCCTCCTTGGTGGGCAGCACCGCCGCGTGGAGCAATGGCTCGTTCATGGGCGGCAACGGGATCATGGGATGGGCCGGGCTGCTCTTTCCCTCCATGCCCGAGGCCGTGGGCTTCACCCTGTCCGCCGTACTGCTGTTCATGGTGCCCATACTGCTGCTGCTGCTCGCTTCCCTGTGGCTGCTCTTCCGTGTGCGCGTCCCCCGGTGGGCCGGTATCAGCCTCACAGTGGTCTTCATCGCCGCGCTGGCCGTGTGCGTATGGACCGGCATCCGCCTGGGGATGGATTTCCGCAGCAAGGCCGAGCAGGTCACCGAACAGTCCATCACCGCACCTTACCACGGTACGCTGCATGTCCGCGTCCGCGACCCGCATTTGGCTGGCCGCACCATGGTGAGCCACGGGATCAGCTACTCGAACTGGATCGTGCGCTGGGATAACGACCTGGTGGAACTGGAGAACGACACGGCGTTCATGCCCTTCTCCAACCTGCAGGTGGAACAGAGCCCCGACTCGGCCTGGCATCTTTCCATGCGCCGCATGGCCCGCGGAGGCAACGGGGCCGGTGCACGGGAGCGGACGGCCAACATCAGGGCCTACGCCCACTACGAGGCCGACACCGTCAGCCTGTCCAGCTGGTACAGCTTCCCTGCACACGACCTCCTACGGGCCCAGCGTGTGGTGCACGTGCTGCAGGTGCCGCTGGGCGGGCGGGTCCACTTCCTCCCGGGCAGCCAGGCGCTGATGTCGGACTGCGCTTACAATGGCCGGGGGAGCGACCTGGACGACGATATGGTGGGCCGCACCTGGACCATGACCAAGGACGGCCTGAAGTCCTTGGAGAACGACACGCCCCCTGCCATCCCGGAACCGGTCCCTACCCCGCCTGCACCCGCCCCTCCGGCCGGCGGCTCCACCATCGGCGTAGTTCCCATTCAGGCCACGCTGCAACCGGCCATGCCGAACCTGCTTCATCTGCTGGGCAACTTCATCCGGCCGTAGGCGGCCATCTCTTCCAGGCACGAACGCGACGAGGGGTTGTCGGTTCATCGTTCGGCCAGCGGCGGCCCCGGACCTCGTCCGGGGCCGCTCGCACTTTCACCACACGTTCCGAAGCAATGGCGACCTTCGCGCCGTGCAGACACCTCTTTGCACCCGCAGCACCATGAGCAAAGCCTCCAAGATCAAGAACTTCGACCCCAATTCACCGGGCAACGCCAATGCCGGCATCTACGGACTGCCCTTCACACCGGCGGAAAGTGACATCGTACTGGTGCCTGTGCCTTGGGAGGTGACCACAAGCTACGGCGGCGGTACCGCCCATGGACCCTCGGCCATCCTGGAGGCTTCATTCCAGGTGGACCTGCTCCACCCGGAATTCCCCGGCCTGTGGAAGCACGGCATCGCCATGGACGAGGTCCCGGATGCCCTGTTGGAGCAGAGCACCGCCCTGAAAAAGGAAGCCGCCACCGTGATCGACCTGCTGGTGAACGGGGGCAACAAGGCCAAACAGGCGCGCGCCGCCAAGGCCTTGAAACTGGTGAACGAGGAATGCGCCGTGATGGAGCAATGGGTGGAGCAACGCACCGGCTACTGGCTGGACCAAGGCAAGCTGGTGGGCCTGGTGGGCGGCGACCACAGCACGCCGCTCGGCTATTTCCGCGCCCTGGCCGACCGTCACAAGCGCTTCGGCATCCTGCACCTCGATGCGCACCTGGACCTTCGCAACGCCTACGAGGGATTCACGTCCAGCCATGCGAGCATCATGTACAACGCCTTGGCCATCCCGCAGGTGGAACGCATCGTCTCGGTGGGCATCCGCGATTTCTGCGAGGAGGAGGCCGCCGTGGCCGCAAAGGTCGGCAAGCGCTCGGTGATCCACCGCAGCGCGGAGCTTCGTGGCGAGCAGTACGAAGGCGCCACCTGGCGGAAGCAATGCGACCGCATCATCGGCCAGCTGCCGCAATTCGTCCACATCAGCTTCGACATCGATGCGCTGGATCCGGCCCTGTGCCCCAACACCGGCACCCCCGTGCCCGGCGGCCTGGCCTTCGAGGAGGCCACCTACCTGCTTTCACGGCTCGTGGCCAGCGGCAGGACCGTCATCGGCTTCGACCTGGTGGAGGTGACACCGGGCGACCAGGGAGACTGGGACGCCAACGTGGGTGCACGCATGCTGTGGCACCTGTGCGGCGTGCTGGCCAAGGCCCGTCCGTGACCGATCGCCGCAGAGCATGGGAGTGCCCACGCACACGGCAACGGACGACGCGTTGCAGCACCTGCTGCTCTTCGACGGGGATTGCGCCATGTGCAGTAGCCTGGTGCGCTTCGTAGCCCGGCGGGACAAACATCGACGCATCGGGCTCGAACCGCTGCGCTCCGATGCGGCACGGGCCCAGCTTGCGCTCCACGGCATGGCCGCGCCGCCGGCGGACACGCTCGTCTACTTGCGCAAAGGCCAACTGCTCACCCGCTCCACCGCAGCCCTGTACGTGGCCCGGGACCTCACCGGCCCCTGGCGCCTGGCCTTCATCCTCATCGTGGTGCCGCGCAGCCTGCGCAACGCCGTCTACCGCTTGGTAGCGAAGCACCGCCACCGATTCATGGGCCCGCAGGACTCCTGTGACTGGTCGCCGGGCGGCCCGGCCGAAAGGCACTGAAGGTTCCGGTCAAGGCTGTTCCTCCGCCTCGTCGTCGAAGTCCTGCAGCACCAGCAACGGTGTATTGGTGTACAGGGCAAGGCGCTTGGCCGTGCTGGCATGGAACAGCCCCTCCAGGAACCCGGCATGGCGGTGCACCACCGCGATCAGGCCCGCTCCTTCCTGCCCCGCCATCAGGTCCAATGCAGCCGCCACGTCCTCGCCCTCCGTGGAAATGTACCGGTGCGGGATGTCCTTCAGGAGTTCGTCATACATCCCCACCAAGTCCGGGTCCGGAACCTCCGCCCCGTCGCGGAGCACATGGGCCAGCAGCACTTCAGCCTTCATGCGCGAGGCGATATGCACCAGCATGCGGCCGCCGGCAACGTCCATTCCTTGCTGGTCATCGGCGAGGAGGATCTTGCCCATGCTGCGCGAATCCGCCTTGGCGGGCACCACCAGCACGGGAAACTTGCTCCGCTTCACCATGGCGGCCGCGTTGCTGCCCAGTATCACGGAGCCGCCATGACCTTGCGTTCCCATGACCAACAGGTCGGCGCCCTGTTCCGCCCCGAAGCCGTTCAGCACGCCCACCAAAGGGCCGTATTGCACCTCCGCATGCAGCTCCGCCCCTGTGAACTCCGCGCTGCCCCGCAACCGCCGCTCCCAGTCCGCCATGCCTTCCCGGGCCGCCTCGAACATGCTTTCGGAAAGGCCCGACCAGGAGGCTGGCGAGGGGTCCGCGTCCAAATAGGCGTGCACCGTGGTATACTTCACCCCTTCCAGGCCCAACAGGCGTGCCGCGTAAAGCGCGGCCTGGAAAGACTGATCGCTGTAATCCGTGGAAAGAAGCACGTGAACCATAGCCAAGAGCTTTCCACAAACTTAGGGCGTGCTTTCCATGGAAAACAGGAATTTCTCCCATTGAATTCCGACGTACGGCCCTCCGCTGAGCGACTTACGTCAGGCTGCTTGCTGATGAAGATCATTCACCGCCCGGCCATAAGCCGGTAACCTTGGCGGATGGTATTGCGGTTTGAGCTGGACCAGATGGCCAGCACCATCCATTCGTTGGAGGACTTGGTACGTGTGATCGACAATGATCCCCGGCCGGCCGGCTATACCGACGCACTGCTTCGCTTTTCCATCAATCCGAAGGCACTTGCCCCCTTCTGCCGCTGGAACACCCGCCACTACACGCGCCAGTGCATCCATCGCACCAAGGACCACGAATTGCTGCTGATCTGCTACGAGCCCGGCCAGCGTACCAGCATCCATGACTACGACAGCCAGATGGCCTGGATCAAGCCCCTGGTTGGCTCGGTACGGGAGGAACGCTTCAAGATCGGCACCAACGGATCGCTGAAACGGCATGGCGAACGCTTGCTGGGCCCGGGCAAGCTGGCATACATGGCCGCGAAGAACTGCATACACCGCCATTCGAACCCGGGCTCGGGCCGGGCCATCACCCTCAATCTGTATGCCCGTCCGCTGCGCAGTTGGCGGATGTACGACGAACGCACCGGCCGGCCTTCCTTCACGGAAGCCCCCGAATCGGACCCGGCGTAAATTCGCCGACCCATGCCCGCAGGAGAATCCAACGTAGACCCGATCCACCTGGAGCGGGTGCGCGAAATGCTGTTCGATTCGGCGGCCGAGGGCCTGGTCCTCGTGGACCGCACTGGGGCCATCCGCATGCTGAACCCGCGGCTGCTGGAACTCTTCGGCTACGACAACGGCGAACTGCTTGGCCGACCCATTGAGGACCTGCTCCCGGGCACTTTCCGGAAGGCCCACACGGAACATCGAAAGTCCTTCAATGCCCATCCGGCCAAGCGCCACATGGGGCGGGGACGCGACCTGTTCGGGCTGCGCAAGGACGGCACCACCTTCCCCGTGGAAGTGGGCCTCAACCATTTCGAGGTGGGCAACGAGCTGTACGTGATGGGCCTGGTCACGGACATCACCGAGCGGCACAAGGCCCAAGAGGCCCTGCAACGCAATACCGCAGAGCTGGAGAAACGTGTGGAGGAGCGCACCGCCGAGCTCGCCAAAGGGGCCCACGCCGTGGAAGCCGCCTACCAGCGCGAGAAGGAGCTGAACGCCCTGAAGTCGCGCTTCGTTTCCATGGCCTCACATGAGTTCCGTACGCCACTGAGCACCATCATGGGCTCCGCGGACCTGATCGCGCGCTACACCGAGGGGCCAGGGAACGAGAAGGTGCACAAGCATGTCCAGCGTATCCGCACGAAGGTGCGCGACCTCACCTCCATCCTGAACGACTTTCTCTCCTTCGAACGCATCAGCCAAGGAGACCTTCCCTCGGAACCCGAGGAATTGGACATCGTGCACCTGTGCATCGGCCTGATGGAGGAGATGCGCGGCATGGCCAAGGCCGGCCAGGCGTTGGAATACGACCATCGCAGCGATGACCGCACCATCATCATTGACCGGGGTATGCTCCTGAACTCCATCACCAACCTGGTGACCAATGCCATCAAATACTCCCCGGAGGGCAACCCCGTGCTGCTGAGTACCAGGCTGGAGCGCAATACCCTGCGGGTCCAGGTGGTGGACCACGGCATCGGCATACCGGAAGCCGACCAGGCCCACCTGTTCGAACCTTTCTTCCGCGCACAGAATGCCCTCACCATCCAAGGCACCGGCCTGGGCCTGCACCTGGTGAAGCGCTACCTGGACCTGATGGGCGGAAGCTTGACCTACACCAGTACACCCGGGCAGGGAAGCACCTTCACCATGCTCATTCCCGGAAAAACACGACCCCATGAAGACCCTTCTGCTCATTGAGGATGATGCGGACGTCCGCGACAACACCGCGGAGATCCTGGAGCTGGCGAACTACCGCGTGCTCAAGGCCGAAAACGGGAAAAAAGGCGTGGACATCGCACGCCGTGAACTGCCCGACCTCGTGCTGTGCGATATCATGATGCCCGACCTGGACGGCTACGGCGTGCTCCACATGCTGGGGCGCAACCCCGAGACCGCCGAGATCCCCTTCATCTTCCTGTCGGCCAAGGCTGAGCGCAGCGATGTAAGGCGCGGCATGGACCTGGGGGCCGATGACTACCTCACCAAACCTTTCGAGGAGAGCGAACTGCTCAATGCCATCGAGGGCCGCTTGAAGCGCAGCCAGCTATTCCGTAAGGGATTCGACCGCACGCTGAACGGCTTGAACGACTTCATGGACCAGGCCCGGGGCGTGGCCGCCCTGCAGGACCTGAGCAAGGACCGGAAGATCAGGGTGGTTGAGCGGAAAGGCATCCTATTCCACGAAGGCGACGAGCTGCGCAACGTGCCCTTCCTCGTTTCCGGCAAGATGCGCACCTTCAAGGTGAACAACGACGGCAAAGAGTTCGTCACCGGCCTGCACGTGCCCGGCGACTTCATCGGCTACCTCGGCATGCTGGAAGGCGGCCATGCCATGGAAACGGCCGAGGCCATGGAGGAAAGCGAGGTGGCCCTGGTGCCGAAGGAGGACCTCATGCGACTGCTTTACCGGGACCGCGACGTGAGCATGCGCTTCATCCGCATGCTGACCCAGGAGGTAGGCGAAAAACAGGAGCGCTTGCTGCAACTGGCCTACGCCAGCGTGCGCCAGCGTGTTGCCCAGGCCTTGCTGCAGTTACATGACCGTTTCAACGCGGACAAGAGCGACGACCTGGGCGTGCGGATCAGCCGCGATGACCTGGCCGCCATCGTGGGCACCGCCACGGAATCCCTCATCCGCTGCCTGACCGACCTGAAGGATGAAGGACTGATCGCCACCCAAGGACGCGATATCCGGATCGCCGACCACCGCGGGCTGGAACGCCTGGCCAACAGCTAAAGGCGACCTACACCGCGGTGCTCCCAACCACCGCGGTGTTGAACACGGTCACATCGTTGTACTGCACCTCCCACGTCACGGGCATGGCCTTCTTCATCATGGCACTCACGCCGCAGATCTCGTTCTGCGAGCGCTGCACCACGGCCAACGCATCCTCCTGGTCCGCCGGGTCGCCGTGCATGTCGTACAGGACGTGCACCCGCGTGTAGAGGATCGGCGGGGTCTTGCTGATCTCCCCGGACACCTTCACCTCGAAGCGTTCCAGCTGTTTGCCGGCCTTGCGCAGCAGCGCCACCACGTCCATGCCCGTGCAGCCTGAAAGCGCGGTAAGCATGAACGGCTTGGGGATCGGGCCCAGGTCCTCGCCCCCGGCGCGCTCCGGCGCATCCATGGTGACGGTGTGCCCGCCAACCAGGGCATTGAACTGCATCTTCCCCATCCAGGTGGTCTCCACTTCGTGTGTCATGGTGTTCAGGTCTTCCGTGTTCCGGTGGTTGCAAAGGTTGCCCTTGGGCTTCTCGCCAAGAGTGATGAAAGTCACAACCTGTCCGGAGCGGCATGGGTAGGTTGCAGCATGCTCCGACATCGCCCGCACATGTCTCCTGCCCCGACCTTCCTCCCCTCCCAGGCCTCCCGGGGTACATGGATAACAGCCGCATGGATCGCGGCACTCCTATTGACCGGATGCCGGAAGGACGATCCTCTCCCACCCGCAGCTCAACCAACGGCGCAGGTCACGCTGGATGTGAAGCACATGGTGGATGGCATTCCACTATTGCTTGATTCCATGATGTACATCAACGAAGCCGGTGAGTCCTTCGGGGTCAGCCTCGTGGAATACTACCTGAGCGAACTGGTGCTGATGGGTACCGGGGACACGCCCAATGACACGATCCACGGGCCATGGTACATCAACGCCGCCAGCACCACCGGCATCCATATCGGGCACCTGTCTCCGGGCACGTACAGCGGCGCCAGCCTCCTGCTTGGCCTTCCACCTTCCTTGAACATCTCCGGTGCTTTGCCCAACACGCTGGAGAACATCAACATGGCATGGCCCGATCCCATGGGCGGCGGTTACCATTTCATGAAGTTTGAAGGCCATTTCATCTCCGGTGGCGATATCAACGGCTTTGCCATGCACATCGGCGGCAACGCCTTCCTGCCTGTTTGCACTGCGGAACAAGACTTCACCATCACCGGAAGCAGCGGCACGCTCCAGCTCACCTTCAACCTCAACGAGGTGTTCCGCGGCTCACATGCGTACAGCCTGGCCGACGGCAATTACTCCATGGGTGACCCCGTGCTCATGGGCATGTTGAAAGAGAACATCGCGGACGCCTTCACCATCCAATTCCTGCCATGAACCTCTCGATCCGATCCGCTTTTGTGCTGCTGGCATTGCTGCTGGCGGTGATCGCGTGCCGCCGCGAGTTGCCCGAGGCCCCCGCCGAGGTTCCGGCCGGCCCCACACCACACGCTTTCGACCTGCCCGGGTACTTCCCGCAAATGGTGATCCCTGCGGAAAACCCCACCACCGTGCAGGGCATCCAGCTGGGCAGGCGGTTGTACCACGACACGTTGCTCTCCACCAACGGCCCGCGCGAAGGGCTTTCCTGCAGCAGTTGCCATAGCCAGGCCCTCGGCTTCACGGTACCCACCACGGGGAACAACGTGCTGCCCCATGTCAACCTGGGGTGGAGCACGAACTTCCTGTGGAAGGGGCAGGTGCAGGGTGCGTTGGAAGATATCATGCGATTCGAGGTGGAGGAGTTCTTCGAGGTGGATGCCGACGTGCTCCAGGCCCATCCGGAGTATCCGCAATTGTTCGCCCAGGCATTCGGCAGCACGACCATCACCCGGGATGCGGTGGCCAAGGCCCTGGCGCAATGGTTCCGCAGCATGATCTCCTCCAACAGCCACCTGGACCGGTATCTGCGCTATGAAGCGAGCCTCACCCCGAGCGAGCTGAATGGCATGATGCTCTACCTCACCGAGGCCGGAGATTGTTTCCACTGCCATGGATTCCCGCTACTCACCGACAACGGTTTCCACAACATCGGCCTCGACTCGGTGTTCTCCGGCAACAACCAAGGCCGCTTCCTCGTCACCGGAAACCCCGCCGACCTCGGTGCCTTCAAGACCCCATCCCTGCGCAACATCGCCTTGACCGCGCCTTACATGCACGACGGGCGCTTCGCCACCCTGGAGGAAGTGGTGGAGCACTACAACTCCGGCGTGCGGCACTCGGCCACCCTGGACCCCATCATGACCAAGCCCGGCAAGGAGACAGGACTGAACCTGTCCCCGCAGCAGAAGTCCGACCTGGTGGCCTTCCTGCACACCTTCACGGACCCGACATTCCTGTCCGATACGGCCTTGGCCAGCCCATTCTGACAGCTTGAGACGCGATCACTCGCGCACCCACTCCGCCCAGCTGGTGGCGGTTTCCTGCAAGCGCACGGCATGCAGCACCTGTCCACCGGGCAACACTCGCTGCAGGCGCTGCACAATGTCAAGCAGCACATTCTCGCAGGAAGGTTGCCACGGCGTGAAGCGTGTGCGGGCGAACAGTCCACCTGCATCAGTCGGCCCCTCCGGCAGTTGGTGCCGGTCGCTTTCATGCAGGAGCAGTGCGTGATCCAGGTCCTGGATCACGGCCCGGTTCACCAGGGCTTTCAACTCCTGGAAATCAATCACCATGCCGTCCTTGGGATGGTCCGCCTCTTTGCGCGGAAGCCCGGCCAGGGTGACATCCAGGACGTAGGAATGCCCGTGGATCTGCGCACACAGCCCGTCATGGCACCGCAAGGCATGCGCCATCTCGAAATGGAAACGCTTGGTGACGCGTACGGAAACGGCAGGTTTCATGTTGGTTGCACGAACATGGCGGCCGCCATGATCCCAGGGGTCAATGGAAGTAGTTGCCGTAAGTGCCCAGGTACTGCCGCAAGGAATCGAGCTCCGTCGCGGAGGGGTCCGCACCCAGCCCATCGAGCATCTTGTGCACGGGGATCAGGTAGTTGTGCAATTGTTCATGCGCCTCGCCCGTCATGGTGCACTTGGCGAAGATCTGATCGAACTCCGCCTTAAGCTCCTCCTTCAGGACGACGCCATCACCCGTGGCGGGGTCAAAGCCCTCCACCAAGGCCTTCATCGCTTGCACCCCCTCGGTGGTCTCGGTGTTGGCCGCCCAGGTCTTGCCGCTGTCCAGCTGCACCACGGGCGCTGCCCCGGCCTCGCTGTGTTCGGCATGTTCATGCCCTGTGTGGTCGGCATGATCATGCGACGTACCGGCCTGCGAGCAGGCCACCAGGACTGCGAAGGGCAGCAGGAAATACAGGTTCTTCTTCATGGCTTTCGATCAACGGCGCGCAGGGTTGCCGGTGACCGTACAAAGTAACGGGCTGCGGCATATAGGAACAAGGTGACCAGCAAGCGGAACGGCAGCGCGAACGCCGTGCGTTGCTCATACGCCTCGCCGGAAGCCAAGTGCACCACGAACCCGATCACGGCGATGACCAGCAGGACCACCGCCACGAGCAGGACCCGCACCGTCCATGGCTTCAAGCCGAACAGCCCGGCGGCCGCGACCAAGTAGAGGAACCCGGCGAGGAAGTTCATCCAAAGTACCACGGGAACAATGCTTCCGGCATCGGCACGGGCGTCACCGACATTGAAGAGCACGGCGCCCCCCGCGACCACGGTCAGCAGGCCAAAGAGGCCCATCACCGCCGCGGTCACCGCCGCTCCTCTCCTTGTACCGGTACCGCGCTTCATCGGTGCGAAATCACGCCTTCGTCAACCCTCGGACTGAAGGCCTTGCCACAAGGAAGGAACACCCGGCCCACCGACTGGTTCATCGGCACGCCGGCCGGTGCACCGCACCTCAGTGGAGCCATTCAAAATGTGCGGTGAAGTGGCGCAGGAAGTGCGGCTCCTCGGTGATCCGCATGCCCTTCACCCGGTCCCGCTCGGCCATGATGCCCTCGAAGGTCTCCGCCACGTACTCGATGTGGCTCTGCGTGTACACCCGGCGCGGGATGGCCAACCGGACCAGCTCCATGCGCGAGGGCTTGAGGGAGCCGTCCTCGGCGTAGGTGCCGAACATCACGGAACCGATCTCCACGCTGCGGATGCCGCCCAGGCGGAACAACTCGCACACCAGGGCCTGCCCCGGATAGTGGGCTGGAGGAATGTGCGGATACAGCTTCTTGGCATCCACGTACACGGCATGCCCGCCGATGGGCATCATCAGCGGCACGCCGATCTTGTTCAACTGCTCACCGAGGAAGGTAGTACTGCGAATGCGATAGTCCAGGTAGTGCGGGTCGAACACTTCTTCCAGGCCGATGGCGATGGCCTCCATGTCACGCCCGGACAGGCCGCCGTAGGTGGAGAAGCCCTCGGTGATGATCAGCAACTGCGTGCAGGCCTTGGCCAACTCCGCATCCCGGAACGCAATGAATCCACCGATGTTGGCGAAGGCATCCTTCTTGGCGCTCATCACCGCACCATCAGCCAGGGCGAACATGCGCTGCGCGATGCTGCGGTAGGTCATGTCCCCCATGCCTTGCTCCCGGTTCTTCACGAACCAGCTGTTCTCCGCCACGCGGCAGCAGTCCAGCATCATGGGCACGCCGTGGCGCTTGCAGGTGGCGGACACTTCCTCGGCATTGGCCAGGCTCACCGGCTGGCCGCCGCCGCTGTTGTTGGTCACCGTGAGGATCACCGCGCCCACATGGCCCTTGTGTTCGTTGAGCAGCCGCTCCAGCTCCTGCACATCCATGTTCCCCTTGAAGGGATGTTCCAACGCGGTATCCTGGCCCTCGGGGATCGGGATGTCGATGGCCGTGGCCCCGGTGAATTCGATGTTGGCCCGTGTGGTGTCGAAGTGGGTGTTGCTGATGAACACCTTGCCCTTGCCGCCCAAATGTCCGTAGAGGATGCGTTCACCCGCGCGCCCTTGGTGCGTGGGCAGCACGTGCGGCATACCCGTGAGGTCCCTCACCGCATGCTCCATACGCTCCCAGGAGCGCGATCCGGCGTAGGCTTCATCGCCCTCCATCACGCCTGCCCACTGGTGTGCGCTCATGGCGCTGGTGCCGCTGTCGGTCATCAGGTCGATGATCACGTCGCGTGAGCGGAGCAGGAAGGGGTTGTAGTGGGCCGCCTTTAATTGCTCCACGCGCTCTGCCTCCGTGCTGAGGCCGATGGGTTCCACGCTCTTGATGCGGAAGGGCTCGATGATGGTGCGGTGTTTCATGGGGTGTACGTGGATACGGTAGGATGCCTTTCTGATGAATGCCGGTGGGCGAATGGTGATCCGTGACGGAGGTTCACCTTTCACCCTCCCTTATCGCTGCGATGCTCAAGCGGACAACGGTTCGAACCGTGCTTGGAAGAAGCGCAAGTACTTCGGTTCGTAGACCATCTTAAGGCCCTTCACTTTGTCCCGGTTCCTGTACACGTTGGCCACCGAGGCGGCGATCACGTCCATGTGGGCCTGCGTGTAGACGCGGCGCGGGATGGTGAGGCGCACCAGCTCGAGCTCGGGCATGTAGTTCTCCCCGGTATCCTTGTTGCGACCGGCGCTGACGATGCCGCGCTCCATGGTGCGCACACCGGCGTCCAGGTAGAGCTCCGCGGCCAAGGCCTGAGCGGGGAAGGAAGTCTGCGGAATATGCGGCAGGAAGGCTTTCGCGTTGAGGAACACGCCGTGCGTGCCGATGGGCTTCACCACCGGGATGCCGGCATCCAGAAGCTTCTCGCCGAGGTAGGCCACTTGGCCCACACGGGCACGGATGTGATCCTCATCCACGGATTCCGCGATGCCGATGGCCATGGCCTCCATGTCGCGACCGGCCAGGCCGCCGTAAGTGTGCAGGCCCTCGTAGATCACCACTTGGTTGCGGGCCTCCTCGAACACGTCCCATTCGTTGGTGGCCATAAAGCCGCCGATGTTCACCAAGGCATCCTTCTTCGCGCTCATGGTGGCCCCGTCCGTGAGGGAGCAGAGCTCGTGTACGATCTCCGCGGTGGAGCGATGTGCATGGCCCGGCTCCAGCTGCTGGATCATGTAGGCGTTCTCGGCCACGCGCGTCATGTCGTGGATGATGCGGATGCCATGCTTGTTGGTCAGCTCACGCAGGGCGCGCATGTTGGCCAGCGAGATGGGTTGTCCGCCCGCCATGTTCACCGTGGTGGCGATGCTCACGTAGGGGATCTTCTTCGCCCCATGCTTTTCGATCAAGGCTTCCAGCTTCTTCAAGTCCACATTGCCCTTGAAGGGGAACAGGTTCTCCGGATCGTGCGCCTCGTCAATGATGATGTCGGCGAAGGTGCCGCCGCTCAGCTCCTGGTGCAGGCGGGTGGTGGTGAAGTACATGTTGCCCGGCACGATGTCGCCCGGCTTGATGAGGATGCGGGAGATCAGGTTCTCCGCGCCCCGGCCCTGGTGGGTGGGGATCACGTGCTTATATCCGTAGTAGCGCTGGATCGCGGCTTCGAGGTTGTAAAAGTTCCGGCTTCCGGCATAGGCTTCATCGCCCAGCATCATGCCCGCCCATTGGCGGTCGCTCATGGCGCTGGTGCCGCTGTCGGTCAGCAGGTCGATGTACACGTCCTCGGACTTGAGCAGGAAGGTGTTGTACCCCGCCTCCTCCAAGGCCTTTTGGCGATGGGCCCGCGTGGTCATGGCCAGGGGCTCCACCATTTTGATCTTGTAAGGCTCCGCCCAAGGCGTGTGCTGTTCGGTCATGGCAGTGGAATGAATGGATGGTCTGGTGTTCTCGGTCCGTGGTACCTGGCAACCGCTCGTTCGGCGCGGTCACGTTCCGCAATGGCCGGGCAAAATTGACCGCACCGGACCGATCGGGGACTGACGTTCATCAGCCGCGGCAGCGTGCAATAGGCCGCGCGCGCTTTCACGAACTACTTGGGAATGCACGTTAGGCAGTGGCCCCGTCAACAAGCGTGGCCACCCGGGGCTTCACCCCGCGGCGCTCGTTGTCCACGTTGAAATGCGCCCCGGTGTTGGCCGGTTCCTGCATGGCCTGTTGGCAGATGGCGCGGGCCACCAGCACCATGTCGCGTAGCTCCATCAGCGCGAGGGAACGTTCACCAGCCTGCCATTGCACGTCGGCCGTGTTCCGCACTTCCTCCAGTTCCCGCGCCGCAGTGCGCAGGCCCTCATTCTCCCGGACGATGCCGACGTTCGCCGTCATGCAATCGCGCATCCTGGACGTGGCGGCGGTCGTGGCCGCCTCCGCATCCATCAACATGATCCGGCCCGTCACCGCATCGGAGGGCAATGGATCCCCATGCCGGTCCCCGGCCACGGCCGCGGCGGCATAGCGCGGGATCACCAAGGCCTCCAGCAGGGAGTTGCTCGCCAGCCGGTCGGCGCCGTGCAGCCCGCTCCCTGCGCATTCGCCCAGGGCAATAAGACCATCCAGGCCGGTGCGGCCGTCGGCATCGGTGGCGATGCCACCGCAGAGGTAGTGGGCAGCAGGCATCACGGGGATCGGTTCCTTCATCGGATCCAGCCCGATGGACCAGCAGTGGTCCAGGATCATGGGGAACTCCCGGGCGAAGCGGGCCTCCCCGATCCGGGTGGCGTCCAGCCGGACATGGTCCACCCCGGTCTCGCGCATCACCGCATGGATGGCCCGCGCCACGATGTTGCGCGGTGCCAGGTCGGCCATGGGGTGCCGCCCATCCATCAAGCGGCTGCCGTCCGGCATCAACAACACGGCACCGGCGCCGCGCACGGCCTCGCTGATCAGGAAGGTGTCCGCCTTGCCCGGCTCGTACAGGGCCGTGGGATGGAATTGCACGAATGCCATGTCCCGCAAGGGTACCCCGGCCCGGATGGCCATGGCCACCCCCGCGCCCGTGGCACCGGCCGGATTGGTGGTGTGGCGGTAAATGCGGCCGGAACCACCGGTGGCCAGCACGGTGACGTGGGCATGGTGCTCGGTGATGGCCCCTGTGCGTACGTCCATGGTGCGGATGCCCGTACACCGCCGGCCCTGCGGCCCTTCCTCCGTGAGCAGGTCCAGGGCCATCAGGGTTTCCTCCACCTTGATCCGTGGATCGCGCTTCACCTGCTCGTACAGCACGCGGACGAGCTCCGCACCGGTTCGATCGCCGCGATGCACCACGCGCGCCGCACTGTGTCCGCCCTCGCGGGCCGCGTTCAAGCGCCCATCACCATCCAGGTCGAAGCGCGCGCCCTTGGCCAACAGCTCCTCGATGCTGGCGGCGCCTTCCTTCACCACGCGCTCCACCACGGCGGGGTCGCAGCGGCCGTCGCCTACGCGCAACGTGTCGTCGCGGTGCTTCTCCCAGGAATCCGCCGGGTGGATCACTGCGGCCACGCCCCCCTGGGCCGCATTGGAGTTGCTGGCCTGCGGGCCGGCCTTGCTCAGCAATTGGATCTCCACCTGCTGCCCGCGCGTCAACGCCGACAAACGGTGCGCGAAGGCCATGCCGGCCACGCCGCTGCCCACCACGATCACTTTCCGTTGCACGCTCATCCCAAGGCCATCATTCGGCGCAAGGCCACCTCGGCCCTCGCCCGTACCGATTCTTCCAGGACGATCTCCGGTTGTCCGGTGGCCAATGCGGACCAGACCTTCTCCAACGTGTTCATCTTCATGTAGGGGCACTCGGCGCAGGCACACGAGTTCTCCGCATTGGCCGGCGCCGGAATCAGGTTCTTGCCCGGCACGGCTTGGCGCATCTTGTGCAGGATGCCACCCTCGGTGGCCACGATGAAGGTGGTGCCCGGGTCGTTCTGCACGAAGCTCAGCAGCGAACTGGTGCTTCCCACATGGTCGGCCTCGTCCAGGATGTGCTGCGGGCATTCCGGATGCGCCACCAGCTTAGCCTCGGGGTACTTGCCCAGCAGGAACTTCAGCTTGTCGATGCTGATGTCCACGTGTACCTCGCACACCCCGTCCCACAGCACCAGCGGCCTGCCGGTGACGCGCTGCACGTAGGCCCCCAAGTGCTTGTCCGGCGCGAAGATCACCTTGCGGTCCTCCGGGATGCTCCGCACCACGCGTACAGCGTTGCTGCTGGTGCAGATGATGTCGCTCATGGCCTTCACCTCGGCGCTGCAGTTGATGTAACTCACCACCACATGGTCCGGATGTTGGTCGAGGAAGGCACGGAACTTGTCCGGCGGCGCGCTGTCCGCCAGTGAACAGCCCGCGCTCAGGTCGGGCAGCACCACCTTGCGGCCGGGGTTGAGGATCTTGGCCGTCTCGGCCATGAAGTGGACCCCGGCGAAGAGAATGGTTTCCGCGCCCGTCTTGTCCGCCGCCTGCGCCAAGGCCAGGCTGTCGCCCACAAAGTCGGCCAGCTCCTGGATCTCCGGCTGCTGGTAGTAATGGGCCAGGATCACGGCGTTGCGCTCCTTCTTCAGCTGGTGGATCGCCGCTACAAGCTCATGGTCGCTGGCGGGAGGCACCAAGGTGCCCACCTGCGGCGCGTCAACGGTTCCGGTGGTCATAATGTACAAAGGTCCGGGGAGCTCCCCCCAGCGGAACTGACAAAACTCACTTCCCTCCAGGGCAGGGTAATTTTGGGCCATGTGCCTGATCGCCTTGGCCTACAAGGCCCACCCGCGGTTTCCGCTGATCGTGGCGGCCAACCGTGATGAGTTCCTGGACCGGCCGGCCGAAGCGGCCCATTTCTGGCCGGATGCGCCGCAACTCCTCGCCGGCCGCGACCTGCGCGCCGGCGGCACTTGGCTGGGGATCACGCGAGGCGGATGCTTCGCGGCCATCACCAACTATCGGGAGATGCGTATGATCTTCCCCCAGGGTCCCTCGCGGGGAGGTCTGGTGCGCCAAGCGCTGGAGGGCAGCATCGACACCCGGACCAGCAGTGCCTATTCGGGCTTCAACCTGCTATACGGCCCCGTCAACGCGTTACGCTACCACAATAACATCGACGGCCGCGATGATGAACTCGTGCCCGGCGTACACGGCCTAAGCAACCACCTGCTGGACACCCCTTGGCCGAAAGTGGTGAACGCCAAGGCCGCGATGACCGGGCTGCTGGGCGAAACCCACGAAGCGATCATCCACGTTCTGTTCAACCTGCTAGCGGATGGCGGTACCGCTCCCGACGAGCAGTTGCCGGACACCGGGCTTCCGTTGGAAATGGAACGAGCGGCTTCGGCCGCCTTCATCCGCACGCCCAACTACGGCACGCGGTGCAGCACGGTGCTGGTGGTGGATGCCCATGGTAAGGTGTACTTCGAGGAGCGTACGTGGCCGGGAGGCGGGAAGGTTGTGGAGGAATTGCAACTGGCAACACATTGAACGGGCGCCGCAATGCCCAGGGGCGGGGCGTCCACTTTCCACACCGCTACCACGCAAAGCGGCCGGAACCCTCGTCCCGGCCGCCCCTGATCGTTCTGAGCAACGGTATGCCTACCCGCACTTGCTGCTTCCGCAGCTGCGGCACTTCAGGCAGCCTTCCTCGTAGTTAACGCCTCCGCTGTCGCCGCAGTCGTTGCACTTGCGGCCGCTGGCGCTGGTCATCTTCACCACGTTCGTGAAGGTCCCTGCCGGCAGGATGATGGTGCCGGAGCCGGAATAGGTCCGCTGGATCGTATTGGGGCCGTTGTTGTCCGAGTAATAGTCCGTGAAGACGTCCCCGTATGAGAAGGGGAATTGCAGGATCTGGGCCGGTGGGGAGTAGATGTTGGGGTCACTGGGAATGTGCAGGACCAAGGTGTTCACTTCCGTGGTGTCCACCGTGAAATAGCCGTAGTCCGTTCCGAGCAAGGCACTGCTCAACGACCACACGCAATTGGCCTCCGGAAAGAAGTCCGCAAAGGGTGAACCTTGCGCCGGGGCTACGGACATGATCCCGGCTGGCAACAAGGTGGTGGATGCAAGGTCCCAGGTTTGGTCCGCGCCGTCGGTGATCAGGTCCAGGTCATCGGCATTGACCAAGATGGACACGGCCGTGGTGACGCCTTCCGGGTTGTATTGGTCGTACTACAGGATCACTTGGGCATTCAAGGCGGCCCAAGGACATGCGGTGAGCATCATGGGACTGAAGCGCATGGGGCGGGTCATGTTCTGCAAGACACGGCCGAAGGAAGGTCCTTGGCGGAATGGCCAAGGGCTCAACGGCGCGGAGGGTGGTCGGCAACGGCCGCATGGTCCGGACAATCGGTTCGCAGTTCGGCCACGGTCATGTCGGCCCGCATGAGCAGGCAGCGATGCTTGCTGCGCTTGTCGCCCTGGTAGTGTTTGCAGGTGAAGCAGAGGCGCTGCACGCGCAGATCACCCGAATGCACCAGGGCTTCCAGCACGCGCATCAAGGCGATCAGGGTTCCCTCCTTGTCAGCCTGGGGCAGCAATCCCAAGGCATCCCGGAGCGGGGTGGCCCTGGCATGTGCAGCGGCTTTCCGCCCGATGGCCGTAAGGCGCAAGGCGTGGCTGCGGCCATCCGCGGGGTCGGGCCTGCGCAAAAGGAAGCCTCGTTCCACCAACACGCGCACGCTGTCGCTGGCCGTGGGGCGTGAGATCTGGAGGGCATCCGCCAGCAAGGCCACGCCCACAGGCTCCGTGCCGCGGTCGGCCACGAAGCCCAACACGCGCAACTGCAGCGCGCTCAGGTCCTGGGCCATGCCCGTGCCCCGGCGCAAGGCCAAGGCCACCTCGCCGATGCGTTCCAGCACCTTGGCGATGTGGGCATCGGTGGGGGTGGTGGGCATGCGGTCGGTAATGGGCGGAAAAGATAGGCCATGGAAAGGCCCGGCACCGAGGCCGGGCCCTTCCTCAGCGTGCGGACTCTCCTCAGCCCTTTACCTCGGCCATGGTGGCCCCGTGGTTGATGTGCAGCACGTCGTGGCCGAGCACCAAGGCCGGTACACTCTTTACTCCGGCGGCCTCGGCCTCGGCAATGCGCCCCCGGGCCTGACCCAAATGAACGATCTCCACATCGTACCTGTTCCGGTCGATCAGTTCGGTGAGGCGCTCTTCGGCATTCACACAAACAGGACACCCGGCATGATAGAAAACGGCTTTTTCCATGTTCAATGGTTTTTGAAGGTTAGGCGCAAATATAGTTAGGTTTCCTAATTACACGCCCCGGGACCATCCAGAACGTGCAAGGCCCGGGGATGTCCCGGGCCTTGCACTTTCCCCATGAGGGAGGTAGGATCAGCCGCACTTGCTGCTGCCGCAGCTGCGGCACTTCAGGCAGCCCTCCTCGTAGTACACGCCTTCGCTGTCGCCGCAGTCGTTGCACTTGCGGCCGCTGGCACTGGTGCCATCAGGGATGTAGCGGCTGAGTGCGCGTGCCACGCCGTTCTTCCACGTGTTGAGCGTCTCATCATAGAGGTTGAGGTTCACCACGGTGTCCACCACGTGAGGCACCGAGACGCCTTGGCGCAACATGCCGCTGATGAGGATGGCGTAGTTCCAGTACTCCTTGTTGAAGCTGCGGCTCAAGCCTTGGATGGTCACTTGGTAGCCTTCGTTGTCCTCGTACTGCAGGTCGTAGATGTTCTTCTTGGTCTTGGCGTCCTTGCGCTTGATCACCCAGCCCTTTTCCACCCACTTGGGCAACTGGAACACGCCCTTGGCCTGCCCGGTGAAGATCTCGTAGGGTTTGCCGTCCAGCTTGCCCACCACGGCCAGCCAAGGCTCGGTCTCGTTGTTGAACCGGATCACGTCCGCTTCCAGCACATCCGGGCGCTTCACGTTCACCGGGGCTTCGTCCTTCTTCTTGTCTTCCTTGGCCACCAGCACACCGCTGCGCGATCCATCGCGGTAAACGGTCACCCCCTTGAGGTTGAGGTGCCAGGCCGCGCGGTAGATGTCGCCCACGAGTTCCGGGGTGACGGTGCTGGGCAGGTTGATGGTGCTGCTGATGCTGTGGGTGGTGAATTTCTGCACGGCGGCCTGAAGGCGGATGCGGTGGTGCCAATCGATGTCCGGAGCGGTGCTCTTGAAGTAGGGGCTTTCCTCCACGTTGGTCTTGCCGGTGACGTTCATCCAATCGGTGATGCGCGGATGGTGCACGGTGAACTCCTCCCACTGGTCGCCCATGGCATCGGTGAAGGAGACCTTCTCCTTCGGGGTGTTGGGCACCAGTTTGCGGCGGCGGGTATAGCCCAGCATGTACACGGGCTCGATGCCGCTGCTGGTGCGGGTGAGCAAGCTGAGCGTGCCGGTGGGTGCCACGGTGCTGATGCTGATGTTGCGGCGGCCGTGCTTCATCATGCGCGCATGGAGCTCAGGCAGCTCATTCTCCAGCATGGCGGTGAACTCACTGGTCTTCTCGATGGCGGGATCGAAGCCGGTGAAGGCCCCGCGCTCGATGGCCAGGTCGATGCTGCTGTTGAACTCGGCCTCGCACTTGGTGCGCATGATGTGGGAAACGGCCTCCACGGCCGCCTCGCTGTCGTAGGCCAGGTTCATGGCGGCCAGCGCATCGGCCAGGCCGGTGAAGCCCAGGCCCGTGCGGCGACCCTTGCGACCGGTGTCGCCCAGCAGCTGCCAGGTCTCGCGCTCCACGCGCTTCACATCCTCGGGCTCGGGGTCGTTGTCGATCTTCTGGAGGATGCGCTCCACGGCCTCCAGTTCCAGGTCCACCAGGTCGTCCATCAGGCGCTGGGCCTCGTAGGTGACCTCAGCCAGGCGCTTGTGGTCGAAGCGGGCCTTGGGGGTGAAGGGATCGGTGACGAAGGAGTAGAAGTTGATGGCGATCAAGCGGCAGCTGTCGCCACCCTGCATGGCGATCTCACCGCAGGGGTTGGTGCTTTCGTTCTGGAAGCCCGGGTAGATGGAGGACGTGGAATACTTGTGCTGGCGGTCCCAGAAGATGATACCGGGTTCGGCCGTGTTGTGCGCGCACTTGATCAGCTTGTCCCACAGCTCGCGTGCACGCACGGTCTTGGTCACCATGGGCTTGTCGCTGTCGATGGGCCATTTGTGGGTGTACTCGCCGTCCTCCTCCACGGCCTTCAGGAAGGCGTCGCCCACGCGCACGCTCACGTTCGCGCCGGTCACCTTGGTGAGGTCCTGCTTGATGGTGATGAAGTGCTCCACATCGGGGTGGGCGATATCCATGGTGAGCATCAGGGCGCCGCGGCGGCCTTTCTGGGCCACCTCGCGGGTGGTGTTGCTGAAGCGCTCCATGAACGATACCGCGCCCGTGCTGGTGCGTGCGGCATTGCTCACGGCGGCCCCTTCGGGGCGCAGGCTGCTGAGGTCGAAGCCCACACCGCAGCGGCGCTTGAAGAGCTGGGCCAATTGCTGGTCGTTGCGGAAGATGCCGCCGTAGCTGTCCACCGGGGCGGGGATCACCACGCAGTTGGAGAGGGAGGCCAGGCGGGTATGGTCGCCCAAGGAGGCCATCACGCTGCCCTGCGGCACGATGTCGCGGAAGCCGTCGAAGAGCTTGAAGATGCGTTCCTCATCCAGCACCTCGCGTTTCTGGCCATAGGTGGAGAGCATGGCACGTTTGGCGGCGGGTACAGCCTTGTAGTTGCGCTCAATCCGCGCGAACTCGCGGGCCATGCGCCAGTGGGTGCCTTCAGGCGTGAGTTCCAGCAACTCACCTTTATGGTTGCGCAAGGCGTACTTGTTGATCCAAGTGGTGGCCGCCAGCTCATCCTGGTTGAAGTAGGCCAAAGAGGCGGCCAAGGCCTCTTCCTGGGTGAACACCTGGGTGGGGAGCACCGGTTCGTGGGAAATGGGGGCGGCAGACATCTTCTCGGTCTCGGCGGCTTCGAAAAGCATGGCTTGTGGGATCGTGTTATCGTGTGGCATGGAAATGGACCAAATCGGGAAGGCCAAAGCTCCACCAACACATCCAAGAAACCACCCCTTCCGCCGATCGATCATCCACAGCGTTATGAACGATCATTGTCAACCGGGCACCGGCATGAAGTTACCACCAAAACAGCTGTTGATAACGCTCGCCGTCCGACCGGAAAACAGCAAGGGCGCCCTTGCGGACGCCCTTGCCGACTTTCACCACGCCCCAAGGAAGAAGGGCTATGGCATTGCGGTCACTTGGCCGGAAGGATCACTTTGTCGATCACGCAGACCAACCCATTGGCCGCAGTGACGGTGCCGATGATCTTGGCATCATTGATCATCACCTGCCCATCCTTTACATGGAAGGTGACGTTGCCGCCGTTCACCATGCCCAGCACCTGGCCGTCCTTCATGTTCTCGGGCTTGTACACGCCTACGGCCACGTGGTACTGAAGGATATCGGTGAGGTCATCCTTCTTCTCCGGCTTCAACAGCCCTTCCACCGTGCCGGCGGGCAGGGCACTGAACGCCGCGTTGGTGGGTGCGTACACCGTGAACGGGCCCGCGTTGGACAAAGCGTTCACCAGGTCAGCGGCCTTCACGGCCGTCACCAAGGTGCTGTGGTCGGCGGAAGCCACGGCCACCTGCACCACGTTGCGCTGGGATTCATCATCCACAACATTGGATTGACCCACCGCCGTGTTGGCGGCGGCACTGGCCGGGGCTTGGCCTTCGGCGGCCGTTTCCGGGTTCTGGCCGCATGCGGCCAACAGGGCGACCAGGGCGAGAGGCACCAGCTGCTTCAGTTTCTTGGCGGACTTTTTCATCGATTGATGGCGTTTGTGCCGTCAAAAGTCGATTGCCCCCCACTGCCCGTTCCTGCTCGACGGCAGCCTTTATGATGATTCTTGTCAGCGGGGTGTAAAAAGCAAATCCAATCCAGCCAAGATCCGTTCACGCTTGCAACCCTTTTCGGATATTTTCATCCGCTTTCCGGAAGCCGCAGTGCGTACGGCCGGTACGCAGCCATGCTGCCATTGACCGCGATCCCTGATAAGCCAAGGCTCAGAAGTCCTTGCGGCGAAAGGCCTTGAATGCCCAGGCCGATGGCGCGGCCACCCAGGCGAAGAGCGCGGCAAGGGCCACCAGGATGCCCGTGGCGTTGCCGAAGAACTTCTCGTACACCGCACCGCTGTAACCCATCATGGCGGACAGGTCCACCTTGAGAAGCACCATGATGCGGCCCAGGTCGATGGGGTCCAAGGCCGCCAAGGGCACGATCCACGGCTCAATGGGGTAATCGCTGAACGCGAACATCACCCACAGCAGCACGGCATCGTACACCAACACGAACAGGAACCACACCACCAGCCCCAGGCCCACGCCGCGGGCCTTCTCGCGGTTGCGGATGGCGATCAATGCACCGATGGCCACGAACACCAAGGTGAGCATCAAGGCCGACAGCAGCAATGTGAGCGAGGCCCCATCGGGCAGGAAGGCCAGCAGCGGAATGCCTGCACCGGCCAACACACCGATCACCAAGGCCGTGCCCAGGGCCAGCATTTGCCCGCCCAGGATCTTCGACCGGCGCAGTGGTTGCACGGCCAGCAACTCGGTGAACTCCATCGCATCGTACAGGTAGACGATGGAGAAGACCGATGCCACCAGCGGCACCAAGGCCAGCAGCACCTGCGAAAGGCTGAGCATGGCCTTCACCGGTTGGTCCTCCAACTGGAACAGGCCGAAGCTGATGCCGAGCAGCAGCAGCATCCACCCGCCCACGAACTTGTTGCGGGCCAGGTCGATCAGGGTGTACTTATAGACTTTCCACATGGCTCTTGGCCGTATTGGTGAGCATGGCGGGAATGGCCTTGCTGAGGCGCGCATGGCCGGTGGCGGCCTGGATCTCCTCCGGCGGAAGCAGGAAGCGCAGGGTTCCATCCTGCAGATAGGCGATGCGGTCGGCCAAGGCCTCCACTTCCTCCATCAGGTGGCTGGTGATCAACACCGTGCAACCGTCCCGTTTGATGTTGCGCACGGCGTCCAGCACGATCTCCGCGCTGATGGGGTCCAACCCAGCGGTGGGCTCGTCCAGCACCAGCACCGAAGGCGAATAGCGGAAGGCGAGCACGGCGCTCACCTTTTGGCGCTGCCCGCCCGAAAGCGTGCCCAAACGCTTGTCCAGCATGGCATCCACGCCCAAGGCGTTCACCAACGGCCCTCCGGTGCGGTTTCGTTCGTGGCCGCGCAGGTCGTCCATCAGGTCGATCAGCTGGCCGATCTTCAGCTCATTGGGGAAACGGGAGATCTGCGGCATGTAGCCCACCTGGTGGCGGTAGGCCGGGTCGGGGCCCACAGGTTGGCCGTTCACCCTTATGGCGCCCGTGGTGGCGTGCACCAGGCCCAGCAGGCACTTAATCATGGTGGTCTTGCCCGATCCGTTGGGGCCGATCACCGATACGGTCTCACCCGGCACGAAGCGCGCGTTGAACTCGCGCAGTGCCCACATGCGGCCGTACCTCTTCCCTACGCCTTCAAAGATCACGCGTTCCATGCGGTGGTTTCATCAGGGGTTCTGCATCCTCCAGGCCTTCAGGCGTCATGGAGGGGATCAGTCGTTCGGCTTGGTCCATCAAGCCGGTGAGCAGGCTTCGCGAGAGCACCACCGCATAGGGCATGCGCTCGTTCACCATGGCAAAGAGGCTGAGCGGGCGGAAGGGTACGTCACCGGTGCCATTGCGGTCCAGGTCGTAGCCCTTGTACCGGTCCCAGTAGTTGCCCTTGAAGGTGTTGTACACCGGATTGCCGTTGGTGCTCATGTCGAAGGTGTTGCCCACGAACGTGTTTGCCTCGAAATGGCAGTACATGGCATTGGCAAAAAGGCGCAAGGCCCATCCGTTGCCCTGGAATGTGTTTCCCTTCACCTCGGCGCGGTTGCAGCCATCAACCATCATGGCCGTGGTGTTGTCGATGAAGATGTTGCTGTCGATGGTCACATCATTGATCTCCTTCAACAGCACACCGTAGGCACTGGCGCCGCGGTTGCGCAGGAAGCGGTTGTGCCGCATGTCCACCTCCTTGCTGTACATCACGGCCACCCCGGCGCCGTTGTTCTGGAACAGGTTGCCGGAATACGTATCGCGGTGGCTGAACATGAAGTGGAGGCCGTAGCGCGAATTGTGCAGGCTCTTATTGCGTCGGATATGGCTGTCGGTGACGAACTCGAAATAGATGCCGTCCCGGTGGTGCTGCACCACGTTGTCGGTGATCTCCGCCCCCGAACAGCGCCACAGATGGATGCCATTGGCCTGCCGGGTTTCGGGTGCCGATGGATCCCCCAGGACGCGGTTGCCTGTGATCACCGTACGCCGGGAGTTGGCGGCGTGGATGGCGAAGAAGCAGTGCTCCACCACATTGTCCTGGATCCGCGCATCATCCGCCTCCTTCACCTTGATGCCCGCATTGTCGTTCACGTTGCTCACCAAGGTACCCCGGATCGTGAAGCCACGGACCGTGACCCGGGGTGCGGTGATCAACAGCACATCACCCTTCTGCTGGCCATCGATCACCGGGCCACCCACGCCGATCAAGGTAAGGGGCTTGTCCACCGTGAGCGTGCCTTCCGGGTAGGTACCGGCCAGCACCCGGATGGTATCGCCCGGCTGGGCGGAGCCGATTGCGATCCGCAGCTGTTTCAGGGGACCGTCCGGGCTTACGGTCCAGGTTCCCGCCACCGAAGGTCCGGATACCGATGCCGCAAGGGCCAGGGCGGCAACTCGGGCCAAGGTGGTGATCCGCATCACTCGTCGGTGAACAGTTTCTTCACGGCCGGCCAATCCATGGTCTCGCCGGGGAACAGCGCCATGGCCGCCTTGCGGTCGGCCTCGGTGGCAAAGGCGGCCACGTTGCCGCGCATGGGGCTCTTGAGCTTGGGAGCGCGCAGGTAGTAGGCCTTGGTGGCGTCGATCAAGATGCCGGGATGGGCAAAATCGGAAACGTACCAGGCCTTCACCTCCTCCTCCACCAGATGGCCGCCCGGCGAGGTGAACGGCACCATGCACTCCGGGGCATCGAACACGTAGGTGCGTCCTTTCACGGTCTGAAGGGCCGCACCGAACTTGGCGTCCACCACGTTCATGCGGCAATGGGCACACTCGTCGGCGCCGTACTTGATCTCCGGCTGCCCCACGGAGCAACTGGTGGCCAGCACGGCCAGCCCGGCTGCGATCAGCAGGTTTTTCATTTCACTTCGAGGAATTTGCCAACCGGGGCTTGCGCCATTCATACAGGAAGACCAAGGAGGCGATCACGATCGAGCCGAAAAGCACGTAACCTCCGACATCGGGGAAGGACCACGCCTCAAAGTTAAGCAGGGTCTTGTGCCCGAACAGCGGCGGTTGGTAGGCCATGCCCTCGATCTTGATGGCGGCATGGGGGTCCAGGTCATGCCCGTATTTGTAGCCCCAGGAGTACATGTCCCACATGGACCAGATGATGAAGGCGAAGAGGCCCATCAGCCAGCTGCCCAACGCCCAGCGGCGCCCGATCAAGGCCGCAGCAACGCCCCAAACGATGAGCAGGCCGATGGCGTAGCGCATGATCTCGAACTCGGGGAACATGTCGTTTTGGATTACCGCCATGCCGATGTAATGGTTCAGGCCATTGATCTGGTCCACGTTGCCCGTGAAGCTGTCATGGTAGATCTGCAACACCAGCCCTTCCGGGTACTGGGGAGCCCAAAGGTCGATGCGCCAAATGGGCTGCCAAAGCATGATGCCCATGGCCAGGGCCGCAAAAGCGATGAGGATCCGGGAGGAAGGCCGCATGATGGGTTGTTTAAGGATCCGGGAGATGGATCCGGTAAATTGACTATTGGGGCGAAGCGGGGCGTTTGCAGGTTTTGTCTTCGGTTCGACCGGAATGGAGATGGCTCCCATTGTTTTCAAAGTTCTTGTTTTCGTTTGCAGGGCTGCCAGGCTGCGGGTGAGGAAAGTGGAACACCCGGCCCCTTACACCGGAAACCGATGCGGAGGGCCGGGTGTTCACCGTTCATTCCGCGTCAGGGTCAAAGACCCGCGTCGGCAGATTTCGTGTTGGCCGTCAAGGGGATGTTGCTTCCTGCGGGGGATACGCGGACGTAGCCTTGCATCTCCTGGTGGAGCGCCGAGCAGAAGTCCGTGCAGTAGAAGGGCTTCACGCCCACGCTTTGCGGCACCCACTTCAGGGTCTGGGTCTCACCGGGCATGATCAGCAGTTCGGCATTGGGAGCGCCTTTCACCGCGAAGCCGTGCGGCACGTCCCAGTCCTGCTCCAGGTTGGTCACGTGGAAGTACACCTCATCACCCACCTTCACGCCCTCAATGTTGTCCGGTGCGAAGTGCGAGCGGATGCAGGTCATGTACACGTGCACCTTGTTGCCCTCGCGCACCACCTTGGCTTCCTTTTCACCCTTGGTCGCGTATGGGTGCTTGTTCTCCTCGATCTTGAAGAACTTCACCGACTTGTCCTTGATCAGGCTGGCCGGGATGGATTGCGCATAGTGCGGCTCCCCGAAGGTGGGGAAGTCCAGCAGCAGTTCCATCTTGGGCCCGTCGATGCTGTACAGCTGGGCGGATTGGGTCAGCTCCGGGCCGGTGGGCAGGTAGCGGTCCTTGGTGATCTTGTTGTAGGCCACCACGTACTTGCCCCAAGGCTGCTTGCTGTCCCCCCCGGGCACGCTCAGGTGGCCGATGGAGTAGTAGGTGGGCACGCGGTCCACCACTTCCAGGGTCTTCACGTTCCACTTCACGATCTCGCTGCTCACGAACATCGAGCTGTAGGCGAAGCCGTTGTTGTCGAACTCGGTGTGCAGGGGCCCCAGGCCGGGCTTCTTCACCTCGCCTTGCAGCACGCTCTCGTACTTCAGCACGGGGATACCGGCGAAGTCGGCCTCATAGTCCTTATTGGCGATCGCCTGCTGCATCTTGGAGAAGGAGAACACCGGCAGGGAGGCGGCCAGTTTGCCGCTGCCCACGATGAACTCGCCGGTGGGATCCACGTCACAGCCGTGCGGGCTCTTCGGGCAAGGCATGAAGTAGATCAGGTCGGTCAGTTCGGCGGGGTCCAGCTGCAACACGTCCTCGAACACCTTGCTCGTGGCGCTGTGCGTCTCGTCGCTGTAGGTGTTCATGTAGTGCTTGCCGGGCACGCGCTTGCCCTTGCCTTCCTTGGCGTACTGCTCGGCCTTCTTCCAGTTCACCGCCATGATGAAGTCCTTGTCGTTCTGGCTGGCGTTCACCTCCAGCAGGTCATGTGCCCGCTCGGTGTTGTAGGTGCTGAAGAAGAACCATCCCTCGCTGGGGCCCTTCCCGGCGTGGGCCAGGTCGAAGTCCACCGGCGGGGTCTTGATCTGGAAGGCGATGGACATGGTGGCGTCCGCGCTATCCGGCTTGATGAAGCTGATGGTGCTCTTGAAGTTCTCCTTGTAGGTCTCGATGGGCACATCGCGCTCGGCATCGGTTCCCATGGGAATGCTGAAGCGCGTGCCGGCCACCACGTATTCGCTGTTCGGGGTGATGAACGGCGAACTGTGGTTGCCCGCGCTGTTGGGGACCTCGATGATCGTCTTGGTCCGGAAGGTGGCCAGGTCGATCAGGGCGACGCGCGGGGTGTTGTTCCCGTTGATGAACATCCAGCGGCCGTCGGGCACGCCATTGGTCATCGAGGGCTCCACGTGGTGTGAATCGTCCCAGGGAATGAACCCGTGGGTGGTCATGAGCATGGGCTTGGTCTCCTCACTGAATCCCCAGCCATTCTCGGGGTTCACCGAGAACACGGGGATGTTGCGGAGCATGCGGCCCGAAGGCAGGCCATAGACGGACATCTGCCCGTTGAAGCCGCCACTGACGAAGTTGTAGAATTCGTCATACTGCCCGGGTGGAACAAAGACCTTCGAGGCCGCATCGCCGGTAACGGCGCTCTTCGTGTTGGCCGGCTTGCAGCCTTGGGCCAACGGAATCGCGATCCCGGCGGCCAAAAGCAGCGGGAACGCGGTGGTCATTGGGGTCTTTCTCATGGAACGATGGTTTGATTTTCTTTGGTTTACCCCTTGTCGGCGGGGAGGCCGTTTGGTTTCTTAAAGCGTACGCATGAATTCGAGCACGTTCCGGGCCTCCTCATTGCTGAGGTTCTGGTTGGGCATGCGCACGAGGCACTCCTCCAACATGGCCTGCGCCTCAGGGTCCGTTTCGAGCATGGCGTCCGTGTGCAGGATCATGTTCATGATCCATTCCGGCTTGCGCTGCTCCAGGATGCCCTTCCAGCCCGGTCCGACCACGCGATTGGTGCCCAGGCTGTGGCAAGCCAGGCACTTCACTTCGTAGATCTCCTTTCCCTTGGCCACCATGGCCTGGTCGATGTCGCCCAAGGTGATGTCCGCCGCGGTGATCATGCCCGGGACGGCCGCTGCCGGCTCTTCCGCCTGGGTGGTGGTTTCAGTGGTGGCACCGGTGGCAGGGGTCTCCGCCGGGGTTTCGCCCCCGCCGCAGGCCACGGCCAAGGCCAAAACGGCCATCAGACCAAGACCGGTAATAGTGTTCGGGGTGCGGAAAAGGGTTCTCGTCGACGTCATTTTGCTTCGTTTTTCGGGTTCAAAAGTCGTTACCGCCGCGAAGATAGGCCTGACCCTTATCACCCCCCGGCATGAGAATGATCAGTGAGGCCCGCTTCCACTTTTTACGGACCTTCGCACCCCATGCACCGGTGGTTCAATATCGCCTTGCTCAACTTCGCCATCGCCGCCTTGCTCGGTTGCGTGCTGCGCGCCATCTACATCTGGGAGATCCCCTTCGTCCGGTTCAAGGCCTTGCTCAATGCCCACTCGCACGTGGCCATGCTGGGCTGGGCCTTCATCGCCCTGGTGGTGTTCCTGCTGCGTGAGGAGACCGCCAAAGGCCCGTCAAGAGCGAGTTTCTGGTTGCTGATGCTGGCCCAAGTGGCCGTCACCGGCATGCTCCTGGGTTTCCCGGTGGAGAGCTACGGCACCTTCACCATCACCGTTTCCGTGCTGCATATGCTGGTGAGCTATGCCTTGAGCGTCCTGGTCTGGAAGGGCACCCGCTCCTGGCAGCCCAACGGCAGCAGGGCCTTGGTGCGCATCGCCGTGGTGCTCATGTTCATTTCCACGATCGGCGTGTGGGCCTTGGGCCCCATCATCTCGGGCGGTGGTTTTGGCACGGAGCTTTACTACTGGTCCATCCAGTTCTACCTCCATTTCCAGCTCAACGGCTGGTTCTGGTTCGGCGCGTTGGCGCTGTGGAGCCGATGGGCGGAAAAACATGGCGCCGAACATGTACTGGACCGGTTCACCATACGCCTCTGGCTTGCCTCCGTGGTGCTCACCTTCGCCTTGGCCATCGCCTGGAGCGAGCACCATTGGACCGTTTACCTGACCAACTCCATCGGCGTGGTGCTGCAGCTTTGGGCAGGCTGGCGCACCGCAAAGGCCATTCTGCACGCACAGAAAGCCATGTTCGACAAGGCGCCGCTCTGGGCTTGGCGCTGTGTCACCTACTCCTTGGTCGGCATGGGCCTGAAAGTATTGATGCAGGCCGCGGTGGCCATTCCGGAGCTCGCCGTGATGGCCTTTACCGTACGCAACCTCGTGGTGGGCTTCATCCACCTGAACACCTTGGGCGCCATCAGCATGATGCTCTTCGCCATGGCCCTGCTGGAGGGCTGGTTCAACAGCCGGGCCGCCATTGCCCGGATCGGGCTCTCCCTGTTCACGTCGGGGTTCCTGCTCAGCGAAGGCATCCTCTTCCTGCAAGGCCTGCTGTTCTGGCTGGGCTGGGGCATGATCCCCGGGTACTACTGGATCATCTTCGGCGTCTCCCTGTTGCTGCCTGTGGGTATCGGTATCCTCTTCAGCCATTCCAGCTACCGCCGCCGAAGGCTGGCCCGCGTGGAGGAGAAAGCAAAAGGCCGACCCTGATCGGGCCGGCCTTTGCCTTGTACGGTGCACTCCTTACTTCAGGGAACGGATCAGTTCGAGCATGGCCCGGGCTTGCTCCTTGGTGAGCTGCTGGTCCGGCATCACGGTCTTGGTCTCCTCCACCAGCGCCTGGGCGTCCGGGTCGTTCTCCACCATCCACTGCGTGTGGAGCATCATGTTCATGATCCATTCGGGCTTGCGCTCGTTGATCACGCCCTTCCAGCCGGGGCCCACCACCTTCTGGTCGGTCATGCTGTGGCAAACGTGGCACTTGGCGTCGAAGATCTTCTTCGCCTCGGTGATCATGCCCTCATCCAATTTGTCTCCCAAGGTGATGTCCGCCGAGGTGATGAAACCGGCCGGGTAGGACGGGGTGGCAGCCGCCGCTGCCTCGGGCGCGGCAGCTTCCGGGGCCGCCGGGGCGGCGGGTGTGGCCGGGGTGGCCGGGGTGGTGCTCTCGGGGGTGCCGCCGCCGCATGCCACCGCTACCAGGGCGACGCCCAGCGGGAGGATGAATCGGAAGGAACGATTGCTTGCTTTCATGGTCGATCCAGTTATTGATTGTTAGTTCGGGTTGATCCCGGCCGGCAAAGTTCCTCTTTTTCCTTTGACCCGGGAAGGGAACACCCCGCTCCGCCTTTGGTTCGCCCGCGCACCGTGTGCTGTATTCAATGCACTCATGGGATCGGGTGCGGTGGCGACACCTGCTTCATCAGGTCCTCGTTCGCCGGGCCACCCACCTTCACTTGGCCAACGGCATTGAACACGAACGCCTTGATCAGGTCGTGGTCCACGAAGGCATAGGTGCCCGGCTGGCGGAACCGGTACAGCGCGGCCACCGCAGATCCGCCCGGAACGCCCCAGGTCTCCTGGTTGGTGGCCGGCCGATCATGGAAGGAGCCGCCGTTCCATACCAGGTCCGCGTGGCCCCCGATGAGGTGGAAGCGGGCATCGATGTTGCACGAGGCTGTGATGAACAGCACCTTCTCCCCCACGTCGGCGATCATGGCCTGTTCATGCATCAGCGCCCCGGCCTTGCCGTTCAGCATGATGTGCGTGGGTGTCAGCGTGCGCATCACCTGGATCATGTCCGCAAAACCTTCCGCCGGTGTGTCGTATTCCTTGTAGTTCCCCTGATCGTCCTTCGGCACATAGTAGTCCTGCTCCACCACATAGTAAGCCCGGTCGTAGTGCAGGCGTTTGCCATGCTCGTCCCTCAGCCCTCCGCGCGGAAGCACCATGATCACACCGTTCATGCCCGAGGTGACGTGGATCGGCACCATCGCCCCGCCCGGGGCACAGTGGTAAACGAACACGCCCGGCTTGGTGACCCGGAACCGGATGGTGGCCTCCTGGCCAGGCGCCACCTCGGTAAGGTCCCCACCACCCATGTAGCCCGTGGCCGCGTGGAAGTCCAGGTTGTGCATCATGCGGTTGGTCTTGGGGTTCACCAGCGTCACCTGCACGTAGTCGCCTTCATGCGCCACGATGATGGGCGCCGGCACCGAACCGTTGAAGGTGAGCGTCCAGAACGTGGTGTTCGGGTCGATCTTCATCTTCTTCTCCTCCACCTTCAGCGTCACTTCCACCACCACGGGGCCGTCCTTGGCCACTTGGTCGTGTTCCGGCAGTGCCGGCGGCGGCACCATGGCCTGCTGCACATGCGGCAGCTTGTCGGGGTCCAATGGATCGGGGTCCTCGAAAACCGAGTACTGCTGGTTGCACGAGAGGATCGATGCCGTCGCCAGCAAAAACGGGATGATGCGTACCTTCATGGAACGGTGGTTGGTTGATAGGAAACAACGGGGCGCTGGCATGGTTCACGCCGCACCCGGTCATCAAACTCGGAAAATCCCGATGGCCTGCCCCATGCGCCCCCCTGGCAAGCTCAACTCCATGCCCTACCGGCGGGAACACGCCCCTTCGGCCTACCAAGCGGCAATACGGCCACAACCGTAACTTCGCCACGCACGTTCCCAATTCCGCACATGCCATCCACACACACCGCCACAGTTGACGGAACCCTGACCTTGGAGGAACTGAGGGAGGAGATCCTTTCGGACTACACCTTGGCCTGCCTCAGCCGCGAGGCCAGCCTGCTCGGCCGCAAGGAAGTACTCTCGGGCAAAGCCAAGTTCGGCATCTTCGGCGACGGCAAGGAGCTGGCCCAGATCTGCATGGCCAAGCAGTTCCGCCCGGGTGATTGGCGCAGCGGATACTACCGCGACATGACGTTCATGTTCGCCATCGGCGAGCTCACCGTGCAGCAATGGTTCGCCCAGCTGTACGCCCATGCCGACCTGCAGGCCGAGCCGGCCAGCGGCGGCCGCCAGATGAACGGCCACTACGCCACCCGCAGCCTTGACGAGCGCGGCCTGTGGACCGACCTCGCCGGGCAATGCAACTCCAGCCCGGACATCAGCCCCACCGCCGGCCAGATGCCCCGCCTGCTGGGGCTGGCCCAGGCCAGCAAGGTCTTCCGCCAGAATCGCGATTTGCACGGCCATACCCAATTCAGCAACCAAGGCAACGAGGTGGCCTTCGGCACCATCGGAGACGCCAGCACCAGCGAGGGCCTTTTCTGGGAAACGATGAATGCCGCCGGGATCCTGCAGGTGCCCATGGCCATGAGCGTTTGGGACGACGGCTGGGGCATCAGCGTGGGCAAGGCCTACCAGACCACCAAGGGCAGCATCAGCACGCTGCTCAAAGGGTTTGAGAAGCAGGACGGCACCAACGGCATCCGCATCCACCGCGTGAAAGGGTGGGACTATGCTGCCCTTAACAGGACCTATGAGCGGGCCATCGCCGAATGCCGCGCGGAGCACGTACCCTGCCTGGTGCACGTGGAGGAGGTGACGCAGCCGCAGGGGCACAGCACCAGCGGCAGCCACGAGCGTTACAAAAGCAAGGAGGAACTGGAATGGTACAAAAGCGTGGATTGCATCACGCGCTTCCGGGAGTTCATCCTGGCCTTCAAGCCGGGTGGCCAGCCCTTGGCATCGGCCGAGGAGCTGGACGCCATCCAAGCCCAGGCCAAGGCGGATGCCCGCACCGCGCAGAAGGCTGCATGGGCCGCCTTCATCGCGCCGATCGAGCAGGAGCGGTCCGAGGTGCTCGAGCTGTTGCAGGCACTGCCCTTGGACGAGGCCGCCCAACAGGCCAACGCCTTGCGCGATGCGCTGAACCCCGGCCGCCGCGAAGTGGTCGGGGCCGCGCGCCGCGTCCTGCTCGCCGCGCAGGCCGCCGGTGTGCCGGCCGATGAGCTGCAAGCCTGGACCGACCAGGCCATGGCCGACAATGCGGGGCGCTACGGCAGCCACCTGTACAGCGAAAGCGCCTTGAGCTGCCTGAACGTGCCCGAGGTGCCCGTGGAATATGCCTCCGGGGAAGAAGTGGACGGGCGCATCATCATCCGCGACAACTTCGCCGCGCTCTTCGAAAAAGAGCCGCTGCTGCTCACCTTCGGCGAGGACACCGGCAAGATCGGCGACGTGAACCAGGGCATGGAAGGCATGCAGGCGCGTTTCGGCGAACTGCGCGTCAGCGATGCCGGCATCCGCGAGGCCACCATCCTGGGCCAAGGCATCGGCATGGCCCTGCGCGGCCTGCGCCCCGTGGCCGAGATCCAATACCTGGACTACCTGATGTACTGCCTCCAGGGCATGAGCGACGACCTGGCCACCATCCAGTGGCGCACCAAGGGCGGCCAGAAGGCCCCGCTGATCGTGCGCACCCGGGGCCACCGGCTCGAAGGCGTTTGGCACAGCGGCAGCCCCATGGGCACCATCATCAACAGCGTGCGCGGCATGGTGGTTTGCGTACCGCGCAACATGCAGCAGGCTGCCGGCATGTACAACACGCTCATCCAAAGTGACGACCCCGCCCTGGTGATCGAGTGCCTCAACGGCTACCGCCTGAAGGAACGCCTGCCGTCCAACCTCGGCGAGTTCACCGTGCCCATCGGCATCCCCGAGGTGGTGCGCGAGGGCAGCGACCTCACCCTGGTGAGCTATGGCAGCACCTTCCGTGTATGCGAGGAAGCCGCCGACCGCCTGGAAGCCCTCGGCATCAGCGTGGAGCTGGTGGATGCCCGCACCCTCCTCCCCTTCGACCGCGGCCACCGCATCGTGGAAAGCCTGCAAAAGACCAACCGCCTCTTGGTGGTGGACGAGGACGTGCCCGGCGGCGCCAGCGCCTTCATCCTCCAACAGATCCTGGAAGTGCAGGGCGGCTACCGCTTCCTCGATGCCGCCCCAGCCACGCTCACCGCCAAGGCCCACCGCCCCGCCTACGGCAGCGACGGCGACTACTTCAGCAAGCCCAGCGTGGAGGATGTGGTGGAGAAGGTGCTGGGGATGGTGAAGGAGTGAGGAATGAATTACATCCAGTACATGAATGCAATCGGCGCAAAAGCCGATGAAGGCAGTCGATTTGAGCACTTTCGAAATCTCGTCGTAGACGTTATTGCGGAAGAATTGAGCTCATACATCCTCGAGACCCATCACAAGAAGGGAAATGAATACCTACGACTGATTGGGAAGGGTGCGCATACGATGGATATGCGAAGCTTCTTTGACGGTTGCCGCACATCGTTGGATAACTTCAGAAGCTCACCAATTTTTAGGTTGCTACGCGGTGAAGGTGAATCGAGCAAATTCTTATTCTATGTTCAATGCGTTTTCAGTCTTTCTCGATTGAAATCAACTGACAAGGAAAAGGTAGCTTGTCGAATTGAGGAGGCTGCAATGGAATCATCATTCCCTATGGCAATCCTTAGGGACCGTCTTGACTATTTTATAGTTCCAAGTGCAACGCCTGAAATCGAAAGAATTGCATTTGAACCGACTCTGGCATGGCTGAACGCTTATCCGGAAGCAAAGATCCCGTTGTTGCGGGTGCTTCGCGACAGAGTCGACGCAAGTAAGGAACGACACGTCCTTGATGATTTGCGCTTATCCTTGGAATTGTTATTGAAGTATATATTGAAGAATCACAAATCACTCGAAAAACAAAATGACCCACTCGGATCATATTTGAAGCAACAAGGATGCTCGACCGAGATCAACAACATGTTTCGTGAATTGCTCAATTATTTCGGCAAGTACCAGAACGAACACGTCAAGCATAACGAGGACATCAACTCAAGCGAAGTTGATTTCCTAGTGATTCTCTGCATCTCTTTTATGAGACTTCTTGCTCAATACGCATAGTGTCGTTCTCCCGCAGTACATGGGTCGGCCCACCGATATGGTAAACGAAGGCTGAACCTATGGAACCTATTCCTCATGTTCACCTTGCCCATCCCCTCCCTCGCAGGCCTCACCACCGATCGCCTCGTATTCCGCCGTCCGGTGATGGCCGACCACGCGTGGTGGATGCCGTACATGAACAACGCCGAGGCCATCCGCTTCATGCCGTTCACCTTGGGCAGCGAGGCGGATTGCCGCGGGTTCATCCAGCGCTCGTTGGATCGCATCGAGCGCGATGGATCCTGCCTGAACGTGGTGAGCGAACGCGCCACCGGCAAGCCCGTGGGCATGATTGGCCTGTTGACGCAGGATGTGGACGGCACTCCCGAGCTGGAGATCGGCTATCACTTGCTGCCTTCCGAGTGGGGGAAAGGCTATGCCACTGAAGCCGCTATGGCCTGCAAGGAATTTGCCCGGCAGCATGAACTGGCCCCGTCGGTGATCTCGCTGATCGACCATGCCAACCACAAGAGCCAGGCCGTGGCCAAGCGCAACGGCATGGCCTTCGAGAAGGACACGGTACACCGGGGCACGCCCGCCATGGTGTTCCGCGTGATGCTGCAACCCTGACCTTTGCGGGGATCAATCATTGGAAACATGGGCCGCATACGGACGATGGACATTGCACATGCCTGGTTCGACGCCTTCAACCGGCACGACCTGGAAGCGTTGCTGGCCTTGTACAGCGATGATGCCCGGCACTTCAGCCCCAAACTCCTGGCCCGGCGCCCGGAAACGAAAGGATGGGTCCAGGGCAGGGCGGCCCTGCGCGATTGGTGGCGCGATTCCTTTGACCGCCTGCCTTCGCTGTGCTACGAACCGACGAACCTGATCGCCGATGAACGCAGCGTCTTCATGGAGTACGTGCGGCACGTGGACGGCGAGCCCGACCTGCGCGTGGGTGAGGTGCTGGAGGTAAGCGATGGCAGGATCGAGGCTTCACGGGTTTACCACGGGTAAAGGGCGGTGCGCCCAACAGCCACCCGGCAAAGCGGCATGATTTTCGATCACCGCCGCCATTGATGGCCCGCGGTTATTTTTCCGCCTCTGCTTCGAATCAATCCCAGGTACCTCACCCGATGAAACTCCGGTCACAGCTTTTCCTTTCCGCCTTGTTCACCGCCCTGGTGGTGGCATCTCCGGGCTGCTCGCAACTGATGCATGCCGGCGGCGGCGGAAAACGCCCGGGCGGCCATGGGGGTGGCGGGCATTCCACGGGCGGTACCGGTCAAACCGGCACGCCGAACCCGGGCACCACCGTGCCCGGCTCGGATTACTTCCTGGACTTGAAGCTGAACTATGCCGCCGCTCCCATCGCCACGCAGAACAAATTCGCCGCCAACGTGGCCTATGGCAGCAACCCCAATTGCACCTTCGACATCCTGTTGCCCAAAGGGCCGGCACCGGCGCCGTTGCTGATCTTCATCCATGGCGGAGGTTTCACCCAAGGGGACAAGGCTGCTTTCTTCAAGAAATCCGGGCCGCAGGTGGCCCAGCTCCTCGATGCCGGGTTCGCCGTGGCCTCCGTGAACTACCGCTTCCTGCAGAACGGGCCCCACGGGGTGATGAACTCCTTGGCCGACTCGCGCCGCTGCCTGCAATTCATCCGCTACCATGCGCAGGAGCTCGGTGTCGACAAGAACCGCATCGGGCTGATGGGCGCCAGTGCAGGCGCCGGCACCTCGCTTTGGCTGGCCATGCACGATGACATGGCCGACCCTGCATCCGCCGACCCCATTGCACGGCAGAGCACCCGGGTACAGGCCGTTATTGCCATGAACACCCAAGGCACCTACGACCTGCCCGCCTGGGACAACATCTTCGGGCCGGTGTACGGCATCCGCCCCAGCGAGGACCCGCGATTCCGGGATAAGATCACCGAGTTCTATGGGATCAGTTCCTACAATCAAGTGAACGACCCCCAGGTGCTCGCCTTGCGTGCCGAACTCGACCTTCCGCAACTGATCGACAAGGGAGACCCGCCCCTGTGGCTGGATTCCGAGCACCCGAATGCCCGGCCGGAAAAGCAGGGGCTGCTGCTCCATCATCCGCTGCACGCCAAATTGATCGCCGATGCCGCCATCAAGGCCGGTGTGGAAGTGGAGGCCACGCCCGCCTGCATCAATGCAGTGGGCAAGCAGGAATCCTGGGTGGCCTTCCTGATGCGCAACCTGAACTGAGATCGGGAGCGGGCCGGTGGGATCCGGCCGGAAATGGCTACCAGGATTTCCGGCGCAACTGCACGTAGTTCAATTTCAACTGGTCGTTCCCCGGCAGGGCATCCACCAACCGCAGGAAACCGGCCCGCTTGGCGCCCACTTTCGCTTCGCCCAGCTCCATCTCGCTCGGCGACCCGCTGATGCTGATCCGCGGTGCGCTGACCCTTGAGCCGATCCAGAAGTTCGGGCTCCACCAACCGAGGTTCGAAAGGTTCACCTGACCCAACGTGTAGAGGATCACCGGAGCTTTCTGCGCGCCGTTCCAATACACATTGTCCAAGTTCACCGTGGCCTTGGAGGGCATGTTCACATAGATCGAGGCCTTGCGGGTCGTGTGCTCCACATGGAAGTTGGAAAGCGTGAACGACTTCACCACCGGGTTGGATGCCGGCCTGCTTTCATCGCCGTCCAACGTGGCGCTGAGGAAGATGTCGTAGTCGCTCGGCGAGCCTTCGGACACGCAGTCGGTCATGCGCACGCCACCGCTGTTGAGCACGGTGAAGGCTGCCGTGGTGGTCTCCATGCAGTACACGCGGCATTGTTCCAGCACGGAACTGTTGCACTGGCTGTTGGTGCCCCCGGCCCCCGGCCAGTCGCCCTGGCGAAGCACGATGCCCTTGTCGCGCGGGTTGGTGACGCGGATGTTGCTGAGCCGGGCCAATAGGCAGAAACGCAGGTCGATGGCCGCCTCGGCCTGGGATGCCAGCTCGCAGTTCTCCACGATGCTGCCCAGGGTAGCCTTCAGGTCCACGGCCTTCCTTCCCCCGGAGATCAATGCAAAATCCTTGATCACATACCGGCAGTTGGTCCGTTCCATGGCCTCCTTCATGTTCGCGACCGGGTAGGTAAAGCCGTTGGACCCCGCGCCGAGGGTGAGGGTGCAGCCCCGGCCATCGATCACCAGCAGGCGCCGCATGGGCAGCACGATGTCGCCCTTGCTGTGATACTGGGCGGCACCGGAAAACACCACCGAGGTGGCATCCTCCGGCAACTGGGCGAACCAGGCGCCCACATCGCCCTTGGCCGGCACCACATACTCCGTGGCGCATGCAGGCAACTGCGGGAAAAGAGACAACCCGATCAGAAGGCGGCAACCAAGCGCGGTGAAGACATGGCGGTTCATCGCCGCCAAACTACATCAACCACACCGGGCACCCCGGCGGCCAAGCTACCTTGCAGCCATGTTGTGGCCGGACTTCTCGCGCATTCCGCAACTGGACACACGCCGCTTGGTGCTACGTGCCCTGCGGGAAAGCGATGCCCAAGCCATCTTCCTGCTACGGTCCTCACCCACCGTGATGCGCTACATCCCCAAGCCGCTGGACACACGCACCGGCGACAGCCTGCGCATGGTGCGGGAGTTCGACCAGGCCGCGGCCGCAGGCGACGCCATCCTCTGGGCCATCACCGTGAAGGGCGCAGACCGGCTGGTGGGCTACATCGGATTCTGGCGGATCATGAAGGAGCATCACCGCGCCGAGATCGGCTACGCACTGCACCCCGACCTCTGGGGGCAGGGCCTGGCCTCCGAGGCGGTGGCCGCCGTGCTCGACCACGGATTCCGCATGATCGGCCTGCACAGCGTGGAGGCCTCCGTGGCCCCGGACAACACCGCATCCATCCGCGTCCTGGAACGGAACCAATTCGTGAAGGAAGGCCATTTCCGCCAGAACTTCCTGGCCCACGGCGTCTTCGTGGATTCCGTCGTCTACTCCCGCATCACGCCCTTCCGGTAGGCCACCAGCGGGCCGTTGCGGTATTTTCGTCCGCCCATGCGTGTGCCCGCCTTGATCATCGCCAGCCTGCTCGCGCTCATGGCCCTTGCCGGCGGACCGGCGAAATATGCCTTCGCCCTCAGCCTGTCCCCTTCCACGGACGGCCGCCTGTTCTGCCTCTTCCTGGTGGGCCTGCGCGACAGTGCCGTGGTGGAAAGCCGCCCGCTCACGCGCGAGAGCTTCATCCGCCAGGTGCAGGGCCGCACCTTCAGCCATGCCAACCCCGACGCGGAGGACCTCTTCCGCAAGTACGACGTGAAGGCCTGCACCCTGCCGCCCGACAGCGCCGCCATGGGTTTCCTCACCGACTGCACCACCTTGGACGACCTGTGGAAACTGCGTTACTGGGAATACCCCGTGAAAACGGCGGACAGCCAGCATATGGCGAAGGGTTGGAGCGAGAAACCATTGGTGCCCAGCCCGCGCCAGATGCAGATCCTTGCCGGGTACGGGCTGCGCTACCCCAATGGGCTGATCATCGGTGAACAGCTCTTCCGGCTGCTGCGCGACATGGGCGACCCAGCCTGGGTGAACAACTACCGCAACGGAGGATGAACACGCCTTCCCCCGGAACCGACCCGCTCCTGGAGGCCTTGCGCCAGGGTGACCGTGCCGCCCTGGGCCGCGCCATCACCCTGGTGGAGAGCACCCGCCCGGCCGACCGCGCCCGGGCAAAAGCCTTGATCAAGGCCGCGCTGAACGCAGGCAACACCTCCGTACGCGTGGGCATCACCGGTATCCCCGGCGTGGGGAAAAGCACCCTGATCGACGCCTTGGGCATGCACTACATCGGCGCCGGGCGCAGGGTGGCCGTGCTCGCCGTGGACCCCAGCAGCGTGCGCAGCGGCGGCAGCATCCTGGGCGACAAGACGCGCATGCAGCGGCTTTCGGGCGAGGCCCACGCCTTCATCAGGCCCAGCCCCAGCGGGGGCGCCTTGGGCGGGGTGGCCCGCCGCACGCGCGAAGCCATCCTGCTGTGTGAGGCCGCCGGCTATGACCGCATCCTGATCGAGACCGTGGGCGTGGGCCAGAGCGAGACCACCGTGGATCGCCTGGCCGACCTGAACCTGCTGCTGGCCATTGGCGGCACCGGCGACAGCCTGCAAGGCATCAAGCGCGGCATCATGGAATCCGCCGACCTGATCGCCCTCACCAAGACCGACGGTGGCAATGAGCAGCGCAATGAACGGGCCGCCATGGACCTCAAGCAGGCCATTGCCCTGCTGCCCCCGCGCGACCACGGCGAACGCCCGGCCGTGATGCTCTGCTCGGCCACCACGGGCAAGGGCATCGCCGAGCTGGCCGCGGCCATGGAAAACCTCGCCGCCCGATGCACCGCAAGCGGGTACCGCAAGCAGCGGCGCGGCGCCCAGGAACAATGGTGGATGCGGGAGGCCATCGAGGAAGCGCTCCTGGACGAATTCCACCGGCATCCCGGCGTGGCGGCCCTGCTGCCCGGCCTGCAGGAGCAGGTGCGGCAAGGCGAAATGGACCCGTTTGATGCGGCGGAGGAGCTGTTGCGGAGGTTCCGCACAGGCCAGTAGCCCGGTCAGGGGTTGATGGTGAGGAAGACGTAGGCCACCAGGTTCACCAGCAGCACCACGCCATACACTGCGTTGCTTCGGCCTCCGATCAAGGAGATCATCACTGTGTAGATGGAGATAACCAGCAAGATGATGGAAAGGATGTCCAGGCCCAGCACCAAGGGAAAATCGTAGATGTAGCTGGCGATGGACACCGCAGGGATGGTGAGGCCGATGCTGGCCAGTGCCGACCCCAGGGCCAGGTTCAGGCTCGTCTGGATCTTGTTCTTGCGGGCCGCGTTCACCGAAGCAATCCCTTCGGGCAGCAGGATGATGGCCGCAATGATGATCCCCACCAAGGTCTTGGGCAGGCCATAGTGCACCACCAACTGCTCCAAGGGCAGGGAAAGCACCTTGGCCAACAACACCACGATCATCAGGCTGATCAACAGGAAGACCAGGCTGATCACCAGGGCCTTGTTGGATACGGGTCGAGCAGCGCCATGCTCCGCATCGCCCTGATCGGTGATGAAGTATTCCCGGTGACGGGTGGTTTGCGCGGAGATGAACCCGATATAGATGGCCAGGCAAGCGAATACCTCGAACAGGAGCTGTGCCTCCGTGTAGTATGGCCCCGCATGGCTCCGTGTGAAGGTCGGCAGGATCATGGTGAAGGCCACGATGGAGACCAGCGACACCAAGGCGATCTTCACCGAATGCGGCGAGAAGGTCTGGGTATGGTATTTCCGGCCGCCGATGAACAGGCTGAGGCCGACAATCCCGTTCAGGAGGAGCATCACGGCCGCATAGACCGTGTCCCGCGCAAAGGACGCATACCGTTCCCCGCCCGTCACCATCAGCGATATGATGATGGCCACTTCAATGATGGTGATCGAAACGGCCAGGATGATGGTCCCGTACGGTTCCCCCACCCGGTGCGCGACGATCTCCGAATGGTGCACCGCCGACATGACGCAGAAAACCAACAACACGCCCGCAACTCCCTGGAAAAGCAGATTATTGTCCAAGAGGCCGGAGAAATAAAGGAGGCACGCAAACAGGGGAATGGAGGTGGTCCACTCGTAGAGCTTCCTGATGCTGGCGGTCGGCTTGGTTCCGGATTCAACCATGGTAGACCATACGATTCCTCAGAACAACTTCCGCACCTCCTCCTTGAGCGAGAGGATGGCTTGCTGGGTAGGCAGGTGCGTGAGCTTGGAGGCCACCTCGAACACGTGCTGGCTCAGCGCCGTGCCGCTGGCTTCCGCCGGGGTCTGTTCCGCAGCGATGTTGATGATCCGCAAGGTCTCCTCCTTGGCCATCTTCACCTGTTGCCAGGCCCGGTCGCTCACATAGATCTGCTGGGTGACGTTGTGCTCGAACTCCTCGCGCACGGTGGCCAGCAGCTCCGTGTGCAGCATCCGCGCCGTCATGTTGGCCTTGTGCACGCGGAACACCAGGGTCCCCGGCGCGATGCGCTCCAGGAAAAGGGTGAGCCGCTCGTAGGCCTGGAGCCGCAACGGCAGCGTGTGTTTGCGGTCCTCCCGGCGCGCGTCCGCATAGAGCTTGTCGTTGTGCTCCCGGGACTGTGCGCCCAGGAACTGCCGCAACAGGTAAAAGGCCGTAAGGAACACCACCACCGAAGGCAGCAGGGCCAACAGTATGTCGTACATCCGGTCCCCGGTCATCATCATCAGGTTTGGGTGCGAAGATCGCGATCGGACGTTGAACGGACGTGCCATCGCCCGGAAGGGTCTAATTTCGCGGCGCTTTCCGCCACAAGCCATCATGATCACCGATCAAGCCTCCGCCCTGCACCTCTCCCCCGTGGTCAGCGCCATGACCGAATCAGCCACGTTGAAAATGGCCCAGCGCTGCCGCGAAATGCGCGCCGCCGGGCACGACATCGTGGACCTCAGCCTGGGCGAGCCCGACCAGGACCCGCCGGCCTTCGCCATCGAGGCCGCGCAGGCCGCCATCGCGGCCGGCAAGTGGAACAAGTACCCGCCCGTGATGGGCTTCCCCGATGTGCGCGCCGCCATCGCCGCCAAATTCAAGCGCGACAATGGCCTGGACTACACGCCCGAGCAGGTGATGGTGAGCACCGGCGCCAAGCAGGCCATCATGAACGTGATCCTCGCCCTGGTGGGCCCGGGCGATGAGGTGGTGATCCCCGCCCCCTTCTGGGTGAGCTACGCCGAGCAGGTGCGCTTCACCGGTGCCTCCCCCGTGCTGGTGCACAGCACGCTGGAGGAGGACTACAAGCCGCCGGTGGCGCGCATCGCCGCAGCCATCACGCCACGGACGCGCCTGCTCATCTTCAGCTCGCCGGCCAACCCCAGCGGCTCCGTGCTCTCCCAAGCCGAGCTGGAGGAACTGGCCGCGGTGGTGCTCCGCCACCCCGGCCTGATGGTGATCAGTGACGAGATCTACGAGCACATCGTGTTCCAAGGGGCGCACCGCTCCATCGGCGCCATCCCCGGCATGCTGGACCGTACCGTCACCGTCAACGGCATTTCCAAGGCCTTCGCGCTCACCGGCTGGCGCATCGGGTACATCGGCGGGCCCAAGTGGGTGGTGCAGGCCGCCAACAAGGTGCAGGGCCAGTTCACCAGCGGTGCCAATGGCATCGCCCAACGCGTGGCCAAGGCCTGCGTGGAGGCCGACCCGGCCCTGATGCAGGGCCTGGCCCACGTGTACCGGCGCCGCCGCGACCTGGTGCTGGAAGGCCTGAAGGCCGTGCCCGGTTGGCGCTGCAACAAGCCGGAGGGCGCGTTCTACGTCCTGCCCGATGTGGCCGCCTCCTTCACCGACCGGATCCGCAACAGCGCCAACCTTTCCATGTACCTGCTGGAACAGGCGGGCGTCAGCCTGGTGGAAGGCGACTCCTTCGGCGCCCCGCACACCGTGCGCATCAGCTACGCCACCAGCGATGCCCTGCTCTCCGAGGCCGTGCAGCGGATCGCCAAGGCCATCACCGCCCTGCACGCCAACTGACCACCCGCATGGCCGCCCGGAAAACCATCGACGCCTTCCGCGACATCACCGCCATGGTGGTGGGCGACGTGATGCTCGATGCCTACCTCTGGGGGCGCGTGGACCGCATCAGCCCCGAGGCACCGGTGCCCGTGGTGCAGGTGACCCGCCGAAGCGCCCGCCTCGGCGGGGCCGCCAACGTGGCCCTCAACCTGCGCGCCCTCGGCGCCAAGGCCGTGGTGGTGAGCGTAATGGGCAACGACCCCCACGCCGACCGGATGGAGGAGCTCTTCCGTGAACAAGGACTGGACGGCAAGGGCCTCCTGCGCATGGGCGACCGCCTGACCACCGTGAAAACCCGCGTGATCAGCGGCAGCCAGCACGTGGTAAGGGTTGATGAGGAGATGGAGCAGGACCTGCGGCCCGGCGAGGAAAACGCATTCCTGCATTTCGCCATCGGCCAAATGCGCGACCATAAACCGGACGTGCTCATCTTCGAGGATTACGACAAGGGCGTGCTCAGCCCCGGCGTGATCGCCGGACTCATCGCCGAGGCGCAGCAGCTGCGCATCCCCGTGGCGGTGGACCCCAAGCGCCGCCATTTCTTCGACTATCGCGGCGTGGACCTCTTCAAGCCCAACCTCAAGGAACTGCGCGACGGCCTGAAGTTGGACATCCCCGCCGGCAACCTGGAACTGCTGCGCGGCGCCGTGCGCATGCTGGAGGAGCGCCTGGGGAACAAGGCCTCGCTGATCACCCTCAGCGAGCACGGCATCTACGCCCACCAAAGCGGCAACGAGACCGTGATCCCGGCGCATCACCGCAACATCACCGATGTCAGCGGTGCCGGCGATACCGTGATCGCCACGGCCTCGCTGTGCCTGGCCCTGGGCATGCCCCTGCCCCAGGTGGCCGCATGGGCCAACCTCGCCGGAGGCCTCGTCTGCGAGCACGTGGGGGTGGTGCCCATCCACCCTGAGGCCCTGATGGCCGAGGCCCGACGCATCGGACTGGACCCCGAACCCTGATGGCGACCCACGTGAAGCCCTACGACGCGGAGGGATCCAAGCGCGAGCAGGTGGAGCTCATGTTCGACCGCATATCGCCCAAGTACGACCTGCTGAACCGCCTCTGCTCCCTGGGCACCGACCAAAGCTGGCGCCGCAAGGTGATCCGCCTGCTGGGCCGGGAACCCGTGGGGCACCTGCTCGATGTGGCCACCGGCACCGCCGACCTCGCCATCATGGCCTGCAACGTGGCCACACACATCACCGGGGCGGACATCTCCGCAGGCATGCTCGAGCACGGCCGCACCAAGGTGGAAAGGGCCGGGCTGAAGGACCGCATCACCTTGGTGCAGGCCGATGCCGCCAACCTGCCCTTCGCAGATGGCTCCTTCGATGCCATCACCGTGGCCTTCGGCGTGCGCAACTTCGAGGACCTGCCCCAAGGCCTCCGCGGCATGGCCCGCGTGCTACGCCCCGGCGGAAGGCTCCTCGTGCTGGAGTTCAGCACCCCGCGGCAAACACCCTTCAAACAGCTCTTCCGGTTCTACTTCCACCGCGTGATGCCCCTGATCGGGCGCCTGGTGAGCAAGGACAATGCCGCCTATTCCTACCTGCCCGCCAGCGTGGATGCCTTCCCGCAAGGCCAGGAGTTCGAATCCATCCTGCGCTCATGCGGCTTCCGCGAAGTACGTTCGCGGCTGCTCACTTTCGGAGTGGCCACCTTGTATGAGGCGAGGAAGTGATCGGAGAATGGGTGCTTTGGCAAATTGAACAAGGGTTGATCCCCAACGATGCTACCTGACCACCTGCACGGGAAAAGCCTTCGGGCCGCAGCGTGCACGATTTCGCGGCTATTTTCGTTGGTGATGTCCATGCGCCTGCCCGCCCGTTCGCTCCCCTTGGTGACGGCCTTGTTCCTGCTTTCCACGGCTCAGGCCCAGCGCCCCGGCGTCAAGGTGGAGAACCTGCCGAACTTCGACCTGCGCACCTTCCACTTCGGCTTCCTGCTCAGCTACAACACCAGCGACTTCTTCATGACCCTGAAGCCGTCGGCACCGTTCGCCGACTCCGTGCTGGTGATCGACCACGTGAAACAGCCCGGATTCAACCTCGGCATCGTGGCCTCGCTGAACATGACCAACAACCTCAGTCTGCGATTCCTCCCCACGCTCGCCTTCGAGGACCGCATCCTGAAGTATTCCTTCCGGAAGGCGGACGGCAAGACCGCCAACTTCCAGAAACCCATTGAGAGCACCTACCTGGAGTTCCCGCTGCTGCTGAAATTCCGAAGCGACCGCATCAACAACTTCGCCGTGTACCTCATCGGCGGCGGCAAGTTCGGTATCGACATGGCCAGCAAGAAGGACGTGGACAACGCGCTGGACGAGGATGTGGTGGTGAAGCTGGACAAGTACGACTACAGCGCCGAGGTGGGCGGCGGCATCGACATGTTCCTGCCCTACTTCAAGTTCGGCATCGAGCTGAAAACCGGCATCGGCATCCCCAATGTGCTGGTGGATGATGGTTCCCGCTTCAGTACCCCCATCAGGAGCCTGCGCACCAAGACGTATGTACTGACATTCACCTTTGAAGGTTAGTGATCATTTGTTGGTCGGCGCTCGTGGTGTATAGCTCGGCCGTACCAACCGACAGCGAACAACTGTGCCTTCAAAAAAAAGGCAAGCGAGTGTTAATTCGGGGGTGCTGCCGTTACGAACAAATGAAGGACCGACGATGCGTTGGGGCCATGTGCATGGTGGACTGTCGTACAATTCGACCAATGGGTCAAGCGTGCTGGAGGAGGTTGATGCGTTTGCCCTGCCTTTGCACAAGCAGCTCACGGAAATCGAACTACCTTTGGTCCTTCACTAAAAACCAATTTATCATGCACAGCACAGCACAGCACAGCAATCCGGTGAGCGGTGATGGGGTCCATGATTACCTCACTTATGCTGGTGATGAAGGTGGTTGCCTCGCTCCCACGGACATGCAGTTCTATACCCAGGGCACATATGACCTGGCAATGATCGTTCGGAACACTTATGTGCCAACGAAGGATTTGGCCAGCTGTACCGTTATTGGTGATCTGCCCCTTGGAAGCGGCAACCAATTCCACTGGGTCACATATCGCTACGGTAAGCTCGCTAAGACGCAGCATTGATGTTGCGCATTGCATGCTTGTTGCTCCCCTTGGCCACGTTGGTGGCCAAGGGGCAGCAGCCATGGGCGTTCTCCCATGGTGTACCTGGTCAGGATGTCCGCGCCACTGATCTGGTGTGGACTCCCAACGGAATGGTGTTGACCTGCGATTATGCAGACCCACCCTTTCACGCTCCATACACTGCTGTATTGATCCGTTTGACCACAGCGGGAACGCTGATCGACGAACGGGTCTTGGCCTCCGCATTTAGTTCGGTATCGCCCAAAGCAATTCTTACCGGCCCCGACCAAAGCGTACATGTGATCGGGAACTATTCTGAGCATCCCGATTCCGTGTGCGGCTTCTTCCATTACCGGTGTACGCCGGAGGGAACTGTCCAAGACTCCACCTTTATCCCCGCACCTTCTGCGCTGAACTCGTATGTGGAAAATGCCACATTCCTCGAGGACGGAACGATCATCATCGGCGGCACACTGGGCTATACCTCGGAAAACGCTGTCGAGTATTTCCAGTTGATCAAGATAACCGAACTAGGCGAAGTGATTACCCGCTATTCCGTTGGGATGAGTGGATTCAACATCCAGATCACGCGGGATGTCATGCCGTACAGGGATGGACTGCTGGTCAGCACCGAAAATTTCCCCGAGATCCCCGGCCAATACCACCGGTTCTCCTCAGACCTGGACCTGCTGGGCGAATGGGACGGCCAGGCCCCACACCCGGATCCCCTGAATCCATTGGACAGCATTCTCAAAGCAGCAATGACGCTGATTCCGACAGGTGCAAATGGCTATCTTGTTGGGGGAGCATTTCTGGTCCCCAATGACCAGTATAGCTCAGCGGTCTACTTGGCGGATTCAGCCGGAACAACTTTGAAGGCCTTTGTCCCCCACAGTGCATACTACCATGACCATTCCGCCCTGTTTGAGACCATCGCTGCCATAGATTCAGCCACGTTCTGGTTTCTCTCTTGGGAAAATATCCACCTTGTGGGCACCTCGATTCCTTATGAACCTGAGGAACCCGATGTTCTGCACGTGTACAAGCTGGACCATGAATTGAACGTACTGTGTGAATTCCGTTTAGATGGCTTTTCAGACAGCACCCATTACTTCCCAACGCGGATCAAAACCAGTCCGGACGGGGGATTCGTCATTCTGGGGGCTAAAAAGGACATGACAGACGCAAATGCAACCATGCAAGCTTGGGCACAAAAATTTGATGCCTCCGATTGTATTGTTGGCATCGAAGATCACAAATCACCAATGCCCGCTGTAATTTATCCAAACCCTGGAAGTACGGGCTTTGAGGTGGTGCTTTCCGGCCAGATGCCTTCCGTAGGTCAACTCACCCTGCATGATGCACGCGGGGTACTGGTGATCGAGGCCATGTTCAGCGGCTCCATGGGCCGCGTGGATTGCACCGACTTGCCCAATGGACTTTACCTGTACCGGATCACGGACCGATTCGGACAATTGGTTGCGACCGGACGTTGGGTGAAACAATAATTACTATCCATCTGGCAGTAGATAACGGCCCGGACTGCGCGGTCCGGGCCGTTGCATTGTTGCTTCCATTTTCCGAAGCGCCATGGTTCGCACCAACTTCGCCCCATGAGCCGCACCGTTGATCTCGCCCTGCCGCCTGCCGACGCGGCCGACCCCGTGCTGGTACGCGAGGCGGCAGCTGAGGCGGCTGCATTGCCTTTGGAGGCCGTGCGCGGCTGCCGGACGGTGAAGCGCTCCATTGATGCACGCAGCAAGCACCCGCTGATGCGCCTGCGCGTGGAGCTTTCCACGGAAGTCGATTTCCCGGAGCCCCGGCAAACGCCGCCCGACCTGCCGGATGTGCGCCAAGGCAAGCCGGTGATCATCGTGGGCTGCGGGCCCGCCGGGCTGTTCGCCGCGCTGGCCTGCATCCGCCATGGCCTGCGGCCCATCATCCTGGAGCGCGGCAAGGACGTGCGCGCCCGCCGCCGCGACCTGGCAGCGATCAACCGCGAGCATACCGTGGACCCCGACAGCAACTATTGCTTCGGCGAGGGCGGCGCGGGCACGTACAGCGACGGCAAGCTCTACACCCGAAGCCACAAGCGCGGCGACGTGGAGGGCATCCTGGAGACCTTCGTGGCCTTCGGCGCCTCGCCGGACATCTTGATCGATGCCCATCCGCACATTGGCACCAACAAGCTGCCGCGCATCATCACCGCCATGCGCGAGGCGATCATCGCGGCGGGCGGCGAAGTGCGTTTCGGTACACGTGTCACCGACCTCATCATTACCGATGGCGCCATCCAAGGGGTGCGTACCGCGCAAGGGGGCGAGGTGCTGGCCGATCGCGTGATCCTGGCCACCGGCCACTCGGCACGCGACATCTTCGAGCTGCTGCACGGCAAAGGCATCCTGATCGAGGCCAAGCCCTTCGCACTGGGCGTGCGCATCGAACACCCGCAGGCGGTGATCGACCGCATCCGCTACCACAGCGCGGTGCGCCACCCGGCCCTGCCGCCCGCCAGCTACAGCGTGGTGCAGCAGGTGGATGGCTGCGGCGTGTACAGCTTCTGCATGTGCCCCGGCGGCATCATCGCGCCCTGCGCCACCGCGCCCGGCGAGGTGGTGACCAACGGCTGGAGCCCCAGCAAGCGCAACAATCCCTTCGCCAACAGCGGCATCGTGGTGGCCGTGGACCCGCGCACGGGCAACGATCCGCTGAGCGCCCTGCGCTGGCAGCAGCAGGTGGAGCAAACCGCCTGGCGCGCCGGTGGCCAACGGCAAACGGCGCCCGCCCAGCGCATGGAGGATTTCATCCGCCGCAAGGCCAGCAACGACCTGCCCGCATGCAGCTATCCGCCCGGCATCGTGCCCGCCCTACTGGACGAGGTGCTGCCGCCCGAGGTGGCCACCCGCCTGCGCGGCGGCCTCAAGGCCTTCGGCGACAAGATGCGCGGCTACCGCACCAACGAGGCGGTGTTGGTGGCCGTGGAGAGCCGCACCAGCTCCCCGGTGCGCATTCCCCGCGACCCTGAAACGCTGCAACACCCGCAGGTGAAGGGCCTGTATCCCTGCGCCGAGGGCGCGGGCTACGCGGGCGGCATTGTGAGCGCCGCGATGGACGGGGAGCGCGTGGTGCGGGCAGTGGCCTTGGCCTAAAGGCCCAACACAGGCAGCGGTTTCAACCTATCTTGTGTCTTACTTGTACATCCGCCATTGCCGCTGCTTGCAAGGCCCAACACCTTGGATCCATGAAAAATTGCTACCCGGCCCTATTCCTCTCCCTATTCTCCGCACTGGCCCTGCATGGCCAGGATACCTGCACGGTGGATGCCATCCAGATCCCCGACGCCTTGGATACGTGGCAGCTGGTATCCGGTAGCTACCCGCCAGGCGGCTCGGTATCCTTCGAGCTCCCCTTGGCCGTAAGCAATTCCATAAGCTATGAATTCAAGACCGGGTGCGGGAACGGTGCCACGGCGGACCATGCCACGGTGATCGAATACCGCACGCCGCCGCCGTGCATTCTGGTGAATTCCGAATCCAGCAATTGCGCGGACGGGGGAACGATACTTCCGATCGACTTCGTGGTCTACGAGGGTCCTTCCCGGATCCGCGTGCGCGGGGCGAACGGGGCGGGCGGCAGCTTCACCATGGCCTACCGCTCCATCGGCGGAACACCGGGTATTTGCAACGAATGCCCTTCCCATGACGAGACCCTGGCACCGGGCAGCTATTGGCAGACCACGGATTGGAGCTACGGCGAAAACGGCTGCCGCGTCTATTATTTCCAGGCCCACATAGGCCTGACATACGAGTTCAAGACCGGATGCGGCGATGTGGCCACAGCGGACCATGACACGCGGATCTCCTTGTCCAACTACACGTGCATGGAATCCGCAGCGGATGACAACGGTTGCGGATCCGGCAGGTCGCATCTCACCTGGACGGCCACCTGGAACGGAGGAACGTTTGTGCGCGTCAGTGGTGCAAACAATGAGGCCGGATCCTTCACCATGGCCTACCGGCGATCGGGCGGCAACGGGAGTGTCTGCGGCACCTGCACCCAGTACGACGCAACCCTGCCCGCTGGCTGGCTTTGGAGCAGCGTTCAGGGGAGCTACCTGCCCGGCGGTTGCCAGGTCTATCGGTTCTACCCCGATTCCGGTTACGTGTATACCGTAAAAACCGGATGCGGCAACGGCGCCGCTGCCGACCACGATGCCCGGCTCGAGGTGTTCGACCCCTCGTGCAACCTCGTGATGACGGGCAGTGATGCCTGCGGCGACAGCTCCAGCACCGTCCAAGTCCTTGGTACGGGCCAAGGCTGGCTGTACCTGCGCGTCTCCGGAAATGATGGAAGCGGAGGCAGCTATACGCTCGCCACCCGGAAGGGCGGCACCTGCCCCACTTGCCCCGGATACGACCAGGCCATCACGCCGACGGAGCCATGGCAAAGCGCCGATGGGCATTTCCTGGAGAATGGCTGCATGGTCTACAAGATGGAAGTGGAGGAAGGCCGCAGCTATTTCCTTCAGCTGGAGTGTGCCGATTGTGAAATGTGGAGTGACGCCCATGTCACCATGGAGGTGATGGACACGGCTTGTGCGCCGGTGAACACCAGCCCGAACTGGCCCTCTTGGGATCCCGACCTCCGGACTTTCCTCGCGACGTACACCGGCACCGTTTATGTGCGGGTACACGGATCTTCCTGGCAGGGCCAGGAGTTCAGCCTTTCGTACATGGTGGCCGGAAACGCGGCCGACCAATGCGCCGACGCCCCGTTGATCCCCATTCCCTTGGAAGGATCGGTGATGCTGCACGGGGATCTCTCCGGCACCACGGCAGCCGGGGATTTCCTTCCGGGCTCCCCGTGGGAGGGTGACTCCGTGGCCTGGTATGCCGTGGAACTTTCGGACTACTGCTACAACTTCCTGGTGCGCTATTGCGGCCAGGATCCGGCCTGGGACAGCACGATGAACTTCTTGACCACCGATTGCTTGGGCGATTCGATCATCCAAGCTTGGCCATCGATCTATTTTCCTTGTGATGATGGCAACGCAAGCCATGAATTCTACCTGCAGCCCGGTACGTACTACTTGCCCATCCTGTACCAACAAGGGAATTCAGGCGGTGGGGCCTATACCATCGAATTGGCCTGCTCGAACGTGATCATTGACCATGTAGCCCAGCTTCCACCAACCCCTGCCTGGCAATTAAGGCCCAACCCCGGCATTGATGGAGCCTGGCTGAGCGGAGGTACCGGACCTGCCACCGTGTCCTTGATGGATGCCATGGGCCGCGAGGTGTACCGGGCATCTGCCAAGGCCGCGCCGTTTTGGATCGATGCGAAGGGCTTTCCCTCCGGCTTGTACCTTATCCGCATGGCGGGCCCTTCCGGGGTAAGTACACAGCGCTGGGTGAAGGAATAGCGGCTTGGAGGAAATGGAGACGGCCTCCCCGCTCCGTACTTCCGGGTGCCAAATTCCGGAAAAAATGATCGGATGACCCCCAAATTGCCTGATCATCCAATCTTCTGATCTTCCAATTGTCTGATCGTCTGATCTTCTGATCGTCTGATCCCTCATCTCCCCTGCCGTGCCAGCTCCATGCACAGTGCGGCGGCAGCGGCCGCCACGTTGAGTGATTCCGCGCCGCCGAAGGCCGGAATGGCGATGGAGGTGCCCGGCCCTTCGATCACGGCCTTGGAAAGCCCATGCGATTCGCTGCCCATCACCAGTACGCACGGCCGGGACAGTGTGGTGGTGAACACGTCGGCACCGCCAGCCTCCGCCTTGTAGACCGACACGGCATCGGCCTGTGCCTGCGCCAGTGCCGTCGGCAGGTCCGTGCAGGCCACCGGTATGCGGAAGATGGAGCCCATGCTGGCCTGCACGCATTTCGGGTTCCACACTTCCACGCTTTCCCGTGTGCACCATACCTGTGCCGCGCCGAACCAGTCCGCGATGCGCAGCAACGTGCCCAGGTTGCCGGGATCGGCCACGTGGTCCAAGGCAAGCACGAAACGTCCGGGACCCGGCGATTGCAATACCGGCGGCGCAGGCTTCCGTACCACGGCCACCACTTCATTGCCGTGCTCGAAGGTGCCCATGCGCTCCAGGTCGTGTGCCGGGAGGACGTGGGCTTGTTCCAGCGCCATGTCCCGCGCTGCTTCCTCGGTGGCGAATACCTCCACCACATCGAACGGGGAGGCCAGCACCTCGGCCACCACCTTCCGCCCTTGGACCAGAAAGAGGCCCTCGGCCTCGCGCACCTTGCGCTGATGCAACGCCCGGACGCGCTTCACGTGGGCCGCCCCGCTCATTTGCCAAATATCTTCGCCCGCCGTGGCATGGTTCTTTCCTCCATCGCCGCGAAAATTAGCTTTCCGCCTGCTTCCCGTGCACCGCATCAAGCTCCATATCCCGCTGCTGGTGGCCGTGTCCGCGCTGCTCGCGGCCTGCAACCCCACCAAGCGGGTGCCGCAGGGGGAATACCTGCTGGTGAAGAACATCGTGAAGTCCGATGCCAAGGACCTCACCGAGGAGGAGCTGCGGGCCATCATCAAGCAGAAGCCGAACAACAAGGTGCTGGGGCAGCGGCTCTACCTGCACTTCTACAACCTGAGCGATCCGGAAAAGACGGTGCGGCGCAAGGCGGAATCGGATTCGTTGTGCGCCTTGGAGAAGGCCGAGCGGATCGCGGAGACCGAGGCGCGGAATGAGCGGCGGGCCGCCCGGGGCAAGCCGCCGGTGAAGCCCCGCGAGAAGGAATGCCCGCGCACCATCCGCGTCTGGCTACGCGAGGACGTGGGCGAGGCGCCGGTGGTGATGGACAGCGCGCTGAACGCCCGGAGCGCCGACCAGCTGGAGCTCTACCTCGACAAGGAAGGCTACTTCAATGCGCAGGTGAGCGACACCGTCTACTTCAACCGCAGCCGGATGTTCACCGCCAAGCGCGGCCGCCCCTACCGCCAGCCCAAGGCCGAGGTGGAGTACCGGATCAAAGCAGGCAGGCCCTACACGCTCTGCACGGTGAACTGGATCGTGGACGACCCGGCGATCGACAGCCTGTTGCGCAGCACGTGGAGCCAATCGCTGCTGGCGCCGGGCATGCGCTTCGATGCCGATGTACTGGACAAGGAGCGCACCCGGATCACCGAGATGCTGCGCCAGAACGGCTACCTCTTCTTCACCCGCGACCTGCTGCAATACACCGCCGACACCAGCGCCGGGCAGCACGAAGTGGACCTGCAGCTGCACATGGAGCGCCCCTTGGCCCGCGGCCACCGCGGCCTGGCGGGTTCCCCGGAGGGCACCGTCTACCACGTGGAGGACATCACCGTGGACATGGCCGGGCGGCCGGCATACGGCCAACCTTCCACCACACCGGACACCGTGGCGTACCAGGGCAACCTTTTCCTCTTCACCGGCAAGCGCCCGCTGTACCGCCCCAGGGCGCTCAACAGCAACATCCTGCTCAAGCGGGGTGCGAAATTCAGCGAGAACACCAACAACTGGACCTACCGCCGGTTGACGAACCTGCGCGTGTTCGACCGCGTGGAGATCACCTTCGACACCGCCCGGACCCGGACGCCCAACGCCGCCGATTGCCGCATCACCCTGCTGCCGGCCAGCCGCCAGAATATGTCCGTGGAGGGCTTCGGCACCAACCGGGGCGGCTTCCTGGGCACTTCCCTGAGCCTGAACTACCGCCACCGCAACCTGTTCCGGAGCATGGGCAGCATCGAGGGCCGCATGTCCCTCGGCCTGGAGGCCCAGCAAAGCCTGGGCGGCGGGGATGGCGCCGAGGATGCGGCCACCAACCTGGGCAAGGAGGTGCTGTTCAACACCATGGAACTGGGGCCGGAGGTCACCATCCGGTTCCCCCGCTTCATGATCCCCTTCCTGGCCACCGATGAACGGTGGCCCAGGACCTGGGGCCGGCGCACGGCCATCAACCTGCTGTACAACTACCAGCGGCGGCCGGACTACACGCGCACCCTGGCCAAGCTGGGGTTCGGCTACGAGTGGAGCAAGGGCCGCAACACCTCCGTGGCGCTCTATTGGGCCGACGTGAACATCATCCGGATCCCTTACATCAGCGAAGGATTCCAGGAATTCATCCGCACCTCGCGCGATGCCATCCTTCGGGACAGCTACACGGACCACGTGGTGGCCGGCCTGCGTGCCGTGGTGACGCTCAACTCCCAGGGCGCCGCCAGCCACAAGCGCAGCGTGTTCTTGTGGCGGCCCAGCATACAGACCTCCGGCAACCTGCTGAACCTGGCCAACCAGGCCATCGGCATGGACCAGCTGGCCGATACCGCCGGCAACCGCTTCTACACCTTGGCCGGCGTGCGCTTCGCCCAGTTCGTCAAGCTGGAAAGCGACCTCCGCTTCTACCACAAGATCCACGACAAGAGCAGCCTGGCCTTCCGCGTGGACGCCGGCGTGGGCGTGCCCTACGGCAACCTGGAGGTGCTTCCCTTCGAAAGCAGCTTCTTCAGCGGCGGCGCCAACGGCCTGCGCGCCTGGCGGGCCCGCTCCCTGGGCCCGGGGTCGTACCGCGCACCGCTGGACGCCTATGACCGCGTGGGCGAGGTGCGCCTGGAAGGCAACGCGGAATACCGCTTCAAACTGATCGGCTACCTGGAAGGCGCCCTGTTCGCGGACATCGGCAACATCTGGCTGCTGAAGGAGGATGCCGCCAAGCCCGGCAGCGGGTTCGACCCCATGAAGGTGCCCGGCGAACTGGCCGTTGGCACCGGCCTGGGCGCACGGCTCAACTTCGACTTCTTCCTGGTGCGCTTCGACCTCGGCCTGCAGACCAAGGACCCCGGGCTTCCCCCCGGCCAGCGCTGGATCTTCCAACCCCAGGACCCCGCCCTGGCCACTACCCTGGGCCGGAAACTCAACTTCAACCTGGGCATCGGCTACCCCTTCTGATCCCCGCCGCACACCGGTGGCCGGGGGCCCTTTCCCCCGCTGCGGCCTTGGCCTACATTTGCCGCCCCGATCACAATCGCAAGATCCATGAGCAAACTGAACACGGCGAAATTGACCGAACTGCTTGGCGCGGATGCCGACAGCCTGCTGGGCCACACCTGCTCCACCATCAAGAAGGGCGACCTGAACCTGCCCGGCCCCGACTTCACCGACCGCGCCTTCGGCCTGAGCAACCGCTCGCCGCAGGTGATGCGCAGCATCCAGGCCCTCTACGGCAACGGCCGCCTGGCCAACACCGGCTACATGAGCATCCTGCCCGTGGACCAAGGCATTGAACACAGCGGCGGCGCCAGCTTCGCGCCCAACCCCATCTACTTCGACGGCGACAAGATCGTGGAACTGGCCATCGAGGGCGGCTGCAACGCCGTGGCCTCTACCTACGGCGTGCTGGGCAGCGTGGCCCGCAAGTACGCGCACAAGATCCCCTTCATCGTGAAGATCAACCACAACGAGCTGATGACCCTGCCGAACAAGTTCGACCAGGTGATGTTCGGCACCGTGGAAAGTGCCTGGGACATGGGCGCCGTGGCCGTGGGAGCCACCATCTACTTCGGCAGCGACGAAAGCTCGCGCCAGATCACCGAGGTGGCCGAGGCCTTCCAATACGCACATGAGCTGGGCATGGCCACCGTGCTCTGGTGCTACCTGCGCAACCCGGGCTTCAAGGTGGAGGGCAAGGACTACCACACCGCCGCCGACCTCACCGGCCAGGCCAACCACCTGGGCGTCACCATCCAGGCCGACATCATCAAGCAGAAGCTGCCCGAGTGCAACGGCGGCTACAATGCCCTGAAAGGCTACGGCAAGACCCATAAAAAGGTGTACAGCGACCTGACCACGGACCACCCGATCGACCTGTGCCGCTACCAGGTGGCCAACTGCTACATGGGCCGCATCGGCCTGATCAACAGCGGCGGCGCCAGCAGCGGCGAAAGCGACATGGCCGAGGCTGTACGCACGGCCGTGATCAACAAGCGCGCCGGCGGCCAGGGCCTGATCAGCGGCCGCAAGGCCTTCCAGCGCCCCATGAAGGAGGGCGTGCAGCTGTTGAACGCCATCCAGGACGTGTACCTGGACCCCAAGGTGACCATCGCCTGAGAACGCCAGCCGGAACACGCCCCGCTTGCCGGAACGGCCGGGGCGCACCGATGAGTTATTTTCGCTTGTACAAACATCGCTGATGGGTTGGTTCACACGTGTCAAGCAGGGCATCACCACCTCCACGGAGGAAAAGAAGGAAACGCCCGAGGGGCTCTGGTACAAATGCCCCGAGTGCGCGGAGATCATGACCTCCGACGACCATGCCAAGAACCTGTGGGTCTGCGCCAAGTGCCAGTACCACGAGCGGGTGGGCAGCGCCGAGTACTTCCAGTTCCTCTTCGATGATGGGAAGTTCAAGGAGATCGGTGCCGACCTCATCGCCGGCGACCCGCTGAACTTCGAGGACACCCGCAAATACACCGACCGCCTGGCCAAGACGCGCCAGGCCACCGGCCTGAACGATGCCCTGCGGGCCGCCTACGGCAAGATCGACAAGCAGCAGGCGGTGATCGCCTGCATGGATTTCCGCTTCATCGGCGGAAGCATGGGCAGCGTGGTGGGCGAAAAGATCGCCATGGCCGCGGACCATGCCGTGCGCAACAAATGCCCCTTGATCATCATCAGCAAGAGCGGCGGCGCCCGCATGATGGAGGCCGGATTCAGCCTGATGCAGATGGCCAAGACCAGCGCCAAGCTGAGCCTGTTGGCCAAGAAGGGGATCCCCTTCATCAGCGTGCTCACCGACCCCACCACGGGCGGTGTCACCGCCAGCTTCGCCATGCTGGGCGACATCAACATCGCCGAGCCCAAGGCCCTGGTGGCCTTCGCCGGGCCGCGCGTGGTGCGCGAGACCATCGGGCACGACCTGCCCCCCGGCTTCCAAACCAGTGAATTCGTGCTGGAGCACGGTTTCCTGGACCTGATCGTGGAGCGTAAGGACCTGAAAACCAAGCTATCCCAGTTCATCCTGATGTTCCGGTCCTGAGCCGGGGCCTACGCCAGTGGCTGCATGGAACCGGCCCCGGGGCCTTCCCTTTCACCCCCGGAGGCGCGAAATGAAAAAAGCCGTACATTCGCGCCCTCAACCGCCAAAGGGGCGGCCAGGCAGACACCTACGAACATGATCGCAACGAAAGAGGCCAAGAAGGAGATCTTCAAGCTCCACGGCGGCAGTGAGACCAACACGGGCAGTGCCGAAGGGCAGATCGCGCTCTTCACCCAGCGGATCGAGCACCTTACCGGGCACCTGAAGACCAACAAGAAGGACCACCGCACCGAGGCGGCCCTGCTGGACCTGGTGGGCAAGCGCAAGCAGTTGCTGAGCTACCTGAAGAACCACGAGATCGAGCGCTACCGCGCGATCATCGCGAAACTGGGCCTGCGCAAGTGATCCACTTGCAGGCCCCCTTGGCCGGGACACGGGCAAAAGCTTGACCAGCGATAAGGGCGATCGTCAGGAACGGTCGCCCTTTTGCTTAACCGCCCCCAGGCCGCACACCATCTGAAAACCAACCAATAAAAAGGCACGAAAGGCGTGCCATAGAAGATGAAACCGACAGGCATACAAAAGACCATCACCCTGGGCGATGGCAGGACCATCACCCTGGAGACCGGCATCCTGGCCAAGCAAGCCGACGGCAGCGTGACCGTACGCTGCGGCGGCACCATCCTGCTGGGCACCGTGGTGGCCACCAAGGAAGCCCGCGAAGGCATCGACTTCCTTCCCCTCCAAGTGGAATACCGCGAGAAGTTCAGCGCTTCCGGAAGGTTCCCCGGGGGCTTCTTCAAGCGCGAGAACAGGCCCCATGACGGGGAGATCCTGGTGAGCCGCCTGGTGGACCGCGCCCTGCGCCCCCTGTTCAACGACGACTTCCACGGCGACACCCAGGTACAGGTGTCCATGATCAGCACCGACAAGAAGAACCCCGCGGACTCCCTGGCCTGCTTGGCCGCCGCCGCCGCCATCGCCGTGAGCGACATCCCCTTCAACGGGCCGGTAAGCGAGGTGCGCGTGATCCGCAACAAGGGCACGTGGACCATCAACCCCACCTTCGAGCAGATGGAGGACGCCGAGCTGGACCTGATCGTGGCCGGCACCGCCAAGGACATCCTGATGGTGGAAGGTGAGATGAACGAGGTGACGGAGGCGGACATGATCGAAGCCATCAAGCTGGCCCACGAAAGCATCCAGGACCAGTGCCGCGTGATCGCCGAGCTGGCCGCCCTGGTGCCCAAGAGCCTCACCAAGCGCACGTACAACCACGAGGAGAACGACGCCGAGCTGGAAAAGGCCATCTACGACGCCACCTTCCAGAAGTACTACGACGTGGCCATCCACGCCAGTGCCAAGGAAGTACGCAGCGAGGCCTTCAACCGGATCAAGGAGGAGTTCACCGCCACCCTCACCGAGGAGCAGCAGGCCAAGAAGGCCATGCTGGGCCGCTACTTCAAGAAGGCCCAGAAGGCCGCCGTGCGCCGCGTGGTGCTGGAGAAGGGCATCCGCCTGGACGGGCGCCGCACCGACGAGATCCGCCCCATCTGGAGCGAGGTGGACGTGCTGCCCGGCACCCACGGCAGCGCCATCTTCACCCGCGGTGAAACCCAGGCCATCAACCTGCTCACCCTGGGCTCCAAGATGGACGAGCAGACCGTGGACACCCCGCTGGCCAAGCGCAACGACCGCTTCATGCTCCACTACAACTTCCCCCCCTTCAGCACCGGCGAGGTGCGCCCCATCCGCGGGCCCGGAAGGCGGGAGATCGGCCACGGCAACTTGGCCTTGCGTGCCCTGAAGCCCGTGCTCCCCAAGAAGGAGGACTGCCCCTACGCCATCCGCCTGAACTGCGACATCCTGGAGAGCAACGGTTCAAGCTCCATGGCCACCGTGTGCTCCGGTACCCTGGCCCTGATGGACGGGGGCGTGAAGATCAGCGCGCCGGTGAGCGGCATCGCCATGGGCATGATCAGCGACCCGGACGGCAAATACGCCATCCTCAGCGACATCCTCGGCGATGAGGACCACCTGGGCGACATGGACTTCAAGGTGACCGGCACCGCCAAGGGCATCACCGCCACCCAGATGGACCTGAAGGTGGACGGCCTGAGCTACGAGGTGCTCGCCAAGGCCCTGGAGCAGGCCCGAGTGGGCCGCCTGCACATCCTGGGCGAGATGATGAAGACCTTGGACCAGGCGCGCGAGGACTACAAGCCCAACGCACCGCGCATCGTTTCCCTGCAGATCCCCAAGGAGAGCATCGGGCCGGTGATCGGCCCCGGCGGCCGCGTGATCCAGGAAATCCAGGCCGAGACCAACACCACCATCGTCCTGGAGGAAGTGGAGGGCGTGGGCCACGTGCAGATCACCAGCGAGGACAAGGCCGGCATCGAGGCCGCACTGGCCCGCGTGAAGGCCATCGCCTTCCCGCCCACGGCCGAGATCGGCGTGACCTACAAGGGCAAGGTGAAGACCATCATGCCGTACGGCGCCTTCGTGGAGATCTTCCCCGGCACCGACGGCCTGCTGCACGTGAGCGAGCTCGACTGGCGCCGCGTGGAGCGCGTGGAGGACGTGCTCAAGGAGGGCGAGGTGATCGAGTTCCAGGTGGTGGGCAAGGACCCGCGCACCGGCAAGCTGAAGCTGAGCCGCAAGGTGCTTCTGCCCAAGCCCGAAGGCTATGTGGAGCGTGAACCCGCCATGGAAGGTGAGCGCCGCCATAACGGCGAGCGCCCCCACCGCGAGCGCCGCGAGCGCGGACCCCGCCGCGAACATTGACCGCTTCGGCATCGAACTGGTGAAGGCCGCCCCTTAACCGGGCGGCCTTTGCCGTTCCTTGGGCCCACGGCGGCTTTCCCTGCCCGGTCCCGGCCCGCCGTAACCGCAGCGCAGCCTCCGGCGTTGAACGCCCTCGAATCACCGCTTCAACCTCCGCCCAACATGGCACGCATGCGTCAACTCAAGATCTCCAAGCAGGTCACCAACCGCGACACCGCGTCGCTGGACAAATACCTCACGGAGATCGGCAAGGTGAAACTGATCACCGCGCAGGAGGAAGTGGAACTCGCGCGCCGCATCAAGCAAGGCGACAACGAGGCCCTGGAGGCCCTGTGCAAGGCCAACCTCCGCTTCGTGGTCTCCGTGGCCAAGCAGTACCAAGGGCAGGGCCTCACCCTGCCCGACCTGATCAGCGAGGGCAACCTGGGCCTGATCAAAGCGGCCGGCCGCTTTGATGAGACCCGCGGCTTCAAGTTCATCAGCTACGCCGTGTGGTGGATCCGCCAGCAGATCCTGCAAAGCCTGGCCGAGCAGGCCCGCATCGTGCGCCTGCCCCTGAACAAGATCGGCTCCATCAACAAGATCAACAAGGCCTTCGCCCGCCTCGAACAGGAGCACGAGCGCCCGCCCACCGCCGCCGAGCTGGCCGAGACCTTGGAGATGACCCTCGAGGAGGTGAAGACCAGCATGAGCCAGAACGGCCGGCACCTGAGCATGGACGCCCCTTTGCGCGACGACGGCGACAGCGGCACCATGCACGACCTGATGGAGAACCTGGACCATCCCGGCCCCATGGAGTCCCTGCTCACCGACAGCCTTCGCACGGAGATCGAACGCTCGCTGGAAAGCCTCTCCGGGCGCGAGGGTGATGTGATCCGCCTGTACTTCGGCCTGGGCGGCAACCAGCCCCACACCCTGGAGGAGATTGGCCGCAAATTCGACCTCACCCGCGAACGGGTGCGCCAGATCAAGGAAAAGGCCATCCGCAGGCTCAAGCATGCCGGGCACGGCCGCGCGCTGCGCATCTACCTGACCGATTGAGCCGTGCAACACCTGCACATCCCGAGGGGCCGCCCGCAAGGCGGCCTTTCGCATTCACCTACTTTTGCGGCCATGCCGCACATCATCGCCCCCTCGCTCCTCTCCGCCGACTTCGCCCGCCTGGCCCAAGCCGTGGAAATGGTGGATGCCAGCCCCGCGCCCTGGCTGCACCTGGACGTGATGGACGGCGTGTTCGTGCCCAACATCAGCTTCGGGTTCCCGGTGATCAAGGCCATCCGGCCGCTGACCAGGAAGGTGTTCGACGTGCACCTGATGATCGTGCAGCCCGATGCCTACATTACCGCCTTCCGCGATGCCGGCGCCGACCGCCTCACCGTACACCTGGAAGCCTGCACCCACCTGCACCGCACCGTGCAGGCCATCAAGGCCGCGGGCATGAAGGCGGGCGTGGCCCTCAATCCGCACACACCCGTTCACCTGCTCACCGACATCCTCGGCGACCTGGACCAGGTGATCCTCATGAGCGTGAACCCGGGCTTCGGCGGCCAGCGTTTCATCCCGGGAACGATGCGCAAACTCACCGCGCTGCATGATCTCCGGGACGCACACCAGGCACCGGTGATGATCGAGGTGGATGGCGGGGTGGCGATGGACAATGCCGCTGACCTCCTGGCCCGAGGTGCCGACGCCCTGGTGGCGGGCAACAGTGTATTCGGTGCTGCGGACCCGGCCGAGGCGATCCGCGCCATGAGCGCCATCGGGGCCTGAACCTCGCGACCGGCCTGCCTGAAGAAAATCGCAACTCCGGGGAAAACCTCGCTTCCCCTCAGCGCGGTTAGCGTATTTTCGCTCTACCATGATTCGTCATTCCACACTCTTGGCCTTGGCATTCGCCTTGGCCACCGGCGCCAACGCCCAGGAGCGTTGCACGTCCAGGTCCATCACCGAGCGTTGGCTACAAGCCCGTGGGGAGCACGTCGACCTCGCCACGGAGGCCGCTGCCTGGGAACAGCTCGGCCAGGAGCGCGGGGGCGGGCCGCGCACCATCCCCGTGGTGGTGCACGTGGTGTGGAACACCAATGCGGAGAACGTGTCCGACAACGTCATCAACAACATCATCGCCGAGATGAACGCCGACTACCAGGCCCTGAACTCGGACTATGGCAACGTGCGACCAGGCTTCCTCTCCTCCCGCGGGAATCCGCAGATCACGTTCTGCCTGGCCACTGTGGACCCGAACGGCAACCCGACCACGGGCATCACCCGGCAACAGACCTCCCGCACCTGGTTCGACCCGGATACGGACACGGATGACATGAAATTCGCGCCGGTGGGCACCCCGGCCTGGAACACCACCCAGTACCTGAACATCTGGATCTGCGACATCAGCAGCGGAGCCACCGGCGGCTTTGTCACGCTGGGCTATGCGTACCTGCCCGTAGGCAACATGCCCGGCTCCAACGTGGACGGCCTGGTGCTGGACTACAACTACGGCACTTCACCGGGATCGCGGACAGCCACGCACGAGATCGGGCACTACCTGGGGCTTGACCACCCTTGGGGCAACGGGAACTGCAACCCCGGCGACGGCATCAGCGACACCCCGGCCACCAACAGCCCCACCTACACTTGTTCCAACCCAAACCTGATCAAGTGCGGAACCCTCACGCAATACGAAAATTTCATGGACTACAGCAACTGCCCGGTGATGTTCACCAACGGGCAGGTGAACGTGATGAACGGCGTGCTCAACGGCGTGCGCTCGTCGCTGCTGAGCTCCCCGGGCTGCAACGGGCCTGCCACGGGACCGTGCATCCCCACCTCCGCGAACGGCACGGCCGATGGCGACTTCATCGACGGCGTGGTGCTGGGCAGCATCAACAACACCGGTTCCGGATCCACCTCAGGCCCCACTTACGTGAACAACATGGCCATATCGACCTCCTTGGACCGGGGCGGCTCCTATTCCCTGGCCATCACCAGCGGGAGCTACGCCCAGGACCACTACGCGGCCTGGATCGATTACAACGGGGACAATGTGTTCGCTGCTGCGGAAAAGCTCGGGGAATTCGCATCCAGCTCCGCATTCAACACACAGAACTTCTCCTTCACCGTGCCCATGGGGGCCACCTTGGGCACCACGCGGATGCGCGTGCGCGGCGTGTACCATTTGGAAGGTGAGCCTACCCCCACCGATCCCTGCTTCAATTACGCGTACGGGGAAACCGAGGATTACGGCATCCTGATCACCGGAGGTGGAGGCTCGCCCTGCATACCCACCTCCGCGACCGGCACGGCCGACGGGGATTTCGTGGACGGCGTCACCTTGGACGGGGACAATGGCAACGACATCATGAACACCGGCACCGGGTCCACCAGTGGCCCAACATACCAGGCATACATGGGCCATTCGGCCACCTTGGCCCGCAATGGGAACTACACCGTGACGGTGACCACCGGGGAATACTACCAGGACATCGTGGGTGCCTGGATCGACTTCAACAGCGACAACACGTTCAGCGCCTCGGAAAAGGTCGGTGAAACGATCTCCAGCACCGCCTTCCAGAACATCCCCTTCAACTTCACCGTGCCCGGCAACGCCACGTTGGGCAACACCGTCATGCGGGTACGCGTGGTCTTCCCCGATACGGAGGCCGGTGAGCCGGAAACCGCCGAGCCCTGCATCAATTACACCTGGGGTGAGACGGAGGATTACAGCATCGTGATCACCACGGCCACAGCGATCGGCGAAGAAAACCCGGGCGGCCTCTCCCTTCAAAACGGTCCGGAGCAGGTGCTGGTCACCTGGCACGCGGCCGACCAGGGCGGACAGGTCCTGGTGATGGACGCTTCCGGACGCACGGTCTTCGCCCAGGAGGCCGGCAGCAATCAGCTGGCCATCCGCACCACGGAACTGGCGCCCGGCCTTTACCATGTTCTGGTGATCCTTCGTGGAGAGCGGTTTTCCGCCCGGTTCGCGGTGGGCAGCCACTGAGGCACCGCAAGCAGTCGCCATCCATAGGAACGCGCAACCGCCCGGCCTGGTGAACCCAGGTCGGGCGGTTGCCGTATAAGGCCCTTGGACAACCAACCGCCATGGTCCTGCGCAGCCCATTCCTGGCCATCTGCCTGATGATCTTGCCCGTTGCGCTGCATGCGCAACGGATCGCGAAATCAGGCTTGGGCATCATGGGTGGGCCCCAAGCGTCCATGTGGCGCTCCGAGGCGGAGATCTATCGTCCCGTACCCGGATTTGCAGCCGGTGTTTATCTGCCGATCGGAGTTGGCCGAAGTGTGGAGATCCAGCCCGACCTGCTGGCCTCCCTGCAAGGCACGGCGCAAAACCTGGCGGATGGCGAACGATCCTCCTTCTATGGCCTGTACCTGCAAATGCCGGTGAATGCAAAGTTCTATTGGGGCAGTTACGTCAACCTGCAGGCCGGGGTGCAGGGCGGCTACCTCCTGTGGGCCCAAGCAGACGGGGCCGATGTGAAGGAGCATTTGAACACGCTGGACATGGGCCTTAACGCGGGTCTGGGATACACCTCCTACTCCGGGGTTGACCTCACGCTGCGCTACTTCTACGGCCGCGCCAATGTGCTGCGCGAGGACCAGGCCTTGTTCCCGACCAGCCGTGCACTGCAGGTCACCGTGGGCAAGCCGCTCGTTCACTTCAGCCATCGCCGGCTTCGGCGGCGATAACCCCGCCAACCGTCCCCTGGCGGCCCGGCGGGTATCTTCGCCCCATGAAGAAGCCGGTCCGCATCGCCCTGCTCGGTGGAGGGCAGCTCGGGCGCATGTTCATCGAGAATGCCTTGCGCTACGACGCCAAAGTGGATGTGCTGGACCCCGATGCCGATTGCCCTTGCGCCCGGCTGGCCAACCGATTCATGCAGGGCCGGTTCAATGACCGCGACACGGTGCTCCGCTTCGCCGCCGATGCGGACGTGGTGGGCATCGAGATCGAGCATGTCAGCGTGGACGCCATGGAGGAACTGGAACGCCGCGGAAAGACGGTGATCCCCTCCTCCACCACACTGCGCACCATCCAGGACAAAGGCCTGCAGAAGGAATTCTACGTCCGCCACGGGCTGCCCACGGCGCCCTATGCCCTGGTGGAAACCGCTGCTGGCATCGCCGGCCATGCCGACCTGATGCCCGCCTTCCTCAAGACCCGTACCGGTGGCTATGACGGAAAGGGCGTGATGGCGGTGGATCTGGACACCGTGATACCCGATGCCTTTACCGGGCCTTACGTGCTGGAGAAACGCATGGCCATTGCCAAGGAACTCGCGGTGATCGCCGTGTGCAGCCCCGACGGCAACGTGGTGGCCTACGACCCCGTGGAGATGGTGTTCGACCCGGTGCTGAACCTGGTGGACGTGCTGCTGGCCCCGGCCCGTTGCGCACCGGAGGTGATCAGCGGCGCCAAAGACCTGGCGGCACGCGTGGCCAAGGCATTCGGCTCGCCGGGCATCTATGCGGTGGAGATGTTCCTGACGCCGGCGGGGGAACTCCTGGTGAACGAGACGGCGCCGCGTGCGCATAACAGCGGCCACTACACCATCGAGGGCTGCCTCAGTTCCCAGTTCGACCAGCTGCTGCGCTGCTACATGGGCTGGCCGGCCGGTGACACCCGGATGACGGGAAAGGCCGCCATGGTTAACCTGGTGGGGGAAGGCGGCACCGGATCGCCGAACCTCGAAGGAACGGACCGGATACTCGCCGAGCCGGGCACCTTCATCCACCTCTACGGCAAGCAGGAAACGCGCACGGGAAGGAAGATGGGACACGTGACCGTGGTGGCCCCCACGGAAGGTGAAGTGGACCGCATTGCAGCCTGGGTGAAATCCCACGGGAAGGTGCTGCCTGCAAAGACCATCGGAAGCACAAGGGAAATCAAACAAGCCACGGAATGATCGGGATCATCATGGGAAGCCGCAGCGACCTGGAAACCATGCGCGAGGCGGTGGATACGGCGAAGGAATTCGGTGTGCCGTACGAAGTGACGGTGGTGAGTGCGCACCGCACGCCGGAGCGGATGGTGCGCTACGCGAAAAGCGCCGCCGGGCGCGGGATCAAGGTGATCATCGCCGGGGCCGGTGGCGCCGCCCACCTGCCCGGCATGGTGGCCTCACTCACCACCCTGCCCGTGATCGGCGTGCCCATCAAAAGCCGCAACAGCATCGACGGATGGGACTCGCTGCTGAGCATCGTGCAGATGCCCGCCGGCGTGCCCGTGGCCACCATGGCGGTGAACGGCGCGCGCAATGCGGGCCTGTTGGCCGTGCAGATCATGGCCGTGGCCGACCCGCTCCTGGTGCAGCGCCTGGAAGCCTTCAAGGGGGAGCAGGAGGAAAAGGTGCGGGACGGCATCAAGGCCATGATGGGCCAGTTCCCCAACGGGTTCGACCAATAGGCCGTCCCGATCCTACCGTTCGGTTGCAGCTTCTTTCTTCCGGATACGGAAGGGCACCATCACCTGGACGGTGATGTTCCGGCCCATGCCATAGATGCCGCTGCGGCCGGTGCCGTTCACCGGATAGTCCTCGAAATACTTCAGGCGGCTCATGTGGTCCTGGTAGCCGATATCGGCCAGATTGGTGCCCATGATGGTCATGGTGAGCACGGTTCGGCCGTTGCGCCGCAGCAGATCAGCACCCAGGCCCGCATCCACCAGAGTGTATCCGGGAGTGGCCGTTTCCGTGCCATAGGCCCCGAAGAACCGCCGCTGTGCCGCATGCACACGTACGCCCGCCTTGACGAACAGGTCCACGGAACCGCCCAGCACTTTGCCTACATCATAGCGCATCTCGCTGTTCAACCGCAGGGGTGGGATCATGGGCAGGTGGCGGGTGCTGTCCGTGATGGACACACCACCGCCGCCCTCATTGGTCCCGATCACCATGGACAACGTGCTCTCGAAATGCAAGCGGTCCAACGGATGAGGGTGGATGTCCAGGGTGACTTCACCGCCCAATAGCCGGGCCTTGGTCTGGCGGAAGCTGTAGACCGGGAATTCCTCTACGCCGTGGGTGGCCAGGGAATCGCCGCCACCGACGGCCGGCATGCGTTCGTTGTAGATGAAATGGTCCACCAGGTTGTTGAACAGCTCCACGCTGGCTGTTACGTGGGTCCCCGAATAGAACAGCCCGAGATCCTGCTGCAGGTTGGTCTCCGGACGCAGGTCCGCGCTGCCCAGCTGCAAGATGCCCGACCCGTGGTGGAACCCGTCCGCGGAAAGCTCCGCAGCGCCCGGCGCCCGGTACCCACGGCCCAGGTTCGCCTTCAACGTGAAGCGCTCATGGATGATCCATGCGGCCCCGATGCTTGCGCTGGTACCGGTAAAGCGGCGGTCCAGTGCATCGAAATGCTTCTCCACGGTGCTATCCGCCCCCGGCCCGTCCACCACGTGTTCGAAGCCGGTTGCCGGATCGATGCGCGTGTACATGGCCTCGCCCTGGTACCAGCGTCGATCCAACCGGGCACCGCCGGAAAGCTCAAACCTGCCCCAGGACTTGGCCGCATGCACGAACGGCCCCAGATCGACCAGCCCGTGGTCCGGCACCAACAGTTCCGTGCCGTGTGATGCATCATTCCGCTGCTGCATGCCGTTCACCCCGGCCGATAGCTCCCAGCCATTCCGTTCGGGCAGATGGTACTTCAGGTCGTAGATGAAGCTGTTCAAGCGCAGGTCCACGGCCGCCATCGCCGGATGCTCGGGGTGCTCGTACTCCTGCCGCACGCTGCGCGTAAAGGCGAGCTTGGCGGCAAGCCGCCCCCCGCCCATGCGGAAACTGCTGTTGGCATGTGCACGCAGGAAGCGGATATGCTGGTGCACCTCGCCGATGCGGTACGAATTGAGCAGGCCATCGCTCGCGATAGGCCGTAGGCTGTCGGCATCACTGTTCCGCCAGGTGAAGCGGCGAGTGGTGCTGTCGCGGCTTCCGTCCGGCACTTCCTGCAAGTTGTCATACAGACTGAAGTGTACGTGCGTGAAGCCCCAGGGGCGATTGATCCCTGCGTATGCCGCCGCCGCCTGCTCGCGGAACTTGGTGCCGTACACAGGGCCGTCGTACCTGTTCCTGTAGTTGCCGGCCATGTTGCCCGAAAGGCGTGCACCATAGATGAAGCGCCCGGTGTTGCCATCGATGTTCGCCGAACCGGCCAGCTCCCGGTTGTTCGAGGCCACACGGCCCGTGATGGATCCGCTGGTGATGCCGGGTGCCACCGACGGCGCAGGGATGAGGTTCACCACGCCCGCCAAAGCGTCCGAGCCGTACATCAGGCTGGCCGGACCCTTCACCACCTCCACGCGATCCACCAGGAACTGGTCGATCTCCACACCATGCTCCTCCCCCCACTGTTGGCTTTCCTGCCGGATACCGTCGTACAAGGTGAGCACCCGGCCGGCACCCAAGCCACGGATATAGGGCTTGGCGATGTTGGGCCCCGTGCCGGCCACACTGATGCCGGGCAGCTTCTCCAGGCTGCTGATGATGTTGGCCGATGGATTCTCACGCAGGAATTCCCTTCCCGCCAACGTGGTGGGCACGGGATCGCGCCGCAGCTCCTTGGCCTTGGTGGTCCCGGTGACCACCACATCCTGCATCTCCGTGATGGTGGTGGAAAGCTTGAACTCGTGCGTGGAGGCCGCGGACAGGTCGACCACCCGGACCATGGCCGCGTAGCCCGTCATGCTCACCTTCACGAGCGTCCTTTCGCCGGGCAGTCCGGTGATGGTAAACCGGCCATCATCATCCGTGACGGCACCGCGGTGGAGGTCCGGCAGGTACACCGCCGCACCGGGAATGCCGAGATCGGTCGCCTCATCCGTAACGATCCCGGAAAAAGTGACGGCCTGGGCCAATGCCACCGTCACCGGAGAGGCCAGCAAGAGAAACAGGAAGGAACGGGAAAGAACTGCCCGAAACATGAAATGGAATGGAAATTGGGCCGGGCTGATCACCCGGCCGGATGGAGCCAAACAGGAACTCGCCTGGCGGGACATGACCGCCTGCTTCCGCGTGAAGCGTACCACGGGGGCACACCCCAGCTGCGATCAAACAGCGGAGGGCGGCCCACGCATGCGGGGCGCCCACGCATGCACGGCATGGATCCGTGTTTCCACCAGGCCCTCCAAGGCCCCAAGTAGCCGCCATTCCAAACCCGGGCCATCCGCCATAGCGGACATGGCCACCGGGGCGGGAGCCTCGCAGGCTGCACAATGCTGGCCGGCATGTACGGCTGGGCCGCCCGTGGACCATGCGTGGGCGGCACTGCCCTCCTCACAATGGTGGAACCAGGTGCGCGGCAACGCCACCAGCATCATCGCTGCAAGCAGCAGCCATGCGGCGAGGTTCCGTGGGCGGATCATGCGGACGAAGGTACCCACGGGCGCCGGATCCATTTCGGCGGCAAGGTCGGCTCACCTAATTTTACCCCATGCACCGGCTTCGGCACCTTGTGTTCATCGCCCTGTTCGGGAGCGTGGCGTTGGCGGCACGTGCACAGTATGCCGCACCACCCTCTGACCTGGCCACGGACCTGTGTGCCTGCATGGGGTCGATTGATGCCGGGGCCAGCGACCACGAATTCGACCTGGCGGTGAGGAACTGCCTGAACACCGTGTTCGACCGGCATTCGCATGAGGTCCTATGGCTGCTTCAACGCTATCCTGACCAAGGCCGGAAGATGTACCTGCTGGGCCAGTTGCTGGGCGGTGAACTGGACCGCACCTGCGGACAATACCCGCTGGTGAAGGACCGGTTGCGGCTGCTCCTCGTTCCCGGGCCGGCCGCCCCGCCCAGCACATGAGCAGCACCCGCCGCCACGTCAGCCACATCGGCGTGCTCACCTCCGGCGGTGATGCCCCCGGGATGAACGCCGCCATCCGGGCTGTGGTGCGCACCGCGCATTTCCACGGGTTGCGGGTAAGCGGCGTGTTTGAGGGCTACGATGGCCTGGTGCGCGACGAGATACGCCCCCTGGCGGTGAGGGACGTCAGCAACATCATCCAGCGCGGGGGCACCATCCTGCGATCGGCCCGGAGCGAGGCATTCTTCGCCCCGGAAGGGCGTGCCCAAGCAAAGCGCAACCTCGACGGCCGCGGCATCGACGGCCTGGTGGTGATCGGTGGTGACGGCACCTTCCGCGGCGCCTCGGTATTTGCAGTGGAACATGGCGTGCCGGTCGTGGGGATCACCGGGACCATCGACAATGACCTCGCCGGCACGGACGCCACCATCGGCTTCGATACGGCCACGAACACGGCCATGCAGCTCATCGACCGGATCCGGGACACCGCATCCTCGCACGACCGACTGTTCTTCGTGGAGGTGATGGGCCGAACATCCGGGGCCATCGCCATGCATTGCGGCATCGCCTCCGGTGCGGAATTCGTGATGGTGCCCGAGCACAGGCAGGGCATCGACCAGTTGATCCAGGTCCTGGAGCGGTCGGCCAAAAGCAAGTCCTCGGTGATCGTGATCGTGGCCGAGGGCGACGAGGAAGGCGGCGCTTACGAGGTGGCCCGAAAGGTGAAGGCGCGGTTCGCCCACTACGACACGCGGGTGAGCGTGCTGGGCCACGTGCAGCGCGGCGGCAACCCCACCATGGCCGACCGGCTGCTCGCCAGCCGCACCGGGGTTGCGGCGGTGGAAGGGCTGATCGAGGGACGGTCGGGTGAAATGGCCGGCATCGTGAACGGCAACCTGGCCTGGACCCGATTCGAGGATGCCATCAGCGGGCGGAAAGCCACGGATGACGACCTCTTGCGCATCCTGAACATCCTGTCGATCTAACGGCCCCAACAGAAAATGCCCGTGAAAGCACGGGCATCTTCCACAATGGAGCTGTAATTATTAGCGCCGGATCAATCGGGCCCTCGCAATCACCCGTCCATGATCATCGAGGGCAAAGACCAAGTACGGTCCTGAGGCGAACCCGGAGACATCCAGTTGGCTGCCGTAGGTCACCTCCTGCACCAATCGTCCTGCGGGATCAAGGACCTGCAACTTGGCGGGGTCTCCAACAGGGCATTGCACGGTGACGGATCCACTGGCCGGGTTCGGCCAAACGCGAAGCCCGCCATCCTCATCGCCGACCTGCTCCGGCACCTGGGTCGGGAGATCACCTTGGCAAGCATCACCGATACCGTTTCCATCCGTGTCCTGCTGACCCGGGTTGTAGACCCACATGCAGTTGTCGCAGGCATCGCCGACACCATCCCCATCGAAATCCGCCTGCAACCCATTAGTCGTGGACGGGCAGTTGTCCAGGCAGTCGATCACTTGGTCCCCATCCAGGTCGGCGTTGGGGATGATTCCCGTATTGCCGCCGGAACAGACACCGCAGTCATCCAGGAAGGCCGTGCCGCCCGGATCTCCATTGCAATCCACATTGGCCGATGTGCCCACGCATTGGCAGTTCGCATTCCACTTGTCGTTGGTGGTGTTCGGGTTGCCGTCGTTGCAGGCCGTGCCCGGCAAAGCGCTGCCACCCGGCGTGCCTTCGCAGTCGATCACCTGGCCCACGCACTGGCAGTTCGCGTTCCAATGGTCGTTGCCCGTGTTCGGGTTGCCGTCGTTGCAGGCCGTGCCCGGCAAAGCGCTGCCACCCGGCGTGCCTTCGCAGTCGATCACCTGGCCCACGCACTGGCAGTTCGCGTTCCAATGGTCGTTGCCCGTGTTCGGGTTGCCGTCGTTGCAAGCCGTGCCCGGCAGGGCGCTGCCGCCCGGCGTGCCTTCGCAATCCACCGGAGGAGGAGTGATTCCGGCACATTCACAATCCGTGCTCCAGGTATCGTTAATGGTGCTTGAATTCCCATCGTTGCAGGCCGTGCCAGGCAGGGCGCTGCCGCCCGGCGTACCCTCGCAGTCGATCACTTGCCCCACACACTGGCAGTTCGCGTTCCAATGGTCGTTGCCCGTGTTCGGGTTGCCGTCGTTGCAGGCCGTGCCCGGCAAAGCGCTGCCACCCGGCGTGCCTTCGCAGTCGATCACCTGGCCCACGCACTGGCAGTTCGCGTTCCAATGGTCGTTGCCCGTGTTCGGGTTGCCGT
>JAHDVX010000002.1:201985-256584 GCA_023382455.1 Flavobacteriales bacterium
TCGCGTTCCAATGGTCGTTGCCCGTGTTCGGGTTGCCGTCGTTGCAAGCCGTGCCAGGCAGGGCCGGACCGTTTGGCACGCCTTGGCAGTCCAGCGTTACCGGCGTGCCCACACAATCGCAATTGGGCTGGCGGATATCGTTTATCGTATTCGGATTGCCATCATCGCACGGCGTACCTGGCATTGCAGGGCCATTGGGCACGCTGTTGCAGTCCAGCACCACGGGCGTACCCGTACACTGGCAGTTGGCGTTCAGCACGTCGTTGATGGTGGAGGGATTACCGTCGTCGCAGGCCGAGCCGATCTGTCCCGCGGCATTCGGGCAATTGTCCTGCACGTTGCAAATGCCGTCCCCATCGGAGTCAGGGCTTGGTGTGCCCACACACTGGCAGTTGGCGTTGTACACGTCATTCACCGTGCAGGCGTCACCGTCATTGCAGGAGCTTCCAGGGATCGCTGCCCCCCCAGGGACGCCGAGGCAATCCGGGCTGGCTGTACCGGAGGCGGTGGCCTGCACCCCCAGGGACAGGTCGTAGTACTTGCCCGTGTTCGAGGTTTGGAGCTTGACAGCCCGAACCATGTAGCGCTTCCCGTTCACGAAGGGAACTGCCGGGCTGCTGAAGGAAGTGCCCGTCACGGGGGTCGTCGTCAACCGGACCAACGTTCCGGCGGTCTGGTTGACCTCATAAACGTGGTAACCGTCCACCGCTCCCAATGCGGCCGACCAGGTGAAGGATGCCTGGCCATTGCTATTGCCCACCTGGAGATTGGAAGGCCTGGGCACCACGGTCATGCGCAGCGAAGGGTCACCCATCAAGCCGAGATGGACCCGGCTGTAGGGACTCCCCTGCCATCCACCGCTCTGGGGTGCGTACAGACTGGTGTTGTTCATGGTCACATAGGCGCTATACCCGATGTTGTCGCCCATGCCCATGTGATGGAAGAACCAATGGGGAATTCCGGACCATACGTTGGTGAGGCCGTTTCCGCTTGCCAAGGGAGCGCGCAGGAAGTTGTTGGTCACATCCCAGTCGCCGAAATAGCTGCCGAAGGACATGTTGAAGATGCCCCCGAAGTTGATGGACGCATACTGGTCGGTGGTGCCCACGTTGTCCGCACTCACCCATGTGCCTCCGCCACTGGCGTAGCTCCACAGGTAGCTTTGGTTGTTGATGCGGGTGTAGAAAGGGTCCGCGTAGGGATAGATATCGGTGGTGTTCGTAGCTCCGACCAAGGCCGGGATATTGCGGTAAGCCGCACCGGCCAACGGATCGGAGAGGTACTGGAAGTTGTCGAAGATGATTCCCCGGCGCAGCGGAACGAACTGCATGGTCTTGTACGCATGGGCTTTGTCCAGGTAGCGCTTGAGCAACTGTTCCTCACTGTACGGGAAGGCATACCATGGTGTCCCCATGTTGGAAAAATCGACCCGCCCAACTTGTAGCTCGATCGTGCTGGGGTAATCGCTTTGGTCGAACTTGCCATCACCGGGCACATTGTGGTTCCTGGAGGACTGGCCACTGGTGATGTTCACCGTATTGTCCGTCCAGGTGCCGTTCATCTCACCATAGTAGCCGTCACATGGCCATGCGCCCAGGTGGTCGCTATGGCCATCCGGGTTGAGCCGTCCCGAATACGGGACCGGAACATGGCCGATGATGTAAACGGCCTTCACTCTGGAGGGGTCCGCAGAATAATCGGCCTGCACCTGCGACCGGACGGCGCTTACGCTCATGCCTGCCGGAATATCATGGCGGATCACCCCCCAGCCATCATTCTGCAGGTCTTCCTCCAACTGGGCCAACTCTGCGGACAGCCCGCTTGCCTTGGCTGCTTCCACCAGAAGTATCATCACCCCGCGGTCCTCCACGGGTTCCAGGTTGATGCCCGATGCGATGTACCCGGTGCCAGTGCCGCCCCCATTGCGCACCACCTTGTACTCATAGTAAACGCCCACGGACACGTTGTTGTCCACGTACTGGTTGGTGGTCCCACCCAGGCTGGCCAAGCTGCTTCCCCAGCTCTGGTCGCCTTTGAGCTTCCGGTAGACCTGATAGCCCGTGGCGGAGGCAAACGGTGCCCAGGAAACGGTGATCCTTGGCGGGGTAGCCTGTACCGTGGCGGCCATTTGCACGGCTTCCTTCTGGGAATAGCTCTGTGCGACCAACCACACCGGCAACAGCACTGCCGCGAGGAGGAGACTAAACTTTGCTTTCATTCACCTTGGCTTCCCTGCTACCGGGAACACAGCCCCGGAACAGACATCCTGGAAGCCTTATAGCGAGGACCCGAACGGAGGGGTTACGTGATCCTTGCCAACAATTTGACGAATGGGGCCATCCGGCCGCCCGAATGCCCCTTCCTCCCCATGGAGGAGATCAATTCCTCACCACTGGGAAGCGGGCGAGCGTGGTTCCGGCAGCATCCCGCAGGATCAGGATGTAGGTGCCCGGTGCAAGGAGCGACAGATCCACCTGGGGCGAGAACGGCCCGTGCAGCACCTCGCCTCCTGCAAGATCATGCACCACCACGGTGCGGGTGGCCAGGTCGGCATCGCGGATCAGCAACAGCCCGTCCGTCGGGTTCGGGTGGACCGATGCCCCTGCGCTTTTGCCCAAGTCCCGGACGGAAACCGTACTGCAAGCGTCACCGATCCCGTCGGAGTTGGAATCCTCCTGACCCGGGTTGAAGGTCCACGGGCAGTTGTCGCATGCATCACCCACGCCGTCGGTATCAAAGTCCCCTTGCACGGGGTCCGCCACTTGCGGGCACAGGTCCACGCAATCTAGTACGCCGTCCATGTCGGCATCGGGGTTGGGCAGGATCCCGGTGGTGCCGCCCGCACATTGCCCGCACCCATCGATGAAGGCGGTACCCCCGGCAACGCCCTCACAATCCAACAGCAGGCCGGAGCAAATGCACGCCGGGCTCCACGTATCATCCCCCGTCAAGGGATTGCCGTCATCACATTGGCTTCCGGGCATCGCCGGTCCGCCGGGAACATTGAGGCAATCGTAGGGCAAGCCTGCGCAGACGCAAACCGCGCCCCACACGTCGCTTCCGGTGCTTGCGTCGCCGTCGTCACAGGGCGTGCCCGGCAGTGCACCGCCATCGGGAACTCCCAGGCAATCCACCACTTGGCCTGAACAGGTGCAATCCGGCTGCCACAGGTCATTCTGCGTGTTGGGGTTACCGTCGTTGCACGCGGTCCCCGGCAATGCCGTACCTCCGATCACGCCCAGGCAATCCACCGGGTCCCCCAGGCAGTCGCACTCCGCGCTCCATTTATCATTCACGGTCAGGGGGTTCATGTCATCACAGGGCATTCCCGGAAGCACGCCCCCGCCTGGCACGCCCTCACAATCCACCACCAGACCGATGCACTGGCAATCCGTGGTCCAGCTATCTCCCACAGTGGTGTTGTTCCCATCGTTGCAGATGGTGCCGGGCAATGCCCCCCCACCGGGCACTCCCAGGCAATCCACCTGTTGGCCCACGCACTCGCAGTCCACACTCCACTCATCATTGCCCGTGTTCGGGTTCCCATCATCACAAGGCGCTCCCGGCTCGGGGTTCCCGCAACCGCAATTGCCGGGTTCCGTCTTGTTCGGGTCACCGGGGCACCCATCCTCTGCATTGCATACCCCATCCCCATCGCTGTCATAAAAGAACCCGGCGCATTGGCAATTGGCGTTCAGCCTGTCAAGCACGGTACAGGGATCGCCGTCATTGCACGGCGACCCCACACCTCCCGGCATGGTCGGGCATTCGTCCAAGGCATCGCAGGCCCCGTCGCCGTCCGTGTCGCCCGAATAGGTCCCCACGCATTGGCAATCCATGTCCACCGTATCATCCACGGTGCACGGGTTGCCATCGTTGCACGCCCACCCAGGCTCACCATAGCCTTGGGGGCAGTAGTCCTCCGCATCGCAAACGCCGTCCCCATCGCTGTCGAGAAGGATCCCGGTGCATTGGCAGTTCTCGTCTATCGCATCGCCCATTGTGCAGATGTCGCCATCATTGCACGCCGTGCCCACTCCGCCCGGCAAGGTCGGGCAATCATCCAGCGCGTCGCAGATCCCATCGTTGTCCGTATCGCCCGAATAGGTGCCCACGCATTGGCAATCCATGTCCACCGTGTCATTCACCGTGCAGGGGTTGCCGTCATTGCAGGCCCAGCCAGGTTCGCCGTAGGCAAAGGGGCAGTAGTCTTCCGCATTGCACACACCGTCGTTGTCGCTGTCCTGGAAAGTGCCTGTGCACCCGCAATTTGCGTCCACCACATCATTCACCGTGCAGATGTTGCCGTCATTGCACGGCGACCCCATGCTGCCCGGGAAGTTCGGGCACCCATCAAGCGCATCGCATATCCCGTCATTGTCCGTATCACCTGTGGGGGTCCCGATGCACTGGCAATCCATGTCAACCACGTCATTGGAAGTGCATGGGTCGCCGTCGTTGCAGGGCCAGCCCGGCTCACCGTAGCTCATGGGGCAGTAGTCCTCCGCATCGCACACACCGTCCCCGTCCGCATCCTGGAGCTCCCCGGCGCATTGGCAGTTGGCATCTACCACGTCGTTCACTGTACAGATGCTGCCGTCATCGCAGGGCGAACCGATCCCGCCGGCCATCGTGGGGCAATCATCCAGCGCGTTGCACGTCCCGTCGCCGTCCGTATCCTGGAAGGTACCCGCACATTGGCAGTTCGCGTTCACCACATCGCCCGTGGTGCAGGGATCGCCGTCATTGCACGGGGAACCGATCTGGCCGGGCACCTGCGGACAATTGTCCTGTGCATTGCAAATACCGTCCCCGTCGCTGTCCAACCAGGTGCCCACGCATTGGCAATTGGCATCCAGTACATCATTCACGGTACACGGATTCCCGTCGTTGCAGTGCGTTCCGACCTGGCCGGGTACTTGGGGGCAATCGTCCAATGCATCGCAAACACCATCACCATCCGTGTCCTGGAAGGTTCCTTGGCACTGGCAGGAAGCGTCCCAGACATCACCGGTCGTGCAGGCCTGTCCGTCGTCGCATGGGGTCCCGGTGGTGGCCGGCCCGCCCGGTACCCCCAAGCAGTCCGGGTTTTGCGAGCCCCCTTGGGCCTGCCCGTAAGCCCCCAGGCTCAGGTTGAAATAGCTGCCGCTCTTACCCTGCTCCAACTTCAACGCCCGCACCATGTAGCGGATGGTGCCACCGCCGGCTACCACCTCGGTATAGGAGGTTCCCGTTACGGCGTTGGTCGTGACCCGGGTCCACGTCTGGCTGGCCGGAACAAAGCGGTACACGTGATAGCCGATCACGTTGTCGGGGCTGGCATTCCATGAAAGGCTGACCGAGTTGCCATTGACCGTACCCGTGACGTTGGACGGCGGGGCCACCATGGCCATGCGCAGGGTGGGATCACCCAGGAGCGCAATATGCACCTTGCCTGCACCGGAGTTCGCCGGGGCGTAATGGCCGCTCCCGTTGTTCTGCGTCAGGCGCGCCGCATAGCCCAGGGTCTCACCCAGTGCCATGTGGTGGAAATACCAATTCGGGAAGCCCGCCCAGAAGCACGAAAGCACCGTTCCACTGCCGAGTGAAGAACGCATGAAATTGTTCTCACAGTCGAAATCACCGAAGTAGCTGCCGAAAAGGACCGTGAACACGCTCTTCACGTTCCGGGTGGTGAAATCCGTGGAACTGCCCACACCGTTGGAGGAAAACCAATAGCCCCCACCGCATCCGTAGCTCCAGAGGTAGCTCTGCTGGGATAACGTGGTGAAATAGTCCAGGTCACTGACATTCTCCCCGCCCACCAATGGCGAGAAGCCTCGGTATGCATTCGCGGCAAACGCATCCGACATGCCTTGGAAGTTGTCGTCCACCAGGCCCCGCTGCACTGCCGTGAATGCCTTCACTTTCCAATTGTGCAACTTGGAGAGGTAGTTCCCGAGAAGCGTTGTTTCATTCTGGGAGAACACCGGCAGGTTGCTGAAATCAACCCGCCCCACGGCCAACTCCACCGATGAGGGGATGGTGCTCTGATCGAACTTGCCATCACCGGGCACATTGTGGTTGCGCGGGTCGGAGGCGTAGGTAACATAGGCCTGGTTGTCGGTCCAGGTGCCGTCCACATCCCCATAATAGGTGTCCGCGCTCCATGCGCCTTGATGTTCCCAATGACCATCCGGAGCCAAGTTACCCGAGTAGGGAACCGGCACATGGCCGACGAGGAAGACCATCTTCGTGTTCTGCGGGTCGGCGTTGTAGTCGCTGATGATGATGGACTTGATGCTGGGCACACTGGCATTCCGGCTCACGTCATGCCGAAGAACGGTCCAACCATCCGCTTCCAAGTCCTGCCTCAACTGCTCCAACGGCCCGGCCAAGGATGCGCTGAAGGTGTTGTCCACCAAGAGGATCAGCTTCCCCCGGGCCTCCACCATGGGCAGTTCGATACCTGCATTGACATAGCCGTATCCGGACCCCAGATTGGATGAAGACCGTACGATCTTGTATTCATAGGAAACACCGAGGGAAACACTGTTGTCCGCCCAAGACAATGCCCCGGCACCCAGGTTGGCCACCGGACTGCCCCAGTTGGTGCCTCCCTTCAACTTCCGCCAGATCTGGTAGCCCGTAACGTTGGATCCCGGCAACCATTGCAAGGTGATCCTCGGCGGCGTCACCTGCACTTGGGCATTGGCGAACACGCTGGCAGCCTGGGATTGTGCCCATACCTGTGCCGGTAACAGGCAGGCACAACACACCAGCAACCGGGCAATGAACTTCCGGACCTCCATGAATTTGAGAACACGAAACTAGATGTCAATGCCGCTCCTGACCAAAGTCAAGACCACTTTCCTTGACCCCAGCCAACTTTGCAAGGGGCGTATGCCCCACGTCCCGACCAGTGACTCTCGAACTTTCCGCAAGGAGCAAGTTGTTGGAATTGCGACGAATCGACGTAATTTCACGACGAGTAGGCCAATGATCGCCATGGCATACGTGCGTAGCCTTGGAAGGCTACCGAACCTCTGCCGTGGAGCCACGTAAAAACAGGCCTTTCCTTGAACGGCCCCAACTTGAATACGATCCATCATGCCGGATAATAGCGGGCCTCGACCCGGATCCATTCTCGGCTTATTCGAAAGCACAACCACCCTTCAGCCCCAAGGGCCGGCTCTTCTAAGTGATTCCGGTACCCTTTCCTACAGCAACCTCGCTGCCCGGGCAAGCCGGGCCGCCTACCAGTTCGGGATGGCCGGCCTCGGAAAGGGGTCCATCGGTGGTATCTGCCTGGACCGCTCTCCCGAACTGATCATCTCTGTCCTCGGCATCCTCCAAGCCGGGGCGGCGTATTCACCCATCGATCCCTCCTACCCCGCCGAGCGCATCGCCGGCATGCTGGAGGATGCCCAACCGCCCGTGGTGATCACCAGCCGCACACATCAGCACCTCTTCAAGGGCACCGCGGCCAAGGTGCTGCTCATCGAGGACATCGACCTGGAGAACGGTCCGCTTTTCGAAGGCCCCTGCCCCGCCACGGCGGACGACCTGCTCTACGTGCTCTTCACCAGCGGCAGCACCGGCCGGCCCAAGGGCGTGGCCATGCACCACGCGCCGCTCACCAACCTGATCCAATGGCAGCTGCGCACCAGCGTGTGCAAGGCCGGTGATCGTACGCTCCAATTCGCGCCCATCAGCTTCGACGTGAGCTTCCAGGAGATCTTCACCACGTTCGCTCAGGGCGGCACGCTGGTGCTGATCACCGACGAGGACCGCCTGAACAGCACGCAACTGCTGCGCAAGATCATCGCCCAGCGAATCAACCGCATCATCGTGCCCTTCGTGGCCTTGCAATACCTGGCCGAGGCCGTGGAGCGCACGGGCGAAGTGCCTTCCACCTTGAAAGAGGTCTTCACCAGCGGCGAACAATTGAAGATCACGCCGGCGATCGCCAACCTCTTCAAGCAGCTGCCCGGCAGCCGCTTCTGCAACCAGTACGGCCCCACGGAAGGGCACGTGGTGAGCGAGCTGGAGCTGAAGGGCGACCCTTCCACCTGGCCCGCCCTGCCCAACATCGGGAAGGCCATCGACAACGTGAAGTTGTACGTGCTCGATGAGCAGATGAAGCCGGTGAAGCAGGGAGAGGAAGGCGAACTCTTCCTCGGCGGCGCCTGCGTGGCGAAAGGCTACATCGGTCGAGACGACCTCACCGCCGAACGCTTCCTGGCTGATCCATTCATCAACGGTGGAAGGATGTATCGCACCGGAGATCGTGCAGCCGAGCTCCCCAACGGCGAGATCGACTACAAGGGCCGCATCGACGGCCAGGTGAAGGTGCGCGGCTACCGCATCGAACTCGGTGAGGTGGAAGTGGCCATGGAAAAACATCCGGCCATTGAACAAGCCGTGGCCGCCGTGCGCGAGGACCGTCCAGGCCTGAAGCGCCTGATCGGCTACTACGTCGCGAAGAGCGAATTGAGCACGAACGAGCTGCGCAAGCACCTCGCCACCCTCCTGCCCGACTACATGCAGCCTTCCGCCTTCGTGGCCGTGAAAGAGCTGCCGCGCACGCCCAGCGGCAAGATCGACCGCAAGGCCCTGCCCGCACCGGATGTGAAGCGCCCCGACCTCGACGTGGCCTTCGCCGCGCCGACGACCAGCGTGCAAAAGACCCTCGCAAACGTGTGGGCCGACCTGCTCGGCATCGATCGGGTGGGCATCGACGACAATTTCTTCGACCTCGGCGGCAACTCGCTGTTGAGCATTCAAGCGGTGGCACAGCTGGAAGGCCACGGCCTGAAACTGCCCATCGTGAAACTGTACCAGCACCCGACGATCAAGGCGTGTGCTTCTTATCTCGAAGGGGGCACCGACTCGCTCAGTCCTGCTGCAATGGCGGCGGCGCGTCGGACAACCAACAACCGACAACGGACAACTGACGTCGCCATCATCGGCATGAGCGGCCGCTTCCCCGGCGCCGAAAGCGTGGAGCAACTGTGGAAGATTCTGCTCGACAAGAAGAACAGCATCAGCACGTGGACGGCGGACGAGATCGACCCGAGCGTGCCCACCGAGCTGCGCAACGACCCCGACTACGTGAAAGCGCGCGGCGTGATCGCCGACGCCGACAAGTTCGACCACGGCTTCTTCGGCGTGAACCCCAAGGTGGCCGCGCTGATGGACCCGCAGCAACGCGTGTTCCTGGAGACCGCGTGGGCCGCGCTGGAGGATGCCGCCTACGATCCCGCGCAGTTCGCCGGGCTCATCGGCGTGTACGCCGGCATGGGCAACAACACCTACTTCACCCGCAACGTCATCGGCCACCCCGAGCTCATCGAGCAGGTCGGCGATTTCGCGGTGATGACGGCCAACGAGAAGGACTACATCGCCACGCGCCTGGCCTTCGAGTTCGACCTGCGCGGTCCGGCCCTCAGCATCCACACCGCGTGCAGCACCTCGCTCGTGGCGATCGCACAGGCGTTCAAGGCGCTGCGCGACGGCGAATGCGACATGGCGCTGGCCGGAGGCATCGCCATCACCGCGCCGATCAACAGCGGCATCCTCTACAACGAGGGCGGCATGTACAGCCCCGACGGCAGCACGCGCACCTTCGATGCGAACGGCAAGGGCACCAGCTTCAGCGACGGCTGCGGCATCGTCGTGCTCAAGCGGCTGGACGATGCGGTGCGCGACAAGGACCACATCTACGCCGTGGTGAAGGGCGCCGCGCTGAACAACGACGGCAGCGAGAAGGCCAGCTTCACCGCGCCCAGCGTTCGCGGACAGGCCGAGGTGATCGCCATGGCCCAGGCCGATGCGGGCGTTTCGCCCGACCAGATCACCTACGTGGAAGCGCACGGCACCGCCACGCCGCTCGGCGATCCGATCGAGGTGGAGGCCTTGACGCTCGCGTTCGGCGGTCAGCAGAACGGACAGCACTGCGCTCTCGGCTCGGTGAAATCGAACATCGGTCACCTCACCGCCGCCGCCGGCGCTGCCGGCGTGATCAAGACGGCGCTGGCACTTCAACAAGAGCAGATCCCTGCCAGCATCGGGTTCGAGAAACCCAACCCGGCGATCGACTTCGCCAACTCGCCGTTCAAGGTCGCCCAGGACAACCTGGCCTGGCCGCGCGTGCCGGGCAAGCCCCGCATCGCAGGCGTAAGCAGCTTCGGCGTGGGTGGAACCAACGCGCACGTGATCCTCGCGGAGCCGCCGGTAGCCGCAGCCTCCAGCGCTTCGCGCAACAAACAGCTCTTTCTGCTCAGCGCCAAGAGCAAGGCCAGCCTCGATGCCATGACGGACAATCTCCGCCTATGGCTCGAAGCACATCCGGACGCATCGCTTGCGGATGCCGCCTACACGCTGCAGGTGGGTCGCAGGCACTTCAAGCACCGCCGCTTGATCGTGGGCGGTTCGCACAGCGAGGTGATCGAGGCCATCGTGAACAAGGACGCACAACTGATCGGCACGCGCGAACTGCACGAAGCCGCCCCCGGCGTGGTGTTCATGTTCCCCGGCCAAGGCTCGCAATACGTGAACATGGGCCGCGACCTGTGCGAGAGCGAGCCCGTATTCAAGCAGCACTTCGATCGCTGCTGCGATCTCTTCAGCAAGGAACTCGGCACGGACCTCAAGGCAATTATTTTCTCCGAGGCCGAGTCCGCCTCCGCCAAGGCTGCGGCGGACGAGCAACTGAAGCAGACCATCTGGACGCAGGCCTCGCTCTTCACCATGCACTACAGCCTGGCGAAACTGTGGATGCACTGGGGCATCACGCCCGATGCGATGATGGGCCACAGCATCGGCGAGTTCGCAGCCGCTTGTCTCGCTGGCGTGTTCTCCCTGGAGGATGCCGTGAAGCTGGTGGCCAACCGCGGCCGCATGATGCAGGAACTTCCCGGTGGCAGCATGCTCAGCGTGCGCGCCGCGGAAGAGGAGGTGCTGAAGAAACTGCCCATCGGATGCAGCATCGCGGCGAACAACGGTCCGCAGCTCTGCGTGGCCAGCGGCCCGCACGAGGCCATCGCCAAGCTGCAGGCCGAACTGGAGAAGGACGGCATCACATGCAAGCTGCTGGTGACCAGCCACGCCTTCCACAGCCCCATGATGGACGCCATCGTGGAGCCCTACCGCAAGGTGGTGGAGGGCGTGAAGCTCAGTGCTCCGCGAATCCCCATCGTCAGCACGGTGACCGCCGAGTGGCTGAAGGACGACGAGGCCACCTCACCGAAGTACTGGAGCGATCACCTGCGTGCCACGGTGCGTTTCGCGCAAGCGGTGAAGTTCGCTTGGGCTGATGCCGACCCCGCCGACGCCAAGGCTATGGCGGGCTCACGCGTGATGCTCGAAGTGGGCCCGCGCACCACGGCCACCACGCTTGCCCGCCAACAGAGCAGCGACACCAAGAAGCAGGTGGCCGTGCCGTCGCTCGGCGATTCCGCGGGCAACAACAACGAACTGACGCAACTGCTCAAAGCCGTGGGCGGCCTGTGGCAGAGCGGCGTGCTGATCGACCGGGCCAAGTTCTACGAGAAGGAAGAGCGCCGGCGGATCAGCATGCCCACGTATGCCTTCGAAAGGATCAGGCATTGGGTGGATCCGGTGGCCTTGCAGGCTGTCTCGGGTGGACAGGGTGGCCACAGTAGTGCCACTGTCTCCACCGCATCCACCGAAATAGCGGATGCGAGCCTGAGTCCCAAGGACCAACTGATCGCCCAGATCAAAACCCTCTTGGAAGACAGCTCCGGTCTGGAACTGGCCGAGGCCAGCAACGAGGAGACCTTCCTGGAGATGGGCCTCGATTCGCTCTTCCTCACGCAGGTGGCGACATCGCTCAGCAAGAAGTTCGGCGTGAAGATCAGCTTCCGCCAACTGAACGAGGAGCTGCCGAACCTGGACAAGCTGGCGGATCATATCATGCCGCATTGGGGCGGTGGCGCGGCGGTGGTACGGGCCGATGATCATCGGCCCGTGCAGGCCGCCTCCACCGTGAACGCATTGGAGGACGCCCCCGAGCTTAAGAAGGCCTTCGGCGCGCAGGCCCGCATCAGCAAGGAGAAGGTGGACGACATGACGCCGCAGCAGCGCGCGTGGTTCGACGACTTCCTGAAGCGCTACGTGGCGAAGACGGCCAAGAGCAAGGCCTTCACCCAGGAGAACCGGAAGCCGATGGCCGACCCGCGCGTGGTGACGGGGTTCAAGCCGCAGACCAAGGAGCTCATCTACCAAGTGGTGGTGGACCGCAGCAAAGGCTGCCACCTGTGGGACATCGACGGCAACGAGTACGTGGACATCCTCAGCGGCTTCGGCAGCTCGATGTTCGGCTACATGCCTGACTTCATCCGCGAGGCCTGCCACAAGCAGCTGGACACCGGCATCGAGATCGGCCCCATGCATCCGCTGGCGGCGGAGGTCTCGAAGTTGTTGTGCGAATTGACCGGTGCGGAACGCGCGGCGGTGTGCAACACCGGCTCCGAGGCCGTGCTGGGCGCCATGCGCATGGCGCGCACGGTCACTGGCCGCAGCCTGATCATCAGCTTCAGCGGCAGCTACCACGGCATCAACGACGAGGTGATCATCCGCGGCAGCAAGAGCAAGAAGAGCTATCCCGGCGCGCCGGGCATCATGCCCGAGGCCGTACAGAACATGCTGGTGCTGGACTACGGCACGCCCGAGAGCCTGGAGATCATCCGGCAACGTTGCCAAGAGGCCGCCGCCATCCTGGTGGAGCCCGTGCAGAGCCGCCGCATGGAATTCCGCCCCGTGGACTTCCTGCAGGAGCTGCGCCGCATCACCAAGCAACACGGCACGGCGCTGATCTTCGACGAGGTGATCACCGGCTTCCGCACGCACCCCAACGGTGTTCAATCGCTTTTCGGCATCAAGGCGGACATCGGCACCTACGGCAAGGTGATCGGCGGGGGTATGCCCGTGGGCGCCATGATCGGCAAGAGCGAATGGATGGACGCCCTTGACGGCGGCTTCTGGCAGTACGGCGACGACAGCGTGCCGCCCGCCGGCGTGACCTACTTCGCCGGCACCTTCGTGCGCCACCCGCTCACCCTGGCCGCCATGAAGGCCGCGCTGATGTACATGAAGAACGAGGGGCCCGCCTTGCAGGAGCGCCTCAACACCATTACGGAGGACATGGTGTTGCGCGTGAACGGGCTGTTCGACAAGTACCAGCTCCCCTACCGCTGGGTGAACTTCGGCAGCGCCTTCAAGACGAAGTACGATGAAAGCGTCAACTACACCGAGCTCTTCTTCATGCTGATGCGCTACCACGGGGTGCACGTGTTGGACTTCCCGCACTTCATCACCACCGCGCACACCACCGCCGACATCGAGTTCATCATCAATGCGGTGGACAAGACCTGCCAGGAACTGCGCAAGAGCGGCTTCATGCCGGAGCGCACCTATCCCATTGAAGTGGTGAACAGCGTACTGAACGGATCGGCGCGGAAACTGAGCGAGCGGGTAGTATCCGCCACAGCCCACAAACCGATGGCCGGTGCACGCATGGGCCGCCGCCCCAACGGCGACCCCGCCTGGTTCGTTCCCGACCCGGCCCGGGCCGGTAAATACATGATCCTCGAAGGCGAAGAGCTTTGACGCCCATGGAAAAATTCATCCAGGAGCCGTTGCTGGTCCCCGTGGAGTACGACCCCTTCACGGGGCCGGCCATCGCCCTGACCGCCCCCACCACCGAACCCCAACGCGAGGTATGGACCGCATCGCGGATCAGTGAGGAGGCCTCCTGCTCCTACAATGAATCGGTGAGCCTGGACCTGAAGGGGCCACTGGACCTGGACGTGCTGAACAAGGCCGTGCACACGGTGATGCTTCGGCACGAGAGCCTGCGGGCCGTGTTCGACAGCACCGGAACACGGATGATCGTCCTGGAGGAAATGCCCTTGTCCACGGAATTGCACGACCTCACGGGCCTTTCCACAGACGAGCAACAGGCACGCATGGAGGAGGTGGGCGGGGACCTGATGAACACGCCCTTCGACCTCTCCCATGGGCCTTTGGTGCGCTTCATCATGTTCAAGCTGGGGCAGGAAGACCATGTGCTGCGGATCGTGGCACACCACATTGTATGCGATGGATGGTCCATGAGCATCCTCATCGGCGACCTGAGCAAGATCTACGCCGCCGACGGCGACGCCGACAAGGCCGACCTGCCCGAGGCCGTGGCCGCCAGCCGTTACGCGCAGGAGATGAACAGCTTCTACGGCTCCCCGGAAAACGAGGCCGTGAAAGCCTACTGGAAGAAGCTCTTTGCCGCCCCCCCCCCCCAGGTGGACCTGCCCACGGACCATGCCCGTCCCTGGGAAAAGACATGGAACGCCGAACGGATCGATATCCCGATGGACCCCGACCTGGTGGAGGGCCTCAAACGCTTGGGCACACGCCTCGGGAGCAGTTTCGTCACCACCATGCTGGCGGTGTACGAAGTACTGCTGGCGCGTATCACCGGCCAGCGGGACCTGGTGGTGGGCATGCCCGCCGCCGGCCAGAGCGACATGGGCATGGAGGAGCTGGTAGGCCATTGTGTGGCATTGTTGCCGTTGCGGACGGTGATCGATGATGCCAAGTCCTTCAGCGAATACCTCAAGGAGCGCCGCTCGGCCCTGCTGGATGCGTTCGACAACCAACGCTTCACCTTCAGCACCTTGCTGCGCGAATTGAATATTCCCCGCGATCCCGGCCGGGTACCGCTGGTGCCGGTGATCTTCAACCTCGACATGGAGATGGATGACCGGGTGGCCTTCCCGGGCATCCGGCACAAGCTGCGCAGCGAACCGCGTGCCTACGAGCAATTCGAGCTGGTCATGAACGCCAGCAGCTCCGGCGGCGCCCTTACCTTGGAATGGTCCTTCAACACGGACCTCTTCAAGGAGGATACCGTGCGCGGCTGGATGTACGACCTGAACACGCTGGTGCGCCACGTGATCGACCGGCCGGATGCACCCCTGATCGAACTGATCGAGGAGGGGCGCCAGCTGGCCGAATTCCCGGCGAGGGAATGGATCGGGCAGGCCTCGGAAGTGGCGGCGGAAGAGACCATCGCCACCGTATTCGACCGGGCGGCGCGCACCCATGCCGACCGCAAGGCGCTCGTGCAAGGCAACGCATCCCTGACCTATGCCGAACTGCGCGACCGGGTGGATGCGCTGGCCACTGACCTCATCGCCCGGGGTGTTTCCACCGGCACCGCGGTGGCGATCTGCGCCGAGCCCGGCTTCGACCTGATCATCGGCATGCTTGCCGTGGTGCGTGCCGGGGGGGCCTTCCTGCCCATCGACCATGCCTTGCCCCAGGCCCGCATCGATTACCTGATGGCTGATTCCGGCGCCTCCATCCTGCTGACGCGCCGGGCCCACGCGTCACGATTCAACGGCTGGAAAGGCCAGCTGGTACATTTGGAGGACCGGCCCGCCGGTGCGGCACGCAGGCCTCCCTTCCAAGGCAACGGCAACGACCCGGCCTACCTCATTTACACCTCCGGGTCCACCGGCAAGCCCAAGGGCACCGTGGTGCCCCACCGCGGCATCCTGCGCATCGTGCACGACCAACCGTTCGTCGGGTTCGGGCCGGGGCTCACCACGCTGATGCATCTCTCGATATCCTTCGATGCCTGCCAGCTCACCGTAATGGGCACCCTGCTCACCGGGGGGACCATGGTGCTCCCCGCATCGGCGAAGCCCGTGCTGTCCGATTTCGTGGATGCCATACGCAACCAGGGCGTGAATTGCCTGTTCTCCGCAAGCGGCTACTTCAAGCTGCTCGTGGACGAGCACTTGGAGGACCTGAAGCGATTGCGCTACCTGGTCACCGGCGGGGATGCGATCTCGGTACCCCATGTGCGCAAGGCCTTGCGCGCCCTGGGCCCTGGCGTGGTGATCAACGTATACGGCCCCACGGAGGCCACCATCCTGGCCACGGCCTACCCCGTGGTGGATGAGAGTTGGGCCGGGGGAAGCATCCCCATCGGCAAGCCCATCGGCAACACGTTGCTGCATGTCCTGGATGAACGTGGGCGCCCGGTGCGCATTGGCCAGAGCGGCGAGCTGTACATCGGCGGCGCGGGCGTGGCGCTGGGCTACCTGGGTCGGCCGGAGCAGACCGCCGCCCACTTCCTGCCCGACCCGTTCAGCAAGGTGCCCGGTGCCATGATGTACCGCACCGGCGACATGGTCTACTGGAATGAGGACGGCGAGCTGGAATACAACGGACGCGTGGATGACCAGGTGAAGGTGCGCGGCTTCCGCGTGGAGTTGGGCGAAGTGGAAGCGGCGTTGAACGACCTTCCCCTCGTGAAGGACCGCGTGGTGACGGCGCTGCCCACGAGCAGCGGCGACAAGCGCCTGGTGCTTTACGTGGTGCCCACCGACCCGGCGGTGCAGCCCAGCAGCGCCAAGCCGGATGAAGCCACGTTGAAGTTCCTTGGGGAGCTGGAGAAGCACCTGGCGGAGAACCTGCCGGAACACATGGTGCCGGCGAACATCATCATCATCCCCTCCATGCCCATCAATGCCAGCGGCAAGCCGGACAAACAGCGGCTGCCGGAGCCGGCACGCACGCAGGCCCACATGCACACCGAGCACGTGGCGCCACGGAATGAACTGGAGACCACGCTCTCCAGCATCTGGGGCAAGCTGCTCGGCATGGAGGAAGTGAGCGTGCACGACAACTTCTTCGAGATCGGCGGCCACTCGTTGATCGGCATCCAGATGTTGGCCCATGTGGAACGCGAGCTCGGCACGAAACTGCCGATCAAGGCCCTGTTCCAATCCCCCACCATCGCGCAACTGGCCGTGCTGCTTCAGGGCCGGCCCAAGGTGGAGGCCGAATGGAAGAACCTCTCGGTGATGCAGGCCAAGGGCGGGCGCCCACCGTTCTTCTGCGTGCATGGCGACGAGGCCAACGTCTTCATCCCGCGCCACCTTGGGGAAGGCCAGCCGTTCTATGCCTTCTTCCACCAGGGCGAGGATGGCATGCCCATCCCCTTCAAGACCACCAAGGGCATTGCGGAGCACTACATCCGCGAGATGCGGCAGGTACGGCCACATGGGCCTTATTTCCTGGGCGGCTATTCCTTCGGCGGTATCGTGGCCTTTGAGATGGCCTGCCAATTGGCCGCCGCCGGCGAGGATGTCCCCTTGGTGGCCTTGTTCGACACCTATTCCCCGGCGGAGAACATCGCCATGGTGAAAAAGGAGCAAAAGCTGCATGAGCCACTGAAGCGCATGGTGATGCGGCGGCTGGTGAAGTACTATTTCGACCGGGGCATGGCACTCCCGCCCAAGCTGCGGCACTTCCACATCATCGATACCTACAAGGTGGCCATCGAACAGTACGCACCTTCGATGTTCCCAGGCCGGCTGACCTTGATCCGCACGCGCACCAGCCCCGGCACCCCGGACATGGGCTGGGGCGCCTTGGCCCGCGAAGGCGTGGAGATCCGCCATGTGGACGGCGACCACTTTACTGTGATAAAGGAACCATTTGTGGGCAAGCTGGCCGAAGCGCTGCGTGCGGCCATGGACCAAGCCTTGGCATTGGCCAGCATGGCTTGATCCCTATGTGTCGGGGGAGTACCGTCTCAAACACGCCATAGTTCTGTGGGCGAATCCACAGTTTAGGCCAAAACCAGCTACACACGGATTCGCCTGAATACATGGGGGGGATTGCAGGAAGTTATTAACCGCACAACCTCCGCCCCGCTGCATGGCACTATTTTCGTTCCAGCCTCCCGTCAACCTTACAGGGAGAAAAAAGACCACACCATGAACCACAACATCCTCTGCCAAATAGGTTATGTATTTGGGTGCATTGTGCTAAGTGGGCATGTAATTGCACAACAGACATATAAACCATGGAAAGTCAGCGTCATGGCTTCCGCAGAAATTCAAACATCACCACTTAGTGTCAAATTGGCTTGGAACCCAAACTCTGCTGTCAATGTCTCGCAATACAATATCTGGAGGAAATTACCAAGCGATATTACGTCGGGTACCGTCATAGCCAGCTTGCCGGCGGCAGCCACGACATGGGTGGATACTGATGTACAAGTGAACAAAGTTTATGAGTATAAGATTGAGAGATTATCAGACTCATACACAGGGTATGGATATTTGGCTGTCAGCGTGGGGACCCGCATGGATTGGAACAGAGGAAAATTGTTGTTGCTCGTGGATGATGCATTCATAGGTAATTTGGATCCTGAGATTTCTGGGTTGATCCAGGATTTGGAAGCCGATGGTTGGACTGTATTAAGGAATGATGTTTCAAGCACAGCACCGGTTTCGAGCATAAAATCAATTATTACGACCAACTACAACTCAGATCCACAAAATACAAAGGCTGTTTTCCTTCTGGGCCACATTCCCGTACCGTACTCAGGCGGATACTCTGCCGACGGGCATTCTGAACACAATGGTGCCTGGCCCGCAGACCTATACTATGGAGACGTGAATGGTGTTTGGACGGATTCTGACGTGAACATCACAAACGCTCAAGATTTGCGTAACAATAACGTTCCTGGCGATGGTAAATTTGATCAGAGTGATGCGCCTTCAGCCATAGAACTTGCTGTAGGAAGAGTCGATTTCCATGGACTGCCTTTATTCTCGAATTTAACCGAAACCGAATTGATGCAGACCTACCTCGATAAATTGCACACTTGGAAAATGAATGGAATTTCGGTGCAAAATCAATCAATTGTAGACGACAATTTTCAAGATTACCTGGATGGCTTTGCCAGTAACGGCTATCGAGGATTTGCACCGTTAGTTGGATGGGATCAGGTTGAACAATTGGACTATTTAACCACTTTGGAGGCTAGCAATTATCTATGGAGTTATGGATGTGGCTCTGGCTCTTGGGCGAATGCAATTTACGGACAGAAGGCTGATGGCGTCGTTTCGACCTTGGATTTCGCAAGCAAAGACATTCAAGGAGTATTCACGATCCTGTTCGGAAGCTATTTTGGTGATTGGGATTCAGAAAACAATCTACTAAGGGCTGCATTGGGAAGTGGCAACGTTCTTACTAGTTTTTGGGCCGGCTGGCCGAACTGGTACTTCCAACAGATGGGCATCGGCGAGCCAATTGGTTACTCCGCGCGACGCACTCAGAATAATGCAAACGCTGAGCTACCAGACCCTCTATACACTCCGACAAATCACCACGACGGTAGTGTACACGTGGCATTGATGGGTGATCCCACCTTGCGCATGAAAATGGTGGCCCCTCCAACAAACGTGACGGCGACGAAGGCCGGGAATGAAGTCATAGTAACGTGGACCGCCAGTACGGACGCCACGACCGGATATTATGTATTCGGGAAACACCCATTAACTGGGAAGTGGTACCGTTTGACCAATTCATCCGTCCAAGGAACAACCATCACCTTCACGGGCATCTATGCAAATGCATCCAAATACATGGTCCGTTCTGAAGCCCTGACTACAGGATTTAGCGGCAGCTATTACAACCTGAGCCTTGGATCCATGAGCAATGAGGTGAACATGCAATTGCTACCGAATGGAACGTCAAGCTTCGGCACTAAAGAAACCGACGGCGGAACGGAAGCGACGGCACGATCCATTGCCGTCTACCCTAATCCGACAACAGGGCAAGTGATGATCAGCGGCTTGCCCAGCACCGAAGGGACCGCAATAGTATTCAGCGCTACAGGCTCGGAGGTCCTAAGGATGGCCCTATCCTCCACGCTGGACCTGTCAACTTTGCTGCCTGGTACGTACTTCCTTGTAGCAAAGGATCGATTCGGGAACATCATGCTCCGTGCACCCATATTGAAGCAGTGATCGAACGCACCTCCAACTACCTGTATTGCCCCTGTAAGGTCCCTGCCTTCAAATCGCGGATTTCCGTAGCCTCATGCACGGGCGACATGGGTTGGCGCGGCCTGGTGAAGGGACCGTTGGATATCCATGTCCTTCCCGGCGACCACTACAGCCTGATCAAGGATCCCGAGGTCCAGCGGCTGGTGAAGGAGCTTTCCACGTGCATCGACCGGGCGTTGAGCAAGCACGCCGTGGAAGCCGTTTGAACATGGGCCGCCCGCTGATCGTCCGGTGCCCCGAGCCGGTGAACATCACACCGGAACCGGGCAAACCAACCCTGGTGAAGGATGGCCATGTGCATGCCTGGTTCGCCACACTGGACGCACTGCAAGACCGGGCCGAACGGTACCGCGCACTGCTCGACAGGTCCGAGGCCGACCGGGCCGCCCGCTTCCTCCACGACCGGGACCGCCTGCGTTACATCCTCGGCCATGGCCTGCTGCGCGAGTTGCTGGGGCGGTATGTGGATGCACCGGCCAAGGACCTGGAGCTGCTTCGCGGGCGCCACGGCAAACCGTACCTGGACGGGCACCCGGTGCATTTCAACCTGAGCGACACCAAGGATGCCATCCTGATCGCCATCGGCATGCAGCCCGTGGGCGCCGATGTGGAGACGATGGACCGCCGCACCGACCATCATCGCGTGGCGGGCCACTACTTCACCCCCCGCGAGGTGGAGGGCATCCGGCAGGCTGAGGACGGGAAGCGCCGGTTCCTGGAGCTGTGGACACGCAAGGAGGCCGTGCTCAAGGCCTGCGGCGTGGGCCTGATGGACGACCTGCACAGCCTGGAGGTGGGTGAACCGGAGAACACGATGACCATTTCGCACCCCGAGTTCGTGCGGATGGCCGCAGCGAAGTACCAGGTGCGTACGGTCCGTATCGGCGAGCAGCACTTGACCAGTATCGCCTGCGAGAACGATTTCCCGCCGTTCCGGCTGTTCCAAGCCTGACTCCGCATCACTCCTCCTCGCCGAAGAAGCGGGGGTGGAAATTCAGCAGGTAGAGCTTTTCGCTGGCGCGCGTAACGGCGGTGTACAGCCAGCGCACGTATTCGCGGTCGATCATGTCCTCGGTCACATACCCTTGGTCCACGAACACGCTTTTCCATTGGCCGCCCTGCGCCTTGTGGCAGGTGACCGCGTAAGCGTACTTCACCTGCAACGCGTTCATGTACGGATCGATGCGGAATTGGCGGAAGCGCTCGGCCTTGGTGCGCGCGCTGATGCCCGACAATACATCCTGGGCCAGCTGCCGCATGCGCGCCCCGGACAGGGCCGGCCCTTCCGCGGCCAGCACGTCCAGTATCGCCTTCACCTCCAGCTCCCGGTCCTCGCGGCCGTCCCACCAGGCGATGGAGAGGTCCGCGAAGCGCAGCCCGTAACGCTCCTCCACACCGTGGACGCGCAGCACCTTCATCTGCTCGCCATTGGCGATGAGGCCGAAGCCGCCGGGCTTGGCACCCTCGCCCTGCGCGGCCCAGAAATAGTTGTTCTTCACCACCATCAGGCGGTCGTTGGCCTCCAGCTCCTCCTCGAAGCCGTGGATGCGGGCGCGCACCTGCTGGCTGTACTGCCAGGCCCGCTTGTTGCTGCGGCAGATCAGGCACACCTCCTCATCGCCATGGCGCGCAAAGGCCTCCTCCAGCGCATCCTGCAGCTCGTTGCCCGTAATGCGCTCCACGTCCGGGAAATCCGTGTTGAAGCGCGGAATGACGACCGGCCTGCCCGTGGAACCGGTGTCCTCCCCGGGCATCTCCGCCAGGTTCCCGCGCAACGCGGTGGCATTCACCAGGATGCCGGAGGCCTCGGACTGGCGCACCACATCGGTGAGTTCGATGCTGCCCGCCAGCAATCCCTGCGCGGCCAGTTCCTTCACCTCCAACGCGGGGCTGTGGTCGCTGCCCACGGGTGGAAGCTGGGCCGGATCGCCGATCAGCAGCAGCTTGTTGCCCGGTGCGGTGAACACGTGCTCAAACAGGTCCGAGAGCAAGTCGCGGTCGAAGGTGCCGCCACCGCCCTTGCCGATCATGCTCGCCTCGTCCACCACGAACAGCGCATCCCGCTCCTTGTTGGCCGCCATGGAGAGGCCGCCGTATCCGTCCTCCTCGGCACTCACCCGGTAGATGCGGCGGTGTATGGTGCTCGCCGGCGCACCGGCATAGGCGCTGAGCACCTTGGCGGCGCGGCCGGTGGGCGCCAGCAGTACCACCGGCCTGCGCGCCTCGGCCAGCACCTTCACCAAGGCCCCGACCAAGGTGGTCTTGCCGGTGCCCGCATAGCCTTTCAGCACCAAGGTGGCCCGCGGCTTCCCCGTGCCCATCAAGCGGTCCAGGGCCTCGATGGCCTTCTGCTGCCCCGTGGTGGGCGTATGCCCCAAGCGCTCCAGCAACCGGTGGGCAAGTGTGGCCATGGGCGGTGAAGTTCGGCAGCGCACGGCATACGACGCGGTTTGCCGGCCAACGGCCTCCGTACTTTTGGGCGGTGCACCATCCGGGCATCCGTAGTTCCTTTGCCATGTGGGCCTCCGCCCGGCCGAACCGATGAACACCGCCACCTTTCACCCGGCATACGACCCCGCCCGGGAACATGCCTGGCACCTGAGCTGCTGGCTGGCACCGGACCTGCATGCATGGTGCGTGCACGACCGCTCCACCGGGAAGCTGAGGGCCTTGGTCGCAGCTTCCGGCAGTGACCTGCCCCAGCCGGAAGGCCTGCCCGCCAAGCCCGGCAGTGTCTCCTTCACCGCCCTGCCCGAGGTGAGCACGCTGGTGCCGCGCGCGGCCTTGGAGGCCGGTACCGGCATGCAGCACCTGAAGCTGGTGCACGGCACGGTGCCCACGGGCCTGTTGCGCGATGAACCCATCGACACCTTGGGCGCACACTGCATCTACCTGCATGGGGAGCCGGCCGAGCTCGCCCTCCTGGGGCGCTACCCCGGTGGCCGCTCGCTGCCCTTGCTGGGCACGCTGGTGGGCCACGCCCTGGGGCGATCGACCAATGGCCCCCTGGCCGTACTGCACCGCAGCCACCAGCGCCTGGACCTGGTGGTGGCCGACCGGGGCAGGCTCCTGCTGAGCAATGCCTTCCACGCCACCACGGCGGAGGATGTGCTGTACTTCACCCTGCTGGCCGCGGAGCAATGCCGGTTGGCGCCGGACACCATCACCGTACGTGCCGGCGGCACCCACTTGACGCCCACCGAGGAGCACCTGCTGGGGCGCTACTTCGTGCACGGCCCCGTGCCTTCCACCGCGGCGAGCGACCCGGCGCTCGAAGGCATGGAGCTGACCGACGCCCACCACTGGACCGCCTTGATCGAACAATTCGCATGCGCATCGTAGCCGGCCGTTTCAAGGGCATGCGCATCCAGCCGCCCAAGGAGATCACCGCGCGGCCCACCACGGATTTCGCCAAGGAGGCCCTGTTCAACATCCTGCAACATTCCATTCCGCTGGAAGACATCCGCGTGCTCGACCTGTTCGCCGGTGCGGGCGGCATCTCCCTGGAATTCCTGAGCCGGGGCGCGGCCGAGGTGGTGAGCGTGGAGCACGACCACGTGCTGTACAGCCACCTGTTGCGCACCGCGCGCAACATGGGCATCGGCAATTGGCATGTGGTGAAGGCCGATGCGTTCGCCCACCTCCGCACCAACCGCGGCCGCTATGACGTGATCTTCGCCGACCCGCCATTCGACCTGGACAGCACGCCGCAGCTGCCCGCGCTGGTGCGCGAAAGCGGCCTGCTTGCACCGGACGGCCTGCTGCTGGTGGAGCATTACAAGCGGCTGGACCTGGGCAACGATCCCTGGTTCGATGTTTGCCGCAAGTACAGCAACATTCACTTCAGCTTCTTCACCCCGAAGCCCGAAACGCCATGAGCAGCCTCCCCTCCAATGCAGCCGGCCTGCGGACCGCCGTGTTCCCCGGCTCGTTCGACCCAATGACCACCGGGCATGAAAGCATCGTGCGCCGGGCCCTGCCCCTGTTCGACCGGCTGGTGGTGGCCATCGGGGTGAACCAGACCAAGCGCTACATGTTCCCTTTGGAGCAGCGGCTGGCCTGGCTGAAGGAGACCTTTGCCGACGAGCCCAAGGTGGAAGCCCTCAGCTTTGAAGGCCTGACCGCCGACCTGTGCGGCCGCCTCGGTGCCCGGTACATCGTGCGGGGGTTGCGCAACAGCACGGACCACGGGGCGGAACGCAGCATCGCGCTGATGAACCACGCCCTGCGCGGCGTGGAGACCATCTTCCTGCCCGCCCTGCCCGAGCATGCCCATATCAGCAGCACCATCGTGCGCGAGCTGCTGGCCAATAAGGCCGACGTTTCCGCGTTCGTTCCTGCGGCGGTGCGCCCCTGATGAGATACCTCCTGGCCCTGGTCCTTTGCCTTGCCGGACAGCTGCTGGCCGCCGGGCCCGTGCACCTGCACGTGGAAGCCCCCGCCTTCCCCAACGAGGAAGTGACGCTCTACACGCGCGTGGATGCCTTTACCCGCAGACTGGCACCCTTGGCCAAGGGGCGCACGGACAGCGCCGGCCGCGTACACCTCAAGGCCGAGGTGGAAGGCACGCGCCATGCGCTTTTGCTCGTCGGCCAGGCGGGCGCGGAACTGTGGCTGCGGCCCGGCACTTACCACACAGCCCTTGGCGCACCTGCCCCGGGGCAGGTGCTCACCCTGGCCGGCACCGCACGCCTGCCGTTCACCTTCATCGACCTGGACCCGCTGGACGTGAACGCGCTGGTGAGCGACCTCAATCAGCGCCTTGATGCATTCCTGGCCGAGGACCTGGCCACCGACCAGGCAGGCGCCATGGAAGCCGTGGCCAAGGCACGCAGCGGCGGCACCACCTTGGAGCGCGACACTTCCGGGGCTGCGCGCGGCCTCTTCCTTTCGCCCACCTGGGAACAAAGCCGGGTGGACAGCTTCACGGAAAAGCTCCGGAAGTTCTACGCCGGCGTGGAGGACCCTTGGTTCCGGCAGGATGTGGAATACGGCCTCGCCGGGCTCCACCTGGGGCCGCGCACCAACGACCGCGAGCTCTTCAACCGGTTCCTGAAGGGGAAACCCGTGCTGTACGACGTGCCCGAGTACACCCGGTTCTTCTCCAACTTCTATGGCGACTTCATCCTGGGCGCACCCTTCCGCAACCATGCCGCGCAGCTGATCCGCCTTGTGCGCGAGGCACGCACGGACAGCCTGAAAACCCTGCTGGCCAGCAACGACCTGCTCGCGGATGCCCGGATCAACGAGCTGGTCCTGATCATCAACCTGTACACCAACCATGCCAATGCACTCTTCGATGCCGGCGGCATTCGGCGGGTGCTGGCCGATGTGCGGGACCGCTCCACCTTCCCGGAGCACCGGTTGATCGCGGCGAACATGCTGTGGGACCTGACGGCGATGGCACCCGGAAGCACCCTGCCGGAGGTGGACTTGCTGGGTGCGGACGGGCATGCCCTGGTGACGGACAGCCTGTTGCGCGGCACCACCTGTTTGCTGGTGACCACGTTGAACAATCCCTACTGCGAGCAGGAGATGCTGGCCATGGCGCAACTGGGCGAGGAATACCGAGGCCATGCGAAACTGCTGTACGTGGTGCTGGGCCGAACACCGGATGAGCTGGCCCGATGGCTCGGCGGCAAGCCACAGCCGGGCACCTGGGCTGTACCGGCGGACCGCCAGGAACTGCTGGACAGCTGGAGGATCAAGCACGTGCCCACCTTCTTCCTGTTGGACGGCCGCACGCTGTCCGGCCCGGCGGGCATGAAGCCGAGCAGCGGGCTTGGCGCCCAGCTGCACCGGTTGCGCACCGAACGCGAACGCGAAGGCCGGATCAGGCCCGATGGCCTTGGGCCGCCTCCCAAGCGTTGAGCACCTTGATCAGCGAGGGGTAGGTATCCCTGCGCAGCTCCGCCCTGCCGGCGGCATCGAGCCAGCGCACGGCATCGATCGCCTCCTCCGTCTGGGCCGTGAGCATTTCCGCTGCATCCCCGCGCATCAGGAACCAATCGGTGCGCTTGAGATGCTGCACACCGCCGCGCTCATACACATGCCAGGTGAGGCACAGCGGCCCTTCCAGCTCCAGGCTGTGAAGCCCGCACTCCTCGCGTACTTCGCGCAAGGCCGCGGCCTCAATGGCCTCGTCCGGCTCCACTTTCCCCTTGGGCAGGTCCCAGCGACCCAGCCGGTGGATGGCCAGCAACCGACCATTCGCATCGGTAACGGCCCCACCGGCGGCCTGCACGAAATGGAAGCCTTGGCGGAACCATTCCCACAGCTGGTCGGGATCACCGCCGAAAGCGTGCAACCCGCGCAGGTCCGGCTCCCGGGCCAAGGTACTGGCGGCCAAGGCCATCGCCTCCGGCCCGTCCACGTAGAGCATCAGCCAATTGGCAGGTAAAACCCGCAGCTTCGGCCTTTCACCGATCACGAACGGCCTTCCGTCGATATGGACTTCGTAATTTCGCGCCATGGATCCCCGCCTCGATCCGGCGCTGAAGATCGCCGAATTCCTGCTACGAATAAAAGCCGTGAGGCTGGAACCGAAGAAACCCTTCACCTGGGCGAGCGGGTGGATCAGCCCCATCTATTGCGATAACCGCAAGACGCTGAGCCACCCGATCATGCGCACATACATCCGCCAGCAGTTCGTGGAGGCCATCAACAATGAGTTCGGCAAGCCGGACATGATCGCCGGGGTGGCCACCGGCGGCATCGCCCACGGCGCCCTGGTGGCCCAGGAAATGGGCCTGCCCTTCATTTACGTGCGCAGCACCGCCAAGGGCCATGGCCTGAAGAACATGGTGGAAGGCGACCTGACCCAAGGGCGCAACGTGGTGGTGGTGGAGGACCTGGTGAGCACCGGCAAGAGCAGCCTGCAGGCCGTGGCCGCACTGCGCGATGCGGGGTGCGAGGTGAAGGGCATGGTCAGCATCTTCACCTATGGCCTGAAGGAAGCCTCCGAGGCCTTCGCCAAGGCCAAGGTGCGCCTCTACTCCCTGACCGATTACCACATCCTGCTCAAGCAGGCCATCACCGACGACTACATCACCGAGAACGACTTGGCCTCCCTGCGAAGCTGGCGCGAGGACCCGGCCAACTGGACCGGTGCCACCACGCGAAAGGCCACGCCCTAACCGCCCCCGGCGAACATGACGCGCATACAGAGCAAGAACGTCCGGATAAACCGGACGGCGGAGGAGCTTTACCGCTTCCTGCAGGACATGAACAACTTCCAGCCGCTGCTGCCCCAGGACCGCATCAGCGATTGGCAATGCGACGGCCGCTCGTGCTCCTTCAAGGTGCAAGGGGCAGCCACCATCGGCCTGGAACTGGTCGGCGGAACGCCCAACAACCTGGTGCGCATGAAGAGCACCGAGCGTTCCCCCTTCCCTTTCACCCTGGACGTGCACTTGAAGGATGAGGACGGCGCCACCGAGGCGTACCAGCTCTTCGAGGCGGACATCAACCCCTTCCTGAAGATGATGGTGGAGAAGCCGCTGAAGAACCTCTTCGACCACATCGCGGACAAGATGGTGGTGCTGCACCCGTGATCACCGCCTCCGCGGGAGAATTGTCAAAACCTTCCAAATACGGGGCCCGATGGAGGATTCCGTTGAGATATTCGTTCCCCGTTAGGAAGAACGCACCAAGAGGTTGCCAGGTCCGTGGGGCCTGCATACACCAATGGCATCACGCAGGAAGGGCGGCGCCACCGATGAAGGCGCAAAACCCGCCAAGCTGAACAAGGAGGCCTGGCGCAAGACCACGCGGCTGTTCCGCTACCTCAGGCCGCACCTGGGCGCCTTCGCGCTGGGCATGCTGTGCCTGCTGGCCACCAGCCTGCTGAGCCTGGCCTTCCCCATCCTGCTGGGCAAGCTCGTCAACGCCGAAAGCTCGCAGGGCTTCTGGTCCGCGGCGCTCAGCGACCTCACCAACATCGATTCCATCGCCAAGCTGCTGATCCTGGTGTTCGCGCTGCAGGCGGCCTTCGGCTTTGCGCGGATCTACCTCTTCGGCCTGGTGTCGGAAAATGCGCTGGCCAACCTGCGCCAGGACACCTACGCGCACCTGGTGCGCATGCCGATGCTCTTTTTCGCCCGGCACCGCGTGGGCGAGCTCAATAGCCGCATCAGTGCAGACGTGGCGCTGCTGCAGGAAGGCATGACCACCTCGCTGGCCGAGCTGCTGCGCCAGATCATCACCATCACACTGGGCATCACCCTGCTCACGCTGGTGAGCGTGCAGCTCACCCTCACCATGCTGGCCACGCTGCCGGTGGTGGCGCTCGTTGCCGTCTTCTTCGGCCGGTGGATCCGCAAGCTGAGCAAGCAGGTGCAGGACCGCATTGCCGACACCAACGTGATCGTGGACGAGACCCTGCAAGGCATCCAGAACGTGAAGGCCTTCAGCAACGAGGCTTTCGAGGTGGGCCGATACCGCAGCAGCGTGCTGAAGGCCCGCGACCTGGCGCTGAAGGGCGCACGCTGGCGCGGTGCCTTCGTCTCGTTCATCATCTTCTGCATGTTCGGCGTCATCGTCTTCATCATCTGGCGGGCAGTGCACCTGAAGGCGCAAGGCCTGCTGGACATGGGCGACATCACCTCCTTCCTCGCGCTGTCCATCATGATCGGGGCCTCCATCGCCAGCATCCCCGAACTGGTGACCACCATGCTGAAAGCCGTGGGCGCCACCGAGCGCCTGATGGACCTGCAGGACGGCGAGCCCGAGCCGATCTCGCTCACGCCGCAAACCACTCCCCTGCCGCTGAAGGGCGAGATCGCCTTTGAGCACGTCTCCTTCCACTACGCCACCCGGCCGGAACACGCGGTGCTGCGCGATGTGAGCTTCACCGCCAAGCCCGGCGAGCGCGTGGCACTGGTGGGGCCAAGCGGCGCGGGCAAGAGCACCATCGCCTCGCTGGTGCTGCGCTTCCACGACCCCGTGGGCGGCCGCATCACCATCGACGGCAAGGACGCGCGGGACTACGACCTCAGCGCCCTGCGCCACCGCATGAGCATCGTGCCGCAGGAAGTGCTGCTCTTCGGCGGCACCATCCGCGAGAACATCGCGTACGGCAAGCCGGGCGCCTCCATGGCGGAGATCGAGGCTGCGGCACGCAAGGCCAACGCACATGCGTTCATCGCCGGGTTCCCGCAAGGCTACGATACCGTGGTGGGCGAGCGCGGCGTGCAGCTCAGCGGCGGCCAGCGGCAACGCATCGCCATTGCACGCGCGGTGCTGAAGGACCCGGCCATCCTGATCCTGGATGAGGCCACCAGCGCGCTGGACACCGCCAGCGAACGCCTGGTGCAGGAGGCCTTGGACAAGCTGATGGAAGGCCGTACCAGCATCGTGATCGCGCACCGCCTGAGCACCGTGCGCAACGCCGACCGTATCCTGGTGCTGGACCAGGGCCGCGTGCTGGAAAGCGGCACGCACGACGAGCTGATCGCCAACACCGGCGGGCTGTACCACTCGCTGAGCCGCTTGCAGCTGAGCGAGGCATGAGGCGATCCCTCTCTACAACCCCACCTCCACCACTTTCTTGGTGGTGAAGAACTCCTCGCGGAACACATCGCGCAGCTCCGTGATGCGGATGGAATAACGCAGGGGCCGCAGCTCATCGGCCAGGTCGCCGCCCTTGAGGTAGAGCAGGCCGGAGCGCATGGGCCCGCCATGCCTGCCGAGCACTTGGCCCGTGCGGGGCACCAGGTGCCGCGTGGCCTTGATGAATTCCGGCAGTGTGGTGACGGCGCGGCTGACGATGAAGTCGTACCTGGCCTTGTGGTCCTGGCTGCGCACCTGCTCGGCGGTCGCATTGGGCAGGCCGAGGTGGTCGATCACGCCCTGCACGGCCGCGATCTTCTTCCCGATGCCGTCGATGCAGTGGAACCGGCTGTCCGGAAAGAGGATGGCCAGCGGGATCCCCGGGAAGCCGCCGCCGGTGCCCACGTCCACGATGCGGCTGCCGGGCGCAAAGGCGTGCACTTTCGCGATGCCCAGCGAGTGCAGGATGTGGCGCTCGTACAGGTGCTCAAAGTCCTTGCGGGAAATGAGGTTGACGCGTTCGTTCCAATGGGCATAGAGCTCCCCCAGCGCCGCGAAACGGTCGCGCTGCTCCGCCGGGAGACCGGGGAAGTAGTGCTGGATCAGTTCAACGCCCTGCATGGCCCGGCCAGTTGTTCTACGGATGAAAGGCGCACGGGCGTGCCCATTGCGCGCTTGGTCAGATGGCGTCCTTGCGCGTGTCCAACAGGTTCTCCAGGAACTCGCGGGCGCGGAAGAGCTGCGCCTTCACGGTGCCCAGGGGCAGGTCCAGCTCATCGGCGATCTCCTCGTAGCTGTACTCCTTGTAGTAGCGCAGCTCCACCAAGGTGCGGTAGCGGGGCTTGAGCTTGCTCACCACCTCGCGCATCACTTCGCTCTTCTGGTCCTTGATCACCACCTCCGCCGGGTCGAGGCCGTGGCCCTTGAGCTCGATGTGCATCTCATCGCCATCCTGCGTGCCGATGGGGCTGTCGATGCTCAGGGTCTTCTTCTTCTGTTTGCGGATCCAGTCGATGCAGTTGTTCGAGGCGATCTTGAACAGCCAGGTGCTGAAGGCGTAGTTCGGCGTGTACTGGTGCAGCCGGTGGAAGGCCTTGCCGAAGGCTTCGATGGTGAGGTCGTCCGCATCATCCTTGTTGTTGATCATCTTCAGGAGCATGAAGTAGATTGAGTCCCGGTAGCGGGACATGAGCTCGGCGTATGCCTTCTGGTCCTTCTTGTCCACGGCCCGGCGCACCAGCTCCAGGTCATAGACGGCCTTTTCCGACAGGTTGGGGCTTACTTCCATCGTTGCGGCTTGATGATGAGGGTACTGAGGTAGATGCAGGGATCTAAAAGTAGGAAGAGCCACTCCAAGGGCAGGGCGAGCCAGATGATGGCGCCCGCACCCAGGCGGCGCATGGCCATCATGCCGATGGGCAGGAACACCAGCAGCTCCACGGCCAAGCCTGCAAGAGCGGCCTGCACATGGCCGGTGAAGAGCAGGTACAGGATGGTGGCCCAGAGCACCATGCGTGCCGCCGGCAGCAGCGTGAGCAGGAGCTGGTGGCCGAACCGGTAGAAGCGCGCGGTGGTGTAGTGCCTGCGCTTGCGGCGGAACCAGGTGGCCAGGTCCGGCGTGGCCCGCGTGGTCATGTACGACCGGCCATCGGCCATGGCCGCGGTGTTGTTGGCGCGGGCCACCTCGTTGATGAACAGGTCATCATCGCCGCTCATCAACTGCCGGTGGCGATGCTGCCCCTTGGCCCCGAAGAAGAGATCACTGGTGAAGGCCATGTTGCGGCCCACGCCCATGTATGGCAGGCCGGCCTGGGCAAACGCGATGTACTGCACGGCCTTGCTGAAGCCGTCGTAGCGCTCCAGCAAGCTGGTCAAGCCGGGCTGGCGCTCGTAAGGGCTATGGCCGATCACGATCTGGCGCCCCTCCTTGAAGCCGGCGGCCATCAGGCTGACCCAATCGCGGCCCACGGGCAGGCAATCCGCATCGGTGACCAGCACATGCGGGTACTTGGCGCTGCGCACGCCCACGCCCAGGGCAATCTTCTTCCCGTAGCTGAACTTCTCGTCGGCCTGGATGTTCACCGGCTTCAGGCGGGGATATTCGGGCCGCATCCATTGCAGCACCTCCCAAGTGTCGTCGTCGCTGCGGTCGTTCACCACGATCACCTCGAACTCGCGATGGTCCTGGTCCATGAGCAGGGGGATGAGCCGCTGGAGCGCGAGGCTTTCGTTGCGGGCGCAGACCACCACGCTCACGGGCAGGTCGTGGTCCGGCTCGCTCTCCTGCCGCCGGAAGGCCAGCCGGCTGAAAATGGCCAGGTGGAAAAAGGCCAGCACGAGCAACGCGGCGGCCATTGCGTAGAGGAGGACAGTGGCGATCAAACTCAGGAAGCGCGCCGGGCGCGCCGGATGGTATGGGGGCGAAGCTATCGGCGGGGCCGTGCGGCGGTGCGCCGGGCGGGTACCAGTTATGAACAACGGCGGGGTGGATGCGGTTGGCCGCCCGGACCGATCTTCGCGCCCCGATGGAATTCAAGCTGCTGACCACCGACGCCAAGAGCAAGGCCCGGGCCGGTGAATTGCACACCGCCCACGGCGTGGTGCCCACCCCCATCTTCATGCCCGTGGGCACCCTGGGCGGCGTGAAGGCCGTACACATGCGCGAGTTGCGCGAGGACGTGAAAGCCTCGATCATCCTGGGCAACACCTACCACCTGTACCTGCGCCCGGGCATGGAGGTGATCGAGCACGCCGGCGGCCTGCACAAGTTCAACGGCTGGAACGGCCCCATCCTCACCGATAGCGGCGGCTTCCAGGTGCATTCGCTCAACGAGATCCGCAAGATCAGCGAGGAGGGCGTGAAGTTCAGCAGCCACATCGACGGCAGCCGCCACCTGTTCACCCCGGAAAAGGTGATGGACATCCAGCGCTCCATCGGCCCGGACATCATGATGGCATTCGATGAATGCACGCCCTGGCCCTGCGACATCCGGTACGCCACGGACAGCATGCACCGCACGCACCGCTGGCTGGACCGCTGCCTCAACCGCTTCAACACCACGGAACCGAAGTACGGCCATGAGCAGGCCCTGTTCCCCATCGTGCAAGGGAGCACCTTCCCGGAGCTGCGGAAGCAGAGCGCGGAGTACATCGCCGGGAAGGGTGCCTACGGCAACGCCATCGGCGGCCTCAGCGTGGGCGAGCCGGAGGAGGAAATGTACGCCATGGCCGAGCTCTGCTGCGACATATTGCCGAAGGACCGGCCGCGCTACCTGATGGGCGTGGGCACCCCGTGGAACCTGCTGGAGAACATGGCCATCGGCGTGGACATGTTCGATTGCGTGATGCCCACGCGAAACGGCCGCAACGGCATGCTCTTCACCCGGGAGGGCGTGGTGCAGATCAAGAACAAGGTGTGGGCCGACGACCATTCCCCGCTGGACCCCGGCGGCACCAGCTTCGTGGACCGCGAATACTCCAAGGCCTTCGTGCGGCACCTCTTCGTGACCAATGAACTGCTGGGCCTGCAGATCGCCAGCCTGCACAACTTGGCGTTCTATGTGGCGTTGATGACCGAGGCACGAACGAGGATCCTGGACGGCACGTTCACCGAATGGAAAGTGATGATGTTGCCGAGGCTGAAGAACCGGATAACCGGATGAACAAGTAGCTTCGAGCCGTGGAACGATGGCCATGAGCTTCGAGCCATGAGCCAAGAGCAACGAGCTTCGAGCCCACACCTCCGGCCCATGTTCAAGACCCTCGACCGCTACATCATCCGGCAGTTCCTGGGGACGTTCTTCTTCATCCTGGTGCTGATCATGGCCATCGCCGTGGTGTTCGACATCAGCGAGAAAACGGAGGATTTCGCCAAGACCACGGCCAGCCTGCGCGAGATCGTGGTGGACTATTACGTGAACTTCATCATCTATTACAGCAACCTGTTCAGCGGACTGCTGATCTTCATTGCCGTGCTGCTCTTCACCAGCCGGATGGCCGCCCGCAGCGAGGTGATCGCGGCGTTGACCAGCGGCGTGAGCTTCCCCCGCTTCGTGCAACCCTACTTCATCGCGGCCACCATCCTCACCGCGTTGTCACTTTATGTGAACGTCTTCCTGCTGCCCCATTCCAACCGCACGCGGCTGGCGTTCGAGAAGGCCCATATCTGGAGCACCTACAAGCTGGAGGAAAGCAATGTGCTCCGGGAGATCGCGCCCGGCAGCATCGTCTACTTCGAGTCCGTGGACATGGCCCGGCGCACCGGGTACCGCTTCAGCCTGGAGCAATGGGAGAACGGCCAGCTCCGCTCGAAACTGCTGAGCGACAGGGCCGTCTATGATTCGGTGTCCGGCCGGTGGAAGGTGTACGATTACATGATCCGCTACCTGCCACCGATGCCTGACGGAACGGCCTCCACCGACGTGATGCCCCCGGAACGGATCCGCCAAGGGGCTGAGCTGGACACGGTGATCCCCCTGAAGATCTCCGACCTGGGGCAGCGGCTCGCCATCGCACAGGCATTGGACCGCAAGGAGATCGCGGCGTTCATCCGGGCGGAGAAGGCGCGCGGCGGCAGCAAGGTGGCGTTCTACCAGGTGGAGGAGCAGCAGCGGATGGCCTATCCGTTCGCCACCTACGTGTTCACGCTCATGGGCGTGGGCATCGCCAGCCGCAAGGTGCGCGGCGGCACCGGCGTGCACATGGTACTGGGTGTGCTGCTCTGCCTGCTCTACATCTTCACCATGAAGATGACCACCGTGGCCGCCACCAACTCCGCCTTCAACCCCACCTTGGCCGTGTGGATCCCCAACATCCTTTTCGGCATCGTGGGCGCCGTGATCTACTGGAAGGCGCCGAAGTGACCGCTCACCACGCGAACCGCGCGCCCAACGCGCGGATGTCCGCCCCCAGGTCGAAGGGGCGCGCGGGCTGAATGCCCGCCAGGCGCTCGTCGCGCTTCACCACCATGCTCTGCAGTTGCAGGTGCTGGTCCACGAAGAGCAGCTCCGTCTCCGGGTAGGAATTACGCAGGGCCTCCACGATCTCCACCACGCTCCAGTCCTGCTCCACCAGGTCGTACGTACCCGTGGCGGAGGCCGGATCGAGCAGGGCCAGCAGCGTGCCCACCACCGCATCCACATGGATGAAGGGACGGCGCTGCTCCCCCGATCCGCTGACGGTGATGCGGCCTTGGAAATGCGCCTGGAAGACGAAGCGGTTGATCACCGCGTCGAAGCGCATGCAGCGCCCGTGGCCATATACGTTGCCCGAGCGCAGAATGCACACCGGCTGGTCGTCGCCCAGCCGGTCCATGTGGGCCTCGCCGCGCAGCTTGGCATGGCCGTACGCCGATCGCGGCGAGGGCTTCACGCCGGATCGCGCCGAGCCTTCGCCCTGGCCGTACACCGAGGCGCTGCTGAGGTACACCACGCGGGCCTTGGGCGCCACCTCCTCGATGGCATACACCACTTCCGCCGTGCCCCAATGGTTCACCTGCTCGAACTGGTTGTAGCCCGCCTCGGCAAAAGGCGTGGTGACCTTGGCCGCCAGGTGGAAGATCACGTCGGCGCCCGCGAGCTCCTGCAGCAGCCTGCGCGAATCGAGGACCTCGCCCTGCACGAAGCGCACCTTGGCCTTGCCCAGGGCGGGCCCCATGAACACGCCGTAGTGGCCGCGCGCCAGCACGTCGTAGATCACCAGCTCGCTCACGCGCGCATCCTTGGCCAGTGCGGCACATAGCTCCGCACCGATGTAGCCGGCACCGCCGGTCACCACCACTTTCATCCGTTGTCGGTTTTGTTCGCCACCAGTTCGGTGTTCAGGCCGCACTCGGTCTTCTTCAGGCCGTACCAGCGGCTGGTGCGTTCATCGTAGCCCTCCATGGCCTTGCGGGTGGAAGGCATGTCGCCGATGCTCAGGTAGCCCTCCGCCTCCAGCGGGTGCGGCGGCAGCCCGTGCTCCTTGATGTAGGCGTGGATCATCCGGGCGTTCCAGTCCAGCATGGGGTGGTAGCGCAGGCAGCCGTATGCCGCAGGCTGTTCCACGGAAAGGCGCTTGCGGGCATCGCTCTGGTCGGCACGCACGCCGTTGATCCACACGTCGTGCTCGGCCAGCACACGTTCCATGGGCTGCACCTTGTTCAGGTACGAATCGCGGTCCGGGTCCCAGCTGTACATCAGCGCGCCTTCCTCGTTGCGCTGCTGGCTCTTGGGCACCAAGGGCCGCAACTGCACGAAGTTCAGGCCCAGCAGCTTCCTCAAGGTATCGCGGAAACGCAGCGTCTCCGGGAAGAGGTAACCGGTGTTCACGTAGTACACCGGCACCGTCGGGTCGATGCGCATCAGCATGTGCAGCATGGGCACGCTGTGCCCCTGGAAGCTGGTGCTGGCGAAGATCTTCTTGCCCTCGGCCCGGAAGGCATGCACCCGGTCGCGGAACTGCTCGAAGGTGGGCATGGTGCAAAATTGGGGCGCTGCCCGGCCCCAAGGATGACGATCGGCAGGTTTCCGGGATCGTTGCCCGTTTCCCGTTGCGGGTTGTTGGGGGAAGGAAGCCCTTGGATCCCGGACAACGGACAACCAAGCACTAACAACCCTCCATCAAGCCCCACCTTTGCCCCATGCTCGCCGATCGCCTGCTCAGGGAAGTCCATGCATTCGACATCACCCGGGCCCGCCTGCCCAAGCACATCGGGGTGTTGGACCCGTTCCATGGGGAGAACGCCGCCCAGGTGCGCAGCATGGTGGACACGTTCCACCGCCGTTTCTATGCCGACGAGCGGCCGCGCATGCTGATGCTGGGCATCAACCCCGGGCGCTTCGGCGCGGGCAGCACGGGCATCTGCTTCACCGACACCAAGCGCTGCGAGGCCGACCTGGGCATTCCCGTGCAAGGCCTGCGGACGCACGAGCCCAGCAGCGACTTCTTCTACCGCGTGGTGCGCGCCGCCGGCGGACCGGAAGCGTTCTACGGCCAGGTATACGTGCAGGCACTCTGCCCGCTGGGCTTCACGAAGAAGGGCCCCCAAGGCACGCCCGTGAACCTGAACTACTACGACGACGGCGCGCTGCAGGCCGCCGTGGCCCCGCTGATGGCGGCGTGGGTGGGCCGGCTGATCGCCACCGGCATGCGCACCGACCTGGCCTGCTGCATCGGCACCGGCAAGAACTTCGCCTTCTTCAGCAAGCTCAACGAGGAGCACGGCTTCTTCCGGCGCATCATCCCCTTGGAGCACCCGCGCTTCGTGATGCAATACCGGTACAAGCGGTTGGAGGAGTACATCGGCAAGTACCTGGCGGCCTTGGAGGAGGCGGCTGCCGCACCCGTGTAACCTTTTGCGGGCGACCGCGACATCCTGGAAGCCGACCACGCCATGGCCCAAGACCCGCGATCCGAATTCATGCAGGCCTATGCGCCCTGCCACGAGCCTTTCGCCCGCTACTGCGCGGCGCTGGCCTACGGGCGAATGGACGCGCAGGACCTGATGCAGGACGTGCTGCTCAGCGCCTTCCAGCGTTTCGATGGCATCCGGCGCAAGGACCAGCTGCTGCACTACCTGATCCGGGCGGCGCGCAACCGGGCGGCCAGCACCTGGCGTATCGGCAAACGGTACGCAGCCATCACCGAAGCGCAGGCCGCCAAGCTGCAGGCCGCGGGGGCCAGCGCGGAGATGCTGGTGGATGCCGACCTGCTCTACCGGGCCATGGACAAGCTCCCCGCCGCCCAGCACGAGGCCTTGGTGCTCTTCGAGGTCAGCGGCCTCAGCATGGCCGAGATCGCGGCCATCCAAGGGTCCAATGAGAACGCCGTGAAGACCAAGGTGAGCCGCGCCCGTGCCGCCCTGCGCGGGTTGATGGAAGACCGCAGCGCACCGAACCACCTGGAGCTGGTCCGCTCCATCGCACTCCTGCTCCTGTTGCCATGAATCCCGCCGAAGACTCACCCGTGAAACTGGACGTGCTGCGCCAGCTGCCCCTGGAAGTGGACCTGGAGCAGGTACGCCGCATGGTGGCCGGCTTCCCGTTGGCCATGGGCGCCCTCGCGTGGCTGATCCATACCCTGAAGTTCCACCTCAACACCGTTCTGATGAGCACCCTCAGCACCTTGATCATCACCGCAGCCCTGGTCTGGCAAGCCGGACAGGGCACCACCGTGGAAGCGCCTTCCGCACCGGCACCACGCACCTTGCCGGCCGCACCCACCCTGACCGAAGAAGCCGCAGTGCCTGCGACGCTGTCCGTGGAGCCCACACCTGCACCGGCCAAGCTACCGGCCGTGTCCACCAACGAACCGGAGCCCACACCGGCGCAACCCGCAATGGCCGCACCCGCACCTGTCCCGATATCCACTGCACCTGAACCCGCGCCGGCTTCCCACACGCCTGTTGCTGCACAGACCGCCACGGGCGGCGAGCGCGTGTTCGACCTGCGTGGTTTCACCGGCATCTCCTTGCTGGGCAGCATGGACGTAGTGGTGCAGCAAGGGGAGTTCGCCGTGCGGGCCACGGGCGCTCCGCAGGACCTGGACCTGCTCGAGATCCAGATGGACGGCCGATCCTTGGCCATCGGCACCGTCCAGCAGCGCGAGGTCCGGTTCACCGGGGATGTGCTGGTGCACGTCACCCTGCCCGAACTGAAGCACTTGACCGTCAACGGCTCGGGCGAGATCAAGGCCACGGGCGCCGGGACCACCTCGTCGCTCAACCTCCATGTGCTGGGCTCCGGCGGTATCCTGTTGAGCGGCCCTCAGGAGGCCAAGCAACTCACCGTCACGGTGAACGGCTCCGGCGCGGTGAAGGTGGAAGGCGTGACCGTTCCGGGCACCAGCAAGATCAGCGTGCTCGGCAGCGGCGATGTCCAGGTGGCGGGCAGCACCGGCCGGCTGGAACTCACGCTCAACGGCAGCGGCGACGCGGATGTCAGCGGCCTCTCCATCGCCGAGGGCGGGCAGGTCACCACGCTGGGCAGCGGCGACGTTCTGCTCAACAGCACCGTGCCCTTGAAAGTGACCACCATGGGCTCGGGCGAGGTACGCAACACGGCCACGCAGGGCCGGGCACCCCAAGCGGCCGAAGACGACGAGGACTGAGGCGGCCCGCGTTCCGCCCGGCTTTCGGGGATCCGGGGCGACCGCGCCGATGCCGACTTTCGGGAGGGTTGGACGGCCACGGTCGGCCGTTGGGTGATCATCACGGCGGGCAACGGGCCTGCCTGCTAACTTGGTCCGCGCTCCACAAGCCGTTGAAATGACCGCTCGGGGCCTCCTGACCGGTATCCCATCCTCTTCGAAATGAAGCCGCATCCCTCCCGACTTTTCGATCTCCTTGACAAGCAATTGGCCGAATTCCCGCAGCAGACCTGCATCTCCACCAAGGAGAACGGGGCCTGGCGCAGCTACAGCACGGCCGAAACGGTGGAGACCGCCGAGAAGCTCGCCATGGGCCTGATGGCCCTGGGCATCCACCCCGGCGACAAAGTGGCCATCGGCAGCGGCAACCGCAGCGAATGGTGCATCGTGGACCAGGCCCTGCTGCGCATGGGCGTCATCAACGTGCCGATCTATCCCACGAGCAGCATCGAGGACTACGCCTACGTGCTGAACCACGCGGAGGTGCGCGTCTTCTTCGCCAGCAACCGCGAACTGTACGACAAGGCGAAGACCGCCTCCGCCTCCGTGCCCAGCCTGAAGCACATCTTCACCTTCGACCGCATCGACGGGTTGCCCCACTGGACCCAGTTGCTCGACCAAGGGCAGGACCAGCGCGGCCAGCTCGACCTCTACAAGGCCCAGGTGAAAGGTACCGACCTGGCCACCATCATCTACACCAGCGGTACCACCGGGAAGCCCAAGGGCGTGATGCTCACCCACCGCAACATCCTCAGCAACGTGGAGGCCAGCACCGAACGGCTGCCGGTGGACATCGGCTCGCGCTGCATCAGCTTCCTCCCGCTCTGCCACATCTACGAGCGCATGCTCATGTACCTCTACCAGCGCACCGGCATGAACATCCACTTCCAGGAGACCCTGGACGACCTAGGGGCGCGGATCAAGGAGGTGCGGCCGCACGTGTTCACCGCCGTGCCGCGGCTGCTGGAGAAGATCTACGACTCCATCCTGGCCAAGGGCGAGGCCCTCACCGGCATCAAGCGCCAGCTCTTCCTGCTCTCGCTGAAACTCGGCGAGCAGTACGACGTGCATGGAAAGAGCGCCTGGTACAGGATGCAGCTGGGCCTGGTGAACAAGCTCGTGTTCAGCAAATGGCGCGAGGCCCTCGGCGGCGAGGTGCTTTGCGTGGCCAGCGGCAGCGCCGCCCTGCATCCCCGCCTGGCGCGCATCTTCAACGCCGCCGGCGTGCCCGTCATGGAAGGCTATGGCCTCACCGAATCCTCCCCGGTGATCAGCGTGAACGACGTGCGCAACGACGGCCTGCGCTTCGGCAGCGTGGGGAAGCCCATCGCCAACGTGCAAGTGAGGATCGCCGACGACGGGGAGATCCTCGCCAAAGGGCCCAACATCATGATCGGCTACTACAAGCAGCCCGAGCAGACCGCCGAGGTGCTCGATGCCGACGGCTGGCTCCATACAGGCGACATCGGGCGGCTGGACGAAAACGGATTCCTCTACATCACCGACCGGAAGAAGGAGATGTTCAAGACCAGCGGCGGCAAGTACGTGGCCCCGCAAGTGATCGAGAACAAGCTGCGTTCCAGCCGCTTCATCGAACAGGCCATGGTGATTGGCGAGAACCGCAAGTTCCCCGCCGCGCTCATCGTGCCCAGCTTCGCCTTCCTGAAGGACTACTGCGCCCTGAAGGAGATCCCGTACGGCGGACCCGAGGAGGCCGTGCGCGAGCAGCGCATCATCGCCCGCATCCAGCAGGAGGTGGATGCGGTGAACCAGGGTCTCGGGCACTGGGAGCAGGTGAAGAAGTTCGTGCTGCTGCCCAAGGAATGGAGCATCGACGGCGGCGAGTTCACCCCCTCGCTCAAGCTGCGCCGCAAACCCATCCTGGCGAAGTATGCCACGGAGGTCGATGGCATCTACTCCAACACGCCGGCCTGAGCTTCACCCAAGATTGCCAAGGCGTGCCGCCCGTGTTCGTGCGCGCCGAAGCCAGTAACTTTCACCCGCATCATCCCCAAAGCCCCATGCGCAAAAGTCTGCTTCTCCTCGCCTGCCTCGCCATGCTGTCACCGGCCTGCAAGAAGGAACCCGGTGAAGGGGGCAAGGCCGAGATCCGCGGTGTGGTGCTGCGCCAGGACGTGAACGGCGCCGGAAGCCCCATCGGCGACCCCTACCCCTACATGGACACGCGCGTTTACATCGTTTACGGCGACCACGAGTACCATGATGATGACGTGCGCACCGGACCTGATGGCGGCTTTACCTTCCGATGGTTGCGCAAAGGCGACTACACCGTGTACACCTTCGGCGAATGCGACTGCCCCGGAAAGACCGAGGCCGTGAGCTACAAGGTGACGATCGATGGCAAGAAAGACGTGGTGACCGTGCCGACCTTCACCGTGAAGAACTTTTGACCAGGCTCCTTCATATCGTCCTTCTCCTGCTGGCTGCGGCCACTTCCGCCCTGGCCCAGCAAGAAAGCACTTCCATGCCGGAAACGGATGGGCAGGTGTGGATGAGCGCATCTACGGAGGTGAAGCCTTTCCGCAAGAAGGATACGGAAGTGACCCAGGCCCGGTTCTTCCGCAACCTGCGCGTCTTCGGTGAAGCAGAGTGGCGGCTGAACGACTGGGGAGGCGGGCACAAGCAGGTGAACCTGAATGGCGGACTGAAGTACTCCATCACGAAGTTCCTCCGCGTGGGCAGTGAATACCGGCATGCCTTCAAGGACCGGGAGAAGTCCGACTACGACCGCATTTACGTGCGGACATGGCTGCAAGGCAAGCGTGGCCGCCTGGATGGAGACTACCGGTTCACCTACGAGCATACCTTCCTGCCGGTAAAGAAGATCCGGACCTTGGTGCGCAACCGCTTCACCCTGGAGTACGACATCCCCAAGTGGAAACTCGACCCCTACCTACAGGTCGAAACGTTCACAGGCCTGCACTACACCGGAAACCGCCTGGTGGGCATGCGGTATGACCTGGGCACCAAGTTCAACCTGGACGCTGCCAAGCGGAACACCCTCGATGTGGCCATCCGTTTCGACCAGGAGACCAATACGCCCGCCCCCGAGAACTCCTGGGTCCTCCTCCTGGCCTATGAGCTGTCGTTCAACAAGAAGAAAAAGTGAATAAGAACTCGCCCTTTTTTCGTGCCGGCATCTTCGCCAGCCTGTTCGCCATCGCCGTCACCATCGGCTACTTCCTCGTGAAGCCCGGCAACGAACTCCCGATCTACCGCCCTTCGCAATTGGACCAACGCCTGGTGGACAGTTCCGTGCGCAATGAGCAGGGCGAACACCGGATCAAGCCCTTCAACCTGATCGACCAGGACGGCGATAGCCTCTTCCTGCGCGACGTGCAGGGCAAGGTGATCCTCGCGGATTTTTTCTTCACCACCTGCGGCTCCATCTGCCCGAAGATGAGCCGGCAGATGGTACGCGTGCAGGAGGCCTTCCTTGACGATGACCGCGTGCTCCTGCTCTCCCACTCCGTTACACCGGAAACCGATTCCGTGCCCGTGCTGAAGGCCTACGCGGAGGAGTACGGCGTAAAGCACGACCGCTGGCGCCTGCTCACCGGCGACCGCAAGCAGATCTACCGCCTGGCCCGCACCAGCTACTTCGCCGTGCTCGACCAAGGCGATGGAGGCCCCGATGATTTCATCCACACGGAGAATTTCGTGCTCGTGGACCCGCTGGGCCGCCTGCGCGGCTTTTACGATGGCACGAAAAAGGATGAAGTGGACCAGGCCATCAAGGACATGCGGACGTTGCTGGAGGAGGTGAAGGGGTGAGGAGCAGTTGGCAGGAGCAGTTGGCAGTTGGCAGTTCCCGGTTCCCGATGCACAGCTCGTGGCCCGTGGCCCAACTGCGACGGTCATTTTCACTCCTCAACACGCCAAAGAGGCCGGGGCATTCAATCCGATCTCCGGAGGAACGGCAGGTCCATTTCGCCGGGGCCGTAGAAAAGTTTCCCCTCCTTCATGCGTGCCGCGCCGGTCCATGGGTGGACCTCTTCCTTCCCGAGGCCGGTGATGTGGTGTACGATCCAGCCATCCGCCTTCAGCCGGTCCGCGATCATGGAACGGTGGCAGCGCCACCACAGCGCCTCGCTGCACATGATGGCCGTGCGCCGCGTTTCCGCCAACTTCTTCAGCTCCGCCAACCCCTCTTCAAAGGCCGGGTCGTCCATCATGTAATCCGCGTAGCCACGGAAGGCCGGGTGCCGCCACACGGTATTCACGGAGTCCTTCCGCACCTTCCGCCGGCCGCCCAACCGCGGCAGGTGCACATAGCCGATGCCGGCCGCCCCCAATGCCCCGGGAAGCACTTCCTTGTTGAATTGCGGCTCGTGCCGTGAGCCGGGGAAACTGCGCACATCCGCCAGCTGTACGATATCGAACGCCCCCAGCCACGATGCAAACTCGGCGAAGGGATGTGTGGAATGGCCGATGGTCCAAAGCGCTTGGGGCATGGGTGTGGGAGGGAACGAAGTTCGTAGTTCGTAGTGCGTAGTTCGTAGTTCGTAGTGCGTAGTTCGTAGTGCGTAGTGCGTAGTGCGTAGTGCGTAGTGCGTAGGGGACTTCAGGACCGCAACCCATAAACTACGAACTTCGACCTACCCCCTGCAATACCTTCGCGCCCCGCATGAACGTCCTCTCCGTGGAGCGCCTCAGCAAGCGCTACGGCCCGCGCCAACTCTTCAAAGACATCTCCTTCGGCCTGGAGAAAGGCCAGAAGACCGCCATCGTGGCCCGCAACGGATCGGGAAAGAGCACCCTGCTGAAGTGCATCGCCGGCGTGGAAACGCCCGATGAGGGCACCATCGCCTTCAACAAGGGCCTCCGCGTGGGCTACCTGGACCAGCACGTGGCCATGACCACCGCACGCTCGCTGGTGGACGAGATGCTGGACCGCGATGATCCCGTTTCCAACGCCATCCGCACCTACGAGCACCTCGCCGCCAAGCACACCGACGGCGACGAGCTCCACCAGGCCATCACACGCATGACCGAGCTGGGCGCGTGGGACCACGAGGCCCGCATCAAGCGCCTGCTCTTCCAGTTCGGCCTGCGCGACCTGGAGCAGCCCGTGAACACCCTGAGCGGCGGCCAGCAGAAGCGCCTGGCCATGGCCAAAGTGCTCATCGACATGCCGGACGTGCTGATCCTGGATGAACCCACCAACCACCTGGACCTGCTGATGATCGAGCAGCTGGAGGCCGAGCTCTCGGCACCCAACCTGACGCTGCTGCTGGTGACGCACGACCGCTGGTTCCTGGACAACGTCTGCGACGAGATCATCGAAATGGAGTTCGGTGATTTCACCCGCTTCAAGGGCAACTACAGCTGGTACGTGGAAAAGAAGGCCGAACTGGAGGAAGTGCGCAACGCCACCCAGCAGCACCTGCGCGGCCTGATGCGCAGTGAACTGGAGTGGGTGCGCAAGATGCCCCGCGCCCGCGGCACCAAGAGCAAGAGCCGACTGCAAGCGTTCGATGTGCTGAAGGAGCAGGCCACGCGCAAGTACGACCACGGCCAGGTGGCCATCGACATCCAGACCTCCCGCCTGGGCGGCAAGGTGATCGAGGCCCGCAACCTCACCAAGAGCTTCGGCGAGAAGAAGATCGTGGAGCACTTCAGCTACTCCATCAAGGCCGGTGACCGCATCGGCATCGTGGGACCCAACGGCGTGGGCAAAAGCACCTTCATCGACCTGCTCACCAAACGTACCGCACCGGATGCCGGGAAGGTCACCATCGGCGATACCGTGGTATTGGGCTACTTCGGCCAGCAGGGCCTGCACCTGGAGGAGGATAAGCGCATCATCGAGGTGGTGCGGGACATCGCCGACGTGATCCCCATGAGCAAGGGCCGCACGCTCACGGCATCCCAACTGCTGGAACGCTTCCTGTTCGACAAGGAAAAACAGTTCCAGTACGTGAGCACGCTCAGCGGCGGGGAAAAGCGGCGGTTGCATCTCTGCACCGTGCTGATGAAGAATCCCAACGTGCTGGTGCTGGACGAGCCCACCAACGACCTGGACATCCCCACGCTCAATGCCCTGGAGGATTTCCTCACCGACCTCGGCATCTGCCTGCTGATCGTGAGCCACGACCGCTTCTTCATGGACAAGATCTGCACCAAGCTCCTGGTGTTCGAGGGTGAGGGCAAGATCAAGGAATGGGTGCTGAGCTACACCGAGCTGCGCGAGCACCAGAAGGAACAGGAGAAGGCGGCAAAGGGACTGAGAGAGGTGAGGGAGGAAAAGGAGGTGAAGCAAGAGAAGAAGGCCACGCCCTCGAACAAGCTCACCTACGCCGAGCGCATCGAGCTGAAGAAGATCGACAAGGAACTGCCCACGCTGGAGCAGAAGAAGGCTGACCTGCTGGCCGAGATGGCCGAAAAGGCCAGCGACCACCACGCGGTGATGGAGCTCTCCATCTCCTTGGAACAGCTCATCACCAAACTGGGACGCCTGGAAGAGCGATGGCTGGAGCTGAGCGAGAAGGGAGAGTGAAGGGATGTTCCCTGCCCACCGTTAGGTAGGCTCCATTCACCGTATCGGTTGGTCGGCCCTGGAACTATGGGCTCCTCCCCTATGCGTTTCATTTTCCCACTCCCCCAAATGCGCCCGCATCAGGCTCTTGAAGAGCTTGCCATGGTTCGGGACGCGCAGGTGGAGCAGTTCATGCACGATCACATAGTCCTGGAACTTGTGGGACTTCTGCAGGAGTTCGCTATTGAAATTCAAGTGGCCGTTCGTGGAACAGCTGGCCCACTTGCGCCGCATGGGGCGCACGCCCAGCCACACGACTTCCACCTCCAGCTTGCGCGACCAATCACGCACCCTTTGTTTGAAGTCAGCCTTGCGGTCCATCATCACAGGTTGTTCGCCTTATCGAGCAGCGTGAACAACTCTTCCACCAAGCCTGCCACCGCATCCGGGTCATCCACCTGCGCGAAGATGGCGAAGGTGACCTTGTTGCGCAGCTCGCGCAGGTCCTTTTCGTTCTGCTGCCAGTGCGGGTAGGCCACGAAGGCGTCCTTGATCTTGCGGCTCACCGTCTCGCTTTCGGGCACCTGGGCATCCAGCAGGGTGCGGTACACGAAGTAGGTAAGCCCATCGAAGCCCTTCTCGGCCTGCTCCCGTTTGCGGTCCTCATTTTGTTGCACGAGGCGCAGCAGATCATCCAGCGCCTCTTTCGTATCGGACTGGCGGCTTTCGAAGCTCTCCTGCACCGCCTTGGCGCGTTCGGCCATGGCGATCAGGAAGGGGTCGTCGCTTTCGGACTCGGCCTTCTTCTCGATGCTCTTGACCAAGTTGATCACCTTGGTACCGTCACCAGCGTTCTTCTGCTTGATCAGCTCGATGGTGCGCTCGTTGATCTCCACCAGCTCCAGCGGCGCGTTCACGTTGTAGGTGCCCACGTGTTCCTGCACCAGGCTGTTCGTCTTGCGCTGGAACTCCCGGTCCACCTCCACGCGCTTGGTGTAGGCCTTGCGCACCACGTCGTAGATGGCGCTCAGCGTGGCGTAGGGCTCGATGTAGGGGCGCAGGAAGGCATCGGGGCTGATGATCTCATACAGCATCTCCACTTCCTTATACGCCTTGAAGAACTCCTTGCGGCGTTCCGGGTCGCGGAAGTGCTCGATCAGCGTGTCCACGTCGCGGTCGTCGAAGCGGCCGCCCACCAGTGCGAGGTAGGCGGGCACCTGCTGTTCCATCTTGTGCTTGAACAGGCCCTTCAGCAGGGCGATGTCCTTCACGATGGCATTGACCTCGTCACTATCAAAGGCCAGCGCTTTCTCCAACTTGTCGAAGATGCCCACGAAGTCCAGCACGAAACCGTGGCGCTTTACCATCTCGGCCTGCTCGTTCTCGTAGGGGCGGTTCACCCGGGCGATGGCCTGCAGCAGCGTGTGGTCGCGCATGGGCTTGTCCAGGTACATGGCATAGAGCAGCGGCGCGTCGAAACCGGTGAGCAGCTTCTCGGTGACGATGAGGATCTTGGGCTGCTGGTCCAGTTTGGTGAAGGCCTTGCGGACCTGCCGCTCCTTCTTCTCGTCCATGTGCCATTCCTTCAGCGCGGCGCTGTCGTTGTTGTTGCCGGTGTACACCACGGTGCTGTACTCGGGTGGCAGGTACTGGTCCAGTGCGTGCTTGTACATCGCGCAGGCCTCCCGGTCCACGCCCACCAGGAAGGCCTTGTAACCGAGAGGTTCCACATTTTCGGTGTAGTGCCTTGCCACGAACGCGGCCACCTTCTTGACGCGCTCTTTGCCTTTCAGGAAATTCTTCAGGTTCACGGCACGGTCCAGCACCTTGTTCAGGTGCTCGATGTCCGCCAGGCCCTCGGCCTCGGCCAGCGAAAGGAATTCCTTGTCCAGCGTTTCGTGCGGCACCAGCAGCTCGTTGGGTGCCAGGTTGTAGTACAGGGGCAGCGTGGTGCCGTCGCTGATACTGTCGGCGATGCTGTACTTGTGCAGGTAGCCTTTGTCGTCCTCGCCGCCGAAGGTCTTGAAGGTGCCGCGCCCGTAGGCGGTCTTATCGATGGGCGTGCCGGTGAAGCCGAGGTAACTGGCGTTCGGCAAGCCGGCCATCAGGAAGTTGCCCAGGTCGCCGCCGGTGGTGCGGTGCGCCTCGTCGATCAGCACGTAGATGTTCTTGCGCGTGTTGATGTTCGCCGGCATGTCGCGGAACTTGTGCACCATGCACACGATGATGCCGCGGTAGTCGTCCTTCAGCAGCTTGTTCAGCTTGGCGATGCTCTCGGCGTGCTCGATGTTGCCCAGGCCCAGCGCCGCCAGGTTCTTCAGCATCTGGTCCTCGAGCTCGTTGCGGTCGATCATCAGCAGCACCGTGGGCTTGTCCGCCTCGGGGGCCTTGAAGAGCAGCTCGGCGGCCTTGATCATGGTGAAGGTCTTGCCGCTGCCCTGCGTGTGCCACACCAGCCCGCGCCGCCGCTGCGGGTCCAGTGCGCGTTGCACCACGCGCTCCACCGCCGTTGTCTGGTGCTGGCGCAGGATGTACTTGTTCAGCTCCTCGTCCTTTTCGGCGAAGACAATGAAGTCCTTCAGCAGGGCCAGCACTTGCGGGATGGCGCAGAAGCTCTTCACCTTGGCCTCCAAGCGGCCGGGCGTGTATTCGGATGGCGGACCTCCCGGTCCGCCCGGGATCCCGGTGCTATGCGGCGGATCGGGAGGTCCGCCTTCCGTCAATGCGTCCTTCTCATAGAGTAGGTATTCCCCATCCTTCAGCCCACTCTCCGCCGGATTGTTCCGGATGTAATCACACACCTGCTCGAAGTGGTCCTCGTTGCGGATCAATCGATCCCAGTACTCATCCATCCACAGCGCGCCGGTCTTCCCCAGGCGCTTGTTCACTTCACGCGCACTGAAGCTCTTCCACGACTTCACGATCTCACTCACCGTGTGCTCACCCATGGGACGGAACAGCACGTGCACATGGTTCGGCATCACCACGTAGCTCACCAGCTCGAAGTGCTGACCATCGAAATGCTGGAGCGTGTCGCCAACGATGCGGGCGAGTGACGGATCCCGGAAAGGACACGAGCCTTTGCCCGCATCCAGCCACTTGTCCATGCGGCGGCTGAAGCGATCGAAGTATTCCAGTTCGATGGCTTCGGTCCACGGTTCGGGGTGTTGGCGCAGCCAGGCATCGCGTTCGGCTGTCCACTCTTCCAACACTTCGCGCGGAAGCGAGTCTCCCATGCGCCACGTCACGGAGCAGTACACGCCGGGTTGGTGCCAATGCGGGAGGCGGTGCTCCTTCGGACCTACGGAGGAGTACGGGTCGAAGAAGCGGGAGGGCGGACCTCCCGGTCCGCCGGTGCTCCGTGGCGGACCGGGGTATTCGGAAGGCGGACCTCCAGGTCCGCCGGCATGCCGTGCGCCGGTGCTCCGTGGCGGACCGGGAGGTCCGCCCTCCGAATACTTCCATTCGAAGATGTTGCGGTACACCGTGTTCCACGTAACGCCGTACTTGAAGCCGATGGCGTCGGTGGCGGTGAAAAGCTGCTGGGGCACCATCACCTCGGGCGTTTCGCGGTGGTAGCGCCGGATCTGGTCGATGCCCAGGGCGATGCCCTCGTCCTTGGTGGCGTTCTTGCACTCGATCACCAGCACAGGGATGCCGTTGATCAGGAAGACCACATCCTGCCGCGTGGCGTGGTGGCCGTTGTGCGTGGTCCACTCCTCAGTGACCTCGTAGATGTTGTTGTCCTGGGATGGCGGACTTTCTTGCCCGCCCGGGACACCAGCCGTGCCCGTGCTCACGCGCGGACTGGAAAGTCCGCGTTCCGTCCCTTCCCGGATGGCGGACATTCCTGTCCGCCCGGGAGTGTGTGACGGACCGGCAGCCCCACCTACCGCATTGTAGTCGATGAGCACCAGGTCGCGCTCGCGGTTCTCTTCGTGGTCGAAGAACTTGCCTTGGTTGCGCAGGTAGGCCAGGAACTCGCGATTGCCGTAGATGTCCGTGTGCAATAGGCGCAATTGGGCGGGCAGGGCGCCGGGGGCCTCGGCGTACAGCGGGTTGAAGCGCCGCACCTGGGCATCCAGCACATCATCAAAGAAGAGCGAGGCGTTGCGCGCCCGCTCGCTACCATGCGCCTCGGCATCGAAACCCCGGCGCCGCTCGGCCTCTTTGCGCGGCACCACGGCCCAGCCCAGCTCCTGCGCATAGGCCAGGATGCGCGCTTGTACGGTCTTGTGTTCGCCGGGGGTGGGCATGATCAGCCTTCGACAGTCCTTGGCACCGGCACACCTAGACGATCAGCCAGGTTGATAAGGTGGTAGTTGGTGGGTTCCATTGAAAGCCCGCGCTTCACATACTCGCGTGCGTCTGAATCATTCTGCAAATGGATTGCTAACCAAGCCATTCGTGAGAGGTCATCCGGGTCCGCTTCTGCTACTCGGGCAGCCATAGCACCAGCCAGCCGTTCAACATAGTCGCGTTTCAGCTCGCGGTCAAGGTCTACACTCTGTTGTTTCAAATACAGGTTGAACCGATTAGCAGTACTCGAAACATCGCTGAATGGGACACTGCTGATTTGCGATCGATTGATAAGGGCATGAACCTCGCCTAAGAGGTCCTTTGTTTGATAGCACGCTTCAGCCAAGATCCACCATGCGAGAGCTGCATCCCGCTCCGGTGGCCCATTCTCGAGGAAGCGGTTCAATTCATCCTTGGCCCTTGCGTAGCCATCAGACGTACGTTGTTCCATGTGCCATCTGGCAAGCAACAACCAGCCTGGATTGTACGCGCGGCATACCGCTTCGAGAACCGGGGCATAGGTATCAAAGCTCCCACCCTTGTCGATCTTTTTCGAGATGTTCTTCAAGAACTGCTCTAATCGGGTCGCAAGCGCAAGGTGCACATCGCCTCGTTGACTTGCACCAAGCATTTGTAGGATTTCCACATCTCTTTCTATCGAGGACTTTGCCGGATGGATGTTCAACTTCTTTCGGCCGAATGTGCTTGCAACGAGTGGAAGGCTGATGAACTCTTGGTCGTCAACTTGAGCCCGATGCGCCTCAGCCATTGAGTACCGAATCAACAGGTCCACTCCATTCTCAACCTCGGTGCGCTCGTTGGTCGCTTGAATGAGTACTGCTTGAAGAACGAGCCTCGGCACAGGGGAGTTCCAACCACAGAGGGTTAAGAAGGCCCTTTGAGCACAGGGGGTCAGACTTGAGTAGGTTCGTTCAAACAATGCTGTGAGAATATCATCTGTCCCAGCAACGAGCTGAGGAATGTTGGCGGCACGGTTCAGCTTAGCAACCTCGCCCAGGAGCACCTTGATCACGTAGGGGTGACCCTCTGACTGCCGAATCAAATCAGTCACATAGCTCTCTGTAAGGAGGTGTTCAACGCCCAGCGATTGAGCTGTTCTCTGAATCAACTGACGGGTTTCCGCTTCCTCCATACCCTTGACTTCTACCCAATAGTCGCCTTTGAAATCGTGCAGACGCGTTGTGATAAGAATCTTGTTTGGTGGCCGAACGAAGGCATCGATCCACGTGAATACTTCGACTGGGTTCTGTGTTGTTTCGAAGTTGTCGAAAATGAAGAGACATGGCCCTAGATCACACTTCTCCAATTGACCCTCGAAATACGGCCTTGCCTTGATTGTCTTGTACTGGTCTTGGGAAAGGACCAAGGACGCGTAGAGCTTGGACATATCGTCGGGTCCGACAACTACTGGACGCACAGGCTTGGCGCCGTGCTGTTGAAGGTCAATATCCCGCGCACTAAGCCAAACAATTGCCGTGTACTTCTCCAGATCAAACAACTCGTGAATCACCTTGAGAGCCAGTGAAGTCTTGCCTATTCCGCCGCGGCCATGTAGCGTCACGATAAGGCGGCGGTCGTCTAGCAGCAGGTCTCGTAGCTGCTTCTCAAGCGCGGGGCGGATTACATAATCCTTTATGACCTCAGGTGCATTCGAAAATGTACTTCCTCGAGCGCGGAGCTCGCCGTAGCCGTCAGTCTCACTTCCAGGCAATACGCCAGGTGGAGTAAGGAATTCGCTCGAATCCCCGGTGGCCTTGTTATCTGTGTAGTAGGAAAGAAGTTCGTAGCTCTTCGTCGTGAAACCTCCATTCGCAAAGAAGAAGTCAATCAACTCTGCGTCAGAATGCATAAGGTTGATTCTCCTAGGTCCGGCCATATCAATGTACACACCATCTGGCAACGAGAAGTCTCTGCTTGTACGAAGCTTCGCGAACGGAGCGTCATCACCAGCAATCGCGGATACCCTGTATTTACCGTTGATATTTCGATGCAAGTAGACCCATGGGCAATTGAACAAACTAAAGTTGGCGTACACGAGGTCGATACTTCGCTTCAATAGGTTGGCACCGACGCCACACATGGATGGCTTAGGCGCGCCATGTGCCTTCGTCTTGTTTCTGAGTGTCGCGAACAAACGGAACCACCTTTTCATATCCGACTTGACCGGTAGCTCTTCTGCTTCTATGCCAAAATGGTCCAGTGCATCCTTCAGTGCTTTGGACGCATCATGTTGCCACTCACCAGCTTTGCAAGTGCGGGTCAATTCCACCTTCACTTCGCCGGCGTTGACAAGAAGGAACTGTGAAGCTGAGCCAGTCAGTGCGTCTTCTATCACCTGTGACCACTCGCCGATACCAGATGCACGCACCAATTGGTGCTCCAGCCGATATCGATGTCGATCCTTGTCATTTCCGATCGAGGCCACAACCGAGAGCACCATTGTCTTCGCCAATGCTTCAGCTGCGCCTAAGAGCGCAAAGAAGTACGTGAAATCGGAGTCAGCCTTGGACTGTTCTGCACGCTGCAGGACTTGCTCGATTGCTTTATGCGCCATGACTTTTCATTCAATCAATGTTCACCCTCACCTTCCCCGTCATCAGCTCATGAAGCAGGGTGCGGAAGAGGTCACGGAGTGCGTTGCGTTTGAGTTCAGCAACATGAATGCGGTTCTCAACTGCCTTTAGTGCGGTAGCTATCTCATCCTGTTCCTTGCGAGTCGGCAATCCGAACTTCACTTTGCCTATGATGCCCTGAGTGATCAGCGGCTGCCCCATCTTGTTGCTGTACTGATTGAGGTCCAGATGGTCGAGATGCTCACGGAGGTACTCGTAGTTGGGCTTCAACTTGTCCTCCTTCACGTAGAGGGCATTATCCGTGATCCATGCCTTCGGTTCTGTAAGGTGAGCACAACCACAGTATTCTCCCACTCGCCCGAGTATGAGTGTCGTATGGTCCAAGAGAAGCTCTGCGGTGTAGCCCATTATGCCGTTTCCTCCATAAACAGGTATCGGGCGCTCACCACTTCGCGTTAGCGTCGTGTCCTTCGGCTTGGGCTTGCCACTGGTGAACTTAAATACATCACCGAGTTCCACCACCTCCCAACTCTCCGGCACCCTCCCGATCTCCGTTTCCTTGAGCGCTTCGCCGCGCAGCCCTTCGGTGAAGAGCTTCTGCATCAGGGCCTGCTTCAGCTCGGTGGTGGTGCGGATCAGGCGCTCCTGCTGCGCGATGGCCTCCTGCACCGTGCTGAGCACCTGGGCGATGCGCTGCTGTTCGGGGAGCGGGGGCTTTGGAATGGAGCGTTCCCGCAGGATCTTGAAGTGCCGATTATATCCTCGGTTCGGGATGTCCAAGGCCAGCATGGCGAAGTAGAAGTACCTCGCATCGAATTGCTCAGGGTCCGGCTTCAACACCTTCGTGCCATCTGCACCCAACACGAAAGGGAAGTCTACATACTTGAAGGCACGGGTATGGTCACCGAAAATGATCACCGGCAACGCGAAGTCGATCACGCGTGAAGGATCGTCGCAGTACCCGGCGATGAAGGATTGCCCTTGGTCGATCACCGGATAAGCACCCGAAGGCGCAATGTCCTGTGCCAGCACTTGGTGCTGTTTTCCAACGCTCGTATCAAGGAGCGCATCCGGGACCGCTATTTCTTCCCAAGTGCTCACACTCCCAACTCTTTGAGTATCCGCTTCAACTCCGCATCCGTCCGCTGCGCCTCGGCCTCAATGGCCTCCAGTTCCTGCACGATCTGCGGGATGGGGCGGTAGCTGGCGGCCTCGCCGGTGTGGATGTAGCGGCTGGGCGAGATGTTGTAGTCGTTCTTGGCCAGCTCGTCCACCGGTACGATGCGGCTGAGCTTCTCCACCTGCTGCCAGCCGAGCATCACCTCCGCAATGCGGTCGATGTGCGCGGGTGCGAGGAAGTTCTTGGGCTTGCCCTTCTCGAAGAGCTGGCCGGCGTTCACCAGCAGCACCTTGCCCTGGCGGGCGGTGGGCTTGGCCTTGCGTAGGAAGAGCACGATGCCCGGCGCGGTGGTGTTGTAGAAGAGGTTGTCGGGCAGGTAGAGCACGCTTTCCACCAGGTCGTTGTCCACGAAGTACTTGCGCACCTCGCGCTCCTTGCTGTTGCCATCGTTGCCACTGCCACGGCTGGCGGCGCCGGTATCCAGCACCACGGCGGCGCGGCCGGTGGGTTTGAGGCTGGCGAGGATGTGCTGCGCCCAGCCCCAGTCCGCACTGGCCTTGCCGGGGAAGCCCGCGCCGGTGGGGAAGCGGTCCAGCTCGTCGTTGGCATAGTCCGCCTCGGTGAACCAGTCCTGGTTCCACATGGGGTTGGCCACCACGCGGTCAAAGGTCTTCAGCCGCCCCCGCTCGCGGAACTTGGGGTTCTTGAAGGTGTCGCCGATCTCGATCTGGCCCTGCATGTCATGGATGATCATGTTCATGTTGGCCATGGCCCAGGTATCGGCCACGTACTCCTGACCATAAAGGCGGAGAGGAGCGTAGGAGGGCGGACCTCCCGGTCCGCCGGTGTTCAGTGGCGGACCGGGAGGTCCGCCTTCCTTCATCTGCGTTTCCAGCGCGATCTCGCACTTGATCAGCAGGCCGCCGCTGCCGCAGCAGGGGTCGTACACCTCCATGCCGGGTTCGCATTCCAGCACGCGGGCCATCACCTCGCCCACTTCGCCGGGGGTGTAGAACTCGCCGGCGCTCTGCCCGCCGCCCTCGGCGAACTTGCGGATGAGGTACTCGTAGCTCTTGCCGATGATGTCGGCCTCCACGTCCTTCAGCCCAAGGCGCTTGGTGCTGATGGCCTCGATGAGGTTGCTGAGGCGGTCGTCGGCCAGGTCGCGCTGGCCGTGCGTGGTGGCGTTGAAGTCCACGCGGTCGATGATGCCCTGCAGCAGCGGGTTGGCCTTGGCCACTTCGCGCAGGTGGGTGGTGAGCTGCTCACCGATCTTGTCGCTGAGGGTGCGGACCACGCTCCACACGGGCTGCTCGGGGTCGGCGGGTTCCAGCGGCAGGTAAAAGCGCACGAGCTTCTTATCCGCCTTCACCAGCCGGAAGGCTTTTTCGCGCGAGCCCACCTCGGCGGCGATGCGGTCCAGCTCATCGTCGAACACGTCGCACAGGCGCTTGGTGAAGATGAGCGGCAGGATGTAGTCCTTGTACTTGGGGGCATCCTTGGCGCCCCGGATGGAGCAGGCGGCATCCCAGATCCAG
>JAHDVX010000003.1:0-87496 GCA_023382455.1 Flavobacteriales bacterium
GGGGCGGCTGCGGTGGTGGTGGTGCCGGTGCTGCCATGGCCCCGACCTCGGCGGCTGGCTGCTCGCTCAACAGCAGGTCGGCAATGTCCATCCCGGCCAGCATGTTCTCCATGGTCGCCCCGGCTTCCAGCAGGTCGCTCACATGGATGGATGCGAACAGGTGCCGCGTCTCCTCAGCCACCGCCCGCCACTTGTAGTAGGCCGTGCTTTCCGCGTCGCTCAGATCAGGGAAGGCCAGCACCTTCCGGCCCGTCAAGGCTTGGAGCTTGGCCAGCTTGAACTCTCCCAGCGACCCGGTGGCCAGCCATAGGTAGTTGGGCACCAAGGCGGCGGCGATCATGGCCGTTTTCTCGCTCTCCACCACGGCCACGGTAGCATCCATCGGCCAGCCCCCCAGCAGGTGTTCCCCGAACAGGCACTGTTCCAGCTTCCGGCCTTGCGGGATGCCGCCTTGCAGGCTATGCACCCACGTGGTGCCGCCATCCTTGCTCCGGTGCCCGGTGTCCGGATCATACAGCATGACCTTGCCGCCCTTCACCTTGCCATGAACGTCCACCTGCCAGTAGACCGCAGCCCCGGCCATGCGTCCATCGGGCCACGTGCCCATCGCGTAGTCACGGGCCACCTTGTTCCAGCGGTCCGATCCGATCAGGTTCCGCCAGTATGCGCTCAGGGTGTTCCGCTCAGGGTGGGCGCGTAGGGCTTTCACCACGTCGCGATCATGCAGGAAGGGGACGGGCGGCGGCGGCTCAGGCTTCGGGGTGTAGGCGGTGCCGTTGTCGGGCTTCAGGCCGTTGTCCCGGAAGTAGTCGCGGGGCGGGTAGTGATAGCCGCAGCGGTCCGCCCGGTTGCACTTCCCCACATGGTCGGGCAGCACCTCCCCGGTGGTGGTGTCCACGTACTTGGTGAACTCCTTTCGGTGTCCGCAGCCGGGGCAGGTGTGCCGGGTTGACGGTCCCCGGTACGGCTCCAGGGTGAAGCGTTGGGGGGCGCTCATGTTTTGGAGGGATATTCCCCCGTGTCACTTTTGGCACTTTGGCACTTTGCTACGGGGACGCGGGTTGCAGCGCGTTTTCGGGTGGCACAAACTTTGGCACTTTGGCACTTTGTCCCCATGGGCGGGCAGGGTTTGTGCCACGTTGTGCCAGCAAAGTGCCAGCCCTTTTTGGGCCTCAAACCCGCGTCAATGCTGGAAAGTGTCAAAAAGGACAGTTGTGCCATGGGGTTAATGCTCGAATTGCTTCCGGTACCGCCCTTGGCCGTCCTTCGCAAGGAGGGGTTGGCGGCCCTTGCTCCACTCGTTCAGCCGCCGTTTCATGGTCCGTGCGGACAGCCCCATGCCGTCCGCTCTCACGATCGCCTCAGCCGTGGTGAACTCACCGGGCAGGGCATCGTACAGGCCCAGCTTGTCGCCTGCCAAACGGTCCAATGGGGAGGCTTGGAACATATTGAAGTGCATCTTCCGCGCCGTGCGCTCGAAGTAGTCCAGCAGCTTTTGGGCACCCTCCACGGCTTCGGTGCGCACCTCTCCACCTGCTTGTTGACCGTCGCAGGCACGGTGCAGCAGTTCCAGCACAAGGGCCAGCCGGTGGTGGTATGTGTCCAGCTTGCCAAGGAGCGCGGCGGTCAGTTCGTCCCCGGCTTCGATCGCGGCGTTCTTCCGGTCCGTGTGCCTCCGGTCCCATGCGGCGTACATGGCCGCAGCCTGTTCCGTGTACCGCAGCACTACGGGTTGGGGATCGCCGCCGTTGAGGTCCATTTCCAGCCCCAGCAGGTAGTCCACCACCTGCTTCCACCATTGGATCCACTCTGCCGGTAGCTCCGTGGTGGTGGCGTATTCCGCGCGTTGCACGTCCGGCCACAACACCAGCAAGCGGTGGAGAAAGCCATCGTCGGCACCGGCAAGCGCTGCCAGCTTCCCGGTTTGGATCCCGCCTGCCAAGGCAACGAATGGGCGCGGCACCAAATGTTCACCGGCGGTCTTTCGGATCTCAGTGATGGGTTGGCCGTTGAAGATCGACAGCCACTTGGGGCGGTCCCCTCCGCTGCGGTATGCGTCCATGCTTTGGAGGAAGCCCAGGAACTCATCGTTGTGCCGTCCAAGCCCGCGCGGTGTTGCCGACAACTTCGCGATCAATGCCTCCATGGTAACATCCCCGACAACGTGCGGCCTCCATACCGGGCGCGGTGCGGGTGGCTCTTGAGTAGGTGCGTTCTTGTCCCGCTTCTTGCCTTTGCGCTCTTCTTGCGCGGTCTCCCATTCCCTCACCTTGTGATCGTGTTCGGACTTGGTGTGGCGGTCGTGATCGGTCAGGGGCCGGGTCAGCAGGTCCACCGGGGGGCTTTTGCCCACGGACGGGGCACCAACGGCCAGCAGCCACAGTGCGGCGGATGCCGTGTAGGGGCCGCAGCATAGGGCGGTGCTATTGCCGATCGCGGTGGAGGCGGTGAACAGCAGCCCGGCGGCGGAATAGTCCACGGGGAACCGGGCTTTTTGCCGTAGGACTTCCAGCAAGTCGGCAATGGGCTTGGGGAAGGCCTCCACGGGGAACGGCCCGGCCTTGGGCCGATCGTCTTCCGCAGGCTTGGGTTCAAGGTGCAGGGCTTCGGCCTCAATGTCCGTGATCAGGTCGGCGTTCACGGACACGGGTAGTGCTATCTTTGGCATGTCCAAGAATTTTTGAGCGGGTATGCGGTGATGCGCTGCCCGCTCACTTGTTTCCGGCCATGCGTTCCTCTGCGATCTCGGAGGCCATGGGTCGGCGCCCCCCGTCGATCCAAGCATCCAAAAGATCCAAGTCAAAGAACAAGCGCCCACCAACCTTACTGTGCGGCACTTCCCGGCGATGCGTTTTCTTGTACATCGTCCGGTTAGCCAATCCGCAGTATTTGGCAGCTTCCGAAAGTCCGACCCGGCGTTTCCGATCGGGTTTCTCATTCGTGCGGCTTTTCAATGCTCGCACATCCACGGCCAAGGCATCCAGCTTGGCAGTGATCTCTTCAAAAGGGTTGTTCATCTTGCGCTTGCCGTGGCGTTAGTGCCAAAGCGGGCGCAAGTAGAAAAGTCGATAGTGCCGTTTGCGGACGTTTGCGGACGTACTGGCCGCAAACGGGTGGATTTAGTCTACTTCAAGATCCTCCTTGTATTCCGTTACAAGGTCGCTGAAACCCTTGTTTGAGCGCACCTTGTCCAAGCGGTCAAGCCCTGTAAGTTCGATATGATCCTTCAAAGCCTGCACCAGTTCCTTATCGGTTGCATACCCATCCAGTTGGAACAACTCCTGTGCTGCGGTCCACGCCGCGATCAACTTGCCCTTGCCCTTCGCGTTCGCTGCCATCGCAAACCTGCCCTCGGCATCCACAAGCCCCTTGGCCCTCAACAGGCCCATCCACTTTTCCAGCGACCCCGGCACCTTGGCGAACTTCTCTGCAATGGATGGGGGCTTGGGCCGGGCCTTCGCGGGCTTGGGCTTGGTGGTTGTGGTGGTTGCAACAACAGCACCCACACGCTCCACCAAGCGGACCCTCCATGTGTTGAAGCCTTCGATATGCCTTTGGAACATGGCCGCAATATCTCCGGGTGCGGCGTACTGGCCCCTATTCGACAGGTCTTGCCTTGCCCGTTCCAGCCGCGCCTCGTATGCCGTGCGCTCGGCGTTGCCGATGGATAGATGGGCAATGCCGGAAGCCAAACGCCCGACCTCCTTCGCGGCTTGTTCGCCTTGGCCATGTGCGACAAACGCGGCCCGGACTTCCTCAGCAAAGCCTTCGGCCCAACGCTCCCACCGTTGCGTCAAAGGGCCGGACTTCGCGCCGAGGTTCGTCAATGTCAACCCGTAATGCGGTGATCCACCAGCGTGGTACCACTGGCCGGAAAGTTCACGGCGTTGGTTGCCCAAGGCACTCATGTAGTCATTCAATTCCGGGCGATAGCCTTGCAGCCTGCGATACTGTTTCCGGCGATACTCTTCGACCTCAGCGGCGCTATCAATGAGGAACGAAAGAAGGCAGTAATGGGCTTCGTGTTTCAGTTGCTCGAAGGCACCCGCAACGGTCCGGCCTTGCCAAATGGTTGAAGCAGGAGGGAGTACTTGGGGTAACGGAGGCAATCCCATGTCGCCGCGTATGTCATTCACAAGGCCGCGCATTGCCTCGGCAGCATCCTTCATTTTGCCCTTCCTTGGTTGTTTCGCCATCATTCAAAGCCCTTGGTTTGCCGCGTCCAGTTACTCGTTGCTGAAGCTCTTCAGGTAGGCATGGCCCATGCGCTTACAGCAGTTGATCCGCAACATCCAGCACGTTGTTCCCGAACCGCTTCAGGTAGGCGGCGGTGGTGTTCACGCTCTCATGCCCCATGCTCTCCGAAATGATCGCCACGTCCACGCCCCTCCGCTTCAGGGTGGTGGCGTAGGTGTGCCGGGCCACGTAGAAGGTGAGGGAACCTTTGATGCCAAGTGCCTTGGCCACGGCCTTCAGGTCGCGGTTCACGTGTTGGAGCCGGTCCTTGATGCGCATCCATACCTCGGCCTCCGTGCCCTCGTTCCCTTTCAGCACCGGGAACAGGTAGCGGCTCTCCCGGTCGTTGAAGTAGTCCATGATCTCCTGCATGGGGGCACTTACCGGAATGCTGAAGTTGGCCCCCTCTCCCTTGCGCTTGGTCTTGGTGCGGGTGTATTCCAAGCGTCCATTGATGACGGAGCCGTGGGTGAGGCGGGCGATGTCCGCGAAGTTGATGCCCCGTGCATAATAGCTGAAGAGGAACAGCCGGACGGTGCAGCCCAGCAGGGGGTGTTCATCGAATGGAAAGGCTTTGAGGCGTTCAATGTCCCCATCCTCCAAAGCGCGTGGCCGGGTGGTGGCCTTCAGCCGCTTCATGGAGTAGCCTTTGTGCCGGGCCGTTTCAAAGGGGTATTGCTCCTGTGCCAGCAGGCCGTCCTTGATCGCTTGGTTCACCGCAACGCGGATTATCCGGTAGTAGGTGGCTATGCCTCCGGGGGTGCAGCCCTCACGACGAAGGAAGGCTTCCACCTCTTCCAGCTTCCGGGGTGTCAGGTCGTGGAAGGGCAGGGGCTTGCCCGCATTGGCCCGGCGTAGTGCGCTCACCGCGTTGCGGAACATGATCGCATAGCCGGGGCGGTCCTTGCGTAGTTCCTGCTCCGTGGCCTCCATGTAGGCCAGCACGTCCGACGTGGCCTTGGGGTTGCGGTACATTTTCCCGAAGGCTTCCAGCGACAGGGAATTGTTCACCACCAGCGCGTCAACGATCCCGCACACGCGGGCCTCAATACCGTTGACGATCCCGTTGATTAAGGTGCCACCGCGCACACGTGCCTTCACGCGGGCTTGGGCCTCATCCCATTGCTCCGGCTTCACGGCCTCTTTGAGGGAGTACCGCTTCACCTTGCGGCGGTGGGACAGCTGCAGGCATATCGGTGCCATGCCGTTCTTCATTCGCTGGCTTGTCAGCAGGATGAAGCGGGCGTTGAAGCCATCTTCCTTGGCCCGCTTGTTCAGGGGTATGTTTTCGCCCATCTTGGGGCAAACGTAAACAAAACGTAAACACTTTGGCAAGATGGAGGAAAAAGGGGGCTAACCGGTTTCTCCTTGCTGGGCCTATGTTTGCCGCGTCAAGCAAAGGAAAAGGCTACTTTTGGAAACCCCGGAAAAGGCCCAAATAACTCATTCGTAATGAGCAGGTCGTCAGTTCAAATCTGACAGGAGGCTCACCTACAGCCGCAAGCCCTCCAGCGCAAGTTGGGGGGCTTTGTGTTTGGGGGCGGGGTAAATAGGGGGGCAAGTTTTCGGCCGCTTGGGGCGTTCCCGGTGTATCGCTGGAAAGCCTTGCCTGCCTTGCCCCCTGATAACGAACCACCATTCCCCTCTTCACCAAGCTGCGCGCAGCAAGCCCAGCAACTGGTCCTCGGCAATGGGATGGCGCTCGGCTTCCGCGGTGGTTTCCACCCTGGCGGCCTCCGCTTGCCCTTCGGCCTTGGCCATCCTTTCCGCCCCGGCGGCGGCGGTAGCGCGTACGGATGCGGGCGGCGGTGCGGGATGGTCCTTAGCCTCGGCCAGGGCAAGATCGGTCACCGGCGCGGCCGTGGTATCTACTCCACCGAGGTCGGCCTGGGCCGGTGAAACCTGCTGGTCAAAGGCTTGATCCATGTCGGTTGCCACCTGCATGGCGGATTCTTCCAGCAAGCCCGTGGCGGCGGCCGTCTCCTGTGGCGGCTGCACCTCCGCAGCCTTGGATTCCACCTCTGCCGGCCGCAGTTCGGGCGAGGCCGATGGCACCTTCGGCTGCAGCAGCTCGGCCAGCACCTTGTTCTCCTGCGGCTGCATGGCCTTCCATAAGGTGACGGACGTGATGCTGAGCAGGGCCAAGGCCCCCAGGGCCAGCGCCGGCCGCCAAAAGTGCACAGGCCGCGCAGGCACCAGAAAGCCCCCCACGCTGTTCAGCCAGATGCGCCATTGCGGTTGCCGGTGGTCACGGAAAGCCGCCAGCACGCGTTCACGCACGACCGGGCCGGCCTCCAAGGGCTCTGGCTGCCCGCTTTCCGCCTGCATGTGCAGCAGCAGGGCGCGCATGCGTTGGTATTCGGCGGCATCCTGCAGGTGGTGCAGCACAAAGGCCTTCTCCTCCGCCAACAGCTCCTCGAAGGGTCGCTCCAGCATCAGGTGCTCGATGTCCTCGGGGTCGTATCGTTCCGGACGTTCCATCATCAAGGTCTTCGTCCCGTTGCCGGGGTGGTATGTTCAGGTTGCGGATTGAACTCGGGCAAGGCCGCGGCCAGTTTGCGCACGGTGTAGAACAGGCGGCTCTTCACGGTCCCCTCGGAGATGCCGAACACGGCGGCGATCTCCTTGATGGCCATGTCCTCCTGGTAGCGCATCACGAAAGCGGCCTTCTGGTCGGGGTCCAGCTTGTTCAATTCCTCCTCCAGCCGCGCGGTAAAGTGGTCGCGGTCCACACGGGTACCGCCCTCGGGCTCGGCCACGCCGTTATGGGCGGCTTTCAGGTGGGGCAGGGCGGCGGTGCGGGTGGCCATTCGCCGGTATTCGTTCTTGCACATGTTGTTGGCCACGCTGTAGAGCCAGGTGCCGAAAGGCCTGCCGGGCTGGTAGCTCTCAGGCCGCTGTGCCAGCTTGGTGAAGAGCTCCTGCAGGAAGTCCTGAGCCCGTTCGCTGTCCTGCCAGAGCATGCGCCGGAAGTAGGAGAGGAGCTTGCGCTGCCAGCGGTCGTAGAGCACGGCGAAGGCACGCTCCTGGCCGCGTGCCACCAGCTCCATCAGGCGCTCGTCGCTGAGGTCCACGGGGTCGGTTCGGAAAAGGCCCATGGTGTTGCTCAGTGTTGCAGGATGCCCATCTGCCGCAGTTCGGCCGTGGCGCCGGTGGCGGCGGCGATGCGGCGCAGGTCGGCCTCCACGCGCGCAGCGCCCCGCTCATCGCCGGCTTGGCGCAGCCGCCCCAGCAGCACGGCGCCGGGCAGCAGGTAGTTGCGGCTCATCGGCCCGGCATCCGCGGTCTTTCGCATGGCCTTCCAGTTTCGGGCCAGCAGGTCAACATCGTCCGGTGAGGCTGCGCCCACGCGGAAAGCGGCACCGACGACATGCAGCTGGCCGGGGAAGGCCTCCAGCCAATCGCGGTCCAGGCTGAGGGCGAAGTACACCGGGCGGGCCGTGGCTTGCAGCAGGGCTATTGCAAAGGCTGGTCCGGCTGAGGGGGGCGGCGTGCCCCGCGCCTCGGCCTCTCGCCATACGCGTGCCCTGTAGACGGGGTCGGCCAGCAGTCGCCGGTCCACCACCAGCACGCCGGGCCTGGTGGTTCCCAGCACCTGGTCCATCACCACGGGCTGGGTGTCCATGTCGCCGTTGGTGAACAGCACCGCTTGGGCCGGCAAGGAACGCAGCACATCCTGCGCCACGGAAGCCAGGGCGGGGGCCACTTGACCGCGTTGCCGTAATGCGGTACACCATTGGAGCAAGGCCGCGTCATCGCCCGTGCGCATGGCCCGGGTGACCATCGGGGCGATCAGCTCCGGGCGGCCGGGCGCCATGCGATGGGCGGCCTCCAGTTCGGCAAAGGCACCGGGTGCGGGGAAATCCAGGAAGTAGCGGGCCATGTGCCGTTCAAATCCGTCGGGGGCGGAACCCGCGATGCGCCCGGCAATGGCCTCCAGTTCCTGCTTGTCCGCCGGAAGCAGGTCGCCGTTGTGGGCGCTGCGGCGGGCATCCAGTTCCGTGCGGAACCAGTTCCACAGCAAGGCAGCATTGGCCGGGGCCTCGTTGCTCGCCTCGCGCCACTGCCCAGCGCGGGTGGCGTTGGCCCTGGCGTCCCAAGCCCCCTGCATGTTCGTGGCCGGGGCGTGATCGGAGGGCTGGTCGAGTGTCTGGGCGTGCACCCCCGGTTGCAGGCAGGCCGCCAGGAACAAGGGGAGGATGAAGCGGGGCATGGGCTGTTATTCGGGAGGCCGTACACGCAAGTTGGGCCAAAGTTCGATCCCGGCGAAATTCCCGGTCCTACCTTTGCGCAATGCCGGAGGAGGACGCCCGCGAACGCATGAGGAAGGCCCTGAACGAGGTGCACAATTGGCCGTCCGTGTACATGTTCAAGTTCATCTTCGAGCCGGACCAGCACCGCTTGGACCGGTTGCTGGGGCTGTTCCCGCCGGAGGCGGAAGTGCTGCGCAAGTACAGCAAGGGCGGCAAATACCTGAGCTTGACGGTGCGCGAAGTGATGATGAGCGCGGATGAAGTGATGAACCGCTATGAGCAGGCCGCCGCCGTGGAGGGCGTGATCGTGCTGTGAGGATCGATGGTCGAGACCGTACGCACCACCCTGCTCATCACCTTGTCCATCCTGGTGCTGATACTGCTGTACCGGCGTTTCCGACAATACTTGCGGCTGCACCACTTGCCGGTCCCGCAACATGTGGAGCTGCGTGCGGTGGAGGTGATGTACCACCCGCTGCAACTGCGGGTGCACCTGCACCTGCCCCGGCCGGAAGAGGTGGCCCCGGCGATGCTGTCCACGGCCCACGCGCACCTGCACGCATGGCCCACCGTGCGCTTGGAGCGCGGTGAGCATGTGCTGGAACTCCCCTTGGATGAAGGCCTGGACGGCGCGTATTATGTGGAGGTCGGCACGTCCACACAGCGTACGGAGCGGCGGTTCATCATTCGCCAAGCATGAAGGGCCTCCGGTTCATCGCCGCCCTGGTCGCCCTGCTGCCATTGGCCGCAGCCGCCCAACGCCTGCCGGCGGCACAGCCCACCTTGCAAGGCTTCTTCAACCTGCCGCTGGCCCTGGGCAACCCGGTGTTCGATAACCTGACGGACGTGCTCGGGCAGGGCGACCTGGCCTTCACCTTGCCCGTGTACAAAGGTCTGGGCGTGGGTGTGGGCGTTGCGGGCACATGGTATGAGCTGAATGAGGACGGCCTGGCCCCTGAACTGACCATCGGGAGCGTGCAGCGCTATGTGCCCTACGGCAAGCTGGAATGGACGCGGTACACGGGCCAGCACACCTATCTGGCTGTTGGTGCCCGTGCCGGTGGGGCCTATTGGGATTGGCAATGCGGAACCTGCCGGGAAAGCCTGCGGCAATCGGGCCTGCACTGGGGCGTGGAGGCGAGGTACTTCCTGCATGCCTCGGACAATTTGGCCTTCGGGCTGCTGCTGGGCTACCAGGCCGATGCCTTGCGGTTCGGCCCCGACGTGGTGGGCCTGGACGGCTTCCCGGGCCGGACCGATACCGGCGCTCCCTACCGTTTCCTCTCCGTGGGCCTAGGCTTCAGCACCGGTTTCCGGCCGTCACCCGAAAGCCACTGGTAGCGGGCCGCCCAGGGCCTGAAAGGGCAGGGGCCGCCCGCATCCGGACGGCCCCTGCCTTTGTCAAGTTCCTATGGATCACACCGCCGGGTCGGCCTTGTCTTCCTCGGGCTTGCCCTCGTCACCTTTGGCCAGCTTCTTCTTGGCCTTGACCACTTTGATGGTGACGTCGGTCTTCTCCTTGTTCATCCCCACGGTGATCTTGTCCCCTTCCTCCACGTTCTGGTTGATGATCTCCTCGGCCATGGGGTCCTCGATGAACTTTTGGATGGCGCGCTTGAGGGGGCGGGCCCCGAACTTCTCATCGTAACCCTTTTCACCCAGGAAGTCCTTGGCCTCGTCGGTCAGCTTCAGGTCGTAGCCCAGCTCGCTGATGCGCTTGTAAACGTGGCCCAGCTCGATGTCGATGATCTTGTGGATGTCCTCCCGCTTGAGGGTGTTGAACATGATGATGTCATCGATGCGGTTGAGGAACTCGGGGGCAAAGGCCTTCTTCAGCGCCTTCTCCACGATGCCGCGGTTGGATTCGCCGGTGGCGTCCAACTTGGCCTTGGTGCCGAAGCCCACGCCTCCGCCATAGTCCTGCAGGTCGCGGGCTCCGATGTTGGAGGTCATGATGATGATGGAGTTACGGAAGTCGATGCGGCGGCCGAGGCTGTCGGTCATCTGGCCGTCGTCGAGCGCCTGCAGCAGCAGGTTGAACACGTCGGGGTGGGCCTTTTCGATCTCGTCCAGGAGCACGATGGCATAGGGCCTGCGGCGCACCTTCTCGGTGAGCTGGCCGCCTTCCTCGTAGCCCACGTAGCCCGGGGGCGCACCGATGAGGCGGCTCACGGAGAACTTCTCCATGTACTCGCTCATGTCGATGCGGATCAGGGCGTCCTCGGTGTCGAACATGTAGCGTGCCAGTTCCTTGGCCAGCTGCGTCTTGCCCACGCCGGTGGGGCCCAGGAAGATGAAACTGCCGATGGGGCGGTTGGGGTCCTTCAGGCCGGCGCGGTTGCGCTGGATGGCCTTCACCACTTTGCCCACGGCCTCGTCCTGGCCGATCACCTTGCCCTGCATCTCCTCCTTCATGCGGCGCAGCTTGCCGCTTTCCTTCTCGGCGATGCGCTGCACGGGGATGCCGCTCATCATGGCCACCACCTCGGCCACGTTCTCCTCGGTGACCACGGTGCGGTGTGTGCGGCTTTCCTCCTCCCACTTCTTCTTGGCGGCCTCCAGCTCCTCCAACAGGGTGCGCTCGCGGTCGCGCAGCTTGGCGGCTTCCTCGTAGCGCTGGCTGCGCACCACCTTGTTCTTCTCCTCCTTGATGTCCTCGATCTTCTTTTCCACGTCGAGGATGTTCTGCGGAACCACGATGTTGCTGATGTGCACGCGGCTGCCGGCCTCGTCCAGCGCGTCGATGGCCTTGTCCGGCAGGTGTCGGTCGGTGATGTAGCGGGCGGTGAGCTTCACGCAGGCCTCCACGGCCTCGGAGGTGAACTCCACGTTGTGGTGATCCTCGTACTTCTCCTTGATGTTGTTGAGGATCTGGATGGTCTCCTCCACGCTGGTGGGCTCCACGATCACCTTCTGGAAGCGGCGTTCCAGGGCGCCGTCCTTCTCGATGTACTGGCGGTACTCGTCCAGGGTGGTGGCACCGATGCACTGGATCTCGCCGCGCGCCAAGGCGGGCTTGAACATATTGCTGGCATCGAGGCTGCCACTGGCGCCGCCCGCGCCCACGATGGTGTGGATCTCATCGATGAAGAGGATCACATCAGGGCTGTTCTCCAGCTCGTGCATCACGGCCTTCATGCGCTCCTCGAACTGGCCGCGGTACTTGGTGCCGGCCACCAGGCTGGCGATGTCCAGCGCCACCACGCGCTTGCCGAAGAGCACGCGGCTCACCTTGCGCTGCACGATGCGCAGGGCCAGCCCCTCGGCGATGGCGCTCTTGCCCACACCGGGCTCGCCGATCAGCACGGGGTTGTTCTTCTTGCGGCGGCTGAGGATCTGGCTCACGCGTTCGATCTCCTTTTCACGGCCCACGATGGGGTCCAGCTTGCCTTCCTCGGCCATCTTGGTGAGGTCGCGGCCGAAGTTGTCCAGCACGGGCGTCTTGCTCTTGCTGTCCGCGGGTTTCTTGGCCCCGCCGCCATAGCTGGCGCTGCCGCTGTCGTCATCGTCGTCGTCGGTGCTCTGGGGCCCCTGTGCCTTGGGGCGCGGGCGGTCGGCGGCAGGCCGGGCCTGGTCGTTGCCGGCCATGATGGTGTCCAACTCGTGCTTCACGGCATCGTAATCCACGTTCATCTTGTTCAGGGTGCGGGTGGCCAGGTTATCCTGGTCCTTGAGCATGCTCAGCAGCACGTGCTCGGTATCGATCTGGGGGCTCTTGAACAGCTTGGCCTCGAGGAAGGTGATCTTGAGCATCTTCTCGGCCTGCTTCACGAGCATGATCTTGTCCTTGTCCGGCAGGCGAACGCTGCTGGCGGGCTCCAGCCCGGCCTCCACCATCTTCCGCAGGTTCTCCAGGTTCACATCCAATTGATGCAGGATCTTGATGGCATTGCCCTCGCCCTCGCGGATGAGGCCGAGCAGGATGTGCTCGATGCCGATATGGTCATGCCCGAGACGCAGCGCCTCCTCCCGGCTGAAGCCGATGACCTCCCTTACTCTCGGTGAAAATTTAGCGTCCATGGTGATGCTTGGTGCATTAGGGAACCGGGCGTGTCCACGGTTTGTATGCCATCCGGCCTCCGCAAGTTACGTGCCCGGTCCGGGGCCAAGCTATTCCAGGCCGGTCCACCTGACCATTTGTCGGCCTTTCCTTTTATTCACACGGCCCTGTGTGCTTGTGGAAAAATGCACCCTTCCCAATGGGGCGATCGGGGTACCTTCGGGGCCGTTTACGCGGGAGGGGTATCCCGTGCCGAAAGGAAGAACAGAACAAAATGGCAGAAGCAGGAGGAGAGAAGATCATCCCGATCAACATCGAGAACGAGATGAAGACCGCCTACATCGACTACTCGATGTCGGTGATCGTGGCCCGGGCCTTGCCCGATGCGCGGGACGGCCTCAAGCCGGTGCACCGCCGGGTGCTTTTCGGCATGGAGGGCCTGGGCATGGGCAGCACACGCCCGTACAAGAAGAGCGCCAGGGTGGTGGGTGAAGTGCTCGGTAAATTCCACCCGCACGGCGACCAGAGCGTGTACGACGCCATGGTGCGCATGGCCCAGGAGTGGAGCATGCGCTATCCGCTGGTGGACGGCCAGGGCAACTTCGGCAGCATCGATGGGGACCTTCCGGCAGCCATGCGCTACACCGAGGTACGTATGCGCAAGCTGGCCGAAGAGGTGATGGCCGACCTGGACAAGGAGACGGTGGACATGCGGCCCAACTTCGATGACACCTTGGAGGAGCCCTCGGTGATGCCCACCCGCATACCGAACCTGTTGGTGAACGGAGCCGCCGGCATCGCCGTGGGCATGGCCACCAACATGCCGCCGCACAACCTCACCGAGGTATGCAACGGCATCGCCGCCTACATCGACAACAAGGACATCGATACCGCCGGCCTGATGGAGCACATCAAGGGGCCGGACTTCCCCACGGGCGGCATCATTTACGGTACCGAGGGCGTGCGTGAAGCCTACGAGACCGGGCGCGGGCGTATCGTGCTGCGCGGCAAGTGCCACATCGAGGAGGACCCGAAGACGGGGCGCGAGACCATCATCGTCACCGAGATCCCCTTCCAGATCAACAAGGCCGTGCAGCTGTACAAGGGCGTGGCCGAGCTGGTGAACGAAAAGCGCATCGAGGGCATCAGCGAGGTGAACGACTACAGCGACCGCAACGGCATCCGCCTGGCCTATGACGTGAAGCGCGAGGCCATGGGCACGGTGGTGCTCAACCAACTGTACAAGTACAGCCCGCTGCAGACCAGCTTCAGCGTGAACAACATCGCGCTGGTGGGCGGCCGTCCGCAGCTGCTGGGCCTCAAGGCCCTGATCGCCAACTTCGTGGCACACCGGCTGGACGTGGTGGAGCGGCGCACCCGCTTCGATCTGCGCAAGGCCGAGGAGCGCGCCCACATCCTGGAAGGCCTGCTGATCGCCCTGGACCACCTGGACGAGGTGATCGCCCTGATCCGCGCCAGCGAGACGCCGGACACCGCCCGTGACGGCCTGATGAGCACCTTCGGCCTGAGCGAGATCCAGGCCCGCGCCATCCTGGACATGCGCCTGCAGCGCCTCACCGGCCTGGAGCGCGACAAGATCCGCGAGGAGCACGCCGAGCTGATGAAGCTGATCGAACACCTCAAGGCCATCCTGGCCAGCGAGGCCATGCGCTACGCCATCGTGAAGGCCGAGACCCTGGAGGTTCGCGACAAGTACGGCGACGAACGCCGCACCCAGATCGTGCATGCCAGCGGAGACATGAGCATGGAGGACCTCATTGCAGACGAGGCCGTGGTGGTCACCATCAGCCACATGGGCTACATCAAGCGCACGCCCCTGGCCGAGTTCCGCACCCAAGGGCGCGGCGGCAAGGGCAGCCGCGGCAGCACCACGCGTGACGAGGATTTCCTGGAGCACCTCTTCGTGGCCACCAACCACAACTACCTGCTGATCTTCACCCAGAAGGGCCGCTGCTACTGGATGCGTGTGTTCGACATCCCGGAAGGCACACGCCAGAGCAAGGGTCGCGCCATCCAGAACATGGTGCAGCTGGAGGCCGGGGACAAGGTGCTCACCTACATCAACGTCACCGACCTGAAGGATGCGGACTACACGGCCAACCACTTCGTGGTGCTGGTGACCAAGCGTGGCGTGATCAAGAAGACCACCCTGGAGGCCTACAGCCGCCCGCGCGCCAACGGCATCATCGCCGTGGGCATCCGCGAAGGCGATGAACTGCTGGAGGCGAAGCTCACCAACGGGCAGAGCCACATCATCATCGCCAGCCGCGAGGGCAAGGCCGTCCACTTCCAGGAAGACCGCGTGCGCCCCATGGGCCGCAATGCCAGTGGTGTGCGCGGCATGATGCTGGCCGGGGACAAGGATGAAGTGGTAGGCATGGTGACCCTGGAAGGGGAGGAGACCTCCAACACCCAGGTGCTGGTGGTGAGCGAGAAGGGCTACGGCAAGCGCAGCCCCGTGGACGACTACCGGATCACCAACCGCGGCGGCAAGGGCGTGAAGACGATCCAGATCACCGACAAGACCGGCCCGCTGATCGCCATCAAGGCGGTGAAGGAGGACGACCAGTTGATGATCATCAACCGCAGCGGCCTCACCATCCGCATGGACCTGAGTGAAATGCGCGTGCTGGGCCGTGCCACACAGGGCGTGCGCCTGATCGACCTCCGCAAGGGCGACTCCATTGCCGCCGTGGCCCGGGTGGATGCCTCCCTGAAAGAGGACATCGATGAAACGGCCAGGGATGGGGAGAATGGCAACGGCCCCGAACCGGACAACGGCCAAGTCGGCGAGAATGGCACTGAAATTGATTAAGCACCGAAAAGCAGGACCCAAGGAATCCTTCCAATGAACAAATGGACCCTCGCGGCGGCACTGGCCGCCCCCTTGGCCCTCAGCGCCCAGAACAGCCGGGTGGTGAGCGCCTTCAACTACATGTCCGACCGTGATTTCGACAAGGCGGCCGAATACATCGAACCGGCCACCACCAACGAAACCACGGCCAACAAGGAGAAGACCTGGCGCTATCGCGGGGCCATCTACTCCCAGATCGCCATGGGCAGCGACCAGGCCCTGAAAGACAAGTACCCCGATGCCTTGGACAAGGCCGTGGAAAGCTACCTGCGGGCCAACGAGCTGGACCCCAAGGGCAGCTATAAGCAGGAAAATGACCAGGCCCTGAAGAACCTGCAGATCACCGCCCTGAACAACGGCAACGAAGCCTTCACCGCGAAGGCCTACGACAAGGCGATCCAGCAGTACGGCATGAGCGAGCGCATCGCCAAGGCCTTCGGCCAGGTGGACAGCAATGCCGTGTTCAACAGCGCCCTGGCCTATGAATCCATGGGGGACACGGCCGGCGCGATCCAGCGTTACGAGGAGTGTATCCGCATCGGCTACGACAAGGCCGAGGTGTTCCGCTACCTGGCCGGCATGCAGAAGCGCACCGGCAAGCTGGATGCGGCCATCGCCACCACCAAGCAGGGCATCGCCAAGCATCCGGACAACAAGGAACTGATGCTGGACCAGGTGGCCTTCCTGCTGGAAGCCAACCGTATGGAAGAAGCCGAGGCCAGCGTGAAGACCGCCATCACCAAGGACCCCGGCAACCCGGTGCTGTACTCCGTGCTGGGCAGCCTGTACGACGGCAAGGCCAACCCCAAGGAGGGCAAGGTGGCCGAGGCGGACATGCTCAAATGGTACGGCCTGGCCGAGGAGGCCTACAAGAAGAGCATCGAGGTGGCGCCGGATTTCTTCGACAGCTACTACAACATCGGGGTACTCTACAACAACCGCGCGGCCTACGAGTACGAGAAGTGCAACCAGATCCAGGACGAGAAGAAATACCTGGCCTGCAAGCAGGTGGCGGACAAGATCTACCAAGAGACCGTTCCGTACTTCGAGAAGGCCCACCAGTTGAAGCCCGAGGACCAGGCCACCATGCAGCAGTTGAAGGTGATCTACGCCAAGACCGGCAACACCGGGAAATACAACGCCATCAAGAAAGAATTGGGGGAGTGATCCCGCGCTGACATCCTTGTGGAGCCCGGCCATTGGCCGGGTTCTTCATTTTCAGGTGGACACCGTAGCCCCACCTGGTTACATTTACCGCCGCCCGCAAACCACGGCCACCCCATGCCCTTTAATCCCATCGATGCCTGGCTTCACATGAAAGCCCAGCTCCCCCCGCTGGATATCGAGGGCATCGGCATCAAGTACGTCTACCCGATCTTCCTGGTGCTCATCATCCTCGAGTATCTGCGGGCCAAGCACCTGTTCGACCTCAAGGAAAGCCTCTCGGGCTTCGTCATCGGCATCGGGGCCACCATCATGCGGGTGATCACCAACGTGTTCGAGATCACCGTGTACCTCTGGCTCTTCCAGGTCTTTGCCCCCCTGCGTGAGGAGTACCTCGGCTACACCACGCTCGGCTTCGCTTGGTACATCTGGATCCTGTGCGCCATCTGCGACGACCACAACTTCTACTGGCACCACCGCTTCGCCCACAACGTGCGCCTGCTCTGGGCCGCGCACCTGCCGCACCACAGCGGGCGCGAGTACAACCTCACCATCAGCATCCGGAACGGCTGGTTCATCACCCTGGTGAAGCCCATCTACTGGCTGTGGATGCCGATCGTGGGCTTCGAGCCGATCATGATCGCCACGTGCCTGATCGTGAACTCCTTCTATCAATTCTTCCTGCACAGCCAACTTGTGCCCAGCCTCGGCTGGTATGAGAAGGTGTTCAACACGCCCTACATCCACGTGGTGCACCACAGCAGCAACACCGAATACCTGGACCGCAACCACGGAGGCATCCTCACCATCTGGGACCGGCTCTACGGCACCTTCCAGGCACCCATCCCGGGCGTGAAGGCCAAGTTCGGCATCAGTCATGATCCGGGCACGTACAACCCCGTGACGCACAACCTCTTCGAGTTCCAGGAGATCTGGAAGGACGTGAAGAAGGCGCCCGGCCTGAAGAACAAGATCATGTACATCTTCGGCCCGCCGGGCTGGAGCCACGACGGCAGCAGCATGACCAGCAAGCAATTGCAGGCGGAGCTGGCCCAGGCCAAGGTCGAGGGAAGAGAGTTGCCCAAGCACACCTTTGTGCGCTCCAATTAACTGGCACGAACGGGCCTTCCCGGAAAAAGCAAAGCCACCTCAGTGCTTTCCGGGCCTGCGCCAAAAGCGACGCTTGCGCTGGCCACCGGTACGGTCCGGCTTACCAGCCGTGGCATCCAAGTCCTTGAGCAGCTCGGCCGTCAGTGCCGCGAAATCCGTTTGGGTGGCAACTTGATCATTGGCCGCCGTCTGCCGTTGCTCCTGGCGCTCCGGACGTGGACCTTGGCGCTGTCCATTCCGTTGTGCATCCGGTCGGCGACCTTCCGGGCGCTGCTTTTGTTGCGCCTGCCGGGGTTGGGGAGGACGTTGCTCGCGGCGCGGCTGCTGGTTGCGCTGGGCGGCGTGCTTCCGGCCGGGGTCCACCACGGGCGTGCCGCCGGCCATGAGGAAGGGATGATCCTCCACTACGGGCACATCCCGCTTGATCAGCTTCTGGATGTCGCGCAGGTATTCCACCTCCTCGGGTTCGCAGAGCGAAATGGCCAAGCCGCTGGCCCCGGCGCGGCCCGTACGGCCGATGCGGTGTACGTAGGTCTCTGGTACGTTCGGGATATCGTGGTTCACCACGTAGCCCAGGCTGTCGATATCGATGCCGCGCGCGGCGATATCGGTGGCCACCAAGGCGCGGATCTTCTTGTCCTTGAAATTATTGAGGGCGCGCTGGCGGTAGTTCTGGGCCTTGTTGCCGTGGATGGCATCCGCGGTGATGCCGGCCTTGGCCAAATGGCGGGCGAGCTTGTCGGCGCCGTGTTTCGTACGCGTGAAGACAAGCACCTGCCGGATGTCCATCTGCTGCATCAGGTGGATGAGCAGGGCGGCTTTCTCGGTCTTGTTGGTGAAGTACACCTGCTGCTGCACGGTCTCGGCCGTGGAGGAAACCGGGGTGACCTCCACCTTCACGGGATCCGTTAAGAGCGACGATGCAAGGCGCTGAACATCAGGCGGCATAGTGGCACTGAAGAACAGTGTTTGGCGCTGCTTGGGCAGGGCGGCGATCACCTTCTTCACGTCATGGATGAAGCCCATGTCCAGCATGCGGTCGGCCTCGTCGAGGACGAAGTATTCCAGTTCCTTCAGGCTCACGAAGCCTTGGCTCATCAGGTCCAGCAGGCGGCCGGGGGTGGCCACCAGGATATCGATGCCAGCGCGCAGGGCGTCGGTCTGCGGCTTTTGGCCCACGCCGCCGAAGATCACCGTGGTGCGCAGCTGCGTGTGGCGGCCATAGGCGCGGAAGCTTTCATCGATCTGGATGGCGAGCTCGCGGGTGGGCGTGAGGATCAGCGCCTTGATGGGGCGTCGGCCTTTTCCCGGTCCGCCCACGCCGGCATTGACCAGGCGTTGGATCAGCGGAATGGCAAATGCGGCCGTCTTTCCGGTGCCGGTCTGGGCGCAACCCAGCAAGTCGCGGCCTTCCAGCAGGTAGGGAATGCTTTGGGCTTGGATGGGCGTGGGCGTGGTGTAGCCTTCGTGGTCAAGGGCTTTGAGAATGGGCTCGATCAGGCCGAGCGACGTAAAAGAAGTCTGGTGCATGGAAATGCTTGGTCAGGGAACGGGATCATTGGGTCCCGAACACCTGTGTGAACAGGTTGAGTGATTGTGCCCTGGATCGGTCCGGCGGTCAATGAATCCACTGGGGATTGCGCCTGGACGATTCCGAAAGGAGAAAGCTGGGCGCGTGGGCGGCACAAAGGTAGTTCGGCCAGAGTGAAATGTTTCTGTGTGAAAACTGATTCAGGGAAGTATTGAGCGCCAAGGGGATAGATCAGCAAATTCAAGTTAACATAATATAAATTATGCGCAAACTGGACTGAACTGAAGCGGAGCGGCCAGAACCGCACCGACCCCTGGGCCATCCGGCATCACCAACTTGCCGTTCCGCAGGTCCAATCCCCGGTATGGATCATTACGGAGCAACCACGGACCGTCCAGGTCGATCAGGTCGGCTTGGCCAGCCAAGTGCGCCATGGCCGTGCAGCCCAGCGAGCTTTCGCTCATGCTGCCCAGCATCACCCGCATGCCGAGTTCCTCAGCCCTGTCCGCCAGCTGCTTGGCCCTGTCCAAACCGCCGCATTTCATTAGCTTGATGTTCACGCCCCCGAATACACCCTTGGCCCGCTCCAGGTCACCCAGGTCCTGAATGGATTCGTCGCCATAAATACAACCTTCATAAGCAGCTTGAGCACCTGTCTGCAACTCCCTGTCGTTCATATCGAATGGTTGCTCCATTGCAAGCAATCTATCAGCTGCTGTCGCAGAGATTTCCAGAAACTCCCGTACCGAACAGAGTCCTTGGTTTGCATCGATGAATACCGGCCTCGGATCCCGCTCAAGCACTGCCCGCAGCATGGGAATGGATCGCGGCCCCTCCATTTTCAGCTTCAATGCACCACTTTGAGGCAGCTCCCGAAGCTTCATGGGAACCTCTTCCGGCCTCGAAACTCCCAAGGTGACCAGGCTTATCGGTTGCTTTATCTGCGTGGCTTTAATCAAATGTGCAACAGGAGATTGAATCATGTGTCCTAAAACATCCATGTAAGCCATTTGGAGGCCAGCCCTACAACCCGGATGCGCCGCCCAGAAGTGCTGATCATCCAGCAATTTGGCCAGCCCCTCGATGGTTTTCACCCCGGTCACTACTGCTCCATGCAGCAGTTCCAGAACGTCATGAGGCTTCTCGGTCAGGTATGGTGGCAAGGTCACCTCCCCGTAGCCGACCTTCCCGTTGTACTCCAAGCGCAGGAAAATGCTGTCCGTGCCATCGCGCATGCCGTGTGAGGTGGTGAACGGATGCTTGAAGAGCAGGCGATACGGGCAAACGCCCAGGTGCAGGGGCATGGTGCGAAAGTGATGGCACTTCCCAACGGCTCAATCACCGTTGTGCCGGAAGTATGCACGATCATGGCGTGGACAACCCGGACCCGGTTGTCGGCGTGAGATGCATGCTGACCATCATCCTCCCCTCGGTTACCTTCGCGCACCGCCATGCGCACCGCTGAAATTGCCCACCTGCTGAAGCTGGAATGGCAGCTGGACCGCCGCCAGAAGCATGCCTGGGGCAGCATGGCGCTGTACGTGGTGAGCACCATTTACGTGTGCTACCTCGGCGTACGGCACCTGTTTGACATACCGGTGTGGAATGCATTGTTCTGGATCATTCTCCTGTTTGCGGCGTTCAATGCATTGGCGCGCTCCTTCCAGCGGGAGAATGCCGGGCGGCAGCTCTACCTGTACACGCTGGCCTCGCCGCGGAGCGTGGTGCTGGCCCGCACGCTGTACAACGGCGCCACGATGGCCGTGCTGAGCCTGCTGAGCCTGGCGGCCTATGCGCTTTTCATCGGCAGCACGCCCATGGAAGGTGCGCGCACCGACATCTTCCTGGTGGTGGTGGTCACCGGCGGCGTGGGTTTCGCGCTGCTGCTCACCTTGGTCTCCGCCTTGGCGGCCCGCGCGGGCAACGGCATCGGCCTGATGGCCGTGCTGGGCTTCCCGATCGTGCTGCCCATGCTGCTGAGCGTGATGAAGGCGAGCAAGCTGGCCCTGGACGGCATGGGCTGGAACGTCACGGGGAAATACGTGCTGTGGCTGGTGCTGATCGACCTGATCACCGCCGCCTTGGCCTGGTTGCTCTTCCCTTACCTTTGGCGCGACTGATGAAGGGCTGGTGGTGGAAGTTGCTTTCGGTGCTGCTGCTGCTCTATGTGGTGATCGTCGGCCTGCACACCCCGCTCGGCCCGGCCTTGGTGCATGTCTCCATCGCCAAGATCCAGCCCGGGGAGGTGAGCTTGACGGCCACGGGCTACAACACGCACTTCAACCAGGAACCACCGCAAGTTTGGCTGGAGAACGACGGGCAACGGGTATGCGCCACGGCCGTGAAGCCGCTGTCCGACACGGAGCTGTCGCTCACCTTCACCGTGCCGCAGGGTTTCCGCAACAACCTGACCAGCCTGTGGGCTTGGGATGCGGTGGACGGAACCATCGTGCTGCGAGAGGCCTTCTTCACCGAGGGATTGGGCAGCGGGATGGCCCAGGAGAGCTGCGCGGTCAGCGATGCCCCCCGCCCGGGCTTCTCCTTCCCCAACCGCTCCATCCTGAACGAGACCATCCGGAACCTGTTCTTCCACGTGCCCATGTGGTTCACCATGATGACGCTGATGACCATCGCCTTCTGGTATAGCCTGAAGGTGCTGCGCAGCGGTGACCTCGAGGCGGACCGCAGCGCGCTCTCGGCGGTGGACGCGAGCCTGCTCTTCGCGGCCCTGGGCCTGGTGACCGGCAGCATTTGGGCGCGGGCCACCTGGGGCGACTGGTGGACGAGCGACCCCAAGCTGAACGGTGCCGCGGTGACCGTGCTGATCTACGGGGCCTACCTGATCCTGCGGGGCTCGGTGCCGGACCCGCACAAACGCGCCCGCCTGGCCGCCATCTACAACATCTTCGCCTATGTGCTGATGTTCGTCTTCCTGATGGTGCTTCCCCGGCTCACCGATTCGCTGCACCCCGGCAACGGCGGCAACCCGGCCTTCAGCCAGTACGACCTGGACAGCAGCCTGCGCGCGGTGTTCTACCCTGCCGTGCTGGGCTGGATCCTGTTCGGCGTGTGGGCCTATACCCTGCACCAGCGCGCGGCGCGGCTACAATCCCTTTCCGATGAAGCAAATGATCGTTAAGTCCCTGATCGCGGTCATCGCCCTGCTGGCCTTGCCCATGCGTACCTTCGCGGCTGCCGGTGCACCGGGCTGGTTGGAGGAGACAATGTTCGCCTCCGGAAAGATCAACACGGTGGTGATGGTGGTGGCTGCCGTGCTCCTCGGCATCACCGTGTGGATGATCCTGCTGGACAGGCGGATCGGGAGGTTGGAGAAGAGGAAGTGAGCAGTTGGCAGATTGAATCAGCAAGCCGCGAAGGCAAGCAGAAAACGAGCAGGAAGAATGAGACGCAGCCACATCATCGCCTTGGTGATCATCGCCGTTGCGATCGCCGCATTGATCGGCTCGCTGAACGACAGCAGCAGTTATGCCGACCTCAACGAGGCCTTTGACCAACCCGGCCGGGAGTTCCATGTGGTGGGCACGTTGGACCGTTCGCAGCCCATCGTCTATGAGCCCAGCATCAACCCGAGCCTGACCACCTTTTCCATGGTGGACCTCAATGGCCGCAAGTGCAAGGTGAACCTGGCCATGGCCAAGCCCAATGACCTGGAACGTTCTGAGCGCCTGGTACTGATCGGCGAGGCCGATGCCAACGGCGAGTTCCATGCCAAGGACATGCTGCTGAAGTGCCCCAGCAAGTACAACGAGGAGAACCAGGTGACCGCTGGTCTTTGATGCCCGGCCCCCTGTATCCGAACCTCCGGCCCTCCCTTTTTCAGGCCTCTTGATACCCCATTTCCGTGGACAATCCCGTCACATACATCGGTGAACATGCCTGGGCCGGACAGCTCGGCCACTTCCTTACCGTGCTCTCCTTCACCTGCGCGCTCTTCGCGCTGATCGCCTACACGTTGTACACGCGCACAGGTGAGGCCGGTTGGCGCACCATGGGCCGGATCTTCTTCCGCACCCAATCCATCGCCATCCTGGGCATCGTGACCACGCTGTTCGTGATGCTGTTCAACCACTGGTTCGAGTACGACTATGTGTGGAAGCACAGCAACACGGAGATGCCCTTGCGCTACATCGCCAGTTGCTTCTGGGAGGGCCAGGAGGGGTCCTTCCTGCTCTGGTCGTTCTGGACCATGGTACTGGGGAACCTGCTGATCCGGTCATCCAGGGAATGGGAAGGGCCCGTGCTGGCGGTGTTCGCCCTGGTCCAGGCATTCCTGGCCACCATGCTGCTCGGCGTGTACGTGTTCGGGGCCAAGGTGGGCAGCAGCCCCTTCCTGCTGATCCGTGAACTGCCCGAGAACATCGGCCTGCCCTGGACGAAGCTGCCGGACTACCTCAGCGTGGTCCCGCAGTTCAAGGACGGCCGCGGCCTGAACCCGCTGCTGCAGAATTATTGGATGACCATCCACCCCCCTGTCCTCTTCTTGGGCTTTGCCAGCACGTTGGTGCCCTTCGCCTACGCCATCGGGGGGCTGTGGACGCGCCGGCTGAAGCAGTGGATGGAACCGGCCCTGCCGTGGACCTTCTTCAGCATTGGGGTCCTGGGCACCGGCATCCTGCTAGGCGGCGCCTGGGCCTATGAGGCGTTGAGTTTCGGAGGGTTCTGGGCATGGGACCCCGTGGAGAATTCTTCCCTGGTACCCTGGATCACCTTGGTGGGCGCCGGGCACCTGATGCTGATCAACAAGCGGAAGGACACCTCGCTCTTCACCACCTTCTTCTTCGCGCTCATCACCTTCCTGCTGGTGCTGTACAGCACCTTCCTCACGCGCAGCGGCGTGCTGGGCGATACCAGCGTGCACAGCTTCACGGGCGAGGGCATGATGGCGGGCCTGCTCCTGTTCATGCTCACGTTCGTGGCCATGTCCGTGGCCGCCCTCAACCAGCACCGCACGGACCGCCTGTTCTACCTGGGCCTGTCGCTGGTGATCCTGGTGCTGGGCACCACGCTGCAAGTGCAGGTGCCGGCCATCCTGCTGTTCGGCGTGGTCAGCACCGTGATGATGGTGACGGCCTACCGCAAGGGCGGGTTCCATCGCGCGGAGGAAGAAGAACTGCTCAGCCGCGAGTTCTGGCTCTTCATCGGCTCTCTGGTGCTGATGCTCAGCGCGGCCCAGATCACCTTCAGCACCTCCATGCCCGTGTTCAACCTGTTGCTGGCCCCCTTCAAGGGCACCTTCGAAAGCCTGCACGAGGCCACCGGCTGGGGTTGGGCGCACGACCTGGCACAGGCCAAGCTGGCCCCGCCCGTGGAGGCCAAGGCACACTACAACAAGTGGCAGATCCCCTTCGCCTTCATCGTGTCCATACTGGTGGCCATCGGGCAATACCTGCGCTACAAGAAGACCGACCGGGCGAAGTTCTTCCGGGAGCTTCGGCTCTCCTTCATCGCGGCCGTGGTGCTCACCGCCCTGTGCGTCTGGTGGCTGGATTACCGCCTGGTGGAGATCAACCTCATCGCCCTGCTCTTCGCCACCTGGTTCGCCGTGCTGGCCAACCTGTTCTACATCCCGGCGATCCTCAAGGGCCGCTTGGCCAACGCCGGCCCCTCCATCGCCCATGCGGGTTTCGCACTGCTGCTGCTGGGGGCATTGATCAGCATGAGCCGCGAGCAGAAGATCAGCCGCAACACCTCCGGGCCGGTGCTGAGCTACCTCAACGAGGACTTCAATGATGCGCAGGACATGCTGCTCTACCTGGGCGACACCGTGCCCGTGGGCGAGTTCTACGTGCACTTCCGAGGCAAACACCAGGAAGGTGTGAACCTGCATTACGACATGGACTACTTCAGCGCCGAGCCCAGCCGCTACCGGGCCGGCGACACGGTGCGCGTGCGCAGCATGCTCTTCGTTGCCAAGGACGACCACGTCGCCGGCGACCAGTTCCTGCCCGACCAGCCCGCACACTGGACACCGCTGGAGACCTTCAATCGCAGGGAACTATGGCGGGCCAAGGATTGGAGCGCCACCAGCCCCGGCCCCAAGCAGTTTGCCCTGGCCCCCATGGTGCAGCTCAACCCGCGCTTCGGCAACGTGGCCGAGCCGAGCACCAAGCATTGGGTGGAACGCGACCTCTACACGCACATCCGCTATGCCAAACTGGACTCGGCTTCCGACGGATACATGCCGGCGCGCCTCTATGAGAAGAACGTCGGGGACACCATCGTCACGCCCCTGTGCATGATCGTGCTGGACAGCGTGCGCACCGTGCGCGACAGCGTCACCATCGCGCGGCTGGGCCCCGACTTCACCGTGTACGTGCTGGACATGCGCGTACGCGACCTTTACGATGAGCACCGCTGGTTCACCGCCAGTTCGGTGGCCATCTACCACAACGGCGAGAACGTGGGCAGCAAGGGCTTCGAGATCCCGGACCTGGACGTGAAATTCGACCTGGCGTCGGTGAAGGGCAACCAGGTGGGCCTGAACGTAAGCGAGCGCGAGTTCGTGATCATGCAAGCGATCATGTTCCCGGGCATCAACATCCTGTGGATTGGTTGCATCCTGATGGCGGCGGGCTCCTTCATGGCCGTGCGCCAGCGCTCGCGGACCCGGCGGAAGCCGAAAGCCGCCTAGGCCCCGCCCTTCCTACGCCCGGTGCACGTTGCATCGCACCCGGCCGATCCGTGCGATCTTCGCGCACCATGCCCTCCGTTCTGCTGATCGGAAACGGCCGTCTGGCCTCCCATCTGGGCCATGCCTTGTTGCGGGCCGGCCATCCGGTCGCGGGTGTCGCAGGGCGAAACCTGGGGAACGCGGCACGCTTGGCCAATGACCTGGGTTGCCCGGCTTTCAGCCTGGACGGGCCACTGCCTGGCACGGACCTGCGGATGCTGGCCGTGAGCGATGACGCCATCGGCGAGGTGGCGGCGCGGCTCCCGGACGACGGTACGCCCTTGGTGCACCTGAGCGGCTCCAAGCCGTTGGATCTCCTGGGCCGTCATGGTCGGCGCGGAGTGCTTTGGCCCATTCACAGCTTCAGCCCGGGCATCCCGGCGGACTTTTCCGCCATCCCCCTGGTGATCGATGCGGATGACGCGGGCACCTTGGCCCTGCTGGATTCCTTGGCGAAGCGGCTATCGGCCCGGGTGGAGCACCTGCCCTTCCCGCAACGGCAGCAGCTTCATTTGTGCGCCGTGCTGGCCTCCAACTTCCCTGTTTTCCTGTTGCGCGAATCGGAGCGGTTGCTGCAACAGCACGGCATCGACCCCGGCTTGGTGCACCCCCTGTGGAAGGCCGCCGCGGAAAAGGCCTTGCAGGGAGCGGACGGCGCGGTGACCGGCCCGGCCCGCCGGGGCGACCGGGGCACCATGGAGGCCCACCTGCGGCTTCTGGCCAATGAACCCGAACTTCGCCGCGCTTATGAGGCGATCAGCGACCTGATCCTGCACACCTATCATCCTTCCTCCCGTGGCGACCATTGACAAGACCTACAAGGAGCTCCTGGCCGGTATCCGCACCTTCCTGTTCGATGTGGACGGCGTTTTCACCACCGGCCATGTGCTGCTGCACCCGGACATGGACCCGGTGCGCACCTTCTACACCCGCGATGCCTACGCCGTGCAGCATGCGCTGAAGGAGGGCTTGCGCATCATCGTCATTTCCGGCGGAGTGTCCGACGGGGTGGCCCAAAGCCTGGCACGCCTCGGCGTGATGGAGTTCCATTGTTCGGTGGCGGACAAGAACACGAAGCTGGACGAGCTGGTGGCCGGTGGCCTGGACCTGCGGACGGCGGCCTATATGGGTGACGACATCCCGGACCTGCGCGTGATGCAACGCGTGGGACTGCCCTGCTGCCCCGCCGATGCGGCCGAGGAGGTGAAGGCCATCAGCCGGTACGTCTCGCGCTTCCCGGGTGGCGGCGGATGCGTGCGCGACCTGCTGGAACAAGCCATGAAGGTGCAGGGCAAATGGCTCACCGAGAAAGCCCACCACTGGTAGCATGCTGGCCTTCCTGCGGCTCACCCGCCCGCTCAACCTCTTGATCATCGTGTTCACCATGGTGGCCATGCGCTACGGCGTGGTGCGCGGCTTCCTGGCGGAAAGCACCACCGAGCTGCAGGCCTTGGCGCCGGACCCGGCCGTGGCCATCTTCGAGGCGGTGCCGGCCAACACATTCGTACAACCGTTCCCGGCGCTGCTGTTTTGGCTGCTGGTGCTCAGCACGGTGCTGATCGCTGCGGGCGGCAATGTGATCAACGACTATTTCGACACGCGCATCGACCGGGTGAACAAGCCCGGAGCAGTGATCGTGGGGCGCAGCGTGAAGAGGCGTGTGGCCATGATGGGTCACGTGGTGCTCACCGCCGCCGGCGTGCTGCTGGGGGCTTTGGTGGCGTGGCGCAGCGGGCGGCTGGTGCTGGTGCTGATCCCCTTGTTCGCAGCCGGGGCCCTGTGGGCCTACAGCACGCGCCTGAAGCGGACCTTCCTGGTGAGCAACGGGCTGGTGGCCTTGCTGGTGGCCATGGTGCCGCTCTCCGTGGGCCTGTACGAGATTCCGGCGCTGATGGACCGGTACGGCGGGCGGGCGGAAGGCGTGGCGTTCACCGGTGAGCCGGTGGAGATCGTCTTCGGGTTCCAGGGCCTTTGGGCGTGGATCCTGGGCTTCTCCCTCTTCGCCTTCCTGACCACGCTGGTACGGGAGATCCAGAAGGACATGGCGGACATCCGCGGGGACCGTGAGGACGGTTGCCGCACCATCCCCATCGTAATGGGTATTCCGTGGGCCAAGGCCATTTCGCTCCTGTACCTGGGCATTGCCATCGTGGCGCTGTTGCTGGTGCGCGCCAGTTTCCTCACCGACCGCTTCTCCTACTGGTACATCGGCGCGGGCCTGGTGATCCCGCTCCTGCTCTCGGCCGGGTTCACCTACGGCGCATCCTCGCGGCAGGGCTTCATCACGGCGGGCAACATCCTGAAACTGGCCATGGCCATCGCGGTGGCGTTCGCCTTCTTCATCCGCCAAACCCTATGAGCATCCCTCCGCCGATCCATCCCTGGAGGCTTGTCCTGGCATCCGCCTCTCCCCGCCGCAGACACCTGCTGCACGGCCTCGACCTGCCGGTGGAGATCACCCGTGTAGACATCGATGAGACCCCGCCGCCGGGCATGCCGCCCGAGGAGGTGGCAGAGCACCTGGCCCGCATGAAGGCCGGGGCGTGGACCGGCCAGTTGGCGGAAGACCAGGTCCTGGTGACCGCCGACACCACGGTGATCGTGCAAGGCACCTTGCTCAACAAGCCCGAGGATGCTGAGGATGCGGCCCGGATGCTCGGCATGCTGGCCGGCCGGGAACACCTGGTGGTCACCGGCGTTTGCCTGCGCACCTCGCGTGAGCTGCGGTCCTTCAGCGATACCGCCCGGGTCCGGTTCCGGCCACTCGCCCCGGAGGAGACCGCCTACTATGTGGAACGCTACTCACCGCTGGACAAGGCCGGTGCCTACGGCGTCCAGGACTGGATCGGCTACACGGCCGTGGAGCACATCGATGGCAGCTTCTACACGGTGATGGGCCTGCCCTTGCACCGGGTGTATGCCGCCTTGAAGGAGCTTGATCCCGCGTTGCGCCGATAACCGCACGCCGCCCTCCCCTATCTCACCAAGGCCACGTGGCCGGTGAATTCGTGGCGCTCACCAAGCGTGTCCGTGATCTTCAGTTTCCACACGTAGATGCCCGACGGGTGGACGCCGCCGTCCCATCCCCGCTGCAGGTCCTCGGTGGCAAACAGTTGGGCACCCCAGCGGTCGAACACCAGCATTTGGAATTCCTCGGGCGCCGATACCGAGGTGATGGGCCGGAAGAGGTCGTTGATCCCGTCGGCGTTGGGGGTGAAGGCATTCGGCAGGAAGAGCTGGAAGGGATCCTCCACGCAGATCACGGTGCTTACGGAATCGCGGCAGCCCAAGGCATTCATGGCCTCCAGCGTCACCGTGTAGCAATCCACCGCCGGGAAGGAGGACACCGGTGAGGCTTGCATGGAGGTGTCGCCCTGGCCGAAGGTCCAGAAGTATTGCGCGGCGTTGTGGCTGGTGTTGTAGAAGGCGACATCCGGTGCGTCGATCGTGGTGATGTGCGTGGAGGGAACGAAGCCGGCCACCGGGGAAGCCGTGATATCCGCCAGGTCGGGCACAGAGACGGTTCCCGCACAGCCGCCGTCATCAAAAACGGTCAGGGTGACGCTGAACAGTCCACCTTCGGCATAGCAGTGCTCCGGTGTTGGGGCCGTGTCGGACGTGCCGTCGCCGAAGTCCCAGAGGTAGCCGGCGGCATCGGGGGGATCAGGTTGGAAGCTGATGCAATGGGGCGAGCAGCCGCCAGGGTCCGAAAACGTGAAGGATGGAACGAACGCTGCGGCGACCTGCACCTGCATGCTGTCCGGCGGGGATGTGCAGCCGTTGGCATCCGTGGCCGTCACGGTGTAGAGCGTGGAAGCCTGCGGAGTGACCGCGGGTCCTTCCGGTGCCCAGGTGTACGTGTATCCCGGCACACCGCCCCCGGCCTGGGCCTGCATGATGAACGTGGTACCCGTGCAAACCACGGTGTCCGGCAGTGCGGCAACGGTCAGTGCCTCGGGCTCCTCCACGGTGACCGTCTGCTCCACCGTGCATCCGGAACCGTCGGAAACGGTGCAGGAATACGTACCCGCTGCGAGGCCGGTGATGGTGGCCGTGGTCCCGCCGACCGGCGACCAGGCGTAGGTGATCGGGGCTGTCCCGCCGGCTACTTCCGCCGTGGCGGTGCCGTCCGCGCCACCTGCACAGGCCACATCGGTGTGGGCCATGGCCACGCTGAGGTTGTCGATGGACGGCTGCAAGGTGGCGGTGGCCGTGGCGGAGCAGCTGTTTGCGGCGGTGACGGTGACCGTGTAGTCTCCCGGCCCGGCATTGGCCAGGGTCTGCGTTGTGGCGCCGCCAGGCGACCAGACGTAGTTCACCGGCCCGGTTGCTCCGGTGACCTGGGCGGTGAGGCTGCCATTGTCCTGGCCGCAAGAAGGTTGGACCGTGGTGATGGCCACGCCGAGGATGCTGATGTCCTGCGTGGTGGTGGCCGTGGCGCCGCAGGCATCCGTGGCCGTGAGCGTCACGGTGTACGTGCCAGGCGCAGCATAGGTATGCGAAGGGTTCTCCTCTGCGGAGGTGTTCTGCGGGGAGCCGGGTTCGCCGAAATTCCAGGAGAAGAGGTGCGGGCAGGGCGTGGATCCGTTGAGGAAGCTGATGGTGGTGCCGTCGCAATCACCCGCGAATGTGGCCACCACGGGATCGGACTCGCCGATGTGTATGTCGTCGATGGCGATGCCGTCGAAGTTGTTGCAGGTGCTGCCTGCGCCAAAGAAGAACCGGAAGCGCACGCTGGGTTCGTTGGCCAGGAAACCCAGGCAATGGCTGGCGGTGACCCACCCCTGGCTGCCGCCGCTGCCCAGGCACGAGCCCTGTGTGGCACCCACCCGCCCGCTCCAGCCGTGCTTCGGGTTGATCGTATTCGGCAAGTTGGTGATGTTGGCCGAGTTGAACCAGTGCGCCGTGTTGCAGTCCGCCGGCTCATTGTACCCGCCTACATTGGCATACGTAACGCCACCGTCGGTGGAGTACTGGAACGTCATGCCGTCATATTGCCGTTCCACTTCCCAGAAGATCTTGAAGGAGATGCGCGGGGCATTGAGCGTGGTGAAATCGAAACAGGGGCTTTCCAGCCAGGATCGCTCGTTGCTGTTGTAGTACGCACCCGTGAGCCCACCCACGCACCAACTCTTGCTTCCGCCGCCGGCGCTGTTGATCAACGGATGCGCCGGGGTGCCCCAGGTCCAGTCGCTGGCGGTGCCGCCGCTGGCCCACCCGGGTGCCGCCTCGAAGCCTTCATCGTACGGGAAGGTGCTGATGGGCGTGCCGCATTGGGCCGAGACCAAGCCCGCCGAGACCAAGCCACCAAGCAAGGCCACATGGGTAAGCAACGAAGCGGACAACGGGAGCGGCGGGCAGGGCGAAGCCATCGAGGAATGGGACGCAAAGATCGGAAGGCCCGGCGCATGACGATAGTAGAAAAGCACCTTCATCCGGCCACGTGTTTCTTGCTTTACTGGCCAGTGGGCTTCGGTCTGGCCATGATCGGCCCTATTATTGCTCTGCCATCGGCGGCCCCAGCCCATCCACGGTCCAGGGCGGCCATAAAAACAACTACCCATGAACCTGAGAAAGCTGCTTTTGCCCGTAGTGACCGTTGCCGCCACGGGGGTGGCCACCGCGCAGTTCGCCGTAAATCCGCAGGTCGGCATCAACTTCACCAACCTCACCAACAATAACTCCGTGTACACGTCCTCTGCGGCCTTGGGCTTTCAGCTGGGCGCGGACTTCCGGCTGGGCGACCGCCTGTACTTCCAGCCGGGTGCCTATTTCGGCAGGAGTGCCACCTACATCAAGTTCACCCCGCTGGACACCACCTTCATTGAAGACAACCTGATCCGGACCACGGCCAAGGTGAAGGCGCTGCTCGGCTACAACCTGGTCCACGGCGACGGCTTCAAGCTGCGCGTGAACGTCGGCCCCACGTATGAGGCGTTGCTGAGCGTGGACAGCAAGGATGACAAGATCGACTTCAACAAGAAGGATTACAACGGGGGTTCCTTCAATATGGACGCAGGCTTAGGCGTGGACCTGTCGATCATCACCTTGGAAACAGGTGTGAGCTATGGGTTGAGCAATGCCTACAAGGATGAAGGCAAGCTGCTCCCGGACAGCAAGTATTTCACCTGGTATGCCACCTTGGGCGTGGTGATCGGTGGCAGCGACTAGTCCGGTCAGCGGAGCAAGGTGATCGTGCCGCTTTGGCCGATCACCTTGCCTGCTGCAGCTTCCGCCCGCAACGTGTAGAAATAGGTGCCGTCGGGGACTGCTTCTCCGTCCGGTGTATGCCCGTCCCAGACCTGTTTCGTGCGTTGCATGCGCGCCACCAACTGGCCCCAGCGGTTGAAGACCAGCACGTCCAGGGAGGCCAAGTCGCCGCCTTCCACGCGGAACACATCGTTGATGCCGTCGCCATTCGGCGTGAAGATGTTCGGCACCACCAAGGTGTCCGAACCAGCCACGCAAACCACGCGGGTGAGGCTGTCCGTGCAGCCGCTGCCGTTGCCCACTGCAAGGATCACCGGATAGCAGCCGCTGCCGGGGAAGGTGAATGCGGCTGAAGGGCCGGTAGCGTAGCCGAGCGCGGGATCGCCGAACTGCCATGCCCAAGAGGACACACCCGATGCCGATGCGGCGAATTCCACGGTCGGGTTGCTTACGGAAGCCGTATCCGGCGTCCAGGAGAATGCGGCTTGCGGCCCGGGCTGGATGAACAGGTTCGTTTGGCTGCAGAGCGTGTCCCCGCAATTGGTCACCGCGCAGAAGAACAGGGCAACATCACCGCTCTCGCCGTTGGCCGGCGCGTAGGTGGTGCCCCATGCATCCGGCGCGCTGAAACTGCCCGCCCCACCCTGCCAGTGGACCGAAGTGTACACACCGGAAACCGCGCCCTGCAGGTTGGCCGTGGCGTTGCAGGCAAGGGTGTCATCCGCTGAAACGATGTCCGGGACCGTGGCTTCGAAGGGCGCTTGGCAGCCAAAATTGACATAGCTGGCCACCGGGGCGCCGGGCCAAGTGAATTCCACCGTGGCCCCGTCGTTCTCCGCGCTGCTTCCGCCGAAGGTGCCGTAGATGTTCACCAATTGGTTGGCGTCGTAGGTGGCGGTGTCGCCGCAGCCGCCCACATCAATCCGCAGCCAGCGCATCAAGGGCGCGTCTGGCGTGGTGGTCACGGCCTGCCCCACCAGGTTGTTGTTCTTGAAATGGCCCTGGCTGTTACCTGCGTTCTGGAAGATGACGTAGAGCGTATCGTTCAGGGCCGTAAAGGAATTCGCCTCCACGCACATGGCCGTGGAGGTGATGAAGACCACTCGGCTTCCCGCAGGAATGTTGCCGCCCGGCGGCTCCAGCAGGTGGCCGCAGCCCTGTATGGAAGCGTTGAGCTGCGCGGTGAGCGAGGCGGTGGTGGCATCCTGCGCGATGCCCAGGAAATTGCTGCTGTAGAAGGTGAACTGCAGGTCGGCCAAGGCGATGGGCTGCGGGCCGGTGATGAAGCGCACCATCTCGTTCATGCCCTCGGTGCTGCCGGGGCAGGTGATGTCGTCCACGCAGGCATCCACCAGGATGCACTCGATCTCCAGGCATTTCGTGGGCACCTGGGCGGACGTGGATGCGGTGAGCATTACCAAGGGCAATACCAAGGCTCTTCCTTTCATGGGGCTGATAAACGGTGGACCACTCGGTTCAAACGGCGGCGAACATACCGGCGCTCCTCATCACCCGAACGGATCCGGGGCGGAACTTTTCCACCACAGGAGCGGAAACGGGTGCGGCAAGCCTATTGATCACAGACGTTTCGCACGTTCCCAATACACATCCATCTCGGCCAAGCTCATTTCCCCGAGCTTCTTGCCGTCCTTGCGGGATTCGGCCTCCAGGTACTGGAACCGTTGAATGAATTTCCTGTTCGTGCGTTCCAAGGCCTCGTCCGGGTCGATCTTCAGGAAGCGCGCGTAGTTCACGATGCTGAAGAGCAGGTCGCCAAGCTCATCGGCCTGCTTGTCGCTACCGGCGTCCACTTCGTGCTTCAGTTCCGCCAGCTCTTCGTTCACCTTTTGCCACACTTGCCCGGCGTGCTCCCAATCGAAGCCCACGCCGCGCGCCTTGTCCTGGATGCGAATGGCCTTCACCAGGCTGGGCAAGCCGCGGGGAACGCCTTGCAATACGCTGGGCGGTGGTTCTTCCGGCCGATCCTTGGGATTGCCGTTCCGGCGTTCCGCCAGTTTGATCTTCTCCCAATTGGCCTTCACGTCCTCCTCCCCTTCCACCTTCACGTCGCCGTAGATGTGCGGGTGCCTGCGGATCAACTTTTCGCAGATGGTGTTCAATACATCGGTGATGGTGAAAGCACCTTTCTCTTCGCCGATCTTGGCGTAGAACACCATATGGAGCAGCAGGTCGCCCAATTCGCCCTTCACCTCCTGCAGGTCACCTTTCAGAATGGCATCACCCAACTCGTAGGTCTCCTCAATGGTCAGCGGCCGCAAGGTTTCCAGCGTCTGTTTCTTGTCCCACGGGCACTTGGCCCGCAGGTCGTCCATAATGTTCAGCAGGCGCTCAAAGGCTTCGAGGCGGGGATCCATGGGGCAAGTTTACGGAGCTGGTCCTGGTAGGTGGCGGGGAACTAGGCAATAGGCAGATGCAGTAGGCAGGTGCAGTATGCAGATGGCAGTGGGCAATGGGTGGTTGGCGGATGCGCAGGCAGTTCCCAGTTTTCGGCAAGTGGGCTGTGTCCCAATCCCCGCAACTCGAAACCCATCAACCCGCAACATGGTAGGCAGTAAACAGGCGCAACGGGCTGTTTGGTGTTTCAATAGCAGGCAGGCTGGAAGCGCCTTTCATGCTGCTCCTCTTTCCGGCCCACAACCCCTTTCTTAAAAATGCGCTCCTGGTGAGAAGCTGCATGGCAAGGGAAGGATACTTTCACCGCCCATCGGACTGCCATGACCCAACGCTCGCACACCACTTCCGCCGTGATCATCATCGGCGTGCTGTTCTTCCTTTTCGGGTTCGTGACCTGGATCAACGGGCCGCTGATCAGCTACCTGAAGATCGTGTGCGAACTGAATGAGGGCGCCGAGCCCTTCTATGTGACCTTTGCTTTCTACATCGCCTACTTCTTCACGGCGCTGCCCATGGCCTGGGTGCTGGGCCGCACCGGCATGAAGCGCGGCATGATGTACGGCCTGTTCACCATGGCCCTCGGCGCCCTGCTCTTCATCCCCGCGGCGCAGGAGCGCTCCTACGGCCTCTTCCTCGTCGGCCTCTTCATCATCGGCACCGGGCTTTCCCTGCTGCAGACCGCCAGCAACCCGTACATCACCGTGGTGGGGCCCATCGAGAGCGCGGCGGCGCGCATCAGCGTGATGGGCATCTGCAACAAGATGGCCGGGGTGCTGGCCCCCTTCGTGCTCGGCGCGCTGCTGCTGGCCGATGCCGACACCCTCCAGGCCGACATTGATGCGCTGGAAGGCCCGCTGCTGGCGGCAAGGCTGGATGAGCTGGCCCAGCGGGTGGTGGTGCCCTACGGCATCATGGCCGGCTTCCTCGTGCTCCTGGGGCTGATGATCAACTTCTCCCCCCTCCCGGACCTGGACCCCGAGGTGGATGCCCCCGGCGTGGCCGCCGATGGGCGCAGCATCTTCTCCTACCCCAGCCTGGTGCTGGGCGTGATCGCGCTCTTCCTGTACGTGGGCGTGGAGGTGATGGCCGGCGATACCATCGGCATCTACGGCCGATCGCTGGGGCTGCCCTTGAGCGTGGCCAAGCACTTCACCAGCTATACGCTCATCGGCATGGTGGCCGGCTATGTTATCGGCATCGTGGCCATCCCGCGCTTCATCTCCCAGGCCAAGGCGCTGGCGGCCTCGGCGGTGCTGGGCGTGGCGCTCACCATCGCCGCCACCCTGCTGCCGGCCCAGGCCTCCATCCTCTGCATCGCCCTGCTCGGCCTGGCGAACGCCCTGGTATGGCCGGCCATTTGGCCGCTGGCGATCGCCGGCCTCGGCCGCCACACCAAGACGGGCAGTGCACTGCTGGTGATGGCCATCGCCGGCGGCGCCATCCTCCCGCTGGTCTACGGCCAGCTGGCGGCGGAGCCCGGCATCGGGCATCAGCAGGCGTACTGGATCATGGTGCCCTGCTACCTGTTCATTCTGTGGTACGGGCTGAAGGGGCATCGGAAGCGGGCTTGGTGATCCGTGTCCCTTCAGCGGCGCTCGGCTATTTGCCGAGTGCCCCTGCTTCGCGGCCTCCGGCCACCATCCCGGCCTCCGGATGTTTCCCGAGTGCCCTACCGGCTCAGTTCCTCGCCCGCGTTTGAAACGCGGGCGAGGAACCCGATGAAGTGGGATCACGGCCTGGACCGCTTCGTCGCAGAGCCTCACAGTGAGGTGGGATGGGGGTCTTCCCCTCAATTCACGCGAGCGTCCACGCTCGTGTGATACTTCCAAGTTGGGCTGTTGAGGCACGAGCGTGGACGCTCGCGCCAGTCTTGGGGAGGTTGAGCCATGTCCGGGTCTCGTTGACAGGCGAACAAGGCTACCAGCCCGGCACAAAGCAGGAGTACGGAGTTACGTCCGTATATTTTCATCGGTGTGAAATACGGTTAATTTCATTTATCACACACCATAAAGATGGCCGGTGCCGTGGAATGCTGATCAGGTCCCTGAACAGCCCTGAACCACGATGGCCCTAGGGTTCCGACCTTCGATCACGAGCAACAAGGCCTTGGATCCCACTTCAGCATTCCAAGTCCTTGCTCGATCTACGGAGCTGGTTCAGACCCTAACTGATTATCTTGTCGGCAGATGTGGAAGATGTCCTCCATCCGAAAGCACCGATCGGCCCTGTGGCCCTTGGCCCTGTTGCTGTTGCTGGCAACGGCAGCACCGAAGCTTTCGTTGATGACGTGCATCTCCAGTGGCCGCACGGCCCTTTCCATTGGCGATGGCAAGGATTGCTGCCCGGCCAATGAGCAGCCGGGCTCCCAACTTGACCCGAGCTGCTGTGAGTTCACCAGTGTGCAGGCTGGGATCCCAACGTTCACTACCACTGCTGTCGCTACCCCTATTCCAGTGCAAGCCGTGTTGGCCCTTTGGGCACCGGTGACCATGGCGCCCCTTTCCGGGCATGCCTTTTCCGATGGCCCCCAGGAGCGCCCGCCGAAACTGCTGATGGATCGCTTGGCGGTCCTGCAGGTCTTCCGCATATAGTATTCCATACCGTGGACCTCCGTGTCCCTTGCGCTTGATGGCCTGAGCCGTCGCGCCCTGCTGTATCCCTTCCCGTCTCTTCGGTTTGTGCCACGAATGGCTTCCCTAGTGGGGCCCGGCCGCAAGCCCATTCGCCTTGGAAGGAAGAACCTACAAACCATCCACCTTGATCCGCATGGATCAAGAACAAGTAATTGGAAGATCAATTCCAGCCATCCTCAAGTCCGGTACGCCACGAGATCCTTGACCCCATGTTGAACAAGCTCATTCATTATTTCCTCGCGAACAAGCTGGTGACGGTGCTGCTGTTGCTATTGCTTGTCGGCTGGGGGCTGGTCACCGCGCCGTTCGGCTGGGACCTCGGGCCTTTGCCGAACGATCCGGTCGCAGTGGATGCCATCCCAGACATCGGCGAGAACCAGCAGATCGTCTTCACGGACTGGCCCGGCCGTTCGCCGCAGGACATCGAGGACCAGGTGACCTATCCGCTCACCACCAGTTTGCTGGGCATCCCGGGCGTGAAGTCCATCCGCAGTTCGTCGGTCTTCGGTTTCTCCAGCATCTACGTGCTCTTCGATGAGGACGTGGAGTTCTACTGGTCGCGTTCGCGGATCCTGGAAAAGCTGAATGCGCTTCCGGCCAACCTGCTGCCCGATGGGGTACAACCGGCGCTGGGCCCCGATGCCACGGCACTGGGGCAGGTCTACTGGTATACGCTGGAAGGCCGCGATCCGCAAGGGAACGTGACCGGCGGCTGGGACCCGAATGAGACCCGCAGTGCCCAGGATTTCCTGGTGAAGTATGCGCTGAACGGCGTGGAGGGCGTGAGCGAAGTGGCCTCCATCGGTGGCATGGTGCAGGAATACCAAGTGGATGTGGACCCAGAGGCGCTCAAGGCCTTCAACATCCCGCTGAACGAGGTGATGCTCGCCGTGCAGAAGAGCAACCGCGACGCGGGTGCGCAGACGATCGAGGTGAACCAAGTGGAATACCTCGTGCGCGGGCTTGGGTACATCCGCTCCATCGAGGATCTCGAACAAGCGGTGGTCACCGTGCGCGACAATGTGCCCTTGCGCGTGAAGGATGTGGCGCATGTAACGCTTGGGCCCGCCACGCGGCGCGGCCTGCTGGACAAGGGCGGGGCCGAAGTGGCGGGTGGCGTGGTGATCGCGCGCTACGGAGCGAATCCGATGGCCACGATCGAGGCGGTGAAGGCGAAGATCGCCCAGATCGCACCGGGCCTCCCATCCAAGGTATTGGCCGATGGCACCCGGAGCCAGCTCACCATCGTGCCCTTTTACGATCGCACCCAGCTGATCCACGAAACGCTCGGCACCTTGGAGGAAGCGCTGTCCTTGGAGATCCTCGTCACCATCCTGGTGATCCTGATCATGGTGGTGGAGCTGCGCACTTCGCTCGTGATCGCATCGCTGTTGCCGATCGCCGTGCTCATGGTCTTCATCGCCATGCGCTACTTCCATGTGGATGCGAACATCGTGGCGCTTTCCGGCATCGCCATCGCCATCGGCACCATGATCGACCTGGGCATCATCCTCTCGGAGAACGTGCTGCGGCACATGGACGTGGACAAGGGCCGCAGCAAACTGTTCGATGTGGTCTACAAGGCTTCCGCGGAAGTGGGCTCGGCCATCCTCACGGCCGTGAGCACCACCGTGGTCAGTTTCATCCCGGTGTTCACCCTGCAAGCTGCGGAAGGGAAACTGTTCCGGCCGCTCGCCTTCACCAAATCGTTCGCCTTGCTGGCTGCGGCGCTCGTGGCCTTGTTCATCCTCCCCTCCCTGATCCAAATGGTGTTCGGTGTGGATGGCCGCAAGCGGTGGACGCGCATCACCCTGCGTGCCCTGATGCTTGTGGGCGGCATTGTCGCGTTGGCCTTTGGGCAGTTTTGGGCCGGGTTCACACTGCTCGCTTTGTTCGCCGCACATGTGGTGGTGGACCGAACCAAGAGCGACAACGTTTGGATCAAGAACCTTCCCCTGGTGGTGATCATCATCGCTGCGGCCTGGTTGCTCGCTGAGCTCTGGCGGCCCTTAGGCGTGGAACGATCGCTCTTCGTGAACTTCCTGTTCGTAGGCGCGTGGATCGGTTTGATACTCGGTCTCTTCCAAGCGATCCAACACTACTACGAACGCATCCTGCGCTGGTGCTTGGATCATAAGGCGGCCTTCCTTTCCATACCTCTCTTCATCGTGCTGTTGGGAGTGATGATCTGGCTCGGTTTCGGGCGCATCTTCTCCCCCGTCTCATCCTTGGCCAACAAGGCGGGCTGGAACATCCAGCGCACCGGGCCGTGGAGCACCATGGCACACACCTTCCCCGGTGTGGGCAAGGAGTTCATGCCCTCGCTGGATGAAGGCAGCTTCCTGCTGATGCCCACCAGCATGCCGCATGCAGGTGTGGAACAGAACACGCACGTGCTGAAACAGCTGGACATGCGCGTGGCCGCGATCCCGGAGGTGGAGATGGTGGTGGGCAAGCTGGGCCGTGCGGAGACCGCGCTGGACCCCGCGCCCATCAGCATGTACGAGAACATCATCAACTACCGGCCGGAGTACGAGGTGGACGAGAAAGGCCATCGACAGGCCTTCAAAGTGGATGATGACGATCGCTTCATCCTCACCACGGGCGATACCGTTACACAGCTGGAAGCGCTCACACCCACCTTCGACCGCCGCACATTGATCCCCAGTACCAACGGGCGCTACTTCCGCAACTGGCGGGCGCACATCACAAAGACCGATGATATCTGGGACGAAATAGTGCAGGCCACCAAGCTGCCCGGCGTCACCTCCGCGCCCAAGTTGCAACCGATCGAAACGCGCTTGGTGATGCTGCAGACCGGCATGCGAGCGCCCATGGGCATCAAGGTCTTCGGCCCGGACCTGCCCACCATCGAGGCCTTCGGTCGCGAGCTGGAAAGCATCTTGAAGGAAGTGCCGGGCGTGAAGGCCGAAGCGGTCTTTGCCGATCGGATCGTGGGCAAACCCTACCTGCATCTGCGCATCGACCGCCAGGCCATCGGTCGCTATGGCTTGACCGTGGAGGATCTGCAAGGCACCATTGAAACGGCGATCGGCGGCATGACCAACACCACCACCGTGGAAGGGCGCGAGCGCTACCCGGTGCGTGTGCGCTATCCGCGCGAGCTGCGCGATTCACCGGAGGCGATCGCACGCATCCTGGTACCTACCCCTACCGGCGTGCAGGTGCCGCTGGGCGAACTGGTCCATGTGGAATACGAACGCGGCCCCCAGATGATCAAGAGCGAGGACACCTTCCTGGTGGGCTATGTGCTCTTCGACAAGAAGGAAGATGAGGCCGAAGTGGACGTGGTGGAAGCCGCACAACGGGTGATCAAGGATCGGATCGACAAAGGGGAACTCACGGTACCCGCCGGGGTGAGCTATCATTTCTCCGGCAGCTACGAGAACCAGGTACGCGCGGAGAAGCGGCTCTCCATCGTGGTGCCCTTGGTCCTGCTCATCATCTTCCTGATCCTCTACTTCCAGTTCCGTTCGGTGACCACCTCGCTCATGGTGTTCTCGGGCATCGCGGTCGCCTTCGCCGGCGGCTTCCTGATGCTCTGGCTGTACGGGCAGCATTGGTTCCTGAATGTGGACATCGCCAGCGTGAACCTGCGGGAGCTGTTCCAGATGCATACGGTGAACCTGAGCGTGGCCGTGTGGGTAGGCTTCATCGCGCTCTTCGGCATCGCCACGGACGACGGCGTGCTCATGGCCACCTACCTCGACCAGAACTTTGAGCGCATGCCCACGGAAGACCGGAAGGGCATTCGTGCGGCCGTGGTTTCCGCCGGGCAAAAGCGTGTGCGCCCAGCGCTGATGACCACCGCCACCACGCTGATCGCCTTGCTGCCCGTGCTCACATCCACCGGTCGCGGCGCCGATATTCTGGTTCCCATGGCCATCCCCGCGTTCGGCGGAATGGCCGTGGCATTAATCACCATTTTCGTTGTTCCCGTGCTCTACAGCGCACGCATGGAACGGCGGATCCAACGCAACAGGCCATGAGAACGATCCTCCTGCTTTTCCTCTGCTCCTTCGCGCTGTCGCAAGCACAAGCGCAGGACTTGGATGCGCACCTGCGCGCTGCTGCGGAGCTGAACCCGGCGGTGCAGGCGCGGTATGCGGAATTCCAAGCGGCGCTCAAGCGTTCCGCCCAGGTCCGGGGCTTGCCCGATCCCACGCTCACGATGGGCTTCTCCATCACCCCGCCGGAAAAGCGGATGGATGCGGAACGGGCGCGCTTCTCGCTGATGCAGATGTTCCCTTGGTTCGGCACACTGGGTGCGCAAGCCGAAGTGACCGACCGCCAGGCCGAAGCACGTTACGAGGCCTACCTCAGCGCGCGGAACGAACTCTTCTACAAGGTGCGTGCGGCCTACTACCCGCTGCATGAGCTGGGGCGTGCCATCGCCATTGCACAGGATGATCTGGCCATCCTGCGCAGCTACAAGACCTTCGCTTTGGCCCGTTTCAAAGGCGGCACCGGGAGCATGGTGGACGTGTTGCGCATCGACCTGCTGATCAACGCCGAAGAGAACGACATTGCGATCCTCGAAGAACGGCGCAAGCCCTTGCAGGCCACCTTCGCCGCCACCGTGGGCTATGCCGACCCGGTGCTCGTGGACGTGAGCGACAGCTTGCAGCTCGTGGACCTGGCCAACTATACCACCGACAGCCTGGAGCACAACCCGCGCCTGAGCGAACTGGACCGCCAAGCATCGGTTGAAATGGCACAGGCCGAGGCAGCCCGCAAGATGGGCCTGCCGCGCTTCGGGCTCGGCGTGGAATACATGGTGATGGATAAGAATTCGCCCATGATGATGCCGGGCATGAGCGGCAGTGAGATCATGCCCATGGTGAGCCTGAGCCTGCCGATCCATCGCAAGAAATACCGCAGCGCGGTGGAGGAAGCGCAGGGCTTGGAGAAGGCCGTGCAAGCGATGCGGCAACAGACCGCGAACGAACTGGCCAGCGCATACGAAGTGGCCTATTTCGAAGCACACAAGGCCGCGCTCGATGTGGGCCTGATGGACCAGCAGATCGGCATCACCAAGCAAGCGCTGGACCTGCTGCTGGACGCGTACAGCAACAGCGGAGATGACCTGGAGGAAGTGCTGCGCATGCAGGAACAAGTGTTGCGCTTCCAGCTCTTGCGGCTCTCCGCCATGCGCGAGCATCACACCGCCATTGCCGAACTCGAATACCTCACGGCCAAGCAGATCGTGAGGCCCTAACACGTTGAATCAACCAAGTAACAACAACCAAAAACCAAAAGACGATGAAGACGACCAACATGTTCAAGACCGGCCTGATGGCCTTCGCGCTGATCGCTTTCAGTGCATGCGGAACTGCAAACGAGGAAGTGACCACGGGAAAGGACGCTACCCAACAGGAGCATATCCACAGCGATGGTGCAGGGCAGTCGCACGGTGACCAGGTGGCGACCTACCAATGCCCCATGAAGTGCGAAGGCGACAAGACCTATGCGGAAGCGGGGAAATGCCCCGTATGCAAAATGAACCTGAAGGAGGTGTAGGCCGCTTGGCACATTCACTCTCAACTGACCAGATGAGGTCGGCCCGGTGCGCAAAGGGCGTACCGGGCTACCATCCGCAACTGCTACCACGCAAGTACACGACCACTGATCAAAGGACTTAGTTCCAACGACCATTCAAACTTCCACTACCATGACGACCACGTCTTTCTTCTCCCGTTACCGCACCCCGTTCATTGTCGGCATCGCCCTTATCGCAGGGCTCTTGCTCGGCAGGGTCTTCTTCGGCGGTGGTGCTTCCGGATCTTCCGCAGCGGTCCATGTGGCCCACGGCGAAACGGGCCAGATCTGGACCTGCTCCATGGATCCGCAGATCCGCATGAACGAGCCCGGCTCCTGCCCCATCTGTGGCATGGACCTCATCCCACTTGCAGCCCTGCATGAGGACATGGACCCGATGTCCGTTCACATGACGGAGCATGCCATGAAGCTCGCCAGCGTGCAGACCATGGTGGTGGGCACGGGCGGTGCTACAGGCAGTTTGCGACTGACCGGAAAGGTGGTGCCGGATGAGCGGCGCGTGTATGCACAAGCCTCGCACGTGGCCGGGCGGGTGGAGGAATTGCTGGTGAACTTCACCGGCGAGACGGTGCAGAAGGGACAGGTCCTGGCGCGGGTGTTCTCACCCGAGATGGTGACCGCGCAGGAAGAGTTGCTGGCGGCCCACCGCGTGCGCGAAGCGCAGCCCGCCCTGTACGCCGCAGCGCGCGGAAAGCTGCGCAACTGGAAGCTGAGCGATGCACAGGTCGATGCGATCGTTACGGCGGGAGCAGCGAACGGCGTGATCGCGATCCTGGCGGATGTAAGCGGTGTGGTGGTGGAAAAGAAAACGGACCTGGGCGACTACCTGAAGCGCGGCGACGTGCTCTACGAAGTGGCCGACCTGAGCCAGCTCTGGGTGCAGTTCGACCTCTACGAGAGCGACCTGGGCAGCACCCGGAAGGGCGATACGATCCAATTCACCGTGCGCTCCCTGCCCGGCAAGACCTTCAGGGGCCGCATCACCTTCATCGACCCCATGGTGGACCCCGCCACGCGCGTGGCCCGTGCCCGGGTGGAGCTGAACGATCCGCAAGGGACGTTGAAACCGGGCATGTTCGCCATCGGCACCGTGCAGGCGAAGCACCTGCATGGCGATACCAAGGCCTTGGTGGTCCCACGCACGGCCGTGCTCTGGACCGGCCCGCGCTCGGTGGTGTACGTCCGTGTGGGCGAAGGGCAGTTCCGCTTGCGCGAGGTGGTGCTGGGCGCTGCCATGGGCGATGATGTGATGATCGCCTCCGGCCTCAAGGCTGGAGAAGAGATCGTGGTCCACGGCACCTTCACCGTGGATGCCGCCGCGCAATTGAGCGCCGCGCCCAGCATGATGTCGCCGCAAGGTGGTGCCATGCCTAAGGGGCATGACCATGGGCACATGTGAGAGAAGAGGAATACGACCGTTCGACACAAGACAATGCGCTCAGCTTCCCCTTCATCCTTAGCCATGGGTCTATCCTTCACGACAAGGTCCTCCTTCAGCGGTGAAGTACCTCAGGTGCTCCATCGCATGGCGATGACCCATTGGCAGGAATCCAATAAGAAGCGAATGCTCTCGCTCTGGACCGAGCAAATGAAGCGCAACAAAAACTCAATGACAAAATTCACCGCACAACCCCAACGCCCATGAGAAACCTGTTACCCTTCGCCTTTGGCGCTTTGTTCTTTCCCGCCCTCACACAGGCCCAAGTACCGATCACCATAGAGGTGATCACCGACACATGGGGCTATGAAGCCTATTGGCAGCTGGTTCCGGACGGTTCCGCTTGCGGCAGCAACACCATCGCCTTCGGCGGCAACAACGCCGTGGGCTGCAACGGCGGCGGCGACCAGAACCAGAGCCCCGGCGGTTACGGAGCCGACCAGACCTTTACCGAAGGGCCCTACGACCTTACGGAAGGGGCCACCTACAACTTGATCGTTGTGGACGATTGGGGCGATGGCGGCACCCATTACAATGTGAAGGCGGGCGGTTTCTTGATCGGGCAATACATGTCCATGGGAGCTGGCAACACCTTCTCCTTCGTGGCCGCCCTTCCTGCGGACCTGGACCTCGCCGTGAGCGAACTTTCCAACCCGAAGTACGCTTTCGCGGACCAAGCGATCACCGTGGCGGGTACCATCCAGAACCATGGCATGGCGACCATCACGGACATGGACCTCAACTATACGATCGACGGCGGCAGCCCGCAGGTCAACTCGTTGAGCGGTTTGAACATCGCTTCGGGTGAGGACTACCACTTCGAGCACAACATTCCCTGGACGCCCACGCAAACAGGCACCTACGACCTGGACGTATGGGCGAGCAACCTGAACGGTGAAGCCGACCAAGTGCCGGGCAATGACCACAGCATGCTCCAAGAGGTGATCAACGCACCGATCCCCAACATCGTGGACCAGTACCTGTTCTCCACCCCCACCTTCACCACCGTGGGTTCCAGCAGCGATCAAGTGAACACCCCACGCGACCTCGACTTCCACCAGGACCTGGCCAGGAACGAGCTCTGGGTGATCAACAAGGGCACCGAGAACTCCGGCGGCAGCACGGTCACCTTCTTCGATGCGGGTGCCCCCGGCATGACCCACCAATACAAGCAGGATGGGAATGCCTGGCATTTCATGAGCCTGCCCACCGGTATCGCCATGACGGACAACGGCAACTTCGCCACCAGCAACGGGGTGTATGATGCCAACCACGACGGCGGCTCGCCCTTCACCGGCCCTACACTGTGGAGCTCGGATATGAGCATCTACGCGGAACCATCCGGTGGCAATGGCAGCCACTTGGACATGCTGCACGAAAGCCCCTATTGCCAAGGAATCGCATCCGAGACCTTGAACCGCTTCTGGGTGGTGGACGGCAACCTCGGTGACATTGTGATGTATGACTTCAAGGCCGACCATGGCCCTGGGAATAATGACCACGCGGACGGGGTGGTGCATCGCCCCAAGCACGCGCTCGGGTTTTTCCCGAGTGCGTTTGGTCCTAGGGCCTCCGGCCCGTTGAGTTTACGCAGGGATGCTTGGCTTATGGGGCGGGCTGGAGGCCCTATCAGGCCCGCTCACTCGGCAAAAAGCCGAGCGAGTGCCCGCGTGGGGAGACACGCGAGCGAGTGCAGGGGGAAGTCTGAGCAAAGGACCCTGTGTTTGACTGAGGAGCAACGAAGGATGACCGAACGAGAAGTGCTTGCCCAAGGGGTCTAGGCGACAACGGTCATTTACGAGCTGGCTTCCGTTCCGCATCTTTGAGCCGTAGCACGCGCCATGCAGGGAAACCCGTTCGATGTCCAAGGCCTTTCGGATACGCAGGTGAAGCGTGCGCGGGAGCAGCATGGCCGCAATGTGCTGGAGACGGATGACAAGGGCTTTTTCTGGCCCGCGTTGAAGGATGCCATCACCGAGCCGATGGTGCTGCTCTTGCTGGCTGCGAGCATGATCTACTTCTTGCTGGGCCAATGGAACGAAGGCTTCTTCATGGGAGGTGCCATCCTGCTGTTGACCGCCATTTCGCTCTACCAGGATGCGCGGAGCCGAACGGCCCTGAGCACGTTGAAGCAACTGAGCATGCCGCGCGCCACGGTGGTGCGCAATGGCCAGGTGGTGAAGATCCCCGTGGAGGATGTGGTAGTGGGCGACCATGCCGTGGCCGAGGAAGGCAGCTTGCTCGCAGCCGACGGCACCATTGTGCAGAGCAACGATTTCAGCGTGAACGAGTCGATCCTCACCGGCGAGGCCTTTGCCGTGGCCCGCAGCGCGGACGACCCGGAGCAGGCGCGCGTGAGCAAGGGCACGCAGGTGGTCTCGGGGCTGGCGCTGTACCGGGTGGAGGCCGTGGGCATGGCCAGCCGCCTGGGGCGGATCAGCGGCTCCTTGGCGGCGATCGAGCCGCCCCCTACCCCGCTGCAGCAGCAGATCGGGCGCTTTGTGCGCAACATGGCCTTCGTGGGCGTGGCCTTCTTCGCCCTGGTATGGGCGGTGGACTTCCTGCGCAGCGGCAGCCTCATCGGCAGCCTGCTGGCGGGCCTCACCCTGGCCATGTCCATCCTGCCGGAAGAGATCCCCGTGGCCTTCACCACCTTCCTGGCCTTGGGCGCGTGGCGCCTGGCGCGGCAGGGCATCATCGCCAAGCGGGCCACCACCGTGGAGACCCTGGGCGCCGCCACGGTGATCTGCACGGACAAGACCGGCACCATCACCGAGAACCGCATGGCCTTGGCGGAACTGCATGTGCAGGCCACCGGCGCCGTGGAAAAGGCCGATGCCGAGCAGCTGTCCCCCGGGGCCAAGGCCCTGGTGGAAATGGCGATGTGGGCCAGCGAGCCCGTGCCCTTCGACCCGATGGAGAAGGCCCTCCATGCCGCCTACGCCCGCACCGCAGTGCACGATGCACGGCCGGAGCGGCACATGGCGCATGAATACCCCATCAGCGGAAAGCCGCCGATGATGACCCACGTCTTCGCCGACCAGGCGGGCCATCGCATTATCGCCTGCAAGGGCGCTCCGGAGCGGATCCTGCGGCAAGCGGTCCTCACGCCTGCGGAAAAGCAGGCCGCCATGGCCCAGGTGGAGGCCTTCGCGCGCAAGGGCATGCGCGTGCTGGGCGTGGGCCATGTACAGGAGCCGCCCGCGACCTATCCGGAAAGCCAGGAAGCGTTCCGGATCGAATACCTCGGCCTCGTCGCCTTTGTGGACCCGCCCAAGCCCAACATCCGCGAGGTATTGACCGGACTGAAGGAAGCGGGCATCCGGGTGAAGATCATCACCGGTGACAATGCCGTGACCACGGCGGCCATCGCCGATCAAGTCCACTTCCCCGGCGCGCGCCGCACCCTGGATGGCGAGGAGCTGTTGCGCCTGGAGGAACCGGCGTTCAGCGCGGCCGTGCAGCGCACGGACATCTTCACCCGCATGTTCCCCGAGGCGAAGCTGCGCATCATCAACGCCCTGAAGGCCCAAGGCCACGTGGTAGCGATGACCGGCGATGGCGTGAACGATGCGCCTGCGCTGAAGGCGGCACACATCGGCGTGGCCATGGGCCAGCGCGGCAGCGAGCTGGCCAAGGAGGCCGCCGCCCTGGTGCTCACCGACGATGACCTTGCGGGGATGGTTCTGGGCGTGGCCGCTGGACGCAGGATCTACGACAACCTGAAGAAGGCGGTGCAGTACATCATCGCCATCCACATCCCGATCATCCTCACCGTCTCCCTGCCCCTCTTCCTGGGCTGGAAGTTCCCCCACATTTTCACCCCCATGCATGTGATCTTCCTGGAGCTGATCATGGGGCCCACGTGCAGCATCGCTTACGAAAGCGAGCCGCTGGAACAGGGCGGCATGCAGCGCCCGCCACGTCCGCTGGACAAGACCTTCCTCTCCTGGGCCGAGCTGCGGATCAGCCTTTGGCAGGGCCTGGTGATCACCCTCGGCACCTTGGCCAGTTACCAGATCGGCGTACAGCATGGCTTTTCCGAGGAGCTGGTCCGCAGCCTGGTCTTCGCCACGCTGATCATGGCCAACATCAGCCTCACCTTCGTGGACCGCTCCTTCACGCAATCCTTCCTCACCGCCGCACGGAACAGGAACGTGGTGCTCCGTACCGTGGTGCTCATCACCCTGCTGGCACTGGCCATCACGCTGTACGTGCCGCCCGTGGCCGCGCTGTTCGACCTGGCCCCGCTCACCTTGGGGCAATTGGTGCTGGCCGCTGCGATCGGCTCCGCCTCGGTGGCCTGGTTCGAGGTGTATAAATGGGCGAAGCGGCGGCGGCGCGAAGCGGTATTGGCCACTCCCGCATGATCCTGCGGCACTAACAACGCCACTTCCCCGTTACTTTGGCCGATCCACCGCCTTCACCGGTCCATGCGGCGTTCCCTCCTCCTGCTCCTCCTCTTCGTGCCCTTCCTCCTGGCGGCCCAAACGGCCACGGTATCCGGCACGGTCCGCGATGACGAGAACCGGCCCTTGCCCGACGCCAGCATCGCCGTGGCCGGCCAAGGGGCCACCTCTTCCGGGGCCAATGGCGGCTATTCCATCACCGTGCCGGCGGAACAGGAGATCGTGCTGCGCTTCGCCTATCCCGGCGCAGAGACGGTGGAGCGCACCCTGCAGCTCCGGGCCGGCGAGCAGCGGGCGCTGGACGTGGTGATCCGCTCCAGCACCATCGGCACCGTCACCGTTACCGACGACCGCCTCCGCGATGCCGGGCTGGACAAGCTCAACGCCCGCACCTCCCACTTCCAGCCCTCGCTGGGCGATGTGAACAGCCTGCTGCAAGGCAGCCTCGGGGTGATGACGCGCAACGAGCTGAGCAGCGGCTACAACGTGCGCGGCGGCAACTTCGATGAGAACCTCGTGTACGTGAACGGCATCGAGGTGTACCGTCCTTTCCTGGTGCGCAGCGGCCAGCAGGAGGGCCTCAGCTTCCCCAATCCGGACATGATCGAGCGGATCCACTTCAGCGCCGGGGGCTGGGAAGCACGCCACGGCGACAAGCTGAGCAGCGTGCTGGACATCACCTACAAGCGCCCGCGCGAGTTCGATGCCATCGCCAGCGCCAGCCTCATGGGCGGCTCCGTCACCGTGGGCAGCGCCATGGCCCACCAGCGGCTGCGCCAGATCACCGGCTTCCGCTACCGCACCCTCAGCACCCTGCTCAAGGGGCTCGATACCCAAGGCGAGTACGTGCCCACCTACACCGACCTGCAGAGCTATTGGACCTACGACCTCAGCGACAAGGTGGAGCTCGGCTTCCTCGGCCTCTATTCCCGCAACCGCTATGATGTGGTGCCGCAGGACCGCGAGACCGAGCTGGGCAACTTCAACCAGGCGCTGCGCTACACCGTCTACTTCGAAGGCCAGGAACGCACCGCCTACGAGACCGTCTCCGGCGCGCTCAGCCTCACCGCCCGCCCCTCGCGCAGCACGGTGCTGAAGTTCACCGGCAGCCTCTTCAACACCTACGAGACCGAGCGGATGGACATCCTGGGCGAGTACCGCCTGGGCGAGCTGGACCGCAACCTGGCCAGCGAGCAGTTCGGCGAAGTGGTGCGCGACCTGGGCATCGGCGCCTACCTGGACCATGCCCGCAATAGCCTGGAGGCCACCGTGCTGAGCGCAACGCACACCGGTTCCTGGTTCCATGGCGAAGGAAAGAGCCTGCAGTGGGGCCTGGAGGCGCGGAGCGAGCAGATCAACGACCGCCTGAGCGAATGGTACATGGTGGACAGCGCCGGCTACAGCATCCCCCAGGGCAACAACGGGCTGCTGGAGCTGAACACCAGCGTGAAGACCCGGATCGACCTGGAGAGCGTGCGCACCTCCGCCTACGTGCAGCACGCCTGGGAATGGAAGACCGGCCGCGACCGCTCCTGGGCGCTGGTGACCGGCGTGCGCGGGCAGCATTGGAGCTACAACGGCGAAACGGTGATCAGCCCGCGCGTGCGGCTGGCCTACCACCCCGGCTGGCGCAAGGTGGTGGCCCCCGGCGACACCGTGCCGCGCGACTACAGCTTCTGGCTCGCTTCCGGCGTGTACTTCCAGCCGCCCTTCTACCGGGAGCTGCGCGACTTCAACGGCCTGCTGAACCCCGAGGTGAAGGCCCAGCGCAGCCTCCACTTCATCCTGGGCATGGACAGGCAGTTCACCATCTGGGACCGGCCGTTCAAGCTCTCCGCCGAGGCCTACTACAAGGCCCTGAGCAGCCTGAACACCTACGAGCTGGACAACGTGCGCATCCGCTACTACGCCAACAACAACGCCAGCGGCTACGCCACCGGCATCGACATGAAGCTCAATGGCGAGTTCATCAAGGGGGTGGAGTCCTGGGCGGCCCTCTCGGTGATGCAGACCATGGAGGATGTGGAGGGCGACTTCTACTACCACTACTACAACAAGGACGGCGAGCGCACCGATGGCGCCGAGACCGTGGACCGCACCCCCGTGGACAGCATGCGCGTGGAAGCCGGCCACATCCCCCGCCCCACGGACCAACGCGTGAACTTCGCCCTGTTCTTCCAGGACGAAATGCCACGCTGGCCCACGTTCAAGGTGCACCTCAACCTGCTCTTCGGCACCAGCCTGCCCTACGGCCCACCCAACGAGACGCGCTTTGCCGATACGCTCCGCACCAGCCTGTACCGCCGGGTGGACATCGGGTTCAGCAAGCAGCTGCTCGGCGCCCCGGGCCAGGAGAAAACCGGGGTGCTCCGCCACGTGAAGGACCTCTGGGTCTCGCTGGAGGTGTTCAACCTGATCAACCTGAACAACACGGTGGACTACACCTGGGTGCAGGATGTGCAGGGCCGCTACTACGGCATCCCGGAGTTCCTTACGCCCCGCCGGATCAACGTGAAGCTGATCGCCCGTTTCTGATCAGGTCCGGGGGCCAGCGATGCCACATTGAACATTTATCTTGCGATCCATGAACCGCGCGTCCCTCCTGCTCGCCGCCCTCCTGCTCCTGGCCGCCTGCTCCACCCATCGCCACGTGGCCAGCAAACACGCCAACGGGAGGCCCGAAGTGGTGCTCTTCTTGAAGGGCAAGGGCGAGGCGGCGGAGAAAGTGATGGAGAAGGTGTACTACCCCAACGGCCAGCTGGACTACGTGGGCCATTTCCTCCATGGCAAGGAGCATGGCGAGTGGAACTACTTCTACGAGGACGGAACACGCAAGTACACCGAGCACTGGGCCGATGGATTGGAGGAAGGCGTGCAGATCGAATACGCCCCCGACGGCCAGGTGTACATGGAGAAGTACTACGAGAAGGGCCGCCTGGTACGGACGGTGGACAAGGCCAAGGGCCAGTAACGGAACCCGCCTCCCCCCATTGATGGTCATTTCCGGCTGAGGCCGGTACTTTGCGGCATGCCTTCCCAACCCCCCACATCGATCCTGCTGGTCTGCCTGGGCAACATCTGCCGGTCGCCCATGGCTGAAGGCCTGCTCCGCGACAGGGCGAAGCGCCGCGGCATCCAGGTGCGCACGGATTCCGCCGGCACCGGTGATTCCCACCTGGGCCAGGCGCCGGACCCGCGTGCACAGGCCGAGATGCGCAGGTACAGCATCGATATCAGCGACCTCCGGGCCCGGCAATTCGTACGCGCCGATTTTGAACGCTTCGACCTGCTCCTGGCCATGGACCACCACAATCTGAAGGACATGCTCCGGCAAGTGCCCTCGGAAAAATTGGCGCCCAAGGCGAAGCTGATGATGGACTGGTCGCCGGACCGCCCCGGCACCGACGTGCCCGACCCCTGGTATGGCGGGCCGGAGGGCTTCGGGGACGTGTTCGCCATGCTGGAAAAGGCCGTGGACGCCCTCCTGGATGACCTTGCCCATGGCCGGTAGTGGCAAGCTCTTCCTGCTCCCGGTTTGGCTGGGGGAAAGCGGCGGCACGGAACTGCTCCCGCCGGCGAACATCGCCCTCGCGGAACGTTTGACCCTCTTCTTCTGCGAGCAGGAACGCACCGCCCGGCGCATGCTGCGGCGCATGTCCGCGACCATCGACCTGGGTGCCGTGGAGCTGCATGTGCTGGACAAGGACACCGATGCGGCCACGCTTTCGGCCATGGCGGAACTGTTGGGCACACGCGATGCGGCCATCCTCAGCGAGGCGGGCATGCCCTGCATCGCCGATCCGGGGGCGCGCCTGGTGGCCGAGGCCCATCGCCGCGGAGTACAGGTGGTGCCGTTGTCCGGTCCTTCATCCCTGTTGCTGGCCTTGGCCGCCTCCGGCATGAACGGCCAGCGCTTCACATTCCACGGCTACCTGCCGCGCGAGGCCGCTGCGAGAAAGCAGCAGATCAGGAAGGTGGAGCACCAATCGCAGCAGGAAGCGGCGGCCCAGCTCTTCATTGAGACGCCCTACCGCAACGATGCCCTGCTGGCCGACCTGCTCGCTCAATGCAACGGCTCCACCCGCCTCTGCCTGGCCATCGACCTGGACCAGCCCGGCGGAAGCGTGTCCACCCGAACGGTGGCCCAGTGGCGGAAGGCCGTGCCGGTCCTGGGAAAGAGACCGTGCGTCTTCATCATTCAGGTAGGGGCGTGAGGCCTTCCCCCAGTGGGCATGCCATGCAGCGCCCGGATGGCGAACTTTGCGGCCAAAGCAGATCAGCCCATGGACGAAGGATACGTACGCACCCAGGTCTCGGACGGCATCGCCACCGTCACTTTCCATCACCCCAAGAGCAACAGCCTCCCCGGAACGGTGCTCGCCGATCTGGCCACGGCCATCGAACGGGCCGGTGCCGATCCCGGTGTGCGGGTGATCGTGATGCGCAGCGATGGTGACAAGGCCTTCTGTGCCGGGGCCAGCTTCGACGAGCTGACGGCCATTGACAGCGCGGAGCGGGGCCTGGCCTTCTTCAGCGGGTTCGCGCACGTGATCAATGCCATCCGCCGCGCGCCCTGCTTCGTGCTGGGGCGTGTGCAGGCCAAGGCGGTCGGCGGCGGCGTGGGGCTTGCTGCCGCCGTGGATGTGTGCTATGCACATGAAAGTGCCTCGGTGCGGCTGAGCGAGCTGGCGGTGGGCATCGGCCCCTTCGTGGTGGGCCCGGCCGTGGAGCGGAAGGTGGGCCGCAGCGCCTTCGGTCTGATGAGCACCACCCCGGCCACCTGGCGCACGGCCCATTGGGCCGAACAGCACGGCCTGTACGCGGCCCTCTATAGCTCCGTGGCGGAGCTGGATGCCGCGGTGGAAGCCCATGCCCGTGAACTGGCCGCCTACAGCCCGGAGGCCATGGCCGAGCTCAAGCGGGTCATGTGGCAGGGTACCGGGGATTGGGACACCCTCTTGGCGGAACGGGCCGCGGTGAGCGGAAGGCTGGTGCTGTCCACATTCACCCGTAACGCCATCGCGGAGTTCAAGCGCAAGGCGGCCATGCGCTGACCTGGAGCCTGTTCGGAAACACGTGGGCGATGGCCCGGGAGTCCATGTTTCGTACAGGCGAAGCGTGGAAGTCATCACGTAGCGGTGTCCACGGGATCATCGTCCGGCTGGGCACGGGAGGAATAGAGGTCCGGGGCCGCGTTTGAGTTAATCCCAAACAGGTTCTTCGCCGCCCGGCAACTTGCCCGGGTGGCTTTGCGTATAACGCGTGCCTGTGCATGGACGCACAGGCCGCATTCGCCGTGAAACTGCCCACCGCCACCGCTTCCCGCAAGGTGATGTACATGCTCTACGGGGCGGCCTTGGCCATCGGTGTCGCTCTCATCGTGCATTCCCATCGGGAGTACCGCGAAGCCCTTCTGCAGCAGGCCATGGCGCGCTCGGCCGGTGTCACCGGAACGCTGTCCGCCCAGATGAACGGTGCGCGCATCACCCGGCTGATGGAGAAGTACGACTCGCGCGGCATGCTGATCCGCAGCACGCAGGATGCCTGGTACTACGTGGAGCACGGCACCTTGCGCAAAAGCGCCCAGGCAGCCGGGCTGGAACTGCCCTTGACCGCCGTGGCCTACGACAGGCTGAAACAGGAACTCCAGGTGGTGGTCACCTCCGCCGATAAGCCCGCCCTGCGCGACACCTATGCCGGGCCCGGCACCGCGGAGATCCAACGCTTCCTGGGCCATGGCGATGCGCCGCCGCTCCGGTTCACCACGGGAGATGAGGTCATCACCGTGGATGCCGTGCGCGACCCGGCCGGGAAGATCACCGGGGCCTTGGTGGCAAGAACGCCCATGGCCACCTTGGAAAGTGCCGCGCGTGCAGGCCTGCTGCGCGATGTGGCCATCGCCGCCCTGATCTATGCCTTGGTCGGCGCCTTGCTTTTCCGGCGGGTGGGCCGCCTGGTGCGCAAGCAGGAAACGGATCACCGGGACCTGCAGGAGCGCCATGAAGACATCACCCACAGCATCTCCTACGCGGAGAAGATCCAATCTGCGCTGGTCCCTTCCGCCGACAAGTACGGCGAGCTGTTCGACGACTTCTTCGTGCTCAACCGCCCGCGCGACGTGGTAAGCGGCGACTTCCATTGGTACCACCGCCTGGATGAGCACATCGGCCTGGTGGCCGCAGCCGATTGCACCGGCCACGGCGTCCCGGGCGCCATGATGGCGGCGATCGCCTGCTCGTTACTGAATGACCTGGGCCGTGAGATGGGCGATCGGGACCCGGCCACCCTGCTCGCCGAACTGAACCGCCGGATGGTGCGCAACCTGCATCAGGAAGGCCGACGCACCGGGGCAGGGGATGGCATGGACATCGCGCTTTGCCGGGTGGACCGCCGCAAGCGCGATATCCTGTTCGCCGGTGCCTTCCGCCCATTGTACTGGATGCACGAGGGCCGGCTGCAAGTGATCAACGGCGACCGCAAGCCGGTGGGCGGCTCGCAGTACGGCAGCGAGCGCTCCTTTACCCTGCACCGCATCACCTACGCCGAGGGGGACCGCATCTACCTGTTCAGCGACGGCATTGTCGACCAGTTCGGCGGACCGGAGAAACGCAAGTTCATGGCCACGCGCCTCGGCGAAGTACTGGAAGACATCCAGCGCATGCCCATGGCCATGCAGGCCGATGCGCTGGAGCGTGCCTTCCTCGACTGGAAGGGTGCGCAGCCCCAGGTGGACGACGTCTGTGTGCTCGGCATCGCCGTATAACCGGCTGCAGGTCGTCTTTTCCAGGCATCCGGTTGTTGCCTTGCTGCTCGGCGTGCAAGCCCCTATCCTTCTATATTTGGTCGCTCATTCCCGGCGCATGTCCGGTATCCCGAAAGCATGGCAACGAAAAGCGAGTTGATCGCCCGCATGGAGGAACTGCTCCAGCAACCCGAGGTGGAACAGGCAGCTGAAGCAGTGGACGCCCTCAAGGAGACCTATGAAGGCCTGGTGGCCGCCGAGAAGGCGGAAGCCGAGGCCCGGGCTGCCGAAGAAGCACACCAGGCCGAGGCCGCTGTGGAAGAGCCCGCAACGGAGCAGGTGGGCCCGCCGCCTGCCGCCGAACCCAAGGTGCCCCACCAGCCCATCGAATCGGCGCCGCTGGCCGATGAGGACGACAAGAAGTTCAAGCAGCTGCTGGATGCCTTCAACACCAAGGTGAACGACATCCGCCGCAAGCGCCAGAAGGAGGAGAACGACAACCTGGAGGCCAAGCATCGCCTGATGGCCGAGTTGCGCGAGCTGATCGCCAATGAGGAGAACATCGGCAATGCCTTCCACCGGTTCAATGAGATCGGTGAACTGTGGAGGAACATCGGCGCCATTCCCCAGCAGAGCTACCGCGAGCTGCAGCACGAATACAGCCAGCTTCGCGAGGAGTTCTTCTACCACATCCGCATCTACAAGGAGCTGCGCGACCATGACCTGCGCAAGAACACCGCGCTGAAGCAGGCCCTGATAGCGGACATGGAGGCCGTGCAACGGGTGGACAGCGTGCGCGAGGCCGAGCAATTGGTGAAGGAGTACCAGGACAAATGGCACCAGGTGGGCCCGGTGGTCCGTGAGGAACGTGAGGCTATCAGCGAGGCGTTCTGGAACGCCACGCGCCAGGTATACGACCGGATCAACGAACACTACAAGGCACGCCGCGCGGAGCATGAGGCCAACCTGGCTTCCAAGCAAGCCCTGGTGGAGAAGGCCCTGGAGCTGGTGAAGCAGGTGGAACAGGCCGAGCCGGCCGGCACCAACGAGTGGAAGGCCCTGACCGACCAGGTGTTGGAATTGCAGAACGCCTGGAAGAGCATCGGCTTCGCCACCAAGAAGGACAATGAGCGCGTATGGCGGGAATTCAGGGATGCCTGCAACGCCTTCTTCGAGAAGAAGAACGCGCACTACACCTCGCTCAAGGACCGCTTCAAGGCCATTCGCGAAAAGAAGGAAGCCCTGATCGCGGCCGCGGAGGAGCTGAAGGGAAGCACCGCCTGGCGCCAAACGGCGGACAAGCTGAAGGCCTTGCAGCAGCAGTGGAAAGAGGCGGGCCACGCCGGCCAGAGGGATGAGCACAAGCTGTGGACACGCTTCCGTGCCGCATGCGACGCCTTCTTCCAGGCCCGAAGCGCGTCCTTCGAGCAACAGGATGCCGAGCAGGCCCAGCATGTGCAGGCCAAGGAGGCCCTGATCAAGGAGATCGATGCCTTCACCCTCACCGGCGACCGCCACGCGGACATGGAGGCCCTGAAGGCCTTCAGTACACGCTGGCTCAATGGAGGCCGCGTATCTCCCAAGCAGTACGACCGCCTGAGCGCGCAGTACAGGGCGGCGCTGGACAAGCAATACGGCCAGTTGCGCCTGAACGACGGCGAGCGGCGCAAGCTTTCATTCCAAAGTCGCCTGCAGGACCTGGCCTCCGCGCCGGACGGCAAGGAGCGCATCGAGCGCGAGTGCCGGCTGGTGAAGCGCAAGATCGAGGAGGTGGAGGCGGAGATCAGGCAGAGCGAGGAGAACATGGGCAAGTTCAGCTTCAAGAGCGCAGCGGGCGAGGCGATGAAGAAGGAGATGGAGAAAAGCATCCACCGCATGCGTCAGGAGATCGAGCGGCTACAGGCCCAGTACAAACAACTGCGCACTGAGTTGCGGGCATCTGCCACAGCAGTGGAGACCAGCACCGCCGCCGACGAGCAAGGCAAGTAATCCCCGTGTGTCCCGGAGGCACACCGCTGTTTGTTCAACCCCAACCAAAACCACGTAGCATGAGCATGTTGAAGGAATTCAAGGAGTTTGCAATGAAGGGCAACCTGGTCGACATCGCGGTCGGCTTTGTGATGGGTGCCGCCTTCACCAAACTGGTCACCGCATTTACCGGTGGTATCGTATCACCACTGATCAGCTTGCTGACCAGTGACGTGAACTTCAACAACTTGAAATGGGTGCTGCGCAGTGCTGTTCCCGAAGCCAAGGATGCGGCTGGTGCAGTGCTCACCCCCGCGGTGGAGGAGGTGGCCGTGAAGTATGGTGAATTCCTGCAGACCACGATCGACTTCATCATTGTGGCCTTTGTGATGTTCCTGGTGGTGAAGGCCGTGAACCGGATGAAGAAGCCGGAAGCACCAGCCGCGCCCGCCGGACCCACGGAAGACCAGAAGCTGCTGATGGAGATCCGCGACCTGCTGAAGAAGTAGGACTGCCGTACCAATTGCGCAAAGCCCCCGGGGACATCGGGGGCTTTGCATTTCCGAGGGATCAAGGCCGGAAACGGTGTGTGCCGGTCAGCGGATCGATGGCCACGCCGCTTCCCTCGAACACGGCCGCCAATTCACCGGTGGCCGCAGCTTGGCCCGGCGCTCCTTGCCAGATACCACCATTCGGGCGCATCAGCACCAGGCGGTCGCACAGGTCCATGGCCAACTGCAGGTCGTGCGTGCTGAAGAGGACCGCCTTGCCCTCATCGTGGGCGATGGTGCGCAGGGTGCGTACGATGGCCGCGCGGTTGGGCAGGTCCAGGAAGGCGGTGGGCTCATCCAGCAGCAATACGGGCGTGGTCTGTGCAAATGCCCGGGCGATCATCACCTTCTGGCACTCGCCGTCGCTGCACGTGGCCAAGGTCCGTCCGCTCAGATGCTGCGCATCTGTTCGTGCGAGGGCCTGTTCCACCGCCTTGCGGTCGGTGGCTGTGATCCGCCCCCAGCGGTCGGTCCACGGCTGCCGGCCCAGCGCCACCACGGTATCCACGTCCAGCTCGCCGCCGGGCGGCCGGGCAGTGAGCACCACCGCGATGTGGCGGGCGCGTTCCGTGGCGGACATGGCGTGGACATCGCGGCCATTCACCTGAACAGCACCCGCCATCGGCATGGCCAATCCGGCCAGGGTGCGCAGCAGGGTGCTCTTGCCCACGCCATTCGGGCCAAGCAAGGCCACCAGCTCGCCGGAGGCCAGTTCCATCGCGATGTTCCGCGCCAACACCGTGCGGCCGTGGCCGATGTCCAGGTTGCGCGCTTCCAGGCCCGGTTCCGATGTCTGTGTCATTGTCCCCATTTCCTTCCGCCCAGCAACACCCACAAGACCACCGGCGCGCCCAGCAGGCTGGTCACGGCGTTCAACGGCAACGCACCGCCCGTCCATGGTGCCCGCACGGCAAGGTCGCAGGCCACGGCCAAGGCCACGCCCAGGAGGATGGTGCCCGGCATGAGCACCCGGTGGTCGGCCGTACGCAGGAAGGCACGCGCCACATGCGGTACCGCCAGGCCAAGAAAGGCCACCGGTCCGCAGAATGCAGTGATGGAGCCCGCCAACAGGCCCGAGGTCCAGATGGCGATGCGCCGCACGCGCCCCACATCCGTGCCCAGACTTCGCGCGTGGTCCTCTCCCACCAGCAGGGCGTTCATCGGTTTCACCAAGGCCAGGGCGAGCAGCAAACCCACGGCGACGGGGATGAGCAACCACGGCAGCCGCTGGGGGGTCGATCCGGCGAAGGAGCCCATGCCCCACAGCACGAAGCCCTTGAGCGCACCGGGCTCACTGGCCGCTTGGAGCACGCTCACCAGCGCGGTGCACAGGTAGCTGAGCATCAGGCCGAGGATCAACAAGGTGGCCCCGTTCCCCACCCGCCGATCGGCCAGCAGCACCAGCATCAGCACGGCCAACGCCCCGAACCACGCGGCCGCCGAGACCAGCAGGTCCTGGGGAAGCGCGGCCGCGGACCAAATGGGCCGTGCCAGCATCACAAGCGCCACGCCTACCGCCGCACCGCCGGTGAGGCCCAGGACACCGGGGCCGGCCAAGGGATTGTGGAAGACGGTCTGCATCAGCAGGCCTGCCGCTGCAAGGCCCGCCCCGGCAGCAGCCGCCGTTAGCACCTGCGGCATGCGCACCTCCAGCACGATCACGGCATCGGTACCCGTGCCTTGGCCGAGCAGGGTGGCCCAAACATCCGCCAACGGCAGGTCCACGCTGCCCAAGGCGAGGCCCAACAAGGCCAGCAGCACGGACGCCACCGCGAAGCCCACCAACCACCAGCCCTTGCCGCCCATACGGCAAACATAGCGGGCCATGGCATCAGCGCATGTGCGGGCCGGTGGCGCAATGCGCCCATCGGCAGGCTGAAAAGCCAATAAGTGCAACAGTCCGGCCCGGTTCCTTGCCCAAGTATGACGGACATGCAATGCCACCAACCGATCTTTGCCACCGAAATGAACGAACACGCATCCGTGATCCAGCGGTTCCGCTGGGTGGCCATTCTTGAAGGCATCAGCTTCCTGGTCCTCCTGTTCATCGCCATGCCGCTGAAGTACTTCGCCAACTTGCCCTTGGCCGTGAAATACACCGGCTGGGCCCACGGCATCCTGTTCATCGGCTACATCATCCTCGCGATACCCTTGTTCACCCGGGTGAAATGGCCGATGGAACGGATCTACGGCGTGGGCGTGGCCTCGCTGCTGCCCTTCGGCACCTTCGTGCTGGAGCGTCGCTGGCTGCGTTGATCGTGCCGACCGCCTAGGTCCTTCGCGCGGGCCACGCCGCTATCACTTGGCCTTGACCAGGCCTTCCGGGAGGTACTCGAGTACCACGGCGGCCGCATTGCTCCACCCATTTTCAGGACCGAGCTTCTCCATGCGCATCTCCAGGTAGATCGGTTGCGCGGCCACTTCGCCGTAATGTTCCGGGAAGCGCTTGCCGAACTGCATCAGGGCCTGGACATAGAACAGGGTCACATCATAGCCGAGGAAGGCATACTCGCCCGGCTCGTTGTGGAAAGCGGCCCGGTAGGCTGAGATGAAATCGTTCACGCGCGGCGAGGCATAGTCCAGGTTGGCGTTGGCCGGCACATGGACGTTCAACTTCACCAATGCCGCCACCTCCAGGGTGGTCATGGATGGCCAGGAATCCATGCCGAACACGGTGATCTTGTGCTTGGGCACCAGGCCGGAGAACTTCGAGAGCACGGTGGTGATGAATTCCACGTCCTCACTGGGAACGATCAGGATGTTCGGCCGATGGGGATCGAGCTTTCCGATGGCCGCCGCCACATCGCGTCGTCCGCAGCTCACCACCAGCAAGGAGTCGCGCAAGCGGCCGTTAGTGCCTTGGAGCGCCTGTTGCATCTCGCGGATCATCAGCCCTTGCAGGTCCCGCTCCGCATAGATCTCGGGCTTGAGCAGCATGATGTTATCGCGGCCATGGTGGAAGGCCAGGTAGCGCGCCATTTGTTTCAGCCGGTCGGTGCGGCTGCCAACCGCCTTGCTTACGGTGGGGTTGCCCAGGATCACCTTGTTGCTTTGCGGCACGGGGCAGATCACGGGTGCATCGCCGGTGATCCGCACCAGGCTCTCAACGGCGGCGCGGTGGAATGGGCCGATGTACAGGTCCATGCCACGCACGGCATCGCTCCTGAACAGGGCGGCCCACTGATCCGGCTTCATGCCCGTGTCGAAGACATGCACATCGGCGTTGAGGCCGCGGGCCTCCAGGGTGTCCAGCGCCATGCCCACACCGGCGCGGAATTCCAAGGCGGCATCCGTTACTGACCGGGGCTGGCCCTCTCCTTCCCCGCTGGCCGAGGTATCGCGCCCGGTGGAGGTGAACGGCAGCAGGAAGGCGATCCGCCGGTGCACGCCGGGGGGCGGTGCCGGCGTGGTGTCCCGTACAGCAGGGACCGCGGTCGTCAAGGACTGTTCGCCAGGGATGCGCAGGTACGTACCGGCCTTCAGGCCATCGGGGAGCCCCCCGTTGGCCTCTTTGATCCGGTCCGGGGTAAGGCCGTAATTTTTCCCCAAGGAAAAAAGTGTTTCACCGGGCTGCACCAAGTGGAACCGGGCGCTGTCCTGGGCGGCGGGCTGCACGGCAGCCGGAGGTGCGGCGGTGCTGGTGGCCACCTGGATCCGCAGTTCCATGCCCGGATGGATGCCGTATTGCAGGTCCGGGTTCATCCGGCGCAGATCCTCTTGCGTGATGCCATACTTGCGGGCCACCCCGTAGATGGTCTCTTTCCGTGCCACCTTATGCACCAGGGCACCGTCGTCCAGGCGCGGTGCGGTCTTCAGTTCCTTCTTCGATTGCTCCTTCACAGGCACCAGGATCACCTGGCCGATGCTCAGGCCCTCGGCCGCACCGGGGTTGGCCTCCAGCAAGGCGTTCAAGGGCACGGCGTAGTGGCGGCTGAGGCCGAAAAGGGTCTCGCCTTGGCGCACGGCGTGCGCGATGTACTTGTCGCCGTTCACCACGCGCACATCCTGGGCGTGGGTCGCCAAGGCCATCGCCAAGGCGGCCAACGCGGCCAGGAGGAGCCTTCGGGTCATTCCCATTCGATGGTGGCCGGGGGCTTGCTGCTGATGTCGTACACCACGCGGTTCACGCCCCTCACCTTGTTGATGATGTCATTCGAGATCCGTGCCAGGAATTCATACGGCAGGTGGCACCAGTCGGCGGTCATGCCATCGGTGCTGGACACGGCGCGCAAGGCCACGGCATTCTCGTAGGTCCGTTCATCGCCCATCACGCCCACGCTGCGCACGGGCAAGAGGATGGCACCGGCCTGCCACACCTGGTCGTACAGGCCCGCATCGCGCAGGCCCTGGATGAAGATGTGGTCCACCTCCTGGAGCACGGCCACCTTCGCAGCGGTGATCTCGCCCAGGATCCGGATTGCCAGGCCCGGCCCCGGGAACGGGTGCCGGCCGAGGATGGCCGGATCAAGCCCCAGGGTCTTTCCCACCCGTCGAACTTCATCCTTGAAGAGCGAGCGCAAAGGCTCCACCACCTTGAGGTTCATGCGTTCGGGCAATCCGCCCACGTTGTGGTGGCTCTTGATGGTGACGCTGGGGCCGTGCACGCTCACGCTTTCGATCACGTCGGGGTAGATGGTCCCCTGTCCCAGCCATTTCACGCCCTGGATGCGCTTGGCCTCCTCGTCGAACACCTCAATGAACGTGCGACCGATGGCCTTGCGCTTGGCCTCGGGGTCCTCCAGCCCGGCAAGGGCCGAGTAGAACTTCCCGCGTGCGTCAATGCCCTTGATGTTGAGGCCCATGTGGCGGTAGCTCTCCAGCACGGCGTTGAACTCGCCTTTCCGCAGCAGGCCGTTGTCCACGAAAATGCAGTGCAGCCGGTCGCCGATGGCCCGGTGAAGCAGCATGGCGGCCACGGAACTGTCCACGCCGCCGCTGAGCGCAAGGACCACTTGGTCGTTGCCGAGCTGGGCGCGAAGTGAATCCACGGTCTCTTCCACGAAGGCCTTGGGCGTGTGGTCCGCGGGGCAGCCGCAAATGCCGATCACGAAGTTCCGCAGCAGTTGCAGGCCGTCGGTGCTGTGGAAGACCTCCGGGTGGAACTGCACGCCGAAGGTTTCCTCGCCCTTGAGGCGGAATGCGGCCACGGGCACGCTATTGGTGCAGGCCAGGATCTCCATGGTGGCTGAGGCGCCCAGGATGCTGTCGCCGTGGCTCATCCACACCTGGGTGCCTGCGTGGATGCCGGTGAAGAGCGGGCCTTCCACCAGGATCCGGTCCAAGTGGGCACGGCCGTATTCACGGACATCGCTGCGCACCACCTCCCCTCCTGCCCTTTTGGCGAGCAACTGGGCGCCGTAGCACACGCCGAGCACGGGGATGTGCCCTTGCAGGCCGCTGAGCTCGGTGTCCGGTGCGCCTTCATCGAACACCGATGCGGGGCTGCCGCTGAGGATCACGCCCTTCACCGACGGGTCGTTGGCGAAGGAGGCGGCCGAACGGAACGGGTGGATCTCGCAATACACATCGAGCTCGCGCACGCGGCGGGCGAGCAGCTGGGTGTACTGGGACCCGTGGTCGAGAATGAGGATCTTGGTCTGCAAGGGGAAAAAGTTTGGCCGCCAAAGGTATTCCCCGGCGAAGTTCCGGGGCTCGGGCGCGGTTCAGTGTTTCACCGAACGCTCCACATAGGCGATGATCTCGCCCGCGATGTCCTTCCCCGTGGCCTGCTCGATGCCTTCCAACCCCGGCGAGGCGTTGACCTCCAGCACCAGGGGGCCACGCGCGCTTTGGATCATATCCACCCCGGCCACGCGCAGACCCAAGGCCCGCGCTGCGTGGATCGCCATTTCCTCCTCCTCGGCCGAAAGCTCGATCAGCTCCGCCTTGCCGCCTCGGTGCAAGTTGCTCCGGAACTCCCCTTCCTTGCCCCGGCGGCGCATGGCGCCAACGATGGTGCCGTCCACCACGAAGGCGCGGATATCCTCACCGCGGGCCTCCTGGATGAACTCCTGCACGATCACGCGGGCACGCAGGCTGTTGAAGGCCTCGATCACCGCGATGGCGGCCTTGCGCGATTCGGCCAGCACCACGCCCAGGCCCTGGGTGCCCTCCAGCAGCTTGATGATGCACGGTGCGCCGCCCACCTGGTCCACGGCGCTGGCCACGTCCTTGCTGTAGTTGGTGAACACGGTGCGCGGCATGTCCACCCCGGCCTTGCTGAGGATCTGCAGGCTCCGTAGCTTGTCGCGGCTGCGCACCAGCGACTGGCTCTCCACGGTGGTGAACACCTTCATGGCCTCGAACTGGCGTACCACCGAGGCCCCGTAGAAGGTCACGCTGGCGCCGATGCGGGGAATGATGGCGTCCACCTGTTGCAGGCGCTCGCCGCCATGCAGCACATGCGGGTCCTTGCGGGCGATCACCAGGTCGCACTTCACGTGATCGACCACGCTGACGGCATGGCCCCGGGCCCTGCCGGCCTCCACGATCCGCCGCGTGGAATACAGCTTGCTGTTGCGCGAAAGGACCAGGATGTGCATCGGGGGTGATGGGGCGCAAAGCTATACCGCTCCCGGCCCCGGTCGCAGGCCCCAACGCCGGAGCAATGCGCCCGCCAACCACCACGCCAGCAAGGCGGCCGGGATGGCGGCAAGCACATCCACGGTCCAGTGCACATGCTGCACCAGCACCAATGCGGCCACGGCCAAGGCGGCCAGCGAGGCCAGCCACCGCACCGGTCCACGTGGGGCCACCAACGCCACAAGCACAAGGGTGGCCGTATGGCCGGAGAAGAACAGATCCTTGAGGAAGGGCGTGTTGTCCGGGTAGAAGATGGCCGTGACCGGATCCACCAAGGGAATGATGTCCGGCGGAGGCTCCAGGATGATCAGCGCCATGGACAGCATGCGCAGCACCACCATCAGCAAGTACGCAAAAAGCCCCCGCAGCACCAGCAGGGGGCGGCCCGCTATGGAAAAGACCACCAACAATAACGTGCCGTAAAGCACCGTGAAGGTGGGTGCCGAGGCATCCCACGGGCCGATGCGGGGCAGCAATGGTTCCGGCGGGAAGGCCCCCTGCCGGCTACCGACCCAGCGGAAGAACACGGGCAACCCTGCAATGACGAGCACACCGGCCACCATGGCCATGGCCAAGGCCCACCTGAAACGCGGGTGGGCGATGGCGGTGCGCCAATCCGGCCGTGGCATCATCGCGGTGCAAAGTAGCGCGAACGCCCCGTCGGCCGCGGTATCTACCTTGGCTCCCGGAAACCATGCCGCTCCAGGACCACTTCACCCGCATGCAGCAGCGCCCGCTGTTCTGGCTTACGGTGATCGCCCTGGTGCCGCGCATCCTGGCCGCCTTCTTCTCCGGCGGCTACTTCGCGCACGACGATCATTTCCTGATGATCGAGGCTGCCCAGAGCTGGGCGGATGGCCACGACTACAACAATTGGCTGCCCTGGAACCAACAGGGTGATCCCCGGCCTACCGGCCACGTGATGCTCTATCCGGGCCTCCACTACCTGCTCTTCAAGGCATGCAGCTTGGCCGGCCTCAACGACCCGTCGGCAAAGATGGTGCTGGTACGCCTGCTGCACGCCTTGTGGAGCCTGGTGACCGTGCGCGTGGGCTACCGCATCGCCTTGCGGCTTTCCAACCCCGGTACGGCGTGGAACATCGGCCTGCTGCTCGCCTTGTACGGCTTCATGCCCTTCCTCTCGGTACGCAACCTGGTGGAAGTGGTGGCCATCCCTCCCCTGATGCTTTGTGGATGGCTCCTGGTGCGCAGGGAAGGCGCTCCCTCCAACACCGACGCCTGGCTTGCCGGCCTGTGCGCCGGACTGGCCATGGACCTGCGCTTCCAGACGATCTTCTTCAGCTTTGGTACGGGCTTGGCCCTGCTGCTATCCCGGAACCTGCGGGGGGCGGTCCTGTTCGTGCTGGGCATGCTGGTGCCGCTTTTGCTGGTGAACGCGGTGGTCGACCTGGTCATTTGGGGCAGGCCGTTCGCGGAGATGACCGAGTACGTGCAGTACAACATGGCCAACTCCACCACCTATTTCGATCAGCCGTGGTACAACTACCTGCTGGTGCTCGCCGGTGTTTTCATTCCGCCCTTCTCGCTGGCTGTGCTCTTCGGCTTCTTCCGGCGGCCCAGGCCCCTATTGCTCTGGCTTCCTGTCTTCAACTTCCTGTTCTTCCACTCCCTGTTCCCCAACAAGCAGGAGCGCTTCATCCTCACCATCGTGCCGCTGGTGCTGGTGCTGGGCGGCACCGCATGGGAAGCCTTCCGTGCGCGGAGCCAGTGGTGGCGAGGCCATCGGGGCCTGTGGAAGGGCGTAATGGCGTGGACCTGGGGCGTGAACCTGCTGCTGCTGGTCACGCTGACCTTCAGCTACAGCAAGCATGAGCGCGTGGAGGCCATGCTGATGATGCGGAACCTGGCGGTACGGGGCATCATCGTGGAGGACACCGCCTTGCAGGACCCGCCTATGTTCCCGCGCTTCTACTGGGGCAACTGGGATGCCCCCCTGCGCTACCTCACCGACCCGGCAACGGACATCCGGGCCTGGGCGGACGAGGTGCCCGCTGACCGGCGGGCGGACGTGGTGCTTTTCCTGGGTGAGGAGGAATTGCCCGAACGGGTGGCGCGCATGGGCGCGGCCCTCGGACCCATGCGGCTGGTGGGGCAAGCGCAGCCCGGCCTGCTGGACCGCGTGGTGCACTGGTTGAACCCGGTGAACCGCAACGCGGTGATCACAATTTATGCCATCGGGGAACGCAACGGGCTGCCGGTGCGGGCTGGCGGATAATTTTGCGCCCCTTCAGCCCATGACCGACCTTCATCTTTTCGACTTCTCGATCTTCGCCACATCCGACGGCTGGATACAGTTGCTCACCCTTGCCGCGCTGGAGATCGTCCTGGGCATCGACAACATCGTGATGATCAGCATCCTCAGCGGGGAGCTGCCCAAGGAGCACCAGGCCAAGGCCCGCCGTTGGGGTCTGGGCTTCGCGCTGATCACGCGGGTGATGCTGCTGTTCACCCTCAGCTTCATCATGCACATGGTGGAGCCCTTGTTCAGCATCGGCTCCTGGGAGGTGACCGGGCGCGACCTAGTGCTGATCGCGGGTGGCCTGTTCCTGATCTGGAAAGCCTCGGTGGAGATCTGGCACAAGGTGGATTTCATCAAGGAGAAGGAAAGCCATCGCAAGACCCACTCCTCGATCCTGATGGTGGTATTCCAGATCGGCATGTTGGATATCGTCTTCTCCCTGGATTCGGTGATCACCGCCGTGGGCATGAGCAATGAACTGCTGGTGATGGTGCTCGCCGTGGTGATCGCCGTGATGGTGATGCTGTTGGCGGCCGAGCTGATCAGCGCCTTCGTGAACCGGCACGCCACGGTGAAGGTGCTTGCCTTGGCCTTCCTGGTGATGGTGGGCGTGGTGCTGCTGCTGGACGGCATCGGCATCCACATCGACAAGAACTACATCTACGCGGCCATGGCCTTCTGCACGCTGGTGGAACTGCTGAACCTGCGGATGCGGAAAAACGCCAAGAAGCTGGGCCGCGAACCGGAGTAGGAGAGCCTATTGGGGGATCTCTTCGCAGGCGCCCTCCGGTCTCTTTACCGGCCGGACTTCCCCAAAATTGTTCCCGTAGACACCGCTACGCGAATATTCTTCGGCATCGCCCGAGCTAAAAACAGTCTCGGAGGCCATCCCGCAAGAGATCCCAAACCGGCTCTTAGGGAAGCTGGTCGGAGAGGACGTTGACCGCGTTGCCACCCAGGTTCACGAGCATCAGATCACGGTCGTTGCCGGCTCCGGCGTATTTCACCAGGCCGTCCATGTTGGCATCCTCTGGCCAGTAACCCTGCACCACCGATGTGGCAATGCCTCCACCGAGGCGCACAAGTACCGCATCCCGATCATTGCCGGGGCCGGTATAACGCACGGTACCATCACCCGTCACATCCCCGGACCAAAGGCAATGTGCGCCGCCCACGGTTGCCGCGGCCTGGGCACCTCCAAGCAGCGGGGCCGTGGTCAGGTCGATCAGGCTGGCGGAGGCCGATAAGGATACCGGTGCCGCAGTGGCCAGGCCGAGATGGTTGCGGTGCCTCACGGCCACATAGTACTGGTCGGCCGCCACGCCGGTGAACCGCACATCGCTGAACCCGTCCACATCCACGATGGCTCCATCCCTGCGGATCAACGCCGAGCGGGTGGCCACCACCTGGGCGGGGCTGTTCTTGTTGCGAAGCTCCACCACCACCCAATCCACCACGCGCTTCTCCCCTTCCTTGGCCAGTACAGCGGCTGAGGTGCCTTCACCACCACCAGGTCCGTGGTGTACGTAGCCCGAAGCGCTATATGGTTCGGTCAACGGTACCAAGCCTGCGGCATTCAGGTCGGCCGTCATCAGGCCGGAGCCCGGATCGTAAGGCCCCTGCAGCAAGGCTTTCAGACGCACTTCCACGCGTGGTGGTGCGCCGTTCGGGTCGTAGCCGTCCAGGAACTGGAGGGTATTGGAGGGGTCCAGCCAATCGCGCAGGCGGGATGCCGCATTGTTCCCGATGTTCCAGTTCACGCTGAACTTCGAGGCGTAGCCGGGTTCGGTGGTGGCATTGGCGCAGGTCTGCATGCCGCCCACCATGTGGCCCACCACGCGCTTCTGCTTGTTGAATATCGGGGAGCCGCTTCCCACTGGTTCCAGCAGCCCGCTGAACCAATTGAACTTCCAGCAGGCCACGCCATCCAGCGATTCGCTGGTGGCCAAGGTGTCGAAGAAATTGATCTTCTTCACGTCCATCAGCGGGTTCAATATGCCGGCGCCCGCATCCGGCGCGGTTCCGCTCCGGTCCCACCCGGCATAGTATGCCCCGAACGATGCAGGCGGGGCATCGTTCAGTTCCATCAGGCAGAAGTCCCCGTAATAGTCGCCAGCCCTCTTCACCGAGCCGAGGACCGTCTGGGTGGTTTGCCCGGTGTCCCCCACACATCCCGGGCTCTGGTAGTTGAAGTAGAAGATCCACTGGCTTTCGTTCGTTTGATAGCAGTGGTTGGCGATCAGCAGGTAAGGTGTTCCGTCCTGTTGGCTGTTATTGAGCAGCACCCCATTGCATCCCTCACCGGAGGGTCGCACGAACATGACCACTGAGCGGTTCTGCTCCTGCCATCCCTCCGCCACGGGGCAGGCCACATTGGTATGGCAAGGCGAACTCGGGTACCCGGGATAGATGTCGCGTTGCACATCGTTTCCTTGCGGGAAGGGCGACATCCAAGCGTGGGTGATGCCGGAGATCCGCACGTTGGCATGGGCCGCGGCCGCAGGCTCCTGGTACTCCACCACCACGGCTTCTCCGGGTAGCAACGCCGTGGCAAAATCACCGCCCGGCTGCTCATTCTCCTCGGTGAATCCCCCCAGGTATCGCGTTCGTTGCGCATCGTACACGAACAGGCGCCCACCGGGCGGCAGGTTGAACGAGCTGAACTGTACGCTCATCATCACGGCGCCGGCACTCCGTATGCCAAACCTGCAAACCCTCGTTCCACCCGGAGTTGCGGACCATTGTCCTTGCGTGATCAAGTCCACGTCCACCTCGCGCTGCATGCCGAAGCGGAACCCTGCCGGCCCGTTGGCCGGGGCAGGTTGATGCTCCACAGGCCCAAGCACGGTAAGCGGCACGGACTGGGCCTGATCGACCGGTTCACCCCAATCCAAGGGCATGCCTCCATGGGGCAACTGGGCCGCAGCCCCGGAGGTGACCAAAAGAAACACCAAGTAAACCCGCCGCATGGAGCGTGAAGGTACTGCCCCCCAATACCGGGATGGCGAGAAGAATATTCACCGGCCCATGATGACAAATGTGGTCCGCCTGTTCTCGGCGCGCCCGGCCTCGGTGTCGTTGGTGGCCGCCGGGCGCGTGGGCCCGTAGCCTTGGCTGGTCAGGCGGCCCGGGGCAATGCCATGGCCGGTGAGGTAGGCCACCACGGCCCCGGCGCGGTCACGGCTGAGCACCATGTTGCTCTCCAGGTCGCCCACATTGTCCGTATGGCCCTGCACCTCGATGCGCACACCGGGGTTTTCACGCAGGAAACCGATCAGTTCATCCAGGATGTAGCGGCTGGCTCCGGTGATCTCCGCGCTGTTGGTGGCAAAGCGGATGTCGTTCACGCGGTAGCTCTTGCCCACCTCGATCTTCTCCACCTTCATGTCCACCGCTGCCACCCCGCCGCGCGCCGTGTCCTCCAGACTGAAGGAGCGGCTGTCGAAAACGTGATCGGGTTTCTTCACGGAGACGATCACATCCGAACCGGCCTTCAGGCGCACCACGGTGGCGTATTTCCCGTCCGCGGGATCCACCTTGAGCACCTCGGTCTTGCGCGTGTCCATGTAGGTGATGGATACGGTGGCGTCGGACACGGCCTTCCCCGTGCCGTCGGTCACCTCACCCTTGACGATCAGGATGTCCTGCGGCCGGGCCTCCTTGGGCAGGTCGAAGCCGTAGATATCGAGCCCGCCCGCGCCTTTGAACCGGCTGCTGGCGAAGTAGGCCGTCCGGCCATCGGCGCTCACGATCAGGCCGTGCTCGTCCTGCGGCGTATTGAAGGGGCTGCCGAGGTTCTTCGGCTGGGACCAGGTGCCGTCCGCACCGAGCCGGCTGAAGAAGATGTCGTACCCGCCGATGCCCCGGTGGCCTTGGCTGAAATCCTCGTTGCCTCGGTCATCCTTCGGCGGACGGGCCGCGAAGTAGAGCGTGTGGCTGTCGCTGTGCATGAACGGGGCCTTTTCATCACCGGTGGTGTTCACCGGGGCGGGCAGCGGTTCCGCGGGGCTCCATTCACCGCTATCGTCGCGCTTGCTGGTGAAGATGTCGGTGCCCTTGCTTCCGCGCCTGACCGTGGCGAAGAAGAGGGTGCGGCCATCGGTGCTGATGGAGGGCTGGCTTTCCCATCCGTCATCGGTGTTGATGTTCGGGCCGAGGTTATCCAACGCACCCCACTCGAACACTTGCTTGCCGGTGGCGAAATCCATGCGGGTGGTGTACCGGGTCCGGTAGATGTCGCAATTCTTGTACTCGGCGGTCACGGGTTTGCAGACGGTGACAAAGAGCTCCTTGTTGTTCAGGCTCACGGTGACACCACCGTAGCTGTCGCCGGTATTGAACGGCGGAGGTAGCGGCCCACCCTTGCCGAAAGGCTGTTGCACGGATGTGCGCCTGGCCTCGGTCAGTTCCTCCACTTCGCGAGCAAAGCGGTCTCCCATGGCTTGCTGCTTGCTGAGGCGGGTGAAGAAGAGCAGTTCATTGTCCGGCGAGAACATGGGCAGGTATTCATCCGCGGGCGTGCAGATGCCGGCCATGGGCACGGGCTCGAAGGGGCGGTCGTCCTTGAAGAAGTCGATGTAGAAGGCAAGCTCGGGCATCAGGCGCTCCACTTCATCCAGCCGGGCCTGGTCCTCGGCTGATGCCCCGCCAGCCTCCCCGGCCAGCCGCTGGAAACGCTGGAAGGCCTTGGATGCCTCGGTGTACCGGGACTGGGCGTAGTACATGTGCCCTAAGTAGTAGTACATGGTGCTCCCGTGGTCGGGGCAGCGGTCCCTCAGCTGTTCCAGGTAGCCGATACCGGCCTGGAAGTTCGCGGCACCGGCCTTGGCCCGCAGATAGGCGCTTTCACCGGTGAGGAACAGGCATTCGGCGCAATCCGGCCATTCCTCCAGGAGGGCTTTCAACTTTTGGTGGCGCTCCCCGGCGTTCCGGGTGCCGTCGGCCTCTGCCAGTTGCTTGAGCAGCTTTTTGTCCGTGGGCTTTCCGCAGGGATCGTCCTCCCCTTCCTGGGCCCATGCGCCCATCGTGGCGATGGATGCCAGGAGCACCACCATGCCCCTCATGGCCATTGCGCAGCCTTTCCGCCACATACCCTCCCTGATACGGCCAAGCAACATCGGTCCGCAGTGCCCTTATTTCAGTGTCGCGTCGGTGCTTTCGGCCTTCTGGACCAAGGCATCCCCTTGCTTGCGGGCCGCGTCCACCAAGGCATCCGCGCGCTTGTCGGCCTCCGCGACGAACTTCTGCTCCTTTTCATCGGCGGCTTTCTTCGCCTTGTCCGCGGCCACCTTGGCCGCAGCCTTGGCCAAGGGGTTTGAGGCTTGGGCCACCAGGTCGTCCGCGGCTTTGTAGGCTTGGGCCTTCACCGATGCCGCCTCACTGCGGGCCTTGGCCTTGATATCATCGGCCTGTTTCTGGGCCGCGGCCACCAGCTTGGCCGCCTCCTCCTTGGCGCGCGCAATGGCTTCCTCCTTGGCTTTGCCGATCTGCTGGTTCAATTCCTCCTTCACGGCCTCCTTTACGGTCTCCTTCACGTTGCTGCTTCCGCCGGCGAAGACGGGTTTCACCACCGGCTTGTCCACCGTGCCGGTGATCTTGGCCGTGAGGTCCAGCGTGGTCGGCAGTGTGGCACTGCTGCCCAATGCGCTGTTCACCTGGCCCAGCAGGTTACCCACCAACTGCCCGGCCCCCGGGCCGAACATGTCCGTGGGCACCTTTGCCGTCATGGTGTAGTCGATCGCCTGGTCCGCGAAGGCCGTGCTGCCGCCCACGCGGGCGTTCAATCGGTCGATCTTCACGTCAAATGGCTTGGTGACCATCTTGCCATCCTCGATCACGTAGCTGAAGTCCACATCCTGCAACTGCGCTGAGGCCAGCTGCGGCATCTTCAGCACGTTGCTGGCCTCCACCAGGGGCTTGAAGCCCTCGATGGCGATGTTCCTGGTCTTGAGCGTGCCATGGCCGCCCAGGCTAGGCATCACCGGGGACATGTGCTGGTCCAGGATGCCGGCGAGGTCCAGGGAGGTGGTCATGCGCCCGGTGCAATACTTGGCCGCGGGGGCCATCTTGCCCACCATTTCCACATTGTCCACGAGCTTCTTGATGTCCACGTCGTTCACGGCGATATCCAGGTCGAAGCCGGGCTTGGCCAGGTTGCGCGCGTCGTAGGTGCCGTCCAGGACCATGCGCCCGTCGAAGAGGCCGAAGCCGAGGCCTTTCAAGCTGACCTGCTTGTCGCGCACCGTCAAGGCGCCCTTCGCGTCGCTGAGGGTCAGGTTGTCATACAGCACTTCCTTGGCGGCAGCCGTCAGGGTGAAGTCCACATTGCCGGGCACCTCGATCACGGTCATGGGCGTGGTATCCGCAGGCGCGGTGGAAGCGGCGGAGGGCTGTGCGGGCGCGCCCATCAGTTGGTTGATGTCCAGGCGGGAGCTTTGCACATTGAAGGACCCGGTAAGCGTACTGTCACGCAGCCACCATTGGAGGTAGTTGTCCAGCCGGCCGTTGGCCTGGATATCGCTGTTTCCGGCGTTTCCGGTGAAATTGGAGAGCGCCAGGAACTTCGGGCTGAAGTCGAAGATGAGCGACTGGATGCCTACGGTGTACGGCAAGGAGTCGCTCTTGTAGTTCATGCCGCTGAGGGCGAGTTGCCCTTGTGCCTTGAACTTCTCATAGCGTTGAGCCTCCACATCACTCATGCGCCCGGCCATGGCCACATCGGCCTTCACCTTGCCGGCAAGGTCGCTTCCCTGGGGCATAGGCACCACTTTCTTCACGCTGGCCAGGTCCAGGTCGGCCTTGATGGCGGCATCCACGTCGGGGTCGCTGATGGGCGTGGCCAGGTGCATGCGTGCCTCCACGGGATTGCCGGCCATGGTGAGGGCGAAGCGCTTGAGGTCCACCACCATGCCGTCCAGGTCCTTGCCCTGGGGGCTGTTGATCTTGCAATCCACGAAGATGTGCTCCACGCTGGCAGGCAGGTCGGGGTATTTGAAGCGGCCATTGTCCACGTTGATGTCCACGCCGAAGCCGGGCATGGTGGTCTCGTTGTAGGTACCCTTGACGTACCCGCTGAAGGCGGCCTTCCCGCTCATGTCCACTCCCTGGAGGTTGCTGGCGAACTCGGCGGGCACCAGGGAAAGCAGCGCGCCGATATCCCCTTTCTTCATGTTCCACTTCAGGTCCATGTCGATATCGTCCGTTGGCATGGCCAACCATCCGTCGAGGCCGAGGTCCAGCTGGTTCACGTGGAGGCTGTTCTCCTTGAACGTGAACTTCATGTTGGGCATGTCCATGTCGATGTCGGCATCGGCATTGGCCTTCACGTTCCTCAGGTACTTCACCCCATCAAAGGTCACGTTCACCTTTTCGGCGGTGGTCTTGGTGCTGAGGGTGAAGAGGTCCTGGGTGAAGTCGCCCTTTCCGGTGTGCTCCACGCCGTCCAGGTCCATCAGCATGGGCAGGCTTTCATCATCATAGATGATGTGGCCACCCGTGATGCTGTACTTGCGCAGGGCCACGTTGAAAGCAGTGGTGGACGTGTCCGCAGGCAACTCCGGGCTAAGGCTGTCCGGCAGTGCAATGTCCCAGTTGGCTCTTCCGTCCTTGAGCACTTTCACATGGATGGAAGGCTTCACCAGGGCGACATCCTTGATCTTGATCTGGTCGCTGAAGAGGCTCATCAACCCGATGGTGACGCGGACCTCGCCGACGTCCGCCAGGCAGATACCCTCGAACGGTGCCTTGTTGCACACCCGGAGGTCGGCGATGTGGAAGGAGGCGTCGGGGAAGCTGCTCAACAAACTGAGGTCCCAATCCCCCCATTCCACCGAGGCATTGAGGTTGGCATTAACCTCTTGCTTCACCGCCGCCTCGATCTTGTCCCCGTACAGGATGGGGATCAATACGGCGGCCGCCAGCAGGAGCAGGATGAGGATGCCTATGGATAACAGGATACGCTTGGTCCACTTGGCCATGGTCCGGTTTCGGGTGTTGGGTGAACGGGTTTTACAGGTGGGCTGAGGCAAAAAGCATGCACTTTCAGCCCACCGGTACAAAGATCATACCCTCGGGTGAAAATCCCTCGGACCCGACGGGTATCATTGGCCGGTGTTCACGGTCCAGATCTGCTCGCTGATGCTCTGGCCGTTCTTGAAATAGAACGTGCCCCATTTGGCGATCACCTTGCTGTACAGGTCCGCCTTGTTGCCTTGGACCAGCACGCGGCGGATGATCACCTTGTTGCCCTCGGTGTAGCTCTCCTCGGTGACACCCTGCGGGTACTGCGAGGCCAGCTCATTGCGGTTGTAATCGGAGAAAGACCGCTGCTGGTTCATGGGGATGTTGCTGATGCGCTCCTGCTCGGCAGCGCCCTTGTCAATGGAGCGGGACATGAGTTGCCGTTGCCGGGTCTCCTGGTTCTGCTTGGCCAGCTCCACTTGTTGCCGATGGTGGTCCAGTTGGGCATCGCGGCCTTGCTGCAAGGCCTGGAGGGCACTGGCCTGGCCGTCCACCTGTCCACGTGCGTCCTCGGTTCTTGCCGCAGCGGCCTCGGCCACGCTTTCCATGCGTGAGCTGTGCTCGTCCCGGCTTTGGTTCAACCGGGCCACGGCCTCTTCATTCCTTTCCAGCCTCGCCATCCGGCCTTCCTCGATCCCAGTACGCACCTGGTCCAGTTGATCCCAGGAGTCCAGGCTATGTTGGTCTCCGCGTTCCTTCCAGTCCCTCTTCCGGCCCGCCCAAGCTTGGCGCATGGCCTCCAGCTCCTCGGCATTGCGCAGGCGCATGGCCTCCGATCCCTGGTATAGCTTCCCGTTGCCTTCCTCGTATCCGGCGATCTGGCCGGCGGCTCCTTGATGCCGCTCCTCCGCCTTGGCTGCGTTGGCTTCCTGCTGCTCCGCGATGGCCGACCGGGTGCGCTTGATGCGCTCGTACTTCTCGGCCTCCTCGCGTTCCCGTGCCTCACGCATGAACTCCTCGGCTTCTTCCGCCTTGCGGTTGTCGGTGTTTCCTACGGACACCACGGGCGGCGGTGTTGCAGCGGTTTGTTGCTGTGCCTGCTCGCGTTCGCGGGCCAAACGCTCCTGCTCCTCCAGCAACTTGTCGATCTGTTCGATCTTCAGCTGCGGGTAGGTCTCGCCCGGCTTGATGTCCAACGCTTGCGCATATAGGCCCCTGGCCACGGCAAGATCCTTGTCGGCCAAGGCCTTGTCGGCATCGAGGATCACCTGGGCGTAGCGGGCATCCAAGGCTTGCTGGGCCTCGCGTTGCTGCCGGGCGCGCTCCAGTTCCGCCTGAGCGGCCTCTGCATCGGCCAATTCCTTGCGGCGACGTTCCTCATCGGCCAGGCGTTGGGCATCGGCTGCTGCGGCAGCATCACGTTCGGCCGCAATGGCGGCGTCGATGGCGGCCAACTGCGTGGTCGGGTACTTCTCTCCCGGTTTGATGCCCAAGGCTTCGGTATAACCATGACGTGCGGCCTCCCAAGCCCTTTCCTTGAAGGCGGCATCCGCGCTTCGCACCGCATCGTCGTATCGCGATTGCAACTCGGCGGCAGCCTGGTCCTTGTTTCGCTTTTCGGCCTCCAACCGGGCACGTTCTGCGGCTTCCTTCGCGGCCTTGATGCTGTCGGCCTCCGCTTTCCGGCGGGCTTCCTCCTCCAGCCGGGCCCGTTCCGCGGCATCCTGCTCTGCTTTCAGGCGGTCCGCCTCAGCCTGTGCGGCCAGCAAGGCCTCGATCTCCGCCAAGCGGTCCGTGGGGTGCTTCTCCCCGGGCTTCACCTCCAAGGCTGAGGTGTATCCGCTGGTGGCCGCAGCATAGTTCTTGGCCTTGAACTCCTTGTCGGCGGTGGCGATGAACTCGTTGTAACGCTTCTCCTTGTCGGCCTTCTCCCGTTCGAGCCGCTCTTTCTCTGCCTGCTCCTTGGCCTTGGCATCCAGCAGTTGGTTGATGGCCGCCATACGTTCCTGCGGGTACGGTTCCGTCGGCTTCAATTGGGAGGCATCCTTGTAGTCGTTGAGCGCTTCGGCGTACTTCTTTCCGTCGAACTGCTTGTCCGCACTGGCGATCAGGGTGGCATAGCGGGCATCCAGCTCCTCCTGCTTGCGCTTGGCCTCGGCCTGGCGGGCCAGCTCGGCCAGCTTGGCATCGATCTCCACGATCCGCTCCTTGGGGCGTGCTTCACCCGGTTTCACCACCAGGGCTTCCTGGAATTTGGCCTTGCTCTCCGGGTACTGCTCCTTGCCGAACAGTTCCTCCGCCTTGTCCACCAAGGCTTGGAACTTCGCGTCCCGCTCGGCCGCCAAGCGTTCCTCTTCGGCCTTCTTCGCCTTGTCCGCCAAGGCCTTGGTGATGGCGGTCAGCTGGTCGGCCGGATACTTCTCCTTCGGCTTCAGGTCCAAGGCCTCATTGTATTTCTTCTTGGCATTGTCAAAGTCCTCGGTCCGGAAAGCGGCATCGGCATCGGCGATGGCGGCCAGGTAGGCGGCATCCAGCTCTTTGGCTTTCTTATCCGCATCTGCCTTGGCGGCCAGTTCGGTCAGCTTCTTGTCGATCGCGGCCAGCTGGTCGGCGGGGTACTTCTCCTTGGGCTTTACCGCCAAGGCTTCGTTGTATTTGGTGCGGGCCTCTTCGTACTGGGCTCCCTTGAAAGCCGCATCCGCAGCCTTGATGGCGGCCTGGTATGAGGCTTCCAGTTCCTGGGCCTTCTTCTCGGCCTCGGCTTGGGCGGCCAGCTCGGCGAGCTTTTTGTCGATGGCGGCCAGCTGGTCCGTGGGGTACTTTTCCTTGGGTTTGATGCCCAAGGCCTCGTTGTACTTGGTCCGTGCCTCCTCGTACTTGGCGCCCTTGAACGCCGCATCGGCCGCCTTGATCGCCGCCTGGTAGTTGGCCTCCAGTTCCTTGGCCTTCTTCTCCTCCTCGGCCTTCTTGGCTAACTCGTCCAGCTTGGCGGCGATGGCGGCCAACTGCTGCGGCGGATACTTGTCGTCCGGTTTCAGGCCGGCCGCTTCGGTGAACTTGACGCGGGCCTCCTCGTACTTGGCGGCCTTGAACGCGGCATCGCCGGCCGCCACCGCCGCATTGAACTTGTCGTTCAGCTCCTTGGCCTTGCGGTCGGCCTCGGCCTTGGCGGCCAGTTCGGCGATGAAGGTGTCGCATTCCTTCACCCTCTGCTTGGGGTAGGCTTCCTGCTCCTTCACCTGGGAAGCCGCGAGGTACTTCGCCTTGGCCTCCTCATAGGTCTTCTTCCCGAAGAGCACATCGGCTTCCTTGATCAGGTCCGCATACTGCTTTTCCTTTTGCGCAGCGGCCTCCAATTCGCCTAATTTGATCTTGGCATCGCTGAGCCTGGCCGTGGCGATGGGATCACCGGCCTTGAGGCCCAGCGCATCCGTGAAGGCTTGCACGGCCTTCTTGAAGTCCTTGGCACCCATGGCCGCGTTGCCCTGCTCCATGAGCTTATTGAAGGCCTCATCGGCATTGGCCTCGCGCTTCTTCCGCTCGTCGTATTCCTTTTGAAGCCTGTTGAGCTCGGCACGCATCTGCTCGGTATAGGCCAGGTCCCAGGCCAAGGTCCCCGTGGCCGGGTCAAATTTGGACTTGCCGATGGGCTTCTGCAGAATGGAATAATCGATGCCGGGGATATCCTGGAACAGCGTCATCTCCACGTTCATGGCCACCCCGCCTACGCGTTGCTCCTCCGGAATGTCCTTGGTGTCGATACTGACGTTCTTTCCCACCATGCCAACCTTGCCGAACACGATCTTGTATTCGTGGCCGAAATCGAGGTTGAACTCGTACTTGCCGTTGGCCGAGGTGACCACGGAGGCATATTGCACGCCGTCCTTGAGCACGTTCACCGTGATGCCGTCCAGCTTCTTGGACGTGTTGTAGTCCTTGACCGTGCCGTACACATACACGTTGTCCACCTGGGCGCTGGCGGCCAGGCCGATGAGCAGTGTAAAGCAGAAGGAAAGGCTTCGCAGCAGCAGGTTGATCCGGATGTGGGCCATGAAGAATCAGGCTCGCGGGGCGAACGACCGCAATTTAGGACAACTTTGCGGTGCAGCCACTACAAAACGCCTGCCGATGATGTACAGTATATGGGAGGAGCTATCGTTCAGGAATGCGCCGGACCTGGTGGTGGTAGGCGCCGGGATCACCGGCCTGTTCACCGCCCTGCATGCCAAGCTGAAGGATCCGCACCGCCGTGTGCTCGTACTGGAGAAGGGGCCATACCCCTCAGGGGCCAGCGTGAAGAACGCGGGGTTCGCCTGCTTCGGCAGCCCGAGCCAGTTGCTTTTCGACCTGGACCATGAAGGCGAGGAGGTCATGCTGGGGCGTGTCGTGGAGCGCTGGGAGGGCCTTCAGGAACTGCGTGCCACGTTAGGCGACCAGGCCATCGGGTTTGAGCCCGTAGGGGGCTACGAGGTCTTCCGCGGCGGCGACCCGCTGCATGGCAAGGTTTCCGAGCGGCTGTGCGACTTGAACCGTCGCCTGAAGCCGATATTCAACCAGGACATTTTCCGGTGGACCGATGAACGGATCCGGTTCTTGGGCCTGGACGCAGGGCATTTGGTATGGAACGCGTTGGAAGGCGCGTTGGACAGCGGGCGGCTGATGCATACCCTGCTGCAGAAAGCCCAAGGTGCGGGCGTGGAGGTGTGTTTCGGGAGGGCCGTGGAGCGATGGGAGGAACTCCTTGACGGTGTGGAACTGAAGTTGGCCGGCGGCGACGTGCTGAAGGCCAGCCGGACCGTGATCGCCACCAACGGCTACACACGGACCTTGGTGCCCGACACCGACATCGTACCCGGCCGTGGCCAAGTGGTGCTCACCTCGGTGATCCCGGGGCTCCAGCTGGAGGGCACCTTCCACATGGATGAGGGGTTCTACTATTTCCGCCATTTCCAAGGGCGAGTGTTGCTTGGCGGCGGCCGCCACCTGGACATGGCCGGGGAGGCCACCATGGAGGAAGGCTCCACCCCGCTGATCCAGCAAACCTTGGAAACCTTGCTGCGCGAAACCATCCTGCCGGGCCGCGAGTTCCGGATCGAGCGGCGCTGGAGCGGGATCATGGGCTTCCGCAGCCAGGGCGGCCCGCCCGTGGTGAAACGCCTGTCGCCGCATGTGGTGCTGGCCGCCGGTCTCGGGGGCATCGGCGTGGCCGTAGGCATCCGCGTGGCCCGCAAGGCCATGGAGCTGGTGGTGTGAGCCCGGCCTGGCTGAAAAACGGCCGTGAGCATGGCCCTTACTTTTGGGCAATGAGGAACCCGACCGTGTGGGCCGCCTTGCTGGCCCCTGCCCTGCTGGCCGCCCAGCCCCTGCAACACAAGTCGGGCTTCTCCCATGCCGATACGCTCCGGGGCAGCAACGGTCCTTTCCGGGCCTGGTGGGATGCGGAGCACTACGATGTGAGCGTCCGGCCTGACTTCGCCACGCGCTCCATCCAAGGCCGGACCACCATGACCCTGCGGTCCTCGGCTTCCGGGCAGCGGCTGCAGATCGACCTGCAGCAACCATTGGAGGTGGACAGCATCAAGATGGAATCGGCCGCCACCCGGCCAACCGCCGGCACCGGGAGCAGCGGTCATCTCTCCTTCCAGCGGGAAGGCAACGTGGTCTGGGTCGATCTTCCTTTCACCATCGAGGCAGGCGCCACCTTCCGCGTTCAGGTGTACTACCACGGCCGGCCACGCGAGGCCCGGAACCCGCCATGGGATGGCGGATGGATCTGGAGCCGCACACCGGACGGCACCCCGTGGATGAGCGTGGCCTGCCAAGGCCTGGGCGCCAGCGTATGGTACCCCTGCAAGGACAGCCAGGCCGACGAACCGGACAGCGCCGCCTTGCACATCACCATTCCGGACAGCCTGGTGGCCGTGGGCAACGGCCGCTTGCGGGGCACCTCGCGGAACAGCGACGGCACCACCACCTGGCATTGGAAGGTGGAAAGCCCCATCAATACGTACAACCTGGTGCCCTACATCGGGCCTTACGTCCACTTGGGTGATTCCTTCCAAGGCACCGATGGCCGGTTGGACCTGGACTATTGGGTTTTGCGGGGGAAGGAGGCCAAGGCCCGGGAGCAATTCAAGCAGGTGCCACCGATGCTGGCCTGTTTCGAGGACTGGTTCGGTCCGTACCCTTTTTACGCCGACGGATTCAAGCTGGTGGAGGCGCCCCACCTGGGCATGGAGCACCAGAGCGCCATAGCCTACGGCAACGGGTACCGCAACGGCTATGCGGGCAGCGACCTCAGCGGTACCGGCCGCGGCCTGGACTGGGACTACATCATCGTGCACGAGAGCGCACATGAATGGTTCGGCAACAACATCACCTCGGCGGACATCGCTGACATGTGGGTGCATGAGGCCTTCGCGGACTACGCCGAAACGATCCTGGTCCAATGCCTGCATGGCCCTGCGGCGGGAAATGAATACGTGGCGGGGCTACGCCGCAACATCCGCAATGACATCCCCATCATCGGCCCCTACGGCGTGAACCAGGAAGGCAGCGGCGACATGTACTACAAGGGCGCCAACATGCTGCACACCATCCGCCACATCCTGGACAACGACAGCTTGTTCAAGGCCATGTTGCGTGGGATGAACGAGCGTTTCCACCATGCGGTGGTCACCGGCGCGGAGGTGGAATCGTTCATCAGTTCCTTCACCGGCCAGAACTTCTCCCTGCTCTTCGACCAGTATTTGCGCACCACGCAAGTGCCCGTGCTGCAGTGGGGAATCCAGGGCGGGAAGCTGATGGTGCGCTGGTCCAATGCCGTGGAGGGGCTGGCCATGCCCGTATCCATCACGGTGAATGGTGAAGAGCGCCGGGTGCCCATCACCGACCGTTGGACTTCCCCGGCCTACGGCCTGCGCGAAAAGACCACCGAACTGACCGTGGACATAAACTGGTACGTGGAAGTGGAGCGGCTGCGCGGCCGGGCCCTGAAACGGGCGCTGCGGAGTGCACCTCATTGACCGCAGGGCCGGGCCCGTGTGGCGGGAATGGCGAGCACCGGTTACCTTTCACCCATGCGCAGCCAGTTCCTTGCGTTGATCGCCTTGATCGCCATTCCCGCCCACGCGCAAGTGGGCGAGCAGGTGCGGCGCATGCTCAACGGGGACCTGGACGCCCCCCCGGACCACGACACGGCCTATGTGGCCTCCTACCGGAGCAACCTGGTGCTCAGCGCCGTGGTGAAGTACCAGATGCAGGACGTGGACATCGAGCAGGACCAAGGCTCCACCCTGTCCTACTCGGCCAACAACATGGAGCAGTACGGCGTGGCCTTGGACTTCAAGTGGCTGAGCGTGGAGGCCACCTTCGACGTGCCGGCCTGGAGCGACCACGACCCCACCTTGGGCAAGACCAGCACCCGGGGCTTCGGCCTGGGCTACACGGGCCGCCGGCTTTGGGGGCGGGCATTCATCAACACCACCGAAGGATACTACCTCGCCGATCCGGTGCAATGGACCGGCAGCCCGGAGCCGCACGTGCGCCCCGACCTGGAAAACCGGACCTTCATGCTGTCGGCGAACTATGCCTTGAGCGGCAAGCGGCGGTTCAGCCAAAAGGCCGCCATGACGCAGATGGAGCGGCAGAAAAAGAGCGCAGGCAGTTTCGTGGCCGGTCTCTCGGCCTGGCACACCGACATCTCCGCCGACAGCTCGTTGCTGAGCCCAGCCCTGGTGGACACCTTCCAGCTGGTTTCCGGTTTCGATGCGCTCAAACGCTGGATGGTGGGGGCCACCATCGGCTACGTGCACACCTTCTCCTTCTGGCACAAGGGGTTCATCCATGCCGCGCTGCTGCCGGGGCTGGCCTATACGCAGCAGGAGATCGGCACGCCCTTGGGCAAGCTCTCCGGCACCGGCGTGGCGGCCGTTACGGAGATGCGGCTGGGGGCCGGCTTCAACGGGGACCGCTGGTACGGGGCGCTCATCACCTCGTTCTACTACAGCACCACACCCATTGCCGAGCAGCTCAACTTGGGTACCAACTACGGACTGGTGCGCTTTGCACTGGGTATCCGGCTGGGCGACCCCGGCGTAAAGGCCCTGCACAAGGTGGGCCTGTGAAACGGCGCCTCCGCGCCCGGGAGCCTACTCCATCCTTGAGATCCCTGAGGGCGCTCAAGCAAAGGCTTTCACGCTGTCGCGGATGATGGTGCAGCACTCGTCCAGCTGCTCACGGGTCATCACCAGCGGAGGGGCGAAGCGGATGATATCGCCATGCGTGGGCTTGGCCAGCAGGCCATTCCGGGCCAGGGTGAGGCAAAGCTCCCACGCGGTGCGGCCGTCCTTTCGGGGCTCGATCACCACGGCATTCAGCAGGCCCTTTCCGCGTACCAGCTTCACGAAGCTGAATTCATCCACCAGCTCCTGCATGGCCTTCCGGAACAATTGCCCCATACGCTCGGCATTGTCCGCCAACTTCTCCTCCTTCACCACCTCCAAGGCCGCGATGCCCACGCGGCAGGCCAAGGGGTTGCCGCCGAAGGTGCTGCCATGCTCGCCGGGCTTGATGCAGAGCATCACCTCGTCATCGGCCAGCACGGCGCTCACCGGGAGCACGCCCCCGCTGAGGGCCTTGCCCAGGATAAGCACGTCGGGCCGCACGCTTTCGTGGTCGCAGGCCAGCATCTTCCCGGTACGGGCGATGCCGGTCTGGATCTCATCGGCCATGAACAGCACGTTGCGGGCCTTGCAGGCCTCATAGGCTTCCTTGAGGTAACCGGCATGGGGCACCATCACCCCGGCCTCGCCCTGGATGGGCTCCAACAGGAAGGCCGCCACATGCGGGTGTTCCAAGGCGCGCTGCAAGGCGGGGATGTTATCGTACGGGATCACATCGATGCCCGGCGTGTAGGGGCCGTAGCCGCCGCGTGCATCGGGGTCGGTACTGGCGCTGATGATGGTGATGGTGCGACCATGGAAATTACCGCCGCACATCACGATGCGGGCCTGGTCACGCGGGATGCCCTTGCGCAAATAGCCCCATTTCCGGGCCAGCTTCATGGCCGTTTCCACGGCCTCGGCGCCGGTGTTCATGGGCAGCACCTTGTCGTAGCCGAAGTAGCCGGTGATGTACTCCTCGAATTCCCCCAGCACATCGTTGAAGAACGCACGGCTGGTGAGGGTGAGCTTGGATGCCTGCCCCGTAAGCGCCCCGATGATCCGCGGGTGGCAATGGCCCTGGTTCACGGCGCTGTAGGCGCTGAGGAAGTCGTAGTAGTGCTTGCCCTCCACGTCCCACAGATGCACGCCCTCGCCGCGTTCCAGCACCACGGGCAGCGGGTGGTAGTTGTGTGCGCCGTGGCGATCCTCCAGGCGGATGGCGCGTTGGCTGCGGGTCTCTTGGTGCATGGTTCCGGGCATGATATGGGGCGTTATCAATGGGACAAAGGTAGAGGTTGCCCTCCACGTCCATATTCACCAAGCCATTGGCCGGTATGTTCCCTTGGGCCTTGGCGAACGGCAACATGTGGCCGCATGAAACGGGAAAGGCCCCGTTCCCGGGGCCTTTCCTACAACATGGGAAGGAACACTGGTTCCTCCACAAGGGATCAATTGTTCACCAGCACCAGCTTCTCACGAACCAGCTGCCCGTTGCTGTGGAGGGTCACGAAATAGGTGCCGGCAGGCAGGGCGGAGAGGTCGAGCTCCTTGGTCATCGTGCCGGGCTTCACCATGGTGTTGAGCACGGTGCGTCCGCTGATCTCCACCACTTCCAGGAGGCTGTTGCCGTTCATCTTCATGCCTTCCAGGTTCAGGGTGACCGCACCGGTGGACGGATTGGGCATCACACTGAAGGACTGGTTCGAGGCCACCTCGGAGATGGCCGATGCACCCGTGCAGGTAATGGACGGGAAGCCGTTGCTCACGCTCTGGTTGGAGCTGGCGCCACAGGCCCCTTCCTCGCTGATCACGATGAAGTACGAACCTGACTCGCTGGCCGTCCAGGTAAGTGCGCAAATGGAACCATCGTCCAATCCGAAGGCATCCACCGCACCGCTCGGGGCGACCACCGTGAGGGACAGGGGCCATGCCGTGCCGCCCGTACCGTTGCACACGCTGAACGTATAGGTCACGCCTTGCGAAATGTTGTCCATCGCGTAGGCCTCATCGGCCCAGATCTCGAAATCGGTGATCTCGTTCACCGGGCATACACCTCCGCTGGCCACCGGGGCACCACCGAACATGTTGTTGAAGTCGACCCAGCCCGAGGTAGGCGTGGGGTTCACCCACGTGGTGCACTGGGCATTCAGGTTGACGGCCACGAGAGCAAGGGCACCTGCCATGGCCGTGTGCATGACTTTCCGGGTAATGTGTTTCATGGTGTTGAGTTTTGTGTGATCAAAGTAACGGACTTCACGCAAGGGCGCCAAACATTAACATTGCCGGATTCCCACACCCCGATGTCAACAGCGCAGCCTTCCCCCTCCATCGCCAAGCCGATGGCCGTGCTCACCACACTCTTCTTCATGTGGGGCTTCATGACGGTGATGAACGACGTGCTGATCCCGCACCTGAAGGCCGTGTTCACCCTGAGCTGGTGGCAAAGCATGCTGGTGCAGTTCTGCTTCTTCGGCGCCTACTTCCTGGGCTCGCTGGCCTACTTCCTCTATTCCAACAGCCAGGGCGACCCCATCCAGCGCATCGGCTACAAGCGGGCGCTGATCGCCGGGCTGCTGCTGAGCGCAGCGGGCAGCCTGCTCTTCGTACCGGCCACGTACGTGCATGCCTATGGTTTCTATCTCGTGGCGTTGTTCGTGCTGGGCCTGGGCTTCACGCTGCTGCAGATCGCGGCCAATCCCTTCGTGGCCATCATCGGCCCGGCCAGCGGGGCCAGCAGCCGGCTGAACCTCGCGCAGGGATTCAATTCGCTGGGCACCACGCTGGCCCCGCTGATCGGCGGTGCGCTCATCTTCGAACTGTTCAAGGGCGACGCCGCCGTGCGCTGGCCTTACGCCTTCTTCGCGTTGCTGCTGGTGGGGCAGGCTGTTTGGGTGTGGGCCACGGCGTTGCCTGAACCGGCACACACCAACATCGGGGCGCGGCAGCACGCCTTGCGGCACCGCCAGTTGCGCAATGGCATGGCGGCCATATTCTGCTACGTGGGCGCCGAAGTGGCCATCGGCAGCCTGATCATCGGCTTTCTGGAGATGAAGGGCGTGATGGGCCTGCCGCATGATGCCGCCAAGAACTACCTGAGCCTGTACTGGGGCGGCGCCATGTGTGGGCGCTTCCTGGGTGCGGCGGCACTCAGCGACAAGCTGGCCGGGGCGGCCAAGGCAGCGCTCATGGCGGCCATCGGCGCGGCCATGTTCCTGCTGCTATGGGTGGTGAACCTCCTGGACGGCGGCTTGGAGTTGCAGCACCTGTGGCCCATGGCCGTGCTGATCGGGGCGAACATGGCGGTGTTCCTGCTGGCGGGCAGCCGGCCGGGGCGGGTCACGGGGATCTTCGCCGGGGCCGCCATGGCCCTGGTGCTGGGGGTGATGTGGCTCGGCGGGGCCCAGGCCATGTGGGCCATCCTGGCCATCGGCTTGTTCAACTCCATCCTGTGGAGCAACATCTTCACCTTGGCCATCCACGGGCTGGGCGAGGATACCGGCCAGGGCAGCTCCCTGCTGGTGATGATGATCCTGGGCGGGGCGCTCATCCCCGTGCTGCAAGGCGGGCTGATCGATGCCATGCAGGCGCGTGGCCTCGGCGAAACGGCGATGCACCTGAGCTTTGCACTGCCGTTGGTCTGTTACGGCTATTTGGCCTGGTTCGGGTTTCGGGGCTCGGTTCCATGGAAAGCTGAAAGCTGAAGCAGGAGGTTGGTGAGGCAGTCCATGAAGGTCAGGTGGATGAAGGGGATGCAGAAGCAGGACGGCGGTTCACGTTGAATTTCAGGGAAGCATGATCATCGGTATCGACATAGGGGGAACGACCAGCAAGATCGGCGTGGTGAAGGACGGCCGTGTGCAAGCCACCTTGCGGGTGCCCACCACGGGCCATGCGGATGAGCATGCCTTCGCGGATGCGCTGACGGCGGCGGTGAAGGAATTGGCCGCGGGCCAGCAGGAGGCGATCACGGGCATCGGCATCGGCGCGCCGAATGCCAACCAGTACGCGGGCATCATCGAGTTGGCGCCCAACCTGCCTTGGAAGCACGATGTGCCCCTGGCCAGCATGGTGGAGCGGCGCACCGGCATCCGCACGGTGCTGGGCAACGATGCCAATGCCGCAGCCCTGGGCGAGTGGCGATATGGCGCAGGGCAAGGGCTGCACGACATGCTGATGGTGACGCTGGGCACCGGCGTGGGCAGCGGCTTCATCACCAACGGACAACTGGTGCTGGGCAGCCACGGCAACGCGGGCGAGATCGGCCACATGACCATCGTGATCGACGGGCGCGAATGCACCTGCGGCCGCAAGGGCTGCCTGGAGGCCTACGTGAGCATCCGCGGCCTGCGGCGCACCTACGAGGAATTGGACGGCGACCCCGCCATACTGGAGGAACCGGGCGTGCTGTGCATCGCCAAGGCGGCCCAACAAGGCGACCAGGCGGCGCTGCAGACCTTCCGCCATGCCGCCCGCTGGCTGGGCGTAGGCCTGGCCAATGCGGTGGCCGTAACCGGCCCGGCGCGGATCGTGCTCTTCGGCGGCATTGCACGCAACGGCGAACTGCTGATGGCCCCGCTGCGCGAATGGTTCCAACGCTCACTGCTCAACATCTACCACGGCCGCGTGGACCTGGTGGCCTCCGCCCTGCCGGATGACGACGCGGCCATTCTGGGCGCTGCGGCGCTGACCACGTTGTGAGGCTTCTCCTCCTTCTCAAGCGGCTG
>JAHDVX010000003.1:87596-219657 GCA_023382455.1 Flavobacteriales bacterium
TGCATTCAACAGCCCCTTCCTCCCGTCATCGCGAGCGGCTGTGCATTCAACAGCCCCTTCCTCCCGTCATCGCGAGCGGCTGTGCATTCAACAGCCGCGAAGCGATCTTTGATTGGAGGGTACCTCGAAGGACCTCGTTCCGGCGTCATCGATGCACCGACCCTGCGGGCGCGTGGCTCTCATTCGCGGTTCTTCGAAGCACCCTTGAGCCCGACTTGGGAACGATGGATCCGGCATCATTGCATTGGACGATCATCCAGGATTCGCTTGGCATGAATGGGCAAGGGTGCGAGGGTCCGAGGGTGCGAGGGCCGCTCCTCTCACACCCTTGATCCGTCCGTTTCTTTCATGTCGCCTCCGTGATGCCCGGAACCCAATGCCGCTCCTTGCGTTGATGGGCCTCCACCAAAATACGCATGCCTGCATACCGCTACTCCCGCTTGGCCCTGATCCTCTCCTGCCTCCTCTTCCTCGGCTTTGCCCGCGGGGCCCGTTCGCAGGCTGTGATCCCTTCCTCCGATGGCTACCAGGTGCACATCGACATCCACGGGTTGGAACTGGTACCGCTGACCGTCCCCTGCACCTGGGGCTACACGTACCAAGTGCGGGTGTACTATACGGTCACTTTCACGGGCAGCCATCCCCCGGCCAACATGTACACCCTGCAAGGCACGGTGGGCTGCGGCGGCAGCACATCCTTCTTCGACCTGCCCAACGGGCCGGCCAGCGGCTCGGTGCTCAGCGCCACCGCCTGGCGCGGCGTAGCCGATTGCGCCACGGCCACTGCCCACTCCATCGGCTGCAACACCGTGATGGTCCAGATCGAAGGACCCGGCATCAGCGACCGCACCATCACCGTGGACGGCTCCACCCTTCCGATCACCTTGGTGAGCTTCCTGGCGGAGCCTGCGGGAACAGGTATCCTGTTGGAATGGACCACCGCCAGCGAGAAGGACAACGCCCACTTCACCGTGGAGCGCTCCGCCGACGCCATCACCTTCGGGCCGGTGCTGCAGCTGCCCGGGGCGGGCAACAGCCAAGCCCTGCTGCACTACTCGGCCATGGACCCCGACCCGATGCCCGGCACCTCCTACTACCGCCTGCGGCAAACCGACTTCAACGGCACAACAACGGTATCCGACATGGTGGCGGTGATCGCCGGGGATGAACGGGTGTTCACCGTGCAGCCCAACCCGGCTTCCTCCTCCTCCGTCCGGCTGCCCTCGGCCCGGCCCGGACGGGAGCTGGAGGTGCGCACCATGCAGGGACACCTGGTGGCGCACATGCCCATCACCGGCACAGACCTGCTGCTGCCCCAGTTGCCGTCCGGCGCCTACATGCTCGTGGAGCTGGACCCGCGCACGGGCCGAACCCGGCATTGCCGCTGGGTGAGGGAATAGCCGCCTTCCGGCAGGTATTCAACCGGTGCTGAAAACTTCATGTACCGGTAGCAACCCCGTAGCACAGGAGGAGCGGGAAATTGCGATATTTGCATGAGATAAAAGCCCATGCCGCCGCTCCTGCCGCACCCGTTGGTCGTGCGTTTATTCCAAGCCATCAAGGTACTGGGCCTCTGCGCCGCCATGGGCCTGGGGCTGATGGTTCGGGCGCAGGCTACGGACTTGATCATCTCAGAGTATGTGGAAGGCAGTGCCTCCAACAAGTATATAGAACTGTACAACGGCACAACGGCAGCAATTGACCTTTCGGACTATCAGCTTAGGAATTATTCGAATGGCAGCACCACCCCGAGTTCAGTAACACTTTCGGGATCCTTGGCAGCCGGAAGCACGATCGTGTACCAGAATAGTGCGGAGACAGCTTATGGAGGAGCCGGGACCAACCTCTCCATCATCACCTTCAACGGCAACGACGCCATCGCCTTGTACAAGGTTTCCACCAGCAGCTTCGTGGACATCTTCGGGAATATCGGATGCGACCCGGGTTCGAATTGGAGTTCCGGAAGTTTAAGCACAGAGAACAAAACCTTGGTGCGGAATGCGAACATCTGCAATGGCATTAGCGTGGACCCCGGAAACCCTCCGTGCTCCTTCCCCACCCTGGCTTCCGAGTGGACGCAGTATAGCGAGGATGATGTAAGCCACTTAGGCAGCCACACCATGACCTGCGGCCCCACGGTGAACTTCAGTGCGGCCACCAGTGCGGCGTTGGAGAATGCGGTCACGGCCACCATCAACCTCACCATCAGCCCGGCCACTACGGCCGCGGAGACCTTCACGGTGACCATCGGCGCGGGCACCGCCACCTACGGCACGGACTACTCCACCACCCCGGCCGGCCCCTCCACCTTCGTGGTGAACGTGCCCTTGGGCGCCACCAGCGCCAGCTTTACGGTGACCCTGATCAACGACGCGATCACCGAGGGTGACGAGACGGTTCCCTTCACCATCACGGGCAGTTCCGGCGGCTTATCCATCGGCTCCTCATCCAGCCATGTGTTCACCATCACGGACGACGACAATACGCCTACCATCGACTTCAGCACCCTGAACATCACAGTGCTGGAAACGGCCGGTGCACAAACCTTCACCTTGAGCTTCCTGCCCACCACGCATCCATCGGGCAGCCTCACCATCCAGGTGACCAACGGGCCAGGGGTGGTGTATGGAAGCGATTACACCACCACACCTGCGGGCGGCAGCGGCACCTTCGTCGTGAGTTTCGGTCCCAACGTGGCTTCCGTGAGCTTCACCGCCACCGTGATCAACGACGTGCTCGCGGAATCGACGGAAACGGTGACGTTCACGATCCTGAGCGTACCGGTCGGTTTCGCCATCGGCGCCAACAACACGGCCACCCTGGTGATCGGCGACAACGACAGTCCGCCTGCCGTACTGCTGCCCGGCGACCTGGCCATCGTGGGGGTGAACGCCAACGACAATGGCTGCAGCTCCGACCGGGATTTCATCAGCTTCTTCTGCTTCAAGGAGATCACCTTCGGCACGGAGCTCATCCTTACGGACAACGGGTACGAGCGTTGCAACGCGGGACAATGGGGCAACACGGAAGGCACGGTGCGCATGGTGCGTACGGGGCCGGCCATCCCAGCGGGCCAAGTGGTGACCTTCCAAGTGAACAACTCCGGGACCAACGTGGTCGGTATGGCACCGGATGCCGGATGGTCCTGTACATCCATCGGGATCACCGGTACCCGGATCGCCTTGAACAATGGCGGGGAGCAGATCTTCTTCATGCAAGGGGGCACGTGGAACCCGGGCACTAGCAACGCGCACAACGCCACCTATACGGGCGGCAGCGTGCTGTACGCCTTCAGCACCAACCCCAGCCCGCCCTGGACCGCCCACTGCAGCACCGACCCGAACCAGCGGAGCAACCTGCCGCCCGGCGTGGAATGCTTCAGCATGGCGCCCACCTCGGCCACGGACTTCAGCAAGTACATCGGGCCCACCACCTCGGCCACCCAACGCGATTGGATCATCCGGATCGACAACACCGCGAACTGGAGCAGCTACCCCGACTGCAACCAATACTGGAGCAACGGCTACAACTGGTCCACCGCCCCCATCCTGCCGATCACGCCCGGCACCATGACGCATGGGCTCTGGCGGGGGGCCATCAACGGGGATTGGTTCGAGTGCAAGAACTGGGACGATGCGCGCATACCCGATGCGGCCACCAACGTGGTGGTCAATGCCACCGCCAACCTGAACTGCATCGTGGGCCTGTCCACCGGCCTCAACCCGGGCGGTACCGGGGTGTGCGCCACATTCTCACAAGTGGGCGGCACGGGCACCAAGCACATGATCGTGGATGTCAACAGCACCCTCAACGTGGGCGGACTGTTCCGGATCGACAACACCGGCAGTGCCAGCACGCTTTACTCCACCGTTTCCACCAACGCCACGCTGAACGCCGGAAGTGTGGAGATCAGGGGTTACGATGCCACGGTACGGTCCATTTTGCGTGCGCAGTCGATCGGCGGTGTGATCGATGTGGGCGGGCATCTCACCATCGACCAGGGCGGCAGCCTGGTCCTGGGCCTGAATCCCACCAGTTACGGGACATGCTACCTCGGCGGCAACTTCATCAACACCCAGGGCGAAGCGAACTTCGATGACAATTACGGCCGGGTGGTGATGGACGGGACCGGGGACCAGTACATCCAGAACAGCAATCCGGGCGAGTTCTTCTACGATCTGGAATTGAACAAGCCCGGCGGCGACGTGTACCTCACGGCCCCCATCGCCATCCGCCACCAGTTGGACCTGACGCAAGGGCGCATCTTCTCAACGCCCACGGACCTGGTGACGCTCAACTCCGGCGCCACCGCCATCAATGCCAGCGACGCCAGCTTCGTGCATGGGCCCTTGGCCCGGGTGGGCAACACGCCGTTCACCTTCCCCGTGGGCAAGGGCACCAGCTACCGGCCCTGCGGGCTGCTGGACTACACCGCCAGCAGCACCTTCACGGCCGAGTACTTCCCCGTGAACCCCGAGACGGCCATCGGTCCCTTGGTGCTGCCCACCACGCTGCACCACATCAGCCATTGCGAGTATTGGACCATCGACCGCAATGCGGGCGGCAACGCGCGCGTGCAGCTCAGCTGGGACACGCCGGAAAGCTGCGGGGTGACCAACGGTGCGCTCTTCGAGTTGCGCGTGGCCCGCTGGAACGGCAGCAACTGGGACGACCGTGGCAACGGCGGATACACCGGGACCTTCACCGCCGGCACCATCGTCTCGGCCGCGGTGGAAACCGCCTTCAGCCCATGGACGCTGGCCTCGGTCACGGCCAACAACCCGCTGCCCATCGAGCTGCTCTCCTTCACGGCCACGCCCAACGGCAGCCAGGTGGACCTGCGCTGGAGCACGGCCTCGGAGCAGGACAACGCCTTCTTCACCGTGGAGCGCGGCACCGACGGCAACACCTTTGATGCGCTGTGGCAGGTGCCCGGCGCAGGCAACAGCCAAACGGTGCAGGAGTATGCCGACCGCGATGCCTCCCCCCTGCCCGGGCTGAGCTATTACCGCCTGCGCCAAACCGACTTCGACGGTACCACCACCGTGAGCCCGGCCGTACCCGTGCTCTTCCGCGACCCGCAAGGCCACCTCACCGTGGTGTACGGCACGGACGGCACTTTCGTGCAGCACGACTTCGCGGCGGGCAGCACCATGGAGGTGCTGGATGCCACCGGCCGCATGGCGGGCCCGGCGGTCAGCGTGGAGCCAGGCGCCATGCGCATCCCCGCCGACCACCTGGTGCACGGGGCGTACCTGGTACGCATCACGGACGGCACGCGCAGCGAGGCCGTGCGCTTCGTACACTGACCGGCCCGGGGCGGTATCAGCGTGCCTCGCGAAGCACCAGCAACGGCACCGCGGTGTGCAGGGCCATGCGCTTGGCGTGGCTGCCCTTGAGCAGGCGTTCGATGATGCCGCGGTTGCGCCGCACCACCGCCACCAGCTGAGCCCCCTGCTTCATGGCCAGGTCGTCCAAGGCCTCTTCCACCTTGCTGCCGGTGAGCAAGGTGAAGTCGTGGGGCACGTCCGTGAGCAGGGTCTTCATCAGTGCCTTGCGGTCGCTGTAGCGGTCATCGGTGCCCTCGGGCCGCACATGCACCACTTCCACGTGCGCCTTGGTGCGCTTGGCGATCTGCACCAGGGGCCTCACCATGTCGGCATCCATGCCCTCGCCGTCATCGGCCAGCAGGATGCGCTGCACGGGCCCCGGGATCCATTGGGCGGGCACGGCGATCACCGGCACCCGTGCACCGGTGATGGCCAGCGCGGTGTTGTGCCCCACCGTTCCGTAGTTGCCCTCGCCCTGGGTGCCCATCACCACCAGATCGGCGCGGCCCGCCTCGTGCAGCTCGCCGATGGCGTTGTCCAGCGGCTCGAAGCTGCTGCGCAGCGCGAGGTGCATGGTGCCCCCCAGTTTGCGGATGCGGCGCTCCATGCGGCGCAGGCCGTTGCGCGAGGCTTGCTCGGTGTCCACGTTCAGGGACATGAGGAAGTTGCGGTAGGCAGGTTTGAGGAAGACGTTGAGCAGCGTGTAGCGCACATCCTTGGTACCGAAGAGGTCCAAGGCGAAGACCGCCGCGTTGTACGAAGTGCCGCTGAAGTCCGTAGGCAGAAGGATGTTCTTCATTTGGTGGAATTGGATAAAGCTCGCAAGGAATACCGGCCCCGGAAACGACGAATGTCAGTTTGCGGGCAGCAGCGGAAGCACGGTGAAGTTAGGGTCCAGCGGATCGAGCGCCGCCAGCAAGCGATCGAAAAAAGCCGGCCCTTCGCGGGCGTACCACGGCATAAAGTTGGCGCGGCGTTCCTGAAGGCCTCCGCCGGGGAAGAAGGCGGCATGCACGCGGTGCAACTGCTGGAGCGGGGCCTGCTCGCGGCGCTTGGCGGCCCGCAGCAGCTTCCGCTCCATGCTCTCCAGGCCGCGCATGGCCCGCACGGCGATGGCCTCGGCCGCGCCCTTCAGGGTGGCATCGGCGGAGGCGGCGCGTTGCTGCAACCGGTGATAGAAGGCCCGTGCCGCCTCCTTCTCCTCCTCCATGCCCGTCGGGAACGGCGCACGGGCGAGGGCCACGCGCGCCTGTAGTCCGGCCAGGGGCGTAAAAAGGTCCTGGGCCGTGAGCCCCAGTTCCCGCAGGCGTGCGGCATCCTTGTCCGAAAGGAAGGCCGCCGAGGTGCGCAGCATCAACACGGGCATGGGCAGCTGCACGGCCTGGAACAGCCACTTGAGCTGCATCCAGTAGGCGAGCTCCCCCCCGCCGCCCACATAGGCGACGTTGGGCAGGATGGTCTCCTGGTACAAGGGGCGCATCAGCACGTTGGGCGAGAAATCCTCCGGGTGACGGTCCAGTTCGGCCAGCAGTTCATCCAGGCTGAAGGAGGGACCGCCGTCCAGCACCTGGAAGCGGTCGCCGTGCAGCCCGATGCGGCTGCGGTGGCCGGGGCGCAAGTGGAAGAGGTTGATGTCCCGCGCGAAGGCCTGGCTGCGCCAGTGGCCGTCGAGCTTTTCATTGGCGTAGCGCACGCAGCGCACGGCCACCTGATTGAGCAATTCCTCCCGCATCACGGGCGCGAAGAGTCGCTTGAGGCCGGGGTTGTCGGCATCGAGCACCAGCACGCCGAAGCGGCCGAACAAGGCGTCCACGAACAGGCGCGTGGCCTGGGCCAGGGTGTGCTCCGGGCGGTAACATCGCTGCAGCAGGGCCCGCAGCTCGTCGGCATGGGTACCGGGCCCCAGCAGGGCACCCGCCTCCTGCACCACGGGCCCGATGCCCTCCAGGGGCAACCGGCCCACGGGTCCTTCGGCCTGGCCGGGCCATTGCACCTTGGTGTCGTTGATCCAGGCGTGGTCGACCTCGGCGCGGTCGTGGTCCTCGGTCGCCATCCAGAACACGGGCACCACGGGGCGGTCCGCACGGGAAAGCTCCCCGGCCAGCCGCACCACGTTCAGGATCTTGAACGGCACATACAGCGGCCCGGTGAAGAGGCAAAGCTGGTGGCCGGTAGTGACGGTGAGCGCCTTCGGGTGTCGCAGGCGGTCCAGGCTTTGGCGCACCTGCGGCTGCACCGGCATTCCTGCGTACTGGCGCTCCAGCACGTCGCACAGCAGGGTGCGTGCGGCGGGATCGAAGGTGCGTGCATCCGCCGCGGCCCGCAGCCCTTCCCGGTCGGGGCTCCACCGGTAGAATTCGCGCAGCTCCGGCGCCGAACGGAGGTAATCCACCACCAGTGGACTGAACCGGCCCGTGTCGGCGTACGGAAGGACGGTGCGCTGCATGGGTGCGAAGGTACGGGGAGGGGAACGGGGGAACGGATGATCAGACAATCAGATGATCAGATGGAGGGGTGATAGGTGGGGTGCTGGCGAGGAGGATCGATCAGCGTGATTGGCTGGCGCCACCTGCGAAGTGTTTACTTTCCCCATCGAAATCCAAATCCGGATCCGATGCCGATACGCATGACCCCCGACGAAGGCCAGGAGCAACAAGGCTTCAACCCCACGCCCGGAAGGCGCGGCGGCGGTGGCGGTGGCGGGCTGGCCAGCCTGTTGCCGATGCTGATCGGATTCCTGGTGCGCAAGCCCAAGCTGCTGTTGGTGGCCGCGGTGCTCTTCGGCCTGTACTACTTCTTCGGCAAGGGTTGCTCGGGAGGCACGGAAAGCGGCGGGCTGACCAACGTGGTGAGCCAGCTGCTGACCTCGCGGGGCGCCGACCTGGACCCGGCGATGTACGACAAGGCCGAGGTATATGAGCCGCTGGCGGACAACGTGAAGAACCCGCTGCCCGAGCGGGTGAGCCTGGAGCAGTTCGCACCGCGCCGCCTGAACCAGGGGCAGCAAGGCAGCTGCGTGGCATGGGCCAGCGCCTACGCGGCACGCACCATCGTGCAGGCGCAGGCCACCCGGCAGGAGCCCAACAGCACCGCATTCAGCCCGAGCTTCCTGTACAACCAGATCAAGCTGGGCAACGACTGCCAAGGGGCCTACATCCTGAACGCCATGGAGAACATGAAGGCCGGCGGCGTGCTGCCCCTGAGCAAGTTCGGCTACACCGATGAGAGCTGCCAGAAGCTGCCCGGTGCCAGCGAAAAGGAGGCGGCCCAGCAGTACCGGATCAAGGGCTTCCAGCGGTTGAGCTACAGCGGCGACGACCAGCGCACGGACATGCTGGCCATCAAGCAGCAGCTGGCGCAAGGCTCACCGGTGGTGATCGGCATGATGGTGGGCGGCAGCTTCATGCAGGGCATGGAAGGCCAGGAGACCTGGATCCCCTCGCAGAACGACTACCGCATGCCCGGCTTCGGTGGCCACGCCATGTGCGCCATCGGCTATGACGACTACAAGGAGGGCGGGGCCTTCCAGATCATGAACAGCTGGGGGCCGGAATGGGGCCGGAACGGCATCGCCTGGGTGCGCTACCCGGACTTTGACTACTTCGTGAAGGAAGCCTATGCTGTGTACCCCCAAGGGGAAGGCGTGGACGTGAAACCCAGTGAATTCGACATCCGCTTCGGCCTCTTGCCCGTGGATGCCAAAGGGCAACCATTGGACGGCCTCATTGCGCTGCGGCATGAACAGGGACGCGTCTTCCGCACCACCCGGCCGATCCGGAAGGGCGACCGCTTCAAGATCGAGGTGACCAACAACGCGGAGTGCTACACCTACGTGTTCGGCCAGGAGACCGACGGCAGCACCTACACGCTCTTCCCCTACACGCCGAAGCACTCACCGTACTGCGGCATCACCGGCACGCGGGTGTTCCCCAAGGACCAGAGCCTGACGGCGGACGAGGTGGGCAACATGGATGTGATGGCCATCCTGGTGGCCAACCAGCCGCTGGATTACCCGAAGATCACGGAGGCCATGAATGCCAGTGCGGCCCAAGGGCTGGATGCCAAACTGGCCGCGGCCCTGGGCGATGAACTGACCGGTGCCGACACGCCCGCTTACGCAGAGGGCGAGACCTTCGGGGCCAAGGCACCGGCCACGAAAAACACGCTGGCCATCGTGCTGCAGATCGACAAGCGCTGATAACCGCGGCAAGACACTCTGGCATGCCATAGGGGCTACCTTCGTTGCACCACCTAACACCACCGTCCCATGAAAAAGGCACTGTACATCCTGGCCGGGCTTTTCATCCTGGCCCAATTCTTCCGGCCTGCACGGGTAGTGGAGCCGGTTGACCCTGCGGCAGACCTGATCGCCCTCACGCATCCCTCGGCTGAAGTGGAGCACCTGCTGCGGGTGGCCTGCTATGATTGCCACAGCGGCCAGCCCCGCTACCCGTGGTATGCCTACATCACGCCGGTGAACTGGTGGCTGGACCGGCATATCAAGGAGGGCCGCGAGCATTTCGATGCCACCACTTGGGGCCGGGTGGAAAACTGGTCGCGCGATCACCAGGCCAAGGAGGTGATGGAAATGATGGAGAAGAAGGAAATGCCGCTTGAGAGCTATACCTGGACCCATGCCGATGCCAAGCTGGACGATGCGCAGCGCCAGCTGATCAGCGACTTTTTCAGCTCAAAGCGCGACGGCTCCTGGGATGTAGAAAAAGCCCGGCGCAAGGCGGCCGGGGTACTAAAGTGAAGGGCGATCAGGCCACCACGGCGTCCATCTCATGCTCGCGCGCCGCGGTGATGCGCACATCGGCGAAATCGCCGATGCGCAGGTGCCCGGCGGAAGTGGGAATGAGCACGTCGTTGTCCACCTCCGGTGAATCGTGCTCGGTGCGGGCGTAGTAGCGGCCACCCTCGGCCTTGTCCACCAGCACCTTGAAGACCTTGCCGACCTTCTGCTGGTTCAGTTCATAGCTGATGCCGCCTTGCAGCTCCATGATCTCGGTGGCCCGTTGCTGCTTCACCTCGTCGGGCACATCGTCCTCCATGGTGTAGGCGTGGGTGTCCTCCTCATGGCTGTAGGTGAAGCAGCCGAGGCGGTCGAAGCGCATGCGCTCGATCCAGCGCAGGCTGTCCTGATGGTCGGCCTCTGATTCGCCGGGGAAGCCCGCGATAAGCGTGGTGCGGATGGCGATGCCGGGCACCTTTTCGCGGATGGTGTTCACCAGGGCCTCGGTCTTCTCCTGGGTTATGCCGCGCCGCATGCGCCTGAGCATGTTGGTGCTGCCGTGCTGCAGCGGCATGTCCAGGTACTTGCAGATGTTGGGGCGTTCGGCCATCACGTCGAGGATCTCCATGGGGAAGCCGCTGGGGAAGGCGTAGTGCAGGCGGATCCAGTCGATGCCCTCCACATCGCTGAGGCGCGCCAGCAGCTCGTGCAGGTTGCGCTTGCCGTAGAGGTCCAGCCCGTAGAAGGTGAGGTCCTGCGCGATGAGGATCAGTTCCTTGGTGCCTTGTGCGGCGAGGCCCTTGGCCTGGGCCACCAGTTGCTCCATGGGCACGCTCACATGGCCGCCGCGCATCAGCGGGATGGCGCAGAAGGAGCACTTGCGGTCGCAGCCCTCGCTCACCTTGAAGTAGGCGAAGTGGGCGGGCGTGGTGAGCAGCCGCTCCCCCACCAGCTCGTGCTTGTAGTCGGCCTTCAGGGTCTTCAGCAGGCGCGGCAGGTCGCGCGTGCCGAACCAGGCGTCCACCTGGGGGATGCCGTCCTTCAGCTCGGGCGCGTAACGCTGGCTGAGGCAGCCGGTGACATAGACCTTTTCCACCAGGCCTTGCTCCTTGGCCTTGGCGTAGGCCAGGATCATGTCGATGCTTTCCTGCTTGGCGTTGTCGATGAAGCCGCAGGTATTGATGACCACCACACTGTGGTCGCCGCCCTTCGCTTCGTGGTCCACGGCGATGTTGTTGGCCTTGAGCTGGGCCATGAGCACCTCGCTGTCCACCCGGTTCTTGGAGCAGCCCAGGGTGATGACGTTCACCTTGGTGGGCTTGAGGGTCTTGGCTTTCATGGCGCAACGGTTCGTTTGCGGACGGCGGCACCGGGCCGCATGGCATCAGTTCTGTCCGAACAGGCTCTCCGTGAAGGCGTGCTTGTCGAACACCTGCAGGTCGCCGATGCCCTCGCCCACGCCCAGGTATTTGATGGGCACCTGGAACTGGTCGCTGATGCCGATGGCCACGCCGCCCTTGGCGGTGCCGTCCAGCTTGGTGAGCACCAGCCCATTGACCTGGGTGGCCTTGGTGAACTCCTTGGCCTGCTCAATGGCGTTCTGGCCGGTGCTGGCATCGAGCACGAGCAATACTTCGTGCGGGGCGTCGGGGATCACCTTGCGCATCACCTGCTTCACCTTGGTGAGCTCGTTCATCAGGTTCACCTTGTTGTGCAGGCGGCCGGCGGTGTCGATGATCACCACATCCACCTGGCGGGCCTTTGCGCTCTCCACCGTGTCATAGGCCACGGCCGCGGGATCGGCGCCCATGCCCTGCTGCACCAAGGGAACGCCCACGCGCTCGCTCCAGATCTTCAGCTGGTCCACGGCCGCGGCACGGAAGGTGTCCGCCGCGCCGAGCAACACGGCGTTGCCGGCCTGCTTGTAGGCATGGGCCAGCTTGCCGATGGTGGTGGTCTTGCCCACGCCGTTAACGCCCACCACCATGATCACGTGCGGTTTGGCACCCGTCACGGTGAAGGGCTCCTCCACGCCGGTCGGGTCGTGCATCAGTCCGGCGATCTCCTCGCGCAGGATCCCGTTGAGCTCCTTGGTGCCCACGTATCCGTCGCACTTCACGCGGTCCTGGATGCGGTCGATGATCTTCAGCGTGGTGGCCACGCCCACGTCGCTGGTCACCAAGGTCTCCTCCAGCGCGTCGAGCACCTCATCGTCCACCGAGGTCTTGCCGGCGATGGCCCGTGCCAGCTTGCCGAAGAGCGAGGTGCGCGAGCGGTCGAGCCCGGCATCGAGCTGCTGTTTCTCCTTTTTCCCGAACAATCCGAAAAATGCCATGGTCTTTCAAGCGAAAAAGGCTTCCCCCGACCGGTGGAAGCCTTCCCGACTACGGAGTACCGCGATCACTTCTTCGCGGCGAGCGCCTTGTCCACTTCCTCGGCGGCCATCACCTGTTCGGTGAACTGGTAGCCGCCGGTCTGGTTGTTCTTCACCATGCGGATCACCTTGACGAACACCTTGGCGTCCGCCTTCTTCAACGATGCAACGGTCTTCTTTGCCATCTTTACTTGATCTCTTTATGAACCGTCATCTTGCGCAGGATGGGGTTGTATTTCTTCAACTCCATGCGCTCGGTGGTGTTCTTGCGGTTCTTGGTGGTGATGTAGCGCGACGTGCCGGGCTGGCCCGAGTTCTTATGCTCGGTGCATTCCAGGATCACTTGCACGCGGTTCCCTTTTCCTTTCTTGGCCATCGCAAACTGTGAATGGGGCGCGAAAGTAATACCGATCGTCCCAGTGGCAAAATTTACTTTGCACCGGAAGCAAGACTTACGGGCAACACCCGTGGATCGCGGGCCTTGTGCAGATGCGCGGCCACCCCGGCCAGGGCGTGCTCCCGCAAGGCCTGCCGCAGCCGCCCCTTCAAGGCATGGCGCCAGGTGGCCAGGCCGATGCCCCGCACCGGCACGGGCGGCTTGAACTCGCGCAGCCGGCCCCGCCGCTCCGGATCCATGCCCACCGTGGCCAGTTCCGGCACCACGGTCAGCCCCCCGTGCAGGTCCACCATCCGCATCAGGGCCTCCATGCTGCCCGACACGTACGAGAAACGGCCCAGCCCCGCGCGCTTCTCGCGCAGTTCGCACAGGTCCAGCACCTGGGAGCGCAGGCAATGCCCTTCCTCCAGCAACCAGAGGCGCTCGGGGCGGATCTCCGAAGGCAGCACATAGTGCTTCTTGGCAATGCGCTCCTCCGGGGAGGCATAGAGCAGGAAGCGCTCCTGGTACCAATGCTCCTCCTGAAGGCCGGAAATGCCCAACGGCAACGCCAGCACGCCCGCATCCAACTGGCCATGCTCCAGGCGGTCCACGATGGTCTCGGTGGTGAGCTCCTCCACGCTGAGGTTCAGCGCCGGGTGATCGCGCAGCAGGCCTTCCAGGAAGAGTGGCAGCAGGTACGGGGCCACCGTGGGGATCATGCCGATCCGCAGTTCACCGGCCAGCTCGTCACGCGCGGCGTCGGCCATGCCCCGCAGCACCTGCACCTCCTTCAGCACCGTACGGGCCTGCTCCACCAGCATCGCCCCATCCGGCGTAGGGACCACCGGCACCTTGCTGCGATCGAACAGCACCACGCCCAGCTCCTCCTCCAGCTTCTTCACCATGCTGCTCAGTGTTGGCTGGGTAACGAAACAGGCCTCGGCCGCACGCGCAAAATGCCGGTGGGTATCGATGGCCACGATGTACTGGAGTTGCTGGATCGTCATCGTCCAAATATATTCACATTATCTATTGTATGATAGATTAATTCAGTTTGATAAATGAGCGAGGGCAGCCGACCTTTGCACCACGAAAGCCAAGAGCCCTGCAACAGGGCCCAAGAACAAAACCAAAAACCATTCAATATGGAAAGCAACAAGCAAGTGCAACTGTCCCCGCAACGCATGGTAGGCCTGGGCAACCCGTTCCCGATCTTCAAGAAGAAGGCCTGCGTGAGCATCGAGAAGGGCAAGGAGTTCAGCGAGATCAGCAGCGATGAGCTGACCAACACCCCGGGCCGCTGGACCGTGATGTTCTGGTGGCCGAAGGACTTCACCTTCGTGTGCCCCACGGAGATCGCGGCGTTCAACAAGGCCATCGGCGAGTTCACCGACCGTAACACCCAGGTGATCGGCGCGAGCACCGACAGCGAGTACGTGCACGTAGCCTGGCGCCGCGACCATGCGGACCTGAAGGACCTGAAGTTCCCCATGCTGGCCGATACCAGCAAGAGCCTCTCCGAGGAGCTGGGTATCCTCACCGCCGATGAGAAGGTGGCCTACCGCGCCACCTACATCATCGACCCGGACGGCATCGTGCGCTGGGTGAGCGCCTACGACCTGAGCGTGGGCCGCAGCGTGGACGAGGTGCTGCGCGTGCTGGACGCCCTGCAGACCGATGAACTGTGCCCCTGCAACTGGACCAAGGGCGAGGCTACGCTGAACTGATGACGCCGGAAACGCACACCGCCCACGAGGAAGGCACCGCCGCCCTGCTGGAGGAAACGGGCACCGCGGCCGACCACCGCAACGCCGCCCTGGACCTCCTGGGGGCCGTGCCGTCCCGCTATGTCCGCGACCTGAAGCTGAACTTGAAGGCCGTGCTGAAGAGCGCACATCTCCCGGAGAAGGATGCCGCACTGGTGGCCCTGAGCATCGCCGCCAACCAGAAGAACGCCCTGCTGGTCCGGCATTTCAGCCAAGCCGCCACACAGGCGGGCGCCACGGCCGACGAGGTGGCCGAGGCCGTGGCCTGCGCCAGCCTGCTCGCCGCCAACAACGTGCTGTACCGCTTCCGCCACTTCGCGGGCAAGGAGAAGTACCAGGAGCTGCGGCCCGGCCTGCGCATGAACATCATGATGAGCCCCGCCACCGGCAAGCCGCTCTTCGAATTGATGAGCCTGGCCGTGAGCGCGGTGAACGGATGCGAACAGTGCGTGAAGAGCCATGAGGCTTCACTGATCGGCCTGGGATCCACGGAGGAGCAAGTGTGGGACGCCATCCGCATCGCCTCGGTGGTGGCCAGCACGGACCGCGTGGTATACTGAACCGCCATATCCCGTAACACGTCGAAGCCGCCCCGAAAGGGCGGCTTCGACGTTCCGGCCGGTCAATGGCTGCGGGGTGGGATGCGTCGCGGCGCGGATCAGGGCATCTGTTCGTCTCGCACGTGGGTGGCGTCGAAGGATCCGATGTTCTGCAGGATCACTTCCCGATCATTGCCGAGCCCGGTGTAGCGCACCTTGCCGTCCATGTTCGTATCCTCCACGTAATAGCCCGTCACCGTGGCGGTGGGTATGCTGCTGCCCAGCCGCTGCAGGACGGCATCGCGGTCATTGCCGCCACCGGTATACATCAGCGCCCCGTCGTTCACCGCGTTGCCGGCCCAGAACCCGAGTACATCCGGCTTGATCGCCTTGCGTGCCTCGGTGCCCATGGCCAGTTGTCCGGTCCTGGTGAAATCCACCACCGCCGCCACGTTGCCCACCGCCACCGCTGCGTTCGTGATCACGCCCAAGTGGTTGCGGTGCCGAACGGCCACGTAGTAATCATCCACCGGCACATTGAACACCAGCTCCGAATAGCCGTCCGTGGCCACCACGTCACCATCGCGCTGCAAGAGTGCGGCCTGTGTGGCCACCAGCTGTACCGGGTTGCCCTTGTAGCGAAGCTCCACCAGCACCCAATCCACCACGGCATTCTTGCCGGTGCCCTGGAACATGGCGGGGGGCGCCGTCTCCCCTCCTCCACCTCCGGCCTGGGTGTAGCCCAGCGCGGTGTACGGCTCTTGCACGGGGAGCAGGCCCATGGCCCGGAGGTCGTCCCGCATCAGGCCCGTTGCCGGGTCGTAGGCTCCTTCCAGCACCATGCGCACCTTGACCATGGGGCCGCAATTCTCCCAACGGGCCAGGTAAGCGCCGTCCACTGTGGTGAGGGTGGAATTGCCCGGCCTAGTCCAGCGCACCGTGGCATGATCCCCTCCGGAGCTTTCCTTGTGCAAAAGCTCGAAGTAGTAATTATTCCCTGCCGTAAGCATGATGGTCCCGCTCTGCTGGCTGGGGTATTTGTCGTACTGGGTGTCGTTGGTCCAGCCCGGAACCACGCAAATGGCCGTCATCAGTTCCGGCCTTGCGTTGGGGCTGAGGTAGAAGATGGCACCATCATCCGACGTGGTGTTGAACGTATAGGCCCCGGTTTCCGGTGCGATGATGAAGCCCCGCATGCGCGTGCCGTAGTTGTTGGCATAGTTCACCGGTCCGCGGATGCTGGTGGGGTATGTGGCGCCGGAGGGCGAGTCCGGGAAGGCCGCACTGTTGGTCAAGTCGTTGACGGCCCCGCCGGGAATGCCCGTCCAGTACTCACGCAGGATGCTTCCTGCCGCACCCGGGCACCGCGGCGGGTCTGCATTGTAAACGGCGACCACCATGGTGGACGATGCACTCAGTCCGTCATTGTCGGTCACGGTCAACTTCACATGGTAGTCACCGAGTTCCGTTAAAGTCCTGTTCACCACAGGCCCGGAGGCAAATGTTCCGTCGCCGAAATCCCAAGCGTAATCCACCACTGTGCCGTTGTCCACGCTTTGGCTTCCATCCAAGGTGACGTTCAGGGGTGTCAATCCGTTCACAGCTGATGCGCTGATGATGGGCGTAGGAGGAATACGCGCACAGTCCGGCAGCAACTGGTGCACCACGGTGGTGGCCAGGCCACCGGGGTCGGTAACGGTGAGGATCACCTCGTACCAGAAGCTTTCCCCGTAGCAGCCCACGCCGGAGATCACGGTGGAGGACGATGGTGAACTGTCGACCGACTCGGGGTGTGAATGCGTGTTGTGGTGCAGCACCGTCTGCCAGGCATAGGTGAGCTCGGAAGCGTTGCTCTCATCATCGCTCACCGAGGCCTCCAGCGCGAAGGTGGTGTCCACCCCCACGGGATAGAGTTGGCCGTCGGGGAAGCTGGTGATCTCCACCTCCGGCGGGGTGTTGTTCACGTTCACGAGGATCGTTGCGGTGTTGGGCTGGTTCTGGTCGTCGCGCACGGTGAGGCTCACGGTAAATGCGGTGGGTACACCGGCCGGTGCGTTGAAGACGTGGGACGGGTCGGCGGACGTGCTGGTCTGGCCGTCGCCGAAGTCCCAGAGGTAGGTAAGCGGCCCGTTCTCCGGGTCAGTGCTGCCACTGCCGGTGAACTGCACGGTCAACGGCCCTGGCCCATAGAGCAGGTCCTGCCCGGCCACGGCCACGGGGGGCAGGTTGGTGTAGCCGATGGGCGAGACCTTGCGGACCTGGCCGGTCTCGTAGCGCACATACCACAGCGCACCATCGGGGCCTTCCTTGATGAAGACGATGGCCCCCATGTTCGTGGCGAAGTTGAACACCTCCTGCACCTTGTTGTCCGAGGACATCGACGCCCGGCGCATCCAAGCTCCGGCGTAGTCGGCCAGGAAATAGCTGTTCTGGTAGCCCACGGGCCATCCCGTTCCGGTTATAAAGGTGCCACCGACGGAGGCATTTCCGCCGAAACGCGGACCGGGTACCGGTGAAAGCGGGTCATCCAGGTCGTACCACACCGCGGTGTTCCCGTTGAAGGCACTGCACCGAGACTGATTGCCGTGCTTCCAATCCACCGCAGGGCGCGCATGGTGGAACACGGGGATGTTGGGCGGGATCAATTGCCCCGGGTCGCAGGGATTGGGAAGGCCAAGCGGGTGGGCCTGCGTATCCTGGGCGATCAGGTCCTGGAAATCGAAGTAGGGCTTGGTGCAACCGAGCTGCCCGTAAAGCGGGTTCGGCGCATCGAGGTTCGGTGTAAGTGCGGCCATGTAGCCGGAGTGTGCTTCCATCCCCTCGTACAGCGGCCAGCCGAAGTTCATGCCGGCCATGTTGCACACTTCCATCTCTTCCCAGGTGATGTAGCCCACATCCCCGATGTAGAACACGCCGGGGTTCGCGTCAGCGGGATTGGTACTGCCCGTGCCGGGCCGACGGATGAACCGGTAAGGATTGCGCAGGCCCAGGGCCCATACACGGCTCTTGGGCGATCGCGGCGCATTGGCATCGTAGAACGGGTTGCCCGGCACTCCATCCCCGGTCGCCGGGTCGATCCGCAGGACTTTCCCGTTCAGGCAATTGACCAGTTGCGAACGCAGGGCACCCACATTCTCCTCCGGCCGGATGATGCTGTCCGCCAAGGCTTGCGCGAAGTAGGTCTGCGAATCGTTCCCTACATCCACCCGGCTGTAGCTGGCCCCATCGCCGGTGGTGAGCAACAGTGTACCGTCGCTGCCGAACACGAGCGCTCCCGTGCTGTGCGATTCATAGAGCAATGGGACCCCGGTCTTCTTAGTCTCACCGAGCAGCACCAGGCGGCTTCCATAGTCCACCGAGTTGAAGGACGGTCCGATGGCCGTGTAGCGCGTGACCCGCATGATGGTGGCGCTGTAGTACTCGTTGGTCGCCGCGTTGTAGGACCCCGTCCCGTAGTTCATCAAGTAATGCCTGTCCACGGTATACAGGAGATAGATGTAGCCGTTGGACAGGAAGTTCGGGTCCAAGGCGAAGCCCAGGCAGCCGTGGTCGCGCCAGTTGCCCACCTCCTCGCTGATATCGATCAACGGGCTGGGCAGCCTCACCCCGTTCTCCACTATCCACACCTTGCCCGATTTTTCCCACACGTAAAGGCGGTCGTTGGCGTCGAACGTGAACCCGACCGGCTCATTGAACCCGCTTACCACCACCGCGTCGTTGAACCCGGTTGGTACGCTTTGCGCTTGGGCCGTGCTCCCCACCCCCATTAGTGCCGGAAGCGCGAAACAGAAACCGATAAGGCTGGACCAGGACTTCATGGCCAAGAAATTTACTGGTCGATTGGAATCGGCCGATTGTCGAACAAATTTGGGTCTTCATGGTGGCGAAATCAAGTTTTTCAGCAATTGACTTATCAACTGCCCCAGGCTCCGGCCCTGGCGGGGTAGCGCCAACCGGTCTTGCGGCTTGGCCGGATGCCCGTGCCCCACCACCCCACGCATGCCGCCCGCCATGGGGGAATCCCTTGCGCTCACCTGACGATCGCCAGCCATGAAAGGGTAATTTCGCGCCCTCTTTCAAAAACCATGAAACAAACCCTTGCCCTTTTTCCCCTGATCGCCCTCCTCGGCTGCGGTACGAATACGCCGCCCGCCACCGAACCCGCCCCGGCTACTGAACCCGCTGCGAGCGCGGCCATCCCGGACAGCCTGTACTGGACCGCGGATTCGCTGATCGACTCCTTGGAACGGAAGCACTTCGAGCACCTCCGCCAGATCACCTTCGGCGGTGACAATGCCGAGGCGTACTGGAGCTTCGACGGGCAGAAACTGGTGTTCCAGGCCAATGTGCCGGCCTGGGGAGAGCAATGCGACCAGATCTACTGGTTCAACCCCTTCACGGATGACCTGCGCGCCAACAAGCCCACCCAAGTGAGCCTCAACGGCGGGCGCACCACCTGCAGCTATTTCCTGCCGGGCGACACCACCGTGCTGTTCGCCAGCACCCACCTGGGCGATACGGCCTGCCCGCCGGTTCCGCCCCACGTGCCGGGCGGCAAATACATCTGGCCGATCTACCCCGCGTTCGACATCTTCGTGAGCGACCTGAAGGGGAACATCCTGAAGCAGCTCACCGACACCCCGGGGTATGACGCCGAAGCCACCGTATCGCCCAAGGGCGACCGCATCGTGTTCACCAGCATGCGCAACGGCGACATGGACCTGTACACCATGAACATCGACGGCAGCGACGTGAAGCAGGTGACCACCGATATCGGTTACGACGGCGGTGCCTTCTTCAGCCCGGACGGTACCAAGCTTGTGTGGCGGGCCTCCCGCCCGAAGACCCCGGCCGAAGTGAAAGAGTACCAGGACCTGTTGAAGATCGGCCAGGTGCAACCCACGCAAATGGAGGTGTTCATCGCCAACGCGGACGGCAGCGATGCCAAGCAGATCACTTCCCTGGGCCAGGCCAACTGGGCACCCTACTGGCACCCGGACGGCAAGCACATCGTTTTCGCCAGCAACCACATGAGCAAGCGCGGCTTCCCCTTCACGCTGTTCATGATGGACACCGATGGCAAGAACCTCGAGCAGATCACGAACTCCGACCAGTTCGATGCCTTCCCTGTGTTCAGCAAGGACGGCAAGTACCTTGTGTTCAGCAGCAATCGCGGCGGCAACGGCAGGGAGACCAACCTGTTCATCGCCAAGTGGAAGGAATAAAGGCGAGTGCATGTCAACGGAAAGGGCGGGGCATCCCCGCCTTTTTCGTTTTCCGCTTGATCCCTGGGAGCGATCTTTGCGCCTTGGCATGAAGGACGAAACCGCTTCCCGCAAACGCGGATGGATGGAACGCTTGGGCGAGCGATGGGGAGTTGGTCCGGCCCGGGTGGTCCTGATCCTGCTGACGTTCGCCTGCACGGGCACCACGGTGATGCTGCTGAAGCGCCCGGTGGTGGCCTTCTTCACGGAGAATGGGGAGCAACCGCTCCTCTTCTCGGTGATCTACTACATCCTGATCCTGCCGTTCTACAACCTCGCCCTGCTGGTCTTTGGTGCCGTGTTCGGCCAGTTCAAGTTCTTCTGGGAATTCGAGAAGCGCTTCTTCAAGCGGATCTTCGGGAAGAAGGAAGCCCGGGGGAAGCGGTGAGTGGGCGGGAGCGGTTGTCGGTTCTCAGTTGTCGGTTGTCGGTTGTCGGTTCTCCGCTCAGGGCGCAAGGCTCGTGGCTTGTGACCTGAGGCTTGTGGCTCAACCCTGTCGATCCACAACCACCAGACCACCTACCTCAGCCTATCCACGCTCTTCACCAGATCCTCATCCTTGCGGATGCCGCGTTCAGCCAGGAAAACCAGCACCACCATCAAAACCGGCAGCACGGCCGAGGCACCGATGCTTCTTTCCACCGTACCTCCCTGCTCCAAATAGGCCCGGATCGAATTGTCATGGAGGAAAAGGAAGACCACCATGGCCAGCAGCAGCAGGTTGGCCATCCGTGCCAGGCGCAGCTGGCGCATGCGGTTGCGGTACATGAAGGCCACGGCCACCAGCAAGGCGATGATCACGCCCATCACGGCTGCGAAGGGCACCTTGAGCGTGGCGTCGGCCATGGGGATGCCGGCCCCCGTGTAGATGCCGTAGGTACGGAAGATGAACTGCTGGTCCCCACGGGTGAAGGTGTCCACCGGGAACAGGAAGGTGAGCCCCCCGAGGACGGCCGCCAGCAGCAGGAATACGGTCTGTTTGCGTTGAAGCATCGCGTTGGGTGAAGAGTGCGCGAAGATCGCCAGCAGACCGCGAATGAGGCAGACGCAGGAAACATGACGAGGCTGCTTGGCCGGTAAACGGGGCTGCGCTATTATTGCACCGTCCTTTCCATGCTGGCCGTGATTTCCCCGCCAGCCCTTTCACCACTAGACCAGCCTTTTTTACGAGTCCCTTTGGCGTAGCGTGGCCCATGACCGCGTGGCCATCCCGAATCTGAACATCATGTCCGAGAAAGCCGCATTGGAGGCGTTGAAGCTCCCGGAGCTACGGGAGATTGCCCGGCACCTGAAGCTGCAGAAGTTCGAAACGCTGAAGAAGCAGGACCTCATCGCCAAGATCCTTGAGGCCGGCAAGGCGGCCGAGGCGAAGCCGGCAAGCATCCGCGATACCGATGCCATTGCCGAGATGGCCGTGGAGGATGAAGCACCGGAACCCGAGCCTGACCCCGTGCCCGTGGCAGATGACGATGACGACGATGATGAGGATGAGGATGAGGATGAGGATGACGATGATGACGACGATGATGACGACGATGAAGAGGATAATGGCGATGAGGAGGATGACGGCGATGAGGAGGACGGGAACGGCATGGAGCGGAAGGAGAATACCGCGAGCAACGGTGGCAACCAAGTGAAGGAAGAAGCTGCGGCACCGGAAGAACTAGCCGGCGAGGATCGCCCCCGCCCCGCGGAAGGAGTGCCCGGCAGCGCACGGCAACCCCAGGCCGGCGTACGCGCGGACGACATGAGCGACCGCTTCAACCCGCGTGACCGCCAACAGCGCCGTGGGCGCCGCCCCCGCATTGAGCCCGGCCGGCCGCAACCCGACCAAGTGGAAAGCGGCGGAGCGGAGGCCATCATGGCGGCGGCACAAGCCGCCCCGCAGGAACGGCCGGACGACCGCCAGCGCGGCGACCGCCGGGAAGCCCAAGGGCAACAAGGCGAAGGACAGGCCAACCGCGACCAGCGCGATCAACAACGGGATCAGCGCCACCAAAGGCAGGACCAGCAGCGAGGCGAACAGCGTGGGGGCAACGACCAGCGCAATCCGAACGACCAGCGCCAGCAGGATCGCGGTCAGCAGCAACAGCAGCAACCACAGGCCTCCTTCGAGGCCTTCATCGAGGTGAACGGCGTGCTGGAGGTGATGCCCGAGGGCTACGGCTTCCTGCGCAGCAGCGACTACAACTATCTGCCTTCGCCGGACGACGTGTACGTGACCCAGCAACAGATCAAGCAGGCCGGGTTGAAGCTGGGCGACACCGTGCAAGGATATGCCCGTGCTCCGCGCGACCAGGACAAGTACTTCCCGCTGGTGAAAGTGGACCGGATCAACGGCCGCGACCTGGAATGGGCGCGGGACCGCGTGCCGTTCAAGTTCCTCACCCCGCTCTTCCCCGACGAGAAGTTCGACCTCACCACCAAAGGCGGCAACCTCAGCACCCGCGTGCTCGACCTCTTCGCCCCCATCGGCAAGGGTCAGCGCGGCCTCATCGTGGCGCAGCCCAAGACCGGTAAGACCATCCTGCTGAAGGACGTGGCCAACGCCATCGCCGCCAACCACCCCGAAGTGTACCTCATCGTGCTGCTGATCGACGAGCGGCCCGAGGAGGTGACCGACATGCAGCGCAGCGTGAAGGCCGAAGTGATCGCCAGCACCTTCGACGAACCCGCGAGCCGCCACGTGGCCGTGGCCACCATGGTGCTGGAGAAGGCCAAGTGCCTCACCGAATGCGGCCACGACGTGGTGATCCTGCTGGACTCCATCACGCGCTTGGCGCGCGCCTACAACACCGTGCAGCCCGCCAGCGGCAAGATCCTCTCCGGCGGCGTGGACGCCAACGCGTTGCAGAAGCCCAAGCGCTTCTTCGGCGCGGCCCGGAAGATCGAGAACGGCGGCTCGCTCACCATCCTGGCCACGGCACTTACCGAAACGGGCAGCAAGATGGACGAGGTGATCTTCGAGGAGTTCAAGGGCACGGGCAACATGGAACTGCAGCTGGACCGCAAGATCAGCAACCGCCGCATCTTCCCGGCCATCGACATCCTCGCCAGCGGCACCCGCCGCGACGACCTGCTGCACCACAAGGACGTGCTGCAGCGCACGTGGATCCTGCGCAAGCACTTGGCGGACATGACGCCGGTGGAGGCCATGGAGTTCATCAAGACCCGTATGGAAGGCACCAAGAGCAATGAGGAGTTCCTGGTGTCCATGAACGGTTGACGAGCGCCGCGATGACCGGCATCAAGCTCTCCTTCATCCTCGCCTGCCTCGCCCTGGCCTTGCGCATCGGCCTGCACTACGGGGGCGTGCACGTGGCGCCCTTCGGCTTCATCCCCGTGCACCTGCTGTTCCTGGTGGTGGCCGTCTTCCTCAGCGGCCACCTGCTGCTGAACCACGACCCGTCACGGGGCATGGGCGAACTGCTGCGCGCAGGCTTCCAATCCGCGCTGCTCTACGCCCTGCTCATCGCCGTGGGCATCTGGTTCTTCTACAAGGGCATCGACACGCGGGCCTTCAGCGACTACAATGCCCGGTTGGTGGAGGGCTTCGTGCAGCAAGGCCATGCGGTGGACGAGGCGCGGGAACGCGTGGAGAAGCTCTACAACCCCACCAGCTACGCGGCCATCACCTTCTTCGGCCTCTTCATCACGGGCGCGTTCAACGCCATGGCCACCGCCGCACTGCACCACAAGGTGCTGCGCCGGTACCGCCGCAAACAGGCTTGACCGCAACGGTCAGGCGATGTAGGCCTCGGCCAGCGCCCCCAGGTCCAAGCCGCCGAAGTTGCCGCTGCTCATCATCAGCAGCACGCCCGGCTCACCCGCCGCCATCCCTTCGCGCAAGGCCCCCATCAGCTCCACCGGTGAGGTGAGCACGCGCAGGTCCTCCCGCGAGAAGGCCCGCTGGATCCGCTCGGGCGGTACCGGAGGAAGGCGCTTGAGCTGCACGGCGTGCGGGTCGTAGAACACCAGCGCACGGTCGGCCGCATCCAGCGCGCCCGCGTAGTGGTCCAGGAAGTTCTCGCTCAAGCTGCTGAAGGTGTGCAGTTCCATGCAGGCCGTGAGCTTGCGCCCCGGGAACTGCTCCCGCACGGCCTCCACGGTGGCCTTGAGCTTGCTCGGGGAATGCGCGAAATCCTTGTAGACCACGCGCCCGGCATGTTCCGCCAACTTCTCCAGCCGCTTGGCCGCGCCGGTGAACCCGGCAATGGCCGCATGGAACTCCCGGCTCCCGATGCCCAGTTGGTGGCACACCAGGCGGGCCCCTTCCAGGTTCATCAGGTTGTGCCGCCCGAAGATCTTCAACGGCACCACCCCTTCCGGCGTTTGCAACCACGTGACGCCGTCCCGGATCACGTGCGGAGGCACCCCGTAGGGCACCTGGGCCACGTCCTTGCGCTCCTGCCGTTCGCGGGCCAGCCGCACCACCTCAGGGTCCTCCGCGCAGTACACGAGCTTGCCCCCGGGCTCGATCAGGTCGATGAAGGTGCCAAATTGCTCCGCATAGCTCTCGTAGGTCTTGAACACGTTGATGTGGTCCCAGGCGATGCCGCTGATCAGCGCGATGTCCGGTTTGTAGAGGTGGAACTTCGGCACGGGTTCCAGGGCGCTGGCCAGGTACTCATCCCCTTCGATCACCGCCACCGTGCTCCCCGGGCTCAGCCGCACCATGCAGTCGAAGCCCTCCAGCTGCGCCCCCACGAGGTAGTCGAACTCCGCGCCGGCGGCACGCAGCACATGGATGATCATGGAGGTGATGGTGGTTTTGCCGTGGCTGCCACCGATCACCACCCGGGTCTTGTTCCGGGTCTGTTCATGGAAGTAAGCCGGGTAGCTGTACACCGGGATGCCCAGTTCCTGGGCGCGCCTGAGTTCGGGGTTGTCCGCGCGGGCGTGCATGCCGAGGATCACCGCATCGAGCTCCGGCGTGATGTCCTCCGGATGCCAGCCCATGCTGTCCGGCAGCAGGCACAGGTTGGCCAAGCGCGTCCGGCTCGGCTCGAAGATCTCGTCGTCGCTGCCGGTCACCTCCATGCCTTGCCGTTGCAGGGCGATGGCCAGGTTGTGCATGGCGCTGCCGCCAATGGCGATGAAGTGCACGCGTTTCATTGCAGGCAAAAGTGCCTTGGCGGCCGCCCCGGGTGCCGGGGCCGGGCCGGGATCTTTCCACGATGGATCGTGGGCGGTGCCCGGTCAACGGCCGCCCAACAGGGTGACGCTGCCGGTGAGCGTCTCCTGCGTCACCTGGCCGTCGGCATGCCGGTTGCCATAGTGCACCACCCAGTAGTAGGTGCCGTCCGGCACCACCCCGTTGTTCGCCCTGCCGTCCCAGCGCCGTTCCACGCGGTCCGTGGAGAACACGCGCTGGCCCCACCGGTTGCGCACTTCCATGCGGAACCCGTCCGGCGGTCCGTTGACCACGGGCCCGAACTGGTCGTTGCTGCCATCGCCGTTGGGGGTGAACACATTGGGCATCCACAATTCCGTGGGGGGCAGCGTGCAGGTGTCGGGCAGGAAAACCACCGTGGCCTGCGCATCGAGGCACAGGCCCGTGGCGGTCACCGTGTACGTGCCGGGGTCGTGCACCGTGATGGACGGCGAATCCGCCCCGGTGCTCCAGGTGTACACCACATCATCCAACGGCCAGGAAGCGGGCACCAAGGTGGCCATCACCGTGGCTGAATCCTCCGGGCAAAGCGCACCGCCCGGCCCGGCGTCCAAGCCGGGTGCGGGTGGAAGCACGGTGACATGGATGGAATCCGTGAAGGTGCAGAGCGGCGTGAACGAGATATCGTCCAAGGCGAAGTCGTTGCCATCGGCCGCGAGCTGCTGGTTGATGATGCAGATGGTGGCGCTGGTGGCATTGCCGGAATTCCAAATGGCGTAGAACTCATCCCAGGCACAGGTAGTGGACGAGGCCAGGAGCGGTGTGCCCAGACTGACGCCGTCCACTTGGAAATCCATCATGGCCGGGTTCTGCGGGGTGCAGGACATCAGCCAGGCGGAAAAAGCGTAGTAGGTGTTCGGCGTCACCTGCACGGTCTGGCACCAGATGTTGGCATTGGGCAAGGGGGAGCCGTTCACCACCAGCATCTGCCCGCCTCCGGTGTGATCGCCGCAGGCGCTGAAGTTCGTGTGGACCAGGGAGGGGTCTGTGGTAATGGCATAGGTACCTTCCGTGCTCAGCTGCCCCCACGTTCCCCCCGTTCCCAAGGTGAAGTCCGTGGTGAATGCCGAATCGCCCCCCGAGAAATCGCCGTTGGACACCATGTTCGCGCCGGGCTGGAGAAAAGTGGCCGTGCACCAGTACAAGCCGGTGGTGTCCGCCGTGATGGTCTGCGACTGGAACCCGTTTTGCCAGTGCAGCTCCAACACACCGACCGGTGCCTGCAGGAGCAGGTTGGCCCCATGGCAAACGGTGGTATCGGGCCCCAAGGAGAACGGACAATCCTGCGCAGCCAATTCCACGGCCGCAGTGCAGGCGAGTGCCAAGGCACCGAACGGCCTGAGCACGCGGAAGGACGGTTTCATGCGGGTGAAGTTAACGCGCCGGTGAAAGTGATCGGTCCATTGTGCAAGGCAATGACCCGCGGCCCGCCCCGGCGGAAGGGCTACCTTTGCGGCCCCTGGAAGGGCATCAATCCGGCTGAACCGTGCGCACCTTCAATATCCCCGCCCACTACCGCTCCAACCTGATCGGCCGCGTGAAGGCGTATCGCAAGACGCAGGACCCGCGCAAGAAGGACTTCACCCCCACCCTGCTGGACCTGGGGCCGGTCCGCTTCATCCTGGCCCGCCACTTCGGCTTCTGCTACGGCGTGCAGAACGCCATTGAGATCAGCTACAAGGCCTTGGAGGACCATCCCGGCAAGCGGATCTTCCTGCTCAGCCAGATGATCCACAACCCGGAAGTGAATGAGGACCTGGAAGGGCGCGGGTTGCGCTTCATCCAGGACACCCACGGACGGATGCTCATGGACTGGAATGAACTGCGGCCGGACGACATCGTGATCATCCCCGCCTTCGGCACCACCATCGAAATGGCCGAGCGGCTGAAGAAACTGGGCATCGATCCGCTGAAGCACAACACCACGTGCCCGTTCGTGGAGAAGGTGTGGAAGCGCAGCGCCGAGCTGGGTGCGGCCAGCCACACGGTGGTGATCCACGGCAAGGCGGCCCATGAGGAGACGCGTGCCACCTTCAGCCATACCGCCAAGGGCTCGCACGCGGTGATCGTACGCGACATGGAAGAGACCCGCGAGCTGGGCCGCATCATCCTCGGGGAGCTGCCCCTGGAGCGGTTCAGCGAGCTGTTCGGCACCCGCTGCACACCGGGCTTCGACCCGGCCAAGCACCTGGACCGCGTGGGCGTGGTGAACCAGACCACCATGCTCGCCACCGAGACACAGGCCATTGCCGACCACCTGCGCGACGTGATGGTGCGGAAGTTCGGCGAGGGCAGCATCAAGGACCATTTCGCCGACACGCGCGACACGCTTTGCTATGCCACCAACGAGAACCAGGACGCCACCGGGGAACTGTTGAAGCAGGAGGCCGACCTGGCCCTGGTGGTCGGCGGATACAACAGCAGCAACACCAGCCACATCGTGGAAATGCTGGAAAGCAAGTTCCACACCTTCTTCATCAACGGTGACAGGGAGCTGAAGGATGCCCGCACCATCGAACACTTCAACTACCCCGCGCAAAAGTTGGAGACCACCACGGGATGGCTGCCCGCCAAACGCCCCGTGACCATCGTGCTCACCAGCGGTGCCAGCTGCCCGGACACGCTTCTGGACCGCGTGATGCTGAAGGTGCTCAGCTTCGTGGAAGGCGCCATGGACCCCGAAGCGGCCGTGAGCGGGCTGGTGGGCAACCTGGAACCGGAGGAATGAGGTTCGGGATGCTGGTCCTGGGCCTGGGGCCGATCGACCACCTGCTACAACATGGGGACATCGACCCGGCGAAGGTTCGGTTTGCCAGTGAGTAACCCGGTAGTTCCCGAATTTCCGGCGGGTTTCACGGACCCGGGTTCGTCACCGGCCATATCCGGCACTTCGAGCGCCTTCAAAGGATCAACCTGGAAGACAGGACCACGTAGGTCAGCGACGGGCCTGCACTTCCTCCGGCTCCCCTATTGCCTTCATCACGTGCCCCAGTGCCAGGTCGAACTGCTCCTCCGCCGTGAGTTCGCTGTTGTCGATCACAATGGCATCCGGGGCCTGCACCAAGGGTGAGGTCTTGCGCTTGGTATCGTCCTCGTCGCGCTGGATGATGTTCTCCCGTACGGCGGCGAGGTCCACCTGCACGCCTTTCGCCACCAGCTCCAAGTAGCGGCGCTGGGCGCGGATCTCCGGGCTCGCGGTCATGAAGAATTTCACCTCGGCATGCGGGAACACCACCGTGCCGATGTCACGCCCGTCCATCACCACGCCGCCCTCGCGGCCCATGGCCCGCTGCAGTTCCACCAGCTTGGCGCGCACTTCCGGCACCGGACTCACCAGGGTGACATGCCGGCTGACCTCCATGCCCCGGATGGAGCCCTCCACATTGCGGCCGTTGAGGAAGGTGGCGCTTCGTCCGGTGGTGTCATCGTGCTGGAACCCGATCCGGATACCGTCCAAAGCATCCACCAGGCCCTGCAGGTCCATGTAGTGGTCCTTCACCAGGCCGCTTTCCATGGCAAACAGGGCCACGGCGCGGTACATGGCCCCGCTGTCGATGTAAGTATAGCCCAGCCGGTGCGCCAACTCTTTGGCCAGCGTGCTTTTGCCGCAACTGCTGAACCCATCTATGGCGATGGTGACCCGCCGCATCGGCCGCAAGCTACGGCAGGGCGCGGGAAGAAGGGCTCCCTTCACGCCATCCACCACCGAAGGCCACGGGGCCGGATCTGCAGGAAAGCAACCGGAGAAATCGCGTGGCGGCATTCTTGGACCGGCCCTTCCGCGTATACTTGAAAATCGGATACAACCGGTACGCACTCCGGCGCATGTGGTCGTCACGAAGGATAAGTCTGGCTGCAACAGGGCTTCTAGCCTTCATCTGTTGCGTTGGCCAGCAACAGATCCTTTTCGATCGGCTGCAGGAAGCAGACGGACTCCCCGGCACGGAGATCTATGCCATCCTGGAGGACCGGCAAGGCATGGTATGGGTGGGCACCGAGGCAGGCCTGGCCCGCTTCGAGGGAACGCGTACGCGGGTTTGGCAACACGATCCACGCAACCCGAACAGCTTGAGCAACCAGGTCGTACAGGACATCGCCGAGGATGAGTTGGGGCGGATCTGGGTGGCCACTTCCCACGGCTTGCAATACTATCGGCCCGAACGGAACGATTTCCAGGTCTTCCATGTGCCCCGGCGCGACAGCACGAAGAACGGCAGCGACCGGGTATACCAGTTGGTGCCTGACCGGCACGGGGCCGTATGGATGGTGACGGATGAAGGGCTCTGCCATCTCGGTGCGGGGAGCCCTTTGCCCGACCAGGTGCAACCCTCCAACGACCCACGCCAAGGGCCGCCTTCCATCCGGACGACCGGCGGATCCTCCCTGGCATTTGACAAGGCCCTCAACGGGCTCTGGTGCGCCACGGCCGACGGTTTGTGCTTCTTCGATCCGGAGGCAGCACAGTGGTACGGCCCGAATAACGACCCCAAGGGATGGGGTTGTTTCGTGAAGGCCAATGCCCATTGCCCGGCGAGCGACGGGAAAGGCGGGATCTGGTGGTACGACCAGGACTCATTGGCCCTGGTGCACAGCGACACGCGCACGGGTCGGTCCATCCGCATCAACACCATCGACGGGCAGCGCATGAACTTCGGCCTTCAATGGATGCAGGTGGACCGCGATGGCAAGCTCTGGATCAGCACGTGGACCCATCGTTTCCTCCGCTACGACCCGGGGAGCAGCACATGGACCGAATTCGAGGGCCGCGCGGACGGCAGCGACCCCATGCGCATGCGCAGCACCAACGTGAAAAGCTTCCTGGATGACTCGCACGGCATCCTGTGGTTCGGCACCTTCAAGGGCATGGACCTGGCCTTTCCGGAAAGGCAGGTCCTGGGCATGATGGATGAAGTGGTGCCCCCAGGCATCGGACCTGTTACGGCCATTCAGGCCATTGGCGGCGACAGTTTGCTGATCGGCACTTCCATCGGAAGGCTTTACCTGCGCATCGGGAATAACGCGCCCCGATTGATCGTTCCTCCGGACGGAACGAACCTGCGGGGCGTCTACCAGATCACCCGGCGCGACCCCGATCGTTGGTGGATCGCCGGGATCCCGGGTGCGTGGAGCTTTGATGTGCGCTCCGCAACCATGGAGCCCTGGAGCGAGGCTCCCATGGACCTGCAGGAGACCATCGTCCCCTGCATGGCCTCCACTGCCAATGGCGACATCTGGGCGGGCACTTGGGGCCGGGGCCTGTACGTGCAGCGTGGCCGGGGCGGGGCCTTTGAGTTCTTCCACGACACGTTGTCGGGCGCGTACCGGATACCATGGCGCGGGTGCCTCGCATTGATGACGTTGCCCAATGGCGATGTCCTGGCCGGGCTCAACAATTCCGGCGGCCTCTGCCGCTTCCCCGGAGGGAAACCGCCGCTGGTGCGCTACCTCGACGGGCAGGAGGGCAGCACCAGCAGTTGCGGCGTGGTGCTGGCCCTGGCGCGTGCCAAGGACGGCGGCATCTGGGCAGGCACGCATGCCGGGGGCGTGGCGCATGTTGACCTCACCACCGGCGAGGAACGCCAATACACCAGTGCCGAAGGTCTGCCCAGCAACCGCGTCAACAGCGTTCTGGAGGACCCGGATGGAAAACTGTGGGCCCTCACCGACCGCGGTTTGGCCTACTTGCCGGCCGGCGCATCGATGTTCCAAGCGGTTCCCTTGCCTTCCGGGATCGATGTGCGCACCATCTCATCCGGCCTTTCCATGCTGGCCGATGGGCGCATCGCCTTTGCCGTCGGCCACCGGATGGTCCATTTCGATCCACGGCGGATCGGTTCCGTGGGCCAACTGCCACAGACCCGGTTCGTGCGCATGACCACTGCGGATTCCGTTCGTTGGGTCCTGGGAGACCAATTGATCGAACTGGATGCCGACCGGCATGCCTTCTCCCTCGAATGGGGCACCGGCGATCCGCTGCGCACGCGGCTCGCCACCTTCGCCTACCGCATCCTGCCGGACAGCAACTGGGTCACGTTGGGGCACACCGGCCGGGTGGACATCAACGGACTGGCACCGGGGAAGCACCGCGTGGAGGTACGCGCCGGCTTTGATGGGCAGCATTGGGGCCTGGCGGCACGATCCCCGCTCATCGAGGTGCTGCCTCCCTTCCACAAGACCTGGTGGTTCCGCAGCCTGGTGGCCTTGGCCGTGCTGGCCATCGCATGGCTCAGCCTGCGGCTCTACATCCACCGGCGCCTTGCCCTGCAGCGCGTGACATTCGAGCGGGAGCAGGCCGTGCTTACCGAGCGCATGCGTATCGCAGGCGACATGCACGACGACCTCGGTGCCGGCCTCAGCGCCCTGAAGCTGCGCAGTGAGATGGCCCTGCGCACGGAGAAGGACCCGGCCAAGCGCGAGCAGCTGGGCTCACTGGCCCGGACCGCCGGGGAGCTGATCGGCTCCATGCGGCAGATCATCTGGACCATGAACCACGACCAGTCCAGCTTGGAAGACCTGGTGGTGTACACTGCCAACTACGCGCGTACCTACTGCGCGGAGAACGGGCTTACGATCGACGTGCAGGACGAGGGACCATGGCCGGCCATAGCGCTCACCACGGAACAGCGCCGCAACATCTTCCTCGTGGTGAAGGAAGCCCTGCACAACGTGGTGAAGCATGCCCAGGCCAGCCGGGTGGAGCTCCAAATGTCACCCCAACGGGGACTGTCCGTTCGATTGCATGATGATGGCATCGGCCTGCCGCGCGGAGCGGACCTCGCCCACGGCAATGGCCTGCGCAACATGCGGGAACGGATCACCGTCCTCGGCGGGCAGCTCCATGTTGATGGCGCAGACGGCACCACGCTCTCCTTTGTCCTTCCCCTGTCGTCCACCCAGGCAACCCCGTAGCAGCCAGCCCTGCAACGTTTGTAACGAACGTTCTATTGACGGGCCCCTCGCGCAACACCTCCTTTGCAGCACATCGTTCGGGCGACCATGAAAACCGAGGCCCCAACCCACCTCATCCCCGGAACCACCTTTGCGGGGCCACCTGCCAGGGCTGCCAGGGTGTTCCGGGTATTTCCGGGAAAGGCACAACCACACCTCGCTGCCGGGCATCCGTAGCCAGCTTTACCTCATGGGAACCACCGCACCGATCAGGGTGAGCATCGTGGAGGACGATGCGGTCATTCGCGAAACCTTGCAGTCGCTCTTCACCTTCGAGAAGGAATTCGACCTGCTGAGCGCGCACAGTACCGCCGAGGATGCCTTGCTCCGCCTTACGGACACTTGCCCTGATGTGATGGTCATGGACATCAACCTTCCGGGGGTGAGCGGCATCGATTGCGTGGGGCGGATGAGCCAGCGCTGCGGGAACACCCAGTTCCTGATGTACACCGTGCATGACGACGACCATCGCGTGTTCGAGGCCCTGAAGGCCGGGGCGAACGGCTATATCCTGAAAGGCAGCACCCCGGACCAGTTGCTTGATGCCGTGCGTGAACTGCATGCCGGCGGTGCCCCCATGAGTACCCAGGTGGCCCGGCGCGTGGTGGCCCACATGCGCCCTTCCACGCCCAAGGCCGGTGGCCTTGAAGTGCTAAGCACGCGAGAGAACGAGGTGCTGCAATTGCTCGCGCAAGGCCTGCTCTACAAGGAGATCGGCCAACGGCTGGGCATCACCGAGGGCACCATCAAGCAGCACATCCACCGCATCTACGAGAAGATGCATGTACAGAACCGCACCGAGGCGGTGAACCGCTACTACGGGCGGGGGACCTGAAGCCGCGTTGTCAACGAAAGTCCTGTTGCATCCAAGGGCCATGGCAGGAGAGCTTGGGCCAATGCAGCCACCACCATGTCACCGTGACCAACGTACTCCGCCTCGGCGGGGGATCCATGACGCCAGCTGCGGACAACCCGGTCATCTGCGGGCAGGGCACGCTGTGCGGGACGAACATCTTCGCCACCAGCGGCGTGATGAACACCAGCGATGCCCGGGACAAGACCAAGGTCCGCCCGTTGGACCGCGGCCTGGCGGAACGGATGCGGCTGAAACCCGTGCGCTACCTGCAGAAATTGATCCAGCAACAGGAGGTGCGCACCCAAGCGTTGGAGGCCATGCCTTGATCGCCGCAGGTCTCAATCCCGGCCTTGCGCGGGGCTGCGCTTCAGTTCGCTGAAGCGCATGGCCAGCGTGAAGGTGTTGCTGGCACCGGCCGGGTTGAACTGCGCGTAGCTGTAGCTCAGGTGGATGCGGCTGATCCGCAGGCCGATGCCCAGGCTCAGGCCGGCCAGTCCCGGCTTCACGTCCACGGCCAATTCCCGCCGGCGCTGCATGTCGTAGCCGAAGCGCAGCATGAAGTTGGGGCTCAGCAGGATCTCCGCATTGGGCACCAGGTGCAGCAAGGCCTTGTCCGCCATGGTCACCTTCTCCTCGATGGCCTCGCCCGTGACCGGGTCCAGTTGCACGGGCTTGTTGGGGTCCTCGTAGGTGAGGTCCCATTGCTGCACATTGTCCACCGAAAGGCCCAGCCTGAACGGGGCATGGCGGAACTTGTAGGTGGCCGCCACTTGGGCCTGGAACGGGAGCATCTCCTTGGTGCCCGTGTAGCTGCTGGCCACCATGCCGATGTTGCGCAAGGTGGCGCCCACCGTAAGGCCAAGTGCCTTCTTGACGAACACGCCGCCGATGTCGGCCGCCCACCCCGTGGCGTTGTACGATTCGATGTGGGACGTGATGAACTTCAGGTTCACACCAACGCTGAACACGCTGTCCAACGCGCGCCCCGCCCCCACCTGCACCACGTACTCGCCGGCCGAGAAGCTGCCTTCCTCCATGCCGGTGCCGTCCCTGCGGGTAAAGCTGCCGTAATCAACGTACTGCGCGGAGCCGGAGAGGGTGATCCGGGCGCTGTCCAGGTGGTGGCCATAGGCGGCGTAGCCCACATTGATGCCATCGATGTACGGAAGCCAGCTCACCGATACCTGCTTGCTCATGGAAGCGTTGAGCAGTGCGGGGTTGAACAGGCCGAGGTTCAGGTCGTTGTCATACACCGGCACCGGTGAGCCGCCCAGTGCGGAAACCCGCGCGGAGCTGGGGATGTCCAGCACGCGGAAAACCGTGGAGCCACCGATCTGGGCTTGGGCCGGGGCCAGGAGGAGCAACAGGAAGGCGGCGGCGAACAGGCGTCCGGGTCGGGTCATGGATCACAGGCTGCGATGGGAACGCAAGATAGGTGCGGGTAGTATTCGCGGCCGATTCATGCCGTGTGCCGCGGCGCATGGCTTCCCCAAAGCAAGGAGCCATCGCCGTAGCTGAGGAAGCGGTAGCCGTTCCGCAGGGCGTGGTCGTACACGTCCCGCCATGCCGGGCCGATAAGCGCGGCCACCAGGAGCAGCAAGGTGCTGCGGGGTTGGTGGAAATTGGTGACCAGGCCGCTGCACAAGCGGAAGCGGTAACCCGGGGCGATCAGCAGGCGGGTGGTACCGGCCACCTCATCCACCGCCTCGCGGTCCATCAGGTCCAGCACGGCCTGCAAGGCTTGCACCACGGGCACTTCAGGGCCACCGGCATACGGCCGCCACTGCTCCACGGCCAGCTGATGGGCCGCAAACCCGAGCACCCGGTCGGCGCCGAACCAGTAGAGGCTTTCGATGGTGCGCACGGCCGTGGTGCCCACGGGAACGATGGGCCCGCGCCCGGCCTGCCCCAGCAGCTGCTCCACGGCCCGGCGGGGAATGCGCACCTGTTCGCTGTGCATGTGGTGGCCTTCCATCGTCGGACTCTTCACGGGCAGGAAGGTGCCGGCGCCCACATGGAGGGTGACCCTCGTGCTGCGTAAACCGCGGTGCGCCATGGCTTCCAGCAACCCCGGCGTGAAATGCAGGCTGGCCGTGGGCGCGGCCACCGAACCGGGATGCTCGCCGAACACCGTGTTGTAGCGCCGGTCGTCCTCGGCCTCCGCCGCACGCCGCATGTACGGCGGCAAGGGCACCGTGCCGAACCGGTCCAATTCGTCCAGGAAGGTTGATCCTCCTTCCCAGCGGAACTCGATCAAGTGCTCGCCATCCTGCTGGTCCAGTCGGGCCATCCGCAGGCGTTGGCCCTCCCCTTCCACCAGCAGTTCCTCGCCCTTCCAGCGTTTGGCGTTGCCCACCATGCACCACCAGCGCGTGCTCTCCCGGTCGCGCAAGGCCAGCTCCATGGGGTGCCCCTTCTCCGGGGAAAGCACCATGCACTCGATGAGTGCACCGGTGGCCCGGCGGAACCGGATGCGGGCATGCACCACCTTGGTGTCGTTCAGCACCAGAAGCGTGTCGGGCGGCAGCTCCTGTGGCAGGTCCTTGAACAAGCGATCCCGGATGCCTCCATCACGGAACACGAGCAGCCTGGCACCATCGCGCTCGGCCAAGGGGTGCTGGGCGATGCGGTCCTCGGGGAGCGCGTAGGTGAGGTCGTCGATGGCAAGTTGCCGCGGATCAAGCGGGTGGATGTGGCCGGGCTGCTCCATCAGATGCCCAATTCCACTTGGAACATGGCCCCGAATGCATTGCCAGGGAGATCCGGGCCCGGGCCTTCCGGACCCCATTCATGGAACAAGGCTGCCTGCAACTTGATCCGGTGCATGTGGAGGTAGTGATTGAAGCCGAACATGGTCTCATCGCGCCCGGTGTATGCCAGGTGCACGGCATCATCCGGCCGCACGGTGGACCAGCGCAGCACCACCTGGGAGCACTCCCCGAGCATGCAGCTGACCTGGCTGGACAGCCCCCATCCTTCATTGACCGCGATGCTTTCCTGTGTGATGGTATCGGTGGCCCATGGATCGCCGTCCACCAGACGACGGTTGAACTCGCTCTGCCAGGACCATCCCTTCAGCTTGACGATCGCGTCGGCGAAAAAGGTGCCGGTGGTGCGGCCCAGGCCACCGGGCAGGCGCGGACCAAGCGGGGCGCGGGCGCGTTGGGCCCGGTCATTCCCGCTGTAGGCCACGGCCAGTGCGAGCTTCGGGGCGGGTTCGCGGACCAGGTCCCCTTCCACGTACTCGCCGTCGGCGGAGAATGCCCCGAATGGCAGCCATTCCACCCGGCCGGTGTAGCACAGCCCTGCGTTGGGGTGCCCGGCCGCCCGGCCTTCCCCTTGGGTGATGGCCGCCATTACGTGTAGCCGCTGTGCACCCATCGGCAACTGCTGCCAGGCGAAGAAGCCGATGTCGCGGTCCATGGTGAAGGCGGAGTTGGCCACAGGCCGTTCGGGCAACTCCATTTCCCCGGAGGACACCAATGCCTGTCGGCCGCCGGGCAACTTGCCCTGGCCGAAGCCGACCTGGGTATTATCCGCAAGCCGGTACAGGACCAGCGCATCGAGCAAGGGGCTGGGCATGGATGCCTCGTCCCCTATGGTCATATCCCGCTCGGAAAGGCCCAGTTGGAGCTTGTATCCCAAGCGCGGTGACAACACGAACCCATCGAACTTCAGGCGGAATCGCCGGACCATGAAGCCCACGTCGTCGGTGCTCTTGCCCGCTCCGGCCGTGTGCCGGTAGGTCACACGGTCCTGCATGCGGAAGTGGAACTCCAGCCGGAAGGTACTGTCCTGCTCCACCACCAGTCCGTCATCGGGGTCGAGGTGCACGCGGCCTCCTTCCTGCGCCGGAGCCGTGAACGGCACCCACCACAGGGACAAAGCGAGCAGCGTGGCGGTACCGGTTTGCATGGAGGGCGGGCCAAAGGTCGTTCACGGCCAGGCAACTGGCCATGGGTTGCGATCAGGCCACTTGCAGGGCGTGCTCCACCTTCTCCTTCAGCAGGGCATGCTTCACCACGTCGATCATTTCGGTGACATAGTAGAAGCGCATGCCTTTCACATACTTGGCATCGATGTCCTCGATGTCCTTGCGGTTGTCCTCGCTGAGGATGATCTCGCGGATCTCGGCGCGCTTGGCGGCGAGGATCTTCTCCTTGATGCCGCCCACGGGCAGCACCTTGCCGCGCAGGGTGATCTCGCCGGTCATGGCCACGAACTTGCGCACCTTCTGCTGGGTGAAGGCGCTGGCGATGCTGGTGAGCATGGCGATGCCGGCGCTGGGCCCGTCCTTGGGGGTGGCGCCCTCGGGCACGTGCACGTGCACGTTCCAGCGCTTGAACACCTCTTGGTCCAGGCCGATGATGCTGCTGTGGGCCTTGAGGTATTCCAGGGCGATCATGGCGCTTTCCTTCATCACGTCGCCGAGGTTGCCGGTGAGGGTGAGCTTTCCTTCGCCCTTGGTGATGCTGGTCTCCAGGAAGAGGATGTCGCCGCCGGTGGGCGTCCAAGCCAGGCCGGTCACCACGCCGGCCACGTCATTGCCCTGGTACTTGTCCCGGGCGTGGCTGGGGCCGTACACTTTCACCAGGTCCTCGGTACGGATGGTGAGGCTGAACTTCTCCTTGAGGGCGATCTGTTTGGCGCGGAAGCGCACCAGCTTGGCGATGCGCTTCTCCAGTGTGCGCACCCCGCTTTCATCGGTGTACTGGTCGATGATGGCCTCCAGCACGCCGTCTCCCAGCTTGATCTGCGAGGCCTTCACCCCGGTCTCCTTCAGTTGTTTGGGCAGCAGGTGGCGGATGGCGATCTGCACCTTCTCTTCCTGGGTGTAGCCGTTCACCTCAATGATCTCCATGCGGTCGCGCAAGGCCGGGTGGATGGTGCTCAGGGAGTTGGCCGTGGCCACGAACATCACATGGCTGAGGTCGTACTCCATCTCCACGTAGTTGTCGTAGAAGGCGTGGTTCTGCTCGGGGTCCAGCACTTCGAGCAGGGCACTGGCGGGGTCGCCGTTGTAATCGCGGGCCACCTTGTCGATCTCGTCCAGCACGAACAGCGGGTTGCTGGTGCCTGCCTTTTTCAGGCTTTGGATCAGGCGGCCGGGCATGGCGCCGATGTAGGTCTTGCGGTGGCCGCGGATCTCGGCCTCGTCATGCAGGCCGCCCAGGCTCATGCGCACGTACTTGCGGCCCAGGGCCTCGGCCATGCTCTTGCCCAAGCTGGTCTTGCCCACGCCGGGCGGACCGTAGAGGCAGATGATTGGCGCCTTCATGTCGCCCTTGAGCTTGAGCACCGCGAGGTGCTCGATGATGCGCTCCTTCACCTTCTCCAGGCCGAAGTGGTCGCGATCCAGGATCTTCTGCGCGTGGCGCAGGTCGAACTTGTCCTTGGAGTATTCGCCCCACGGCAGTTCCAGCAGCAGCTGTACGTAGTTGTACTGCACGCTGAACTCCGCCCCGGCGGGGTTCATGCGTTGGAGCTTGCCCAGTTCCTTTTCGAAGTACTCGCCCACCTTGGCGGTCCACTTCTTCTTGGCGGCCTTGGCGCGCATCTCCTCGATCTCCTGCTCGATGGGGTTGCCGCCCAGCTCGTCCTGGATGGTCTTGATCTGCTGGTGCAGGAAGTATTCGCGCTGCTGCTTGTCCACCTCGGTGCGCACCTTGCTCTGGATCTCGTTCTTCATCTCGAGCATCTGCAGTTCCTTGGTGAGGTGGCCCAGCAGCAGGCTGGCACGCTCGCGCAGGTCGGCCACTTCCAGCATGCGCTGTTTCTCGGCCACCTCGGCGTTCATGTTGCTGCTGATGAAGTTCACCAGGAAGCTCGGGCTGTCGATGTTCTTGATGGCGAAGCTGGCCTCGCTGGGGATGTGCGGGCTGGCCTTGATGATGTTGGTGGCCAGGTCTTTGAGCGAGCTCACCAGAGCCTCAAACTCCTTGTCCCCTTTGGCGGGCCGCAGCTCGGCAAACTCCTTCACCCGTGCCGTAAAATAGGGGTCGGTGCGCACCATCTCGATCATCTCGAAGCGCTTCTTGCCCTGGATCACGGCCGTGGTGCTGCCGTCCGGCATGCGCAGCATGCGGATGATGTTGGCGATGGTGCCCACCTTGTTGAGGTCCTCCGGCGAGGGCTCCTCGATCTCGGAATCCTTCTGGCTGAGCACGCCCAGCGTGCGGTTGCCGCGGTACACCTCCTGGATCAGCTTGATGCTGCGGTCACGCCCCACGGTGATGGGGATCACCACCCCGGGGAAAAGCACGGTATTGCGCAAGGGAAGGATCGGCAGTTCCGCCGGGGTCTTCTCCGCGTTCATCAACTCCTCATCCTCCGCCGTGATCAACGGGATCAATTCCGTCTCGTTCTCAATCGCCTCGGAGGAAAAAAGGGGATCGTTCCCGATCAAAATGTCGCTCATGCAATTCGTGCCAATGTGTCGGTATCAAAGGTAAGCTGCTTCCGGCCCGCAGTGCCAAGCCGAAGGTTGGTGCTTGGGCAAGCTCCATGCCACCGGCCCGTGGCTGCGAACTTGTCAGCCACGGTATGGTTCTGTCACTTCGAAGACGTGTGCAAGCACCTCCTTGTCCGCTGCGGTGAGCGCCACGTGCCGGCGTTGCATCACGCGCTCACAGGTCTCCAGCGCCTTTTCCAAGGTGTAGGTCGCTCCTTCCCCCCAGGCGAACGAGGGAATGTGCTTGGGCGGGAAGCCGCTGCCGAACACGTTGGCGCACACGCCCGCCACGGTGCCCGTGTTGAACATGGTGTTGATGCCGCACTTCGAGTGGTCCCCCATCACCAGGCCCAGGAACTGCTGCCCCGTGGCCATGAGGGCTTTATCGGCATAGCTCCACGCCTTCACCTCGCCGTAGGTGTTCTTCAGGTTGCTGGTGTTGGTGTCGGCGCCCAGGTTGCACCATTCGCCCAGCACGCTATTGCCCAAAAATCCGTCGTGGCCCTTGTTGCTGTAGCCGAGGATCACGCTGTTGTTCACCTCCCCGCCCACGCGGCATTCCGGGCCGAAGGAACTGGGGCCGTAGACCTTCGCGCCCATCTTCAACTGCGCACCTTCCCCGAGGGCGAAGGGCCCGCGCACCATGCACCCCTCCATCACCTCGGCATCCTTACCGATCCAGATGGGGCCGCCAGTGGTGTTGAGGATGCTGGCCTCCACCTTGGCGCCTTCCTCGAGGAAGATCGCCGCAGGGTCGCCGATCACGGTGTTCGTGGGGCTGAGCGGTGCACTTTGCCGGCCTTTCGTGAGCAGCGCCACATCGTCGGTGATGGCGGCACCACAGCGCTGGAACAGGTGCCAAGGGCGCTCGATCACCTCTATGGGACCATGGAAATGCACCTGGCCCAGGAAGGCAGGCGGATCCGTCCAATCCATGGCCGTGGTGTGCGCGGCACCCTCCAGGCAGAAGGCCAGTGGACCATTCGCACCCAACAGCACCTGTCCGGGCTCCAGGTCCAGTACGGCCGCGGCAAGGGCCTCCGTGGGCAGCACCCCGCCATGAACCTCGAGCACACGGTCAGCCTGCACCGGAGGGAACTTGCCCTGCAGGAAAGGTTCGGTGAGGTGACCTACGGGCAAGCCCGTGAGCAGCCGCCACTTCGCACTATGCGTAAGGATGCCGGGGCGCAGCTCCCCCACCGGCCGGGTGAATGTGAGCGGCAGGAGCCGGGTGTGCAGGCCGGCGTCGGACAATAGGATGGCCATGGGGCGAAGATCGCACCGGCGGCGCTGATGGGGAAACCGGATGCCGTGACCGGGCGAAAGTGACCAGGGCCGGACCGCCTCCGCTTACTCCAAACCGAGGAGCATGCAGATCCAGTAGGTGATGGCGGCCATCAGTGCGCTCACTGGAATGGTGATGATCCAGGCCCAGAGCAGGCGGATCGTCACGCCCCAGCGCACGGCGCTCAGGCGTTTGGTGGCGCCCACGCCCATGATGGAGCCCGTGATGGTGTGCGTGGTGCTCACGGGGATGCCCATCTGCTCGGTCAGGTAGAGGGTGATGGCACCGCCGCTTTCGGCGCACACACCCTCCAACGGGGTCACCTTGGTGATGCGCGTGCCCATGGTCTTGATGATCTTCCAGCCGCCGCTCAGCGTGCCCAGGCCGATCATGGTGTAGCAGGCCAAGGGCACCCAGGAGGGCATGTCCTTGAAGTCGGTGATATTGCCGTTGGCGATCAGCGCGGCGGCAATGATGCCCATGACCTTCTGCGCATCGTTGCCACCGTGGCCCAGGCTGAAAGCGGCGGAGGAGACCAACTGCAGCTTCTTGAACATGTGGGCCATGCTGAAGGCGTTGGGGGTGCGTACCTTCTCCACCCAGATGAAGGTGATGCAGAAGATGGCGATCATGGCCATGATGCCGTAGCGGATCCAGCTGTTGTCGCCGTTGGCGATGGCGCGCTCCAGCTTGGCCTTGTCCAGCGAGGGGTCCACATTGTCCAGGATCGCATCGGCCACGCCGGCGGCCCCCACCTTGGGGTACATGGCGATGTAGGGGGTGGCTTCCTCGTATTTGGCGGCGGCCTCCAGGTAGGCATCCTGGAAGGCAGGGTCGAGCTGGGCCTTCTCCTCCAGCGCAGGCACACCCATGGCCGAGGCCAGGTTGTCGTGCATCTTGCCTTCCTGCAGGTGGATGAAATAGAACCAGGTGAACGTACCGGTCAGGATGATCAGCGTGACGCGGAACCAGGTGTTCTCCACCATGGTGACGAAGGAGATGAACATGCTGATCGCCATGCCGAAGAGCGGCGCCAGGAAGATGAAGGCCACGATGGTGAGGATCTTCGTGCTGTGCACCACATCGGCCACGTGCAGCCCGCCGTAGTGGGTGAAGGCGTGTGTGAGCGCCGCGCCGGCGAAGCCGCCGATCAGGGTGTGCGAGCTGCTGCTGGGGATGCCGTACCACCAGGTGAGCAGGTTCCAGATGATGGCCGCCACCAGCCCGCTGAGGATCACGGGCAGGGTGATGAACTCCTGGTGGACCGTTTTGCTGATGGTGTTGGCCACCGCGTGGTCGCGGAAGATGAAGTAAGCAGCGAAGTTGAACAGGGCGGCCCACAGCACGGCCTGGAACGGGGTGAGCACCTTGGTGCTGACCACCGTGGCGATGGAGTTGGCCGCGTCGTGGAAGCCGTTGATATAATCGAAGGCCAGGGCCAGGATGATGATGACCACCAGCAGGCTCATGGCTTTCCGGTTGGCAGGGTGTTGCTGTTGCGGCCGCTGGCCGCTGCGAATGATCCGGCGGCGGACTGGTGCATCAGGCGTACTTCAGCATGATGGATTCGATCACGTTGGCCACGTCCTCGCATTTGTCGGTGGCCATCTCGAGCATCATGTACGTCTCGCGCATCTTGATCAGGTGGATGGCGTCCTTCTCATGGAGGAAGAGCTGCTCGATGGCCGCATCGCACACCTCATCCGCCTCGTTCTCCATGCTGTTCACGTCGATGACGAACTGCTGGTGGGCGTTGGGTTTGTTCAGGTCACGCAGGTGATGCACGGCCATCTGCACGATCTGGGCACCCTGGTTCACCAGGCGGGCCAGTTCCCGGCACTGGTCATCCGGCTTGGTGATGTGGAACATCTCCAGGTTCTTGGCGCTGGCCAGGATGTAGTCCGCCACATCGTCGAGGCTGCCGGCCAGGGCGTGGATGTCCTCCCGGTCGATCGGGGTGATGAAGTTCCGGGCCAGTTCCTTGAAGATGGTGTGCGTCAGGTCGTCATTGGCACGCTCCTGCAGCACCAGGCGCTCCAGCAGGGCCGTACGCTGGTCCCCGGGCTCGGTGGCCATGATCAGCATCAGGTCCTCGCTCATCTTCAGCACGTTGGCGGCGGAGGCCTCGAAGTGGTAGAAGAAGATCTTGTCCTTGGGCTTGAACAGGCGGAAGAATGCACCGATGGGCATGGGTAGGGTGTTGTCGCCGCCAAATGTAGCCGTATGGCCCGGTTCCACCCGGGAATTCATGGATCCTTAACGCTGGCGTAACCCGGCGGCGGCCGCTCCCCGATCCGTAGGTTCGCGGCATGATCTACGCATTCAACGGGCATCGGCCGGTGGTCCACCCCTCGGCGTTCGTGCACCCGCAGGCAGCGGTGACCGGGCAGGTGATCATCGGCCGCGACGTGTACATCGGCCCCGGGGCGGCCCTGCGCGGCGATTGGGGGCGCATCATCGTGGAGGACGGCTGCAATGTGCAGGAAAACTGCACGGTGCACATGTTCCCCGGCGTCACCGTGCACTTGGAAGAGGGGGCGCATATCGGCCACGGAGCCATCATCCACGGCGCCCATGTGGGCCGCAATTGCCTGGTGGGCATGAATGCCGTGCTGATGGACCGCGTGACGCTGGGCGAAGGATGCATCGTAGGAGCTTTGGCCTTCCTGCCGGCCGATACGGTCTGGGAGGCCCGGAAAGTGATCGTGGGCAACCCCGCCCGCGCCGTGAAGGAGGTGAGCGACGAAATGCTGGCCTGGAAGACGGAAGGCACCAAACTCTACCAAGCCTTGCCGGCCGAGCTGCACGCCACCCTGCAAGCGTGTGAACCCTTGCGCGAGATCCCGGCGGACCTTCCCGCCATGGATGCGGCCGCATACCGCACCTGGAACGAAACCAAGGGGTAGGCCGCTCACGAACCGGTTCCGAGGAACTCCCGTTCAATCCAGAGCCGCAGCTCGGGGAGTGTCAATAGGGGCGTGTCCTTGCGAAGCAGTTCCGGGTCCCCGAGATCCACCTGCCCCCGGTGCGTCATGGTATACTCACCGATGGAGTGGTCCAGGCACAGGAAACCGGCCATCTTGTAGCGCATGTCCTCCTGGTGGCCGGGCAGCAGGAATAGCAGGAATAGCACGTACGCCACGGGTTCCTCCGGGGCCATTCGATTCGCCAATACGGATGGTGGCCGTATCCATCGGCAAGCCATCGTACCCCCATGCAAGATCGCCCTGGGCGACAGGAAGCGTTGGTCCCTCCAACCGGGGAAAAACCCTGTACGATGCGGTCCGGCCCCGGAATACCTTCCCTACGGCCATCCAAGATGAGGACCGGCACATCGGGACTCATTCCATGATCAGCTCCGGCTGCACCTCAGGGTTCCCTCCGGCCATTTCCACCACGAGCCCTTGTAGATGTCCAAACCCGGATGCGGGTCGCGGACGCAGGTTTCAATGGCCGGCCTGTTCCGCCCGAACCGATCACGGAATGCATCGACCGTGGCCGAGGATCAAGGGTACTTCGAAGAACCGCGAATGGATGCCACGTGTGGCTATCATTCGGCCAGACGAGGCGCGACGAAGTGCGGATACAGGAGCGAAGTATCCAACTGAGGAGGCAACTGTTTCATCCCGACATGGCGGGAGAAGTATGACCCAATGAGAGCCACGCGCCCGCAGGGGCGGTGCAAAGCACCGATGACGCCGGAACGAGGTTCTTCGAGGCACTCTTCACTCATTGGGTGGCGGGGTTTGCGCGCTCCGTGTGTGGTGCATCAACCTGCTGTGGTCCAAGTGCAACTTATGCAGCAGGCGGTGGATGGTGGGCGTGAGCATGGCCGCCACGATGGTGAGCAGGGCCACACCGCTGTACAGGGCATAGAGGGCACTGAACCATTTGGCGTTATCGCTGTGCAGCTCGTTCACCGGCCCCATGCCGCCCAGGATCATGCTTGGGTTCAGGAAGGCGTCGGTGAACCCCAAGTGCGCGATGCCCATGTAGCCCGCTACGCCTATGAACAGGCTGCCCAGGATGAGGCCCAACGCCACCAGCAAGTACCGGAACTGTTTCCGCAGATAGGCCCGGCGGTGGGGAAGCCGGTCGGGAAATGGGGCGAACATGGCGGAAAAACAGGGATCAACAGGCCGCCGTTCACCGAAAGCCAAGGCACCGCCCCCGCCCCTGCCCCTCCGCCCGGAAATTCGCCACCATGCGCGGCTTCTACAGCATCGGCCTGCTCCTGTTGAGCAACACGTTCATGACCCTTGCCTGGTACGGCCACCTGCGTTTCAAGGACCATCCCGTTTGGGCGAAGTGGGGCCTTTTCACCGTGGTGCTCATCAGTTGGGGCATCGCTTTCTTCGAGTACTGCCTGCAGGTGCCGGCCAACCGCATCGGCTATGCGGGCCATGGCGGCCCGTTCTCGTTGGTGCAGCTCAAGGTGGTGCAGGAGGTGATCTCCCTGGCGGTGTTCGCCGTTTTCACGGCCATCGCCTTCAAAGGCGAGGCCCTGCGCTGGAACCACCTGCTGGCCGCGGTGTTGCTGGTGGTGGCGGTGTGGCTGGTGTTCAAGAAGTAGCATGCACGACGGGCTCTACAAGGAACTGGTGGTGGTGCTCGCCTTGGCCGTGGGCATCATCCTGCTGTTCCGGAAACTGAAATTGCCCGGTGTGCTCGGGTTCATCCTGGCGGGCATGGTGGCGGGTCCGCACATGTTGGGCTGGGTGGATGAGGTGAAGCAGGTGAATGAGCTGGCCGAGTTCGGTATGGTGTTCCTGCTGTTCGTCATCGGCATGGGCTTCAGCCTGAAAGAGCTGTCCAGCATCGGGTTCACCGTGTTCGTCGGCGGTTCGCTCCAGGCCGTGCTCACCATAGCCCTCACCACCGGGGCGTGCACCCTTTTCGGCATGCCCTGGCCATCCGCGGTGTTCATGGGTTTCCTGGTCACCCTCAGCAGCACGGCAATCGTGCTGCGCGTGCTGCAGGAAAAAGGCCGCCTGGATGCGCCGCTGGGCCGGGTCACCTCGGCCATCCTCATCTTCCAGGACATCCTGGTGGTGCCCATGATGCTGGTGATGCCCATGCTTGCCGGGCGCAGCAGCAACCTCGGCGGCGACCTGTTGCTGCTCGGCGGCAAGGTGCTGCTGCTGATGACCGTGGTGTACGTGTGCGGCCGGTGGGCCGTCCCGCACCTGCTGCGCGCCGTGTCCGGGGGGCGGAACAAGGAGCTCTTCATCATCACCGTGGTGCTGCTGTGCTTCTCCGCGGCGTGGGGCACCGCCGCCCTGGGGCTGTCCCTGGCCCTGGGCGCCTTCTTCGCCGGGCTCATCATCAGCGGCACGGACCAGGTGTACAACGCCTCGGGCATCGTTCAGCCGTTCCATGAACTGTTCATGAGCTTCTTCTTCGTGAGCATCGGCATGCTGGTGGACCCCGCCTTGTTCACCTCCGCGCCCTTCACGGTGATGGGCCTGGCCCTGCTGGTGATGTTCGGGAAAACGATCACGGGATTCCTGGCCGTCTGGCTGCTGCGCTGGCCGGTGCGCACGGCCCTTCAATGCGGCCTGGCGCTGTTCCAGGTGGGCGAGTTCTCCTTCGTGCTCGCCCTTTCCGGCATCTCGTACGGGCTGCTCTCCACGGAAGCCCATCAGCTTTTCCTCGCGGTGTCCATCATCACCATGGCGGCCACGCCCATGGTGATGGCCCGGTCGCGGCGCATCGCCGGGGGCACCTTCAACAAGCTGCTGCCACGCACCGGCGAGGCGCTGGATTCTTTGCTGAACGTGGCGGAACCGGAACCCGCCCATGACTTCGCCCCCCAGTCCGACCACCTGGTGATCATCGGCTTCGGGCCCATCGGCCGCAATGTGGCCTGGGCCGCCCGCAGCATGAAAGTGCGCTGCGTGGTGGTGGAGGAAGACCCGGAACTGGCGGAAATGGCCGGGGGCCAAGGCATCTTCACCGTGCAGGGCGATGCGGCCCAGGAGTCCGTGTTGGAGAAAGCCCAGGTGGACAAGGCCCGGCTGGTGCTGGTGAACCTGCCGGACATGGTACAGGCCAAGCGGGTGGTGGCCGCCGTGCGCACCTCCACCAAGGCCCGATTGCTGGTACGATCGCGGCATGCGGCAGGCGAAAGTGCGCTGTACGCCAACGGCGCCGATGAGGTGGTGAGCGATGATCTGGAGGCGGGCCTGCGCCTGGTGGGCTGCGTCCTACAAGGCTTCCAGGCCCCGGCAAAAGGCATCCGCGAAGCGGTGGACCACCTGCGCGAGCTCCAACAAAGTGAAGTAGAGGCCGCCAAGGCCGGATGAACCGGCGAACCCTGTACCCACAACCTGCGTAGAACTGAACATGACCGCCACCATTGACGCCCCCTCCGTCGATAGCGCCGCGTTCCATGTCATGATCGTGGACGATGAGGACGACTACCATCTGATCACCCGCATGATGCTCAAGAAAGCAGGCTTCACCGGCCGTTTCTCGGCATTCCTGGACCCCATGGAGGCCATCGAGCACCTGCGGTCCACGGGCGAGCGCCCCGATCTGCTCCTGGTGGACATCAACATGCCCGGTACCGACGGTTTCGAGTTCCTGCGGTCCTGCCAGAAGGATAGCCTGCTGGAATGCTCGGAGACCACCGTGGTGATGTGCTCCAGCAGCAACCACCCCACGGACCTGGACATGGCCCGCCAGCAGCCGTGCATCAGCGAGTACATCGAGAAGCCATTGACCACTGAACAATTCGCGCGCATCGCCGAAAGCATCGGCCAGCGCATCCAAGGCCGGAACCAAACATGAAAAAGATCCTGATCATCGAGGACGAGGCGATCATCTCCTTCGGCTACCGCCTGCAGCTGGAGCAAATGGGCTTCCACGTCACGGGCAGTGCAAGCAGCAGCGCCGAGGCGGAGCAAATGATCCGGGACGACCATCCGGATGCCATCATGATGGACGTCTACCTCAAGGGTGAGAAGACCGGCCTGGACCTGGCCCGAGAGATCCGCGCCAAGGACAACCTGCCGATCGTCTTCCTCACCGCCAGCAGCAAGCCGGAGATCGTGGAAGGCATCCGGCAGTTGAACGGCTGCCACTACCTGCTGAAGCCCGTCGACCCCGACGGACTGAACCAGGTGCTGCACCGGATCATGCATGAAACCGCCTGAACTGGAAGGGCCGTTCAACCCGCTCGACAGCCGGCAGCGGAACGAGCGGCTGCACCGGTTCGCCCACGCCCTGAAGAACCGTATGGGCGGAGTTTGGCAGGCCGCATCCCTGTTGCACGCCATGCCGCAGGGCCCGGAGCGGGACATGCTCCTGGCCATGGCCGAAAAGAACTACTTCAACGCCGCCCGGGAACTGGAACAACTGCTGGATGATTTCCAGGTGCCGCGCGGCGTCGGCACGCTCCGGCGGGAACGCACCTCCCTCTCCCCGCTCCTTGATCGCTGCATCGGCCAGGTGGCCTTCCGCACGGTGAAAAAGGAACAGCGCGTGGACTTCACCGCCGCTGGCAACCCCGAGGTGGAAGGCGACAGCCAACTGTTGGAACAATTGTTCGGCGCCTTGCTTTCCAATGCCAGCAAGTTCTCCCCGAAGGGCACGGCCATCAACGTACACCTGGGCGTGGAGGATGGACAAGCGGTGGTGGCGGTGACCGACCGTGGCGCGGGCCTTACGGAAGCCGACCTGCAGGAGGTGTTCATCCGCTTCGCCCTGCTGAGCACGCGCAGCACCGACGGCGAATCACAGGCGCGAAGCACGCTTGGGCGCGCCAAGCAATGGGCCGAGGCGCATGGCGGAAGCCTGGAGGTCCGTAGCGATGGCCCCGGGCAGGGCTCGGTGTTCACCGTGCGCCTGCCCTTGGCCTGACCACGCGCTCACTCCCCGGCTACCCGGATCTTCTTGGCCACGCGTTGGCCGCGGCTGTTGAAGGCCACGTTGAACTCCAACATCATCCCCACGGAAAGTTCGGAGAATTCGATGCCTTCCAGGTCATCGTGCAGGAAGAACACGTTGTTGTCCGGGAAGCGGATGAACCCGTAACCGTTGTGCAGGCTCATCACCTCGCCGGTATACCGTTCCTCATCGGACTGGTCGAACGTTGGCGCCGGCCGGTCGGGGTCGCCCTCGCGCGGCATGGATTCCTTTAGCACGAACATGTCCCGGATCACTTCGTCATCCTCGCGCAGGCCCGCATCCACCAGCTCCGCCATTTCCAAGGGGTAGCTCACCGCATTCCACAGGTCGGTGCTGGTCTTGGTGGTCTGCACCTCGCCCGTGGCCTCGTCGGTGTACTCGTAATCCCACCCCAGCAGCATGGTCTTGCAGCCCAAGCCGTGCAACTTGCGCACCAGGGGCACATGGTCGCCGTCGCTGGCGATCAGGGCCACCACGTCGAACCGCTTGTACATGCAGAGCTCGAAGGTCTCCAGGGCCATCAGCACATCAATGCCCTTCTCCCGCTTGCGCCCCATCAAGTCCTTCACGGGCAGGTAGTGCGTCTGCACCCCGTTGTACATCAGTACATCGTCGAACACGCGGTCGTAGTAAAGCTGGTTGGCCTTCTCGTTGGCGTCCTTGGCCACGAAACGCCCGCGGAAGAAATGGGAGTCCACGATGTGGCACAGGCTGGGCCGGGTGCCTTCCCGCTCGGCCACCATCTGCTTGATGAACTCGTGGACCCCGCCGATGTGAAGCCTGCGGCGGTGGTGGTGCACGTAATTGTAGTAGTTGCTCACATGCGTGAAATAACTGCCGTCATAAAAAACGCCGACCTTGACCGCAGGATTGGGTGAAGAATGGGATGCCATGTGTGATAAGGGTTATCATGAATACACAAAGGTATTGGCATCAGTACGAAACAAGCATCACCGTTGCTTAAAATTAGCAGGCCCAACCACTGGCCCCCGCTACCTTTCGGCCATGCGCGTGCTGACCACCCTGCTCTTTTCAGCCCTCCTGCTCCCGGCCCGCCCGCAAACGGCGCCGATGGACGGGCCGCGCAGGCTGGTGATCGCTGAGGACATCGCCCTGCCGATGTCCAGCACCCAGGTGGAGCAGGCGGTGCGCAAGGCCTGGCCATTCTCCTTCGGCCTGGAGCCGGGTGCCGGTCCGCTTCCGGCCGAGGCCGTCAACGGCCGGTTCGAGGCCGATGCCCGCTTCAACTTCCGCAGCACGGCGACCAATTCCCGGCTTCAATCCCTGGGAGTGGTCAACTACCACATCAGCATCCGGGCGGGCAACGGGCAGTGCAAGGTGCTGATCAGCCAGTTCGACCACACGGGAAACCGCAATGCACCGGGCGGGGCGGTGAACCTGGGGCCCCTCTACGCTGGGGAACGGCCTCCGGACCGCATACCGGGCATTAGCATGGGCACGGCTACCCGCCTGCACAAGGACATGCGCGACCAGGTGAGCGACCACCTGCAAAAAGTACTCAAAGCCTTCGCCGCCCAGCTTCGCAAGGCCGCGAGCCCGGAGTAACGGTTTGGCGCATTCACGCGTTGAAGGGGCACAAACCCTTTCCCGTGAAGAAGCAACCCTGGCGTGTCCTGCCCCTGGTGGCCATCATTCTGGCCATTTCCTTCGTTGCCTGGGACCTTGCCCTGATGACCAGGGCCACGCGCGCCCAGCAGCGATTGGAGGGCCACATGGACCAGCTTGACGCGTTGAGCAAACTGGGCACCATCCTGGACGATCTGCTGCTGGCCCACCAGCAGGACGTGAAGAACAACGGACGCGCCTGGTCCACCTGGCTGGAACGAACCGAAGGCCAAGTGGCCGAACAGCTGGACCGGGTGCCCGGCGTACCCGGCATCCATGAGCTCCGCGCCCAACTCCGCGTGGACCTTGCGGCCTGTGATTCCATGCACCGGGAGGTGCTGAACCTGCACACCGATCCTGCCGCCGCTGAAATGGCCGACGCCGTTTTCGCCCTGGTGATGCAGCGGGCCCGCAACCACGTGGAGGCCACTGCCCGCCTGGTCCACACGGACGGTCTGGCCCGGGAGACCGCCGGCCTCAGCAGCCAATGGTCCGAGGCACAATGGCTGCTTGGCATGGCCAGCCTGCTGGCCTTGGCCTGCGCCCTCCTGGTGGGATATGCCTCGCGGCTGCTCGACCGTACCCGCGAACGCTCCGAACTGCTGGCCCGAACCGGGGAGGAACTGGAACAGCGCAACCGGGAACTGCGCGAAACCATGCTCAGCAAGGAAGAAAAGGAGGTGATGCTCAAGGAGATCCACCACCGCGTGAAGAACAACCTGCAGATCGTGCGGAGCCTGATCCGTTTCCAGACCGACAAGGTGAGCGACCCGCGCACCATGGAGCTCTTCAATGAATGCGTGAACCGCGTGGGCGCCATGGCCCTGGTGCATGAGCAGACCTACCTGAGCAAGGACCTGGCCAACATCGATGTCTCCAACTACCTCAACAGCCTGATCCGCGACCTGGTGGCCGCCTACAACATCCGGGTGAAACTGCGGATGGACGTGGACATCCGGGTGAAGACCCTCGGTGTGGACACCCTGACGCCGCTGGGCCTGTTGATCAATGAAGTAATCAGCAACAGCTTCAAGCATGCCTTCACCGGCCGCCAGGAAGGTACCATCATCGTGCACCTCAGCGGCACGGAGGAGGGTGGCCTCTTCCTGCGCGTGGGGGACGATGGAGTGGGCCTGCGCGACGGCGGGCGTTGGGAAAAACCCAAGAGCCTCGGCATGGAGCTGATCCACACCTTGGCGGGCCAGCTCAATGCCACCATGTCGCTTCAACCCGGGCCCGGCCTGGTGTATGAGATGATCTCCCGTCCGGAGACCGAGATCCGCCGCAGGGCGTGAGCAGGTCCTTTCCCTCCCCGAAAGACCAAGGGCCGGCCCGATGAAGGCCGGTCCTACTTTTGGCCCCCAATCCCGTGGCCATGCAAAAGATCACCCCCCTGGCCGTACTGCTGCTCGCAGCCTGCGGCACCGCCCCTGAAACCGAGAAGACCTCCATGGAGAAGATCCATTATCCCGAGACCCGCAAGGACACCACGGTGGTGGACGACCACTTCGGCACCAAGGTGGCCGACCCCTACCGCTGGCTGGAGAACGACACCAGCGCCGAGACGGCGGACTGGGTGAAGCGCCAGAACGCGGTGACGCAGGACTTCATCGGCAAGATCCCCTTCCGGGGCGAGATCGCCAAGCGCTACGAGGAGCTCTTCAACTTCCCGAAATCCGGCGCCCCCATGAAGGTGGGCGACCTCTTCTTCACCTACCGCAATTCCGGCCTGCAGAACCAAAGCGTGATCTATGTGCGCAAGGGGCTCGATGGCCAGGACACGGTGTTCATCGACCCCAACGCCATCGACCCGGCGGGCACCACCAGCATCGGGCTGCTGGGCGCCAGCATGGACCACCGCTACATGGCCATCGGCGTGCAGAAGGCCGGCAGCGACTGGCAGGACATCACCGTGTGGGACCTGCAAACCATGAAGCCCATGGCGGACACCCTGAAGTGGGCCAAGTTCAGCGGCGCCGCCTGGTACAAGGACGGCTTCTTCTACAGCCGCTACCCCGAGCCGGCCAAGGGCATGGCCCTAAGCGGCGCCAACCAGTGGCAAAAGGTTTACTACCACAAGCTCGGCGATCCGCAGGAGAAGGACGTGCTGGTGTGGAAGAATGACGAGAATCCCAACCTCTACGTGGGCGTGGGCACCACCGAGGGCGAGGAATTCGCCACGCTCTACGTGAGCACCGGCACCGACGGCTTCGAGCAGTACTACTTCGACCTGCGCAAGGGAAGACTGCCCACCCCGGCCACGGCCTGGACGCCCCTGCAGACCGGCTTCGACCACAAGACTTCCATCCTGGCCTTCGAGCCCAAGGCCGGCAAGTTCTTGGTGATGACCGACGTGGATGCCCCGCGCTACCGCCTGGTGAGCGTGGACCCCGCCGCACCGGCGCAGGATAAATGGACCGATGTGATCCCCCAGAAGGCCGACCTGCTGGAAGGCGTGAACACCTGCGGCGGCATGCTTTTCGCCAGCTACCTGAAGGATGCCACCACGCGCATCTTCCGCTACGCGGCCGACGGCTCCGGCGAACAGGAGATCCAATTGCCCGGCCTGGGCAGTGCGGGCGGCTTCGGCGGGCAGCGCGGGGACACCTACACCTTCTACTCCTTCACCTCGTTCACCGATCCGGGCAGCATCTTCAAATATGACCTGGCTACCGGCAAGAGCCACCTGTACTTCCGGCCGGAGCTCCAGTTCGACCCCGACCAGTACACCACCGAGCAGGTATTCTTCAACAGCAAGGACGGCACGCGCGTGCCCATGTTCATCGTACACCGGAAGGGCTTGGATAAGACCGGCAAAAACCCGGCACTTCTCTATGCTTACGGCGGCTTCAACATCAGCCTCTCCCCCAGCTTCAGCACCAGCCGCATGATCCTGCTGGAGCAGGGCGGCGTGTTCGCCCTGGCCAACCTGCGCGGCGGCGGCGAGTACGGCGAGGAATGGCACAAGGCCGGCATGAAGGAGAAGAAGCAGAACGTGTTCGACGACTTCATCGCCGCGGCGGAATACCTGCAGGCGCAGAAGTGGACGGACAAGGCGCACCTGGCCATTGAGGGCGGAAGCAACGGCGGCCTGCTGGTGGGCGCCGTGATGGCCCAGCGCCCGGACCTGTTTGCCGTGGCCTTCCCGGCCGTGGGCGTGATGGACATGCTGCGCTTCCAGAAGTTCACCGCCGGCTTCGGCTGGGTGCCCGAGTACGGCAGCGCCGACAACAGCAAGGAGGAATTCGAGTACCTCTACAAATACAGCCCGCTGCACAACCTGAAGCCCGCCAAGTATCCCGCCACCCTGGTGTTCACCGCCGATCATGACGACCGCGTGGTGCCGGCCCACAGCTTCAAGTTCATCAGCACCCTGCAACAGGCCCAACAGGGCGAAGCACCCGTGCTGATCCGCGTGGAGACCAACGCCGGCCACGGCGCGGGCAAACCCACGAGCATGGTGATCGATGAACAGGCCGACAAGTGGGCCTTCTTCTTCAAGAACGTGGGGGTTGTGCCCACCTACCCGGTTGCAGCGCAGGCGGCCAAGTGATCACGGCCGGATCTTCCTTCCGAAAGCCCCGGTGCCGTGCATCGGGGCTTTTGCCTACTGAGGCGGCATGAAAGAAACGGACGGTTCAAGGGTGTGAGAGTGCGAGAGGAGCCGCCCTCTCACTCTCGCACTCTCTCACTCTCTCACCCTCTCATCCTCTCACCCTCGCACCCTCGCACCCTCGTACCCTCGCACCCTCGCACTCTTGAACCTTTGCACCACATCGTTCTTCCACCGAATGGAAAAAGAGAACGGATCTTCCCCACCGGCTCAGTAGCTGGTACCTGAAGGCACGCGGACAGGCTCCCCCCTTCCCCTACTTTCGCCTCATGTTCAAGGACCTGCTCGTGATCGAGACCGCCGGCGTGCTTGCCGGGCCTGCTGCCGGCCTGTTCTTTGCCGAACTGGGCGCCCGGGTGGTGAAGATCGAGAACCCTCACAGCGGCGGCGACGTGACACGGAAGTGGAAGCTGCCTACCGAGGACCCTGCCAACCCGGTGAGCGCCTACTTCAGCAGCGTGAACCATGCCAAGGAACACCGCTTCCTGGACCTGACGCAGGCCGCTGACCGCGCGGCATTCGATGAATTGGCGGCCCAGGCCGATGTGTTGATCAGCAACCACATGGACAAGGACGCGGAGAAACTGGGGCTGGGACATGAGCGCTTGAGGAAGCTGAATGCAAGGCTCATCCACGGCCACATCCGCGGCTACGCCGAAGATCCCGCACGGCCCGCCTATGATGTGGTACTGCAAGCGGAGAGCGGCTACATGGGCATGACGGGAACGGATGCAGCACACTTGGCCAAGGTGCCCGTGGCCTTGATCGACATCCTGGCCGCGCACCAGTTGAAGGAAGGCCTGTTATTGGCGCTGATGCAACGGGCAACAAGCAGCAAGGGCGCCTACGTGGAAGTGAGCCTGGAGGAAGCCGCCCTCACCGGCCTGGTGAACCAGGCCACCAACTGGCTGATGGCCGGGCAGGTGGCCCGGCCCCTGGGCACCCTGCACCCCAACATCGCCCCTTACGGTGAGGTGTTCGCCTGCTTGGATGGTGGGCGCATCGTTTTGGCCGTGGGCAGCGATGCCCAGTTCCGCTCGCTGTGCGCGGTGCTGGGTTTGCCGGAATTGGCGTCCGATGCGCGCTTCCGCACCAATGCGGGCCGGGTGGGGAACCGTGCTGGCTTGGCGGAGGCCTTGGCAGCGCAATTGGCAACCATGGAAAGGGACGTGTTGCTCGAGCAATTGCGGGCGGCCAACGTGCCGGCCGGCGCCGTGCGCAGCATCGATGAGGCGCTGGGCACCTCCGTGGCGAAGCGCATGGTGCTCGAAGGCTTGATCGATGGATCAGCGACACGGAGGATCAGCGGAAATGCCTTCCGCATCCAGTTCCACTGAACACCGCACGTAGCCGCGCAAGCTTCTATCTCCCGGCCTTTCGTTCGCGCTTCAGCTCCCGGGCCACCACGTGGGCCAATTGATCCGCCTCGGCCTTGGTGAGCCCGCGCCCCATGGCCACCTTCTTCCCTTGGTACTCGAAACCCAGGCGTTCGGCACCGCGCGTCCAGAAGGAATCGCTCATCTGCCATTTCCAGGAGGCCTCATCCATATTCAGCAGTCCGAAGCGCTGGATGTTGGCGATGAAGTAGCGGTTGGCCCGCCCGTAGCCGAAGAGGCTGTCCTTCACGGTAAGCTCTCCGTCCAGGATGCGCCAGAGCTCGAAGCCCTTGGTGCGCCAGAGCACCACGCGCAGGATGCGCAGTTCGAAATAGGCCCAGAAGGCGATCATCACCAGCAGCGGCATGCGCATGTGCGGGTCGGTGTTGCGGAATGCCTCGTAGATGAATGCGGCGCCGCACAGGGTCCACGCCACCAGCCAGCCGATCAGCATGTACTGCTGTGTGCGGGGCAGGCGATTGCTGATCACCACGGAAGTGCCCTCGCCCTGGCGCTCCACGCTCACTCGCTCACTGATGAACTCCATTCGTCCTCACCTTTTCCACCACTTGCTCATACAGGGCCTCGTACCGTGGCAACACCTTGGCGATATCGAAGCGGGCGGCACCTTCCAACGCCCCGGTCCGGAAGCGCTGCAACGTGGTTTGGTCCTTGAGTATGGCGAGCACATTCCCCGCCATGCCTTGAACATCCCCTACGGGGTTCAGCAGGCCGGACACCCCGTGCTCCACCACTTCCGGAGTGCCGCCGGTGTTGGTGCTCACCACGGGCACCCCGCAGGCCATGGCTTCCAAGGCAGCCAAGCCGAAACTCTCCGTCTCGCTCGCCTGCACGAACAGGTCGCAGCTGGCCACCACCGCGTCCGGCTCGGTCATCTTGCCCAGGAACAGCACGTCGCCGCACGTGCCGTTGGCGCGGCATAAGGCCTCCGCCGCTTGGCGGTCCGGCCCGTCGCCGATCAGGAGCAGCCTGGCCGGCATGCGTCCGTGCACTTCCAGGAACACCTTGAGCACATCCAGCACGCGCTTCACCGGGCGGAAGTTGCTCACGTGCACCAGCAGCTTCTCTCCGTTCGGTGCGAACCGTTGCCGCAGCGACCGGTCCGGCTGCCCACCGTAGCGCTCCGTGCGGATGAAATTGGGGATCACTTCGATGTCCCGCTTCACCGGAAAATGTTCAAAGGTCTCCCTCCGCAGGCTTTCCGAGACCGCCGTGACGGCCGTACTGTGCTCAATGGCGTAGGTGATCACCGGCTCGAAGCTCGGATCGCGCCCCACCAGGGTGATGTCCGTGCCGTGCAACGTGGTGATGAACGGGATGTGGATGCCTTTGCCCCGCAGGATCTGCTGGGCCATCCAGGCGGCGGAAGCATGCGGAATGGCGTAGTGCACGTGCAACAGGTCCAGCTGCTCGTGCAGGACCACGTCCACCAGCTTGCTGGTGAGCACGAGCTCGTAGGGCTGGTAATCGAAGAGCGGGTAATCGCTCACCCGCACCTCGTGGTAGAAGATGTTGGCGATGTCCCGCCCGAGGCGCACAGGCCGGTCGTAGGTGATGAAATGGACCACGTGGCCTTCCGCAGCCAAGGCGAGGCCCAGCTCCGTGGCCACCACCCCCGAGCCGCCGAAAGTGGGATAGCAGACAATACCGATGCGCATGTTGAATTCCGGATAGGCGGTGCAAAGGTCGGCACCAATGCCAAACGGACTGACCCGTTCCCGGTGTGTCCTTGCAGGACCATACCGGTTAGCGCCGTGGACCGGTGCAGCCCGCCGTTCGTACGGAGGTGGTCCCTGGCCCGTTCAGGACAATTCCAAGGTGCTTCCACCGCCCCTCCGTACCTTCGCCGCCCGGATTATTCCGTATCCATCATGAACGACATTTTCGACAAGATCCGCAAGGACGCCGGCCCCATCGGCCGCCACGCGAAAGCCTCGCACGGTTATTTCGCTTTTCCCAAGCTCGAAGGCGAGTTGGGATCGCACATGACCTTCCGCGGGAAGGAAGTGCTGGTCTGGAGCCTGAACAACTACCTCGGCCTGGCCAACCACCCGGAGATCCGCAAGGTGGATGCCCAAGCGGCCAAGGATTGGGGCCTGGCCTACCCCATGGGTGCCCGCATGATGAGCGGCCAGACCAAATACCACGAACAACTGGAGGACCAGTTGAGCGAATTCATGGGCAAGGAGGACACCTTCCTGCTGAACTACGGCTACCAAGGCTGCATGAGCTGCATTGACGCCCTGCTGGGACGGCATGATGTGCTGGTGTTCGACAGCGAATGCCACGCCTGCATGATGGACGGTGCACGGCTGCACGCCGGCAAGCGCTTCATGTTCCAGCACAACGACATGGCCAGCCTGGACAAGCAGTTGGAGCACGCCCGCAAGGTGACCGAGCAGACCGGCGGAGGCATCCTGGTGATGACCGAGGGCGTGTTCGGCATGGCCGGCGACCAAGGCAAGCTCAAGGAGATCTCGGCCCGCAAGGCGAAGTACAACTTCCGCCTCTTCGTGGACGACGCACACGGCTTCGGCCAGATGGGCGACCACGGCCGGGGCACCGGTGACGAGCAGGGTGTGCAGGACCAGATCGATGTGTATTTCGGCACCTTCGCCAAGAGCATGGCCAGCATCGGCGCATTCATCAGCGGCCCGGAGGATGTGATCATGTACATGCGCTACAACATGCGCAGCCAGACCTTCGCCAAGAGCCTGCCCATGCCCATCGTCATCGGCGCCATGAAGCGCCTGGAGATGATGCGCACCATGCCCGAGCTGAAGGAAAAACTGTGGGAGATCACCCGTGCCCTGCAAAGCGGGTTGAAGGAGGCCGGGCTGGACATCGGCAAGACCAACAGCTGCGTCACCCCGGTGTACATGAAGGGCAATATCCCGGAAGCCACCAACGTGGTGCTGGACCTGCGGGAGAACCATGGCATCTTCTGCAGCATCGTGGTGTACCCGGTGATTCCCAAGGGGGAGATCCTGCTTCGGTTGATCCCCACGGCCACCCATTCCCTGGAAGACGTGCGGCGTACCATCGAAAGCTTCAAGGAGGTGAAGCGGAAGCTGGAGGCCGGGGAATACAAGGCGGAAAGCATCGCCAACGTATAAGGGCGCCTCGAAGAACCTCGCTCCGGTCCCTTGCGCCATAGCTCCTTGCTCCGCCGAAGCGACTACGCAAAGGCGAAGTCAGCGACGGCGCGCGGCGTTTTAGGCAAGAGCGTATAGCGGTCATCGCTTGCTCTCATTTGCCCCTGCTTTGTTGCTCCTCAGTCGGATACTTCGTTCCAGCATCCTCTCTTCGGAGCGCCTCGGTTGGACGAATGATAGCGGCAGGCGCCATCCGTTCGAGGTTCCTCGAGGCTCCCTAAAGCCACGTCCAACCGGCAATGAAAAAGCCCGACCCATGTGGATCGGGCTTTTTCATGGGTTCAATTGCTCAGCGGAAGCTGAGCCGGTCCAAACTGTAGCGGCCGCTGCCCATGAAGAAGATGGCCACAAAAGCCATCATATACAGGAAAGAAAGCTCCTGCTTGGCAAAGGGCTGGTCCCCATTGACCATGAAGGCAGCCACGGCCATGCCGATGATCGGGGGGATGGTGGTGGCCCTGGTCCACAGGCCCAGCGCCACGCAGAGGGCACAGAGCACCTCGGCGATCAGGATCAGCACCAGGCTCAGCGTGGAACCCAGGCCCATGAAATCATAGAAGCCATCGGCCCGTGCACCGAAATCCATCAGCTTGGGCAGGCCGTGCTGCCAAAAGAGGGTTACCCCTGCAGTGAGGCGCAGGACCAAGGCCCCCAGATCGAAGGAAACCTCCTCGGAGTTCAGGATCATTCTTATCGAAGTATGGCCCAAACGTACTGATCCCGTTGATCGCCGTTGAAATGGCCATTCCCACGAGCTTTGCACAACAGGCCGTGGAGATCCTTTTCACAAATACGGCCAATACCGTGGTTGAGAACCCAATGATCACCACATCTTTGCCTGACCACACGAATAAAAAAACCAACAGATGAAAGCGAATCAGATCCTGAAAACAGCGGGCTTGGTACTTGCTGCTGCCTGCCTGCCCGCCTTGGTGAGTGCGCAATTCGAAGAGGGAGACAACGTACTTGGCGTCGGCGTAGGCATCGGCGGGGGTTATGGCATCGGCTTTACCGGAGCCGGAGTGTCCCAAACACCGGCCTTGGGCGTGCATTTCGACCATGCCATGGGCGAACTGGGCCCAGGCACTTGGGGACTGGGCGGCGCCATTGGCTACAAGTCGCTGTCCTACAAGTCGGACGTGGCGTACTGGAACTATTCGTACGACTACAAATGGAGCTACCTGACCATTGGCGTGCGTGGCACCTGGCACTACAACGAATGGCATGGCAGTGACAAACTGGACACCTACGGCGGGCTCATGCTGGCCTACCGGAATGCCACTTTCAAGGACAACACCGTGTACCCTGACGGCTGGACCGGAGCCAAGTACTCATGGTCGGGCAGCGGTGTCGGCTTCTCCGGCATCCTGGGCGCTCGGTACTATTTCACGGACAACATCGGCGCCTTCCTGGAGGCCGGTTTCGGCTACGCGGTGCTGCAAGTGGGCTTGGCCGCGAAGTTCTGAGGGCTGACCCTCCTCCACCATCAAGAAGCGCCTCCCTTGCAGGGGGCGCTTCGCTTTTCCACCCTTACATCCATGGCCGGCTTACCTTCGCAGCCTTTTCCGCCAGTTGTAGGGCGGAATGCCGAATTGCATGAAGATCAACGTTACCCTGCCGGACGGAAGTGTCCGGGAATTTGAACAAGGCGCCACCGCCATGGACGTGGCCCGCAGCATCAGCGAGGGCCTGGCCCGGAACGTGCTCTCGGCCAAGGTGAATGGCGAGGTACGTGACGCCATGCGCCCCCTGCCGGGCGATTGCACCCTGCAGCTGCTCACCTGGAACGACCCCGAGGGCAAGGCCACCCTGTGGCACAGCAGCGCCCACCTTTTGGCCGAGGCCATCGAGGCGCTCTACCCCGGCACCAAATTCGGGATCGGCCCGCCCATCGAGAACGGCTTCTACTACGACATCGACCTGGGCCACCGCGTGATCGGCGACGGTGACTTCGCGGCCATCGAGGCCAAGATGAAGGAACTGGCCGCCAAGAAGGAGACCTACGTCCGCCGCGAGGTACCCAAGGCCGAGGCCATCAAGTACTTCACCGAAAAGGGCGATGAGTACAAGCTGGAGCTGATCGACGGCCTGGAGGACGGCAGCATCAGCTTCTACACCCAGGGCAACTTCACCGACCTGTGCCGGGGGCCGCACCTGCCGGACACCTCGCCCATCAAGGCCGTGAAGGTGCTCAGCGTGGCCGGGGCCTACTGGCGCGGCGACGAGAAGCGCAAGCAGCTCACCCGCCTCTACGCCATCACCTTCCCCAAGCAAAAGGAACTTGACGAGTACTTGGCCCTGCTGGAAGAGGCCAAGAAGCGCGACCACCGCAAACTGGGCAAGGAACTGGACCTGTTCACCTTCAGCGAGAAGGTGGGCGCGGGTCTGCCGCTGTGGCTGCCCAAGGGCGCTGCCTTGCGCGAGCGGCTCATCCAGTTCATGAAGAACGCCCAGGAGCAGAGCGGCTACGTGCAGGTGGCCACCCCGCACATCGGCTCCAAGCAGCTGTACGTAACCAGCGGGCACTGGGAGAAGTACGGGCAGGACAGCTTCCGGCCCATCACCACCCCGCATGAAGGCGAGGAGTTCCTGCTGAAACCCATGAACTGCCCGCACCACTGCGAGATCTTCGCCAGCCGCCCGCGCAGCTACAAGGACCTACCGTTGCGCCTGGCCGAGTTCGGCACGGTGTACCGCTACGAGCAGAGCGGCGAGCTGCACGGCCTCACGCGGGTGCGCGGCTTTACGCAGGACGACGCCCACCTCTTCTGCCGCCCGGACCAGGTGAAGGAGGAGTTCAAGAAGGTGATCGACCTGGTCTTGCTCGTCTTCAACGCACTCGGCCTGAACGACTACGAGGCGCAGATCAGCCTGCGTGACCAGGTGGACCGCAGCAAGTACATCGGCAGCGAGGAGAACTGGGAGAAGGCCGAGCGGGCCATCATCGAGGCGGCCGGCGAAAAGGGCATGAAGACCTTCGTGGAATACGGCGAGGCGGCCTTCTACGGCCCCAAGCTGGATTTCATGGTGAAGGACGCCTTGGGCCGCCGCTGGCAGCTGGGCACCATCCAGGTGGACTACAACCTGCCCGAGCGCTTCGAGCTGGAATACGTGGGCAGCGACAACGCCAAGCACCGGCCGGTGATGATCCACCGCGCCCCCTTCGGCAGCCTGGAACGCTTCCTGGCCGTGGTGATCGAGCATACGGCCGGCAAGTTCCCGCTGTGGCTGACCCCGGAGCAGGCCATCATCCTGCCGATCAGTGAAAAATCGAACGAGGCGGCCCGGAAAACGGGGGAATTGCTGAAAGAATACGATATTCGCGCCACCATTGACGAGCGTAGCGAAAAGATCGGCCGCAAGATCCGCGATGCGGAAATGACCAAGGTCCCCTTCATGCTCATCATCGGCGAGAAAGAAGCCGAGGCGGGAACCGTCTCGGTGCGCGAACACGGTCAAGGCGACCTGGGCAGCATGACGCCCGAAGCATTCAAGAACTTGGTGGAGCAGCGTATCGCCGCCTCCCTCAGCGGCCACAAAGGCTGACCCGGAAAATCAACGAAAGCAAGCGAATTGGCACAACGACCTCCCTTCCGCCCCATGGGCCCCAGGCCCCCCCGGCCCGCCGGTGACCGCCGCATGCGCGGCCGCATCATCCGCGAAGATCCCCATCGCATCAACGAACGCATCCATGGCGTACCCCAGGTGCGCGTGGTCGGCGAGGGGATCGAGCAAGGCATCTATCCCTTTGAGCAGGCGCTGCGCATGGCGCAAGACCTGCAATTGGACCTGGTGGAGATCAGCCCCACGGCCGACCCGCCGGTGTGCCGCATCGTGGATTACAAAAAGTTCCTGTACGACCTCAAGAAGAAACAGAAGGAGATCAAGGCCAAGCAGGCCGTGGTGGAAATGAAGGAGATCCGCTTCGGGCCGAACACGGACGAGCACGACCTGAACTTCAAGCTCAAGCACGCCCGCCGGTTCCTCGAGGAGGGCCACAAGGTGAAGGCCTTCGTGTTCTTCAAGGGCCGCACCATCGTCTTCAAGGAGCGCGGGGAGATCCTGCTGCTGAAGTTCGCCCAGGAACTGGAGGACATCGGCGTGGTGGAAAGCATGCCCAAGCTGGAGGGCAAGCGGATGATGATGTACCTCATCCCCAAGAAAAAGAAGTGAGCCCGCTCCGCTCCGGGGGTGGAAAAAAAGAAAAGTGCCCGGATTCCGGGAAAATTGCGAAATTCGCGCCCCCGAACGTACCGATCAACACAGCGAGGCCATGCCCAAGATGAAGTCGAAATCCGGTGCCAAGAAGCGCTTCGCGCTCACCGGTACCGGCAAAGTGAAGCGCAAGCACGCGTTCCACAGCCACATCCTTACCAAGAAGCACAAGAAGCGCAAGCGCAACCTGACCAAGACGGGGTTGATCTCCGGAGTGGATCAAAAGGCGGTGCTCGACCTGCTGAAGTAAGACCGTTTCCCGCCGGGTACACAGGCGGGGTTCACCAGGGCGCGCCAGCACCAAAGAGCCGTCACCGAACGGACGCTCCCGCCCAAAAACCAGAAGAAGAATGCCACGTTCAAGAAACAAAGTAGCCAGCCGCGCCCGCCGCAAGAAAGTGCTGAAGCAGGCCAAAGGGAACTTCGGCCGCAGGAAGAACGTCTGGACCGTAGCCAAGAACACCGTTGAAAAGGGCTACGAACACGCCTACGTGGGCCGCAAGGTGAAGAAGCGCGACTTCCGCGCCCTGTGGATCCAGCGTATCAACGCCGCCGTTCGGGAAAATGGGCTCACCTACAGCGTGTTCATGCACAAGTTGAAGGATGCCGGCATCACCTTGGACCGCAAGGTGCTGGCCGAGATCGCCTACAGCGATGCCAACGGTTTCAAGGCCATCGTGGAGAAAGTGAAATAAGCACCGTGCCAGGTGCATGGGAAAGGGGCCCGACGGCCCCTTTCCTCATTTCAAGGCCCTTCCTGCGGAAGGATCCACCAGCGCGGTCACCTTCCCGCCCGGGGTACGATGTTCCCGTGGGCTGAGGCCACCGCATTTCACCCGGTTCCGGGCCAACAGCTCCGGCAAGGAGCGTGCACCGGTGTGCGCCATGGCATGCAACACCAGCTTTGCCGCAGCCTCGGCATCGTTGCCCGCACGGTGGTGGGTGAAGGTGATGCCCCGGAAGGCGCACATCGGCCCCAGGCCGTAGCCCGTACGGCCGGGCCACACGCGCCGCGACAGGCTCACGCTGCAGAAGTATTCGAAGGTGGGCACCGGCAAGCGGTGGCTCTGCAACGTACTGCGCAGCACGTTGAGGTCGAAGGCCGCATTGTGGGCTACCACCAGGGCGCCGTCCATCAGGGGCAAGGCCTCGCGCCACACCTCAGCGAAGCCCGGCGCATCGGCCACATCCTGCGGACGGATGCCGTGCACGGCCATGGTGAAGGGCGAGAAGTACGGCCACTGCCGCGGTTTGATCAGCCAGTTGCGCACCTCCTCCACCCGGCCGCCGCGCACCAGTGCCAGCCCCATTTCACAGGGGCTGTCGGCATCGTTGGTGGCCGTCTCGAAATCGAGGGCGATCAGGTCCATCGGTGCCCTTGTGCGGTTCACGCCTCCACCAGGCCCGCGTTGGCCAAGGCTGCCCGCAGCTTGTCGGCCGTGGCCTTGCTGACCGGTACCAGCGGCAAGCGCAGGTGGTTGCCGCAGAGCCCGAGGGCCTTCATGGCCTCCTTGATGCCGCCGGGGTTGCCTTCCACGAACAGCAAGGCGATAAGCTCGATCAGGCGGAGATGCTCCTCGCGTGCCGTGGCCATGTCGCCATCCATGGCGGCATGCACCAGGCGTGAAAATTCGGCAGGCAAGGCATTGCCCACCACGCTCACCACGCCGTCGCCGCCCATGGCCAGGATGGGCAGCGTCAGTGCGTCGTCACCGCTGATCACCAGGAAATCCTTGGGGCGGTGCTTGAGGATGAGGCCGATCTGGTCCAGGTTGCCGCTGGCCTCCTTGATGCCGATGATGTTCCTGAAGTCGCGGGCGAGCCGGAGCGTGGTTTCGGCCGTGATGTTGCTCATGGTGCGGCCCGGCACGTTGTAGAGGATGATGGGCCGGGGGCTCACCTCGGCCAAGGCCTTGTAGTGCTGGTAGATGCCTTCCTGCGTGGGTTTGTTGTAGTACGGGCTCACGCTGAGGATGGCATCCACGCCCTCCGGGGCGAGCGTCCGCAACTGCTCCACCACGGCGGCGGTGTTGTTCCCGCCGATGCCGAACACGATGGGTACCCGGCCGCGGACCAGCGCCACGCACCGGTCCAGCACCTCCCTCCTTTCCTGCGCGGTGAGGGTGGCACTTTCACCCGTGGTGCCCATCACCACCAGGTAATCCAGGCCGTTGGTCACCTGGTGCTCCACCACCTTGGCCAAGGCGGCATGGTCGATGGCCCCCTCGGGGGTGAAGGGCGTGATCAGGGCCACGCCCAGGCCGCGGAATCGGTTGTCCATGTTCAGTTCAGTGAAGGCACCTCCTTGGGTGCGTTGATCATCATCAGATAGCGGTTCACGTTGGCGATCAGCTGGGGCAGGCTGTCGGCACCGGCGGTGTCGATCATCATGTCCAGGAAGTGAGCGTTGGTCTCGCTTTGGCGGCCCACCTTGAATCGCGCCCGGCTCTTGGCCAGGATGTACTGCAGCGGGAGGTGGTCATACACGGTGAGGTCGATGAGCACATCGTATTCCTCGGCGATGAAGTTCTGCACCACGTTGCCGTGCGGGATGCGGTACCAGTTGAGGTCCTTCTGGCTGAAGACGTCGAAATTGAGCTTGGCGTGCAGGTAGTAAGGCGGCTCCTTCTGGTCGAAGTAGCCCAGCGCCATGATTTTGGTGATACCGATCTCCTCCTTGATCTTCTTCACGTAGTTGCGCACCTGTTCGTGGGCCTTCTCATCGGCCACCAGGTAGATGATGCCCACCTTCACGGCCTGCGTCAGGTTCTTGGCCACCGGCGTGCGCTCCGGCCCCGACTCCTTCAGCAAGGCCCGCCGGCCCAGCCATTCCTTGATCTGGTCGAGGAGTTTCATCCTTCCAACATCCGTCTGAATTCGTTCTCGTCGATGACCTTCACACCCAGCTCATCGGCCTTGGCCCGTTTGGCCGGGCCCATGTCCGCCCCGGCCACCACAAAGCTCGTCTTCCTGCTGATCGATCCGCTCACCTTTCCGCCGTTTGCCTCGATGGATTCCTTGATGCCATCGCGCGTGAAGGTCTCAAAAACGCCGGAAACCACAATGGACAGGCCCTTGAGCTTCTCGCTGCGCGGCGCGTGCTTTTCCGGGTCGAGGGCGAAGTTCAGCCCGGCGGCACGCAAGCGCTCCACGATGCGGCGGTTGCCTTCCACGCCGAAAAATTCACGGATGCTTTGGGCGATCACCGTCCCCACCTCGCCGATGCCGGTCAATTCCTCCACGGACATTGCGGCCAGGCGGTCGATGCCGCCCACGGCGCGCGCGATCTTCTTGGCCACCGTTTCGCCCACGTGGCGGATGCCCAGCGCGAAGAGCACCTGCTCGAATGGGATGGCCTTGCTGGCGGCGATGCCGTCGATGATAAGCTGCGTGCTGCGCTCGCCCCAGCCCTTGCCCAGGGCCAGCAATTGCTCCTGCCGCAGATCGTAGAGGTCGGCCACGTCGTGTACCAATCCGGCCTGGAAGAGAGCCTCCACGGTCTCACCGCCGAGGCCGCCGATGTCCATGGCCTTGCGGCTGACGAAGTGCTCGATGCGGCGCACGATCTGCGGCGGGCAGGCGTGTTCGTTGGGGCAGTAGTGCTGGGCCTCGCCTTCATCGCGCACCAGCGGTGTGCCGCAGGCCGGACACAGGGCCGGATAGGCAACCGGAAGCGCTCCCGGTTCCCGGCGCTCCACGTCCACGGCGGTGATCTTCGGGATGATCTCCCCGCCCTTTTCCACGCGCACGAGGTCGCCGATGTGCAGGTCGAGCTTGGCGATCTGGTCCGCGTTGTGGATGCTGGCGCGCTTCACCACGGTGCCGGCCAGCTCCACGGGCTCCAGCAGGGCCACGGGCGTGATGGCGCCGGTGCGCCCCACGTTGAACTCCACGCCGTTCAGGCGGGTGAATTTCTGCTCCGCCGGGTACTTGTAGGCGATGGCCCACCGCGGGCTCTTGGCGCGCATGCCCAGCTCCTCCTGCAGGTCCAGGTCGTCCACCTTGATCACCACGCCGTCCGTGCCGAACTCCAGTTCGTGGCGTGCGTGATCCCAATGGTTGATGAACGCCATGATGCCCTCCACGGAATCGGCCTGCGCGATGAACCGCTTGGCGGGATCAGGCGTGCGGAAACCCCACCGGGCACATTGGAGGATGTTGCCGTAGTGGCTGCGCGTGGGCAGGTGGTCCGTGATGAGGAAGTATACGAAGTTCTCCAGGCCGCGCTGGGCCACCACCTTGGGGTCCTGCAGCTTCAGCGTGCCCGCAGTGGTGTTGCGCGGGTTGGCAAAGAGTTCCTCCCCTTCCTGCTCACGTTGCGTATTGAGCCGCTCGAATGCCCGTCGCCCCATCAGGATCTCGCCGCGGACCTCGAGTTCCTCCGGTACAGGGCCGTGCAGGCGCAACGGGATGGTGCGCACCGTGCGCACGTTGGCGGTGATGTCCTCGCCCTTCTCCCCGTCGCCGCGGGTGATGCCCTGCACCAGTTCGCCGTTGCGGTAGATCAGGCTGATGGCCACGCCATCGTACTTCAGCTCCAGGGTGAAGCGCGTGCGGCCGTGCTCCTTCTCGATGCCGTGTACGAAATCCGCCACTTCCTCCCGGCTGTAACTGTTGCCGAGCGAGAGCATCGGCACGCGGTGTACCACGGTGGGGAACGCCTTGGTGAGGTCGCCACCCACGCGCTTCGTGGGGCTGTTGGGCGATGTCAGCTCGGGGAATTCCGCTTCCAGCCGCTCCAGCTCCTTCATCCGGAGATCGAAATCCTGATCGGAGATCTGGGGCCGGGCCTCCACGTAGTAGAGGTGGTTGTGGCGCTCCAGCTCCTCGCTGAGCTGCGCGATGCGCCGGGCGGCCGTTGCCTTGTCCATCCCCGCAAAGATCATTTAGCGGCGTGAATGAAGCGCGGGTTCCCGCTGATGTCCTGCAGCAGTTCCACCGTGGCGAAGCCGGCCCCGCGCGCCACTTCGGCCGAGCCGGCGGCATGGCGGTAGTGGGCCTCGAACCAGAGCTGGTCGCCCGGCCGCATGCAGCGACCCGCAGCCACGGCGATGGACCTGTAGAACAGCTGGGGATCCCCATCATCCACGAACAGGGCCAGGTGGGGCTCGTGCCAGAGGACCTGCAGCTGCATGCCGGCGCTCTCACTGCGCGGCACATAAGGCGGGTTGCTCACCACCAACAGCGGCCCCTCCCCGCCCTCCAACGCGGCGGCAAGGTCCGGACCGAGGGCATCGCACAACCGCCAATCGACGTCCAGCCCGTTGGCGGTGGCATTGCCCCGGGCCAAGGCCAGGCAAGGTTCGCTGATGTCCAGTCCGAAGACCTCGGCCTCGGGGAAGGCTTTCTTCAAGGCCAGGGCGATGCATCCGCTTCCCGTGCCGATGTCCACAATGCGGTACGGTGCGGTAGGCCAGGCACGGATGATGCGGTCCACCAGTTCCTCGGTCTCCGGCCGGGGGATCAGCACATCGGGGCTTACCGCCAGCTCCAGCCCATGGAAATGGACGCGGCCCAAGGCGTACTGCAGCGGCATGCCGGCCACCACGCGGTCCAGTACATGCCGCAGCGCGCCTTCCTCCTGCGCGGTCAACAGCCGTTGTGGATCCAGCTCAGGAGCGGCCAGGCCGATGCACTCCGCGAACGCCCGCCGGAGAATGGCGCGGGTTTCCACCGGTCCGTGTGCCGGCAGCAAGGCGCCCCGGTATTCCTCCGCGAGGAGGTGCACCATGACCTTTCCGGGAAATGTGGCCATGGTGCAAAGTTGGCGAACAGGGTAACGATCGGCATGCGATATTTGCGGCCTGGGGCAATAGCTCAGCTGGCTAGAGCGCCGCGTTCGCAATGCGGAGGTCGAGAGTTCGAATCTCTTTTGCTCCACCCCACAGCCCCGCCCCGGCGGGGCTTCGTTTTGGCGGCGGGCCGGTATCTTCGCGGCCCGTTCAGCACACGGACAACCCGGAGAGGTGGCAGAGCGGTCGAATGCGGCGGTCTTGAAAACCGCTTTGCCCGCAAGGGCAACGGGGGTTCGAATCCCTCCCTCTCCGCCGATCGGCCCCGCGAAGCGGGGTTGCAAGGACAAAGGCCGCTCCTCCAAGCAAGCTTGGTCGCGGCCTTTGTCCTTGCAACCAAACCCGCGAAGCGGGTAGGCCGATCGAAGCCTCCCCCTCAGGGAAAGCGCGAGCGCAGCGAGCGCAATCCCGTGTCGGGCTTCGGCTTCGCTCAGCCGGACACGGGATTGCGCTCGGGTTCGTCCAAGTCGGCTACCTTCTGCCTCTGCCTTCTGTCTGCTGCCTGCTGCCCCTGCTACCTGCCAACTTACCGAACCGGGTAATAGATGTTCGTCAGCCACTTCGCGGTGTCGGGCTCCTGGCCGGGATCGGTCACATACTCCTCGATCACCGCATCGCGCAGCTGCAGGCCTTTGACCTTCATCATGTCGTCCATGGCATGGTGGGCCTCCTGGGTGTTGTCGTAATTTCCGTGGTGGGTCACCTTCAAGGCTTTCCCTGCCGGGATGGTGACCCAGGTGCAGCCGGCTACCTGCACCGTGGAATCCGCCACCACGGGCATGGCCGCCATCACATCCGTGCTCTTTTTGGCCTCATCCCACTTGTAGAACAACCCCGCCGGTGCGCCGGTGATCTTCATGCCGACCTGCCCCAGCGCTTGTTCCGTTGTATGGAAGCTGCCCGAGAAAAAGCTGTAGAGGTCCGCCCATTTCACGGTATTCCGGATGCCGCAATAGGTCACGGCCGGCCGGTCCACTTCATCCACCTCATAGCCACGGAAGGTGCGCGCCTTCAAGTCCGCCGCGAGCTTGGCGGCATCGGCCTCGCTCAGCTGCTTCAACTTCGACAAGCCGGAGGCGAACACGGGCCCCATCATGGCATCCATGTCCTTGAACACGCACATGATCCGGGCGATAAAGCTGTTCTCGCCATCGTAGGCCCAGGTCACCTTGGTACTGTCGCCCGCAGGTTCCAAGGCGATGGAAGCCTCGGCCTCCTCACTGAAGGGCTCCATGAAATGCAGCCCTACCATCATGCTCTTTCCCGGTTCCACGGCCGTGATCTCCTGCATGCCCTTGCCGGCCTCGGGGCCTTCCCAAGTGCTCTTCGAGCCCAACGCGCCGTCCTCCCCTTCGTAGCTTACCTTCATGGCCGGGTCCAGGTCGCGGAAAGGGCTCCAGGCGTCATGCCCGCGCAGGGTGGCCACATGGTTCCATACCACGCTTTGCGGGGCACCGATGGCCACGGAGCGCTCCACGTGGGAATGCTTGGGCCCCACCAGCCCGAGCAACAGGCCGAACACCACCAAGGCCACAACGATGATCAGCACGGTCTTCAAGGCTCTCATTTTGCGTTGTTTTCCGAAAGATGGTACGATCCGGGCCCGGAAACCAAACCCGGCTTCAGGAACAAGGAAAGGGATCGGCATGATTTTTCTTTGCATGACCAAAAACGCCCACCATGCCACTTTCCATTTCCCGCTTCCACCAAGCCTTGGTCATCCTGGCCTTGGCCCTGTTCATGCTTCCGGCCTGCAAGAGCAGCAGCCCTGCCGGCGAGAAGGTGAAGATGCCCTTCACCGGCAGCAAGTATGAAAGCACCAACCGTTTCTTCCGCGGCACGGGAACCGGCGTGAGCGTGAAGCAGAACATCGCACGCAGCAAGGCCGACCTGGACGCCAAGAACCAGTTGGCCGCCCAGGCGGGAACCAATATCCGCGCGGTGGCCGACCAGTACCTGGGGCAAACGGAGAATGCCGAGGCGGCCGAGGTAGCGGACAAGTTCCAAAGCCTGGTGCGCGAGGTGATGAACACCGAGTTGGCGGACCTGCGCAAGATCGGCGAGGAGACACGCTACAACGAGACCACCAAGGAATACACGCAGTACGTGGCATACGAGATCAAGAAGAACGCCATGTTCCGCTTCATGAAGAAGCAGGCGAAGACGGACGAGAAGATCAGCGAGGCCGCACGCAAGAAGATCGACGAGATCCTGGACGAGGAGATCCGCAAGGCGGACCTGGAGGACCACGACTGAGGGGCCTACCTCCGCCGCTTCACGCCGAGCACGCCCAGCAGGCCGCGCATCAGTTCGCGGGCCACGGTGCGGCCCACTTGGCGCACCATGGTGTTCTTGCTGACCTGCTCCAGCATGGAAGGTTCCTCCTTCTCCCGCTTGGGCTTGGCCGGCTCCCGATCGGTTTCCTCCGCTTCGGTTTCCTGATGGTCACGCAACCGCTTGGCCAGGATCTCCGAGGCGCTTTCCCGGTCGATCACCTCATTGTACTTCGGCACCAGGTTGGACCGGGCCACCAGAGCGGAAAGCTCGGCGGGCTGCAGGATGTCCATGCGGGTGCCCGGGGCGCGGACGAGGGTGTGGGCCAACGGCGTGGGCATGCCCTTATCGCCGAGCACGGTCACCATGGCCTCGCCGATGCCCATGGAGGTCAGCAGGGTTTCCGAATCATAGAACTCGGTGATGGGATAATTCTGCGCGGTCTTGCGGATGGTGGCGCGGTCCTTGGCGGTGAAGGCCCGCAGTGAATGCTGCACCTTCATGCCCAGCTGGCCCAGCACGCTGTCCGGCACATCGCTGGGGTCCTGGGTGCAGAAGTGGATGCCCACGCCCTTGGAACGGATCAGCTTGATGATGCTCTCGATCTGGTCCAACAGGGGCTTGGTGGCGTTGTCGAAGATCAGGTGCGCCTCATCGATGAAGATGATGAGCTTGGGCTTGTCGGCATCACCCACCTCGGGGAAGGTGGAATAGATCTCGGCAAGCAGGCAGAGCATGAACGTGCTGAACAGGCGCGGCCTGTCCTGGATGTCGGTGAGGCGCACCACGTGGACCACGCCCTTTCCGTCGCGCTGCTGCAACAGGTCCTGGGGGTCGAAGCTGCGTTCACCGAAGAAGGTGCCCGCGCCTTGCTGCTCGAGCTCGATAAGCTTGCGCATGATGGTGTTCACCGAGGCGCCGCTCACTCCGCCGTACCGGGCCTTGATGGCCTCCTTGCCGTCACCGTTCACGTAGGCCAGCATGGCCTGCAGGTCCTTCAGGTCAAGCAGCGGCCAGGCATTGTCGTCGCAGTACTTGAAGATCAGCGAAAGCACGCTGGACTGCGTGTCGTTCAGCTCCAGGATGCGGCTGAGCAGCACGGGACCGAACTCGCTGACGGTGGCGCGCAGCCGGGCGCCCGGCTCGTCGCTCAGGCTGAGCATCTCCACCGGAAGGCTCAACGGCTCCCAGGCGATGTTCATGCGCTTCTGGCGTTCGTCGACCTTCGGGTTGGGCACGGCTGGCGCGGCAATGCCGCTGAGGTCGCCCTTGATGTCCATCAGCAATGTGGGCACGCCCTTGAGCGAAAGCTGCTCGGCGATCACCTGCAGGGTCTTGGTCTTGCCCGTGCCGGTGGCCCCGGCGATCAGGCCGTGGCGGTTGAGCATGCGCAGGGGCAATTGGACCACGGTGCCCGGCGGGCATTCACCTTGAAAGATCGGAGCGCCCAGTTGCAGGGTCTCGCCTTTGAACGTGTAACCCGCCTGCATGGCGGCGGTAAAATCGGGGACGGATGGCATGGCCTGTGATCGGTTTGCAGGAGCGAAGGAAAAGAAAAAGGGGCGGTGGCGCCCCTTTTTCATGGGATCGGTCGTGCGGGCTTCACTTGAAAAGGCCGCCCAGCAGATTCTTGGCCATGTTGCCCAGATTGCCGCCTCCGGCCAGGCCGCCCAGCAGATCCTGCAGCTTGCCGCCATCGCCGTTCACGTACTTGCCGATCAGGTCCGTGATCATGGGCAGGAGCATGTCCTTCACCCCGCCGGCCTTGGCTGCTTCGAGCCCCACCTGGTCGGTGAGTTTGCCTTGCAGCACGGAACCCACTTGGGAAAGGATGCCGTCGGCCGCGCTGTTATTCTGCGCGCTGCTGAACAGGTTGAGCACATCATCCATGCCGAAGCCGTCGGCACCGCCGAGCACTTGCTTCATGCTGTCCACGGCCGCGCCCACGGATTGCGTGGCCTGGCCATCGTTGAGGCCGAGTTTGGCCATCAGTTCGGGTGCGGCCTGCTGTTTCAAGGAGGAAAGGATCTGGTCGAACATCGATCAAAAAGGTTTAGGGGTTGGACGTGCATGGTCAAAAGACCTGGAGTTCATCAACAATGGGCAAACCTAAAAGGTTCAGCGGGTAATCGTTCAACTCCACGGCCTTAGGGTCTGCCGAGCCCGGAGGTGAGGGAGGGACCGGACATTCGATCGTTAACAAGTATCGGGCCGAGGTTGCCCGAGGGAGGGGTTGGCTCCCTCTACCTTCGCTGCGGATCATCCGTTGGGCCAACGGCTGACGGATGAACTCCCGAACGATCCATGAAACTCACCTACTACGGGCAAAGCTGCATCGGCGTGGACATGGCCGGCGCGCAACTCCTGTTCGACCCCTTCATCAGCGGCAACCCGCTGGCCGGGGCCATTGACGTGGCGAAAGTGCCCGCCACGCACGTCCTGCTGACCCATGGGCACGGCGACCATGTGGCTGATGCGGAAACCATCCTGAAACGAACGGGCGCCGAACTGATCAGCAACTTCGAGATCTGCGAATGGTACGGGGCCAAGGGCATCGGCCGGACGCACCCCATGAACCTGGGCGGAAAGGCGGACCGGGGCGCATTCCAGGTGAAGAGCACCATGGCCCAGCACAGCAGCACCATGCCCGACGGCGCCCCGGGCGGCTCACCCTGCGGCTACGTCGTCTTCACCGCGGAAGGCAACTTCCACCATGCGGGCGACACGGCGCTGATGCTGGACATGCAACTGCTGAAGCGCCATGGACTGAAGTATGCCTGCCTGCCCATCGGCGACAACTACACCATGGGCATCGAGGATGCCGTGGAAGCCGCGCAATACATGGGGGTGGACACCGTGGTGGGCATGCACTACAACAGTTTCCCCGCGATCACCATCGACACCGAACAAGCCATTGCGGCCTTCGCCAAGGCCGGCATCCGGCTGCTGCTGCCCGCCATCGGCACCACCATCGAACTCTGAACCGCAACCACACCAACATGGCCAAGATCATCGCCATCGTCAATCAAAAAGGCGGCGTGGGCAAGACCACCACCGCGATCAACCTCGCCGCATGCCTGGGCATCCTGGAGCGCCGCACCTTGATCGTGGACGCCGACCCGCAGGCCAACGCCACCAGTGGCACCGGCCTGGAGCCGCGGGAGACCAAGGCCAGCATCTACGAAAGCATCGTGAACGGCACACCGGCCAAGGACGTGGTGCGCAACACGGAAAACCCGAACCTGGACATCCTGCCCGGCTCCATCGACCTGGTGGGCGCGGAGATCGAGATGATCGACATGCCCGACCGGGAGTCCCAGATGAAGAAGGTGCTGGACCCGCTGCGCGAGCAGTACGACTTCATAATCATCGACTGCTCCCCGTCCCTGGGCCTGGTAACCGTGAATGCCTTGGTGGCCGCGGACAGCGTGATCGTGCCGGTGCAGTGCGAGTACTTCGCCCTGGAAGGCTTGGGCAAATTGCTCAACACCATCAAGATCATCCAGCAGCGGCTGAACCCCGAGCTGGTGATCGAGGGCATGCTGCTCACCATGTACGACAGCCGGCTGCGCCTGGCCAACCAGGTGGTGGAGGAAGTGAAGACGCACTTCCAGCAGCTCGTTTTCGACACGGTGATCCACCGCAACGTGGCCCTGGGCGAGGCGCCGAGCCACGGGCAGACCATCATCATGCACGATGCCAGCAGCAAGGGAGCAGTGAACTACCTGAACCTGGCGCGCGAGATCCTGCAGAAAAACGACCTGACGCGCATCAAGGAACTGGAGCGCACCATCCCGATCGCTGAAGCCCAATGACGAAGAAACGAGGCCTGGGGCGCGGACTGAGCGCCCTGCTGGAAGACCCCGGTACCGACATCACCGCACACACCGCACCGGAGGCGGGCACGCAGCGCGTGGCGGGCAACACGGCCAACCTGCCCATCGCACAGATCGAGCCCAACCCCTTCCAGCCGCGCACCACCTTCGCGCCGGAAGCCATCCTGGAACTGGCCCAAAGCATCAAGGAGCTGGGGGTGATCCAGCCGATCACCGTGCGCAAACTGGGTTACGACCGCTACCAGATCATCAGCGGCGAGCGGCGCTTCCGCGCCTCGCAGGTGGCAGGCCTCACCGAGGTGCCGGCCTACATCCGCATCGCCAACGATGAGGCCATGCTGGAAATGGCGCTGGTGGAGAACATCCAGCGCGAGGAGCTCGATGCCATCGAGGTGGCCATCAGCTTCCAGCGCCTGTTGGAGGAAGTGAACCTGACGCAGGAGGCGCTCAGTGAAAAGGTGGGCAAGGACCGCGCAACCGTGGCCAACTACCTGCGGCTGCTGAAGCTTCCCCCGGAGATCCAACTGGGCCTGCGGCAACGGCAGATCGGCATGGGGCACGCCCGTGCCTTGATCACCGTGACGGACCCGGTGAAGCAGGCGGAACTCTACCGCAAGATCACCGAGAGCCAGCTCTCCGTGCGGCAGGTGGAGGAATTGGCACGCGAGGACAAACACCCCGCGGCGCGCGGCTCGGCCAAGGGCGGGAAGATGAGCACCGCGCGCCACCGCGAACTGGGCAAGGAGCTCTCCAACATGTTCGGCAGCCGGGTCACGGTGAAGCAGGCCGATGCCGGCAAGGGCCGCATCGAGATCAGCTTCCGCAACGACGAGGAGCTGGCGCGCATCAAGCGGCTGCTGGAAAGCCGCTGATCAGCCGCCACCGGCGGAAACCCGACCTTCGCGCCATGGAGCACGAGGCATGGATTCGGCGCTGCCTGCAACTGGCGCGCAACGGCGCCGGCCTCACCGCGCCGAACCCGATGGTGGGTGCGCTGCTGGTGCAAGGCGACCGTATCCTGGCCGAGGGATGGCACCGCGCACACGGCGGCCCTCATGCGGAAGTGGAATGCCTGAATGCCTTCGGCCAACGGCCGGTGCCCACGGATGCGGTGATGTACGTTTCCCTTGAACCGTGCTCGCACACCGGCCTCACGCCACCTTGCGCCGACCTGCTGATCGCCCGCGATATGCGGACGGTGGTGGTGGGCTGCGAGGACCCCAACCCGCACGTGGCCGGACGCGGCATCGGCCGGCTGCGCGATGCGGGCATCCGGGTGGTTGCCGATGTGCTGCGCGAGGAATGCCGCTGGGTGAACCGGCGCTTCATCACCGCCATGGAACGGCAACGGCCCTATGTCATGCTCAAATGGGCACGTTCGGCCGACGGCTTCCTGGACCGGCATCCCCGCGAACAACGCGGCGTGCAGCGCATCAGCTCCTTCCCTGCCGATGTGCTGGTGCACCGTTGGCGCAGCGAGGAGCAGGCCATCCTGGTGGGCAGCCGCACCGTGGTGAACGATGACCCGGAGCTCACCGTGCGGCATGTGGCCGGGCGCCAACCGCTGCGCGTGGTGCTGGACCGCCGAGGCATCACCCCGGCGGATGCCCGCGTGTACAACGGGAATTCCCCCACCCTGCTCTTCACCGGTGCCCCGCGCCCCGACGTGCAAGTGGACCAGGTCCGTTTGCCCGAAGGACAGGAGCCCCTGTCTTCCTTGCTCGACGAGCTTCACCGGCGGAACATCCGTTCGTTGCTGGTGGAAGGTGGCGGCGAGCTGCTCGGCCATTTCCTCCGGCAAGGCCTGTGGGATGAAGCGCGCGTGATCGAAGGGCAACCGGTGTTCCTTCAGGGTACGCCCGCCCCCTCGGTGCACGGCCTGCCGGCGCGCGCCTTCAACGTCGGCGGTGATCGGATCCGGCTTTACGCACGCGGCCAACACCCCGCCCCGGAATGGCCCTGGTGATCCTGAGCGCACTGCTCTCCTCGGCCTTCTTCCTTCTCTTCAAGGCGTTCCAGCTGCGCCGCATTACCCTGTTCCCGGCCATCGCCGTCAACTACGTCGTCGCATTCGTGCTCGGCTTGGCGTGGTCGCGTCCATGGTCCGCAGGCGATCTCGGCCTGCTGTGGTGGCCCGCGGCCGTGGAAGGCGCAGGCTACTTCGGGCTCTTCCTGCTGATGGGCACGGCGACACAGCGCGTGGGCGTGTCCCCGGTAACGGTGGCGGCGAAGCTCAGCTTGGCGCTCACGGTGGCGGCCACGGTGCTGGTGTTCCGCGAACAGCTCGTGCCCATGGCATGGGCGGGCATCGTGCTGGCGGTGCTGGGCGTGGGCTTCAGCAGCTGGGGCGGCGCGGCACGGGGTGCGCGGGGCTGGTGGCTGCTGCCGGTGATCTTCCTGGGCAACAGCTTCACGGATGTCTTCCTCAATGCCGTGCAGCGCACCCGGCTGACACCGCTCACCGAAGCCGCATTCACCACCCTCGTATTCGGCTTTGCCGCGCTGTTCAGCTTGCTCTGGCTGGCTTTTCGTGCAGACCGTGGCGAACTGCGGAAGGCACGCACCTGGGCTGGTGGCGCACTGCTGGGCGGGGCCAACTTCGGTTCGTTGCTGCTGTTGTTGTCGGCCTTGGCGGGCAGCGGCCTACCGGCCAGCATCGTGTTTCCGCTGCTGAACACCGGCGTGATCCTCTTCGGCGCAGCCGGCGCGATGCTCCTCTTCCGGGAAAATCCGCGGCCGGTGCAATGGGCAGGCATTGCCTGCTCAATGGCCTCGTTGCTGATGATCCTCGCCGCGTTCCGCTGAGCCGCCACGCGCCGGAACGGTCACGGCCCAAGGCTTGCGCCACTCACGTGAAGAAGGGCTTCAACAAACGCAACAGGTCCTCCGGTGCACGGCGTGGCCTGTTGGTGGCGCGATCGATGAAGATCAACGTGGTCGCGGCTTCCGTGAGCAACACACCGACCTCGTTGCGCACCTCGTACGCAAAGCGGATGCGCACCGTGGGCATTTCGGTGATGATGGTGCGCACCGTCAGCAGATCATCGTAGAACGCGGGCTTGTGGTAGCGGACCGAGAGGTCGTGCACGGGCAGCATCACTCCTTCCTCCTCCATGCGCCGGTACGGCATTCCCAGGCTGCGCAAGGCTTCCACGCGGCCCACCTCGAAATACTGCGCATAGGTCCCGTAGTACACATAGCCCATCCGGTCGGTTTCCGCATAGCGCACCCGGACGGTGTTTTCGTGGCTGAACATGGTCGGGGAATATAGTGTGCGGGGTGGTATCACGGGCTGATAGACATCCACTCCTGGAAGCACTATCTTCACCGCCATGCCCCCCTTTTTCCGTCATCGGACAGCCGTGTTGAACAGTCGCCATGAAGAGGTCGGGCAAGAAGCCGTTGTGCAAGTGGCTGACTGGCAGTGTGACCAACGGGAAGGGTGCTCGCCGATTTTTCCTGGATCTTCGGAAACCCTTGCCTGGCGCGGGATTCCCACGATCGACACCATTCGCGCCATAACGGATTTTTTCCGATCAAACCAATGGTCAGGAAACTTTTTTTTTCACTTCGGGCTGCTCATATTTGCCACCCTTCGCAAGCAAGTTCAGCGTCGTCCAGCGACAACCTGATAGCCACCACTACCCGATCCCAATCCTCCGATCCCTGCAATGAAGAAAGACCATGAGAAGATCTGGGACAGGTGCCTTGATGTGATCCGGGACAACGTCAGCCAGCAGAGCTTCAAGACCTGGTTCGAGCCGATCCGGTCCGTGAAGTTCGCGGATAACGTCCTGACCATCCAAGTGCCGTCGCAGTTCTTTTACGAATGGCTGGAAGAACACTACATCGACCTGCTGAAGAAGATCATCCGCAAGGAGATCGGCACCGATGGACGCCTGGAGTACTCCATCATCATGGAGAACAACTTCAAGAGCACCAACCCATACACGGTACGCGTGCCCACCAGCAATGTACGCGAGGTGAAGAACCCCGCGGTCAGCCTGCCGATCGATGTGGCCAACAGCCCGATCAAGAACCCCTTCATCATTCCGGGCCTCCGGAAGATCAAGGTGGAAAGCCACCTGAATGCGAACTACTCGTTCGACAACTTCATTGAGGGCGACTGCAACCGCCTGGCGCGCAGCGCCGGTTTCGCGGTGGCGCAGAAGCCGGGAGGCACGGCCTTCAACCCGCTGCTGGTGTATGGCGGCGTGGGCTTGGGCAAGACGCACCTGATCCATGCCATCGGCATCGAGATCAAGAAGAACCACCCGGAGAAGACCGTGCTGTACGTGCCTGCCGAGAAGTTCACCCAGCAGTTCATCGAAGCGGTGAAGAACAACACGGTGGGCGACTTCCAGCAGTTCTACCAGATGATGGACGTGCTGATCATTGACGATGTGCAGTTCCTGGCGGGCAAGGAGAAGACGCAGGATGTCTTCTTCCACATCTTCAATCATCTGCACCAGGGAGGCAAGCAGCTGGTGATCTCCAGCGACAAGGCCCCCGTGGAAATGTCCGGCATGGAGCAGCGGCTGTTGTCCCGGTTCAAGTGGGGCCTGAGTGCCGACCTGCAGACACCGGGGCTGGAAACACGCATCGCCATCCTGGAGAAGAAGATGTATGCCGAGGGCATTGATCTTCCGAAGGAGGTGGTGGAGTACCTGGCCTACAGCATCACCACCAACATCCGTGAGCTGGAGGGCGCCATGATCAGCCTGATCGCGCAAAGCTCGCTCAACAAGAAGGCGGTGACGCTGGAGCTGGCCAAGCAGATGATCGACAAGTTCGTGAAGAACACGGCCCGCGAAGTGTCGATCGACTATATCCAGAAGGTGGTGTGCGACTACTTCGACCTGCCGATCGAGCTGCTGAAGAGCAAGACCCGCAAGCGCGAGGTGGTGCAGGCCCGGCAGATAGCGATGTACTTCGCCAAGAAGATGACCAAGAGCTCGCTGGCGAACATCGGCGCACACTGCGGAGGCAAGGACCACGCCACGGTGCTGCATGCCTGCCGCACGGTGAACAACCTCTCGGAGACGGACAAGCAGTTCCGTGGCTACCTGGAGGACCTGGAGAAGAAACTGAGCATCCACTGAGCGGCACAAAAGACAATGAAAAGGCCCCGGAATTCCGGGGCCTTTTCATTGTCCACCCGGACCGTAAGCCTTGCTTCTCCACGGTCAAAGGATGCGCACCATTACTTCCGCCTCTGCCGCACCTCCACTGCTGAATTGATCCGCCGGATATGGGCAATGAACTCCTCCTTCCTTTCCGGGGATATCAGAACGCTCCCGTAGCGGCCAAACAGGATCTCCAACCGGTCCAGTGAAGCCGCCGGCGCACTCCATGGATCTCGGGTCCCGGCCACCCTCTTGATGGAGGAAATATCGATCTGCCGCTTGTACAGGAATCCGGATCGCACGGTCAACATCAGGCCCTCCATGGTGTAACTCGTCGTCACCAGCGGATGGAACGTAAGGGCGATCGCGGGGAACAGGATGGACATCCATACCCAGCGCGGCTTCTCCGGCCACAGCAAGGCTATGAGAATGACATAGAAAATGCCGAGGGGAATGATCAACTCCAATCCGACCTTGGACTTGTAAACCACCCGTTGCCCGTCCATCCTCCGGATCGTTACAGCCCCTGCCGCTCCTCACAGAAGCACACCGGTGGCCCACAGCACCCACATGGCCAAGGCGCATATACTTCCGACCAGCGCTGCACGGTATCCCCACCGGGCGTTGCGCAAGCTGGCTTTCGACCACGTGCCGTTGCGCCGTTTGGCACGCCCGGCCAGGTGGATCACCACCGCGAGCACGCCCATGATGAACGCCGGCACGCACAGCTGCCGCGCAAAGGCCAGGGGCACGGACAGCACGCCGAAGACCAGCGTGACCATGCTGAGCGGAAGACGGCGTTCCTGCATCAGTCGGCGAATTTCAGGATCTGTTCGTGCGCCGCAAGCACTTGGGGGATCACGAGCGTATGCCCGTCGTTCACGATGATGGTGCCAGCGGCGGCTTCGCGCGTGGCATCATCGGCCTGGTTGCGCATGCGGGCGCGAACCTGCTGCGCAGAAACCCCGTCGCGTTGCATCACGCGGGCCAAGCGGACATCCTCCGGCGCGGATACCACCACCAGGTGGCCGAAGCGTTTCCATGCTCGGGTCTCCACCAGGATGGCCGCCTCGTTGATCACATACGGGGCCTGCTGCCTGGCGGCCCACTCCTCGAAGGCCGACCGCACAGCGGGATGCACAATGGCGTTCAAGCGTTGCAGCGCGCCGGGGTCATTGAACACGCGGGCCGCCAATGCCGCGCGGTCCAAGCGGCTGCCGTCATAAATGTCCGCGCCGAAGGCTTCGGCCACGTCACGCCGCACGGAGGCATCCCGGCCGAGCAGGCGCTTGGCCTCCGCATCGGAATCGAAGACGGGGATGCCCAGCACCCCGAACACGCGGCACACCGTTGATTTGCCGCTGCCGATACCGCCGGTAACGCCCACCGTGAACATGGCGCGGCGCGGCCGAAGTCAGGCCTGCTTGGCCGTCTCCTCGTTCAGTTGCATGGAATTGTCCATGGCGATGGCGCTCTTCTCGAACCGCAGCTTCACGCCATCGGCCGCCTCCAGCAGCACCGTCTTCTCACTCACCTCGGCCACCTTGCCATGCAGCCCGCCGATGGTCACCACACGGGCGCCCTTTTGCAGGTTCTCGCGGAACTTGCGCGCCTCCTTGGCCTTCTTCTGCTGGGGCCGGATCATGAAGAAGTAGAACACGGCGAAGAGCAGGACCATCATGATGATGGTGCTGGTGCCGGAGGCTTGGCCGGAGGCCTGGAGGAAAATGGACAGGTTGTTCATGCGTTCAGGTATGAATGGGCTGGGAGTTGCATTGGAAGATGGTGATCAAGGCGTCTCCGGGGAGACCACCTCACCGGAGAGGGTGAGCACGGTGGTGGGCGGCGTGGTATTGGCCACCACGGTGATGGTCTTGTGCTGTTTGCCGGGCCGGCCTTCGCTGTTGAAATTGACCGTAATGGCGTTGCGTTCACCGGGAGCGATGGGCATGCGCGGCCAGTTCTTGGCCACGGTGCATCCGCAGGAGGCGCGGACATCGGTGATCACCAGGTCGGTCTTGCCGGTATTGGTGAAGGTGTAGACCTTCTCCACCTGCACCCCTTCGGCGATGCGGCCCATATCCATGGACGTGCTGTCGAACACGATGGTGGGCAGCTGGGCGGGGTCCGTGACCTTGTAGCCGGAGGCCGGGATCTGCAGGTCGCCGGTGGTCACCGCTCCCGGCTCCTGTTCACTGTGGTCCGTGAGGCGGCAGCCGACGGTGGAGACCAGCAACGCCAACAGTACGGCACCGCGGCCTATCGACAACAGGCCGTTTCCGGAAGTGGGAAGCATTGGGTTCATGGCTGTTCAACTTTCCAGCAGGCCGCGCCCCACCTTGTGGATGGAACCGTCGGCCTTCATCTCGGCGAAGAGCTTGTCCAAGATGCCGTTGATGAAGTTCTTGCTCTTGGGCGTGCTGTAGGCCTTGGCGATCTCGATATACTCGTTGAGCGTCACCTTCACCGGGATCTGGTCGAAGGTGCGCGCCTCGGTGACGGCCATGCGCATGAGCAGCATGTCGCTCAGGGCGATGCGTTCGGCCTCCCAGTTCTTGGCACGTTCGGCGATCAGTTGTTCATCCTTCTCCTTTCCGGCCACGGTGTTGCGGTAGAGGGTGGTGACGAATTCCCGTTCCTCGGCCATTTCGGTATTCAGGTCGGCCAGGCCGATGTCCCCCGGCTCGGGTCCCATGGTCTCCACGGTACGCTTCACCATGGTGCACGCCAGATCCAGGTCTTCCAGCCAATGGATGGAACGGGCCTCCACATGCTCATGCAACCCTTCGTACTGGGCGATGTGCTCCGTGAAGAGATCCACCAGGATGGCCCTGTCCGCTGCCGTGTCGGTTTGTGGCGCGGCCATGTAGGCGACATACTCGTTGCTTGCCTCGATGCGCTTGTAGAGCTGGGTCAGCAGGTCTTTCTCGCCCATCCACCCCACTTTGCGGCGGTCGCTTTCCTCGAGCAGCTGCCTGCTTTCGCTCAACTTCACCAGGAAGGGGTTGTCCACGAAACGCCGGCTCGGCGCCAGGTCCTCCTTGGAGGGCATGCGTTTGGCCTTGCGGTCCTCGATCCGGTTCTCGGCCAGCCTGCGCATCTCCCCGAAGAGCTGCAGCACATGCACGTAGAGGTCGTAGGTGCGCTCCACGCCGAGCAGCAGCTCCTTCTCGTTCTTCGCCGCCCCCCCCCCGGCGCCCTGCTCAAGGGCGTAGAGGGCCTGAAAGACCTTGGTGCGGAGGAAGCGGCGGTTCAGCATGGATGTGATCCGGTTCAGAAGCCGAGCCCGGCCTGGCGCATGCTGCGCACGCGCTGTTCCGCGGCCTGGTTGGCGGCGAGGTACGTGGGGATCTTCTCGTCCTGGCTGCGCTTGAAGATGGTGAGCGCGGTGCGGTAGATGTCCTCCGTTTGCGACAGGGCGGCCTGCTGGTTGTAGCCGCGGCGCTCCCAGGCGCAGTTGATGATGCCGCCTGCATTCACCAGGAAGTCCGGTGCGTAGAGGATGCCTTTCTCCATGAGCGCACGGCCGTGCTTGTCCTCATTGGCCAGCTGGTTGTTGGCCGAACCGGCGATCACGCTGCACTTGAGCTTGGGGATGGTGTCATCGTTCACGGTGGCACCCAAGGCGCAAGGCGCATAGATGTCCACCGGGAGGCTGATGATCTCATCGGGCTTCACCAGCTGCACGGCGGGGTGCTCGGCCTTGATGGCGGCCAGCTTGTCGTCGTGGATGTCCGTGATGTACACGGTGGCTCCTTCCTTCAGCAGGTGGTCCACCAGATGGCGGCCCACGTTGCCACCGCCCTGGATGGCCACCTTGCGCTTGTTCAGGTCATCGCTGCCATAGGCGGTCTTGGCGGCGGCCTTCATGCCGCAGTACACGCCGTAGGCGGTCACCGGGGAGGGATCGCCACTGCCGCCCATGGAAACGGGCAGGCCCACCACGTGGTTGGTCTCCTTGCGGATGTTCACCATCTCGGTGATGCTCATGCCCACGTCCTCGGCGGTGATGTACCGGCCGTTGAGGCTGTCCACGAAGCGCCCGAAGCGGCGGAACATGGCCTCGGTCTTGTCCTTGCGTGCATCACCGATGATCACGGCCTTGCCGCCGCCCAGGTCCAGGCCGGCCAAGGCGCTCTTGTAGGTCATGCCGCGGCTCAGGCGCAACACGTCCTCCAAGGCGTCGGCCTCGCTGGCGTAGGGCCACATGCGGGTACCGCCCAAGGCGGGGCCGAGGGTGGTATCGTGCAGGGCGATGATGGCACGCAGGCCGGTGGTGCTGTCGTTGCAGAAGAGGACCTCTTCATGGCCATGCTCCTGCATGCGTTCGATCAGGCCTTTGGTGGCGGCGGGTTTCTCGGTTACCTGTGTCATGTATTTCCTTGGATTCGATGTGATCAAGCTTGGGTGGGCTCACCAGGACCTGCCACCGCCGGAAGGGGGCGCATGCTGCAGGGGCGTCATGGTCGTTCCAGGTGGCAGGCCGGCCTACTTTTGCGGTGCCGGTGCCCGGTCCATTTTTTTTTGCGGGGCAAAGGTAGCAAGCCCGTCCATGCGCTCACTCCTTTCCACGCTTCCCTATTTCCGGCGCTACTGGAGCCGGCTGTTGTTGGGCTTTCTCTTCATCTTCCTCACCGGGCTGTTCACCGTGTACACCCCACAGGTGGTGCGCGAGGCGTTCAACCTGATCGGGGAGGGCATCGCCCAGCGGGAACTGCCGGTGGACCAGCGCCACTTGGAAGTATCGCCGGAGCTCAAGGCCTGGACTTCCTGGACCGGGCTTGACCTGCAACAAAGGCTGGACGGCCCCTTGGACGATGCCGCCTTGCATGACAAGGTGATGTGGTTCGCGGTGTTCTATGCGGGCCTGTTCATCGCCTTCACCCTGCTGAGCGGGTTCTTCCTGTTCCTCACGCGGCAAACGATCATCGTGGTGAGCCGCCTGATCGAATACGACCTGAAGAACGATATCTACATGCACTACCAACGGCTGGACCGCGCCTTCTACAAGCGCAACAGCACGGGGGACCTGATGAACCGGATCAGCGAGGACGTGGGCAAGGTGCGCCAATTCCTGGGCCCGGCCGTGATGTACATCAGCAACCTGGTGGTGCTCACCGTGATGATCGTCTGGGTGATGCTCGATGTGAACGTGGAGCTCACGCTCTGGTCATTGGCGCCGTTGCCCCTGTTGAGCATCGCCATCTACCTGGTGAGCGAGACCATCAACCGGCGTAGCATGGCCACCCAGCAGCAGCAGAGCCGGTTAAGCTCACTCGCCCAGGAAAGCTTCAGCGGCATCCGGGTGGTGAAAGCCTACGCCATGGAGGGCCAAGTGGCCGAGCGCTTCAAGCGGGCTGCACGGGACTACCGGCACACCAGCCTGGCCCAGGCCAAGGTGGACGCGCTCTTCATGCCGGCCATCATGTTGCTGGTGGGCCTGAGCACGGTGCTGGTGGTCTTCGTGGGCGGCGTGCTGCTGATCCAGGGAGAGCCGGGCCTCACCGTGGGCAACCTGGCGGAATTCACCTTGTACGTCACCAAGCTCACTTGGCCCTTTGCCAGCCTGGGGATGATCACCTCGCAGGTGCAGCAGGCGGCGGCCAGCATGACGCGGATCAATGAGTTCCTGGACACCCGTCCGGCGATCACCTCCGAGCGCGACCTGCTGCCGGCCATCAAGGGCGCCATCACCTTCGACCGTGTGAGCTTCACCTATCCCGAGACCGGCATCGAGGCGGTGAAGGACGTGAGCTTCCACCTGCCGGCCGGGGGCACCTTGGCCATCGTGGGCCACACCGGCAGCGGCAAGAGCACCATTGCCGAGCTGATCGGCCGATTGTACGACCCCAGTTCCGGCCGGGTATTGCTGGATGGCGTGCCCCTGCCGGACGTGTCCATGGAAAAGCTGCGCCGGGAATTGGGCGTGGTGCCCCAGGAGGTCTTCCTCTTCAGCGACACCATCGCGAACAACATCGCCTTCAGCCTGGATCCCGCGCCGGACCTGCAGGAGCGTGTGGAGCAGGCCGCACGGCTGGCCCAGGTGCACCAGGACATCCGCCAGTTCCCCAAAGGCTACGACACCGTGCTGGGCGAACGCGGGGTAACCCTCAGCGGCGGGCAGAAGCAGCGCGTGAGCATCGCGCGTGCCGTGGTGCGCCGGCCCCGCATCCTCATTTTCGACGACCCGCTGAGCGCAGTGGACACCGCCACGGAGGAGGCCATCCTTACCGGCCTGCGCCGCGTGATGGAGGGGCGCACCACCGTGATCATCAGCCACCGTATCAGCGCGGTCCAGCATGCGGACCACATCCTGGTACTGGACCATGGCCGCGTGGTGGAGGAAGGACGCCACCACCAATTGATCGGCCAAGGTGGCCCCTACGCCCGCCTTTACGAGCAGCAACTGCTGGAGGAAGCCGAAGGAGGCTGACCGGAAACACTGCAGGAAGGCCGTTCCGGGGATTTCCGCGTCCGATTATATTTGAAAATCCAAGCAGCAGCAGAATGGAGGACGAGCGGGAAGACGTCTACTCGAAAGTGGTCCGGGCCGGCAAGCGCACCTATTTCTTCGATGTGCGGAGCACACGCGGGAACGACCTGTTCCTGACGATCACCGAAAGCAAGAAGCGCATGCACGAGGACGGCGGCGTGAGCTATGAGAAGCACAAGATCTTCCTGTACAAGGAGGACTTCGACAAGTTCGTGGAAGGGCTGCACCACACCTTGGGCAAGCTGGAGGAATTGCGCGGAAGCGGAGAAGCGCCATCCTCCGATAGCGGTGGCAAGGGGGACGACGACTCCTCCCCTTCCTTCGGCGATGTGGAGTTCGACGACTTGGGCAAGCCCTAGTCCCTTCGCAAGCGCGGAGCCCCGGAGCGGTCCGGATCCACACGGGGCCCTCGGCCCCAGCCGCATACGAGCGGATTACCGCTGCATCCGGATCTTCTCCTCGTGCTCCTTCACCATGGCGCGCTGCATTTCTTTCATGGTCAAGGCCTGTTCCTGGGTCAGCACGCTGGCCACCATGCGGTTGCGCTCATAGGTCAGGTCCAACTGCTTCCGGTCGCGTTCCTCCAGGTCGGTCAGTTCCTCCATCCTGCTGAAACGCGCATTGTATTCCTCCTCGATGTTGCGCAGCTTTTCAGCCTGCTCCTCGGAAAGGCCCAGCGTGCTGATCAAGTGGTCCGCGCTGAACGTGACCGCGGCCGGATCGACCGATTTGGGCGACTGGGTTTTTGCGGCCGTGGCGGATTGGGCAAAGCCGTTGACGGTGAGGGCGAGCGCCCCGAGAAGGGCTGCGCGGCGGAGCATGGCAAACATGTCAGTTGGGTTTGGGCAGCACCAAAGATAATGGTCGGCCGTTGCCGAGCGTGGCCGGTGAACCCGATGTGGCTGGGCCGGGTTCGCCATCTTTGCGGCATGAAGCACTTGATCTTGACGATGGCCGCCCTGCTCACGGGATCGGCCATCCACGCCCAGGAGGATGCGGGCAGCCTGGACGTGAAGGCGTTCCGGCAGGCCATGAAGGACAAGCACGCCCTGGTGATCGATGTCCGCACAGCCTCGGAATTCCGGGAGGGCCACATCGAAGGCGCCGCCAACATCGATTGGGAGGCGGGCACGTTGGCGCAGGACCTTTCCGGCATCGATAAGGAAGGTCCGGTGCTGCTCTACTGCGGGTCCGGCAAGCGCAGCGGGCAGGCCAAGGAAGTGCTTAGGAAGGCAGGCTTCAAACAGGTGCATGACCTGGCCGGCGGGCTGGAGGCCTGGGAGCAGGACCTACAACCCGTGATCCGCCAATGAAGCGCCTCGCACTGCCCATCGCCCTCACCGTGGCCGGCCTCGCCTTTGCGCTGCTTTGGCCGCCGCACGCCGATGCCCAACCCCCGGCCGGGTATTACGACAGTGCCGAGGGTTTGCAAGGCCAGGCCTTGCGTGCCGCGCTTCACAACATCATCGACAACCACGACGCCCTCTCCTACGACGCCCTTTGGGGAGCCTACTACACCACCGATGCCAAACCGGGAAACAAGGTGTGGGACATGTACAGCGACGTGCCCGGCGGCACCGCCCCGTACGTGTACACCCTGGGCAGCGACCAATGCGGCAGCTACAATGAGGAGGGAGATTGCTACAACCGCGAGCACAGCTTCCCCCAAAGCTGGTTCAACTCGCAGAACCCCATGCGCACGGACCTCTTCCATGTCTATCCCACGGACGGGTACGTGAACAACAGGCGGGGCAACCTCCCGTATGGCGAGGTGGGCAGCGCGGACTGGACCAGCGACAACCAATCCAAGGTGGGCCTGAGCGTGACCCCGGGATACAACGGGACCGTCTTCGAGCCGATCGATGCCTACAAGGGCGACTTCGCGCGCACCTACTTCTACATGATGACCCGGTACTACGGGGAAATGTCGGGATGGAGCTCACCCATGCTTGCCGGCAGCGACCTGGCCACCTGGGCCCGCAACCTGCTGTTGGCCTGGCACGACCAGGACCCCGTAAGCCCGAAGGAAACCGCACGCAACAACGCGGTGTATGCCCTACAGGATAACAGGAATCCATTCATCGACCGGCCCGAATGGGTGCATGACATCTGGGGATCCCCCACGGCCATCAGCGAGCAAGAGGCATTGATCCAGACCCTTGTGGCCACCGGGGGCAAGCTTGAGCTTGACCTGGCCGGCACGGGCACTGCCCGGCTGGCCGTACTCGACCTGAGCGGGCGCACGGTGCTGGACCAGGAGATCCCGCTCGGCCATTCCGTCCTATCTTTCAGCCAACCGAAGGGTTTGTACATCGCCACGGTGACCACGGGGGGAACGCGGGCGGTGCAGCGATTCCTCTGGTGATCCCGAGAACGTGTACACCAACACTTGACGCTATGAACTACGAGCAGATCCTCTACGGCAGATCGGAAGGCGTGGCCACCATCGCGCTGAACCGGCCGGACAAGCTCAACAGCTTCACGGCGAAGATGTCCGAGGAGCTGCTGCATGCACTGGCAGCGGCCCAGGAGGACCCTGAAGTGCGCGTCGTGGTGCTCACCGGCATGGGCCGTGCGTTCAGCGCCGGGCAGGACCTGGCCGAGGCCACGGCCCCGGGCACGCGCTTCGAGGAGATCCTGGAACGGCAATACAACCCCATGGTGCGCGCCATCCGCCAGATGCCCAAGCCCGTGGTGGCCTGCGTGAACGGCATCGCGGCAGGCGCCGGGGCCAACCTGGCCTACGTGTGCGACCTCACCTTTGCGGCGGAGAGTGCCGTGTTCGTGCAGAGCTTCATCCATGTAGGCCTGATCCCGGACAGCGGCGGCACCTTCACGCTGCCGCGGCTGGTGGGCATGCAACGGGCCTTCGGGCAAACGATCCTCGCCGACAAGCTGCCGGCCACCAAGGCGGCGGAGATGGGCCTGATCTGGAAGGCCGTGCCGGACGCCATGCTCAAGGAGGAAGTGGACGCCGTGGCCAGGAAACTGGCCAACATGCCCACCATGGCCATCTCGCTCACCAAATACGCCATGAACCGCTCGCAGGGCAGCCAATTGGAGCAGCACCTGGTGGTGGAGGCCGAGCTGCAGGCCGTGGCCGCACGCAGCAACGACAGCAAGGAGGGCGTGGCGGCCTTCCTGGAAAAGCGCAAGCCCGTGTACAAGGGCAATTAACGGACCTACCGCCATCTTTGGCCCATGGAAGAGAAGATGACCGTGGGCGTGATCGGTGCCGGAACCATGGGTGCCGGTATTGCGCAAGTGGCCGCGCAGGCCGGCCACCCCGTACTGCTTGCCGATGCCCGCGCGGGTGCGGTGGAAAAGGCGCTGGACACGCTGCGTGCCACGCTGGACAAGCTGGTGGCCAAACAAAAGCTCTCGTCCGATGAGGCTGTGGCCATTCATGGTCGCATTCGTCCGGCCGCATCCGTTGCCGACTTGGCTCCCTGCGGGCTGGTGATCGAAGCCATTGTTGAGGACATCAATGTCAAGAAGCAGCTCTTCAGGGAGTTGGGCGGGCTTGTTGCCCAAGATGCCATCCTGGCCACCAACACCTCCTCGCTCTCCATCACGGCCATTGCGGCGGCCTGCCGGCAACCCGGGCGCGTGATCGGCCTTCACTTCTTCAACCCCGCCCCGCTGATGCCCTTGGTGGAGGTGGTGCCCGGCATGGCCACGGACGATGGATTGGCCATCCGGTGCGCCGAGCTGATGCGCGGCTGGAGAAAGGTGCCCGTCATCTGCAAGGACACGCCCGGCTTCATCGTCAACCGTGTAGCCCGGCCGTTCTACGGCGAAAGCCTGCGCATGTACGAGGAGGGTGTGGCGGACATGCCCACCATCGACCAGGCCCTGAAGGACATCGGCTTCCGCATGGGCCCATTCGAACTGATGGACCTCATCGGCAACGACATCAACTTCGCCGTGACCAGAAGCGTATGGGAAGCCTTCTTCTACGAACCGCGCTACAAGCCCAGCCTGACCCAACAGCGCCAAGTGGAAAGCGGACGGCTGGGCCGGAAAACAGGGCGCGGCTACTACTCCTACGAGGCTGGCACCGGGATGCCGGAGGCCAAGCCGGACCCGGCGGTGGCCGAGGCCATCACCCGGCGGGTACTGGCCATGCTGATCAATGAGGCGGCCGATGCCCTGTTCCTGCGGGTGGCCTCCGCCCGGGACCTGGACTTGGCCATGACCAAGGGCGTGAACTACCCCAAGGGCCTGTTGGCGTGGGCGGATGAACGCGGCGCGGCTTACTGGGTTGATGTGCTCGATGCCCTGCAAGCGGAACACGGAGAGGACCGCTACCGGCCATCCCCCCTGCTGCGCCGGATGGCAGCCTCCGGTCTGTCTTTTTTCTGACCCGCCCAACAACTTCACGCGTTGATATTTACCATGTAAAACATTTTACTTACCTTTGCCCCGCGAAACCAAACAACGCACCAAGCAGAACACGATGAACAAGACCTTCCTTTTCGGCATCCTCGCAGGCTCCATCCTCCTTGCCTCTTGCGGTACCGGTGAAACCCCTGCCACCGAAGGCACGGCCACGGACAGCACCGCCACGGCTGCAGCCCCTGCCACCCACCACATCCTCGCCGACCAGAGTGCAGTGAACTGGACCGGCACCATGCTGGGTGTGAAGAGCCACACCGGCACACTGAACTTCACCGATGGCCATGTGACCACCGCCGGCGGCCAGCTCACCGGAGGCAAGTTCACCGTGGACATGCGCAGCTACCAGATGACCGACACGAACTATGCGGCTGACGGTTCCGCGCAAGGCACCCGTGCCATGCTCATGGGCCACCTGATGTCCCCTGACTTCTTTGCCGTCGATAGCTTCCCCACGGCCAGCTTCGAGATCACCAAGGTGGAAGGCAACACCGCCACGGGTAACCTCACCGTGCGTGGCCGCACCTTCCCGGAAACCGTGAAGGACATCGTGCTCACGCAGGATGCCAACGGTGTCAGCGCCACCGGCAACCTCACCTTCGACCGCCAGAAATACGGTGTGAGCTGGTCCTCGCCCATGAAGGACATGGTGCTCTCCAACGACATCGTGCTGAAGGTGGACCTGAAGGCGGCCCCGACGGCCACCGCACAAGCCCAAACAGCACAGCCAGCTGTCAACTAAGCCGGTTCATCCCGGCATCAACCTGATCAGGGGCCCGGTGGCAATTGCCGCCGGGCCTCTTCTTTTTCAATCGCTCTCGCAGGTGGTGCCGAACCGCGAATGCTTGTTCGTGGGCCCGTCGCCCTGTGTGAACACGCGGTACTTGCTGATGTCCTTGTCCAACTTCATGGGGGCCATGCGCACACCGCTCATCGGCTCCTCCACCACATGGAAGCCCGCGATCCCTTTCAGCGGCACGAACGGCGACGCGGCCTTGATCTTGGTGCTCGGCAGCTGGGACCCGCCTTGCTGCAAACTTTCCTTTTCCATGGTTTGGGATTTCGTGCAACGATGCGGACATCCGATCGGAAGGCCGCCGGGCGAAAGTAGCGTTTGCTTTACTGAGCCGGTGAGGAAGATCCGTTCTCCTTTTCCATCCGGTGGAAGAACGATGTGGTGCAAAGGTTGAAGGGTGCGAGAGTGCGAGGGCCGCTCCTTTCGCACTCTCGCTCCCTTGAACCGTCCGTTTCTTTCATACCGCCTCAGTAGTGGTGATCACCAAGACCAGGCATTTCATGGCCATGAATGGATCCCGAAGGTTCCGTGGTGAACGCATCATCACCTTCCGCATCCCACCACGGACCTCCCCGTTCCAAGCATTTGACCGCATCCCGGTGGTACTGCTTGCTTCAGCGCCCGGGCAACCAGGAACAATGCCTTGACATTGGGGCGAGCCGTATTCCATGCCCTTGGCCCACACCGGGAATGGCGCGATCCATGTTGCGCATGAAAGGGAATCATACATTTGGCCCCGATTCCATGCGGAAGGTGAACGATCGGCACACGAATGAGCAATTCCGGCCAATCAGGGCGTGCAAGGTCAATCGAAGCGTGGCGAGCAAGCGCCCGGAACATGCTGCCCCCGGGCAGCGTAGCAACGCCGCAAAGCAGCTGAACAACTAACAAAGGGCCTGGGGCGCCTGTAACCTGCGAGAACGGCCAGCGGCCATTCGCGCCATTGGATGCCAGCACCCGGCAAAATCAGTCAAACCTCAATCATGGCAAGCAAAGCAGAAAGCGCACCCGCCCGCAAGGAGGGGATGTATGACGTGGTGATGCGGCAATTCGAGGCGGCCGCGGACATCATGAAGCTCGATCCCGGGGTCCGCAAGATCCTGAGCAAGACCAACACGGAGATCGTGGTCCACTTCCCCGTTCGGTTGGACAACGGGAAGATCGAGGTCTTCACCGGCTACCGGGTGCAGCACAACAACGCGCTGGGGCCCTACAAGGGCGGCTTGCGCTACCACAGCACGGTGGACATCGACGGGGCCCGGGCGCTGGCCATCTGGATGACCTGGAAGACCTCGCTCGCCGGGCTGCCCTACGGCGGCGCCAAGGGAGGCATCCACCTCAACCCGAAGGAATACTCCAAGAACGAACTGGAGCGGATCACCCGCCGCTTCACCTACGCCTTGGGCGACAACATCGGCCCGGACCTGGACATCCCCGCGCCGGACGTGAACACCAATCCGCAGATCATGGCCTGGATCGCGGACACCTTCTCCTCCACCAAATCGCCCTCCACACGCTTCGCCAACCTGCATGTGGTAACGGGCAAGCCCATCGGGGCGGGTGGACTGGCCGGCCGCGACCGTGCCACGGGATTCGGCGTGGTGGCCAACCTGAAGGCATGGTCCAAACTGACGAACAACCCGCTGAAGGGCATGCGCTTCACCGTGCAAGGCTTCGGCAACGTAGGATATTGGACGGCCCACTTCCTGCTGAAGGAGGGCGCCACCTTGATCGCCGTACAGGACGCCACGGCCACCCTGCACAACCCCAAGGGCATTGACCCCGAGGCGCTGAACGCGCACAGCGAGGCCAACGGCCGCAACATCCAAGGCTTCAAGGGTGCCGCTGAAATGGACCCCAAGGAATTCTGGGCCTTGGATTGCGACATCGTGGTACCTGCGGCCTTGGGCAACCAGATCACCGAGGAGAATGCGGGAAGCATCAAGGCCAAGGTGGTGGCCGAGGGAGCCAATGGCCCCACGGACATCCAAGGCGAGCAGATCCTGCTGAAGAACGGGGTGCACATCATCCCCGACATCCTGTGCAATTCCGGTGGCGTGATCGGCAGCTACTACGAGTGGCTTCAGAACAAGCGCGCGGAGATCTGGAAGATCGAGGAGGTCCTGGAGATGATCCATGACAAGATCGAGACCTCATTCAACCAGGTGGTGGAGACCGCCAAGGAATTCAAGGTTGATTGGCGGATGAGCGCCTATATTGTGGCCCTGCGCCGCTTGGAAACCACCTACATGGAACGCGGCATTTTCCCATGAGCAAAGTGCGGATCGGCGTTCTGAAGGAAGCCCCTGAGCGAAAGTTGACGGTACTGACCCCCGCAGGCGTGGAGCGCCTCAAGGGGAAGGCCGATGTGCTGGTGCAACGCAACGCGGGCGGCGCGGCAGGTTTCACCAAGGCGGCCTATGAGGCCGCCGGAGCGAAGCTGGCGGATACCGAGGAGGAGCTGCTGGAAGGCTCCGACATCATCCTGAGCTACGGCCACCGCGACTTCCGGGGCAGTTACAATGGGCAAAAGACCTTCATCGGCATCTACAACTTCCTGTGGGAGCCGCACAAGGTGGACCTCTACCTGCAGCCGGGCATCAATGTGCACAGCCTGGACCTGATCCCGCGGACCACGTTGGCCCAATCCATGGACGTGCTGTCCTCCATCGGCTCCATCTCGGGTTACCAGGCCGTGCTGTTGGCCGCTGAACGTTCATTGGCCACGGTGCCGATGATCACCAGCGCGGGCGGCACGCTGCGCCCGGCCCGCTTCCTGATCATGGGTGCGGGGGTGGCCGGCCTGCAGGCCATCGCCACCGCGCGCCGGTTGGGGGCCGTGGTGAAAGCCTACGATGTACGCAAGGCCTCCAAGGAGGAAGTGGAAAGCCTGGGCGCCACCTTCATCGAGGTGGAAGGCGCCACGGATGACCGCAATGCCGGCGGCTACGCCACCACACAGACCGAGGAGTACATGAAGCGGGTGCATGAGCGCCTGCTGGAGGAAACCGCGGCGGCCGATGTGATCATCACCACCGCACGCATCCCGGGCAAGAAAGCACCGCTGCTGGTGACCAAGGAAATGGTGATGGGCATGAAGCCCGGTGCCGTGGTGGTGGACCTGGCGGCGGCCACCGGGGGCAACTGCGCCTTCACCGAGCCGGACCAGGTGGTGATCAAGGACGAAGTGACCATCCTCGGCCCCACCGCCATCGAATCCAGCTGCGGTTACAGCACCTCCTTCCTCCTTTCCAACAACTACGTGGCCTTCCTGGAATACCTGTTGAAGCACCAGGAAAACCTGGCCCAAGACCCCATCCTGAGCGCCACCCTGGTGGTGCAGGACGGCAAGCTGGTCAACGAACGCCTGATGGCCTTGAAAGCCCCTGCCAACTGATCTTCCCATGGACTTCACTTACCACATCACCCCCATCGACGGCCTGTTCGTTCTGGCCTTGAGCCTCTTCCTGGGCTTCGAGGTCATCAAGCACATCCCGGCGGTGCTGCATACGCCCCTGATGTCGGGGGCGAATGCCATCAGCGGGATCATCCTCTTCGGGGGCCTGATCCAGCTGGTGACCACGCCCCCCGACCGGATCTGGGTGCTCGTATTCTCTTCTATCGCGGTCTTCCTCGGCGCGGTCAACATCGCGGGCGGTTTCTTCGTGACCCACCGGATGCTGGCCATGTTCCAGGTGAACAAGAAAGACCGCAAGAAGTCCTGATGTGCTGCGGGTAGCACCTGCACCACCATTCCCATTTCGTTCCACCGCAACCCCGATACATGGAGTTCCTCTTTTTCATTGCCACGCTCGGCCTGATCTTGGGCCTGAAGTTCATGGGCGACGCCGCCAAGGCCAAGCAGGGCAACATCATCGCGGCCATCAGTGTGGCCGTGGCGCTGGTCGGCGTGATCATCAAGAACTACGACCCGACCCGGGCGGGCACCATCAACATCATCCTGGTGGTGGGCCTGCTCTCCGTGGCCACCGTGGTGGGTCGCGTGCTGGCACAGCGCGTGGCCATGACCAAGATGCCGCAGTTGGTATCGGTGCTCAACGGCATGGGCGGCCTGGCCGCGGTGGTGATCGCATTGATCGAGGGCATCGCCCACCCGATCGGCGATGACATGCGCGCCACAGGCGGGCTGCTGCTGCTGAGCTCGGTGTTCGGCGGCGTGGCCTTCACCGGCAGCATGGTGGCCCACAGCAAGCTGGAAGGCAAGAAGCTGCCCAAGGCCACGCAGGTGCACAAGGTGATGGCCTACGCGCTGCTCGGGGCCATGGTGCTGCTCTTCGCGGCCTACATGCTGGCGCCTGCACCGTTCATGCCCTTCACTTCGCTGCTCATCCTGGTCACGGTGCTGGCCCTGGCCTACGGCGGTCTCTTCACCCTGCCGATCGGCGGCGCGGACATGCCGGTGCTGATCTGCTTCCTGGTGGCGTTGCACGGCCTGGTGGCCATCCTGGCCGGCCTCTTCTTCCAGGACACCGTGATGTTGATCGGCGGTGTGCTGGTGGGCGCCATCGGCCTGCTGCTTACCGTGAAGATGAGCGAGGCCATGAACCGCTCGCTGGGCAGCGTGCTGGCCGGCAAGTTCGTGTCCGCCAAGGGCGGCCGCTCCGAGGCCGAGCAGGAGATCCGCAGTATTTCCGTGGTGGAGACGGCGAGCCTGTTGGCCTTCAGCAACAAAGTGGCCGTGATACCCGGCTACGGCATGGCCGTGGCGCAAGCCCAGCGCGAATGCTTCGCCCTCCAGGAGAAGCTCCGGGAGAACAACGTGGAACTGCACTACATCATCCACCCGGTGGCGGGCCGCATGCCCGGGCACATGAACGTGCTGCTGGCCGAAGCGAACATCCCGTACGCCTCGGTGCTGGAGATGAGCGAGGTGAACAACACCATGGAGCACTACGACACGGTGCTGGTGATCGGTGCCAACGACGTGGTGAACCCCGCGGCGGAGAACGACCCTGAGAGCTCCATTTACGGCATGCCCATCATCCGGGCCTACAAGGCCAAGCAGGTGGTGGTTATGAAGCGCAGCATGGGCAAGGGCTATTCCGGTGCGGTGAACACGCTGTTCGACCGCCAGAACTGCCGGATCCTCTTCGGGGATGCCAAGAGCAGCCTGGAAGAGATCATCAACGAATTGAAGCACATCTGACATGGCGAACCCGAAACTGATCATCACGGCCCGGGATCGCGACCTGCTCCAGGAGTGGATCGCGGGCTTCACCCCGCCGGACCTCAATACCAGCAAGAGCTTGGCCAAGCTCTCCGAGGAGCTTAAACAGGCCGACATCCGTGCGGAAAAGGACCTGCCCGCCGATGTGGTGCGCGTGGGCAGCGTGGTCACCTTCCGCTCCCCTTCCATCCGCAAGGAGAACCTGCAACTGGTACTGCCCAAGGATGCCGACCTGAAAGCGAACAAGCTCTCGGCCTTCTCGGTGATGGGCTCCGCATTGATCGGCTACCGCCAAGGCATGGACATCACTTGGACGCTGCCCAAAGGCGAGGAGACGATCCACTTGGAACGGGTGGACAACTCCAAGGGCTACGCTCTTCCCGACCAAGGTTGAGCATTCGGGGACTGATTTGCGAAGGCGGCCTTCGGGCCGCCTTTTCTATGCCTGGCGCAGCCGCTCGGCCAGCGCCCTCCCCACCCGCTCCACCACGCCGGTCACCAAGGCATTTCCCATAAGAAAGGCACGTCGGCCATCGGGGATGCCTTCGGTATGGCCGTCGGGGAACATGTTGAGGCGCTCCAGTTCCACCGGCATCAGGCGGCGAAGGCGCCCGCTGGGCGTTGCCACCACGTGCTTGAAGCGGGACGGCGCCGACCCTCCCTCGCCGGTGACGATGGTGCGGCCCGGCTTGTCCGGTGGATCGGGGTAGGTCATGGCCCCCTCGGTGTACTCGTAGGTGAATCCGGTGGTCTTGTTGGTGCGCCGCTCCCGCTTGCTGCCCTTCAAATAGGCCCATGCAGGTAGCTGGCGCCGCGGAATGAAGAAGGCCGAAGGCACCTCATTTTCGGGCATCAACAGATCCCCCAGCACGGTCGAATCCCCCCGGTGGTCGGGCAGCACGGACATGGTGAGCACCGTCCGGCCATGCATCACCCCGGCGTTCAGGAACGGGCTGGCCTGCTTGCCCCGCCCCTTGTTGAAGCGCTCCGTGACCTCGGCAAGGTCGCCATCAATGCTGAACCGGGATGGTGTTGCGGGTTCCTTTGCCATGGCGGGAAAGGCCTTGGCCAGCACGCCGTCATGCAGCACCAGATCGGGCCATTTCGCCGGTATGCCCCAGCGCAGGGCGAGGGAACTTGACCGGTGGAAACCCAGGAAGAACACGCGGCTCCGTCGCTGGGGCATGCCGTAGTCCGCGGCATTGATCACCCGCCACTCCACGCTGTAGCCCAGGTCGGCCAGTGAGGCGAGCATTACGGCAAAGTCGCGTCCGCGCTGCTGGGCAGGCGATTTCAGCAGGCGGTCCACATTCTCCAGGAAGATCATGGCGGGCTGCTTGGCCTCAAGCATCCGGTGGATCTCCCACCAGAGCACGCCCTTCTTCCCGGCCAATCCGTCCGCCCGGTTCAGCGTACGGGCCACGGAATAGTCCTGGCACGGGAAACCGCCCACCAGCAGGTCGTGGTCGGGCACTTCCTCGGCGGCCACCTCGGCGATGTTGCGGTTGGAATGGCCTTCCGGCCCGAATCGCGCCACATACACGTCCGATGCTTCCTGTTTTTGGCGGGCCGGCTCCCACTGGTTGCTCCAGACCACGCGGAAATCCTTTGACGCCCTTTCCAGGCCGATGCGGAAGCCGCCCACACCGGCAAACAATTCGGCCACCCGCACCTGGACCTTCCGCCTTTGCGCCATGCGGCGAAAGTACCGTGCGCCAACGGCCTGATCAAATTCAACCGGGGTTGCCGCGGAACATTTGCGCACACGCGGTGTTCTAATTTGGCCGAACAATTTATCCGCCCCACATGAAAACACGCTTTGTACCGAAGAACGGATCCCCGGGAGCCATGCAGGCGATGTACGGCATGGAGGAATACCTGCACCACTGCTCCATCGAAGTGCCGTTGATCCACCTGATCAAGCTGCGTGCATCGCAGATCAACGGGTGCGCCTATTGCCTGGACATGCACTGGAAGGACCTTCGCGCCCTGGGCGAGACCGAGCAACGCCTGTACGGGCTCGATGCCTGGCGTGAATGCACGTGGTACAGCGGGCGCGAACGCGCGGCGCTGGCCTGGACCGAAGCCGTGACGCTGGTGACGCAAGGCCACGTTCCGGACGCGGTGTATGAGGAGGTCCGCAAGCAGTTCACGGACCAGGAATTGTCCGACCTCACGTTCGCCGTGGCCACCATCAATGTGTGGAACCGTCTGAGCATCGCGGCCCGCACGCCCGCAGGCACCTATACGCCCAAGCAGGTCGGGGCCTGAACACCGGTTATTCCGGCTCGGGCCGCCCTTTGATCTTCTCACTCTGTTCGCGGAGTTCCTGCTCCGCCCTGAGCACCTTCTTCAGGCTGTCGCTCACCTCCTTCTGCTCCAGACGTCCGAGGTCGGGCTGGCCGGCATCCACCCAGGCGGAGTACCAGCAACTGCCCACGGCGATGATGGCGGCGTTCATCCGGCGCTCCACCATGCCCCCCATGCTTTCCTCGTAGGCCTTGGTGAACTCCTTGGACGGCATCTGCACGGTGGCCCGCCCGCGCTGTTCAAACACGTACTTGCCGCTCTCGGGGTACCGCTTTTGCAGCTCCCGCTCCATGTTGAACACCGTGTCCAGCGCGGCATGGCTGGCAATGACGGTCTCCCAGGCGGCTTCCAGGGGATCGGCCACGTAGTGGGCCCGGCCCACGAAATGGTCGTAGCCCTCGGCACTGAGCTCCGGGATGCGCGACTCCCAGAAGGCGTGGATGCCGTGCTGGCCGGTCATCTGGCCGTTATAGTTCTCGGTGGTGTGCAGGGGCACGTGTGCATCGGCGATGTAGTGGCCGATCTCCGCGCTGTAGTACAGGATCAGGTCCACGCTGCCACGCTTGAAGGCATTGACAAGCCGGCCGTACATGACCGGGATGTACCAAGGCACGATGCCATAGGCCTGCAGCGTGTCCTCGGTGAACTTCTGCACGGCGGTCTCCCACTTGCGGGGCACCACCTGAAAGGGGTCCTCGCCGGGTTTCACGTAGTGGTCGATGTCGATGAAATGACGTGGACCCTCCGCGGCCACAGCGTACCGTCGGCTGTCGGGGTCCGTGGCGTGGTCGGTCACATAGTCGATGTGGCGCTTGTAGAAGCCGAACATGGCAGGCGGCAGGGTGAACACGGCCATGCGGTTGATGCGCCGGTGGCCATAGAACCCCCATGCCTGTGCATCGCGCTGCAGGGTGAACGGCCACAGCAGGGCCAAGGCGGCCAGCAGGACCACGGTGCGGGTGAACACGGTGCGCGGCATGGTTTCAGGTCTCCAAGGGCACCAAGCGGTCGCCGCGCAGCACGGGTATCACGGTGGCCTGGTCCGGTGTTAGGCAGTACTTCACATCATCCAGCAGCTGCAGTTGCTGCAATCGTTTCCGGCGTGGCGCAGCCTTCAGGATGCTCATGAAGTTGTCCCGGGCGGCCATGTAGAGGTACTTTGAAGCGATGCTGCTGTCCTCCTCCACGCCGAACTTGCCGCTATCCAGCAGGCGGTCCATCACGGCGCCCGCGAACACGCTGTCCTCCAGGCTGAACTTGTCCCGCCAACCGGAGCAGAGCAACAGGATGTTGTCGTTCTGGCGGAGCAGCCAGTCGGTGAGGGCGGTCAGGTTGAGGAAGGCTCCGATGACCAGCTGCTTGGCGTCCTTGCCGATGTTGATGGCCTGGGTTCCATTGGTGGTTGAGATCACGATGGTCTTCCCCTTGAGGTCCATGGCCTTGAATGCCAATGGTGAATTTCCAACTGGAAACCCTTCAACCACCTCTCCGTTCCGCTCTGCGGCGGCCACATGGCCGGGCATTCCGATGTACTTCCGGGCCTCCTCCACGGTGGCCACGGGAATGATGTCCTTCACTCCGTGGTGAAAGGCAGCCACCATGGCACTTGTGGCCCGAAGGATATCGATGACCACCACGATGCCTGCATCCTGTTTGTACAGGGGGAACTGGCCGGGGGTATGGCACACCTCCACGCGGTACTGGTAGTCGGTATGGCTGGAGATGGCTTTCATGGGCATGGGGTTATTGGCCGGGGGGCGCTCCTTCCGGATGGTGGCACCCGTGGGCCAGCCGCATCATTTGGCGGTGGGGATGAACGGGATCTTCACCACCTGGGCGTTGAGCACCTTGCCCCGGATATCGATGCGCAACGGGCTGCCGGGCGCGGACAGGGCGGCCGGCACGAAGGCCAGGCCGATGGGCTTCTGCAGGCTGGGGCTCATGGTTCCGCTGGTAACGGTGCCGATGACCTGGCCCGCATCGTCCACCACGGTGCAGCCGTGGCGCGGAATGCCGCGGTCGAGCAGTTCGAAGCCCACGAGCTTGTTCTTCAGCCCGGCCTCCTTCTGGGCCTTCAGCGCCGCGGAGTTGGTGAATTCCTTGGTGAACTTGGTGATCCACCCCAGGCCCGCCTCCAAGGGCGACGTCGTGTCGTCGATATCATTGCCATAGAGACAGAAGCCCATCTCCAGGCGCAGGGTGTCGCGGGCCGCCAGACCGGCCGGCTTGATGCCGTGGGGCCTACCAGCCTCCATCACCAGCTCCCAAGCCTTTTCCAGCGCGGTGTTGGGAACGTAGATCTCGAATCCCCCGGCACCGGTGTAGCCCGTGGCCGAAAGCAGCACCCGGCCCACGCCCTTCATCTCGGCGTACATGGCGGTGTAGTATGGCATGGCGGCGATGTCCTCGGAGAAGAAACCCTTCAACGTGTCGCCGGCCTTCGGACCCTGAACGGCCAGCAGACCCATGCTGTCGCTGATGTTCTCCAGTCGGGCATTGAAGCTGTTGTGCGCGTTGATCCAGTCCCAGTCCTTTTGGATGTTGCCCGCATTGACCACGAGCAGGTAGTGCGGATCGTCACCCTCCATCAGGTTGTACACGAGCAGGTCGTCCACGATGCCGCCGGTCTCGTTGGGCAGGCAGGTGTACTGCACCTTTCCTGGGGTGAGCTTGGAGGCATCGTTGCTGGTGACCTTCTGGATGAGGTCGAGGGCCTGTGGGCCGCGCACGAGGAATTCGCCCATGTGGCTCACGTCGAAAACACCGACGGCCTTGCGCACGGTGAGGTGCTCATCATTCACGCCAGTGTACTGCACGGGCATGAGGAAGCCGGCGAAGGGCACCATCTTGGCACCGAGGGCTTCATGAACGTGCGAGAGTGCGGTCTTTTTCAGTTCGGACATCAGTTCCGGGATGTGGTTTGATCAATGCGTTGAAAAGTTGAAGATAGCGGTCCTGCCAGGCCAAGGTGCTGTATTGCTGCACCACGGTTTCGCGGCCGGCCTCTCCCATCCGGCGGCGAAGGTCGGCATCCTCCACCAAGCGGGAAAGTTGTTCCACCCATTCGTCCTCGGTGCGCGGCAGGAAGCCGTTCACGCCGTGCCTGATGATCTCGCAGTTCACGCCCACGGGGCTCATCAGTGCAGGGATGCCAAGTGCCATGTACTGCAGGCCTTTAAGGCCGCATTTGCCGCGGGCCCAATCATCGTCCGCCAGAGGCATGATCCCAATGTCCATGGCGCGCAGGTCGTCCAGTTCGGTATCCTTGCGCCAAGGCAGTCCGGTGATGCCGAGGTCCGGTTGGCGGAACGCGCCGTCGCCGACCACACGGAAGGTGATGCGGTCGCCGTACTTGTCCTTGATCCTACGCAGGGCGGGCACGGCGTGCTGGAAATGCGCAATGGTGGTGATGCTGCCGCTCCAGCCAATGACCACGGGCCCCTCGGGCCGCTGCCTGCGCGGCTGGTACTCGTCGGTGTCGATGGTGGTGGGCACGATCTCCACGCGGCCGTTGAACCGCCGGGCATAGTCCGCCAGGTACGGATTCCCGGCGATCACCAGGTCCGCCAAGGCGATGATGCGGGAGGTCTTGTCGGGGTCCTTCACCCAGTTCCAGCGGCGGTTGGCATCGCTGACATTGGGGAGCCAGATGGAATCGTCGAAGTCGTAGACCATGGGGACGCCGGATGCCTTGCACGCACGCTCGAAGAACGTGCTCCGTGACATCAGGGCCTCGCGGCTCACATACACCAGGTCGAAATCCTTCAACTGGGCCACTTCGGCGCGCCGCTTGCCGATGCTTCGCCAAACGAAGAGTGCCTTACGCCGCAGGTTGCCGGGGGAATAAAGGATACGGTCGTCGGCCTCGCTCACCAGCGGGGAAAGCACGCATTCCATGCCATTCCGCCGCAAATGGCCGAAGTACTGCTCGAAGCGGAAGCGTTGCGTGGGGCTGCGCCCCTCCCGGTGGGAGGCGATGAAGAGGATCCTTGGCATGCTTGGTCCCAAAGAAATGACAAAGACGGCGGGCGATCATCAACTCCTCCAACTCGGTGGCAAGCCCTGCTCGATCTCGATATGGCTGAACTTGCTGCTTTCCCGCGCCCCCGTCGCCTTGGCCCAGGGCACCATCCTTTGCAAACCTTCCTCCAGCGTGGTCTCCTGCAAATCGCCGAAGATGCGCCTGGCCTTGGAATGGTCACTGAAGGCGAAGACCACCTCGTTGCGTGCCTCCAGGTGGCGCAGTTCCCCTTTCATCCCCATGGCCTCCATCACCAGGGTGGCCAGCTCGTTCACGGTGTAGGGCGTGTCCGCCCCCACATTGAACACTTCGCCATAGGCCTCGGGCATGGTGGCGGATCGGGCGATGATGGGCGCGATGTCGCCCACATAGGTGAAGGCGCGCTGCTGGGTGCCGTCGCCGAACACGGTGAGGGGCTGCCCGTGCATCAGCTGGTTCATGAAGATGCCCACCACATTGCGGTAGCGGTCGCCGAGGTTCTGGTACTCGCCGTACACGTTGTGCGGGCGGAAGATGACGTAGTTGAGGCCGAACATGTGGTGCGCGGCGTAAAGGTCCATCTCCACCGCCAGCTTCGCCACGCCGTAGGGGTCCTCCGGCATTGGCCGCATGTCCTCGCGCATCGGGGGCTTCAGGGCGCCATACACGGCGATGCTGCTGGTGAACACGAAACACTTCACCTTATGCCGCACGCTGGCGTTGATCAGGTTGATGCTGCCGATCAGGTTGTTCTCATAGTTGAAGCAGCGAATGAAATGGCTGAGGCCCTCGGCGGCGTAGGCGGCCAAGTGGTACACATAAGTGAACCGGTGCTCCGTGAAAAGGCGTTCCACCAGATCCTGGTCGTTGATGCTTCCTTCCACAAACGCTGCCCGCGTGTCCACCTGGTCGCGGAAGCCGCCGCTGAGGTCGTCCATCGCCACCACGCGGTGCCCTTGGTCCAGCAAGGCCCTCACCACGTGCGCCCCGATAAAACCCGCCCCACCGGTGACAAGGGAAATGGGTTGTTCCTTCATGCTCTTCCGCGGTTTTGGATTTCCGGCAAAGATGCACGCGGCCCACCAATGCGCCGAACGGGCGGCCCGTTACCTTCGCGGCCATGGCCTCCAGGCGGTTGATCCCCCGCTGGGCGATCGCGTTGATCGACCTGGCGATGTGTACCGTATCGCTCCTGGCGGCCTATCAGCTCCGTTTCAACTTCAGCGTGCCCGACCTGGAATACCGGCTGCTCTGGCCCGTGTTCCCACTGTTCCTCGGGGTGCGCTTGGCCTGGTATTCGGCATTCGGAATCCAGCGCAGCATGGTGCGCCACACCGGCACCGAGGATGCCAAGCGCGTGTTCCTGGTGGTCCTGGGCGGCAGCCTCACGCTGCTGCTGCTGAACGTGGTGCGCTACTTCCTGCTGGACCACCAGTTCGTGCTGCCCACCTCGGTGATCATCATCGATTTCCTCGGGAGCGCCGTGCTGCTGATCGCCACGCGGATCGCCTTCAAACTGCTGCACCTTCGCCGCCGGGGCCAGGGGAAAGATGCCTTGCAGGTGGTGCTCTTCGGTGCGGGCGAGGCCGGGCTGATCACCAAGCGCACCCTGGAGCGCGAAGGTTCGGCGCGTTACCGCGTGGCCGCCTTCGTGGACGACGATCCCGGCAAGGCGGGCAAGCGGCTGGAAGGCGTGGAGATCCGCCCCACGGCCGAGCTGCCGCGCCTGCTGGCGGAAACCGACGTGGACCAGGTGATCATCGCCATCCAGCAGCCCGACCCGGAGCACCGGCGGCGCGTGGTGGACATGGCCATGAAGGCCAAGGTGGATGTGCGCACGGTGCCGCCGGTGCGCGACTGGATCAACGGCCAGCTCAGCAGCGGGCAGATCCGCGAGGTGCGCATCGAGGACCTGCTGGGCCGCGCGCCGATCCACCTGGAGGACACGCTGTTGCAGCAGCGTTTCCGGGGGCGCACCGTGCTGGTGACCGGTGCGGCGGGCAGCATCGGCAGCGAACTGGTGCGGCAACTGATCGCCCTCGGCGCGCGCGGGACCGTGCTGCTGGACCTGGCGGAAAGCGCCCTGTATGACCTGGAGATGGAGCTGCGCGGCAAGGGATTCAAGGATTTCCGCCCCGTGGTGGGCGACGTGCGCGACCGCGATGCCATGGACCGGCTGCTGGCGGAGGTGAAACCCGAAGTGATCCTGCACGCCGCCGCCTACAAGCACGTGCCGCTGATGGAGGCACAGCCCGCCCAGGCCGTCCGCACCAACATCGGCGGCACCTGCAACCTGGTGGACCTGGCGGTGAAACACGGGGTGCAGGAATTCATCCTGGTGAGCACGGACAAGGCGGTGAACCCCACCAGCGTGATGGGCGCCACCAAGCGCTGCGCCGAGCTTTACGTGCAGGCCGTCGCCGCGGCGCACCCGGCGCTGAAGGTGATCACCACGCGCTTCGGCAATGTACTGGGCAGCAACGGCTCGGTGATCCCGCTCTTCCGCAAGCAGATCGCCGAGGGCGGACCGGTGACAGTGACGCACCCCGAGGTGACGCGCTTCTTCATGACCATCCCGGAAGCCTGCCGCCTGGTGCTGGAGGCCGCCACCATGGGGCAAGGCGGCGAGATCTACGTCTTCGACATGGGCCAGCCCGTGCGCATCGCCGACCTGGCCGAGCGCATGATCCGCCTCAGCGGACTGGAACCCGGCGAGGACATCGCCATCACCTACACGGGCCTGCGACCGGGTGAGAAGCTTTACGAGGAGCTGCTGGCCGCGCAGGAAGGCAACCAGCCCACGCACCACCCGCGCATCCTCATCGGCCGTTCCGTAAAGAACGCGGCCGGCACGGTGGAGCAGGCGGTGAGCGGCATCCTCGCCCTGGCACGGCACGGCGATGCCGAAGGCTGCGTGCGCGCCATGAAGGCGCTGGTGCCCGAATACCGCAGCAACAATTCCGCCTTCGGTAAATTCGACCCGCCCGGCCAGGCCGGGCACTAGCCCAAGGACCATGACCGGCGACAAGAACCTCGAGATCGCAACCCTGCAGAAGGAGATCGGCGACCATATCGGCGTGGGCGTGGACAGCCTGATGTTCAACTACGTGGAGGAGCCCGGCCAAGGCGCCAAGCTCTACCTCATCACGCTCAACCCGCGCCACAACCAGAGCTTCCTCTTCCACTCCACCCGCGGCCGCGACAAGCTGGAGGCCTTGCAGGCCATGCGCGAATACGTGCGCACCTACAAGGACCGCACCAGCAGCTTCACCATCCAATGGAAGGCCCGCGGCGACGGCGAACTGAACACCTCCTACTTCCGCGCCAAGAACATCCTCGACGCCCTCGACAAGCTCTTCTACGACCGCGACCCCAACAGCATCACGGTGTTCTCGGTGATCTTGAACCCCATTACGTGAGCCGGGAGTTCCGAACAGTTGGCAGGGGCAGATGGCAGGGAGCAGCAGCCGAAAGCAAAGGGTCCAGGTACCTGAACGTCATTCCACGATGGGCGGCGCCAAGGAGTTGATCGTGTACAAGAAGGCCTTTGAGGTTTCCATGATGGTGTTCCGCCTGTCCAAGAAATTTCCTCCGGAAGAGAAGTACTCCATGACCGATCAATGCAGGCGCAGCTCAAGGTCGGTCTGTGCACAGATGGCCGAAGCATTCCGGAAACGGCGTTATCCCTTGCTCTTTGTTTCCAAACTGACCGATTGCGACGGCGAAAACTCGGAAACCCAGACTTGGCTTGATTTCGCAGTTGCCTGTGAATACGTGGCCCAATCGGAAATCGACGAAATCTCGGCACTCAGCGAAGAAGTCGGCAACATGCTCCATGCCATGATCAACAACCCTGATAAATGGTGCGGGAAGCACTAACCCACCCACCTGCCCCTGCCCACTGCCACTGCCTACCGCCACTGCCACTGCCTACTGCCCACTGCTACTGCCCACTGCCACTGCCCACTGCCACTACTTACTGCCACTGCCTACTGCCACTGCCTACTGCCCACTGCCTACTGGCCACTGCCTACCGCCACACCCCATGCGCATCTCCACCCCCATCCAGATCCGCTTCAGCGATGTGGACATGGCCCGCCATGTGCACAACGCCACCTATCTCCACTATTTTGAACTGGGCCGCATGGACCTGTTGCGCCGCTTCATGGAGAAGGACCACGACTGGCTGCACCAAGGATTGATCCTGGCCCGCAACGAAGTGGACTACCTCAAGCCCATCCACTTGGATGAACCGGTGGAGGTGCAGACCTGGTGCGGCAAGGTGGGCGGCAAGAGCTTCGACCTGCTCTACGAGGTGCGCGGCACCGGCAATGGCAAGGTCCATGCGCGGGGCCGCAGCGTGATGGTCTGCTTCGACTATTCGCGGCAGGAATCCATCCCCGTGCCGGAAGCGTGGCGCGGCGCCCTGGCACAATTCATGGAGTGATCTCCGCAAACCCTGACCAATGAAGAAGATCGCCGCCGCGGCCTTGATGGCCGTTTTCGCCCCCGCCTGCACCAGCACGCAGATCACGCAAGTCATGAATGATGTGTCGGACCAATTGAACGGCGAGGCACCGCTCACCAACGCCGACGTGGTGGCCGGCTTGAAGGAAGCCCTCACCAAGGGGGCCGAACATTCCGTGAGCGTGGCGTCCGTGACCGACGGCTTCTGGAAGAACAGCCGCCTGCGCATCCCCTTCCCGCCCGAGGCTGTGAAGGTGAAGAACACCCTGAACGACCTGGGCATGTCCGCGCAGGTGGAGAAGTTCGAGATGACCATGAACCGCGCCGCCGAAAACGCGGCCAAGGAAGCGGTGCCCGTGTTCGTCAACGCCATCACGCAGATGACCGTGGCCGACGGCTTCGCGATCCTCAAGGGCGGCGACCATGCCGCCACGGACTACCTGAAGGAGAAGACCACGGCCGAACTCATCGCGAAGTTCCGACCCATCGTGGAGAAGGCCACGGAGCAGGTGGCTCTCACCAGCTACTGGGCGCCCCTGGCCGGCGCATACAACAAGGCTACGCTCATCACGGGCGGCCAGGCCGTGAACCCGGACCTCAACGCCTACGTGACGCAGAAGGCCATCGACGGCCTCTTTGTGCTGGTGGCCGATGAGGAACAGCAAATCCGCAAGGATCCGCTGGCCCGCACCACCGACCTGCTCAAGCGGGTGTTCGGGGCGCAGTGAGGTTCAACCCGCCGCATTTCACCGGTTGACGAGGCGCAGAGCCCCCCTGTGCCCGCTGGCGGAAACGTGCACCACGTATACGCCGCTGGACAGCCCGTCCATGCGCAGCACCAGGTTTGTTCCCGTCAGGTTCCAAGCGGCATCCACCTGCCGACCTTGGGCATCGAGCAATCGCACCTGCTCGGGCCGTACATCGCCGGTGGTGAAGAGCTGGTCGGTGCCGTGTTGGCCCAGCCAGCGCATCCCGGCCAGTTCCTCCCCGGCCTCGTGGATGCCCACGCAATCATCCTCCACCACGCACACCTGCGCGGAGGCCGCGGGACAAGGGCTGATGCCCATCACCGTGTACGTGTAGCAGCCCGGGACCATCGCTGCGGGATCGTAAATCCCGTTGACCACCGGCATGGGTCCCGTCCACGTGCCCCCGGCGTCAGGAGTGCCGGCCAACTGTGAGAACAGGTCGAAGGCCGGGTCGTAGGTGCAGACGGTCACCCCGGCCTCCGCGCCCGCATCCGGGGCCTGCACGATGGCCACGGTGAGCACGGCCTGGTCCGGTGGGCAACCTGCGGAACAGTCCGTGGTATAAGTGTATGCACCGCCGGCCGCCGTGGCCGGGTCGATCAGGTCCGGTGTGGGCTGGCCGTCCGGCCCGGTCCACGTCCCGCAGTCCGATGCCCCGGGCAGCTGGTCCAGTAGGGGTTGCGGAGCATCGCTGGTGCAATAGGACACGTGCGTATCCACACCGGCCCACGCTGCCTCATTGATGGAGAAAACCGTGCTGGTATTGTCTGCCACTTGGGCTGGATCGCTGCCCGCCACACGCACCAGGTAACCGCTGCCCAGTGGGGTCCCGGCCGGGATGGTGGCGGCAATGGTGCCCGAGGTGGTGGAGGCCAGGCTGCCGATGGCCACCGGGTTGGCGAAGCTGCCGCTGGCATCCGAGAGCTCGGCGGTGAAGACGTTGCCCGGGTTCCACGGCCCCGAGGCCACATACGGCACCTGAATGCTGCTTTCCGGGCAATAGGCGGTGTGGGCCAATGCCCCGGTGGACAAGGCAACCTCCTCGCTGGTGACGGAGATGGACACATCATCGATGCCGAATCCGGGGTCGCTGGCATTGAGTGAGCTGCCGTTCACGAAGCGGAAGCCGAAGCGCAACGTGGCCTGCCCGGCAAAGGCGGGATCGGAGATGGTCTGTTGCGTCCAGTTCGATTGGTTCTTGTACTTCATGATCGGCGCGGTCACCTGGGTCCAGGAGGAACCGCCGTTGGTACTGTAGTACACCTCGCCGTAGTTCTGGTTGCTCCCGGCGCAGAGCCACCAGAAATCCAGGGACACATCGGAGGCGCCGACGGTGGAGACGTCATTGGCCATGCGGACGAAATAGCGCTCCACCGGGTTGCACATCCCATCGGCCGCCACAAAATTGCAGTTGAGCACCCCGCTGGCCTGGGCCGCCGTGCTGGTGGTGTGCAGGTAGCAGCTATTGGGCGAGGAAATGCCCGCTGGTTGCGCGGCCGTGGCCGGCACCGTGAAGGAGAAATCCATACCTAGGCAGCTCACCAGCCCGCTGCCGCCGGCGTAGGCGTTGTTCACCAGCCAGGCATTGGTGCCGGCTGCCACCGATGCCATGTCCGTGGTATTCAGCACAAAGGCGGGCTGGGTGCCCTCGAAATCCTCGGAGAATAATACTTGCTGGGCGGAAGCAGGCGAAAGGGTGAGCAGCCCGATCGCATAGTGGAGCATTCTTCTCATGGCGATGGATAGTTGGTGATGCAAGATAAACGGATCCGGTATCCCGCCTGTAACGGCGGGTCCGTGCCTTTGTGTTGGTGCGGCATTGCTCCCGGTGGAAGCAGCCTGTCCCATACTACCCCGCTTCCGGTGGAATACGGACAAGGGCCCGATCCGCCGATCCTGTGCACATTTGTCGAAAACCGATCCACCAGGGCCGTCGGCCCGGAACACCGTGCACATGCATCCGATCCTGCTGACCGAACCGGGCACCATCCTGCCCGAAAGCGAACTCATCCTCAACCCCGACGGCTCCGTTTACCATTTGGCCTTACGGCCGGAGCACCTGGGCGACTTGGTGCTGGTGGTGGGCGACCCGGGACGGGTGGCGCGTGTCAGCGCCCATTTCGACCAAGTGGAGCACCGATCGCAGAACCGCGAATTCATCTCCCATACGGGCACCTTCCACGGCACTCGCATCACGGCCTTGGCCACGGGCATCGGCACGGACAACATCGACATCGTGTTGGGCGAACTGGACGCCTTGGCCAACATCGACCTGGAGAAGCGCACCCCCCGGAAGGAGCACAAGGCACTGACCATCGTGCGCATGGGCACGTGCGGGGCCTTGCAGGAGGATGTGCCCGTGGATGAGCTGGTGGTGAGCAGCCACGGACTGGGGCTGGACAATGTGATGCACTACTACGCGCTGGAGCAGACGGATGCGGAGCTGCGCATCCTCCAGGCCTTCCTGCAGCAGACCGAATGGCCGGACAACCTGCCCATACCGTACCTGGCAACTGCCGATGAACAGCTGGTGGCCACCTTGGGGCACGGCAACCATGTGGGCCTGACGGCCACCGCAGGCGGCTTCTACGGCCCGCAAGGGCGGCAACTGCGCGCCGTACCCAGCGTGGACGGCCTGAACGAGCGCTTCACCGCCTTCCGGCATGAAGAGCTGCGGCTGCTGAACTTCGAGATGGAGACCAGCGCCCTCTTCGGCCTGAGCGAACTGCTGGGGCACAAGGCCTGCACCGTGTGCACCGTGGTGGCCAACCGCCTGCGCAAGGAATACAGCAAGGACCATCATGCGGCCGTGGACCGCATGATCGGCCAGGTTCTGGAACGGCTCGTGGGCTGACCTCCATGGCCGCATAGCCGGTGAGGCCCCCGCTGCATCGGCCTGCTCCGGCCGTTCTTTCCACAGCCCGCTGTTGGCGCGGGGAATTCAACCCGGACCGGTTGAAACAAGACGCCGGGCCGCCCCACCGCCCCCACCCCACGCCGGTACTTTCGTCCATGCCCGGAATGCACCCCGGGCAGAGCCACCATGAGCGAGACCGAGATCCAGGCCCTCATCACATTGATCGACGACCCCGACGAATCCATCTATACCCAGGTGCGCGACCGCATCCTGGCCCTGGGGGAGCCGGTGGTGCCCGTCCTGGAAAATGCCTGGGAACGCGATGGGTTGGGCGACCTGTTCCGGTGCCGCGTGGAGGACCTGTTGCATGCTATCCACCTGGACATCACCTATCGGCGGTTGACCGCTTGGCGGAAGACCGGTGGCGACGACCTGCTGGAAGGTGCACTGGCCGTATGCCGATACCGCTACGCGGAGCTTGACGAGGCCAAGGTGCGGGCACGGTTGACCAAGTTGCGGCAGGACATCTGGCTGGAGCTCAACGACCACCTCACGGCCTTCGAGAAGGTTCGCGTGTTCAACCACATCTTCTTCCAAGTGCATGGCTTCAAGGGCAACAAGCGCAACTACCACGCCCCACAGAACAGCTACCTCAATGAGGTGCTGGAAGGCCGGAAAGGCAATCCCCTCTCGTTGGCCTTGATCTATCAACTGGTGGCCGAGGAACTGGAACTGCCCATCCGCGGGGTGAACCTGCCCAATCATTTCGTGCTGGCCTACCTGGACGAGACCGGTGTGGCGGCCAGCGAGTTTGGCCACGGCGACGTGCTGTTCTATGTGAACGCCTTCAGCCAAGGGGACATCCTGGGCAAGGCCGAGATCGACGAGTTCCTCACCAAGCTGGGCATGCCCCACGAGGAATCGTTCTACCAGCCCTGCACCAATATCGAGATCATCCGCCGCCTGATGAACAACCTGCTGAACAGCTACGAAAAGCTGGGGGACACGGACCGGGCGGAAGACTTGAGGAAGCTGCTGACGGCGCTGTGAGCTGTCTTCCTCACCACCCGCCGAACACACGGCCCACCGTGGCCATGATGATCCTCAGATCCAGCGCGAAGCTTTGCTCGCGCACATAGCGCAGGTCCAGCGCCAGCTTGGCGGGCATCACCTCTTCGATGTAGGTCCGCTCGGGGTCGGTGGCCTTGGCCAGCAATTCGTTCTCGTCGATGTAGTCGATGCTGGCCATGCCGGTGATGCCCGGCCGCACGGACAGCACGGCGCGCTGCTCCTCGTTGTACAGCGCCACGTACTTGGGCACCTCGGGCCGCGGGCCCACCACGCTCATGTCGCCCACCAGCACATTCCAGAGTTGCGGCAGTTCATCCAGCTTCGTTTTGCGGAGCAGGTAGCCCACGCCGGTGATCCGCGGGTCGCGCCCCCCGATGGTGAGCTGGCCCTTGGCCTCGCTGCCCGGCCGCATGGTGCGGAACTTCAGCAGGCGGAACTCATGGCCATGCCGGCCCACCCGTACCTGGCGGAAGAAGGCGCCGCCCGGGGAAGTGAGCGCTACGGCCAAGGCAAAGAGCAGCAACAATGGCGACAGCAACACCAGGAACACCAGGGCGAACACGATGTCGAAGGCGCGCTTCCCCATGGCTCAGCCCAACACCTCCTGCACGGCCGCCTTCACCGCCGTGATCACGGTATCCACCTGTTCATCCGTCAGGTCGTAGTAGACCGGCAAGCTGATCTCGCGGCTGTACTGCTTCAGGGCATTCGGGTACTCCTGGATGCGATAGCCTTGGTTCCGGTAGAAGCTGAGCAGCGGCATGGGGATGAAGTGGACGTTCACGCTCACCTCCCGCTTGGCGATGGCGGCGATAATGGCATCCCGCTGCTCCTCCGTGGCATCGGCGATGCGCAGCATGTACAGGTGGTAGCTGCCCTCGCGGCGGTCATCCTTCAGCAAGGGCGTCAGGAAGCGGGGATCGCCATGGAACGCCGCATCGTAGCGTTGGCAAATGGCCTTGCGGCGGGGAATCGTATCCGCATCGTAGCGCTCCAGCTCCACCAGCCCGATGGCCGCCTGGATGTCGGTCATGTTGCACTTCCAGCCGGCCCCGGCCACATCGTAGCGCCAGGCCCCCGGCGCCGTCTTCGCCAAGGCATCCTTGCTCTGGCCGTGCAGGCTCATGGTGTTGAACCAGCCATACAGTTCATCGGCGTGGAACGGTTCGGGCAGGTTGAATGCCAGCGCACCACCCTCGGCCGTGGTAAGGTTCTTCACGGCGTGGAAGCTGAAGCCCGTGATGTCGGCCTGGCTTCCCACCGGCATGCCACCGATGCGGGCGCCGAAGGAATGCGCGGCATCGGAAAGCACCAGGGCGCGCCCCAGCTTCATCTGCGGATTGGATCCGCCCACGCGCAGGTTCACCGTCGGCGAGAACCAGGCGCAGCTTTCCTCGGCCACCTTCATCACCTCGGCCACGCGGGCCGGCAGCCCGCCGATGTCCACGGGGATGATGCATTTGGTGCGCGGGTTCATGGCCGCCCGCACCGCCTCGGGATCGATGGTGAAATCGTCCAGCACGTCCACCATCACGGGCTTGGCGCCCACGTGCATCACGATGTTGGCCGTGGCGCAGTAGGTGTATGCGGGCACGATCACCTCGTCGCCGGGGCCGATGCCGTACCAGCGCAACGCCAGCTCGGCCGCGTTGGTCCAGCTGTTGAGGGCGATCACGCGCGGCACGCCGCAATAGGCTGCCAGCCGTTTCTCGAACTCCTTGGTGCGCGGCCCGGTGGTGATCCAACCGCTGCGCAACGCCTCGTTCACGGCGGCGATGGTGCGGTCGTCGATGCGGGGCGGGGAAAAAGGGATCATGGGAGGGCGGTTGGCTGCGGCCGGTGCACGGATGATCGGCGCACCAGCACCACGTAAAACAGGATGAAGAACACCACGCCGGCCTGCACTTCAAGCACGGATTCGATGGCGCCGTTGATGATGAACAGCAGGGCGAAGATCGCCAGGAAGGGATCTTTCCGGACAATCCCCATGACCAGCGGCACGAACATCAGTGCACACACCAGAAGGAATCCCGGCCAGCCCAGGGCCACGCCGCTTTGAAGTACTTGGGAATGGCTGTTGAGGTTGTGCTCAACAGCGGCAGTCGCTCCTTTTGTCCGGTAACAGTCCATCAGGGCGTGCTTGATATCGCCCGTGCCCGCTCCCCAAGGGGAATCCTTCAGGCAGTCCACGCTGCAGTTCCACGCAGCCAGCCGTTCGTCCGAACTGCTTTCCACTTGTTTGAAGGAATGGTCGCCCTGAAACACCATGCCCGCCGCATGTACGGCTTCGCCCACACGCGCCTTGATCACGCGCGAAAGCAGCACGCCCGGCACCAGCACCGCCACGGCAAGCCCGGCGGTGAGCCACGGCAGCACCTTGCGCGGCATCACGCAGTAAGCGTGGACGGTCAGCAGGCCCGCCACCACCGCCAAGCCGATGAGGCCGCTCTTGCTGGCCAGCATCACGATGTACACCAACAGCAGCAGCAGGAAGGCCGCCGTCAGCACGCGCCACCGACCGATGGGAGCCCGGGCGTCCAGCAGTTCCCGTCCCCAGTAGAAGAGCGCCCAACAGGCATACCATGCCAAATAGCTGGGATGGAGGAACGCCGATAGGTAGCTCTGCGTGAAGCATTCCATCCAGCCGTGCTCCAGGTAGCAGGAGATGGAAGCGTGCATGCTCAGGAGCATCGCCACAACCAAGCCCACGGAGAAGGCCGCCATGGCCGGGCGCAAAAGGTCCTTTCCGTCGGGCAGGGCCATACCGGCGGCCACCAGCGGCAGCAGCAACAGGCTCAGCTTCACTTCCAGGTCGAACAGGCCGAAGTCAATGTCGCTGGTCCAGGCCATGCCCACCACGTGCAACAGGTAGAAAGCCATGGGCAGCAACAACAGGGCCTTATCCTTCAGCTTGGCGAAGCCAACGACCTGCGGCAACAACAGCACGATACCCGTCACCAGGGGCAGCGGCACCAGCTCGCCCTTGATCGGCAGGGCGGCGAAGGCCAGCAGCAGGGCCCAGCGGCCAACCTGCGCGGCACGCTCCCTCCAAGGTGCTATTTCACTGCTGCCGTCCATTGCCATGGTCACCTGATCGACTTGCGGTGAACCGAGATCCGCGTGCCCGTGCAAACATCAGCAACAACATGCACAGATCACGATCCCAGCAAACACCCCGAACGGCAAATTCAACCCGGCATGGGAAGCTTCTCGCCTCATCGGGTCAAGGCTTTACTGTGTTCTTCGGGCTTTCCCCGGAGGAGCATGAACCGCCAAGCTCCCTTGAAGTAACCGAGCCCATAGGCCGCGTGAAGCGTCCAATAGGCGCGGACCACGGACGGCCACTGACCAGGGCCAGGCGCGGCCTTGACCGCTGCCATGCAGGAAGCCAGCACATACAACCCCACCATGCCCAGGTACGGCCAGCGGGCCACTGGCCAGGCCAATCCGGCCAATCCGCCCAGGACCAGGACGACGATCCAAGCTGCGGGCACCACCTGGCGCAAGGTGGTCACCGTTCCGTGCTTGATGTTCACATACACCTTCCAATATCCGTACTGGAAATACTGCCGATAGAGACGCAAAAAGCTGGCCCTGACGTGATAGCGCGCCTTGGCCTGTGGCAAAAGCAAGATTCCGTAACCGGCCTTGGTAACGCGGAAATTGAACTCATCATCCTGGTTGCGCACCAGATCCTCATCAAACCAGCCAACACGCTCGAACACCTCACGCCTGTATACCCCAAAGGCGACCGTATCCACCCGGCCAGCTACAGCCCCGGTACGGAAATGCGCACCACCCACACCGAACGGATGCGCCATGGCGGCACCGATGGCACGGGCTTCTTCCGTTTCATAGAGGTTCTCGATCAAGCCGCCTGCACAACCAAGTGAATCGTCGGCCTCCAGGGCCTCCAGGCAAGCCCTGGCATAATCCGGGGCCACTTCGGCATGGGCGCCGAGGATCATGCCGTAATCGAAAGGAACTGCCTGCAGGCCCAAATTGAGGGCTTGCGGCGTAGTGCGGTGGGGATTGTCCACAAGGCGGATCAAAGCGTGCTGTTCCGCCATGCGCTGTACGATCTCGCGAGTCCCGTCTTCACTCATGCCATCGCAGACCACCACCGCCAAGTCCATGCCCGTGCGGTCCATGGCCACGATGGACTGGAGACAAGCCTCGATGTAGCGCGCCTCATTCCGGCAATGGATGGAGATGGACACACGTTTCATGGGCTCGGCGGTCCGGCCGGACCGGTTGATTCCATCGCCTGTCCGTAGATGGCAAAGCGGTGGCCTTGGGTAGCCAAGGGATGGAACACACCTTCATACCACACCTTCCACGTGGCAAAGGCCAGCAGCAGGGCCCAGCGCCCCAGGAAGGCGGAGCGCCCGCGCCAAGTGCGTTGTTCATGCCAGTGGTTGAAGCGCATTCCAAAGGGTGTCGCTGATCGTCCTGCGGTCGAACTGCCCGCGAACATAACGGGCGCCGTTCGCCCCGTGCTCCGCGAGCAACGCGCGGTCATCGGCATAGCGCACGGCCACCCGGGCCAGGGCCCCGGCATCTTCCGGCGTGAAGAAGAGCCCCGCGCGGCCCTCCGTGATGAAGAGCTCCCGGGCCTCGCCGTCCACGCCCAGCACGATGGGTTTCCCCAGAGCGAGCGCCTCGAAGATCTTGCTCGGGATGGCGCCCAGGAAAAGGTCGTTGCGCAGCAAGGGCACCACGGCGGCGTCCACCGCGCGCATCAGGCCCAGCAATTCCTTGCGGGGCATGCGGTCCACGAAATGGACCTGCACGGTACCGAGCCGTTCCTTCAAGGCGATCAGCTTCTCCTTCTCCGGCCCGTCGCCCATGAGGATGAAATGGATATCCTTGCGCGCCTTGAGCAGGGCCGCGGCCTCCAGCACCACGTGCAGCCCTTGGGCATGGCCCAGGATGCCGGTGTAGGCCAGCACCAGGTGGTCCGTGCCGATGCCCAACCGCTGCCGGATGGCCGAAGGGGCCAGCCCTTCCACTGCCGCCACCGCCTCCAGGTCCACGCCGTTGGGCACCCAGAGCACGTCCTTCCGCGGAAAGCGCCCGCGGATGTTCCGCACGATGCCCTTGGTCTGCCCGGTGATCAATGCCGCGCGGCGGTAGCATTTCTCTTCCAGCCAGGTGCTGGCACGGATCATCCATTTGTTCCTCACCAAGCCCAGCTGCACGGCGCTTTCCGGCCACAGGTCGCTGACATTGAACACCAGCTTGGCCCCTTTCATGCGGGCCAGCGCCATGGCCGCGATGCCCAGGAAAAGCGGCGGGGACTCCACCAGCAGCACGTCCGCCCTGCGCAACTTGAAGGCGCCCACCAGCAGCGCGGTGAAAACGAAGGAGAAGTAATTGCACAGGCGCACAAGGATGCCGCGGCCCCGGGAGGCGAACAGCCAGGCCCGGTGCACGTCCAGCCCGACCAGCTGCTCGCGCACATGGAACTTCCCCCGGTAAGCGGCATGGATGCGCATGTCGGGATAGTTCGGCATCGCGGTGAGGACCGTGACCTGCGCGCCATGGTCCTGGAGGGCCTTGGCCATGGCAAAGAGCCGGTTCTGCGGCGCGCCGGTCTCGGGCGGGAAGTATTGGGTGAGGAAGATGATCCTCATTCCATGCCGGCGTTTGTCCCCCGCGCTTCTGCAGCCTCCAGTTGCCGCATGGCCTCCGCGTGGGTGATGAACGTGTGCCCCCGCTCCTTCAGGTGGCCCAACAGCCATTCGTACCAGGCCTTCCATGTGGCAAAGGCAGGGCTGTAATAGCGGTCATGGAACAGGATGCTGGCATACTGCAGCCCGGCCTTTTCGGCTTCGTCCAGCTTCGCCAGCGCAAACTGCTTGGCCCCGCCGAGGTCGCGGCTCTGGTAGCGCTTCTCGCCGTCCATGGCCCAGCCGTCCATCAACAGCAGGGGGAACTCCCACATGCCGTGCAGGCGATAGGGGTCGCTCAACTCCTGCCGTGTGGCATCGAAGGCGTAGCCCAATGCAGCGAGCTTTTGGAAAGTGGTTTCATCCTGCCGCAGGTAGTGCATGCGGATGCCGAAATCGCTTCGCCCGCTGATGGCCGCGAACCGTTGGTGCTCCGCCGCCATGGCCGCCTCATCACTGTAAGCGATACCGTGCACACCGGCCTCGAAACCGCGCGCCTGTACCTGCGGCACGTGCTTCTCCGCGTGCCGCAACGGGTACGACAAACCGACGCCGTTGGCCATGCCGAAGAAGAAGCACGAACGGATGTCCAGTTTATCATGCAGGTCCATCACCTCGGTGATGCGCTCCCATCGGTTGGTGAGGAAGTCGCTGTGGCGCAGGGCCAGCTCCTTCCAGGAGATCTTGCCCAACGCGCGTTCCAAATAGGCGCGCACGATATACTTCGGCAGGATCGGATCCTTCCAATGCTCCCACACGGTGATGTGGTCCACGTCGTGGCTGAGGATCACGCGCATCAGAACAGGTGCCGCAGCTTTTTCTTCAGCGCCACCTCGGTGAGGAACGGCGCGCGGTTCACGGTGAAATAGGGTGTGGGCGTGCCGCCGAAGGTGCGGAAGTAGCGCTCCACCTCCGGCAGCATGCTTCCTTCGAAATCAAAGATCGGGAGGCCCAAGGCATGCGCCTGTCCGATGCAGGCATCCACGGCCATGGCCCCGGCGCCGTTGGAACCGTGGGCCTTGTCCACGCCGCCCAACAGGTAGTAGCAGGTGCCGGCGGCATGGGCGCAGAAGGCGGCGGCGCTGTCCTTCCCGTTCTCCACGGTGACGAAGGCGAAGCCGAGGCCGGGCTTCAAGAAAGCGCGGAGCAGCGCGGAGGTGGTGGCCTCGTCCAGGCCCTTACCCTTGCGGGCGAAGGTGCTTCGGACGGCGTTAAGCACACGGTCCGGGTCATCGGTGGTTTCCACTGTGCCGCCGGCCAAGCCCTTCTTGATGGCGTTGCGCTGCTTGTCCTCGTAGCCTGCGCGAATGGTGGGCAGCCCTTGGCCGAGGTCGATGCGGTAGGTCCATTGCGCCACCACCTTGAAGCCTTTCCAGGCCCAGGGCTGCAGGTCGGTCTCCTCGGGCGGGAAGGCCAGGTGGACCATGCCGTCCTGGGCGAGCATGTATTCGGCCAACGTGGTGTGCAGCTTCTTGGCCTCGCCCACGGCCTTGGCCGGGTTCTTGGCCTGGGGCCTGCGCCACAGCCCGCAATGCGGGTTGAAGGCCGGGTGGGAGATCAACCGCAGGCCCGCGCGCCGCGTGCGGTGCAGGTTGAAGGCGGCCAGCGCCTTGCCGTCCTCGTTCAGCACCGCCAAGCGCTCATATCCATCGCCCACGATGGCACGCCATTCCTCACGGAGGAAAAGGGGCAACGCTTCCGGCGCAAGGCCGAGCGCGGTGGCGGTATCGCCGGTGAGCGGTGCTACGGTCATGGTAGGAGCCGGTGGTAAAGATCGACCAGGATGCGGCTTTCGCTTTCCCAGCTGTACTGCGCAAGCACGGTGGCACGCCCTTCCCTGCCCTTGCGCACGCGGCCTTCGGCATCGGCCTGGGCGGCACGGATGGCGGAGGCGATGGCGCCGGGGTCGCGGGCATCGGTGAACCAGGCGTAGGGACCGAAGGTCTCCTGCCAGAAGGGGAAATCGCTCAGCAGCATGGGCAGCCCGCAGGCCATGTATTCGAAGGTCTTGATGGGCAGGCTGATCATGTAGTTGTGCACCGGATAGAGCAGGCAGAGCCCGGCATCGGCCGCACGGATGTGGTCGTACACGGCATCCATGCGCACCTGGCCCAGGTCCTGCACCTGCGCCCATGCGGGCAGCGCCGTGCACTCGGCCCGGTAGGCATCATCGCTCCATGGCCCCAGCAGCTTCAGCCGCACCCCGGGCACCTGTTCCAGGGCCTGCACCACTTCCTTGATGCCGCGGATCCGCGACAGGCCGCCCACGTAGATCAAGGTGAATGCCGGGTCCTTGGGAAGCACCTGCAACGAACGGTCGATCAAGGCCACCACCGGTAGGTTGCGCAGCACGGTCACCTTTTCCGCTTGGGCGGGATGGTACTTCAGGATGTCGGCACGCATGCTTTCCACCACCACCAGCACATGGTCCAGCTTGCGGATAGCCAGGTCCTCGAACCAGCCGTAGAGGCGTGAAGCCAACTTGCGCATCCAGGTAGGCCCCAGCCAGGTCTTGGTGAGGATGTGGCCGCGCATGGATTCGTGCATGTCGTACACCACGCGGTTGCCACGCTTCTTGAGCAGGAGCGCCACCCAGAGCAGCTCGGGGTCGTGCACTTGATACAAGGCCGCCTTCAACCTTCGCGCCGTCCGGAACGCCCGCCAAGCGCCCACCACCGGCCTCAACAAACGGGAACTTGGCACGGCCACCGGGTGGATCCGGACTCCATCCTCCCCTGTTTCCTGTTCGACCGGCGCCACCAAGTGCGTATCGAAGCCGGCCGCAGCAAGCGAGCGGCACTGCTTGAAGAAGATCCGGTCGTCGAACGGGCCGTGTACGGTGGTGATGTGGCAGACGCGGGTCATGTACCGGGTTCGGTGGCGGGTCGGAACAACAGGTACAACAAGATGGTGATCGCCCAGCCGTGGGTGATCAGTACCGTGGGCAAGGCGCTGGCACTGAGGGCGAGCAACGGAAAAACATTCAGGACCAAGGCCCAGCGCCACCGTGTGCCGAAGATGGCCTGCACCAGCAGCAGCATCAGCGCGGTGATCAGGCCCGAAGCGGCCAGGCCCCATGCACCGAAATTCGCGTAGCCGTACATGAAGGAAGCCGACCCCATGGTGCCGGGCACATGCTGCGCGGCCATGTCCGGGTAAGCCAGGTCGTAGATCTTTTCCGTGTAGTCCGTGTACGGCACGCCCAGCACGGCGGCCAAGGGGCGGATCGCTCCTCCCTTTGCATAAGGCACGTCAGCCGGAACGTGCATGAACCACTCGGCCACGGTATGGCCCGGCATCACCAGGATCCGTTTGCCCACGCCCAACACCGCATCACCCAAAAACCCATGCTCCCGGACACCTTCGTCCATGGCTTCCGTGTTCCCGTTCGGGCCTACCGCCTGAAACTGCAGCTTCTGCGGGTTGGCCACCGTGGAAAGCGCGATGATCAACAAGGCAAAAACCGCGCTTAAGGTCCCGAAACGCATCCAACGCCTCCCGATGAGGAACGCGATCCATAGCGGGACGAATAACGTGACCACAAAACTTTTGGCCAGGAGCGATGCCGCATACAGCCCCGCCGTCACCGCCAACGGCCAAAACCATTTGCGGGCGCTTCCCCAGGCCAGCAGCAAGGCGAATGGCACCACGGCCTTGATCATGAAGTGCGAGGCATACGCCAATGGCAGGGGGACAACTTCGCCCGCTGAACGGCGGATATCCACGATCACCAGGTCGTTCTGCTGATGCAGCGCTTCCCAAAGCGGAATGCCACCCAGGTAGCCCCAATGCGCCACCAGCACGGCCACTTGGGCCAGGAACACGACCTGGATGAAGCGTTCAACGGAAGGGGAATGGAGCCTGGCTTCCCGCTTCCATGTTGGCATGATCCGTTGCAACAGCACGTAACTGATGCACAAGACGGCCACATACAGGGCGAGATATGGGAGGTAGGCCGCCCCGGAATACACCACCAGCCCGGGCACCAGCAAGGCCGTGACCACCAAGTGGACCATGAGGATGGTGTTGCTGGCGATCAACGCCTTCATTCCGTGGGGGAAATTGAATGATCGTGGCGCCCAGCATGGTACCACACCCAGGCGGCATATCCGCCGTAGGCCAGCACCTCCGTGGCGCTGAGCAATGCCATGAAGTGCAAAGGTTCCACATGCTTGAAGAACGGTAAAAGAGCCAGTAGCGCGGCGAAGAAGACGGGAAAGGCCATGGCCGCCTTCACCTTGCCCATGGCAATCAGTTGGCTGCCCAACGGACTGCCCACCAACTGCGCCGCATAGCCCCAGATCAGAATTCCTGCGGCATGGCCCGCGTAGCGCCATGATTCGCCGAAGACCAGCGCAAAGAGCGATTCACCGAAGAGCGTGACCACGAGCGCCACGGAAAGCGCGATGGCCGCAAGCGCCCAAGTCACCCGCCGGATATCCGCCATCACCGGTCGTCCTTCACGCACCTTGGAGGCCGTGCGCTCGAAGAGCACCTGCCCCAGCGCCACGCTCACCATGCTGATGGGTACCAGCAGGTACTGCCGCGCGAAATTGTGCTCGCCCACCACCTGCGTATCGAAGTAGGCCACCATGTAGATCACGGCCATACCGGAGGCCACGGCATTGAGCACGGCTGGCCAGGCGTTGTGCAAGGGCCAATCACGGTACGCCCGCAAGGCTGCCTTGATCGCGCCGGCGTGCCAGCCCGGCCCCAATGGGAACGAGCGCAGCACCGCCCACGCCGTGGCACTGGCGTAGATCAGCCAGCCCAGTACATAGCCCGCAACCAGGCCATTGCGCCAGGCCAGCCAGCCGAAGAGGATGGTCAGGCCCGTTACCGCCACGGCCTGTAGCACCTTCTGCCGGGCGATGACCGGGAAGGCACGGTGCCGCAGCAGCCATTGCAGCAGCACCAGCTGCGTGCCGCCCAGGAACGTGAGCGCCACCAACGGCACGGTGAGCCGGTGCAGGTCCGTGAGGGAAGCGGCCCGCTCCAGGCGCAGGCCGAAGGCCAGCAGCAGGCCCGTTACCAGTACGGTGGTGCAGGCCACCAGCACCAGTGCCCCCTTGACCAGGTCCGCGGCCTGGCCGCGTTCACGCGGCAGCACGATGGCCTGCTCATAGCGCCCGGCCGCCACCACGTTGATGATGTTGAACACCGCCAGCAGGGTGCCGAAGACCGCGAACTGTGTGGCATCGTAGAGACGGGCGATCAACGGCGCGCACAGGAAGGGAAAGAGCTGCGCCAGTACCGTGCCGCTGAAGAGGGTGGCCACGGACCGCAGGAAGGGCCGCTCACCGGCGTGTGATGGGGAGGATTGCATCCCGCTCATCCCGCAGCTTCTTCCTTGTTCCTGTGCAGGCCAACTTCCCGCAGGAAGGCCAAGGTCTCCGGGATGCTTCCGGCGCCATCCTTCCCCAACGGCAGCACCACGGCCTCGCCCTGGCGCCACCACAGGTGCTCGCGCACGCCTTCATCGGAACAGATGATACCCGAAGCGAAGAAGGCCGAAACCTGGCTGAACAACCCTCCCATCCACGGGCGGGCGATGCCGTGCACGCCGGTGCGGTCCAGGTCGTCGCCCATGAAGGTGACCACCACCGGCACGTTGCTGGCCATGATGCCGAAGAGCGCGGCTACGGAACCAAAATGGACATGCACCGCATCGGGTCGCTGTTCGCGCAGCAACCTTTTGAAGCGGCGGCGGGCGGCCCACAATTTGGAAAGGGAGCTGCGGCTTTCCAGGTGGAACAGGGTGACCTCACAACCGCGCTGGGCGAAGGCTTGTGCCTGGGCCTTCGATGCCGCATAGGTGCTCCCCTCCTCCTTGTCGGGGATCAGCACCACCAGGCGCAGCTGGCCGGGGTCCCGTGCCGCCAGCCGCCGCAGCTCGCTGCGCACGTAGCGCACATCGCGCCAGGTGGCCCAGCCCAGCCAGTACATCGCCGCCACCAGCACCACGCCCATGGTGTACCACGGCGTGGGCACCAGCAGGTGGAAGAAGCTTCCCAGCAGCAGGATCCCGAAGGCCGCCATCAGGTTCACACCGTTGCGCGGGGTATGGAAATAGGCGTCGAGCACGCTGCGCATGCCGTTGAAGAAGGCGAAGGGCAGCGCCCCCAGGAAGATGATCCGCGCCATGGGCACATAGGCCGGGCCGGTGTCCGCGCCGAGGTAGATCACCAGCAAGGGGTACGCCAGCAGCTCGAAGCCCAAGGTGAGCAGCACGGAGATGGCCACCACCATCCACGTCATGCGGGCGATGCTCTTCTCCAAGCCGGCATGGTCGCCGACGGCCAGCCGGCCGGAGGCGGCAGGCAGCAGCAGCAGCGCCACGGGCGAGAACACGGCGGCGGCCAGGCCGAGCAAGGTTGCGCCGAAGCCCACTTCACCGCTCACGTCCAGGCCATGGGTCCGCAGGGCCACGTAGCCGGGCACCGTGAGCAGCGCCCCCAGGGCGATATCGCCCGGCACTCGCGGTAGCCCGTAGCGCAACAGCTCGCTCCGCTCCTTGCGCATCTTCATGCCTTGCCGGGCCAATAACGAAGGCAGGATGGAGAGCACCGGCACGGCGATCCAACCGATGCCCGTGGCCCAGAGCACGGCCTCCATGTCCTGCCAAAGCAGGAAGGCGCCGCAGGGCACCAGGGCCAGAACGGCAAGCTGCACGAAGTTGGCGGTGACGCTGGCGGGCTTGCCGCGCAAGTAGCCGTAGGCCACACCGTGCAGGGCGATGCCCGTGATCATGGCACCCAGTGGCGGCACCAGTCCCGCGCTTTCCACCGAGCCGAAAAGCACCCAGGCCAGCGGCCGTGCGAACAAGGTGAACAAGGCCACGCACAGTGCGCCCAGCGGCAATACCCAGTACAGCGCCCCGCGCAGGTAGCCCCGTTGCCGGGCCGGTTCATGGCTCATGGCCACGAAGCGGGTGAGGCCCACCATGGCTCCCATCAGGATCACCGGGAACACGAAGTTCACCGTGCGCCGCACGATCACGTACAGGTCAAGATCTTGCTTGCTCAGGTCGGCCGCCAGCCGGTAGGTGAGCACCATGCCCAGCATGGACAACCCCTCGGTGAGGAAGGTGAGCAGGCTGTCCTTCCCTTTGGGCGAGGTCAGGAAGGCCTTGATCTTTCCGGGCATGGCCCGCGAAAGTAGGCCAAGCCCGGCGCTTTGGCCCGTCCGGCCCGGCGGCTTGCTCATGGCTCCATGCTCCACCCGTGAAGGACGCTCCCATCAGGCCGAAGCACCGCCCATCCCGAATTGGATCACGCCTCATCCGTTCAGGCATACCTTGCGCCTCGTAATGCTCGACATGGAATTCTTTCAATGGCACTGGTGGGCGGGCCTGGCCCTGATCCTCCTCATCGCGGAGATCTTTCTCCCGGGCTTCTTCCTGTTCTGCCTCGGCATCGGCTGCATCGGCGCCAGCATCACCGCCGCTCTGGGCTTCGGGGCGGCCGGCCAACTCCTGGTGTTCTCGATCTTTTCGCTGGTCGCCTTCTTCACGGTGCGGCCCTTGCTCATGAAGCGGTTCTGGACCAAGGAGCATACGGCCACCAACGCGGATGCCCTGGTGGGCCAACGCGGCCGGGTGAGCCAGGACTTCGACCCCGGCCTGCGCCTGGGGCGCGTGCTGGTGGGCGGCGACGACTGGCGGGCGGAAAGCACCACGGACAGCCTGCTGCGCACCGGCGACATCATCGAAGTGGTCCGCGTGGAAAGCAACACCCTGATCGTAAAACCCATAACCCAACACTGAGTCATGAGCCCGGGAACCGTGATACTTCTCCTCATTGCCTTCTTCGTGATCTTTATCATCGCCAAGGGCGTGCGCATCGTGCAGCAGAGCGAGGCGATGATCATCGAGCGCTTCGGCAAATACCGCGAAACGCTCACCGCCGGCTTCAACATCATCATCCCGGTGTTCGACAAGCCCCGCGAGATCGTGTTCCGGTATAGCCGCGAGCTGCCAGACGGCAACAAGTACGTGCAGTTCGTGAAGAAGGAACGCCTCGACCTGCGGGAAACCGTGTACGACTTTCCCAAGCAGAACGTGATCACCAAGGACAACGTGATGACGGAGATCAACGCGCTGCTCTACTTCCAGATCATGGACCCGGTGAAGGCGGTGTACGAGATCGAGAACCTGCCCTTGGCCATCGAGAAGCTCACGCAGACCACCTTGCGGAACGTGATCGGCGAGCTGGACCTGGACGAGACGCTCACCAGCCGCGACACCATCAACGGCAAGCTGCGTACCATCCTGGACGAGGCCAGCCACAAATGGGGCGTGAAGGTGAACCGTGTGGAACTTCAGGACATCAACCCGCCGCGCGACATCCGCGAGGCCATGGAGAAGCAGATGCGCGCCGAGCGCGACAAGCGGGCCCAGATCATCGACGCCGAGGGCACCAAGCGTGCGGTGATCCTGCAGGCCGAGGCCGTGCAGCAGAAACAGATCAACGAGGCCGACGGCCAGAAACAGGCCCAAGTGCTGCAGGCCGAGGGCGACGCCCAGGCCCGGGTACGCCGTGCCCAGGGCGAGGCCGAGGCCATCCGCTTGGTCACCGAGGCCATCAAGGGTGCCAATGCCGACCCCACCAGCTACCTGATCGCCATGCGCTACCTGGAGGTCTTCCAGGAGATGACCAGCGGCAAGGACAACAAGGTGGTCTACATCCCCTACGAGGCCACCGGCGTGCTCAGCAGCATCGGCGGCATCAAGGACATGCTGGACATGAACAAGAAGCTGGGCTGACCGAGGTGAATCGGGAATGGAAAAGGCCGTCCCCCGTGGACGGCCTTTTCCATTCCAGCAGGCCCATGCCGTCCCGAACGTTGTACCTTCGTTGGGATGGCACGCTCATACGACACCCTTTCCCAAGCCGTGAACGACCTGCAGGCGCGCGGCTACACGGATGACCTGACGCTCGGCCAGGAGTGCGTGATATGCAACGGCAGGAACACCACCCTGCACCCTGATGACTTCAGCATCGATGAATTCCACCGGTTCGAGGGAGACTCCAACCCCAGCGACGAAAGCATCGTCTATGCGATCAGCTCGGAGAAGTACGGGGTGAAGGGAGTACTGGTGAATGCTTTCGGGCCGACGGCGTCAGGCCTCAAGCAGGCGTTGGTGGACAAGCTGTCCACGCACCTCCAATAAGCTGCTGCCTACCGGGCGTGCAGATCGAAGGACAATTCGATCATGTCCTCGATCATCCGATCGCCCAAGGCATCGAAGAAACTGCCGGACCGGTACTTGATCCCGTACAGCGTCCGGTTGAAGGACATGGTGCCCGTGGCGCGCACGCCGCGTTCCGCCTGCCGGGCGAGGACGGTGAAGACCACCGGTTTGGTGATTCCCTTGATGGTCAGGTTACCGGTAAGCCGGTAGTTGGCTTTTCCGGCCTCCGCGGTGATTTTCTCCACCGCCGTGGAAACAAAGGAAGCTTCCTTGTACGTGCCAACATCAAAGAAATCCTTTGACTTCAGGTGCCCCACCAGCATGGAAGCTTCTTCCGGGTCCAGGTCCTGGTTGGTGATACTGGTCATATCGATCACCACCTCACCATGGGTCAGGCCGTCCATGCCCCATTTGAGGCTCCCTGCCTTTACTTGGATACTCCCGTTGTGCTGGCCGGTCACCTTCCTGCCGGTCCATTCCACCTTGGAAGCCTTGGGGTCTACCGAGTAAGTGGCTTGGGCGGCTACCGGTTCGGCGAAAACAAGGGCAATGAGGAGTGCAGGAAGGGTGATCTTGAAAAACCAATTTGGTCCGGAGCACCGGCATGTATTGGAAAGGAAAGAACGGTTCATGATCGGATCTTGTCCAGGTCGCGGTTCATCTGCTTCGCATCGGCGACCGACAATTTCCGGGCCAGAAGATCGGTCAGCTGCTGGGTGCTTTCCTCCAAGGACTCGAGCAGATCCAGCCCTTTGGGGGTGATCTGCAGGTATACCACCCGCCTGTCCTCCTCACATCGCTCCCTGGAAACCAAACCCTTACCCACCAGTTTATCCGTGAGCCGGGTGGCGTTGGGGGAACGGTCCAGCATGCACTCCAGCACATTGCGCATGTTCATTCGCTTACCGTTGGCCCCGCGGAGAATACGGAGGATGTTGTACTGCTGCGGACTGATCCCATGGGGGCGCAGGCGCTCCACATCCAGGTGCATCAGCCAGTTGGCCGTGAAAATCACATTCAGGAACAGCTTCTGGTGTTCCTGCTTGAACTCCATTCGGAGCTCCTTTTCGATCCGAGGCATGCAACAAAATTACGAAAACATTATTCGCCATGTAAAATAAGTGGCCCGACCCTGGCTTACTTACATTGGCCACCCTCAAAACACCAATGCGCTACCCATTGTTGATTCCCGTCCTGTTCGCCTTCCATGCAATCGGTTGCCAGGCCCCGGCCCCCGGCCCCGGAACTCAAGTGCCTGCCCAACCCGCCCCAGCAACGGTGGACACGAAGGAACTGGACAGCCAATTGCTGGGCGATTCCCTGCTTCGTGTGTTGGGTCCGGTACAGGACCTGGTGGTGGCCGACCTCTTCGCGGGCAAGGGCTACTACACGTGGAAACTGCTTGGGGCCGGGGCCCGGGTTCTGGCCATCGCCCAGGACCAGCAGGACGTGGCCGCACTGGAGGCCCGGAAGAAGCAGGAAGGCATCGGCGATGACCGCTTGTTGATCCGGCTCACCACTCCCGGCAACCCGGGATTGCAGCCCGGCGAGGCGGACATCGCCTTGGTGACCCGGGAATTCTCCACCTTGGGCGACCGGAAGGCCTGGCTGGGCCAGCTGAAGGCGGGCCTCAGGCCACCGTACAAGTTCATGCTGGTCAACTACATGCCGGGGGCCTCCCCTTTCGGACCGCCGCTCTCGGAACGGATGGACTTCAATACGGTGGCCGATGAGATCTCGGCAAACGGCTTCTCCGACGTCTCCATCTTCTACAAGCAGATGCCCTACCGCTACATCATTTACGCGCTGGACCCGCCAGCGGAAGAAGAGTAGTGGCCAGCGCATCCCTTGCCCGGCCTTGTAGCGATAGTTCCGGGCGACCGTCCAATCCGGCGATGCAGCTCACGGCCTAGAGCACATCACGCCTACACCTTCCTAGCTCGACTCGTGGACTTGGGCTAGGCCAGGGGCTTCCTGGTATCCCGTCGGTCGCGATTGACCCGGCCACTACTCCAATACAGGATCGAAGAGATAACGAAAACACGGGTGTCCGGGGAATGGCTGCGACGCTCTTCGGTGTCGTCACCCCTTCTCCATTCGTCGTCCAATGGCGGCGCCACATTGGGATCGAATACCCACGAAGTGATTGACCCTGAGAGAGATCACAGCCCTTGGAAAACCATTTACGGGAATTGACGTCCCCGAAGGGTATCGCAGCCAAACCGGAATGCTTCCAACCGGGAAAGCAGGCCCCGGCGCTGATGACATGAATGCAGGCCGGAGAAATCAAGGGATTAAGCCGGACACCCGTGGTATCGAAAACAAAGGGCCGCACCCGGCGAATGGGTGCGGCCCTTTGCTATTGGGCTATTGCCCTGCTTACTTCATGAAGGTCACCTTGAACTCCACGCGACGGTTCTTAGCCCGGCCTGCGGGGGTATTGTTGTCGGCGATCGGTTGGGTTTCACCATGGCCGAAGCTCTTCATGCGGTTGCCCGCCACGCCCTTGCCTTCCAGGTAGGTACGTACGGCTGCGGCGCGGTCATCGCTCAGCTTCATGTTCTTGGCGTCATCCCCTTGGCTGTCGGTGTGGCCATTGATCTCCAGGTTGTACTCGGGGTTCTCCTGCATCACGGTCACCACTTGGTCGAGGATACCGTAGCTGGACTTCCGGATCACGCTCTTGCCCGTTTCGAACTGGATGCCGGTGAGCGCCTTTTCAAAGAGTTTCTTGGTCTTCTCGGAGATCTCCGGGCAGCCGTTGTTGGCCGCAATACCCTTCACCTTGGGGCAACGGTCCAGATTGTCCGGGATGCCGTCGCCATCGGTGTCGGGGCAGCCGTTGAACTCGGCCGGACCGGCCACGTCAGGGCAGGCGTCCATGTTATCGGCGATGCCGTCGCCATCAGCGTCCGGGCAGCCTTGCAGGGCGGCCAGGCCGGCCACATCCGGGCAGCGGTCATCCTTGTCCGGCACGCCGTCCTTGTCGCGGTCCTCTTCCGGGTGCAGCTTCACGGACACGCCGTCCAGGAAGTAGTAGGCCCGTTGGCTGTCGCCGCCTTCGATCACCTTCTTGGATTCGAACCCTCCGTTGATGAAGGCACCGATGATCAGGAACTTCTCCTGCCCGTCGGCGGTGAAGGTGCCGGTGATCTCGGTCCAGTTCTGCTTGTCATCCACGATCTTGGCGGTGGACACCTGGGGCTTCTCTTCCAGGAAGTGGCGGTGGTTGTACTTCAGTTCAATCGGCGACACGTAGGCACCGATACCGCTTACGGCGCGGTCGCTGCCGTTGGCCAGCTTCACCCGGAATGTGATATCATACTTCTGGCCGGCGGTCAGTGGGCCGGACAGGGCGGTTTGCAGATACTCCGAATAGCGCTGGAAGGCCGGGCGGAACGGGCTTTCCTGGCCGTTCACCACGCGCTTCCAATTGGGGCGGACATCCTCCTTGAAGGCCACGAACCCGGCGAAATGCTCACCGTCGAAGGCCGCGGCCCCGGTGCCCACTTCGCTGTCGGGTATGCCCACCGTGTTGTGGCGTGCATCCTTGGAGAACAGGTCCGCAGTACCTTGGTTGGCATTGGACCAGCCCGTGGCGTGACCCAACTGGTTCCAGGTTTTCACCGGCAAGCTGAGCTCATCGAAGCCGCCGTTCTTGATCAGGTTCTCGCCGTTTCCTTGGGCCATGGCCCCGAAGGAAATGAGCACGCCTGCCATCAGGCCGGAGTAGCGCATCTTCATTGTCTGGTCGTTTTTCAGGTTTAGGGCAAAGTGGAGTTATTCCTATTGACGCCCCCGATTTCGAGGCGCAAATGTAACGTTTCAAGGGCACTCAATTCCCTTCGACGGTATTGGTCTCGATCAGGAACACATCGTCCAGGAAGTAGTAGGCGTATTGATTGTCCACTCCCTCGATGATGCGCTTGGTCTCGAAGATGGCCGTGGGAAAAGTACCAATGACGAGGTAGCGCTCATCGCCGTCCGCCACGAAGGAGCCCTTCACCTCCACCCACTTGCCCCGCTCCTCCAGAATGGTCTCCTCCACCACTTGGGGGCGTTCCTGCAGGAAGCTTCGATTGTGGTATTCGAGCTTCAGGGGAGAAAGGAACACGCCAATGCCCGCCACCGCACGGTCGCTGTTCCCCGCCAGGGCCACCCGGAACCGGACCTCATAAGTGCGGCCCTCCTTGAGGGTGATGGGAAGCTCGGCCCAAGGGTACTCCGAATAGGCGTTCCAGCCCGGCTTGAAGGGGTCTTCGGGGTCGCCGTCGAAATTCCAGCGCTGGTCATCCTTCCAGGCAAAGAACCCGGCATACCGCACTCCCTCGGCCGGCTCCATGGTCCCGTAAAAATTGTCGGGGATGCCCACGGTCTTTGCCGTTGCGCCCTTGCTGAAGACCTCCGAGAGGCCGATGGTGACATTGTTCCAGCCCGTTGCCCGGCTGATCTGGTCGAAGGTGGTGGGCTCCTTCTCCACCTCCTCGAATCCCCCGTTCTGCACGATATTGTACTCGTCGGCTTGTGCGCAAAGACCGGAGGAGGCCAGGCAGAGCGCGAACACGCCCACGGGTTTCAACAGGGAAGTGCAATTCATGTGATCGAGGACTGGAGGTCAGGGTAATTCGCCATTCCGGCCGGAGCGCCCACCGCTAAGCAGAAAGCGTGCCGGATCGGCCTGCAAAGTACCTCAATCCGCCGTTCAAGTAACAGGCCTCCCGGCTGGAGGTTCACTATAAAACAAGGCCCCGGCGAGTTCGCCAGGGCCTGGAGCGGGAAACGGGATTCGAACCCGCGACCCTCAGCTTGGGAAGCTGATGCT
>JAHDVX010000004.1:0-81921 GCA_023382455.1 Flavobacteriales bacterium
GCACGGCGTTCACCTGTTCCTGTTCCGGGATGCCGTGGCGCTGCAGCTCCACGTAGTAGTCGTCGCCGAACACGTCCAGCCACCAGCGGAATTCCTCCTCGGCCTTGGCCATGTCGCCGCGCAGGATGGCCTGGGGCACGCTGGCGCCCAGGCAGCAGGTGGTGGCGATCAGCCCTTGGTGGTACTGCAGCACCAGCTCCTTGTCGATCCGCGGGTACTTGCTGTAGAAACCGTCGATGTAGCCCAGGCTGCAGAGCTTGCTCAGGTTGCGGTAGCCCTCGGCGTTCTTGGCCAGCATCAGCTGGTGGAAACGCTTGTCCTTCTCCTCCCGGGTGAAGGTCTTGCGGTTCCGGTCGGCCACCACGTAGAATTCGCAGCCCACGATGGGTTTCACACGCAGGTTGCCGTCCGCATCCTTGTGCTTGCCCGCCTCGGCCACGAACTTGAAGGCGCCGAACATGTTGCCGTGGTCGGTGATGGCCAGGGCGGGCTGGCCGTCGGCCGCGGCTTTCTTGAAGAGGGAGGGGATGCTGGCTGCGCCGTCGAGCAGCGAGTACTGGGTGTGGACGTGAAGATGCGAGAAGGCCATCGGAGGGCCACGAAGGTATCCCGGGGAGGGGGAGACGGAGGAAGCAGTTTTGCACAGGGGGGCGAAGAACCCCGAACGGATGGCGCGCAGCCATCATTCGCTCAGACGAGGCGCTCCGATGAGAGGATACTGGAACGAAGTATCCGACTGGGTAGGCAACTGTTTCATCCCGACTTGGCGGGAGAAGTATGGGAGCATACAATTGACGCTATGCGCTTGCCAGGAACACGCACGCCGTTGTTGACTTCGCCTTTGCGTAGCCGCTTCGGCGGAGCAAGGAGCTATGGCGCAGGAGACCGGAGCGAGGCTCTTCGAGGCAACCACAGGTCTATCGTGCATGGTGATGGATCCCGCGCATGGACCGTGTGTTGTGGGAAAAGGATGCGGGATGGTACGCCGACGTGGGTCCCGTGGCTTCATGGCCGCTGGGTTGAACCGTAATAATTTAGTCCCGATGTGCAGTGGGAGCGTGCCTTCCACTACTTTCGAGTGCATTCAACGCCCATTGCCGGGCCCATGGCCATGAACACGACCAGTCCTTCCGCCACCCTGGCGAGTGCCGCTGTACGTGCAGGTGGGCCGGGCATTCCGAAGAAGATTCACTATGTCTGGCTGGGTGGGAAGCCCTTGCCGGCCAAGGCCAAAAGCCTGATCGACGGTTGGAAACGGGTGATGCCGGACCATGAGGTGGTGGAGTGGAATGAATCCAATTTCGATGTGCACTCCCATCCGTGGATGGCCCGCATGTATGCCGAAGGCCGCTTTGCGTTCGCCAGTGACTACCTGCGGCTGAAAGTGCTCCAGGAGCATGGTGGGTTGTACCTGGATACGGACATGGAGGTGAAGAAGCATCTGGGGCCGTTGCTGGATGCCCGATGCCTTTTCAGTTTCGAGATGGATTCCTTCCTGGCCACTTGTATCATGGCCTGCGAACCAGGTCATCCGGTGATGGCCGATCTGCTCAGGAAGTATGATGAACTATCAGGGGTGGTGGTGAGTAATTCCTTGGTTACGGAGCACTTCCTGGAGACCTACCCGGATTTCCATGTGGACAACCGGGAGAAGGTGTTGGGCGAGGGTGTCCGCATCCTGCCCAAGGAGTTCTGCGTGGTGCCCACCTTCACCGGAAAGCGGAATTATGCGGTTCATCACGCGGAGAACCAATGGAAGCCCGGCCAACGGCTTCGTTTGGGCCGGGTGTTGCGCGGAGTGATCGGCGGGGCGCTGTTCTACAAATTGGTCAATGCCCGCATGAACATGAACAGTGCCTACCGCCGGATGGACAAGGCGCGCGGCAAAGGGATGGTGAAGGTTCCCGCTTGATCGGCCGGTGCTTTTCCCCGGCAGGGGCAGAGTATCCGGGATGATGGGAAATGCACATGCCCAGGCAACCAATGACTTGGAAAAGAGTCATACCAAGAACGGGGTGGCTATTTTTCATTATTACTCCATCAAAGCTCATGTCAATCAAGTATTTGCCTGAAGCACTGGCCTTCTGGGCATGGGGGCTTACCTCCATGGTGGTCGGCCAAACCAGCAGTTGCCCCAATACGGGGTTCGATCTGGGCAATTTCAGCAACTGGTCGGGTGGAATTGGCTATTGCTGCCCGATCAATGTTACCGGGTCCACGATCATTGGCGGGAGGCATACGATCATGAGCGGGCCGGGCACCGACCCCAATACGGACGGCGCTGTTCCGGTCGTGGCACCCGGTGGAGGGCCCTATTCGGCCCGCTTGGGCAACAGTAGCAGCGGGTCGGAAGCGGAGCAGCTCTCCTATACCATGACCGTGGACGCGAACAACAGCCTGTTCGTGTACCGCTATGCCGTGGTGCTGGAGGATCCCAGCCATTCGTCCTTCGAGCAGCCCCGGTTCGAGATCCGTATGTACGACCAGCTGGGATCGCCCATCGATTGCGGTGTGTACAACGTGTACTCCACCGCCGGCATCCCGGGCTTCGTCACCATCACGAACCAGTATAACACCATCGTGAACTATAAGAACTGGACAACGGTGGGCATGGACCTCTCAGCCTACATTGGGCAAACGGTGACCATTGAGTTCCGCACGGGCGATTGCTCGCTCGGTGCCCACTACGGCTATGCCTACATCGATTGCTATTGCAGCCCCTTGGCCATCAATTCGGATTTCTGCCCAGGGTTGGCCACGGCCACGCTGACCGCTCCGGTGGGCTTTGCTTCCTACCAGTGGAGCACCGGGGAGACCACGCCTTCGATCACGGTAAATGCGCCCGCCACGGGAGATACCTACAGTTGCACGCTCACCTCCGTCACCGGCTGCACGGCCACGCTGAACACGTCGCTGGTGCCCAGCATTGTGCAGGCCGGCTTCACCACCACGGGGTCCTGTATGAACGATGTGCAGTTCAACGATGCATCCGCCGTGGCCAGCGGACCGCCGATCACCAGTTGGAGCTGGGATTTCGGTGACGGTGACTCCAGCAGCGCCCAAGAGCCGTTCCATGAGTTTGACGCACCCGGGACCTACCAGGTCAGGCTCGCGGTGGAGAGCGCAGCCGGTTGCTTGGATACCATCATTCAGCCCATTACGGTCATTCCCGCCCCCGTGGCCGGTTTCATCCATAATGTACCCTGCCTGGGTGAAACGGTCCAGACCCAGAACACCACGGTTTCCGGTACACCGGTAACCGGTTACGAATGGGCCTTCGGGGATGGTGGAACCTCTACGGACAACGCGCCCGGCCACGACTATGCCTCCACGGGCAACTTCACCATCACCGTGGTGGCAACCGGTGCCAATGGATGCACGGACACTGTTTCGTCGCCGATCACGGTGAACCCCATACCCGTGGTGAACATCGGGCCGGACCAGTCGCTCTGCGAGGGTGATCCGTTGACCCTGAACGCGGGGAACCCGGGCATGACCTTCCTTTGGAGCACCGGGGCCGCCACCCAGACCATACAACCCACGGTTACCGGCAACTACTGGGTGAACGTCACCAGCCCGGCAGGTTGCATCGGGAAGGATACGGCCATGGTGTACTTCGACCCGCTGCCCTTGGCCACCTTGCACGACACCACCGGCTGCATTGAATTTCCGCTGGTCCTTGATGCGGCCAACCCCGGCTGCACCTACCTGTGGTCCACCGGGGCCACCACGGCCTCCATCACGGTTCCGCCCATCTCGGGCAATTACACCGTGACCCTGACCACGGTCAACGGGTGCACCCGGCAATTGGATGCGGATGTGACCTTCGCCCCGGCGATCACACTCGACCTGGGCCCGGACCAAGGGCGGTGCATCGGCGAGGTGGTCTCACTGGATCCAGGAACCTTTCCCGGAGCCACCTATTTGTGGAGCACCAATAGCCCGTTCCAGGTGGCGACCTTCGCGAATGACGCGGTGGTGTGGCTCTACATGACCAATGGCTACTGCTCGGCCTCCGATACCGTGGTGCTGGAGTTCGACCCGCCACCGGTGGTGGACCTGCCGGATACCACCCTGTGCGCCTCCAATACCCTGGTGCTGAATGCAGGCAACCCGGGATGCACCTACCTCTGGAGCACCGGTGAAACCACACAGACCATCAGCTTGGCCGATGCGTCGGGAACGGTGAGCCTCACCGTTACGGCCCCGGGCGGCTGCGCGCGGTCGGATGATGCCCTGGTGACCTTCATTCCGGAGGTTGATGCGGACCTGGGGCCTGACCAGGTGCTTTGCGATGGGGAAACGGCCACCTTGGATGCCGGCCCTTGGCCCAATGCCACCTTTACCTGGAGTTCCGGCGGTACCGGCCAGCAGGAATTGGTGACACAGAGCGGCACTGTATCCCTGCTTGTGCAGAACAGCCATTGCGAGGCCTCGGATTCGGTGGAGTTCCTGTTCAATCCCTTGCCCGTGATCATCCTGGCGGATACGGTGGTCTGCCATGAGCAGGCCTTGACCTTGGATGCCGGCAATCCCGGTTGCACCTACCTCTGGAGCACGGGAGCCACCAGCCAGTCCATCACCTTGGTGGATGCCCCGGGCATCTACGGGGTCACGGTGACAACACCGGAGGGGTGCTCCGACCAGCGTGCCGTGCAGGCCACATTCATGCCCAGCATCTCCGTGGACCTCGGGCCCGACTCCGTGTTGTGCGAAGGCGATACCCTCACCTTGGATGCCGGTGAAGACGGGCCGTACTACCAGTGGAGCACCGGCGGGAACACGCGCTACACGGATGTCGGCACGAACGGGGAGGTGGCCGTGCTGGTGACCAATGGCTACTGCTTGGACCGCGACACGATAGCCCTCACGTTCATTCCCTATCCGGTGCATGTGGCCGTACTGGAGATGGACACCTGTTTCGAGGACCCGCGTACCGAGGTGGCGCTGGCCGGAAGTCCCACGGCCTCCCAGTTTGCGTGGAGCACGGGGGACACCACCCGGGTGTCGATCGTGCGAAGCCACGGCACCTATATCGTGGCCTCCACGAACCCGCCTCGCTGTACGACGGTGGATACCATCCGGGTGAACGAGTACTGCCCCCCGCGGGTGTTCGTGCCCAACACGTTCACCCCGGACAACGATGGGCACAACGAGAAGTTCGCACCGGTGGCCTACAACGTGATCGGCGTGGAGCTGGCGATCTTCGACCGTTGGGGTGAGGAGATTTTCCTTTCCACCGAGCATGATGGCGCGTGGGACGGGAAGGCCGGCGGCAAAGTGGTGCCGATAGGGGTATATACCTGGCGCTACATCTATGACCCGGTGCTGGTGGACGGCAGCTTGGGCAACCGGGAAACGTTGTACGGCCACGTGACCGTGTTGAGGTGAGGGTAGTCCCTGCACTCGGCTTTTCCGGGTGCCCCCAGTGCGTGTGAGGAGCCCAACGAATAGGGCGGGGCTCCCGCTGCTGATCGGCGGCCGTTAGCGCACCTCCACCTCGTCCAGGAAGAGCCACGCCGGATTCCCCTCGCCGGGCATGCCGTCCGGGATGTTGCCGATGCTCTTCACCGCGATGCGCACGTAACGGGCCTTGGCCTGGCCCTCCGTACTGAAGTCGTTGCGGCCGCCGGCAACCTGGCCTTTCGCGCTGCCGAACGGCGTGAAGGTGGTGCTGTCCGTGCTGGTGCTGAAGGCCACTTCCGCGGGCAGGTGGATCCAGCTGTGGGCATCGTTCCACGCGCCGATGCCGATGTGCCGCACGTGCTGCACGCTGCCCAGGTCCACCGTGATGGTAACGCCCTGTTTCCAGCCCAGCCACTCAGTGTTCACACGCTGGCTGCCCGCGGTGATGCCGTCCACCAGGGTGAAGGCACCGCCGGTGTTGTACCGCTCGTCCGGCGGGTTGCTGAGGGTGATGGGCCGCGCCGTGGCCTTGTTGAAGTGGAATCGGGCGGTGGAGATGGGATAGGTGGCCTGCGTGCCGAAATGGGCCTCGGGTTCGGCCCAGGCTTGTACGGTGCTTGCGGCGGTCACATCCAAAGGCCCGGTGTAGCGCTGCTTCTGCGGCGCCATGGGGCCCTTGCGGGGATCCTTGGCCATCGCTCCGGCTTCCTGTCCGGGAAACTTGTAGTAGACGGGGATGTCCGGCATGGCGCTCTCCAGTTCCACCGTGATCAGGCCCGGTTTCGCGCCTTGCTTCGGTGTAATGCGCACCTGGTAAAGGCTGCGGCTGGCGCTGTAATGGAGGGAGTCCAGCTTGGGGAATTCCTGCTCCAGCCGGTGGATGAAAGCGCTCTCGTCGCGCTTCCCTTTCGGCGTCCATAACACTTCCGCGAGAGCCAGCAGGCGTGGCGCGGCCATGTATTCCACTTGGTCCGGCGTGTGGATGTACTCCGTCCAGATGTTGCCCTGCGCACCAAGGATGTGCTTGGCCTCCTTTTCGTTCAGTTCCGCCGGCACCGGCTCATAGCTGTACACCTTCTGCAAGGGCGTGTAGCCGCCGATGGCCAGTGGCTCGTTGGCCGGATCACCCTGGTAGTGATCGAAGTAGCAATGGCTGCCGGGGCTCATCACCGCATCGTGTCCGCTGCGCGCCGCAGCAATGCCGCCCTCGGTGCCGCGCCAGCTCATCACGCTGGCATTGGGCGCGAGGCCGCCCTCCAGGATCTCGTCCCAGCCGATGATCTTGCGGCCCTTGCCATTCACGAACTTCTCGATGCGCCGGATGAAGTACGACTGCAGTTCGTGCTCATCCTTCAACCCATCGGCCTTCATGCGCGCCTGGCATTTCGGGCAGGTCTTCCAGCGGTCCTTCGGGCATTCGTCGCCGCCGATGTGGATGATCTTGCTGGGGAAGAGGTCCATCACCTCGGTGAGCACATCCTGCAGCATGGCGAACACGCTGTCGTTGCCGGCGCAGAACACGTCGGGGAACACGCCCCAGCCCCGTTCCACCGCGTAAGGCCCGCCCGTGCACCCCAGTTGCGGATAGGCTGCCAGCGCGGCCAAGGCATGGCCGGGCATTTCGATCTCCGGCACCACGTTGATGTGGCGCTCGGCCGCATAGGCCACCACTTCGCGGATCTCGTCCTGGGTGTAGAAGCCGCCGTAGCGCACCGTGTCGAATTGCTGGTTGGCATACGCGCCCACCTGGCTGCCCTTGCGCCATGCGCCCACGGCGGTGAGCTCGGGCCGGCCCTTGATCTGGATCCGCCAACCCTGGTCGTCCGTGAGGTGCCAGTGGAAGCTGTTCATCTTGTAGCGCGCCAGCAGGTCGATGTACTTCTTGATGAAGGGCACGGGGAAGAAATGGCGGCACACGTCGAGGTGCATGCCGCGCCAGCCGAAACGGGGCTGGTCGGTGATGGTGAGGCAGGGGAGGGAAGCGCTGCCCCGCCCCTGTTCCAGCAGTTGCACCAGCGTGCGCGTGCCCCGGTAGAGCCCGGCTTCGGTCACGGCGGCGATGGCGATGCCGCTTGGTTCAACCTTCAGGCGGTACCATTCCGCATTGAGCAAGGTGTCCGGCGTGATCAGTTTCAGGTCGATGGACGTGGCGCGGAAGCAGGCCAGCTTTTCATCCGGGTGCAACGGGACGATTTCTGCTTGAAGGCGCTCGGCGAATTCGTGCAGCGGCGCACCGGCTTCCACGGCCCAGGGGCAGCGCAGGTCCAGGGTGCCGGCCTCCATGCGCATCTCGGCGGGCAGGGGGATCAGGTTCACTTGGGCGGAGGCGGAGAGCGAAATGATCAGGGTGAAGGGGAGAAGGCGATGCATGGGCGTAAAGATGTGCAGCCCCGTCCACAAGGCCCGTTCTTCCTTGGAGCTCACGGTTGGCGTGACCCTGTTCGGACGGGTAAGCTGATCATCTCCATGCCGGGGTAGTTGCGGCTGTCAGTTTGCTTGACGGCACAACGTACACGGAACCGCGCCCGACGGGTCAGAGCAGTTCGCGTTTGTCGATCCCGGCCTGCTTCAGGATGCTGAGCAAAGTCCCTTGGGGAGGTCTATTCGGTGCATGGGGACCACCACCATTTTCCCTGAAGCCGAATTCTTGAAGATCTGGTGCGAGCCCTTGGCCCGGAGGAATTCAAACCCATGCTTGTTCAAGAGACGGATCAACTCTTTCGGGCTGATGGCAGGCGTGCCGGTCATGGCTTACTGGCCCACCACCAAGGAATACTCCAGTGTTCCACTGTCGTCCGGCACATGCTCTCCTTGTGCCTGCAAGGTTTCCACGTACAGCTCGATCGCCTCTTGGGCCAAGCTCATCGCCTGGTCGATGGAATCTCCGTAGGTCACACAGCCCGGCAGTGCGGGTACGTTTACGGTGAACCCGCCTTCAGGCTCCTTGGTCAAGAGAACACGGTAGGTGCGTCGGCCCATGATCGATCGGTTGCTGCACGAATTTACGGCGCCCCCGGCAAAGGAGTTCAAGCCTCACAGCTTCCCCAGCACCTCCTGCAGGTACTTCCAGAACTTTTGCACCGAAGGGATGTTCGCCCGTTCGTCCGGGGAGTGTGCGCCGCGGATGGTGGGGCCGAAGCTGATCATCTCCATGCCGGGGTAGTTGCGGCCGATGATGCCGCATTCCAGGCCGGCGTGGCAGGCCAGCACGTGGGGCTGCTCCTTGAAGATCTCCTGGTACACGGCGGTCATCAGCTGCACGATCTTCGAGTCGGGGCGCGGGGTCCAGCCGGGATAGCCGCCGGCGAATTTCACTTCGGCGCCGATCAGCTCGAAGGCCGCACGGAGGGTATCCGCCTCATCCATTTTTTCACTTTCCACCGAGCTGCGGGTGAGGCACATCACGGTAAAGCTGCCGCCGCCAAGCTGCACGCGGGCCACGTTGTTGCTGGTCTGCACCAGGTCCTTCACGTCGGGGCTCATGCGGAAGATGCCGTTGGGCGCGGCCTGCACGGCGCGGAGGAATCCGCGTTGGTCCGCTGCCGCCATCACCTTGGCCGGTGCATCCGCCGGGGCGGCCTCGATCTTCATTTCCGGGTCGGTGGTGCTGTATTCGGCAAGGATGGCGTCGCGCAGGGCATTGAAGTTCTTGGTGAACGCTTCGGCCTTGTCGGCAGGTACGGCCACCGCGGCATTGCTCTCGCGCGGGATGGCATTGCGCAGGCCGCCACCGTCGATGCTGCCCACGCGGATGCCGTGCGGCTCGGCGGCCAGCAGCAGGCGGTTCATGAGCTTGTTGGCGTTGCCGCGCCCCAGATGGATCTCCGTGCCGGAGTGGCCGCCGTTCAGGCCTTTCACGCTGATGCGGAAGCCTTTTGCGCCGGCCGGTGCGGCTTCCTCGGTGTAGCGCCCCGTCGCCGTGACGTCCAGGCCGCCCGCGCAGCCGATGGTGAGCTCGGTGTCCTCCTCGGTGTCCAGGTTCAGCAGGATGGGACCGGAGAGCAGGCCGCCCTTCAGCTCGAAGGCGCCGGTCATGCCGGTCTCCTCATCGATGGTGAAGAGCGCCTCGATGGGCGGGTGCGCGATGTCCTTCGCGGCCAGGATGGTCATGATCGTGGCCACGCCCAGGCCGTTGTCGGCGCCCAGGGTGGTGCCCTCGGCCTTCACCCAATCGCCGTCCACCTTCATGCGGATGCCGTCGGTGTCGAAGTTGAAATCGGTGCCGGCGTTCTTCTGGTGCACCATGTCCAAGTGGCTTTGCAGCACCACGGCAGGGTTCTTCTCCTTGCCCTTGCTGCCCGGCTTCTTGATGATCACGTTGCCGGCATGGTCAACCTGCGTGGGCAGCCCGAGACTTTCGCCAAAAGCCTTGATGAAGGCGGTGACGCGCTCCTCCTTCTTGCTGGCGCGGGGAATGGCGTTCAGGTCGGCGAAATGGTTCCAGATGGCCTTGGGCTCCAGGGCGCGGACGGCTTTGTTCGTCATGGCAGGCGTTGTTTTCTCGTTCGGACCGCAAAGGTCGGGCGCAGGAAAAGAACGGACCGGCTGCCTAACGATCCACTTTCACCATCCGCACCAGGAAGCGCTGTCCATCCATGCACAGCAGTTCCACCACCCACAGGCCCGGCGCCCAATCATCTACCTTGATCACGTTGGGTGCGGCCCATCGCACGGTGTGCTGCCTGCCGCCCACGTCCCAGGCACGTGCGGACCGGATGGACGGAAGCCCCGCCACGTACACGCGGTCCGTGGCGGGTATGGGATAGAGGGCCGGGCGTGCCGCTGCTGGGCCTGCGATGCCCACGCCCAGCACCACCAGTACGGTATCGGTGCTCCACACACAACCGTTGGGCCCGGTGTATATGGCGTGGTAGGTGCCCGTGATCTGGGGAACATGCCAAGAAGTATCCGCGTCCGCGAGAATTCCGCCATTGAAGAACCATTGCCAAGCGCTTCCTCCGGGCACCCGCAGCGTGTCATCCAAGTATTGCAGCAGCAAGCCGGGGTCGGCGGCGCTGTCCACGGAGGAAGTTTCCGTGACGACCTGCCCGAGCGCATCCGTGACCGTGACCGCAAGATCTCCGATGCACTGGCCGGAGCGCACGGTTTCGCTGCCGCCATCGGGCCACGCGATCTGGAACGGACCGCTTCCATTCGTGAAGACGGTGCGTGTGCCGTTGCATAGCCCCGGGCAGGCCGACGTGGCATGCACGTTTACGGCGAAGGTGGTGTCGGCGCCCATCACCAGCATGCCGTCGCCGTTCTGCACATCGCTGATGGTGGAGCTTCCGTAAGTGATCGCACCCCAGAAATAGCCACCGAAGGCCAGGCGGTGCGGTGGCGTTGGCTGGCGGTGGATGCACAGCGGAATGTCGCGCTGGTATCCACTGGGCCTGCTCATCCACACGGGGCTGCCGTCGGCGCGCAGCTTCAAGATCAAGGCATCCTCATCCCCCAGGGCGGTAATGGGTTGCCCCAGCAGGTTGATGGACTGCTCGAATTGGATGGCCGCATAGGCATTGCCCATGCCGTCCGCCACCACGCCCCATGCCAGGTCACGTTCGGCCGAACCGGCGCTGTGGCCCCACCGGTAGTTTCCTTGCAGGTCCAGCCCCAGCAGCAGGATGTCATCATCGCTGCCCACCGAGGCCAGCGTATCGTCGGGCAGGTACAGGCTGCCCCGGAGGCTGCCGGCAACGAAGAGGTTGCCTAAGCTGTCGGCCGCGATGCCGGTGCCTTCCACCGTGGCCATGCCGCCGTAGCTACGGGCCCATTGGCCGTTGCCTTGCAGGTCGCAAGCCATGACGAAGAGGCTGCCGCTGTTGGGCGTGTGGGTGAGCGGTAGTCCGTCGTAGCTGGCCTCGGTAAACTCCGCCTTGCCGGTGACGAACAAGCGATCACCCTGAATGCTGACGGCGCGAGCGATCTTATCGCCGTTGCTGCTCGAACCCGTGGAGATCCGGGCCCACAGGACGGTACCGGTACTGTCATAGCGCGCCATGAACACCTGCCAGGCGTTGCCGGGATTGGGCATTTCCAGATCGCCGGCCCGCACTGGGTTGCCGCCGGCCTTGCCCACCAGGAACACGTCGCCGCTATCGGACAGGGCCAGGCCCCTCGCAATGTTGGTGGAGTTGTTGCCGCCCGCCCGGCGCGCCCACAGGCAGGTACCGGCCGTGTCATACCGCGCCAGGAAAATGGTGGTGCTGCTGCTGTAGCTGGCCAACGTTATTTCATTGCTAAAGGTGGCCGTACCGCGGTAGCTGCCGGCCACGTAGATCCGGTCTTCGTGGTCGATGGCGATGGCGTAAATGCGCGCGTCGAAGGTGGGCACCGTGATGGTCCGCAACCACAGGCAATCGCCATTGGGGCTGTACTTGGCCAGCACGCCGCCGGTGGTTGCGCCCATGACCACCGGCCCGCACGCGAACAGCACATTGCTGCCGCGTGCCGTGCCACCGTAGTACACGTTGCCCTGGCTGTCCATGCCGATGGCGTAACAATAGTCTTCGTTGGAGGTGCCGCCGCCGCTCACCGCCCAGTTCCATTGTTGGGCCTGCATCAGGCAGGGCAAGGCAGCGAGGCAGAGCGAGAGCAAAGTCTTCATACGGCCAAAGATGGGCCATGGGAACGGGTTTCCGCAGATCCTCCGGCCTCGGGCCCTGCGCCTGGGAGCCACATGGTTCCCTGCTTCAACCCTCCGAAAGCCGGTCCTTCACGTACTCCACCTGCGTTTTGCCGTGGGCCTTGGGCCGGCCGTGCTCGTCCATGCTCACCATCACGATGCGGTCGATGGTGATGATGGTCTGGCGCGTCATCTTGTTGCGCACCTCGCTCCGGAGCGTCAGGGAGGTATTGCCGAACTTCACCGCCTCAATGCCGATCTCGATGATGTCGCCCTGTTTGGCGGAGCTCACGAAGTCGATCTCGCTGATCAGCTTGGTCACCGTGCGCGGGTTCTCCAGTTGGATGATGGCGTAGAGCGCGGCCTCCTCATCGATCCATTCCAGCAGCCGCCCGCCGAAGAGGGTGCCATTGGCGTTCAGGTCCTCGGGCTTGATCCATTTGCGGGTGTGGAAACGCATGCCGGTCGCGGGTTTGGGGCCTTGTCGGCCGGGCGCAAAGGTAGTCCTGGGCCCGCGCCCCGGCCTTCCACGGCCATGCCCGAAAGCACGCCCTTCAGCCTCGGGAAGCGCTAAAGCGCTCCTTGCCGGTGAGCAGGTGCCACCACAGAATGAAATCGCTGGCGAGGCTGTAGCCCGGGTACTGGAAGGTGGCCGGCTTGTTGCGCTCGAAGAAGAAATGGCCGATCCAGGCAAAGCCGTAACCGGCCACGGGCACCAGCACCAGCCACCACGGGTTGCGCGTCAGCAGCGCGGCCACCACCCACACGCCGATCAGGCTGGTGCCGATGAAATGCAGCCAGCGGCACGTGGTGTTTTGATGCTCACTGAGGTAGAAGGGATAGAACTCCTTCAGGGAGGTGTAGCGGCCGCTGTCCGTATTGCCCATTGCCGGGTGAATATAGCGGCATCATCCGCCGTGGCCGAAATTCGCGCCCGGCCCTTCCCATGGGCCGGTACAATGGCATCCTCATCCGCGGTCACCCTCATCGCCTTGGCCGCCGGGCGCAGCACGCGCTTCGGCAGGCCCAAGCAGTTGGAGCCGGTAATGCCGGATGGCCGTACCATCCTCGACCTCACCGTGGCCGACGCGGCCGAGGCAGGTTGCAGCTCCGCTCCTTGTAGTCGTCGTTCCCCTTGGTGTACTCCACGGCGGGCTTGCGCTTGGCCTTGGCCAGCACCTCGCGGGCCATGGCCATCATGCCGGCGTCGGGGTCGTGCAGGGCGACGATCTCCACGTCGTCGCGCAGGGCCAGCTCGGCCAGGTGCACCTGCCCGCGCAGCCCCACGCCGATGAAGCCTAAGCGCACCTTGGCATCGCCGGGCATCCAGAAACCTTTCACGGTGCGGGGCAGCAGGCCGAGGCCCAGGATGGCGAGGGTGGTGTTGCGGATGAAATCGCGGCGTTCCGTGATCGGTTGATTGGGTGGCGTGAAGATGGGAGATCCCCTGAAATCAACGCGGAGAAATGAGCACCGGGTCGCGAAGGGCTACGCTTCCGCCCCCGCCAACCGCACCTGCAGCATCAGCTCAAACGTGCGCCGCCCGCTGGTTTGGCGGTCCGTGTTGAAGAGTGAAAGGCCGTAGGCCATTCCCAGCGTGGCGCGGCCCCAGTCCAGCGCGGCATTCACCACCAGGGCATTTTGGAGCTGGTAGCCGATGCCGGCCTTGAAGCCCAACGGCGCAGGGCCGTGATCGGCGAGCACCGAATTGCTGAAGTGCTTGCCGGCGTAGAGGTTCAGACGGGCGGTGCGAAAGGGGCCCTGCAGTTGGCCGATCAGCTCGACGGCGAAGAGGCCGTTGGCCCAGATCTCGTGCGGCAATTCCGCGAGCGCGTGGGCGGTGAGGCGCATGGGGATCACCTCCGTCGGGGCTCCGCCTTCACCGGTCATCAAGCGCCCCAAGTGATCGGCGGCGATGCCGGCCACCAGGATGTTGCGCTCACGGCGGAAGCGGCTTTCGGCTTCGTTCTTCAGCGTGAAGGACAAGCCCGCGCGGGCTTCAAGCCAACTGCGGCGACCGGTGGCCCAGCTTTCACCGGAGGGCAGCTCGGGCCGGTAAGCGCCATCCTGGTACTGACTGCCCCAGGCGCCGCCCGCATCGCCGATGGTGCCATTGGCCCAGCGCAATTCCAGCCCGGCCGAGAGGAAGGAGCGCTCGCCGGCGCGCAGGTGGATGGCGGGCAGGAAGCCGATCGCGCTGCGGTTGCTACCGGTCTCCGCCTGCCGATCGCGCATGGCCACCAAGCCTGCGGCCAGCCAGGAATCCACTTGCTTGCGCGTATTGCGCAGGCACCATTCCGCCGCCACTTGTTCGCCGCGCCAGGCTCCCGGCATCTGCATCCATTGATCTTGGTGGATGAAGCTGATGCGCCCGCCGGGCCCGAAGCCGGTGCGCGAGGGATCCAGCAGCAGCGGTGCGCGTCCCGCGAAGAACAGGTCAGCGTCCTGCGCCTGCACCAGCGCGGCCAGCAGGGCCGCCATCATAAAGGTCACCGCGCGTTTCATCGCCGCAGGGTGATGGAGCCCGCGCGCTCGATATGCTCGCCGGTGCTGCGTTCCACGGCCAAGGTGTAGAGGTACACGCCGGCGGGCACGGGCATGCCGTCGCGGGTGCCGTCCCAGCAGGCTTCCGGCGTGGTGCCGGTGAAGAGCCGCCCGCCCCAGCGGTCGTACACCGCCCATTGCGCGCTGGTGATGCAGCCGCCCATCAGGCAGAGTTCATCGTTCAGCCCGTCGCCGTTGGGGGAGAAGTGATCCGGCAGGAAAAAGGTTCCGCAGGTGTCGCTGATGATGATCGGTGGCGGCGGGACGGTCCAGGGCACCACCAGCACCGTATCGAAGGCCGAACAGCCGTAGGCCGACGTGGCGTGGACGATGTACAGAATGGTGTCCGAGGCGGTGCAAAGCGTGCTGTCCGCATTTGGTGTGCCCAACCCCGTGGACGGGCTCCATTGGAAGGTGGCCAAACTGTCCGGTGGGGTGAGCGTGCAGATGAGCCACACGCCGCTGCTATCGGCCCAGAACGTATCGGCGCCGATGCTGGCCGTGATGCTTCCGGTGCCTTCGATGGTAAAGGCCAATACTTGCTGACAGCCCGCGCTGTCCGTGGCCGTCACGCTGTAGTTGCCGGGCGGCAGGTCTTGCAGGAAGCCGGTGGTGTCGGGCCCGTTGCCGAAGTCGAAGGCCAGACTTGTAGCAATGCTGGAACTGAACACCTGCGCGCTGCCCGTGGGCTTGTCGCAGTAAGCGTAGGTGGTGGCCACGCTGTCCATCAGCGCCGGTGGCTGGGGCACGATCAGGCTATCGGTGCGGCTGCAGCCCAAGGTATCGGTGATGGTGACCACGTAGCCGCCCGCCGCAAGGCCGGTGGGGTGGGGGCCAGCCATGCCGGGCTGCGCCCATTGGATCCACAGGAAGGCGCTGTCCGAAAGCGCGGTGTCCGGATGTTGCAAGGCGATGCTGCCGTCCGCGCCACCGTGGCAGCTGGTGCCGGTGACCTGCCAGGTGGCCAGGGCGAAGGGCGGCAACAGCACCTGCAGGGTGTCGGTACGGCTGCAGCCCAGCAGGGTGTCGGTGAGCGTGGCCACATAGCTGCCCGCGGACAGGCCGGTGAGGATCGGGCCTTCGAAACCTGGTGTTTGCCAAGCCAGGGTGAGCGCGGTGGAGTCCGTGACGGAGGAATCGGGGAGGGCGAGGGCGATCATGCCCGGTTCGCCCGCGCATCCGATGGGCGTGACCTGCCAATCCACGTCGGGCGCGGGGAGCACCACCACGGTGTCGGTCACCTCCACCGTGCAGGCCGGGCCGTTGGTGCCCGCAGCGGTGACTGTGAGGATACCGGGCGTCATCGGCGCGGTGAATTGCGCCATCGGCCCTGTGGCCACCACGGAATCGCCCAGCAGCCATGCGAAGCTCTCCGCGCCGGTGCCGCTCACGCTGATCGGTGTACCGGTGCAGACCGTATCGCTCACCGAGATCACCGGCACGGGCATGGGATGCACCACGATCTCCGCATGGCTGCAGTAGGTCACCTCGTCCGAGCCTTCGGCCCGCACGTACAGCGTGAAGGAATGGTCCGGGAACAGCACGACGGTATCGCCCTGGGTGAGTGCCAGATGGTTCACGCCGCAGGAATCGGCGTACCACACCCATTCGGAGTCGAAGCCCAGCGCGCCGCCGTATATCACGAACATGATGGAATCGCCGAGGCAGACGTGGTACACGGGTTCCGGCGGTGGAACGTTGCCCTCGGCGTCTCCATCGCCGCCACCGGAGCAGTTGCTGATGCCGCCCACGGTGGAGATCCGCCGGTCCAGCCGCGTGGCGAAGCCGTCCCACGGCCCGCCGCCGTAGTATAGCTGGTGCGGGTTGCGCACGAATCCCCCGGTGGAGGAGGTGCGCCCGCCGATGTAGACTGCGGTGTGGCCCATCACCGTCATGGCCCGGGCCTCTTCCTGGCCCATCGCACCGATGTAGCGCGACCAGTCCAGCAAATTCCCGGGGCTGTTGAAGCGCATCAGGAAAGCATCCTTCGGGCCGGACAGTTGGCTGCCGGCGGAATCGGCTTGGACTGCGATGCCGCTGCCGGAAGTGGTGGTGCCCGTGGCGTACAGGTCGCCTTGGTCGTCGATGAACACGGCCACGATGCCGTCCTGCCCGGTATCGCCCACGAAGGTGCCCCAGTGCAGCGCGAAGCCGGTGTCCAACAGTGCCAGGAATCCGTCCCCGCCGCCGGCGTTCTGCTCTTGGTACGAGGAGCTGTCGGTGTGCAGCAACAGTGAAGTGGTGCTGCCGCAGATGGCCAGGGTGTCGCCGCGTCGCGTCATGTTGCTGGCCACCTCATCGCCCTCGCCGCCGAAGTAGCTGCCGTAGACCACGGCCAGGTTGGTGTCCACCTTCATCAGAAAGGCATCGCGGCCACCCTGGGGCAGGGGCGTGAAGGCAGCGGCCGTGGCGATGCCCGTGGTGCTTTGCGTGTTGCCCAACAGGGCCATGCCGCTGCTGTCGCCGTAGGCCACCTGCACCAATTCGTCATCGCCCTCGCCGCCAACGTAGGTGCCGGCATCCACCAAGGCCGTGCCGCGGAAGCGCACCAGCAGGCCGTCTCCCCCACCGGACCACGGCTGCTGGGGCATCAGGCCACCGGAGAAGGCATTGGCATCGGAAGTGGAACCACAAACCACCAAACGTCCTGAACCATCCAACGCCGCCCCGGTGGCCGTTTCATCACCCGGCCCGCCGAAATAGGTGGACCCCGCCAGCGTGCCGTCCCAGTTGAAGTAGGCCACGAAGATGTCCTGTCCGCCGCCGATCGCGGGCTGCCACGAGAGGCTGTCCGTGGCGATGCTGTCCGCACTGGTGGTGTTGCCCACTACGTACACGCCGTCGTCGCCCACGGTCACCAATTGCACGGCCTCCTCCTCGCCCGGCCCGCCGAAGTAGGTACACCACATCATCGAGCCCTGCGGCCGGTACTTCGCCAGGAAGGCATCATGCGAGCCGCCGCCGAAATGCCGCTGGTGCGTGTAGCCGCTGGCACCCGTGGTGTCGTTGCCCAGCAGCAGGCTGTCGCTGGTGCGCCCCGCCACGTAGATGTGCCCGAAGCCGTCCTTCGCCACCGCCAGCACCCGGTCGTCGCCCGCGCCGCCCACATACGTGCTCCAGCGCGGCTTCGGCATTTCCTCCGCTTGCCCCCGCACCCAAGGCACCCACGCCATCATCACCAGCGCCGCCATCAGCGCGCGCCGCCGTATTCGTGTTCCGAAGGCAAGAGGGTGTATGGGTGCTGCCATGGCTTCCGGGGTTTTCACCCAAGTTGCACCGATGGCGAAACTTCCGTATGACGGGAACGGGCAGCGGTGGAGGAGGGGTGAGGAGCGGTGAGGAGCGGTGCCCCACACACTGGCGCGAGCATCAATGCGCGTGCCTGAACGCCTTACCCACTCCGCCTACACCCCATCGACCTCAAACTCCGAATCTGGGCCGGAGGGGGTACACACAAGCCTGTTCCATCGTTGACCGGCCCCGGACGGAATGGATCCCGGAGAGGTGGGGATTGGGAGGGCGGGAGTTATGGCGGAGGGGAAAAACGAGTCCTTCAAGGCTACTCGTACAGCAATAGGAAATTGAGGCAAGGAGTCCCTCAATCTGCGTTGAACTCCCCCGCCAGCATCTCCGCCTGTTTCAGCACCAGGTCGGTGGCCAGCTTCTGCATGTCGGGCGCCTGGTCGTGAGGTTTCATTCCGCGGCCCCGTGTTCCATTGCGAACGCCTCCACCTTCTCCATACCATCCGCCTCGATCATGGTGGTGCCGATCGCCTCGAAATGCTTTTTACCACAATCGATCTTGCCACGCTCCTTGGGCCGCAGGTCGAACAGGCCGATGCCGCCTTTGGATTCCACCACGAAGAAGAGCTTCTCCTCCCGGTCATCCTTCCACAGCACGGCCCAGTCCGGGTTGTAGGTGCCCAGTGGGGTGTCGATCTTGAACCAGTGCGGGAGCTTGGTGTAGACCGAGATGTTGTTGCTCTTCTCGAACTCCAAGGCCAGCTTCGACTCCACGGCGGAATCGTAGATGACGTGTTCCAAGGGGGACTTCCTGCTCGCTTGCAGGTTGCTCTTCAGGTAGCCGAAAAGCTCTTCGTTCTTGAACAGTTCCTGGCTGTAGTACTCTGCATCGCCGATCTTCTTGTACTGGATGCCGTCCACGATGTGCAGGCGCATCTGGTCGTTGATGATGTCGATGGCACTTTCGATGAACTTTTGCGGATTCGCCTTGAAATAAGGCAGCTTGTTGGTGCCGGTGAGGATCCGAACGATGGACCGCCGCGTCAGCTGCGTCTCGTTCTGGATGTAGGTCACGATATCCGGTAAAGCCTGCGGCTGGTCGTCCAAGGCGGTGATGTACGTGCCCTGCTCTTCGTGGACCACGCCACCGATGGTCAGGCGAATGTCCGCCTTGGTGTAGACCAACTTGCCCCGGCTCACGGTAAGCCTGTCATCCAGGGCCTTGATGCACTCGTTCACCAGCTTGTCCGCATCGAACTCCACGTGGAAGGTGGTCTTGTACTTTACACGCTCCCACAGTTCCTTGAACTCCGGGCTTTCCAGCACGCGCTTATTCAACTTTACTTGTTCGCGCTTCTCGCCGTCCTTGATCTCCAGTTTGCCGGCCGCATCCTTCAGCTTGGAGGCTAGCTGGTGGAACACGTGGAGGTTCTCCATGTAGGCCTCCGGCAGTTTCAAGGTGCCCGCCTTCAGGTCGGCGCGTAGCTTGTCCTGCACCTTGCCCTGGGCGTTGAGGTAACCCTGTTGGGCCAGGTACCCGAAGAGGGCTTCGGAGGCCTGCTGGCCCAGGTACACCGGCTTGTTGTCCTCCATGGCCAGCACCACGTTGTTGAAGCTGTGCGGCTCCAGCCTGCCGAACACGATGCCGGTCTCCTTCTCCATTTCCTTCTGCAGGTTGTCCACGAAGTCCTTGTAGCTCTCCGTGGCCATTACGGTGAGGATGTTCGTCTCCTGTCCGTACACCCGATCGCCCTTCTGGTCCACGCAAAGGCGAAGGCCCCGGCCGATCTCCTGCCGGCGGTTCACATCCGATCCACCGGCCTCCTTCAGCGTGCAGATCTGGAATACATTGGGATTGTCCCAGCCCTCGCGCAAGGCCGAGTGCGAGAAGATGAAGCGGAGCTTGCTATCGAAACTAAGCAGGTCCTCTTTGTCCCGCATGATCAGGTTGTATGTCAACTCCTCAAGCTTGGCTTCGGAATTGACGTCGGTACTCCGTCTACCTTCATAGCGCCTGTCGATGGAGAAGTAGCCACCGTGCACCTCGCCGGCGGCAACGTCCGCATCCGTGATCTCACCGAACAGGCTGGCATACTTCGGCAGGCGCATGGCACGCTTGTACTCCTCTTCGAAGATGTCCGCGTAAGGACCGTTCGCTTTGTTCCCTTCTTCATCGTAGTGCCTGTAGTTGGCCACCTTGTCAATGAAGAAGAGGCTGAGCACCTTGATGCCTTGCGGGTTGTACACCAGCTCCTTGTTCAGGTGCTCCTCGATGGTCTTGCGGATCAAGGCCCGGCGCACCTGGGTGTCGTCCACATCGCCGATGCTCTCGCCCAGCTTGATCACCTCGTTGCGACTGGTGAAGCTGATGTACTCCTCGCCCGGCACCGCATGGATATGCTCGATGATGAAGCCCTTGTATTCGACGCGCCGGGTCAGTTCCTCCAGGTCGGTATTCTGCTTCACCGTCTTCTTCTTGCGTTCCACGGTGCCCTTGTCGAACACGGCCAGTTCCAGCTGTGCTTCAGGCATGCCCTTCTTCAGGTTCACCTTCACCAACTTGATGTAGGCCTGGTTGTTCACGCCCTGCGCGGTCACCGAGCCTACCTCGATCTGCTTCACCAGTTTCTGCTCGTAGGCATCCACCGCGTTCAGCTTGTACATCAGGTTCACCACCTCCTTATGGGTGGCGCTGTAGCGGATCACGGCCATGGGGTTCAGGCCCTTCACGGCCTTCTTGGCCAGGGGTGTTTTCATGGCCCGTTGCGGCTCGTCCACGTACACGATCGGGGCTGTGTTCGCGATCAGGTCAAGGGGCTTGTAGCCCAGGCTGTCGTTGTAGCGGTGAATGATGTTCTCCTTCTTGTTCTTGGTGGGGTCCTCGAAGCTCTTGCGGAACGCATCGATGTTGATCACCATGATCTCCAAGCCCGGGTTGGTGGCGAAGTCGCGCACCTCGTTCAGCTTGCCGCTGTCGTACACGAAGAAGTTATAGCGCAGGTTGTCGTACAGCTCCCGCAAATGCTCCTGGGTGATCTTCAGCGACTTGTACACGCCTTCCTTGATGGGGATGGACGGCACTACGATGATGTGCTTGCTGAAGCCGTAGCGCGTGTACAGCTCCAGGATGGTGCGCAGGTACACATAGGTCTTGCCCGTACCGGTCTCCATCTCCACGGTGAAGTCCAGGGCTTTGCGGTCCACTTCGCTGGGCTCCGAGGGCTTCAGGCCATTGGCCAGCTGGATGTGCTGCACGTTCTCCAAGATCTTGCGGTCGCCCAACAACAGCCGGTTGCTGTAGCCGATCTCGGTGAATTCCATGGCGTGCGCCTTGGCCAGGAACTCCGGGGAGTACACGGTGAAGTTGCTCTCGCACTTCTCCTGCCCCTGGAAGATGCCCACGATGCTACGGATGGCGGCTTGCTGGTGGGGGAGGGCGCTTTCGAATTGGATCTTCATGGGTCCGGGGGTCAGTGGTCGAAGGTCATGCCCACCCGCTGGGCCTTGTTTGCGATAAGTTCATTCAGCCGGGCCCGCATGTTCTCCGGGATGAAACTGCCCGCGATCAGCGCGGGCCATTGGCCCATGCCTTCCTGGATCCGGGCGAACAGGTTGTCCCGTGCTTTCCCCGGGATCACACCGTTCATCGCGGCATCGAAGTCATTGCGGTCCAGCTTGCGCTTGCGCCCGTTGAGCGTGAGCGCAAGGTCCTCTTGGTCTTCGGGCACCAAAAGCTGGCTGGAGACAAGGTCGTAGGCGGGTGCGAGCTGATGGTTCCCCGCAGTGGGAGCGTGGAGCGAGAAGTTCTTCAAGTGCATATCGCTGTTGCCGATGAGAAAGCTGAAAAGCACCTGCTCGAAATAGCGCACCAGGTCCAACAAGGGTTGCTTGCTGTGCGCCTGGATCAGCTTGGCCACCTGCTCATGCGAGCCCTTGTACTTGTCTTCGGTGAGCCGCTCGCTGAGCTGGCAGAAGTCCTCCATGGCGACCTTGCGATCCCCGTCCCGATCGATCCGGCGGGTGATGTAGCACAGCGCCCCGTCCTGCAAGGCGATCAATCCGAAAGGGACCGTTGGCATGCCGCATGCCAACGCCATGTTCATGCACAAGGCCTCCAGCTCGGGCATGCGCGGATACTTCGCATAGGGCGCCTTCAGGATGTACTGCCCCTCCAAAGCGCCTACGATGGTGAGCCGGGGCGGGCCATCCTTTCCTTGCCAGTGCAGCGAGAGTTTGGGTTGCACGCCCGTAAGCGTGGCATGGGTGGCCATCCATTCCGCGGCCACCCGTTCCAGATCGGCGGTGGCATAAGCCAGCTCAGGGACCACCTTGCTGCCGAACAAGCGCATGGCGCACGCCGCATGGTACCCACCGGACTGCTTGCCCAACGGGCGATGACAGCTGAGGCAATTAGCCATCGGGGGCGGGTTTGATGCTGACGTTGCCGATGCAGTCCTCACAATAGGCCAGCAGCAGGCCGAAACGATCCCTGGGATCCGCCTTCCAATTCGAGGTGGCCACCTCCAGCAGCCAGCCTTCGGGGATCAGGCCGTCGAAGAAGGGGAACAGGGTCTTGGACTCGAACGGTGCGGATCGCCGGGGCAGGGTCAGGCTCACCGGCGGTGCCCCGGCAAGTTGCACATAGGCCGGGTGGTAGGTGAAGCGATAGCCCGTGTCGGTCTCTTGCAACACACCGGCCTCCCGGCCATCCACCGAAACACGCGCCGACCTCATGGCTCGTATGCCTGGTTGAGCGGAATCGGCCCCAGCCTATGGCCGAAGAAGGCAAGCAACAGATCCACCTTTTCCATGTGCAGGTTGGGTTTGCCTTGCTCCACGTCGCGCACCAAGCGCAGCCCCACCCCGGCAAGATCGGCCAGTTGCGCCTGTGTGAGCTTGCTTGCCTTGCGCCGCTCTCGCAGGAAGCTGGCTGTTGGATTGTTCTTATCACGAACCATGCCTATACCATTTCAGGTATAAAAGTAGGAAAATCTGAGGTTGTATACCTATTCAGGTATAATTTGGTTTCAAAAAGCGTGGTCATACCTGTACGGGTATATTATAGGCCAGCACCATCCCCCGCATTTCCTTGGCCCGCTCGCTGGTGGTGAGCAGCATGCCCACGTTAAGCACCGCCCGGAACGTGAAGACCCCCAACTGGCTGATCTTGGATACGCTAACCCATTCATTACCAAAATCCTTGGTCATCGGTTCATCAGGTTTAGGCGTTGGTCTGTATGGGATAACCCTCCATCCTCACACACTCCTTACCTCCGTTACCCCATACCGCTTCAGCGTCTGCACCGCGTTGGTCTTCTCCACATCGGTGAAACCGTTGTCGCGGAAGATCACGCGGCAGGTCTCCGGCTTCAGCTCCTCCTTCCATTGGCCGATGCCTTCGGCTACGGCGTTCGTGATCTGCTCGGCCAGGCACAGGAACAGGGCGCCGCTGCCCACATTGTACACCGTGCGCTTGGCAATGGTGCGTTCCTCGATGGGCAGCGTAAGGTCCAGGCCGTACTTCAGCAACACCTCGTAGAGCACATCGGCTTCGGTGCGGTCCGGCTTGATGTTCTCGGCGGCGCTCAGCAGGTTCTCCTGCATCCGCTCAGGGTCGCCATCCCAGGCGTTGATGTTGCTGCTGTCCAGCTTGAAGACCCGGAAACCGATGTCCAGCTTGGCCAAGCGCTCCTGCTTCTGCTTCAGTTCCTCTTCCTCTTCTTCAGTGCGCACCGCTTTGGCCTCAAGCGCGTTGATCGACGCCTCCAATTCACTCACAATCTTCTTGCCTGCGCGACGGATGCGCTCCTTGCCGATCTCGGCTATCGTCTTGTAGCCCGCCTTGTACGCCTCGCTTTTGGCATCGGTAGGCTCGGGCAGTTGCACTTGGATGTGCTGGCGCTGGCCCCCATCCTCGGCGTTCAGCTGCATCACGGCGTGGGCGGTGGTGCCGGAGCCGGAGAAGAAGTCCAGGACTAGCCCTTCACTCGCAGAGATTCTCATTAGCACTTCAATCAACTCGACAGGTTTCGGTGTCTCGAACACCGCTACACCTCCAAATAGCTCCTTCAAATCATTCTTGGCTATCTCCGTGGTTGAAACATCCTTTGCAAACAACATTGATTCAGGGGTAAGGCCTCGATCCTTTGATTCCAAATAGGTTTTCACCCTAGGAACACCATTGCCCGTTTTACCGAACCAAATTCTATTGTCGTCAATCGCCTCTTGCATTACTTCTTTAGTATAGAGCCAACATCTGCCACTTTCTAACTCGTGCTGCTTTCCGTTGGGCGCAGTCAACGTGTAAAATTGTGAAGGTGTCGCATGCCCTGCTTGTGCTGTCGCCGGATCTGACTTCCACGGACCTCGGGGGTCATTGTCTGGATTCTTATAGTTCGCAAGAGCTTTTTCGCTCATTGGTAATTGGTACAATGCCTTCTCATTATGATCACTTCTACGGAAGCATACGATATAGTCATGTCTATTTGAGACCACCTTTCGATTCTCTCTATTCGTCCGTTTCTCCCATATGAAATTGGCCACGAAATTGCCTTCTCCGAATACGTCATCAGCCACACTCCTAAGACTGCTCAACTCGTTGTCATCAATAGAGATGAAGATCACCCCATCCTCCCGCAGCAGGTTCCTCGCCAGCCGCAGCCGGGGGTACATCATGTTCAGCCAATTGCTGTGGTAGCGCCCGTCGGTATCGCTGTTCGTGCTAAGGGAGTTGCCTTCGCTGTCCACTTGGCCGGTAAGTTCCTTGTAGTTACGCAGGTTGTCGCGGTAGTTGTCCTTGTATACGAAGTCCTTCCCGGTATTGTAAGGGGGGTCTATGTAGATCATCTTCACCTTTCCCGCGTAGCTCTTCTGCAGCAGCTTCAGTACCTCCAGGTTGTCGCCTTCGATGTAGAGGTTCTTGGTATTGGCCCAGTCCACGCTTTCCTCGGGGGCAGGGCGCAGGGTGCCGGTGCTGGGCTTGTGGGCCTCGCGGCGGGCCTGTGCCTTGCCCGCCCAGGTGAAGCGGTAGAATTCCTCGCCGGTCTCCACCTCGTTGCCCAGGATCTCCTGCAATGCCTTGAAGTCCACCTTGCCTTCGGCCACCACCTCGGGGAAGAGCTCCTTCAGCTTGGCGATGTTGGCGGCCAGGAGGTCGGCGCTATGGCTTTCGGGGTCGGTGGCGGTGATCTTTTCCATGGTAAAGGTGGCAGGCAGAAAGAACATGGGCCATGGTGTGAGCACGGCCCGGGACCAGCGTGTGGGGCGGTGAATTTAGGGGCTGGGATCAACTACCCTGTTGGTAGGTCCAGCCCCGTTGCTCAGCGTGGGCGAGAAGCAATATCCGTACATCCTTCTGCACCTGTGCGGTCAGGTGGAGTTGGTCCACACTGACATGCCCATCGAAGGGGTTGTTGTCCTCGATCTCTTGCAAGACGTCGAGCCCCAGTTCATCCTTCACCTTCGCGATCTCTTTGGGCGTGACCGAGAATGAACCGATCGACTTGTAGCCCGATTCGGTGTGATTCAGGTACGCATCCTCCGGGGTCCACTTATCTCCGTTGTACAGGCTCAGTTTTCCCATGTCCTTCTCAAAAAGTTCGAAGACTTGCCGAGTAGGCCGACCTTCCTTCAAAAAATTCGGATGGACCTGTCGATGAAGCAGCGTATCCTCTTGCATCGGCCAACTATTCAATGCCGGAAGTACGCAACGCCTCGATCAGCCATTTGCGATCGGCATCCTGGTCCAACGATATGGTCTTCTCTGTCGAGCGCCGAATCTTGAGGTCAAGCGAATGATAGACCCCCTTCCTGTCCATAGGATCCACCTCCAGGGTAATGTCGAACGCCTCGTTGTCCCATTCCAAGTTCACAAGACCTTGAGGATTGGGATAGATGCTCGGGTTCTTGGTCAGGCTGTAGAACTCATCGATACACTTGGACAGCATATCGATCGCGGCGGGGTCATAGGCGCTACCATGTCCATCGAACCATCCCGGCTTCAGCGCCTTCAGGCTTTCCAGTTGCCACTGGATGTCCAAGGGTTCCAGAATGTTCAATTGCCCCACCGAGACAATGCTCTTGGGTGTATCGAACGAATTGAACCGGATGCTGCCCGCGATCATCACCGGCTTCTTCGCCCCCTTGGGCTCCTCAGCGAAGGCTTCGAGGAAATCCGCGTAGAGGTCCGGGCTCACCGGACCAGCGAGCTTCTTCTTGCCGACCCTCAGCTCAAAGGTCATTTTTTCCTTGTTCAGGTCAATGATCTCGCCGAGGATGCGTGCATCCTTGGTATAGTCCTTGTCCTTGGAAAGGCCGACCAATAGCTTCTTCCTACCCTCCGGGGTGAACTTGGCTTTTTGCGGTGCCGATGGGGCGAATTCGACGAATTCATCAGCTTGCAAGGACGAGCCGAAGCGCTCCAGCAGCAATAGGATCTCGGCGGGCAGCACTTCGCTGGGATCCCCGCCAACCTCCATGGCATGAATGGCCTCGGTCAATTTACGGGGCGCTTCCGTGAAGTAATCGTGGTACGGCGCTGGGAACAGGCCGGTATTGGGGCTGATCAATTCCGTTTGAGGCACCGCGCTTCCTTCGCCGATCGCGGTCAGTCCATAACTGATCCCCTTGTAGAAATTCTTGGGCACCCGCTTGCGTTCGGGGTGTTCCTGCAAGTAGAGCCATCGCGCTATCTCGTTATTGATCTTCTCCAAGGCTTGAAGGTCGTCCAGGAACTCGAATGGCAGCGTATGCTCCTTGAAGCGTTCCCCCACGAAACGGGGAGAATAGATCTTATCCCTGTGCTGCTCCATGTTGCCGAAACGATATTACCAACTTCCGTGGTGCCTCTTCCGATCCGCGGGGTTAAATATCCTCAAGACCGTGCTCATTCCCGCCCAAGGGTCCTTCTCAGGGCCTCCTGCTCCGCACGCCGCTGCTGAATATCCGTGTTCACTGCCACCTGCTCGCGCAGGGGCAGGTCCTTGGTGGCCTTGGCCCGCAAGACCTTGATCTCGGCTTCGAGTGCATCGATCCGTTGCAGGGTGGCGAGGTCCTCTGCGCTGCGCACGGCAGGGCGGTCGCGGAACACCCCCGTCTGTGCAGCGGCCCGGCATTGCACCACCGCCTGCATGTACCCGCCATAGAGGGTGCGGAGGTCGGTCTTGTCCAGCTGGGCAAAGCGCAAGGCCTGGTGGAAGGCCTGGGCCACTGCATCCGCGTAGAGCAGGGAGAGCACCGGCGTGTTCACGCTGGCCTCCAGGGTGCGCTTGCTGGCATCGTTCTGGTTGATGCGCTTGGTGCTTGCGTTCACCAGGTAGTTCTCCCGGTCGTACACAAAGAGCAGCACCGGATAGGGCACATACTTCTGCACCAGGTCGGCCACCTTGGTGCCGGTGCGCTCCACCCGTTCAAGGCGTAGTTGCACCGCGAACACTTGCACCTCCTCGTAGCTGTAGGTATCGCTCGTGAAGGCAGGCACCTGAGCTGCCCGGATGCTGGCCAGCCAGTCCATTTGGTCGATACCCTCGTTCAGGAGCTTCTTTTCCGCTGCGGTGAGCGAAAAGTGCTTCAGGAAAAAGGCCTTGGTGAGCCTCTTCTGGATGAGGCAGCGCTCCGGCAGTTGCAGGATGTCTAGAATGAGCTGGCTCACTTGATCACGAGGTAGGCCACCAGTTCCAGTTCACCGCTTTCCGCCAAACTCTTGGGTTGCAGGGTGGTGCCGCCCGGTGTGGCCAGTGAATCGAGCCCAACTTCCTCCTGCACCTCCACCACTTCGGCCATGGCCTTCTTCAGCAGCGCCCGGTAGGCCTCCATCTTCTTCCCGCCCCCGGTCTCCTTGTCGAAGGCCGCCACCAGCTTGGGCAGCACCTTGTCGTTGCCCATGCACAGCTTCCGGAAGTAGTCCAAGGCAGCACGGGTTTGGCGGGCGGTGAGCATATCGCTGCCATCGGCGCTCAGGTACACCAGGAAGTAGGGATAGAGGATGTTGTTGCGCAGACGCTCGGTGAAGGCGTTGGTAATGTCCTTGAGACAGAAAATCACGCCGGGCTTGATCGTCTCCAGGTTGCTCTGTACTACGGCATAGGAGGCCGGGGGGATGTTGTTGAGCGTTTCCAGCTCCGCGTCGGTGCTCTTCTCCAGGTCGATCTTGAAATCGTTGAAGGTGAGGTCGGTGATGGAGATGTTGCCATGGACGTCCTCCATGTCCATCACCTGGTCCTGCAACTGCTTCAGCTGCCGTTTACGGTACTCCAGGTCCTGCATCTCCCGGCTGTTGCCGCTGATGATGTTGTCCTCGCCGGTGGCGGACACATCCAGCATCACCATGCGGCCTTGCACGCGTGCCACCAGGTCGATGAAGCTGTCCAGCTCCATGCTGGGGAAGAAGTTCACGAGCTGGATCTTCTCGTTCACCGAACCGATGCGGTCGATACGCCCAAAGCGCTGGATGATGCGCACCGGGTTCCAGTGGATGTCGTAGTTCACCAGATAGTCGCAGTCCTGCAGGTTCTGCCCCTCGCTGATGCAATCGGTGCAAATGAGCACATCGATGGCATTGGTCTCGTCGGGGAAGATCTCGTTGCGCTTCTTGCTCAGCGGACTGAAGTGGGTGAGGATGGTGTTCAGGTCCGCCTTGCACCCGGGCATGTTGGTCTTGTTGATGCCCGTGCCTGTGACCAGCGCACTGTAGAGCCCATACTCGGTGTATAGCCATTGTTCCAGCTCGCGATGCAGATAGGCGGCGGTGTCCGCGAACGCGGTGAAGACGATGACCTTCCTGTTGTTGTCGTTGATGGGCTGTGCGATCTTCTGCGCGATCATCTCCTTCAGCTTTTCCAGCTTGGCATCGCGGCTCACATCGATCAGCTTGATGCTGGCCATCAATTTGGTGAGCTTATCTCGATCCAGCTTCAGGTCCTGTTTCCAGCGGATCAGGTCCAGGTCCTGGATCAGCACCTTGGTCTTTCCGCCCACGAGCAGGTCGCTCAGTTCGGTATCGTCCGGGTCGATGTCGGCGATCTCGATGTCATCACCCACCTCGCCGGTCTGGTGGTCCTCCAGCTGCTTCAGGTTCTTGTCGATCAGGTCCAGCAGGCTTTGGATGGTGAGCTTGAAGGCGTGGATGGAGCTCTCCAGGCGCTTCAGCAGGTTCACCCGCATCAGGTAGATGAGGCTTTCCTCGCGATCCGCCTGCTTGAACACGGTACCGCGTTCGGTGAGCACGGCATACTTGGCCTCATAGGCCGGCTGCTTGTCCGGCCTGACGTACTGTAGCGGTTGGTAGTAGGCCAGGCTCAGCGTACTGATCTCGTCGTAGATCTCCCCGATGTCCTTGAACTTGTTCTGGGTATCGATCTCCGGCTTCACGGTGATCGGTACCAGGCGTTCAGGGAACTTCCCGATATCCGCCATGTCGTAGTACTTCTCGATGTGCTTGCGCGAGCGTGCGATCGTGAGCATGTCGAGGATCTTGAAGTAGGCCCCGTCCAAGTCGTCCAGCAGGGTCTGCACCTTCAGTTTGTCCGGGTCGGTGTCCCGGTACCACTTGGTGAACTTGCGCTGGGCCTCGCGCATGATCTGCGCGATGCTATCCAGGCCATGGGGTCGAAAGGCACGGTCGTCGCCCTCGGTGATGAAGGCCACCTGGTTCTTCAGGTCGTTCATCTTGTTGTTCACCGGGGTGGCGCTGAGCATGAGGACCTTGGTGCGCACGTTGGCCCGGATCACGTCGTTCATCAGGCGCTTGTAGCGCGTCATGCCCTCGCGCCGCTGGGGGTTGTTGCGGAAGTTGTGGCTCTCATCGATCACCACCAGGTCGTAGTTCCCCCAGTTGATCATCTCCAGATCGATGTCGCCGCTCTTGCCCTTGTCGCGGCTTAGATCGGTGTGGTTCAGCACATCGTAGTTGAAGCGGTCGTGCGCGAGGATGTTGCGCCGGTCGTTAAGCTGGTAGATGGTCCAGTTTTCCCGCAGCTTCTTGGGGGCTAACACCAGGATGCGATCGTTGCGCAGCTGGTAGTACTTCATGACGGCCAGCGCTTCGAAGGTCTTGCCCAAGCCCACGCTGTCCGCAATGATGCACCCGCCATAGGTCTCGATCTTCTGGATGGCGCCGATCACGGCGTCCTTCTGGAAGTTGTAGAGCATGTGCCAGATGCGGGAATCCTTCAAGCCCACCTGTTTGAGCTTCTGGTCGGCCCGCTCACTGATGGTGGAGTAGTGGAAGATCTCCCGGATGCAGTACTTGTAGATGGATTCCCCGCTGTTGCTCTTCACACCCAACTGCAGGAGCTCGGTCACCTTGTCGTTGAGCACTTCGCGGCTGTTGTTCCAGGCATGGCTGAAGAGTGCGAGGTACTGTTCGCTGCCTTGTTCAAAGGCGCTCACAAGCACCGGTGCCGGGCTGCTCGCCTTGCCCAGCCCCACGGCGTCCAAGTTGGCCGGAGTAAGCAGGAACGTCTTCAACAGATCGCCGGTCTGCACCAGGAGCAAGTTCTGGTTGGCCACGCCCCCCTTGCGGACCTGGAACTTGTCTTCCAACAGCCCCAGAACTTGTTGGATGCGATACCGGCGGTCCAGCTCAAGGTTGAGCGGTGCTTCCTTCGCGTCCTGGATCAACTGGAACGGCACATCCTCGAAGCTGTCGCTCAACAAGACCTTCACGCTCGCTGCGCCCTTGAGCGTTCCGATCAGCTCGAACAAGGCAAAGGCGGTGAAATAGTTGCAGGCCAAATAGACCTTGGAATTGGCCGTTATCGCGCTCTTGAGCTCGTCGAGCAGCAGGGTGGAACGGTTGTCGATGATTTGCATGGTGCGGCCCAATGGCATTTGTTCAGTGCCCTCCTTCTTGTCAGCCACGGGCCGAAGACCACGGCAGGCAGGTTGCGGCGATATTTTTTGGGGACCACCGGTCCATGATACGTGGTCCTAGGCGCGTGAAAATAGGAGCGGAATCGGGAAAGGGCCAATTGAGGTAAGGATTCAATTCGCCAATAGCCCGCACGGATCAAGCGGACATCAGCCAAGCCAACTCACCACTCATCCCGCATACGCCTTACCTCCTCCAAAGCCCATTGGTCCATGCCGGGGATGGTGCCAGCGAACTTCCGCACGTCGGGCAGCTGGCGCTTGGGCTTCGTGGGCACGCTCTTGCGGCCCACTCGTATCGGGTTATCGGAATCCTTGGTCGACATGGCTTGCGCAATCCACCAGTCACGTCATTCAGCTGCGCTTCCTTCCTCACCCTTCAGGCCGCGCGCATCGCGTTTGTCCAGCTTTAGCTTGGGCTTGGCCTGCTTCAGGCGCTTCTCCACCTTCTTGATGTGCTCTGCTGGCGGGATGTTTTCCGGCAAGGTTCCGCCGATGCGTCGGATAGCGTCGCGCACTTCCCGGCCCACTTCCTCGTGGGTGCGTATGGCCTGTTGCTCGGTGTGGACGCCTTCACGGGCCAGCTTGTCGCGCGTCTGCGTCATGCGGAACTGGTTGGCCGCAAGCTCGGTGGCATTCATGCGGTCCAGCAGGTTTTCCTTTTCGGCTATGCCCTTGCGCCGTTTGATCTGCTCGTTGCCGATACCGCCATAGAGGCCCTTGTAGCCCGCATCATGGAAGATGCCGAACATGCGGCCATGTACTCCAGCCTGTTGCGCTGCCCCGCTTAGGGCCTTGAACTCTTCGGCAGTCTGCTTGCGGATCTCCAACCTTTCTTTGTCGGCGGCCAATTGGTCGGTGATCTCTTGGCGGCGTGCCTGAACGATGAAGTACTGTTGCGCCAAGGCTATCTCCGGTTTGCGCGGGTCGCCGTTGATGGCAATGAGGTAGCAGGCAAAGCGGGAGAGGTGGAAGTCGTCCACCACTTGCACGGCACCCTTGCCGCCGGTTATCGGTTTGCCGGCGCCGGCAAAGTGATTAAGTGGCTGATTGCCAGACTCCTCACAGGATGCCATGGCCCGCTTTATGGCCTGTTGGAAACGGCGCCACTGATCGTAGCCCATCAGGGGTTGCAGGTCGCGGGCACTCCAGTATTCGGCACCGTATGCGTTCACCTGTTTCAGGCTTTCGAAATCGGCAGATGGGCTGCCCGGGGGACTGCTCAGTTCTTCGGTAGTCATGACTTTATGAAGATAGCCTTTTCCGGGATCGTGGCTTGGATGCCCGAAGCCGGAAATGCCATGTTCCTGCTGGCCTGCGTTGCGTGAGCGATGGCAGCGGCGGCCCGGTGTGGCGCCGTGCCAACAGCGCACGGAGCGAGGAGGCTGCGAGGGACGAGCAGACCCCGGAGCCCGATGCGATGCGGCACGGCACAAGCCGGCCACAGCGGACAGCGCGACCCTGCGCGCGGCTTGGCGGGTGGGAGAGGGGCACGCCCTACACCCTACGAACCCCGAACCACGCCACTACGCACTACCCACCGGATCATACATGTACCCCTTCACCGCTGCGGCCAGGTCTTCCGGCTTGGGTTCCGTGGCCAGGCCCGCGCGGTAGGCCTCCTCGGCGATGGCGGTGCCGATGGCGCGGGAGATGGCGCGGATGGCGGGGAGGCGCGGGTAGAGGGCGCCGTGCCGCAGGTCGGCTTCCTCCACGCTGTGGGCCAGGGTGCGCGCGGCGAGGAGGAACATGGCGTCGGTGATGTGGCGTGCGCCGGAGACGAGAGCGCCGAGACCGATGCCGGGGAAGATGTACGCGTTGTTGCCCTGTCCGGGGCGGAATTCCCGGCCTTCGTAGTGCACCGGTGCGAAGGGACTGCCGCTGGTGAAGACGGCGCGGCCGCCGCTCCAGGTGTAGGCCTCCTCGGCGGTGCACTCGGCGCGGCTGGTGGGGTTGCTGAGGGCGAAGATGACGGGGCGCTCGTTGAGGGCGGCCATCTTTTCGATCACGGCCTGGTTGAAGGTGCCGGGGCTGCCGGTGGCGCCGATGAGCACGTGGGGGCGCACGGCATCCAGCGCGTCCATGAAGGGCATGGGCGGCAGGGGCTGGGCGAAGCGGCGCTTGTGGTCGTTGAGGTCGGTGCGGCCTTCCACGATGAGGCCCTTGCTGTCCACGAAGCAGAGGCGGGCGCGGGCTTCCTCGGGGGTGAGGCCCTCCCCGATGAAGGCGGAGCGCATGAGGTCGGCGATGCCGGTGGCGGCGGAGCCCGCGCCGAGGAAGAGTACGCGCAGGTCCTTGAAGGGGATGCCGGTGATGCGGGTGGAGGCGTGGATGCCGGCGAGGGCCACGGCGGCGGTGCCCTGGATGTCGTCGTTGAAGCAGCAGGCGCGGTCGCGGTATTTCTCCAACAGCGTGTAGGCGTTGGGGGTGGAAAAGTCCTCGAACTGGATCAGGGTCTTGGGGAAGCGGGCCTGCACTGCGGTGATGAACTCGTCCACCAGCTGGAAGTAGGCTTCGCCGGTGAGGCGCGGCTGGGGCCAGCCGAGGTAGTAGGGGTCGCTGCGCAGGGCCTCGTTGCCGGTGCCCACGTCGAGGGTGATGGGCATGCACTGGTGCGGCCGGATGCCGGCGGCGGCGGTGTAGATGGCGAGCTTGCCGATGGGGATGCCCATGCCGTTGGCGCCGAGGTCGCCCAGGCCCAGGATGCGCTGCCCGTCGGTGACCACGATCACGCGGACGTCGTCCTCCGGCCAGTTGGCGAGCACTTCGGCGATGCGGCCGCGGTGGTCGGGCGTGATGTAGCAGCCCTTGGGCCGGCGGAAGATGTGCGCGAATTCCTGGCAGGCCTGGCCCACGGTGGGGGTGTAGATCAGGGGCATGATCTGCTCGATGTGGCGGATCACCACGGCGTAGAAGAGGCGCTCGTTGCGGTCCTGCAGGGAGTTGAGCAGGATGTAGCGCTCCAGGTCGTTCTCCTTGCGGCGCAGGCCCTCCATCACGCGGTCCACCTGCTGCTGTTGGGTGGCCACGGCGTAGGGCAGTAGGCCCTCCAGTCCGAGGGATCGGCGTTCCTCACGGGTGAATTCCACGGAGCGGTTGATGGCGCCGTCGAGGAGGATGTCGCGTCCTTTTTTCATGGATGATCGGCGAAAGGTACCGGAGATCAGGTGCGAAGGTCCGTGGGGCTCGGGTATTAGAAGCAGGGTGGATGACCCTTGGAATTTCATCCGTGTCCATCCGTGTTCATCCGTGGTGGAAAGCCCTACCAGCCGCCACCGCCACCGCCGCCGCCGCCGCCGCCCGAGGAACCACCCCCACCCGAGCCGCCGCTGCTGGAGGGTGGCGTACTGGAGGAGGACACGCTGCTGCCGAACGAGGAGTTGAGGTGCGAGGAGAACGAGCCGAAGTTGCCGATCGAACCGTTGTACCAGCCGGGGCGGTAGCTCGGGTTCACCACGGCACGGGCGATGAGGTCTTGGAAGCGTTCGCCCCAGATCTCCTCCACGCCGAACGCGATGGCGTAGGGCAGGTATTTCTCGAAGACCTCGGGCGTCATCGCGGGCGGATTGAAGTACTGGAGCTGCTTCTCCTCCGCCGTGCTGAGGTACATCTTGAAGCCTTTGAGCTTGGCGCGCAAGGCCAGCTTTTCGATGCTGGGTTTGCGGATCAGGCGGGCGTAGGTGAAGAAGAGGATCAGATTGGCCGCGACGAAGCCGCCGAAGAACAGCAGGTCGTAGTCGCCATCGAAGGAGGCGTGCAGCACCAACAGTGCGATGACGCCGACGATGAGGGTGAACAAGGCAAGGAGCCAGAACTTCCAGTTGTTGCCCTTGGAGATGAAGCCGCTCCACTGGTCGCGCAATTTGCCGCGGAAGGCGCTGGCCATGCTCTGCACGCTCGGGTCATAGCTGCCGGTGATCTCGAAGCTGTCCGACCCCGATCCGAACATGTGGTTCAGCAGTTCCTGCTCCTCACGCGGCAGGCCGGAGCCGGGCTTGAGCTTCTCGATGGTGTAGGTCTCCTTGGTGATCAGGCCGAGCAGCATCTTCTCCTTCTCCTCGCTGATGCGGATGTAGCCTTTCACGGCGAGCGCGATCATGGCCGGTGTGATCAGGCTGTTGTCGGCGCTGCCGTTCATCACCATGCCGGCGGAGGCGGGCGAGAGTCCATCGGGCGGCTCGAAGAGGGGGATCACCACGGGGCTGTCGGGATCGCGGCCGTGGCGGAACCAGGTGATGAAGTAGTAGAGCAGCAGCAGCAGGGTGATGCCCCCGCCCACGAGCCCCAGGGCGTAGCGCTCGAAGAAGGTGGGCGGCGGCGGTTCGGCCACCACGCCCTTCTGGAAGCCCACCGCCACGGTGAGGCCCTCGAAGTAGCCCAGGGCGCGGCCGGTGAACCGCACCGTGTGCCCGTCGATGATGGAATCCGAACAGGCATGTTCCGTGGAGCCCGCCACACCCGTGTAGCAGGCTGTCTGCCGCACCTGGGCCGCTTCCGGCAGGTGGATCAGCGCCGAGATGCTGTCCACGCCGAAGTTCCAGCCGTTGCCGTTCACGTTCCAGTAGATCTCGTCGAAGTCGGGGTAGAAACCCACCTGGCCCTCCGTGGTGTAGGTGATGCGGTACTGGTAGTCGCCGGGCTGGAGGTACACGTCCTTGTCGCCCACGTAGAGCACGAAGTCGTCGCCCTCTTCGGCGGTGTGGTGGGGCGACTCTTGGCCGCCCATCAGCACCTCGGAGTATTCGTACTTCACCCGGTGGGTGCGGCCGTTGTGGTCCGTGAAGCTCATCGGTAGCCGCCGCACGATACCGCGCTTGAACTCGACGCCCTCGGCGTGGATGCGGATGTCCTCCTTCACCGTGAGGCGACCGTCGGCCGCTACCGTGAGGTCGGTATGGAAGGCGATGATCCGCTCCGATTGAGCGAAGGCCGCCAGCCCGAAGGCTAGCGCGATCCCGAGCAGTACGTGCCGCATCACGAGAACTTCACGTTGGGTACCGCCTTCTCCTCCGGGCTGTCCAGCTCGAAGAACGCCGCCTTTGCGAAGTGGAACATGTTGGCCACGATGTTGCTCGGGAACGATTCGATCAGCGTGTTCTGCTCGCGCACGGTGCCGTTGTAGTAGCGCCGCGCCTTCTCCAGGTCACCTTCGATCTGCCCCAGCTGCGTTTGCAGGTTAAGGAAGTTCGTGTTCGCCTTCAGCTCCGGGTATTGCTCCGCCACGGCGATCAGCTTCATCATGGCGGTGCTCAACTGTTTCTCCGCCGCCTGCTGGCCCTCGATGGTGGTGGCCTGCTGCGCTGCGGCCCGCGCGCGGGTCACGTTCTCGAAGGTCTCGTTCTCGTGCGCCGCGTAGCCCTTTACCGTCTCCACCAGGTTCGGGATCAGGTCGTGCCGCTTCTTCAGTTGCACGTCGATGCCGCTCCAGCCTTCGGCCACGAGGTTCTTGAGCTTCACCAGTTTGTTGTAGATGGCGATGCCGTAGAAGGCCAGCAGCACGACAGTGGCGAGGAGAACGAGGAGGATCATGGGAGGGGGATTGGATGATCGAATGTAGGGGAAGGATCGGGGTAACGGCCCATGGATCTCATCCGTGTCCATCGTTGTTCATCCGTGGTGGAAGGCCACGTGCAAGGCGCATAAGATCGGATAGCCGGTAGTTCACGAAGATGCACTGAATGGTGCAAGTTCGGAGCTGAGGCTCGCGGATTGGTGCGAGTGGTATGCCTGTGTGCTTGTTGGTCCGATTCGCGCCGGTTGGTAGTTCTTCATGGCCAGTTCCGCATGTCAACCAATGTTCTATTGTCACGCCCGGGAAAGTGGACCTGCTTTGTAGCGATCTGAAACCACACATCATGAACCATCGCACACTCCCCTTCTTGCTCGCCAGCATTCCCTGTTTTCTCGTCATGAACAGCAATGCGCAAGTAGTGCTCCTATACGGCAATCAGTTCCTCACACCGCTGGACACGCCTTCCATCGCCACCTGGTGCCAGCAGGACTTCAGTCCGGATCCCGTGAACAGCCTTTGGGGTGGCACCGGTTCGGGTACGTCTTCCGGTATCTTTCAGAATACACAAACCGTGGAAACCATACTCGTCACAGGTCCCGCTGACATTTATGATGACCCGAGTGGCATTGGTGGCGATTATTCCATCGGCATGTTGAACACGACCTTTGGTGATAAGCTTGGTCTTTTGCTCGATACCGAAGGGCGTCCGTTCGTGAATGTGGCCATGGACCTGTCAGCGATCAATACCACCTGTGGCGGCCCCTTGCCTATGGATACTGCGGTATTTCTCCTGGAGGTTTTGGATGCTCCGGGTGGGATCTTCAACCTTGGTGGCACCGCCATCCTTGATGCAGACACCCTGACCGGTAAAGGGCCGAACGTGGACGACTTTACCTTCAACTGGGAACATGCGGAAGGAAGCTTGGACGTATCTGGATCCATCGATGGCATGGTGGGAATTCGCATCACCCTGATACGTTCGGGCTATGCCTCCTTCGATAATCTCTACATCCAAGCTTCTCAGGACCCGGTGTTCAGCGCGATCCATGAGGAACGCCTCCAGAACCTTGAGGCCTTCCCCGTGCCTTGCGCTGGTCGTTTGAGCATCACCGGCCTGGCTCCTGGACAGTATCCGGCAACCATTCACTCCATCACAGGCAATGTGATCGCATCCCTGATCACCGACACGGATGGGACGATCGATGTGTCCAGCCTTGCACCCGGCAGCTATCTACTCCGCTTGAACAATGGAACAATGAGCAGGGTCGTTCGCTTCGTTCGGCAATAGGAGCAAAGCGGATCACCACCACCACGTCCGGGATTGCAACGCGGGCGTGGTGGTCACTGCGGTGATCGGTGTAGCGGTCGGAATGCCAATGGACCACGGATACACAGCGATGCACCGGGATAGGGTCTAATGTCGATCGGGGCTATTGTGACGGCACTCATGTTCCGGACGTTGAACGCTAATGGCGACCCGTTATACTTGAGGGAGGTGATCTTGGTGCGAGGGTGCAAGAGTGCGAGGGCCGGGACCTTGTTCCTCTTTCCCTCTTTCACGCTTGCACCCTTTCCTCTCATGGCAAGCGGATCCTGGATAATCGTCCAATGCAATGATGCCGGGTCAATAAAGGGCAGCAGGATCGGATGGACCTGGCATTTGATCCGTGTCCATCGGTGTTCATCCGTGGTTGATGCCCACCGGATCCTGGGCGGTCACAAGTTCTGATCAAGCTTCTTCACCATCGTCAAGATCGTCGCTCCCTCTGTACAGCGGGAGCCACCGTTTCCCCCGCATTGCCCGCCGGAGCATGGCGTAGGCGGGTCTCATTCACCTTGCCCACCAGCGCTTCCGCCTTTGCGCACCTTGTACAAGCGTTCGCTGAAGCCCCCATTCTCCTCGAAATCGTGCCCCAGTCGTTGCAGTTGCCGGTCGATCATGGCCTTGGCCACATTGGCCAGGATGCTCCCGATGTTGCCTGCGATCTCTGCCACGGAACGTTCGGGGTGCTGCTTGTTCATCGTTCCGGCCCAGCGGATCAGGCTGTCCACTTCCTTGTGCCGTGCATCGATGAGCGCTTGGCGCATGGGGTCGTCGCTCGGCCATTCCTTCAACTTGTTCTGGCGGAGGAAGGCCTGGTAGTCCTTGCGTAGTTCGGTGAGGCTGGCCTTGGCCACGTTCGTCAGGTTCATCTCCAGCTTCTTCGACGTTGCGCTGAACACGCTGCCTTCGGCCACGTTGCGGCTTCCGCTGCGCGCGGCCTGCACCATCTGGTCCTTGGTGCGGCTGCCCGGTTCGATGAACTTTTTGACGAACCGGTCCGTGAAGTCGAACAGTAACTCGGCCACCTGGTAGCCCACGAGCTTTTCAAAGCCGCCGTTCTTGGGAAAAACCTTGCTATTGGGTGGGCGCTCGGGCATGGCTGCAAGGTAGGCAGCCTGCCGCACTCCTTCGGGTGGACGGGGTGGACCGCGTACTGCGGCACCCGGTCCACCCCCGTCCACCAGTGCGGCTGGCTTGCGGGTGCTATTTCTGATCCAACTTCTTGACCATGGTCAAAATGGTAGCAAGGGCGACTGTTTCCCCAGTTTCGTCAACGACGTCGACGAGCCACTTTACTATCCCCCGCGCCACATCCGCCCCCTTCGGCGAGTCGGCGGTCTTCGGCCGCTTCTCCTGGTCGAGCTTCTCGCGGCAGGTGAACTTCACCTGGATGGTGCTGCCCGGGTACACCGGCTTCAGGAAGCGGCACTCCTCGATGCCGTAGTTGAGCAGCACGGGGCCCTTCGGCGGGTCCACGAAGAGGCCGGCCGCCCGCGAGAGGATGAAGTAGCCGTGCGCCACGCGGCCGGTGAAGGGGGTGCCATCGAGGCTGTTGGCGTCCATGTGGGCGTAGAAGCGGTCGCCGCTGAGCGCGGCAAAGTCCTCCACGTTCTGCAGCGTCACCAGGTGCTTCTCGGTGATCAGCGTGTCGCCGATGTTCAGCTCCTCGAAGTGCAGGCGGAAGGGGTGCTGCTCGGTGATGTGGTACCTGGCGCCCTGCTGGTACTGCTGGGTGAGCGCGGTGATGCCGGTGGGGCTGCCCTGGATGGCGGTGCGCTGCAGGTAGTGGAGCACGCCGCGCTTGCCGCCCATCTCCTCGCCGCCGCCCGCGCGGCCGGGGCCGCCGTGCACCAGCGTGGCCAGGGGCGAGCCGTGGCCGGTGTTCTCCTTGGCCATGTCGCGGTTCAGCACCAGCATGCGGCCGTGGTGGCTGGCGGCGCCCCACACGAACTGCTGGGCCGTCTTGTCATCGTACGTGGCGATGGTGGCCACCAGCGAGCCCTTGCCCAGCTTGGTGAGGGCCACGGCATCGTCCAGGTCGGTGTACGGCATCAGCGTGCTCACCGGACCGAAGGCCTCCACGTTGTGGCTCTGCTGGTTCTTCCAGGGATCGGGGTTCAGCAGTAGGATGGGGCTCATGAAGGCGCCCTTCTGCACATCGGCCCCGGTCACGTTCACACTGTCCAGGTCGCCGTACACCACCTGCGAGGCCTTGAGCAGTTCGGCCAGCGCGCGCTTCACTTCCTCGCGCTGCGCCTTGCCCGCCAGCGCGCCCATGCGCACACCTTCCGCACGCGGATCGCCGATCACGGTGCTGCCGAGGCGCTTGCCCAGGGCGATCTGCACGTCCTCGATCAGGTTCTGCGGCACCAGGATGCGGCGCGCGCCGGTGCAGCGCTGCCCGCACTTCAGGGTGATCTCGCGGCCCACCTCCTTGATGAAGAGGTCGTACTCCTCGGTGCCGGGCACGGCGTCCGGCCCGAGCACGATGGCGTTGAGGCTGTCGGCCTCCATGTTGAAGGGCACGCTCTCGTCGATGAGGCGGTCGTGGCGCTTGAGCATGCGGCCGGTGCTGGCGCTGCCGGTGAAGGTGACCACGTCCTGGTGCATCACGTGGTCGAGCAGATCGCCCGCGCTGCCCACGATCAGCTGCAGCGCGCCCTCGGGCAGGATGCCGCTGGCGATGATGTCCTTCACCATGGCTTCGGTGAGGTAGCTGGTGACGGTGGCGGGCTTCACCACGGCGGGCACGCCGGCCATCCAGTTCACGGCGCACTTCTCCAGCATGCCCCAGATGGGGAAGTTGAAGGCGTTGATGTGCACGGCCACGCCCTCCTTGGGCACCATGATGTGGTGGCCGATGAAGGTGCCGGTCTTGCTGGTCTTGATGGCCTCGCCGTCCACGTAGAAGGGCATGTTGCCCAGGGTGCGGCGCAAGCTGGCGTTGGCGAACAGGTTGCCGATGCCGCCCTCGATGTCCACCCAGCTGTCGGCCTTGGTGGCGCCGGTCTTGTAACTGATGGTGTAATACTTGTCCTTGCGCTCCATCAGGTACAGGGCCAGGGCCTTCAGCATGCGCCCGCGCTCGGGGAAGGTCATCTTCCGCAGCTTGGGTCCGCCCACGGTGCGGGCGTAGTGGAGCATGGCGGCGAAGTCGAGGCCGCCGGAGGAGGTGGTGGCGATGAGCTCGCCGGTGCTGGCGTCGAGGAGTTCGGCTTGTTTCCCGGTACCGGCCACCCATTGGCCGGCGATGTAGTTCTTCAGTTGCATGGGGCGAAGGTAAAGGCGCACCGAAACCATACATGGACGGTGATGGACGCTGCTTCAGGCGCGTCCATCACCGTCCATGGAAATCCATTGCGAACAGCCTGGTTATATGGACGTATTTTCTTTTAGGCGTGCCCCGGCCTACTTCCCGCAGGCCCGCCAAGGGCCGGGTCGGGCTATCCGCTGCTACTCCTCGCCGCCCGGCGTGGGGCCGGGCGGCTGCGGGGTATCCGCTGCTATCCCTCACGCGAACGCCCGCTCTCTGTATTTTCCACCCATGAAGCCTCGGCTGGCGTTCCTGGTGGTCATTGGGGGCTTGGCGGCCACTGGGCCGCTGCTCGCGCAGGACACCACCCTGCTGCCGGAGATCCGCCGGGAACTCGCCATCGCCACCGACGATACGGCGCGTGCCGAGGCCTTGGCGCGCATCTGCTTCAACCTCATCCAGTCCGACCCCGACAGTGCCCGGTGGTATGGCGATATGGCACTCGCCCTGGCCCAACGCACCGGCAACCCCAAAGCCTTGGGCGATGCCTGGAACAACCTCGGCTGGCTGGATGCCCAATACGGCCGTTTGGACAGCGCGCAGGCCCGGTTGGAGCGGGCCCTCGTCCTGTTCAAGCGTGTGGGGAACCCGGCCTATGCCTCGGTCTCGCTGTCCAACATGGGTTGGCTGGCCAACAAGCGCGGCGATAGGGTGGGGGCCCTCCGGCATTTCCAAGCGGCGTTGAAGCAGAGCGAAAGCGTGCAGGACAGTGCTTCCACTTCCATCCTCCTGTATTCCATCGGCACCACCTACCGCCAGATGGGCGATTTCAAGGTGGCGATGGCGTACATGGGGAAAGCGCTCGCCATGGAGCGCGCCCTGGGCCGCCCTTCCAAGGTGGCCGCCTGCCTGATGGGCATCGCCAACATCGCGCTGGAACAGGGCGATACGGCCAAGGCGTTGGCGCATTATGAACAGGCCTATCCGCTCTCGGTGGCGCAGGGTGACCTGTTGGGCGCCGGGCTGGCCCAGGAGAACATGGGCAACCTGTATCTCGGCAACAGGCCCACGCTGGCACTGGACCATTATACCAAGGCCTTGAAGTTCTATCGGGAGGCCGGTAGCGACGCGGACATGGCCTACCTGCTGCTGGGCATGGCCCAGGCCAAACAGGGGCAAGGGCGCTTGGCGGAAGCCCGGTCCGACCTGGTGCAGGGCCGGACCTTGGCCATCGCCACCGGCAGCACCGCCCTGGTGATGGATTACGAGAAGGCCATGGGGGAACTGGCCGGGCAGCTGGGCGACGGGCCCGGCGCGGTGGCCCACTTCCAACGCTACGTCCATCTGAAGGACAGCCTGCAAGGCGCGGACACGCAACGCGAACTGGCCCGCCTGCGCACGGCGTTCGAGACCGAGCGCAAAGAGAAGGACAACCAACTGCTGCGCGCGGAGAACCGCGCCCAACAGGAACGGATCCGCCAGCGCAACATCCAACTCTACGGCCTGGTGGCCCTGGCCGTGCTGGCCCTGCTGGCCGCCTTGTTGTTCCGCCGCAACTACCGCCAGAAACGCCGCCATGCCGAGGTGCTGGAAGGGCTGAACCGCCGCCTGGAGGCCAGCAACGCGGAGATCAGCGAGATCAACGCGCTGCTGGAAAGCCGCCTGTTGCGCAGCCAGATGAACCCGCACTTCATCTACAACGCGCTGGGCAGCGCCGTGGACCTCACCGATGCGGGCCGCACCGCCGAGGCCGCCGATTACCTGCGCGGCTTCGCACGCCTGCTGCGCATGGTGCTGGACCACAGCGTGGACGATACCGTGGGCGTGGAGGACGAAATGGAGTTCCTGCGGCAGTACCTGCGGCTGGAGGCCGTACGCATGCCGGGCCTGGCCTGGAGCGTGGAGGCGGAGCAGGCCTTGCTCGAGGAGGATGCCGCCGTGCCCGCCCTGATCGTGCAGCCCTTCGTGGAGAATGCCCTGCTGCACGGACTGGCGCCCAAGGGCAATGATCGAAAGCTCGAGGTGCACTTTGCACAGGCGGACGGCCAAGTGGCCTGCACCATCACCGACAATGGCGTGGGCCGGGCCTTCGGACGATCCGGATCCGGGACAGCGGGCCACCGCTCCTTGGGGATGCAGTTGACCCAAGAGCGGGTGCGGCTGCTGGCGCGCCGCATGGGCGGCCCGGAGCATATCCGCGTGGAGGACCTCACCGGGCCGGACGGGGCGCCCGCCGGTACCCGGGTGGTGCTGCAGTTGATCCCGGGAACCCCGCGTGCTTCCTAAATTCCCGGCATGATCCGGACCTTGGTGGTGGACGATGACCCGTGCAACCGTGACTACTTGATCCGGGTGCTGCGCCAACATGCTGGCGTGCAGGAGGTGCAGCAGGCGTCCAACATCGCCGATGCCGCATCCGCCATCGCCGCCTGCCCGCCCGACCTGCTCTTCCTCGATGTGGAGATGCCCGGCGGCAGCGGCTTCGACCTGTTGTCCCAATTGGGCAGCTGGCCCTTCGGCGTCATCTTCACCACGGCCTTCCAACGCTACGCCATCCAGGCCATCCGCTTCAGTGCCTTCGACTACCTGCTGAAGCCCGTGCAGCCCGATGAGCTGGAGGCCGCGCTCCAGCGTTTCCGGGCCCATCGCCACGCCATGGACCACCAGGCGCGGCAAAGCCAGCTCCTCATCAACATCCGCCAGGATGACGGCCTGAAGCTCAAGCTCACCCTCACCCGCGGCGACCGCACCTTCTTCGTGCCGCCCGCCGACATCAGCCATTGCACGGCCGATGACAACTACACCGACCTCCACGCGTTCGACGGCCAGCGCTTCACCTCGGCCCGCACCCTGAAGGACTACGAGGAGATGCTGCTGCCCTTCGGCTTCCTGCGTATCCACCGGTCCAACCTGGTGAACCGGCAGGCCGTGGCGCATGTGGAGGAAGGCCACGTGGTGCTGCGCGGCGGCCAACGCGTGGAGCTGAGCCGCCGCAAGCGCGACGAGGTGCTGCGGGCACTGGCATCGTGACCGTTCCTCATCACCGCGATGACCTTGTCCTGTGCCGCCCAATGGTCCACCAACCTGGCCGCGCCGATGCGGGCCACGGCCATGCATGACGAATACGCCGGTTGGCTGGTCACCGCGGGGCAGAAGGTCTGGACCGCAAGGTTCGTCATGGCCCGATAGTGATTGTGCCGGCACTCATGTTCCGGGCGTTGAACCCTTGTGGCAACTCGTTACACTTGAGGGAGGTGATATTGGGTGCGAGGGTGCAAGAGTGAGAGGGCCGGGATCTGGTCACTCTTTCTCTCGCACCCTTGCACACTTGCACCCTTTCCTCCCATGCCTAGCGAATCCTGGAAAATCGTCCAGTGCAATGGCCGGATCAATTATTGGGACCATTCTCGGGCGGAACTCACGGGAATGAAGCCCGTATTCCTTGATCTTCATGGGTTGACGTTCCATTGAGGGGACTTGCTCCAAAGAGGGGCTGGATCCGGGATAGGCAGGTGACCGGGGCCCGGTTTTCATGGGGCGCCGTTGGAAACTTGATCGATATCCTGAAACTTAGCCCTTGGCCATCCGTATCTTTCCTCAATGAAATTCCTTCTGGCGATGGCACGCCCGGTTTGCCGGGCCGGCTGGATGGGCCTGGTTGCCTTCGGTGGTTCCGCTACCGCGCAATCATGGGTTTGCGATTCACCGATCATGACCGACCGGAGTGCCGTTGAAAGCTATACAGTGCAAACCGTTGGTTTTGCCTATTGCGCGCTCCCGGAGTGCGAGGTGGCCGGAGATACCCTCCACATGAACGTGTACATCCCGGCGACCATGAAAGGTTCCACCCCGAAACCGGATCGCTTCCCTTTGCTGGTCTTTTTCACTGGTGGGGGGTTTTGGCAGGGCAACTTCAATATCCCTCAATGGCCCGAAGCATTTGTCAAGAGAGGGTTCGTGGTGGCCACACCACAGTACCGCCTGGGTTGGGACCGCAACAATGACGGCGTGATCGACAGTCTTGATTTTTCCCCGGACATCGTTTCCGGCCATTGTGAGGGCAATGCGAAATCCTTGATGCGGGCCGTGATGCGCGGCTATTTGGATGCACATGCCGCCATCCGCTTCCTTTTGGGCAACCCCGATTCCTACCCGGTGGACCCCGAACTTATTTATGTGGGCGGCCCCAGTGCCGGCGGCACCCTGTCCATGACGGCGGCTTTTTCCTCCTGGGAGCAGTTGGAGGCCTATTGGGCTACTTTTTCAGGAGGACTGCCGTATGAGGTGGGGCCATGCGATATGCGGTACAGCGTCCGCTCCTGCCCCTTGTTGGGGCCTGATGTGACCGAGCCTTACCATATCCGGGGCGTGGTCAACTGTTGGGGCCAAGTCGTCATGGACCCCGCACTGGAAGGTGATCCGGGCGCCGTTGACCTATACTCCGCGTACGCTACCGGTGATTTCGTGAGCCCTCCCGATGTGGGCCGCATCCTCAGCTGCCCCGATTATCCATACGGCATGGGCGGCAAGGCCATGCATGCACGTCTGGTGGAATACGGGCATTGCGTGAAGACCATGGAGGACCCCGACGCCAGGCACAAGACCGTTTTCCTTTCCGATGAGGACACCCTGTACGATGATGTGGTGTACCCACTTTCAGTGCAACGGGGCGAGCGGGCGCGTTTTATTGCAGCACAGGCCTCTTGCCTGTTCAAGAGCAGCATATGCGGTACCCCCTGTACGGATACCACCATCTTTCTGGTGGACGAGCCCTCCGATTGGCTGCGGGCCTACTACGTTGTGAACGGAACCGCGAACGGCGAGCCCGGTGGATGTGAAGATGACGGTACCGCCCGGTTCCTGCCCATCTTACCAGGGGAAGGTTTTTCCCGCCACGATCTCTTGGTTTGGCCGAATCCCAGCCCGGGCGGCCCGATGTCCGTTGCTTGGAATAGCAGCACCCGCTTTGGCGATTGCATCGTGACCGATGTCAGTGGGCGGGTGGTCTTTAGCGGCACCGTCGCAAATCGTAGTACCCCGTTTTCCTCCTTGGGGTTGGACAATGGCCACTACCTCGTGCGGGTGGATGATCGTGACAACACCTACACGACGCGCTTCGTCGTGTTCCGATAGGATGGTGGCGGGCGGACGCTTCATCGGCAGCCTGTCTCAGTGGTGGATCACTCGTGGTGCCTTGGGCAGTGCTCGCACCGGTCATCCCCGATGATCTCGTAGGCCCGCTTCACGGCCATCATGGTGCTGGTGAAGCGCACCTTCTGCTCGCGGAATACCTCGGCCTTCAGCAGGTCGGAGCCCGTACGCTGCATCATTGCAAACAGGTCGTCGTTCACCCCGCAGAGGATCACCTCCACACCTTCGTGCTCCACCCGCCGCACGAAATCGTTCAGCAGGTGCAGGCAAACGGCATCCGGGTTCCGGGCACGCTTGAGGCGCAGCACCAGCACCCGCGTTCCCGGGGTCAGCCGCCGCTCGATCGTCTGGAAATGGCCTTCCAGCGCGGTGGCGCTGCTGAAGAACATTTCCCCTTCAAGGCCGAAAATGAGGATGCGCCCGCAGGCCGTGTCGCCGGGCAGCCGCTCGGTGACGAGCTGTTCCGAGGTGGTGGTGAATTCCGAGAGCAACATGCGCCCAGCGCGGGGCACGGCCAACAGGAAGGAGAGGAAGACACCGATCAACACGCAGAATTCGATGGAGATGAACACGGCGGAAAAGGCCGTGGCCAGCACAATGCCGGCGTCGAACTTCGAGGCACGCAAGTGGTAGCGCAGCGCTTTGGGGTCGATCAGCCGGAAACCCGTGACGATGAGGATGCCGGCCAGGCCCGCTTTCGGGATGAACTCCGCCAGGTCGGCGAAGAGCAGCACGATCAGCGCATCGCGGATCAGCGCCACCGCGGCGGCGGAGAAGATGCCCGACCACTGCGTGCGGGCCCCGGCCTGCACGTTGATCGCCGATCGGGTGATGGAACCCGAGCCGGGGATCCCGTTGAACAGGCCGGCGCCCAGGTTGGCCAAGCCTTCGGACAAGCAGGTCTGGTTCAGGTCCAAGCGCTGGTTGGCCGCATTGGCGATGCTCTTCGACATGGCGATGGCCTCCAGCAGGCCCAGGGTGCCGATGGCCAATGCCGCAGGCGCCAGCTCCCGTGCCAAGGCCAGGTCCACATGGGGCACATGGAAGGAGGGGAGCTTCGCGGGGATCTGCCCCACCAAGGCCACGGATCCCTGCTGCCAAAGCCAGGAAAGCAACGATATGGAGATCACGGTGACCAGCAGTTCGGGGAACAGGCGCCAGCCCAGCCGCCGCTTGGCCCAGCGGAGCCCCAGCAGCAGCGCCATGGAGGCGAGGCCGATGGTCAAGGTGGCCGGGTCCACGGCTCCACCCTCCGTCATCGTATGCCAGAAACGGATCACGAAGGGTTCGTGCGCATCCCCCTTGTACCGCAGGCCAAGCAGGTTCTTCAGCTGGTCCATGATCAGCAGCACCGATGCACCTGCGGTGAAACCGACCACGACGGAGTGGGAGATGTAGCGCGTGAGGTCACCGATCCGGGCCAACGCGATCATTACTTGAAGGGAGCCGATCAGCAGGGCCAGCACCAGCACGGCGTTGAATTTGGCCGCCAAGGGGATCATGGCCGTGGCTGACAGTACGGCGATGGAGATGGCGTTCGTGGGGCCGTTGATCAGCTGGCGGCTGCTGGCGAAGAAAGCCCCGATGGCCGTCATCACGATCGCCGTGTACAGGCCGTATTCCGGCGGTACGCCCGCCACCAGTGCGTAGGCCACGGCTTGGGGCACGGCCACGGCCGCCACGGAAAGGCCGGCCAACAGGTCCGCCCGGGCCGCGGCACTGTCGTACTTGCGCAGGCTGTCCAGCGCGGGGAAATACCGCCACCAACCCTGGGGGTACTGATCGAGCCTATGGGCGGTGGTCTTGGGCATGGGTGGATATCCCACAAATGGGGGCGGGAACAGCTGCGATGGAGGAGGCTGTCATACGCCGAACGGGCGAACGACGTTCCGTGGCGAAAATAGCCGCGGGTCCCAAGCGCAAGGAGCTGTTCCACATTCGCCGCTTCGTTTTTGAAGAAAACCCGTTCTTGGTCACCAGGAACGCCAGTCGGCTTCCGCTGGGGCTTTTCGGCACCTTCTGTGCCCAGGACTGGACTTCCCTTCGCTGCGCCATGCTCCGCTCGGGACAGGCTTCTCGCCAGTCTGGTCCACGGCGATGCCGTGAACGGAAAAGCCCCGCTTTCGCGAGGCTTTTCGGCACCTTCGGTGCCCAGGACTGGACTCGAACCAGCACGCCGGTTAAGGCACTACCCCCTCAAAGTAGCGTGTCTACCAATTTCACCACCTGGGCAAGGGGCCGCAAATATAGCCGCCTGTTCCATAGGTGGAACTACTCCTTCACAAAGCGGGAAACCAAGTGGCCGCTCACCGTGGAAACATGGACCACGTAGGTCCCCGGCGAAAGCTGCGAAATGCCCACGGTTCCCGGCCCTTGGCGAATGGCCACCGTGCGGCCCAAGGCATCCTTCACCTGCACCAGCGCTTCGTTGTACCCGGAAGGAAGGGTGATCTCCAATAGGTCCGTGCAGGGATTCGGCGACAACCCGATGGGCGGGGCTACCGGTTCCGCCATGCCCGTGTTGCAGTCCAAGGAGTTCATGTACTGCCAGATCTCGTTGTCCAGGATGATGGAAACGCTCGGCGTGTTCGGGTCAGGGTCCGGGTCGTTGCCCAATCGCACCAGGACCAGGTTCTGGCTGGGCACCACGTTCAGCAACTGGTTGTTCTTGCCCAGGCCGCAGAACATATCGGCGGGGGCATCCGGCATGGCCGGTCCGGCGAAAACGAATTGGCTCTGCGGTAGCATGAAGCTGGGCTGGCCGTTCAGCCACCACAGGTAGCCGTAGCTCAGGTTCAGGTTTTGCGAGGGGTGGGTGGCATCCTGGAAAAAGGCCGTGTCGTGCAGGATGGTGTCCGTATCCCAGATCATATGGTTCAGGGCCAGCAGGCCGAACCGCGCCATGCTGCGCGCCGTGCTGAAATATAGTTCCAGGTCGCCGAAGGGAAACCAGAAACCGTCCATCCCAATGGGGTTCCGGAGCTTGTTGTTGAAATAGGTGGTGTAGGATTGTCCCGTGGCACTCGTCACCACGTCGCCGAGCAAGGTGTAAGGCGCATTGTGGTAGGCCCAGCGCGTGCCGGGATCGGCCAGGTAGGAAAGGCAGGAGGGATCGGTGCAGTCCGAGTTGGTCACGCCATCATCCAGGCCCGTGGTCATGGTCAATTGGTGGCGTACGGTGATCAGCTGCTCCTGGGCCGGGGTCTCCGAGGTCCAACCGGCCCCGAGGTAGGTGCTGGTGGGCATGTTGATGTCCAGGTAACCCTCCTCCTGGGCGATGCCCACCAGGGTGCTTTTCAGCGTCTTGCCCGCGCTGGCCCAGTACCACAGGCTGTCCTGCGTGAATGTGCCGAAGTAATGCTCCAGCACGATCTTCCCGTCCTTGAGTACGATGAAGGCCTGTGTATTCTTCACTTCCAGGAAGGCGTACAGCGAATCGATGCGGTCCTGGCACCAGCCCAGCGTGGCGGGGTCGGTGGTTTCCCAGGAGCTGCCCGCCACGGCGGGTGGAAAGTAGAGGTCCTGGGCCCGAAGCGTGCAGGAGAACGCGGCACAGGCCGCTACGGTCAATGCGAAGGGGGCATGCATGGCAGTTTGGACGCACAGTCCCCGAAAAGGTTCAATGCACCCGATCGGGATCCAACAGTCGATTGGGTCACTCGGGCAGCTTCAGCTTGTTGATCCGCACCAGCGGCCCGGGGCACATGTTGGTATGGCAGGCGGCGCAGGTGGCCACCAAGGTGTTGAACACCCCGGTGCGTTCCTTCGCCGGCACGGTGTAAAGCCGGTCCAGGTGGACCAGCCAGGCCTGCGCGTAGGGGTCGAAGGTCTTGTGGTCCACCATGTTGGGCGTGGGCTCCTGTTCACGGAGCTTGCGGAAGTGCTCGGGAAAGGGGAGAAGCCCACCACCAGCAACCAAGCGCACCCGCGTGGAATCGGTGAAGGCGGCCATCTGCCGCATCATCAGCGCCATCGGGCTGGTGGCCGGCGGTTCGCCCTTCACGATCCGCACTTCAGGCGCAGGTGGCGGCTCCGGCACCGGCGGAGCGGGTGATGTGTATACCGGCTCCGGATGCTTCTCCGCAATCGCGGCGGCCACCGCTGCGGTCGCCTCCGGCTGCCTGGACGAACAGGCGTGCATCAACACAAGCAGAAGGCCCAAGGCCGCCATGGCGAGGCCTCGTTCATGCATGGATCGGCTGGGTTTGTTCATCTTCGCCTGACAAGCTGGCCGGAAGTGATCGCGGCCCGAAGATCGTTCAGGATCGCCGAACATAAGCATGCCGCTGCCACAGCCCATTGACCATGACCGCCGCCGGGTGCTTACCGCCCTGTTCCTGCCGGCCATTGGCGTGGGCCTGCTCTGGATCATCCTCGCCTTCGACCAGGTGTTCGATCTGGACCTGGCCCGCTTCGGGATCTACCCGCGTACGTTGAAGGGACTGCGTGGCATCGCTTTCTCACCGTTGATCCACGGCGGCATGGAGCACCTCTTCAACAATAGCGTGCCCTTGCTGGTGTTGGGGTGGATGATGGTCTATTTCTACCCGAAGGCCAGCGGCCGGGTGCTTTGGGTGAGCTGGCTGGCCACTGGGCTCTGGGTGTGGGCCATGGGGCGCGAAAGCTTCCACATCGGGGCCAGCGGTATTGTTTATGCCTTGGCAGGCTTCGTTTTTTTCAGCGGGGTCATCCGCAGGCGGATCGCGCTCATGGCCGTGTCGCTCATCGTGGTGTTCCTCTACGGCAGCATGTGGTGGGGCGTGTTGCCCCTGGAGCCGGCGGTCAGTTGGGAAAGCCACCTCTTCGGGGGCGTGGTGGGCAGCCTGATGGCCTGGTTCTACCGGAAACTGCCACCCGCCCATGTGCCGCCGCCAAGGGTGGAAGAGGAGGATGAAGAGGAAAAAGAGGAGGAAGGACCGTCCGATGGCGATCCCGGCGATGAACACGTGCCACCGCCCGTGCCCCCCGCCGATCCGGACTTGCCGTTCTACGATCCTTCCCGGACCAGCAGCACATGGTGAAGCATTGCTTCACCGGTCAATACTTCATGCCCCGGTCTTCTTGTCGCCTCACTCCTCGCACTCGATCAGCAATTCGTCCAGGAACATCCACGTGGTGTCACCCGCGCCGTAGTGCCAAGGCGGGCAGGGGCCTGCGTTCTTCGCGATCAGCTTGATGTAGCGGGCCTGCTTGTTCAGCGCGTCCGTCATCATTTCCTGGTGCAGCGTGCCATCCGCGTTACGCGGCACGGTGTTGGCCACGGTGGCGCTGCTCCAGGTACGGCCGTTGGTGCTCCATGCAAACTGCACTTCCGCAGGGAACCAGATCCATGAGCGCTCGTCCTGCAGCGCGCTCAGGCCAAGGCGCTTCACGGTCTTCACGCTGCCCAGGTCCACTGTGGCGGTCACATCCGTGCCCCGGTAACCCTGCCAGCCGCCGGTGCGCCAGTCGTGCGCCCCGCGGATACCGTCGATCAGCGCCATTTCGCCCGCTGCCGCGTATTGCGACGACCATTCACTATCCACCCGGATGGTGCGTTCGGGGTCGATCAATGTGTAGCGGGCAGTGATCACGTGGCCGGTCTCGCGGGCGTCGGCCGCCATGGCTTTCACCGTGGTGGTGCTGCTGATGGTGAACGGCGCCGTGTAGCGCACGCTGTTGCGCGTGGGCGTGCTGCCGTCCAGCGTGTAGAAGATGGCATCCGTGGGGCGAAGCGTGCCCAGGGTGATCTGCATCGGGGTGGTGAAGGCGGGTGCCGAGGCGGTGATCACCGGTGAAGAAGGCGGGTAGTGGGCTTCAGCATCATCCATGCCGGGCGCCGGTTTGTATGCCTGCAACGGCGGAACCTCCCTGTCGTTAGGGCGCCACATCGGCGTGAGCTCGATCTGCAGGTCCATGCCGTTCATGAGCGCGGTATACGGCAGGTTCCCCAAGCGGCCGCGCTGGCCGTTGAGCGCGGTGGAGCGGATGAGCCGCGCACCTTCGAGGATCCCGGTGCAGCGCACGTTCACTTTTTTACCGTCGGGCAAATGGATCCGGTAACTGTGGAACAGCGGCGCCTGCAGCTCGAACTCCGGATCGCCCGGCGCGATCTGGTACAGGCCCAGGGCACTGAGCACGTACCATGCGCTCATCTGTCCGCAGTCCTCGTTGCCGATCAGGCCGTCCGGCGTGTCGTGGTAGAACTCCGCCAGGATACGGTCCACCGTTTGCTTCGCCTTGTCCGGCCTGCCGAGCCGGCCATACATCCAGGCCATGGCGTGGCTGGGCTCATTGCCGTGGGCATACTGGCCGATCAAGCCGCTGATGTCGCTCTGGTCGCGGCCGGTGGTCTTGGAGCTCGCGCTGAAGAGCTCATCGAGCCGCTGCTCCAGTCCGCCATGGCCCGCTTCGCGCAAGGCGCGGTCAAGCCCCTCCACGTCCTGCGGCACGAAGGCCGAATAGTGCCAGCCGTTGGCCTCGGTGTAGTCGAAGTTCACCTCGTAGGGGTCGAACGGCGATTTGAAGCCCCCGTTGTACCGCCCGCGGAAAAAGCCGGTCTCCCGGTCGAACACATTGCGCCAGTTCGCGGCGCGGTTGAAGAAGGCGGAGGCCAGGCTGTCCTTGCCCATGGCCTGCGCCATCCGGGCGATGCACCAGTCGTCGTAGGCGTATTCCAGCGTACGGCTCACGCTTTCGCCCTGGTCCTCACTGCTGATGTAGCCCTGGGAGCGGTAGGCCATCAGACCCGGCTCATCGCGCATGGCGCTGGCCACCATGGCCTTGAGCGCCAGCTCCGCATCGAAGCCGCGGATGCCTTTGATGTAAGCGTCGGCGATCGCGCTCACACTGTGGTAGCCGATCATGCAGTCCGTCTCGTTGCCCCATAGTTCCCACACCGGCAGCCGCCCGCCCTGCTGGTATTGAAGCAGGAAGGTGTTGATGAAGTCGTTGGTGCGGTCCGGCTCCAGGATGGTGAACAGCGGATGCTCCGATCGGAAGGTGTCCCACAGGCTGAACACGGTGTAGACATCGTGCTTGGCGCTATGCACCTTGCCGTCGTGGCCGCGGTACTTGCCGTCCACATCGTTGAAGAGGTAGGGCACCAGCAGGCAGTGGTACAGCGCCGTGTAGAAGATGCGTTGCTGCTCCGGCGTTCCTCCGAGCACCTCGATGCGGCCCAGCTCCTTGTTCCAGGCTTCCTCGGCCTGCAGCCGCACCGCGTCGAAATCCCAGCCCGGCACCTCGGCCTCCAGGTTCTTGCGCGCTCCTTCCACGCTCACGGCACTGATGCCCACCTTCACCACCACATCCGCACTGTCGGAAGGCAGGATGATCACGGCCTTGGTGCTGTCGGATAGGCCCGGGTCCATCAGCACCTTGTCGCGGTTGATATGGATGCAGAAGAAGAGGCGCTGGTCGCGGGCCCAGGAGCTGCTGCGCCGCTCGCCGCAGATCTCGTTCGGGCCGGTTTGCCGGATGGAGCTGGCCAGCAGTTTGTCGCGGTGGCGCAGGTCCAGCACGATGGAGCGTTCATCGGCCTTGGCGAAGCGGTAGCGTTGCACCCCGACGCGTTTGGTGGCGGTGAGCTCCACGTCCACATTCGGGTCATTGAGATGAACGCGGTAGTAGCCAGCGTGGGCAGCTTCGCGTTTGTGCGAGAACCGGGAGCGGTATTCCTTCGGCTCGGTGGTGCGTCCGCCGCTGAGCGGCATGAGCAGCACATCGCAGAGGTCCGAAACGCCGGTGCCGCTCAGGTGGGTTTGGCTGAACCCGTAGATCAGGCTGTCGCTGTAGTGGTAGCCGCCGCAGCCGTCCCATTCCTGCGGATCGGTGCGGGTGTCGGGGCTGAGCTGCACCATGCCGAACGGCACGCATGGCCCGGGGAAGGTATGCCCGTGTCCGCCGGTGCCCACGAATGGGTTCACCAGCTCCGTGGCATAGTTGGCGGCCCAGGTGGTGGTGTCCTGCGCCACAAGCGCCAAGGGAAGGGGCAGCAGCAACAGCGTAAGGCATCGGAGGTCCATGGGCCGAAATTAGGGCTTGGTGTTCGCGTGGGCCGGGCGCGGGTTGCACCGCCCTCGCCGGTCCGTTCATGCCGTCATCGCAAGGCCGTGTCAGCCCCGTCGTCATCGCGAGACCTTTTCGGCCGAAGTGATCTTCAATTTCCTCGCCGGGCCCCAATGGACGATCGCTTCCCAACTGTCGAATGCACATCCGCTCGCGATGACGGAGGGCAGTAGCTGAATGCACACTCACCAATTCCCCGTAGTTTCGATCCCCCCGACCTCTTCACGCATGCCCCTGTCCACCCGCACCCTGGTTCTGTCCTTCATCCTGCTCGGATCCCACGCCGTTTCAGCGCAACCCTACCAGTTCGGTTGCCACTACTTCCGTACCCATCCCGGCACGGCGCCGGTGCCCACGGCTGAGCAGCGGGAGCTGATCGACGATATCATCGCGCGCAGCGATACCTTCAACATCCTTCACTACGACATCGCCATCGACGTCACCGACTACACGGGGCAGCAGCTGAAAGCCGCCACCACGGTGACCTACACGCCGCTGATGGCGGGCCAGGACTTCATCCGATTCGAGCTCATGGGGCTGGAGGTGGATTCGGTGACCTCGCCGCAAGGCCTGCTGGCCTTTGCGCACGACGGACAGACCCTGCGGGTGGACTTCGCCGCGCCGCCGGCCATGGGCGATACCGGGGCGCTCACCGTGCATTACCACGGCCACCCGGAGCGCGACCCGGAGTGGGGCGGCTTCTACTTCGAGAGCGGCTACATCTACAACCTGGGCATCGGCCTCAGCAGCATTCCGCCCAACTTCGGCAAGGTGTGGTACCCGTGCTTCGACTCCTTCGTGGAGCGGGCCACGTACACCTACCACGTGAAGAGCGCGGGCACCTTCCGCGCCCATTGCCAAGGCGACTTCCTGGGGGAAACGGCCCTGGGCGGCGACACCGTGGTGCGCACATTCACCATGGACCAGGACATCCCCACGCACCTCTCGGCCATCGCCGTGGCGGACTACCGGGACAGCAACCTGGTGCACACCGGCGCGTACGGCGACATCCCCGTGCGCCTCACGGCCAAGCCCTCCAAGCTCAACGCCATGGTGGACAAGTTCGCCGACATCGGCGGGGCCATCGACGCCCTCGAGTTCTGGTACGGCCCCTACGGCTGGCAGCGCGTGGGCTACGTGCTCACCACCGACGGCGCGCTGGAGATCCCCACCAACATCGCCTACCCGGACTTCATGACCTCGCAGGGGCTCTTCGAGAACCGGGGCCTCTTCTCCCACGAACTGGGCCACCATTGGTGGGGTGACATGGTGACGCCGCTCACCCAGCAGGACATGTGGCTGAAGGAAGGGCCGGCGGAGTACAGCGGGCACCTGGTGGAGGAATGGCTCTTCGGGGAGGAGGTCTTCCAGAACGTGGTGCGGGACAACCACTACTACGTGCTGCGGCAGGCCCACGTGCAGGACGGCGGCTTCCAGCCCCTCTCGCCCATGCCCGACCCGTACATCTACGGGCTCACCACCTACTACAAGGGCGCCTCGGTGATGCACAACCTGCGGGGCTACTTGGGCGACACGCTGTTCCGCCAGGGCATGCAAGACGTGCAGGTGCAGCACGCCTACGGCAACCTGGACGCGGCGGGTTTCCGCGATGCGCTGGAAGCCAGTACGGGATACGACCTGGACCCGTTCTTCGACGGGCAGGTGTTCGCCCCCGGCTTCTCGGTGTTCGTGGTGCAGTCACTGGCGGCACAGCCTTCCGGCGGAAGCTGGGCGGTGGACCTCGTGGTGAAGCAGAAGCTGCGCGGAACGGACGTTTTCCATGAGGCGGTGCCGCTGGATATCACCTTGGTGGGGGCCGACGGGCAACGCCAGGAGTACCGCGAGCCGGTGGGCGGCGAGTACACGGCACTGGCCCTCAACTGCGCCTTCGAGCCGGTGAGCGCCATACTGAACGGGCACGGCAAGTTGAACCAGGCGCGCACGGACATTGAGCGCACGCTGTTGCCGGGCGTAGCGCTGTCGGGGTCCCAGCCGCGGGTGGACTTCCGCCTCACGGTGGAGGAACTGGCCGACACGGCCACGGTGCGCATCGAGCACATCTGGGCAGCGCCGGAGGCCGACATGCTCGGGGCGGGTGTAAGCGAGATCTCCGGCACGCACTACTGGATCGTGGACGGGCTGTGGCCCGCAGGCACGCTGCTCAGCGGACGGGTGAGCTACGCGGCCCAGCCCACTTACTCGCTGGACCACGACATGCTGGGCACGGACGAGTCGGGCGTGATGCTGCTCTACCGCGCGAACGCGTTGCAGCCGTGGGAGGTTTACGCGCATCAGACGGTGAACGCGAACATCCTGACCAACGGCACGGGCTACATCGACATCGACACGCTGCTGCAAGGGCAGTATGCCTTCGGCAAGGGCGTGTTCACGGGCATCGCGGCGATGGCTCCCTTGCCTACGGGGCTGCAGGTGCAGCCGGTGCCGGCCAAGGATCGGCTCACGGTGCACGGCCTGGCAGGCGTGGCCGGCCCGGTGCGGCTGGCCGTTTTCGATGCGCGCGGCGCGCAGGTGCTGGAACGGTCGCTGGTGCCTGCTGTGGATGGCCGTGCGGAGCTGGACGTATCGGCGCTGGTGCCTGGGACGTACGTGCTTCGGGCCACGGCGGCCGGTGGCGCACCGGCAGGCCGTGCCTTCTTCCTGGTGGCCCGGTAGGCGGCCGCTCACCCTCGGCCGGCCTTGGCCCTGGGGTGGAAGCGCATGATGTTGCTGCGCAGGTACTCGCGGTCCAGGTGGGTGTAGATCTCCGTGGTGGTGATGCTGGCGTGGCCGAGCATCTCCTGCACGGCGCGCAGGTCGGCGCCGCCCTCCACCAGGTGGGTGGCGAACGAGTGGCGGAAGGTGTGCGGGCTGATCGATTTGCGGATGCCCGCCTTGGCGGCCAGGTCCTTCACCAGCTTGAACACCCACACGCGGGAAAGTGCCGCACCGCGGGCGTTGAGGAAAAGAATGTCCTCGGCGTCGGGCTGAACAGGCAGGTGCAGGCGCTCATGGCTGCGCCACACCTCGATGCGCCCAATGGCCTGCGGCCCGATGGGCACCAGGCGCTCCTTGTCGCCCTTGCCCATCACGCGGATGAAGCCTTCGCCCAGGTGCAGGCGGCTGATGCGAAGACCGCACAGCTCGCTTACGCGCAGCCCGCAGCTGTAGAGGGTTTCCAAGATGGCCTGGTCGCGGTGGGCCAGGGGCCTGGAGAGGTCGATGGCGGCGATCATGGCATCGATCTCCTCCAGGTGGAGGAAGTCCGGCAGATGCCTGCCGGTGCGCGGGCTTTCGAGCAGCTCGGTGGGGTCCTGGTCCAGGCGGCGCTCCCTGCGCAGCTGCTTGTAGAAGCCGCGGATGGCGCTGGTGAGGCGGGCCTGGCTGGTGGCCTTCAGGCCGCGCTTGGCCTGATCGGTCACGAAGGCTTGAAGGTCCTCCAGCTGCAGGGCTTCCGGCAGCAGGGGCGGTGTGTGGCCCTCGGCGAAGTTGCGCAGTTTGGCCAGGTCGCGCAGGTAGGCGGCCACGGTGCGTTCGCTCAGGCCGCGCTCCAGGCGGAGGTGCACCCGGAAGTCGGTGAGGGCCTGCTTCCATGCCATGGGGCAAAGATCTTGCGCGGGCCAGTGCCTCCAACGCGGGGGAATCGCCACTTTTGCGCAACGCCATGCACATCCGCATCATCAACGGCCCCAACTTGGACCGGTTGGGCGAGCGCGAGCCGGAGCACTACGGCACGGAGCCTTTTCCGGCGTTCCTGGAACGCTTGCAAGCCGCGTACCCGGCGCACCGGATCAGCCTGTTCCAGAGCAACCACGAGGGGGAGCTGATCGAGGCGCTGCGCGCGGCGGACGGCCCGGACAGCGGGGTGGTGCTGAACGCGGGGGGCTACACGCACACGAGCGTGGCCATCCGCGATGCGCTGGCGCTGATGCGTGCGCCGGTGGTGGAAGTGCACGTGAGCAACGTGCTGGCACGCGAGGAGTTCCGGCACCGCTCGCTTACGGCGGTGCACTGCGTGGGGGTGATCTCGGGCTTCGGGCTGGAGGGTTACCGCCTGGCGGTGGATCATCTGGTGCGTCGCGCCGGCTGATTGAATGCGGCGGGGTCCAGGTCGGTGAAGCGGCGCCAGCCCAGGATGTAGCGGTCGTAGGCGATGCTGCGGTGGTACATGCCCGTGAGGTCGGGGTTGCGCTCGGCGCGCCGCAGGCGCCCGCGCTCCCGCACCAGGCGCGGCATCCAGCGCAGGAAGCGGCGGTGGGCGCGGCCCACCTGCCAGGCATGCGCCGCGTGGCCCTCGGCCAGGAATTTGAGCGCCGCGAAGACATCGAGGGTGAGGCGGTGCACGATGCGGGCGTAGATCCAGCGCGAGTTCAGGTGCTTGGTGAGGACGGCGAGGCTGTTGCGGAAATTGAGGTAGGTCTTGCGCGGGTCTCCGTAACCGAGGGCGCCGCCGCCCACGTGGTGCACGGCCACGGCGCTGGTGTAGCCGATGCGCCAGCCCTGGCGGCGCAAGGTCCAGCAGAGGTCGATCTCCTCCATGTGCGCGAAAAGCGCCTCGTCGAAACCGCCGGCACCATGGAAGGCCTCGGCACGCACCATCAGGCAGGCGCCGGTGGCCCAGAACACGTCGCGGTCATCGTTGTACTGGCCGTGGTCCTCCTCCGTCAGTTCAAAGATGCGTCCGCGGCAGAAGGGATACCCGTTGCGGTCGATGAACCCGCCGGCGGCACCGGCATGCTCGAAGGTGTTCGGGTTGCGGTGGCTGAGCACCTTGGGCTGGCAGGCAGCCATGTCGGGCCGGGCCTCCAGGTGCGTGCGCAGGGCGGCGGCCCATCCGGGCGGCACCTCCACATCGGAGTTCAGCAGCACGTAGTACTTGGCCTGGACCTGCTTCAGGGCGGCGTTGTAGCCTCCGGCGAAACCGGTGTTGGCGGGCATGGCGATCACCTCGGCCTGGGGCGCGTTGCGGCGCAGCCAATCCAGGGAGTCGTCGGTGCTGCCGTTATCGGCCACGATCACACGGGCATCGCTCCCGGTGTTGGCCACCACGCGCGGCAGGAACTGCTCCAGCCAGCGCCGGCCGTTCCAGTTCAAGATCACCACCGCCGTGTCCATTCCGCCATTTCGTGCTTTGCGTGCCGCGCAAAAATGGGGAAGAACCCTTGGCTGGTCATGTGAAAAAATGGTGCAATGGCGACCGAGTGCCGGAGCACGGGCCGGGATGCGACCATGCGAATGCCCGGCCCGTGAACCTCACCGGGGCCTCCGGCTGCCGGAGGAACCGCCGCTGCCGCCATGGCTTGGCGTGGTGCTGCGCCCGGGGGAGGAAGGAGCCGGGCGCGTGGAGGGCGCCGACCGGGTGGGGGCGGAGGGTGCCACGGTGCGGGGTGCGCGGGGCGCCGGGGCGGTGGATGGTTGGCGGTCGTTCTGGTAACCGCGGTAATCATCCACGCGCTGCTCGCCGCGCATCCGCTCGCGCTGGATCTCGCGCGGGTCCGGCTGGGCGGGCCGTGAGGGCTCGCGCACCGCGGGTGAGGTCGGCTGTGTGCCGGGTGCGGTCCTGCCGGGTGCGGCGTTGCTACGGTCCGTACCCCGCGTATCACCGGCCTGCGGCGTGCGGTTTCCGGGCTGTGTTACCGGCCGCCATTGGCCATCGCGCAACTCCTCCGTGCGCCCTTGCTCGATGCGGTACACGTTCCCTTGGCGGTCCGTGAAGTGGTCGCCCGCTATCACCCGTCCGCCGCGGGTCGCGTTGTCCCTGGCGGCAGTTGGCACCGTTCCGGCCGTACCCCGGGTGGCAGGCCTGGCGGCGATGGTGGTGGGGGTGACGCCCCTGGTCCGGTGGTTGGTGTAGAGGTCGGTGGTGCGGGCAGGGCTCACATCGGTGAGCCGACCGGTGGTGCCGGTACGCTGGGCCATGCCTGGCCGGTGGCCGTAGTAGCCGCCGTAGTGGCCCGGCACGTAGTGGCCGTGCCAATAATGGTCATGTCCGTACCAGGTGGCGATCGGCGGGCAGTAGGCGTAGGGCCCCCACCAACCCCAGGAGTAGGGCCGGTAGTAGCCGTAGTAGGTCCAGCCGGGGTAGAACCAGTTGAATCCCCAACGGGCACCGAATCCCCAGCCGTACCAGGGGTTGTAGGTGAAGCCGAAGCCCCAGGTGTAAGGCCGCGGGTACCAGTAGTGGCTGTGCCACGGCTCGTAGTAGAAGCCGGTGCCGTAGATCACGGTGCCGCCCTGCACGTAGGAGCCCAGGTATCCGGGGGTGTAGCCGATGAAGACCACGTCCGGCGTATGGTCGTAGATGTAGACGTAGCGCACGCGGTAGTTGGGGTCGGAGGGCGGTATGTCGTTCACCTCGCCGGGCACGCGCGTGCTCACGGTCCAAGGCCCGTCGGGGGTATCGCCCTCGAACCAGACGGCGTTGTCCACCACATAGTAGCGTCCGTGGATGCGCAGCACCGTGGTGCTGGCGTTGGCGGCGGCGAAGACGTCGGTGCCGGCGATGCGGCGGAACTCGGGTGCGCCGTCATAGGTCACGGTCACCGTGGCAGTGCGGCGGTCCACCTGGGCGGTTTGCGGGATGCTGGCGTCACGGACGGCCTCGCGGGCCTGGTCGGTGCCGGCCACGTGGGCCAGGATGCCGTCCTTGGCGGAGCCTTCCGGCACCTGGGCGAAGCCGGCGGGCAGCGCATCGGGCGCCACATAGCGCCAAGGGCCGTTGCGGAGGTCCTTGGTGGCATACCAGCGTCCGGAGGCGAGCAGGTAGTATTCCTGCGTGGGGATGTCCAGGAAGAGGTCGTTGTCCGTGTTGGTCACGTACATCAGCGAACTGTTGCTATAGGGCTCGAGTTGCGGAGGCCCGTTGAGGTCCAGCAGCACGGCGGGCTTGGTGGAAACCACCACCTCGGGCACCAGCCCCTGCGGGCGCTCGGCCGTGTAGGAGCTGTCCACCTTGGCGGCAAGTTGCTGCAGGTAGGCGGGGGCTTTGGATTCATTGGTCCAAGGGCCGGTGGCGGCGGGAGCGCTGTACCAAAGGCCGGAGCCGTATAGCCAGTAGGCCTTGCCGTCCACGCACACCAGGAAGAAGGGCGTGTTCACCACCCGCTCCACGTTGGGTGCGGAAGCGGCATAGACCGGGTCGTTGTTGATCTCCGCGGCCTTCACAGGGGAGAGCACGGGATTGCCGTCGATGTAGAGCAGGATGCCGGGCTTCTCGCTGTAGATGATCTCGGGCGGCGTGTTGTTGTAGCCGTTGTCCGCCTGTTTCTCCTGCTCGAGTGCGGCCACCAGCCAGTCGATGTCCACCGGCGGGGCGTTGCGCGCGATGCCCTCGGAGAGCATGGCGATCACCCGTGATCGTTCGGCCTCATCGGTGATGCCCGGGAAGCGGGCATCGGTCACCTTGAAGCTGGAGAGGGTGCCCATGCGGGTGGAGCGGTCCACGGCGAGCAGGCCGTTTCCCCAGATGGCGCCGAACAGCGGGCTGCTGTCCTGCGGGCGCTGGAGCGCCACGGCGGCACGGGCGGTGAAGCTGGTGCCGTCGAAGGATTCGGGCTGGGGCTTGAACACCTGCACCTGGTCCTGGCCGGAAGTGAAGACCAAGGGCCAATTATCGGACCGTTCCTGGGCGTCAATCCGTGGCGTGATCCACAGGGCTGCCGCGATCATGGCGATCCGCTGGAGGGTGAAGCTTGCTCGGTTCATGGTATGAAGACTTGTTGGCCGTTGATCAACCGGCCAAGATCCGTGCCAGTTTCGGCATTGGCAGCGGCCAGGGTGAAGTGGTGCTTCAAATGGTCCTATCAGGCGGTTTCACGGCCTGCCGAAAGGACGGGGAAGAGGCCTGTAGGTTTGATCCAGCACGGGCCGGAGGCCGTTCAGCGACGTTCGAGGCAGGCCACGTTCTCCACATGGGCGGTGTGGGGGAACATGTCCACCGGCTGCACGGCGGCGACGCGGTACAGGTCGTTGAGCAAGGCCAGGTCGCGGGCCTGGGTGGCGGGGTTGCAGCTGACGTAGACCACGCGGGGCGGGGCCATCTCGCGGATCCGTTGCACCACGGCCTCGTGCATGCCGGCGCGTGGCGGGTCGGTCACCAGCACATCGGGCTTGCCGTGGCGCTCGATGAAGCCGGCATTGAGCAGGTCCTTCAGGTCGCCGGCCTCAAAGGCCACGTTGCCGATGCCGTTGAGCCCGGCATTGGCGTGGGCATCGGCGATGGCCTCGGGCACGATCTCCGCGCCGGTCACGTGGGCGCAATGGCGCGCCAGGAAGAGGGAGATGCTGCCCGCCCCGCAGTAGAGGTCGTACACGCGCTCATCCCCCCTCAGCTTGGCCCAGTCGCGCACCAGCTCGTACATCGCCAGCGTCTGCGCGGGGTTGGTCTGGAAGAAGCTCTTGGGCCCGATGCGGAACCGCAGCGGGTCGAAGCCGGCATCGGGCAGCTGCTCGATGATGTGGTCCCGGCCGTGGAATACCTGGATGTCCAGGTCCCAGATGGTGTCGTTCTTCTTGGGGTTGATGCACCAAAGCAGTGCGGTGATGCCGGGAAACTCGTGGAGGATCGCGGAGAGCAATGCTTCGCGCGCGGGGGTGTCCTCATGGCCGAAGGCCAGCAGCACCATGGTCTCTCCGGTGGTGGTGGTGCGGATGGTGAGCGTGCGCAACCAGCCCTGGTGTTGCCGGATGTTGTAGTGGTCCAGTCCGTGCTTGGCGGAGTAGGCGCGGATGAAGTTGCGGATGGCGTCGCTGGGCTCGGGCTGCAGCCAGCATTCGCTGATGTCGAGCACCTTGTCGAAGCGCCCGGGCAGGTGGTAGCCCACGGCCTTCCGTTCGTTGATGCGCCCTCCGGCCGCGAGCTCCTCCTGCGTGAACCAGCGCTGGTCGCTGAAGGTGTACTCCAGTTTGTTCCGGTAGAAACGGGTGGCTTTGGCGGCCAGCGTCGGTGGCACCTCGGGCAGCTCCAGGCCGCCGATGCGTTCCAGATTGTCGATCACCTCCTGCCGTTTCCAGTCGGTCTGCGCGGCGTATTCCAGGTGCTGCCAGGTGCACCCCCCGCAGGTGCCGAAGTGCTTGCAGAACGGCACGGCCCGTTGCGGCGAGGGCGTGATCAGGCGCTCCACCCGGGCCTCTGCCAGGTTTTTCTTCTTGCGGGTGATCCGCAGGTCGGCCACATCGCCGGGCACGGCGCCTTCCACAAATACCACCAGGCCGTCCACCTTGGCCAAGGCCTTTCCCTTGGCGCCCACGCCGGAGATGGCGGCACCTTCCAGCACGGGCAGTTCCTTGGGGACATGTCGGCGTGGCGGCCGCCCGTGGGCGCGGCCCGGTGCAAGTCCTTCGGTGGTGCGGTCTTCCATGGCCGGGATCAAACGGGCGTCCGTCCTCACTGTTTCTTGAATTTCCCGGCTTTCCAGGCTTGCACGAACTGGGCCCAGGCGATGGGGTTGAAGAGGTTCACCGTGGGGGCCATGCCCTGATTGTAGATGCGCGTGTTCTCCATCGCCACCTGGTAGTGTGCGGCCAGGCCGGCATCGGGCGGCAGGTTTTCCATCCGCTGCATGGCCTCGGCGGAGTTCAGGTGTTTCAGGGCGCGCTGGTAGTCGTCATCCGAGAGCGAGAGCGCGAGGAAGGCTTCGCGGAACTGCTCCTTGCTGGGCCAAGGATACACTTCGAGGGGCCGCAGCATCACGGTGTCCGGTGTGAGCACGTGGATCATGGAATACTTGCTTTCGTGCAGCGAATCGGGGATGGCGTACTGGCCGCGCTTGAAACCCACGGCGGCGAACTCAATGGTGTCGCCGGCCTGGGCCACGAAGCTGAAGTAGCCGTACACGTCGCTGATGGTGCCGCGGTAGCTGCCGCGCGTGAGAATGCTGGTGAAGGGTACGGGTTCCAGGCTGTCGCCGGTGACCACCACGCCGCTGAACTGGACCAGCTTGCGGTCCTTGGGCTGTTGCGCCCGGACGTGGCCGCAAAGAACGAGGAGCAGGGAAAGGGCGAGGATCAGGCGCATGGCACAAAAGTAGCGGTGCGGGGGTGCACCATCCGCCAAAAGACATGCCACCACCGTGCTTGGTGCCGTATGCCCTGCGCGAATACCTTGGCGGCATGATCCACTCTTTCCGCATCCCTGCGATCGTGTTCGCCCTCGCTGGCCTGGCCTCCGCGGCCATGGCGCAGATCACCATCACTTCGGCGGACATGCCCATGGCCGGCGACACGGTGCGCTTCCGCAACAGTGCCACCACGGCGGACATGGCCGATACGGGCCCCGGCCACCAATGGGATTTCAGCGGTTTGCAGCCCCTGGCCGAAGGAGCGGACACGGCGGTGACCGTGGGCAGCACGCCCTTGCTCTACCAATTTTTCTTCAACAACGCACTGCTCTATCCGCAGCACAAGGCGGACTTTGCCATGCGCGGCCCGGCCATCGGGGCGCAAGGCGTCACCGTGGAGGATCTGTATGATTACTTCAAGTCGAATTCCGCGGGGTTCCGGAACGTGGGTTTCGGGGCCACGATCAACGGCCTGCCCTCCTCGGTGCAGCGCGACCCCGTGGATTGGATCTACCGGTTCCCGTTGAACTACGGCGACCAGGACAGCTCGTTCAGCCACTTCCAGATCGCGGTGCCCACGCTGGGCTACTATGGCCAGGACCAGTTGCGCCGCAACGAAGTGGACGGCTGGGGCACGCTCATCCTTCCGGCGGACACCTTCCAAGTGCTGCGGGTGAAATCGCGCATCGAGCGGACCGATACGGTGTACATCGAACAGTTCGGCATCGGCTTCGCCTTGCCGGTACCGGAGATCGTGGAGTACAAGTGGCTCGCCCCGGGCATGGACGAGCCGGTGCTGCAGGTCACCAACATGGGTGGTGCCAACACGCTGGTGCGCTTCTTCCATGCCCCGGAGGACATCACCACGGCGGTGTTTCCACCGGCTGCTTCGGAGGGGATGAAGGTTTGGCCGAACCCCGCGGACCGCCTGATCCACGTGGACGGATACGGGCCCGGCATACTGGAACTGCGTGCAGCCGATGGCCGGTTGGTACGTTCCATGGAAGTACATGGCCAGGGAACGGCAGTGCTTGATGTGGGCGGTCTGGCCCCCGGCACCTACCTGCTTCACCACGCCGTGGGCGGGAAGGACAGGCGGGTGCTGATCATGCCGTGAGCATGGTTTGGCGATGGGCCGCCATGGCGGCCTCGATGCCGGTCCGGTTTGCATCACACCATTGCTGCACGGCGGCCGTGTCGCCGCGATGCACGGCCCCGATCGCCGGATGCCGTTCCTCCTGCGGGCCGATGAGGGTCAGAAGCACCTGCCGCCCCAAGTCCGCTTCCCGCTCCAAGGGGCTTCCGTCATGCACGGGCGTACGCATCAGCACCGCGCGCGATCCGTACTGCCAGGCGAAGGCGGCCACGTACCGGGCCTTGCCCAGGATGCCTGTGCCGAAGCGCTTGGCCTGGGGCAGATGGCCCACTTCGTGTGCCAGGTGAAGCATCCATTTCCAGGTGGATCGCAGGCTGCCGTCGCCCAGGAAAGCGGGGTCGAACCAGATCCCGGTGAACCAGATGGTGCGCCCGACAGTGATGGCGCCGCCACGGTGGTAGCGGTACCACGGGGCCCGCAGCCAATTGCGCCGGGCGGGACGGATGCGTGCCTCGCCGAGCAGTGCCGTATCCACGCCACTCACGGCATGCAACAGGTGGATCGCCGCCGGGGTGAGCGAACCGTCCGCATGCAGCGGTGGCACGGCCATGGTCAAATGAGCTTGATACCGTACATCTTGCACAGCCAGGCCAGTTGCCCGGCATGTCCTGCTTCGTGCCGGATGGCATGGGTCACCAGGTCGCGCACGTTGGAGCCGATGGCCGTCAACTTCGTTTGGTTCGGGGCTTCGAGTGCAGCGGCGTCCAAGGTGGCCAGGTGGTCCATCGCTTTTTGGTGCACGCGGTGGAAGGTGTCCTGGACCTCGGTGAAGGGCGGGCACTCCTCCGGGGGCAGACCGCCCGCACCCAGGGTGAAATGCTTGGCCCAGCTGAACTTCTCGAACGGCCCGCCCGTGGCGGCGAGGAGCAGACCATTCTCGGTGACCGCCAAATGTGCCACGGTCCAGAACACCGTGTTGAAGGGCTTGCCCGCCACCTCGAACCGGCGGTGCGGGTCCTGGCCCTTGAGGGCGTTCAGGTGGAAGAGCGTCCATTCGCGGGTGCGCTCCATCATGTGCCGGAGCACATGGGCTTCATTGGTCATGGCCATGGGTTTCGTGCAAAGGAAAGCGGCGGGTGGGACTTGGTGAGGCCGGCCCAGTACATTCGCCGCATGGCCGGCAGCACATTCGGAAAGCTCTTCCAGCTCACCACGTTCGGGGAAAGCCACGGCCCCGCCATTGGCGGTGTGGTGGATGGCTGCCCGGCGGGCCTGCGGGTGGATGAATCGGCGGTGCAGGCCGAGCTGGACCGGCGCCGGCCGGGGAGCACGCCCTTGGGCACCACGCGCCGGGAGGCGGACACCGTGGAGTTCCTCAGCGGCCTGCTGGAGGGCGTCACCTTGGGAACGCCTATCGGCTTCATTATCCGCAACGCGGATGCCCGCCCTGCGGACTACGGCCACTTGCAACAAGCCTACCGGCCGGGCCATGCCGACCTCACCTGGGAGCAGAAGTTCGGGATCCGCGACCACCGCGGCGGAGGCCGTGCCAGTGCGCGGGAAACGGCGGTGCGCGTGGCCGCCGGGGCACTTGCCCGGCAATTGCTGGCTACTGGGGGGATCCAGGTGCGCGCATGGGTGAGCCAAGTGGGGGAGGAGCGCCTGCTGAAGCCGTGGCAGGAACTGGACCTGGAGGCGGTTTACCGCAGCGATGTCCGTTGTCCGGACGAACCGGCGGCGGCGCGCATGGAGGCGTTGATCGGGCGAGTGCGGCGCGAGGGGGATACCCTCGGTGGGCGGATCTCCTGCGTTGTCCGCGGCGTGCCGCCGGGCCTGGGCGAGCCGGTGTTCGACAAGCTACATGCGGACCTGGCAAAGGCCCTGTTCAGCATCAATGCGGTGAAAGGCGTCCAGTTCGGCAGCGGCTTCGACGCCATTGCCATGCGCGGTTCGGCGCATAACGATGCCTACGTGGCCAAGCAAGGCCGCATTGGCACGGCCACCAACCGCAGCGGCGGCATCCAGGGCGGCATCAGCAATGGGGAAGCCATCGAGTTCGATGTGGCCTTCAAGCCGGTGAGCACCTTGCTGCGCCCGCAGTCCAGTGTGGACAGCCAAGGCAACGCGGTGATGCTGGAGGGGAAAGGCCGACACGACCCCTGCGTGGTGCCGCGGGCCGTGCCCATCGTGGAGGCCATGGCCTGCCTGGTGTTGGCGGACCACCTGCTGCGGCAGCGCACGGCGCGGGTCTGATCCCGGTCACTCCAAGGCCGGCTGCGCCTTGCGCTTTTCCAAGGCCTTGATCAGCTCCACCATTTGGTCCGGCTCCAGCTGCTTGGCCACGATCTTCCGCTCCCGGTCCAGGAGGAAGTAGCGCGGCGTGCTGTACACGTCCCAGGTATCCGCGTAGTTAAGGCTCTCGATGGTGGTGTACTTGGGGATGAACTTCCAGGAGGCTTTCTTGGCCTCGTTGAACACGTGCCAGGTGAGGCCCACGTTGGTCCAATCCAGGTGGTTGTCGCGGATGAACTTCTTCCAGTCGTGGAACAGCGTACTGTCGGTGGCCTTGGCCACGGCGAACACGCCCACGTCAAGGGGTTTGAGCTTGGTCTTCCAATCCTCGTGGATCACGGGCAGCACCTTCTTGCAGTGGCCGCAATGCGGGTCCCAGAAGATGACGAGCACGTACTTCTCGGGCATCTTGTAGTAGCTGAGCCAGTTGGCCTCGGTGGTGTCCGGCAGGATGATGTCCTTGCCCTGTGCACCGATGACCAGCGGTGCCTGCTTGCGGGCACGCTCGCACAGCTTGTCCAATTTCTCCTCGGTCATCCAGGTGGCGCGGCTCTTGGCGCCTTCCTTGGGGCAGTAGTAGGTCTGGGCCATGTGGACGAACACCGCGTCCATGCCCATGATGTCGCTGGTCTCGTACTTGTAGGTGATGGCGTTCACGGCGAACTTGAAGAGGTCGCCGCCGTCGTCCATGCGGCGGATCAGGTCATCGGCGTACTTGTTGATCGTGTCCGGCACCTGGGGGATCACCTTGCCGATGTACTCGTCGAACTTGTTCTGGAACACAGGGGTGCGCAGGTTGCGCGGGTCCCGCAGGTCGGTGTTGTCCCAGAAGTGTGCGCGGTGGTTGTAATAGGAGGCGGCGCTGTCCAACGTGCCGTCGGCCTTGCGCACGTCGGTGTTCGCCGGGGGCATGCTCATGCGCACGATGCTGGCCACGAAGGTGCCGGGGTTCTTGGCAACGAGGTCCTTCTGGTACGAAGTCACCAAGGTGTCGAGCTCCCTCAGCTTCGTTTTGAGGCGCCCTTTCTCGATGGGGTCGACAGCAGATTCGATCTTCCTGCCCACCTCATCGGCCTCCACCTTCTTTTCCGCCAGGAAGCGCACGTACTCTTGGAACAGCGTGTTCTCCACGGACCGTTGCACGGTGAGGTGCTTGTTCAGGTCGATGGTGTCGCTTTTCATCTCCACCACCGGTTCGTTCACGATGAACTCGAAGTATTTGGGGCCGGGCACCACCAAGGCATACACGCCGGCCTTGTATCCGCTGGGCCGTTGGAAGATGCTCACCCCCTTGGCATTGGCCACGGTGGTGTCCGCGTAGTACAGCTTGTTGCCGTAGTAGTTGGCCAGGTAGATGGTGTCGTGCGCGGTGCCCTCGATGGTGAACTGCAGGCGGCGCTTGTCCTGCGCCGACCCGTTCAAGGCCGCGAGCATGGCGGCCAGGACGATGAGTTGTTTGTGCATCATGCCAAAAGTAGGAGGGTGCCCGGGTCACCGGCGCCTGTTAACGATCCTTTATGACAAGGGCAGCCCTCAGGCTTGGAGCGTCTTGAACTCGTTGGTCAGGTGGAAGGTGATCTCGGGGTTGTTTCTGCGCTCCAACTCCAACATGTATGCCGAAGGTGCCATGAACACGGGATTGTCGTCCTTGTCCCGCACGATCTGGGTGGACTTGATGCGGATGAAGGCCTCGAGCGCCGCAGGGTCGTCGCTGGTAAGCCAGCAGGCCTTGTGCGCTTGGATCATCTGGAAGGCGCAGGAGGCGCCGTACTCGTGCTCCAGGCGGTAGCGGATCACGTCGAACTGCAGTTCGCCCACACAGCCCACCACCTTCTTATTGCCGGGTTGCTGGGTGAAGAGCTGCGCCACACCTTCCTCGGTAAGCTGGCTGATACCCTTGTCGAGCTGCTTGCTGCGCATGGGGTCCAGGTTCACCAGTTCGCGGAAGAGCTCCGGGGAGAAGGAGGGAATGCCGCGGAAGCGGAAGATGGAGCCCCCGGTCAGCGTATCGCCGATCTTGAGGTTGCCGGTATCGAACAGGCCGATCACATCACCGGGCCACGCCTCGTCCACCAGGGATTTCTGGGCAGCCAGAAAGGTGGTGGGGTTGGCGAAGCGGACCTCCTTGTCCAGGCGAACGTGGTGGTAGAAGGTGTTGCGCTTGAACTGGCCGGAGCAGATGCGGAGGAAGGCGATGCGGTCGCGGTGGTTGGGGTCCAGGTTGGCGTGTATCTTGAACACGAAGCCGCTGAACTCCGGGTTCTCCGGGCGCACCAGGCCCATGTCCGTCTCGCGTGGGCCCGGGGGCGGGGCGATGCGCACGAAAGTGTCCAGCACTTCGCGCACGCCGAAGTTGTTGAATGCACTGCCGAAGAACACGGGTGCCACGTGGCCGTTGCGGTAGGCTTCCTGGTCCAGCGGGTCGTACACGCCGTTCACCAGTTCCACGTCGTTGCGCAGCTCGGTGGCGGCATCCGCGCCGATCAACGCGTCCAAGCGCAGGTCCGCCAGGTCCTTGATATGCTCACTTGCGGCCTCCTTGCGGGATTTGCCGGCCTCGAAGAGGCGCAGGTCATGGTCATAGAGGTCGTACACGCCCTTGAAGGTGGCGCCCACGCCGATGGGCCAGCTGAGGGGCCGTACGCGGATGGCGAGCTTCTCCTCCAGTTCATCCAGCAGGGAGAAGGGGTCGAGGCCTTCGAGGTCGAGCTTGTTGATGAAGACGATCACGGGCGTGTTGCGCATGCGGCACACCTCCATGAGCCGTTCGGTCTGGGGTTCCACGCCCTTGGTGGAGTCGATCACCAGTACCACGCTGTCCACGGCGGTGAGCGTGCGGTAGGTATCCTCGGCGAAGTCGCGGTGGCCGGGCGTGTCCAGCAGGTTCATCAGCACACCCTCGTAGCTGAAGGTCATCACCGAGGTGGTCACCGAGATGCCGCGCTGGCGCTCGATCTCCATGAAGTCGCTGGTGGCGCCCTTGCGTATCTTGTTGCTCTTCACCGCGCCGGCCGTCTGGATGGCGCCGCCGTACAGGAGGAATTTCTCCGTCAGCGTGGTCTTGCCCGCGTCGGGGTGGCTGATGATGGCGAATGTGCGCCGCTTGGCGATCTCCTGCTGCTGGGCCATGTGATGAAAAGGGCGCAAATTTAGCTCTTGGCCTGGCCTCACCGGCCCGGTGTACATTCGCACCTTTCCCTTTCCAGGCCCTGAGATGAAACATGTGTCCCTGTCGCTCCCCTTATTGCTTGCCATGCCGGCGATGGCCCAAATGAACCCCGTGCAGTTGGAACTCCGGCCTTGGGCCACGGGCCTTTCGGGACCGGTGTACGCCACCCACGCCGGCGATGGGCGCTTGTTCGTGGTGGAGCGTGCGGGCCGGATCCGCATCGTGACGGACAGCATGCAGGTGCAGCCCGGCTATTTCCTCAACATCACCGACCGGGTGAACGACGGTGGGGGCGAGCAGGGCTTGCTGGGCCTGGCCTTCGACCCGGAATACGCGCAGAACGGATTCTTCTATGTGAACTACATCCATGGAAGCGGAAACGGAACCAGCCGGATCTCGCGCTTCCAAGTGACCGCCAACCCCGACTCGGCCGACCCGGCCAGCGAGACCGTGCTCTACACCCTGCCGCAACCGTACTCCAACCACAACGGCGGCTGCCTGCAGTTCGGCCCTGACGGGTACCTCTACTGCGGCTTCGGCGATGGCGGCAGCGGCAACGACCCGGAGAACCGCGCACAAAACCTGGGCAATGCCCTGGGCGATATGATCCGCATCGACGTTTCGCAGCACAACAGCACCTATGCGATTCCACCGGACAATCCATTCGTATCGGCACAGGACACCCTGCCCGAGATCTGGGCCAGCGGCCTGCGCAACCCGTGGCGCTTCAGCTTCGACCGCCTGACCGGAGACCTGTGGATCGGCGACGTGGGGCAGAATGCTTGGGAGGAAGTGGACCACTGGCCGGCCACGAACGGGGGCGGCGCCAACTTCGGATGGCGCTGCCGCGAAGGGTTCGTGCCCACCCCGAACGTGAGCCAGTCCGGCTGCGCCGCACAAGGTCCGTTCGTGGACCCCGTGGCCGTTTTTAATCATGGCACACAAGGTTGGTGCTCGGTGATCGGCGGGTACGTTTACCGCGGAACGGAGTTTCCCCGCCTTCAAGGCCTTTACATCTTCACCGATTACTGCAACGGCGACTTCCTTTCCCTGGGGGCGGACCATGCGCTGGACACCCTGCTGATGACCGGCAACTACGGGTACTCCGGCTTCGGCGAGGACGTGGCCGGCGAACTGTACATCACCGACGTGGAGCACGGAACACTGCACAAGGTGGCCGATGCGTGCCCCATGCCCGACCCCGTGATCAACTTCGATGGGGAAACACTATCCTGCGATGGCGGAAACGGCTGGCAATGGTTCCTGGACGGCGAACCCATTCCCGGTGCCAATGCCCAGGACCTGGCGCCCGTGGCCAACGGCACCTACCAGGTACGCACGAACCTCGGCGATTGCCAGTTGTGGTCCAACGAGCTGGTGGTCACCAATTTGGGCATCACGGAGCAGGGGGCGTTCAGGCCGAAGGTGTACCCGCAACCTGCCCGGGACCGCTTGGAAGTGCGGCACGATGGACCCAAGCCAAGGTTCCACGTGGATGTACTGGATGCATCGGGCCGTGGCGTCCTCCGCCTGGAATGGCCGCGGGCAGCGGCGGTTCTCGCGATCGATGCCTCCGGCCTGCCCGCAGGCGCGTACGTGCTGCGGGGCACTTCGGCGGACGGCGTTGGCTGGAACCTGCCGGTGGTGGTGGAGCATTGATCACCGAAGCGCTTGTCGCATTCGGCATCCCAGCGGTGCGGCCGTTATCTTCGCCGCCCGATGGAGCCACTGATCCTGTTGGAGGGTGCGGCGTTCGGCCTGACGGTGAAACGCCTGTGCCACCAGTTGATCGAGGACCGTGGCCACTTGGGCGACACGGCGCTGATCGGCCTGCAGCCCCGGGGCGTGCTCTTCGCGCGGCGCCTGCGCAGCGAACTCCTGCGGATCACCGGGGAGAAGCAGATCACCTACGGGGAGCTGGACATCACCTTCCACCGCGACGACTTCCGCCACCGGCCCGTCACCGCCATTCCCGGCACCACCGAATTGGACTTCAGCCTGGACGGGCGCCGGGTGGTATTGATCGATGACGTGTTGTACACGGGCCGCACCATCCGCGCCGGGTTGGACGCCATGCTGGCCTTCGGCCGCCCGCGCTCCGTGGAGCTCATGGTGCTGGTGGACCGGCGCTTCAGCCGCGAACTGCCCATCCAGCCCGACTACACGGGGCAGCACGTGGACAGCATCGGTGACCAGCACGTCACCGTGGAATGGCAGGAAACCGATGGCGTGGACCGGATCTCGCTGAAACACGTGGCCCGATGAGCGAAGCCTTGAGCACCAGGCACCTGTTGGGGATCGACGATCTCTCGGCCGCCGACATTGAGCTGATCTTCCGCACGGCCGACGGCTTCAAGGAGGTGCTGTCGCGCCCGATCAAGAAAGTGCCCTCGCTGCGCGACACCACCATCGCCAACATCTTCTTCGAGAACAGCACGCGCACGCGCATCAGCTTCGAATTGGCCGAGAAGCGCCTGAGCGCCGACGTGGTCAACTTCAGCAGCGGCACCAGCAGCACCAAGAAGGGCGAGACCCTGGTGGATACGGTGAACAACATCCTGGCCATGAAAGTGGACATGGTGGTGATGCGCCATGCCGATCCCGGTGCCGGGGTCTTCCTGAGCCGCCACGTGGACGCATCCATCGTGAACGCGGGCGACGGCACGCACGAGCACCCCACCCAGGCGCTGCTCGACGCGTACAGCATCCGGGAGAAGCTCGGCCGTGTGAAAGGCGTGAAAGTGGCCATCGTGGGTGATATCCTCCACTCGCGCGTGGCCCTGAGCAACATCCTTTGCCTGCGCAAGCTCGGCGCGGAGGTCACCCTCTGCGGGCCGGCCACCCTGATGCCGCGCCACGCCCGCGACCTCGGCGTGCATGTTTCCCACGACCTGGACGAGACCCTGCGCTGGTGCGACGTGGCCAACATGCTGCGCATCCAGCTGGAGCGGCAGGGCGGCGACGGCATCACCAACTTCCCCTCGCTGCGCGAATACGCCATGCTCTTCGGGCTGGACCGCAAGCGCTACGAGGCCATCGGCAAGGAGATCACCATCATGCACCCGGGCCCCATCAACCGGGGGGTGGAGATCACCAGCGACGTGGCGGACGGGGCGCACAGCATCATCCTCGACCAAGTGGAGAACGGCGTGGCCGTGCGTATGGCCGTGCTTTTCCTGCTGGCCGGCGGGCCGGGCCGCAGCGCGCGATCGTGAGCGGGAGTTTTCCACCGGGGGATGCGTGATAAATCATGCCGGCCGGTGCTGGCCGTTCCGGTGCCTGATTATCTTTGACCGCAAGGCTGGCAAAAGCTTAGCACATGAACTTCACCATTACGAACAAGGACAAGTACACGCTTGTGGTCTCCAATGTGGACAAATTGGACACCACCTGTGCGCCCGAGCTGAAAAGCGAGCTGGTGTACCTGAACAAGACAAACGTGCGGAACATCATCATCGACCTGGGAAAGACGCGCTATTGCGACAGCTCCGGGCTGAGCGCCCTGTTGGTGGCCAACCGCCTGTGCAAGGGCGTGAACGGCACCCTGGTGATCTGCTCCCTGCAAGAGGCGGTGATGAAGCTGGTGCAGATCAGCCAGCTGGAAAGCGTGCTCTCCATCACGCCCACGGTGCAGGAGGCCGAGGACCTGCTCTACATGGAGGAGATCGAGAAGGATGTGAGGAAGGAGGATTAAGCACCACGCCACTACATGAAGAAACTACTGACCCTTGCGGGCCTTCTGGCCTGGGGTGCCGGAGCTTATGCCCAGTGCATCCCGAACCAGCTTTATGCCGACAGCGTCTACGGCGTGTGGCCGGACACCTTGGAGAATTTTGCCCCCGGCTTCGTCGGAACGCCCTACTCGGATACACTAAACCTGCTGGTGCCGGCCGATGCCGGGCTGATCGACCCCTTGTTCACCGGTTTCACCATTGACTCGGTGGCCATGAACAGCCTGACGGGCCTGCCCCCCGGCATCTCCGTGATCTGCAACTCACAAACAGGCGCCCCGTGCACCTACATGCCTTCCCAAGTGGGCTGCGGGCTGCTGGAAGGAACGCCCACGCAGGCGGGCACCTTCGACATCGTGATTAATGTGACGGCCTATGTGCAGCTTTTCGGCAGTACGCAGGCCATCCCGCAGCCGTTCACGGGCTATTCCATCACCATCACGGACGGGAACACGGCCGTGTTGAGCCCGGCACCGGCCAAGTTGGGCGGGGTGCAGAACGTGCCGAATCCCTTCGCGGACCGCACCACCATCGAATTCAGCCTTTCCAAAGCAGCACCGGCCCGGGTGAAGGTGTTCAATTTCGTGGGCGAGGAACTGTGGCAGCGCAGCATCCAAGGGCGCGCGGGCGTGAACCGTGTGGCGTACGAAGCGAACAACCTGGAGAACGGCATGTACATCTACCACGTGGAGGCGGCAGGCAGCACCTACACGGGCCGGATGATGGTCAACCGTTGACATGGACCCTGTCCGAACGTTGAGAGCCCCCGTGTACGCGGGGGCTTTTCATTTTGCCCGGCCATGCGTTTCGAGGTGACCACCCTGGGCACCGGCGCCGCACTGCCAGCCCGCGGGCGCTATCCCTCCGCACAGCTGCTCAATATCCATGAGCGCCTGTTCCTGATCGACTGCGGCGAAGGCACCCAGGAGCGCCTGCGCATGGCCCAAGTGAACATGGGCCGCATCGAAAGGGTCTTCATCTCGCACATGCACGGGGACCACTATCTGGGGCTCATGGGGCTTATCAGCAGCCTGCACCTGCTGGGCCGTACCGCCCCATTGGGCGTTCATGGGCCGCGGGAGCTCCGCGAGGTGATCGAAGTGCAGCTCCGGGCCTCCGGGACCTACCTCCGCTACCCGCTGCATATCCAGCCCGTGGAACATGTGAGCGGTGCAGTCGTTTTCCGCGACAACCAAGTGGAAGTGACCGGGTTGGCGCTGCGCCACCGCGTGGAGTGCACCGGCTTCCTTTTCCGCGAGATGCCCGGCCCCCGAAAGCTGCTGAAGGAGAAAGTGGCATCCATTCCGCACTACGCGCGCCAAGGGGTGAAGATGGGCGGTGACCTGGTGCTGCCCGACGGCAGCGTGGTGCCCAACTCGGAACTTACCGCCCCGCCACCGCCTCCGCGCAGTTACGCCTATTGTTCGGACACGGCCTACGCGCCCGAGCTGGTGCCCTTCCTGCGCGGCACGGACCTGCTCTACCACGAGGCCACCTTCTCCGAGGCCCTCGCGGCCCGGGCCAAGGAGACCATGCACAGCACCGCACGCCAGGCCGCCACCTTGGCCCGTGATGCCGGCGTGGGGCAGCTGATGTTGGGGCATTTCAGTTCGCGGTACAAGGATGTGTCCGTCCTGCTTCATGAGGCCACCGAGGTCTTTCCGGAAACCCTTTTGTCCGAGGAGGGCAGCACTTTCCAGGTAGGAAGGCCGCACCTGTGAGCCCGTGCATTGGGGTTCGGGCCGATCACCCTAAATTCGCCCTCTGTTTAGGATCATTCTAAACAGTCGGACCCGAATGCTTATCAAGACCTTGCTGGCGGACAAGAGCGAGCTCACCTTGGTGGGCCTGCGCGCCATCCTGTCGCCCGTGGAGCGTATCCAGATCGTGGGGGAGGCCCGTGATGCGGGCCAGATGCGGAAGATGATCGATCGCCTGGCACCGGACGTGGTGCTGATCGACCACACGGCGGAGGGCTTCGGCGCGGAAGCCGTGCGTGATGCACTGCGCCGCGAACCGTCCACGCGTTTCATCGCCATCACCCCGGACCCCTCGCACGTGGCCCTGATGAGCGCGCTCCGTGCCGGGGTCTGCAGTTACATCAAGAAGGATTGCGGCCGCAACGAGATCATTGATGCGGTGCTGCACACGGGCGATGGCCAGAAGTTCTTCTGCGGGAAGATCCTGCGGGCCATCCAGGCCGCCTCGTTGGACGTGGACAACCTGTTCGATCAAGACCTGGGCTGCGAGCCGGTGACAGTGAGCGAGCGCGAGGCGCAGATCATCTCCCTGATCGCCGAAGGCTGCTCCTACACCCGCATTGCCGAGCGCCTGTGCCTGAGCGCCCACACGGTGACCACGCACCGCAAGAACATCATGCAGAAGCTCGGGGTGAACAACACGGCCGCGCTGGTGCTCTACGCCGTGAAGCACGGCCTGGTCAGCCCCAACAAGTTCCTCTTCAACGCGTAGCTTGGGCGCCGAAGTCCGCTGTACAGGCAGCGACACGATGCCCTTGTTGATCGGTGATATCGGAGGCAGCAGTTCGCGCTGGGCCATGGTGGCCGGCGTTCGCACGCATATTTGGCAGGACCGCTTCCCCGGCTTCAACCCGCTTACCGGTGATCCGTTGCCGCTGCAGCAGCAGTTGCGCGAGGTCATTTCGCCTCATCTGCCCAAGGACGTTGGTGCCCTGGAGGTGATGGCCTACGGGGCCGGATGCGGCGCACCGGCCCGGGCACAGCGCCTGCGCGATGCACTCCTGGCGGTGTGGCCGGATGCACGGATCCTGGTGGGCACGGACCTGTTGGGGGCGGCACACGGGCTGTATGGCAATTCCAGCGGCGTGGTATTGATCCTGGGAACCGGCATGAACGCGGGCTACTACGATGGCGCGCAGGTTCACGCGCGGATGCCGTCGCTTGGTTACATCCTGGGCGATGAAGGCAGCGGTGCCGACATCGGCAAGCATGCCCTGCATGATGCGCTATACGGGCTGATGCCCGCACCGGTGTTGGCTGACATGCTGCCTGGCGGCTCCGGTCTGCCGGATATCCTGCAAGCGGTGTACAGGTCAACCGGTGCGCAAGCCTACGTGGCCTCCTTCACCGGGGCGCTGGCGCGCCATGCCGGCGAACCGTACGTGCAAGGCCTGGTGGCTTCCCGCTTTGATGCGCTGGCACGTGTGCTGCAGCGGTTCCATCCGCCGCCGGAGCTGGGCGAGGTACGCGCCACGGGTTCGGTGGCGCACGGCTTCCGGGATCTCCTGCAGGAGGTGTTCTCCCGCCACGGCATCCGGGTCAAGGGCGTGGAGCAAGACCCTTTGCAGGGCTTAGTGGCCTTTCATGCGCAACAGCGCGGCTGAGGCCGTCCGGGCCGAGCACCAGGTGTTGAAGGTCACGGAAGGCGTGCTGGTTGCTGGCCGAGCCGATGGTGTTCAGCACCATTTTGCGCTCCAGCGCGGTGAGGTGCCAGCTGAGGCTGATCTCGCCGTCATCCTGAAGCCAAAGCTGCAGGTCCACGATGTCCAGGGGCACGGGCATCCAGGCGTCGGCGGTCTTCACCGCGAGGTCGTAGTCCTGGTCCTGGACCTTCACCACGTTGTTGTAAATGTTCCCGAGCGGTTCGGTGAGCCGGTCGATCAGGTTGCCTCCCACCACCTTCACGGCCAGCTCCCGTTGCTTGTCGCGCATTTGGATGACCACCACGCGCCCCACGTTGTCTTTCAGCCAGTGGCGGAAGGTGTAGAGGAAGGAGAGCGTGGTGCGGTAGCCGAAATTGTCGCGCACACCGGCGTCCATCACCCGCATTTTGGGCTTGCTGGGCAAGGTGACCACCGGGGTGACATAGGGGAACGTGGCGCTCATGCGCAGGGCGCTGGTCAGCTTCAGGTTGCCGGGATCCTGGCCGGCAAAGAGGCGCATGTACTCGATGCTTTCCGGTTCGGTGGCCGCGATCACGGGCTGGTCGGGCCGGATGTTGGTGAGGTAGGATACCGGCAGTGCACTGATCAACAGCCGCCGGCCATCGTTGAGGATCGAGGGGCTGATGACCATCATGGGGGTCTGCGCCATGCGCTCGGCGGCGGCCATGCTGGAGATGGGCACGGCGAACAGTCCGTCGGTGAGCTCATCCAATCGGGATTCGAATGCGCCGCCGCGGTCCAGGGTGTAGCTGCGGCCCTGGAATTGCACATCGCGGTAGCGGATGAACATATCGTTGGTGACCAGGCTGAAGGCGATGGGGTTGAGGATGTCCGCGGCCATGCGCTCCAACGGCACGGGCGTGTCCGGGCTGAGCGGCCCGCCGCGCCGAGCTTCCAGGTCGAGCTGGCGGTAATAGGCGGCACCGATCAGGCCGCCGCTGCTGCCGGTCATCAGGGCGGTGCGCTGCATCAGGCTTCCGCCCAGCAGGCTGTCGGCCACTTGCAGGCCCCGGAAGGTCCACAGCATGGCGCGGGAGCCGCCGCCACTGGTGTTGATGATGATGAGCGGGGGCTTCTCCCCAGCGTGTGGCAGTGCGCTGTTGGCGGCCAGCCAGCGTTCCAAGGTGACCAGGTGCTCCTGCGCATCCCGCCTTGCGGTGGCGGAATCCGTGGCCAATGCGTGGATCACCTCGCGGGTGTACGGCGCCGGCGCCGTGGTGTAGTTGGGCCCATAGGCCTGCGCATCGGCCAGGAACTTCTGCGTGCGGGTGCTCAGCAGATGCAGCGTCAGGAACAGGACAGCTACCAAGGTGACCATCCATCCCTTCATCCAGCTGGTAAGGGCGCTGAAGAGCAGCAGCAGCATGGTGAACAGCAGGAAGGCGCTGGCCCCTGCGGGGATGGCGAAGAAGGAGACGTCGCTGAAGGCGCCCAAGGCGAGGAACACCACCACCACGGCAATGCCGAAGATGCTGCCGTTGATGTGGTTCTGCCAGAGCACCGCGCGGAGCAGTTCCTTCTGGTAGTGCATGCTGCTGCGGGCGAGGGCGATGCGCGGCGGCCAGGTGAGGTAGGTCTCCACGCGCCATTTGCGCGCACGCTGCTGGCGCCTGAGCCAGCGGCTGGCCTTGCGCTGCTGCAAGCGCTGGGGCGGCACCGCGGGAATGATGTCCTCCATGACGGGTTCCGGGCGGAACGTGTCCTCATGGCGCGCCATCATCTGGTGCACGTCCATGTTGGTCCGTGTGAAGTACACCAGGGCCAACAGCAGGAAAAGGCCGATGCCGATGAGGAACCCCAGCAGGTGCACCGCCACGTCGCCGGCCGGCACGAGCTCCTTGTACAGCTGCAGGCGCGCGGAGCACCACAGGTAGGTGAGCACGAAGGCCGCCGGGATGATCCCGTTGTTGATGTTGAACTTCAGGAAAGGGCGGGCCAGCGTGGCCACGAATGGGAAGCGGTAGGCGTGGGCGGTGTAGGTGAACAGGTTGAAGGCCGTGATGAAGCCGCCCACGGAAAAGCCCAGCATCAGGAAGGACCAGATGTTGGCCGAACCGAAATACTCCGGGTAGAGGAAGACGTACGGAATGCCATACTTGAGCCCCACGCCCTGGGTGATGTACCCGAAGAGGAGCAGCCAGCTAAGGAGCGTCAAGTGGTTCTTCTTCAGGTGAAGGACCAGCAGCTGGAACGGGAAGAAGAACAGCACACGATCCCTGAATTGGAGGATGCGTGTCTTGGTGATCATGGCTTCAACGGATGGCGCGTGCTTCAGGCAAGATACGCGCGATGCGCATCCGGCCGTCAGGCACGTATACGCGATCCGTCAAAGTTTGGCCAAGGTGGCCTCCATCACCTCCTTCTCGGTCTGCTCGGCCCGTGCCTTCAGGGCTTCGGCCTCCTGCATCACGGTGCGCTGGAATTCCGCGTCATCGAAGCCCTTGAAGTTGGTGCGCACATTGAGGTAGGCCGCGAGGGCCCCGGTGCGGGCACACATCACGCCCACGCCCGCGTCGCTCACGCTGCTGGGCATGCCGATGCTCGCCATGGCCTGTGCCACCTCCATGCTGGCCACGCACACGCGCAGGGTCTCCAGCGGCACCAGGATGGCGCCCTTGGTGGCCTCGTGAAGGGCGGTCTTGCGCGCCTGTTTCTCCTCGTCGCTTCCCTTGGGCATCTGCAGGGCCTGCATGATCCGCTCGTAGGCCCGGGTGTCCTCATCCACCAGTTGAAGCAGGCGCACGCGGTAGCGTTCGGCCTTCTCCGCCCAGGCGCTGAACTCTTCCCAACGCTCGTCCCAGCCGCGCTTGTTGGCGCTGAGGTTGGCCACCATCTGGCCCAGGGCCGCACCCATGGACCCCACAATGGCCGCCACCGATCCACCACCGGGGGCCGGCGTTTCGCGTGCGGTCTCCTCCGTGAAGCGGGTGAGGCTCAGGTTCACCAACGGACTTGCGGCCTCATCCTCCAACTGGTACTCGATCACCTTCTTGCGCGGGTCGAACGGGGCGAGGTCGTCCAGGCCGAGTGATTTCACGGCGATGTGGATCTTCTCGCGCTCGCTGATCCCCAGGCTGCGCTGCTGCTTGAGCAGGTAGTGGTCCGCAGCGTCCAACAGGGCTTGCTTGGGGATCAGGCCCACGAGCTCGCTGCCGGTGACGCGGATGCCGCGCTCCTGTGCGCTCTTGCACGCCTCGTCGAAGGCCACATGCACCGGGGTGACGTCGATGTCGTTCAGGTTGAGCGAGAGCTGTGCGATGCCATACTCCTCGATGAACCAGCCGATACCCTTCACGGCCTTCAACTTGCCGGGGATGTGCACGGGATTGCCCTGCGCATCGGTGACCACCTTGCCGGTGAGCTTGCCGCCCTCGCGCTTCACCCGGCCACTTTCGCGGATGTCGAAGGCGATGGCGTTGGCGCGGCGGGTGCTGGTGGTGTTCAGGTTGATGTTGTAGGCGATCAGGATCTTCCGGGCGCCCACGGCGGTGGCGCCGCTGCGGCGTACGCTTTCGTTCCATGCGCCAGGGCCGAAGTCCGGCTTCCAGGCAGGGTCGGCCAGTTTCTTCTCCAGCCCTTCGTACTCCCCGGCGCGGTTGTTCGCCAGGTTGCGGCGCTTCTCCTCGCGGGCCGCGGCCTCGTAGGCGTACACGGGGATGCCGAGCTCGCGCCCGATGCGCTCGCCGAGCTGGTGGGCGTAGGGCACCAGTTCTTCCAGGGTGATGCCGCTGATGGGCACCAAGGGGCACACGTCGGTGGCGCCGAAGCGCGGGTGCTCGCCGTGGTGGGCGCTCATGTCGATCAGCTCCTGCGCCTTCTTCACCAGGCGGAAGGCCGCTTCGCACACGGGGCCGGGCTCGCCCACGAAGGTGATCACGGTGCGGTTGGTGGCTTTTCCGGGGTCCACGTCGAGCAGGCGTACGCCTTCCACGGTCTCCACCACGGCGGCGATGGCGTCGATCTTCGCCCGGTCACGGCCTTCGCTGATATTGGGAACACATTCAATGATGGGCATGGGGAATGGTATGATTGGGCCGCGAAGGTACAGGTGCCCACGGACGGGCTGCGAGATCTCTTCGCCCCGGTAATGGCGCACGCCGGGTTACTGCCCGTGCGGCAGCACCATGCTCGCGCCATTGTTCAGCAGGTGGAGGAACACGCTGGTCCAGATGGACCCGGA
>JAHDVX010000004.1:81931-175767 GCA_023382455.1 Flavobacteriales bacterium
TGGCCCGGGCATAGCCCAGGAAGATGCCCATGGGCAGCACATGCAGCAGGAGGATGTACCACTCGTATTGCTGGTGCAGCAGGGTGAAGACGCCGGCAGTGACGGCCACGGCCATGTGCTTGTCCAACAGGTGGCGCAGCGAGCCGTAGAGCAGCCCGCGCAACAGGAACTCCTCGAAGAGCGCGGGCAGAAGCCCCAAGCCGAGGAAAAGCACGGGGTAATTGGTCACGGAGGATAGTACCTCGCCCATGAACGGGCTTTCCATCTCCGGCAGGAAATAGGCGACGGCCTCCAGCGCGGCGAAGAGCAATACAAAGAGCCCGGTCCAGGTGAGGACGGACTTCAGTGAAGGCAGGCCCAAGGCCAGGAAGAATGTGGTGCGTCCTCTTTTCCACGGGTATACGACAAGCAGGAGCGCGGCCAGGCCGGCGACGCCCGAGACGAGGCTGGCCATGGCCAGCACATCGCCGTTGGTGGCCAGCTCGCCCCAGCGCTGCTGGAAGGCCGGGGAGTCCAGCAGGGCCAAGGAGAAGCCCTGGGCGGAGAGGTCCGGTGAGAGGGCGAACACGCGCCAGATGAGCGCCATCATCTGGGCGAACATGAAGATCATGAACACCAGGGTGAAGTAGAGCAGCCCCCGGGCCATTTCCAGCCCCGGGGGGCGGAAGGGCGAGAAATCAGTGGAGGGCTTCTCCGGCGCGGACGATCCTTCCATCAATGATCACGGTATCGATATGGTCCTGGCTGAATGCGTAGGGGAGGAAAGCGAGCGAAGGTACCGGCTTGGAAATGATGAAGCTGGCGCGTTTGCCGGGGGTGATGCTGCCCAGCTCGTGCCCCAGGTCCATTGCGGCGGCGGCATTGATCGTCGCAGCGTGCACGGCCTCTTCCGGCAGCATGCGCAGTTTGATGCAGCCCAGGGAGACCACGAAGTTCATGTTGCCGCCGGGGGTGGTGCCCGGGTTGAAGTCCGTGGCCAGGGCCACGGCGGTTCCCGCCTCGATCAGTTGCCGGGCCGGCCCGTAGGGAATGCCCAGGAAGAAGGAGCAGGAGGGAAGCAGGGTGGGGATGGTTTCCGTGCCGGCCAAGGCCTGGATGTCCCCCGGCTCCATCACTTCCAGGTGGTCCACGCTCAGCGCCCCGTGGGCCACGGCCGCCGGTATGGCACCGATGCTGGTGAACTGGTTCACGTGCACCTTGCCGGGCAGGCCGTGCGCGGCACCTGCTTGCAGGATGCGCTCCATCTCGGCCACGGTGAAGTAGTTCGTCTCGCAGAAGCAATCCACGTACTGCGCGAGGCCTTCGCGCGCCACGCGGGGGATCAGCTGGTCCACGATCAGGTCCACGTAGGCCGTGCGGTCCTCCTTGAATTCGGGTGGCAAGGCATGCGCGGCCAGCAGGGTGGCCCGGACCTGCAGCGGCAAGGCTTCCTTCAGGCGTTTCACCACGCGGAGCATCATCAGCTCACTTTCCAGGTCGAGGCCATAGCCGCTCTTGATCTCCACGGCCACGGTGCCTTGCTGCATCATCCCTTCCAAGCGTGCCTTGGCCTGGGTGAACAGGGTGTCCTCGTCCATGCCGCGCAGGCGCTTGGCACTGTTGAGGATGCCCCCGCCCTTGGCGGCGATCTCCTGGTAGCTGAGCCCTTGGATACGGTCCACGAACTCGCCTTCGCGCCACGCGGCGAACACGGTGTGGGTGTGCGGGTCGCACCAGCCCGGCAGCACGTAGCGGTCCGTGGCATCGATCACCTCCAGCCCGTTCCAATCGTTGATGCCCGGCCAGGAATCGGCATCGCCCACGGCGGTGATCCGGCCATCCTCGGCCATCACCCAGCCGTTGGCCACTTGGGGCAGGTCGCGCATGGCCGCACCCGCCACCCGCCCGATGCCCGCGGGATGCGTGCCGACCAGGGCCTTGGCATTCTTGATCAATAGCCGGTTGTGTTCCATCGCTGCGAAGTACGGCATGATGGCCGGATCTTCCACCCGGACCGGCGGGAGCCCGCTCCGTGGATCAGCGGGTCTCCTTCGGTGGGGCGTTGTACGGCTTGCCCTTGCCACCTCCCCTAAAATCGATGTCGCGGTCCAGGCGCCAGTGATCCTTGTCCCAGGTCCAGCTGTCGAAGGTCAAGTCCGGGGCCATGAACGCCGCCTGTCCGGCAAATTCGGGCTTTGTGGGGGAGAGGTGGTCCAGGATGATCGCCTTCCGCACGGGGTCCCAACGCAGTTGCATGGTGGCCTGGGCCGAGTAGGCATACACCTGGCGCAGCGGGCGCTTCCGCTCGCCGGGGAACAGGGGGGCGCCGAACCTGGGCATGCTGCCCGAGATACTGAGCACCTCGACCACCTTTTGCGTTTCCACCGCGCTTTGTCCCTTCCAGCCGAGCAGGGTGTAATACGTCTTCGCGCCGCGCTTCACCGGCACCAGTGCATAGTAGAGCGCACCGTACCAATTCTCCGGGCTCAGTGGCGCGAAGGCCGGGTCGGTGATCTGCTCCGTCATGTCGCGCAGTTCGTACAGCACCTGCTTGCGGCCCTTGTTCACCAGCAGGAGTCCTTCATAGCGGTGTGTGCCGTTGGTGCGCGGCACGTTCCAGGTGAACAGGCGCAGCTTCCCGTCCGGGGCGTCCACACGGCTGATGGGCACCTTCGGGAAGTCGGCGGTGAAAGCGCTGTCGGCGGAGAGTACCGCGCGCAGGTCGGCTTTCAGCCGGTCGCTCGCGCTGTCGCGCAAGGCATCCGTACCGGCCTCGGCCACGGCCCTCAGGTGGGCCGTGATCGTTGCGGCGGACTGGCCACGGACCACGCCGGGCAGTGCCAAAAAGATCAGCAGGAGCGGGAACAATGCACGGTACACGGCGGATGAACGTTGGAACGGATGCGAAAGTACCCGGCGGAACAGAGGGATCGGCCGCGCCACGATCGCGCTATACCGTCCGTTCTGTTGACAAGTGCCGCGCCCAACGCGGCATACTCCTTGAGGGTGCCGGTAGTTTTGACCGCTGTGCATGAAAAGAACGTTCATTTTCTCCATCGGGGTCCTGGCCGGGATCATGGCTGAAGGCGGAGGCCCTCCTGCCAGTCCCGTGCCGCATTCCGGCCCGGCATTCCTGGAAAGACCTTCCCCTTGGGCTGACTCCGTGCTGGCGTCGCTCAACCTGGATCAGCGCATCGCGCAGCTGATGATGGTGGCCGCCTACAGCAACAAGGATGCGCAGCAGCATGCCCAGCTGGAGCAGCTGGTGCGGCAATACAACCTGGGCGGCCTCATCTTCTTCCAAGGCGGGCCGGTGCGGCAAGCCGTGCTGTGCAACCGGCTGCAGGCCGCTGCCCGCACGCCCATGCTCATCGGCATGGACTTGGAGTGGGGCCTTTCCATGCGCTTGGACAGCACCATGGGCTTCCCTCGCCAAATGGCGCTCGGCGCCATGGCCGATGACAGCCTGCTGGAGCGCATGGGCGGCGAGGTGGCCCGGCAGATGAAGCGCCTCGGTGTACACGTGAGCTTCAGCCCCGATGTGGACGTGAACATCAATGCGGCCAACCCGGTGATCAACGACCGGAGCTTCGGTGAGGATCCCGCGCTGGTGGCCCGCAAGGGCATTGCCTACATGCGCGGCCTGCAGGACGGCGGGGTGATCGCCACGGCCAAACATTTCCCCGGCCATGGCGACACCGACAAGGACAGCCACAAGACCCTGCCGGTGGTCAACGCTTCCCGGGCCCGGCTGGACTCCGTGGAGCTGCTGCCGTTCCGCCGGTTGGTGGATGCCGGCGTGGCCGGCGTGATGGTGGCCCACCTGGAGGTGCCCGCGCTCGACGGAACGCCCGGCCCCAGCACCATGAGCAAGGCCATCGTGACGGACCTGCTCCAGCGGGACCTCGGGTTCCAGGGCCTGGTGTTCACCGATGCGCTCAACATGCGGGGCATCGCCGATGCGGCCAAGCCCGGTGAAATTGAGCTGCGCGCCTTGCTCGCCGGCAATGACGTACTGCTCTTCCCGCAGGATCCCGTGACGGCGATCCAGCGCATCCGCCAAGCCGTGGACAGCGGCCTGGTATCCCCGGAGCTGATCGCGGCCAAGTGCCTGAAGGTGCTCCGCGCCAAGGAATGGGCCGGCCTGGGCCAGTACCACCCGGTAGCGCTGGAGCACCTTTACGAGGACCTGCACACCCCGGAAGCCTTGGCCCTGCGGCGAGCTGTCTACGCCGCCACCCTCACCGTGGCCAGGAATGACGGCACCTTGCCCATCCGCGGGCTGGACAGTCTGCGCATCGCCTCACTGGTGATCGGCGACACCCTGCACAATGGCTTCCAGCAGGCCCTGGGCCGATACGCTGCCATTGCGGAGTTCCGGTGCGACAAGGTGCTCAACCCGCAACAATCCGCGGCCTTGCTCGACAGCCTGAAGCCCTTCGACCTGGTGATCGCATCCGTGCACCAGACCACCTTCCGGGTGAACAAGGAGTTCGGGGTGCCCCAGATCACCTTGGATTTCCTGCGCCGCCTGGCCGACCAGCAACGCATGGCGTTCGTGCTGTTCGCCAATCCCTACCGCATGGCCACGGCCTTCGGCGCCCAACGTTGGAATGCGGTGGTGGTGGGCTATGATGAAAACCCCGTGGTACAGGACATGGCGGCCCAGCTGCTCTTCGGGGCCATCCCCGCCAGAGCCACCCTGCCGGTCACCGCCTCCACGTACTTCGCAGCAGGTCAGGGCAAGCAAATTCCTGCCGATGGAAGCCTGCGCTATGGCCTGCCAGAGGAAGCAGGCATGAGCAGCGGCGAATTGGAACGGATCGACAGCCTGGTGCATGCGGGCCTGAAAGCAGAAGCCTTCCCCGGTTGCCAAGTGCTGGTGGCACGCAATGGCATGGTGGTGTGGGACAAGTCCTACGGTTCGCCCACCTACGCGGGCGACCGGCAGGTGGACAACAGCGACATCTACGACCTGGCCAGCATCACCAAGGTGGCCGGCACCACACTGGCCCTGATGAAATTGGTGGATGACGGCCGCGTGGACGTGGAGAAGACCTTGGGGGACTACATCCCCGAGGTGGTCAGGAACCACCCGTACCACGCCTCGCTGAAGCTGTCCGAGATCCTGGCCCATCAGGCCGGCCTGAAGCCGTTCGTTCCCTTCTACCTGCGCTTAATGGATAACGGCAAGTTGAAGCCTGGCGTGATGGCCAACGTGGACGATGCGGACCACGACCTGCGTGTGGCCGAGGGCTTCTATATCCACCACAGTTACCGGGATTCCATCTTGAAGTGGATCCTGGACACACCGGTCCAGAAACGCGGAAAGTACGTGTACAGCGACATGGGCATGTACCTGCTCCTGCACGTGGTGGAGGAGGTATCCGGCCAACCGATCGAGGCCTTCCTGAAGGAGCATTTCTACGCTCCGCTGGGCCTGGCCACCATGGGCTTCAATCCCCTGGACCGCTTCCCGATCGAACGGATCATGCCCACGGAGAATGATACCGTGTTCCGGCATGAGCTGGTGCGCGGCACGGTGCACGACCCCGGAGCCGCCATGATGGGCGGTGTGGCCGGCCATGCGGGTCTCTTCTCCAACGCCCACGACCTGGCGGTGATCATGCAGATGCTGCTCAACGGAGGCACCTATGGCGGGCGCCGCTACCTGAACGCGGGCACCATCGACCTGTTCACGGCCTGCAGGTACTGCACGGGGCACCCTGCCAAGGATAACCGGCGTGGTCTTGGCTGGGATAAGCCGCAGCCCGTGGGCACACCCGGCCCCAGCTGCGATGAGGCCAGCCGCTCCAGTTACGGACATACCGGGTTCACGGGAACCATGGTGTGGGCCGACCCGTTCAACGGCACGATCTACGTTTTCCTCAGCAACCGCGTGTATCCCGATGCCGACAACAAGCTCCTCCAACGCATGAACACGCGGACGGAGATCCAGCGGGTGGTGGAACGCGCCGTGGAAGGGACGCAGGCCGTAGCCCCGGCAGTGGACCTGCAAGATTGACCCCGCCACGGAACAGTTGAGGCCCGCCGCAGAACCGGTTTGGCCGGATCGGCGGAAATTCCGACATTTGCCACCCCTTAACGAAAAGGGAACAAAACCAAACAGCGACATGCCGACCCGCATCCGCCTTCAGAGGAAAGGCAAGAAAGGCAGGCCCTACTACCACGTGGTGGTGGCCGATCAGCGCGCCCCGCGCGATGGACGTTACATTGAGCGCATCGGTGCCTATGACCCGAACCGCAACCCCGCCCTGGTGGAAGTGGACCGCGACAAGGCCCTGGATTGGCTCCAGAAAGGCGCGCAGCCCAGCGATACCGCGCGGGCCATCCTCAGCTACACCGGCGTGCTCTACCGCAATCACCTGCAGAACGGCGTGAAGAAAGGCGCCTTCGACCAGGCTGAGGCCGAGCGCCGCTTCGAATCCTGGCTGGAAGCGAAGAAGGGCAAGGTGGAGGCCAAGCGTACCTCCTTGGAGGACAATGCTGCCAAGGCCTACAAGGAGCGCATCGCCGTGGAGACCAAGAAATCCCATGACCGCGCGGACGCCCTTACCGCCCGCCTTGCCGCCGAAAGCGCCGCAGCTGCCGCTGCTGCCGCTCCGCCCCCTGCGGAGGCTGAAGCTGAATCAGCCCCGGCCGAAAGTGAAGCTCCTGCCGCAGAAGGCGAAGCCCCTGCTGCCGAGTAATATTGAACCATCCGATTGCAAAAGCCCGGCTCCTGTGGAGCCGGGCTTTTTTGCGTGCTGCTTGTTCGGTGGAGGGATGGTCAGTGCGAAATGGCCAGTTTGCCGGTCCAAGTGCGGCCCCCATCCCTCGCTCCCGCAAGTCTTCCCGGCCAACCGGCCTGTGCGCCCCAACGCAAATAGCCGGGGTGACTTGTGGGTGCTGCCCGAGGTTTCCATGCGTGCCTTCCCGTGAAGTCTCCGGACTTCACAACAAATGACTAGAGGGCATCTCAAAAAAGCTGACGTGTTAGGATCATGATGCACGCGAGTTGAACAAAGCCCAGGTAGTTCTCGACATGGTACTCGTAGCGGACCACTGTTCTGCGCCAGTTGAAGAGCCAGGAAAAGAGGCGTTCGACCTTCCATCGACGGCAGTATCTGCGCAAGGTCCTGCCATCCTGAGTGGCCTTTCTGGTCCTGTTGCGGCGATGGGGACAGATGAGCTTGATCCCCCGTTTGGCAAGAGAGGTGCGGAGCTTGTCGCTGTCGTAGGCGCGATCGGCGGTCACACGTTCGGGCTTGAGCGGGCTGCTGCGGACCGTACGCTCAGCAAGGGTCACTTCATTGGGTCGGGCGCTGAAGGTCCGTACGGCGATAGGAAGACCATGAGCGTCTGTGAGGGCCATGATCTTGGTGCCTTTACCTCGCTTAGTCGGTCCAATATCACGCCCCCTTTTTTGGCACTTGCGAAGGTGCCGTCCAAGAAGCACTCGGTGATATCGATCTTCCCTCTGTCGCGCAGGTCCTGGGCAAGCCGGACAGCACCTTGTCCCACACACCCGCATTGCACCACTGACTGAAGTACCGATGGCACGTTTGGTAAGGCGGATAACGGGCAGGGAGATCCTTCCATGGCGCCCCGGTCCGGCATACCCACAGGATCCCGTTGAGTACCGCGCGAAGGTCCTGTCGGGGTCTTCCTCTGGGATCCTTCTTTGCGGTCAAACCTTCCAACAAGTCCTTGACCACTTCCCATTGTTCGTCCCGGCAGTCCATGGCAGTTTTTTTTTGCCAAGATCCCAGCGCTATGTTCGGGGATCAAGTACCCCTGCTTTGGAGTTCTCAAACGGCCATGGTTCATAGCCTATGACAGCTCAACTATTTTTGAGATGCCCTCTAACAGCTGGGGTGGCGGCGCTGGATCCAAGAACTGGCATTCTTGCCCAAAGGCAGCGGTGATGCTGATCAGTGCTGCACATGCGGCGTTAAGGCATCTTTTCAAATAGGCCATGGTAATGGAGGTTTTGGGTAGAGATGAGGTGAACTTGGTAAAGCCCAGGAGGTAGCATTGAAACATCTACGGTGCCAGAGGAAGTGGAGATGCCATGGCAAGGTATCTTCCTGCCAGTTAAGTCCGTTATCAAAACATCTTTCACTTCACTTGTTGGCAAGCGAAAGCAAATCTGGCTTGCAGTAGGGTTTGGCCAGATACGCAGGATCGTATCGCTCATTACTTGGTCGGCTAACCCCACATCGTCCACTGCGCCGAACGCTACACCAAATGGAAATAGTAACTCAGATAGGAAATCAATGGTTACATCATCGCTTGTCAGCATGTTGTACATGCCAAAGCCCAAGCCAGTATCAAATTGGGAAAAAGCAATTGCATCCATGTACGCTATGCCAAAATGCCCTTGGATATACGGCAGGTATGGCGCATGGAACAGGCTGGTATCCCAGCTAATGGTCATGGGAGGTGTCCAGTTGATGGCATCGATAATAGTGCCATCATGAAATGGATAATGTGTGTAAGGAAGCGCATGTATTTTTGTGGAATCTCCATCCCAGTTCCAAGTAAAAACATTGAACGAGCTGTAGTCAATTTGTGCCGCCCCCTCTCCAAGGGCATAATCAACTTGTGGCTGAAAGTCTGAACCTACGGTTGCCATCGTATCATACACCATCCATATCGTATCCCTTGCCCCGGTTCCATCCTCAAAGGCCAAGTGGAAGCGCCAGGTGGGCTGGGCGGCGGCGGCAATTGCAAGGGCGCAAGCGAAGGCGAGGAGGAGGTTGCTGCGCATGAGTTGCTGGGTTTTGGTGATTCAATGTAACCAATTTTATGAAGGCGAGTGTAATTTATTCAAAAGTATTTCACATAGTGAGCCCCTCGCTCCCGCAAGTGCCACCAGGCATCCCGGCCAACCGGCCTGTGCGCCCCAACGCAAATAGCCGGGGTGACTTGTGGGTGCTGCCCGAGGTTTCCATGCGTGCTTTTCCGTGAAGTCTCCGGACTTCACAACAAACGACTAGTACGGCTCCAATTTAAGCAACCCCGGTTTACCTGCAATGGCCGGTGCGGAGCAGTAAACGTAGTCCTCGGCCTGTTCCACTTAGCCTTCCGTCACCGGGTTATTGTGCAGATAATTCAGCTTCTGCTCGAACACTGCCGCCGTGGTCAACTGCACGGGCCGGTTGTCCTGCCTCCAGAATTGAAAGTGCGTATTGTTCGGGTTTGCCGCTCCGGCCTTGGCGAAGATCGGCAGCATCCAATGCTTCCGGCTCTCCTGGCCATTCCCTGCAATGGCCTTCAAGATCCGTGTGGCCGTATATTTCTTCAGGTCACGCAGGATGTCCGGCACGGCATGGCCTTCAGCAGCGGCTGCTATGAGGTGGATGTGGTTGCTCATGATCACCCAGGCATACAGCAGCAGGCCCTTCTTCTCTTGGCAATGCTTCAAGCTCTCCACCAGGATGTCCTTGTACGCCCTTCGTGTAAAGACATCCACCCACTCCACCGTGGCGAAGGTGATGAAGTAGGTTCCTCCAGGATCGTGGAATTTGTAGCTACGGCTCATGTGCTCCGAAGGTAGCTTGGCGTGGCAGTCTGAAGACTGCCGGAAGCCTCTTAGCCTTGAACCGACCTAGTAGGCGGACCCACCAGTGACCCCGGCCTGTTCCTGCTGGAACTCACTTCCCGTTAGGGCCGGGAACACTGGCGGGAGCGGGGGAAGCTGGCCGCTGAAAGCGCTGCCGCCGCCGCTGCCACGGAGGCGCCTGCTCCTGCCGAAGGTGAAGCTGCTGCCGAGGCTCCTGCAGCCGAGTAACACTGGCCTATTCGAGACCGAAAGCCCGGTTCCCCATTTTCATTATGGCCGGGTGCATCCTCAGCCCACACTAATTTCACAGCCGCATGGACCTGGGAAGTCTCCGCCATATTGGCCGCTTGGGCAAGCCATGGGGGCATCGTGGCGAGCTGGTGCTGCATGTGGATGAATCCCGGGCCGCAGTGGTGATGGACCTGGGCGTGCTGTTCGCTGAGATCGATGGATCACGGGTTCCCTTTCACATCAGCTCCCTGCGGGAGCATCCGCGCGTGGGAGCCGTGGTGAAATTCGAGGGCCTGGATGATCCGCAGGCTTGCGCATTCTTAGTGAATCGCGAGGTGTTCGAGCCGCCCGGAGATTCCCCGCAGGACGTGGAAGACAGTGACGATGAGGACGACAGCCTGGATCCCGGGGACTTGATCGGCCTGCAAGTGGTGGATGAGGAACACGGCGAACTCGGGCCGATCATTCGTACCGAAGGCACCGATGATAATCCGTTGATGGTGGTGCAGGACCGGGGCGGGAAGGAGATCCTGATCCCCTTGGTGAACGAGCTGATCACCGGGATCGACATGGAGACGGGGAAACTGGTGGTGCAAACGCCCCCCGGGCTGGTGGACCTCTACCGCGGCGCGTAAGCGGCCATGGCCAACGCCTGGTTCCGGTTCAAGCAGTTCACCGTGCGGCAGGACCGGTGCGCCATGAAAGTGGGCACGGACGGCGTGCTGCTGGGGGCCTGGACGGACTATGCCGGGGCGGTGCGGATCCTGGACATCGGAACGGGGACGGGCCTGTTGGCGCTGATCGCTGCACAACGCACCCCGGACGCCCTGGTGGATGCCGTGGAGATCGATCCCGATGCGGCGCAACAAGCCCGGGATAATGCCCTGGGAAGCCCATGGTCCGCACGTATCGCCGTTCACCGTGCCGACATCCGCCAGTGGGCTCCGCATTTGCGCTACGACCTGATCCTCTGCAACCCGCCCTTCTACAAAGGCCATGGAGCCTCGCAGGATCAGCGCACGGCCCAGGCCAAGCATGAAGGCGCTTTGGACCTTGGCTCCCTGATGCGATCCATGGACCGCCTTGCGGCGGATGGCGGGCGCGCGAGCCTGATCTTGCCGGTGGATCGAACGGCGGAGGTGGTGGAGCTGGCGGAGGCATCAGGTTTTATACCCGTGCGGTTCTGTGACGTGCACTATGCGGAACACCGTCCGGCAAAACGTGTGCTGGTGGAACTGGCGCGGCAGACAGGCAGTATCACGGAGCGGTGTCGCCTCGCGGTGCAGGATCGCCATGGAGCCTTCACCGCGGCCTACAGGGAACTGCTGGCCGATCTGGAAGAGGATTTCTGAACCGGGCGGCCGGCTTCACTTCGACCAGAAGACCTGCTTGATCTTCGGGTGCTTCCGCAGATCGTGGATCAAGGCCTCGAGGTTGTCCAGGTTCCTGCTGTTGTACTTCAGCTCGAAAACAAGTTCCTCGTTGTTCTTCTCGAAGATCATTTCCTCCACGGGTGAATCATCGTTCTTCAATAGGTCCTGGAGCAGTTCGGCGTGATCGGCGTGCGGCTCCACCACCACGCGCAGAGTTGCCTGCTTGAAGCGCCGCAGATAGCGCTGCTCCAAAGGCTGCAGGCCCCAGAGGATCACCAAGGCGATCACGGTGGTGGCGGCCCCTGCGAAGTAGAGGCCACCCCCCACGGCCATTCCAATGGCCGCCACGGTCCACAGGCCGGCGGCGGTGGTGAGCCCGCGGATGGTGCCCTGCTTGGAGAACAGGATGGCACCGGCGCCGATGAACCCCACACCGCTCACGATCTGCGCGGCCACGCGGGAGGGATCGAGCACGACCAGCCCCTCTTTCAGGACATCATGGAAGGCATAGGCCGAAACGATCATCACCAGGCAGGCGCCCACGCACACCATCATGTGCGTGCGTAGCCCGGCGGCCCAATCCTTCCGCTCCCGCTCCAGCCCGATCAAGCCGCCACAAAGCGCTGCCAGGCCCAACCTCAGCAATACCTCCTTTCCGTCGATCATGCCCGGTTCCCTTGTTGGTCCCGGATGCCAACACCCAAGTCCGGGTCAAAGTTCAAGCTCCAGCTCCGTGAAGGCGATGCCCAGCGTGGCCAATTCGTCCAGAATGGGGTCGTAGAGCGATGGCCTCAGCGGGAGCAGCACGCCCCGATCGGCAACCTGGCCATTGAGCAGGAGCTTGGCACCGATGGCCATGGGCAGCCCCACGGTGCGGGCCATGGCGGTGTACGTGCTGTCCATTCCGGTGACGGCCAGGGTGGCGTGGATCTCGTGCGTGCGGCCATTGAGCGCATAGCGGAAGCGGTGCCACATGGCCAGCAGGTCCTTGTCCTCGGGGCGGAGCACCCATTTGGCTTCCAGCAGGCGCTGCAGGGTGGCCGCCGGTGAGAGTCCGGCCTGGCCAATGGTGCCATTGCCGAAAAGGCCCAGCCATTCCAAGCGGTCCATTTCTTCACCGCGGGGATCGAGGCCCAGGTAGTTGGCGGCGGCCGTACGCAGGTCTTGTCCCAGTGCGGTCTCCGGCAGGAAGGCACGCACGTATTCCGCCCATGTGGCGTCGGCGGGCAGTTCCATCCGGAAGCCATCCTCGGTGCATCCCAATTGCACCAGCGCATCCCAGGCGGCGCTGTATCCGGCCTTGCGGAGGGTGCCCCGCAGCATGGTGGGGATGCCGGCGATGCCGTACATCTCACGGTACTTCAGCGAATCACGATTGGCGTAACCTTCAAACGCACCCACGCCGGGGATCTCCACGCGCGAGGTGCGCCGGAAAAGCTTGTGGTAGGGGATGTACTTCAGCTCACCCTGCTCGATGTAACGTGCTGCGGGGCCCTGCCCGGCCAGCACCACGTTGCGCGGGTTCCAGCTGAACTTGTAGCCCCAAGGGTTGTCGTCGCTCTCCGGCGCCACCAGTCCGCCGCAGTAGCTCTCAAAAGCCTCGATCCGTGCCCCCTTGGCCCGCAATGCGTCCAGGATCCGCATGGCGCTCATGTGGTCGATGCCGGGGTCCACGCCCATCTCGTTCAGCACCACCAGGCCCGCCGCCTTGAATTCCGCGTCAAGCGGCCAGAGGTCCTCGGGCACATAGCTCGGGGTGATCACGTTCTTCTTCAGCCGGAGACAGTCGCGCAGCACGTCCATGTGCATGAAGTGCGGCAGCATGCTGATCACCAGGTCGTGCTTGGCGATCAACGCCGCGCGATCCTCCGCTTTCGAGGCATCCAGCTCCACCACGGCGGCCACGTCCTCGCCACCGTGCACCAGGCGCTTGGCCGCGGCCATGTCGCGCTCGGCCACGGTGATCCGCCATTGCTGCCCGCCCGCGTGCTGGATCAAGTATTGAATGAGGGCCGAGGCGGAACGGCCGGCACCGAGCAGGAGGATGGATCGCATGTGTTTGGGGTCAATGAATGGACAGGGCCGCAAAATTGCGGAACAGGATTTTGGCCGTTCGGGACATCACGCCGTGTGGCTCCCTGCCAGTGCTTCCGACAGGCTGGAGCGAACTGCGGCCGCCAGCTTGCGGTCCATGCGGCCGTTCGACGCGAAGCGCTGGTTCACCTCCAGTTCCACGCCGGCGTAATGCTTGGGGAACTTGTGGCGCAGCGCGGTGGGCAGCCCGTTGGAGGTGCCTTTGTACGGCTGGTTCATCCGCACGGTGAGCCCGGGCAGGTGCCGCAGCAACGCCTGGCGCCACCGCAGGCAGAAGGTGCGTTCCCCACTGCGTTTCGGGTCGTACAGCAGGCCGATGTCCAGATCTCGCTTGCGGCCGTCCAGCACGGGGGTGAAGCTGTGTACCGCGATGTGCAGCACTTCCCGGCCGCCGCTGATGCGTTCGCGGATGCGCGCCGCGATATCGCCGGCATAAGCGCGATGGAGCGCCAGCAGTTCCTGGCGCTGCGCCGGGGAGGCCGCGCGCATGTAGGCGGAGAAAAGCTGTGGATGGCCTTCTGTGCGGTTCATTTCAATGCACAGGCGCGAGAGCGTGGCATGTGCCGTTTCGTCCGCCAAGGAGGCCAGGCTGCGGAAGAGGTCCAGCGCGCCGATGTCGTATCCCCGGTGGGTCTCCAGTACGTCCTCGTGTCCCGTGAAGAAGGCCTTCAGGTGCCGGGGCACCCGGTTGCCGCCATGCTCACAGGTGAGGAAGAGCGTGCTCATGCCAACTGCCGGTCCTCTTGCAGGCACTGGGCCAGCTCCTTGTAAACGGCAATGATGCGTTCCCGGTCCGGTGCTGGACCGGTGCGGGCCAGGATGCGCTTGGCCAGGCAGCCGTGGTTGAGCACGTGGTTGATGCGTGCCCGGCCGTCCTTGCTGATCCCGGCCCCGACTTCCTCCAGGATGTGGCCCCAAAGCTCACTGGCCGTGGCTTCCTTCCGATGCAGGCCGAACATCAGCAGGAAGTCGCCATTGGTGATCACCGTGTCGCCCGCGTTCCGGATCACCTCCTTGAAGAGGGCGAGCAGGTCATTGTGGTGCCAGGCGCGCTGGAGGTAGTTGCTCACCCATCGGCCGTCCACCAAGGCTTTCAGGGTTTCGTTGATCAGTTCGGCGATGGCCAGGTCCGCAGCTGGGCATTCCTGGATGTCCACCACGCGGATCTCGATGGCGCCCCGGTCGAAGCGGGCGATGGCGCCGCGCGAGTTGGCGAACTGGTGGTCCATGATGCCCTTTTCATCGAAAGGGGCCAAGGCCTTCCCGATGGGGCCGAAGATCTCGCGGTAGTACTCCTCCTCGGTGAGCACGGCCTCGGGGATCAGGCTGCCCATGAGCTGCGGCAGGCGCTCCTGATGGTGCAGGTAGGCCTCCATGCGCGAATCCATGTAGCCGGTGGGCTTGCCGTCCAGGATGGGGGAGCTGGCGCTGAGGGCCGGGATGATGGGCAGCAGCAGGCGGATGGCGGTATGCAGCTTGCCGAACTCGATGTCGTTGGCGAAGGGGAGGTTGATGTGCACGCTTTGGAGGTTGCTCCAGCCATGGCCCCGGCAGTCGAAGATGCGGTTGTACAGTTCGTACACGTCATTGTATTCGTGCGTCCACAGCACCGTTTCGGTAAAGGGGTCGAACAGGGGATGGGCGGCGGTGGGCAGCAGCATCAGGCCGCGCTTGGCCAACAGGGCGTTGATGGTGCGCACCTCGGCGGCGAATTTCTCCCGGAAGGCGGGGATCTCCGGCGTGGGCAACGCCGTTTTCATCTCCACCACGTGGGCCACCAATTCGTTGCTCCATTCCACGTCGCCGCGCTCCACATCGCCGGTGATGCGCCCGGTCACATCCTTGAACAGCAGGTCCACTGTAGGGCTGGCGCGCAGGGTGTCACGCTCCACCACCATGTACTCCAATTCGATGCCGGCCACCTCGAAGAGGCCGAAAGGTTTGTGCTCGCTCATGCTTTGGCTGCGGTAGTGGATAGGTGTGCGGGTGCGATCCCGATCTTTCTTTCGATGCTGCGCTTCAGTGAACCGATGATGCGGCGATAGATCTCGTCACCGAGCTCCACATCCTCGATGCCGTGGTCGATGTTGGGGCATTCGTTCACTTCGATCACGTAGGCCTTGCCTTCGTGTTCCTTGATGTCCACGCCGAACAGGCCCTGTTCGCCGACCATGGCGCGCACGGCCCTGAGGGCGGTATCGGCGATGTGCTTGGGGCAATCGTCCACGCGCACGGTGTCGAAGTCGCCGGTCTCGTCGTGCTTGGTGGCGCTGTTCCAGTTGTAGATCTGCCAGTGCCCGCGGGCCATGTAGTACTTGCAGACATAGAGCACGCGGCCGTCCAGCACACCCACACGCCAGTCGAAATCGCTGGGCATGTAGGCTTGGGCCACGGCCAGGTCGCTGCCCTCCAGGATCTTGTCGAGCTTTTCCTCGAGCTCATCCGGGGTGCGGGCCTTCTCCACGCCGATGCTGAAGGTGCTGTCGGGCAGCTTGAGCACCACGGGGAAACCCAGGCGCTTGGCCACTTCAGCGCGGTTCTCCGCATGCACCACCAAGGTGGGCGGGGTGGGGATGTGGTGGGCCTCCATCACCTCGGCGAGGAAGACCTTGTTGTTGCACTTGAGGATGGCGTCCGGAGCATCCATCACGGCAAGGCCTTCCTGCTGGGCCTTGCGGGCCATGCGGTAAGTGTGGTTGTTCACGTAGGTGTTCTCGCGGATCAACAGGGCGTCGTATTCGCCGATGCGGTCGATGTCGCCCGGGCCGATGATGTCCACGCGGAACCCCAATTCCTCGGCGGCCTGGCGGAACTTCACGATGGCGCGCTTGTTCGACGGTGCCGCCTTGTCCGCGATGTTCACCAGGATGGCCAGGTCGTACGCGCTGCGGTCCTCGCGGGCGGTGTCGTAGCGTTTTTTGCTGAAGTATTCCGCGGCGAACTTCTTCAGCAGGGGGATGTGCTCATCCTCGATGTCCTTGTAGGGTACGGGGCGGATGGACCGCAGTTCCCATTTCTCGCCCTTCACGAACCGGGCGCGCATCAACGGCGCCTCGAACACCTTGTACAGCTCATGGGCCAGCTTGTCGTAACGCGGGTTCACGTTTCGGCCGAAGTAGATGCTGAGGGTGAAATCGTGCTTCTCCTTGTGGCTGAGGCTGTGCTGGATCACGTCGTCCAGGTCGCGCGAGAGCACTTTGACGATGCTGGGGTTCTTCAGGTCGAGGATGGTCTTCGCGCTGGGGATCACCTTCTGGCCGCGTGCCTCGGCCAGCAGGCTCACGTAGTAGCCGCGGCTCTGGTAGTTGAAGCTCCGGGCCAGGTTGAAGATGCGGGTGTTCTTCAGCTGCGCGAAGCGCTGGTCGGTGAGGTAGTCCTTGCTGGACACCACCTCCACCCCGGGCGCGCCCAGCTTGAAGACCTTGGGGTCCTGGACCACGATGAGCTTCTTCATTCGTCGAACGGTGTTGGGGAGAGCACCAGCAGGTTGGCGTCGTAGGTGACGATGCCGAGCATGATGCTGTTGATCAGGCGGCCCACGGGCACATCGTAGGTGCGCCCTTCGCCCAAGGGATTGTCCTGGTACGGATCGGCGACAAACACGCGCTTGTTCCCCATGCCGCGCAGCACCACGAAATGGCCCATGGGCTTCCCTTTCAGGTCGTGGTACACGCTGCGGCCCCTGTGGTCGGCGTATTCCCGCTTGCTGCGGTACAGGTAGGTGGCGCTGAGGCCGGCCAGCACGGGCATGTTGCGCCTGAAATAGCCGCCCAGCAGGTCGGGTGTGGGGTCGTCGAAGCGGATCTCCCCGCCTTCATGCAGGAAGCGGGCGTAGGCCAGGCAGGCGGACTGCAGTTTCTTGCCCGGTTTGATCCGCGTTTGGGCCAGCAGCTTGCGCCGCAGTGTCTTGGTCGGCAGGCCTTCCCACGACGGGTCGAACACCTTGAGGTTGTAGCTGTACAGCCTGGCGTGGTAGCCGTGCTGCAGGGCATGGATGCCGAGGAAGACCGCCAGGGTGCCGCCACCTTCCATCTGGTGTACCTCGCGGATCACTTGCTCCAAGGGGCGATGGTCGCCGAAATGGCCGTACACCGCATGGAGCGCGGTGGCCCCGCACGTGTTGTCGTCCGGCTGAGCCTCGATCAGCAGGTTCTGCATGAATGCCGCCTGTGGACCGGCTGTAGCGGGGCCGAAAGGCCCGCCGGTGGTCCTCGGTGATGCAAAGTTGGCGCGATCCCGGCCGTAATGGAAGGCCGTGGCGGCGATGATCAACAACGGATCGTTCGCACGGGTGGCATCATGGATGCGCCTCACGGGGCAGGAAGGCCTCCGGCGGGCGGAACATGCGGGGCAGCTCCGTCTGTGGGTCGAAGGTCATCACCAGCCAGCGCGGCGCCAGGGTGCTGCGTGCGATCAGATGGTCGCCGGCGTTGAAGATGCCCAGGAACACGGGGTCTTTGCGGGAGCGGCCGTCCACTCGCAGCTGGTAGATGAGCTGGGCATGGAGTGTGTCGACGGGGTTGGCCAGGTCCCTGCCGTAGTACCGGGAAAGCGCGTGGAGATACTTGGCCACCTTGGTGCTGTCGGCCGGTTGACCGTTGGTGGTCCAGCCTGCCGGGGTGCGTTCCAAGGCATAGCTGATGTTGCCCGGGAAGGTGAAGGTGAGTCGCTCCCAATCGGCCGGGTTCCCGTTCACCATGGGCTTGGGTATCCAGCCGGTGAAGCCCAGTTCGGTGATCCAGGCGAAGGTGCCGGGCACCAGGTATGCGTTAGGGTCGCCGGCCAGACGTACCGCGGTGGCGGGATCCTCTCCGCTGGTGGTGGTCCCGATGAACAGGGATGTTTTGGAGCCGGGCAGGTCGATCCGCGTGGCGAGCGTGTCGGAAAGGCGGTATCGCTCCATGGTGGCGGGGGCGGCACCGGGCATGGCCATCGGGCGTATATCGGCGATGGCCGCGAAGAGCTCATTGAGCGGCCGCGTGAAGGCAGGTGTGCGGTGTTCGCCCTGTGCGGCCGTCCAACCGGTGTTTTCACGCTTGAAACGGATGGTCTTTCCTCCACGCCCTACGGGCTCGGTGATGGAGAAGGCCTGCAGGGCGGCGGTGTCCACCTGTAGCAGGATGTTCTTGAAGGTGCGCATCCGCGCACGTTCCGGGGCCTGCCTGCCGATCCACCACGCCGTGGCCAAGGCGATCACCAAGGCGACCAGTAAGCCGGTCTTCAGCTTATCGGACATGGCCCGGTTGTTTGCGCCTTGCACGCTGCCGCTGCCTCCAGATCCGCCGCCCCAGGCCGTACAACAGCACGATCACCACGGGCAGCAACAGGTTCATCCACTTGAGCAGGTTGCGAACCCCTTCCCCCTGATCGGCGATCGGCCGGTGGTCCTGCTGCTTACCGCGAATGGAGAGCAGGGCGGTGTTGCGCTGCACCCAGTCAGTGGCGTTCACCATCAGGTCCAGGTTGCCCTTGGGCAGGGCCACTTGCTGTCCGCCCTGGTCACCGGTACAGAAGTTGCCGTTGCCGAACACCACCAGCCGTCCTCCGGAAGCATCGGTGCGCTCCACGGCCGCGCCGAGCACTTGGGGGCCGGAGCGGAAGTCCGCATCGCTCCACCTGTGCCGCAGGTCGATGAGGAACGGCGCGGGTTGAACGGCGCTCTTGGCACTGCTCAACAGGATGGGTTCCTGCCTTAGCGCGGTGTCACCCCCGATGATGGTGATCGGGGAAATGCATTGGAACATCACCTGGTCCAGCCCATGGGCCACGGGGTGGTCCGTGAACTGGTCCACCAGCGGGTAATAGGGGAAGGGCAGGGAGATGGGGCGTTGTGTGCCGCTCTGCATCACGCCCACCTCGCCGCATTTCGCATCGGCCACCAGGCTGTGGTCCAGGCGCAGGCCCTTGGCGGCCAGCCACGGACCCAGGCCGACGTCGCGCGGCAGGGCCTCGGCCGAGGTGGCGAGCTGTGTGGCCACCGGGCTGAAGGCCAGCACCACGCCGTGCCCTTTGGCCATGTATTCGTCCAACCGGTGGAGCTGCCAAGGTGTGATGCTGTCCTTGGGGTCGATCCAAAGCAGGGAGCTGAACCGCTCGTTGATGGGGAAGGAGTCGTAGATCACGGTGGCCTCCACATCGTACTGGGCGGAAAGTTGGATGGCCAGCTCATCCAGTGCGCGCAGCGGTGGTTCCTCGTGGCCCTGCATCACGCCGATCAATGGTTTCTCCACAAGGGTCACCTGGGCGATGGCCGAGGAAAGGACCCACTCCATGCCGGGCCCGGCCTGCAGGGCGGGGATCACGGCCTTGCGTCCGCCCATGCGCACCACGGCGCCCATGAGCACTTGGATGTTCTCGCTGCGGTCCTGCTTTCGTGTCTGGGCCAGCAGGGGGCGCACACCTTCGCTGATAGCCAGTTCCTGCATCGGTGCGGAAGGGCCCGGGTCGAGGAACTCGAACACCAGGTTGCCGCCCGAGCGGCTCGCGTATTCGGCCAGCAGGTCCTTGAAATCCTGGCGGACGGCGGCGAGTTCCGGCGGCAGGTCGCCGGTGAAGTAGGCTGTGACGGTGACGGCCTCGGGCAGGCTGTGCAGCAGGTGGGTCGTGGCGGTGTCCAGCGTGAACCGCTTGTCGGCGGTGAGGTCGGCGCGGAAGGGGTGTTGCTGGGCAAGCAGGTTAAGCAGGGTGCCGGCGGCCAAGGCGAGCACCAGGTTCAGGGTGGCCACGCTGCGCCTGCTCATGCGTGGGAAGCCCTCCTGCGGGCCAGTTGGTGGCCGGCCAGCAGCAGGCCGGCCAGGGTGAAGGTGATGAAGAAGGTGAGGTCACGGCTGTCGATCACGCCGCGGCCCATGCTTTCGAAATGCGTGCCGGTGCTGAGGTAACGCAGTAGCTCGCCCACGCGTCCGGTGGTGTTGGCCGCCACCACGGAAGTGCCGAAATGGAACAGGGCCATGCACAGCAGGGCGACGACGAATGCGGTGACCTGGTTTGCGGTGAGGCTGCTGGCGAAGGTGCCGAGGGCCACGTAGCAGGCGCTCATGAGCAGCAGGCCCAGATAGCCGCAAGCGGCCGCACCGTGGTCCAATGGACCCAGCCAGGCCACGGTGGCATACCAAGGCAGGGTGCAGGCCAGGGTTAGGGCGATCAAGACCATGCAGGCGAGGAACTTGCCGGCCACCACCTGGCCGGGGGCCACTGCCCGAGCGAGCAACAGGTCCAGCGTCCCGCTCCGGCGTTCCTCGGCCAAGGTGCGCATGGTAAGGGCGGGGATCAGGATGAAGAGCGACCAGTTGGCCACGTGGAAGAAGGTGGCCAGGTCGGCCGTGCCGCGCAGGAAGATGTCGTTGCCGAACCACCAGGTGAAGAAGCCCGTGACACCCAGGAAGGCGATGATCACCAGATAGGCCATGGTGGAATCGAAGAAGGAGGCCAGGTCCTTGCGGGCGATGAGCAGCACGGCGCGCATGGGCGTTCAGGGTTTGGTGGCCTTGCGGAACACGTCTTCCAGGCGCTCCTCCACGGGGCGCAGCTCGCTGATGCCCCAGCCACGGGCCGTGCAGGCGGCGAAGAGCGGCCCACCGTCGGGCGCGGTGAGGCGCACCTCGAAGCGTCCTTGGCGGCCGGGTGCCTCTTGGGCCGAGGCCACTGCGGGCAGCTCCTGGAGCATCGCCAGCACGGCTTCCGCCGAGGGCGCGCCATCCACCTCCACCAGGTACAAGGCATGGCCGCTGTCTTGTGCCGCCAGTTCACGAGCCGTTCCATCGGCGGTGATCTTGCCGTGGTTGATGATGAGGATGCGGTCGCAAACGGCCTCGGCCTCCGGCAGGATGTGCGTGCTGAAGATCACGGTGCGCGTTCGGCCCAGTTCCTTGATCAGGTTGCGGATGTCCACTACCTGGTTGGGATCAAGCCCGGTGGTGGGTTCGTCCAGGATCAGCACGGCGGGGTCGTTCACCAGGGCCAGGGCCAGGCCGGCCCGCTGGCGGTAGCCGCGGCTCAATTCGCCTATGCGCTTGTGCTTCTCGCTGTCCAACCCGCATGCCTCCACCACGTAGCGGATCCGCTTTTCCGCCTCCGCCTGTGCCATGCCTTGGATGCACGCACCGAAACGCAGCAGGTCGGGCACGGGCATGTCCTCGTACAGCGGGTTCGCCTCGGGCAGGTAGCCGATGGCGCGGCGGAGTTGCAGGTTTCCGGGACCCATGACGGAATTGCCGATGTGCACGGTACCGCCATCGGGCTCGGTAAGCCCGCAGATCATGCGCATGGTCGTGGTCTTTCCCGCGCCGTTGGGGCCCAGGAAGCCGAGGATCTCACCCGGTCTGGCGGTAAAGGAGATGCCGTCCACGGCGACCTGTTTGCCGTAGCGCTTGGCGAGTTGCCCGGTGCGGATCTCCATGGCGTAGTCGGGGCACTGCCGGCGCCTGGGCGTTGCCGGGGCCGTCGCGCGTTCAGGCACCTTTCACGCGGTGCTCCTCCTCTTGCCGGGTGAAGCCGGTGCGGATCATCTCCAAGGCCTGGGCGATGCGGCGTTTGCGGGTCTCCTCGCTGCGGCCATCGTTGACCCATTCCTCGTATTCACGGCGGCAGGATGGAGAGAAGGACCCCCAGTTGGCCCAGGCACTGGGGTCCTTGCGCAGCACGGCCTCCAATTCGGTGTGGAGGGGATCCTTGCCCTCGCTGCCCGCCTTGGCCAGCTTCTGGTTCAAAGCAGCGGCCTTTGTCACCAAGGAGGAAAATCCGGCCTCGTGGATGGCGCTTCCCTCGTGGAACTTCACGGTGCGGCCGGGTTTGTCCTCGGCGCAGGGCTCGTAAGGTTGCCGGGTGGACTTGAACTGCGCACCTTTTGGGAACTGCACGCTGATGCAGGTCTTGCCCGCGGTGATGGTGAGCAGGGGCTGGGAGGCCAGGTCGAAGTGCGGGGCTTGGGCCCGCCAGGCCTCCTCCACCTCAGGGCACGCGGAATGGATGAGCTGCCGGAGGCGCACCATCAGCTTGCGTTGCCATTCGGGCTGCTCCGCGATATAGAGATTGATCTGTTCGGAAGGGAGCATGGTGTTCGGTATTTGGTGTGGCGAATATGGTGTTCAGCGGCTATTCCCGTCGCCCATTTCGATCAGCACCGTGAAGGTACGGTCCTTTCGGAAGTCGGGCGCACCTTCAAGACCGAAAAGGCCATTGCCCATCGGCCATACCGCGTCCGCATCGAAGAAGCCCTGTTTCCCGCCTTCCGCCAGCACGGTCCGTTCCTTGTACCCGCCGTCGTCCTTGAACTCCAGCATGAGGGCGTCCTTGGGCTTGTCCACGGGCTCGATGGGCAGCTTTTTCTTTCGCAGGTCGATGTTGCCCGCGTCGTCGTTGAAAAACAGGAAGAGCACGTTCCCTTGTGCGATGGAGAAGGCCTTGCCGGGCCCGTCATTGGTGAAGCTCATCTCGCGAGGCACCTCCGTGTACCAGGTGGCGCTGCCGGAGGCGTCCAGTGCCATGACATGGAAGTTGCCATTGACCCATTCGGTCTTTTCCACCTTCTTCCCGCTGAGGTCGCTCACCGTATGGGTTTCCATGCCCGAGCGGTGGGCCACCACGAAGAGGCCACCGTCCGACTTGGCCCACACGCGCTCCATGTGCATGTTCGCCTGCAGGCGTTCCACTTTCTTCACGGTGCGCAGGTTGAAGGGCGTTCGTGTGGCCATGGGCCATTTGCCGGAGGCCTGGTCCAAGGTCATTTGGAAGATCCCGATGGATTCATCCCGGTTGGCCTCGTTGTTCGAATAGATGCCCGCACAGGTGACGCGGCCGTCGGGAAGGAAGGCCACCTGGGCCTCCTGTACGAAATCCTTTTTGCCCAGGGTGAGGGGGTAGGCCTGCTGCCCGGCGCTGTCCAAGCGATAGAGGCAGTAGCTGTAGCCGAGTTCCTCCTTGACCTTGGGGGCGGCGTTGGAAACATTGCGCACCAGGTACCAGGCGGCACCGTTGCCGTCCACCAGGGTGTTCACCACGTCGGTGCGCACGTTACCGGGCTCGGTGGCAAGGCTCCTGGCCCAGGTGGGCTGCATCTTGGCGTCAACCATTACGCCGACTATGGGGCTGCCGGCGCTCCGGGTGGTGCTGGCGGGCGTAAGGCCGATGAGCATGTGTTGCCCGTTTTCGGCCAAGGTTGTGGTGAACCCCACGGTGACGCCGGGCTTGAAATAGTCCGGGGTCTTGCCGAATAGGTCGTACGGGATGTCGGCCACCTTGGCGGCGGCGCGGCCGGTGAGGCTGCGTGGGCTCAGCACCTGTTCGATCAGCATCAGGCTGCCGTGCTCCGGGTCGGGTTTGGAGAGCAGCATGCGGAATTGCTTGCCGAAGGTCTCGATGGTCTCAAACGCCAGTGGCCCGATGCCCCAGACCACCTTGGGATGGTCGTGCTTCACCAGGTTCATTTTGTCGCTGGCCACCACCTGCAGCTGCCAGCCGATCTCCGCCTCGGAAAGGCCGCCAAGCACGGTCTTTCCGCCCAGGGTCTTCAAGGCGATGAAACTGCCCGCATCGCCGTAGACGGTCTTGGCAAGGCCGAGCTCCCGGTCAGGTGGGGCGTTCAGGTCCGCTTTCACTTTCACCCGTACCGTGCTTTGCTGGGCCTTGGCGGCAGTGATCAACAGGGCTGGTATCAGGGCGATGGCGGCCGATCGCAGGCTGGAGGATATGTTCATGCGGTGTTCCGGTCTCAGGTTTGGAGGGTGAAAGTAACGGGTGGTGGCGATCAGGCGCGCTCCAGCACCGTGGCGTAGCCTTGGCCCACGCCGATGCACATGGTGCAAAGGGCGTACCGCTTGCCGGTGCGGTGCAGTTCCAGCGCGGCCGTGAGCAGCAACCGCGCGCCGGTCATGCCCAGTGGATGGCCCAAGGCCACGGCCCCCCCATTGGGGTTCAGCCGCTGGTCATCGTCGGCGATGCCCCAGGTGCGCGTGCATGCGAGGGCCTGGGCGGCAAATGCCTCGTTGAGTTCGATCACGTCCATCTGCTCCAGCGTCAATCCCGCCCGCTTCAGGGCGATCTCCGTGGCGCGCACCGGGCCGATGCCCATGATGCGCGGCTCCACACCGGCCACGCCGCTGCTCACGATGCGTGCCAAGGGCCGCAGCCCATGCTCCTTGATGCCCGCTTCACCGGCCACCAGCAGGGCCGCGGCCCCATCGTTGAGGCCGCTGCTGTTGCCGGCCGTTACGCTGCCGCCTTTCCGGAAGGCAGGCTTCAGGCCCGCCAATACGTCCATGGTGGTGCCCGGCTTCACGAATTCGTCCTGGGCGAACAGCACGGGGTCCTTCTTGCGCTGCGGGATGCTCACCGGGGCGATCTCCAGCGCCAGCCTGCCGTTGCGTTGGGCCTCGGCGGCCTTCCCCTGGCTCCACAGGGCGAACCGGTCCTGGTCCTCCCGGGTGATGGATCGGGTCTCAAGCAGGTTTTCCGCAGTCTCGCCCATGGCGTCGATGCCGTATTGCTCCTGCATGGCGGGGTTCACGAAGCGCCAGCCGAAGCTGCTGTCGTACATCTTGGCATCGCGGCCGTACGGCGTACTGGTCTTGCTGATCACCCACGGGCTGCGTGTCATGTGCTCCACCCCGCCGGCGATGAAGACCTGGCCGTGTCCGGCGGCGATGGCCCGCCCGGCCTGCACCACGGCGCTCATGCCCGATGCGCAGAGACGGTTCACCGTTTCACCGGGTACGCTCACCGGCAGGCCCGCCAACAGCAGCGCCATCCGGGCCACATTGCGGTTGTCCTCACCGGCCTGGTTGGCGCAGCCCATGATCACGTCGTCGATCACCGCAGGGTCCAGCCCGGCATGGCGCGCGGCCAGCGCACGGATCACGTGTGCAGCCAGGTCGTCCGCGCGGACAGGGGAGAGGCTGCCGCCGATCTGGCCGATGGGGCTGCGGATGCCGTCGATGATGTAGGCTTCGTTCATGGGGCAAATGTGGTGAACCTGAGGGGAACGGGGCGCACCGCACCAAGGGGGCCATACCGCGTCCTTCACCTTTCCAGGTCTACTTTCGCCGTATGCAGCATCCCGATGATTTGGCCGCACGCGTGGTGGCACGCATGATGGAGGGTGATGCCTTCAGCCAATGGTTGGGCATCGAAGTGGTGCGTACCGGGCCGGGCCATTGCGAACTCCGCATGACGGTGCGCCCCGAAATGGACAACGGCTTCCACATCACGCACGGAGGCATTGCCTATTCCCTGGCCGACAGCGCCCTGGCCTTCGCTTCCAATGGCCACGGCACGCACGCCGTCAGCATCGAGACGTCCATCTCGCATGTAAAACCGGTGAAGGCCGGCGATATGCTCACCGCCAAGGCCGAAGAAGCGAGCCGCAGTAATCGCATCGGCATTTATCAGGTGCGTGTCACCAACCAGGAGGGTATCGTGGTGGCGCTCTTCAAGGGCACCGTGTTCCGCACGGGGAAGGATTGGGAGCTGGGGTGAAGGGGTGTGGCGCAGGCGCTAGGGCGGGTGCCATGCGAACTGCGCAACTACGAACTGCCCCACCCTTGCCACGTGCCGCTGCCCGTGCCCCCTCAAACACCCAATAGCGGAGAACGGACAACCAACAACTACCCCACAAACATTTCCTTCCTCCCGACCACCTTGCAGATCGGACAGACCCTCGGGTCGTGCTTCTTTGCCGGGCAGTGTTCCCGCCCGAAGTAGATGATCTGCAGGTGCAGCGTGTTCCACGACTCCTCGGGGAAGAGGCGCTTGAGGTCCTTCTCCGTCTGCTCCACGCTCTTTCCAGTACTCAGGCCCCAGCGCCAGGCGAGGCGGTGAATGTGCGTGTCCACCGGGAAGGCGGGCACGCCGAAGGCCTGTGACATCACCACGCTAGCGGTCTTGTGCCCCACGCCGGGCAGGGCTTCCAGTTCCTCGAAATTGTCGGGCACCTTGCCGCCGTGCTTCTCCATGATGATCTGCGACAACCCTTGCAGGGCCTTGCTCTTGGCGGGTGAAAGGCCGCAGGGCTTGATGATGGCGCGGATCTTGTCCACCGGCATCCTGGCCATCTGCTTCGGGTTGTCGGCCTTGGCGAAGAGGACGGGTGTGACCTCGTTCACCTTCTTGTCGGTGCACTGGGCGCTTAGCACCACGGCCACCAAGAGCGTGTAGGCATCGGCGTGGTCCAGGGGGATCGCCGGATGCGGGTAGAATTTGTTCAGGGTCCTGGCCACGAAGGCGGCCTTTTCCTTTTTGGTCATGATGGGCAAAGGTGCCGATTCGGCGATTGGTATTCACCCGACGTGTGGCTTCGTCCTTTTGCTCACACCCCACGGCATTCCTCCTCCAGCACCCCGCCGATCACCTCCGGCGGCTCGCCCCAGCGCTTCACCGTCCGGTCCTTCAGCACGGCCAGTTCGGAACTGTACCCGCCGATCTCGCCCACGGCCACCCCGAAGACCACCAACGGAATGCGGTGGTGGCGGATGGCGTAGGAGCAAAGGATGCACGGCTCGTGCGTGGTGACCAGCGTGCAGTCCGAGAGGTCGGCCGTGCCCAACGCACGCCGGGCGTTGTTGATGGCGATGACCTCCGCATGGCGGGTGATATCCTGTTCCGTCCGGACGGCCTCGATGCCTTCGGCAACGATCCGCCCGCCACGGGCGATCACCGCTCCGACGGGGCGCTCGCCACGCTCCTTGGCTCGGCGGGCCAGTTCGATGCACCGATGCATCAGCGTTTCAAGAAGGGCTTGGTCGGGGCTCGTCATGGTCATCCGCGCGTATTGGTCCCGGGTGCCACCACCCAAAGCCGTTTGGGCTCCAGGCGGAACACCAGTTCCGGGCCGATCTCCACGGGTTCGCCATCGAGGTGGGCCAGCGTGCCCTCCTGGAAGACGGTGGCGCCGGTGGTCGCTACGTTGGTGAGGTAGCGGCTCCTGTCGATGGTGCCGTCGTACATGCGGACGAAGGCACGCACCAGCGGCAGCAGCGGCGGCTTGCGCACGATGCGCAGTTCAGCCAAGCCGTCGTCCGGTAGCGAGCCGGGGCTGATCACCGCACCGTTGCCGAATTCACGCGTGTTGCAGAACACCAGCATCAGCACGTGCTCCTCGCGGATCTCGCTGTTGGCCTTCACCACCACACGCATGGGCTTGGCGCCGATCACGTGCTTCATGATCAGCCGGGCATAGTTCCACATGCCGCGGCCACGGCTTTGGTCGAACTCCCAGGCCACGCGTGCATCGAAGCCGATGCCGGCGGTGCCGAGGAAAAGGCGGTCGTTGAGGTAACACACGTCCACCAACCTGGCCTGGCCGGTGAAGGCCAGTTGCAGCGCGGCCTTGGGGTCGCGCGGCAGCCGCAGCGAGCGGGCGTAGCCATTTCCGGAACCCATGGGCACGATGCCGAGCTGCACGGTGCTGCCCGCGATGCCCGCGGCCACGGCGTTCAGGGTGCCGTCGCCGCCGATGGAGATGATGCGCTGCCGCCCTTGGGCCACGGCCTCCTGCCCGAAGCGCGTGCCGTCGCCGGGCGCTGCGATGAAACGAAGCTCCAACTGCGCGCCATGCAGCTTGGCCAAGCGCTCCGCCTCGGTCTGCATGTCGGCCGCACGGCCCTTCCCCGAGCGGGGATTGATCACCACGGTCACCTTCATCAGCGGGGTGCGGCCATGTCGCCGCGCAGCAGGTGGAAGTTGTACTGCTGGATGGCCGCCTGCAGCACGGGCATCAGGCGTTGTTGCAGGCTGTCCGGTGCGGCTTGGCCGTTTTCCACTGCGCCGGACGACCAGAGCACGCGGTCGCCGTCGGTGCGCAGCTGGGCATGGTCGCCCACGATGAGCCAGGTGGCGTTGCTTTCGCTCACGGCGGCGGGGATCTGTTCGTTGCGAAGGCTGCTGCTGCCGAAGGCGAAGAAGGGCTTGGGGTAGCCGATGAGGTCCAGCACGGTGGGCAGGATGTCGATCTGCTGGGTGACGCGGGTCTCGTGGCGCGGCGCGAGGCGGCCTGGCATGTAGTAGCACAGCGGCACCCAATGGTCGTAGGCCGATCCGCTGGTCTCGCCTTGGCGCAGCAGGTCGGCGGTGTGGTCGGCGGTGATGATGAAGAGCGTGTTCCGGAACCAGGGCATGGTGCGCGCTGTGGTGAAGAAACGGCGCAGGGCATCGTCGGCGTAGCGCAGCGTGGGCATGATGGCCAGCTCGCCGCCGGCGAAGCGCTTGGCATCGGCCTCGGGCAGCTTGTAGGGATGGTGGGTGGAAAGCGTGAAGAGGCAGCTCATGAACGGTTGCCGTTCACCTTCCATCTGCCGCGCCCAGAACTGCAGGAAGGGCCGGTCGCGGATGCCCCACACGCCGTCGTCGTCCTTCGGGTCGGGGTACTGGTCGCGGCCCACGTACGTGTCGAAACCGGCGGAACGCGCGAAGGCATCGAAGCCCATGGTGCCGTTGTGCCCGCCGTGGAAGAAGCTGGTGGCGTAGCCCTCGGCGCCGAGCAGCCCGGGCAGCGCGGTGATGGGCCGTGTGGCATAGGGCGATTCGATGAAGGCTTCCTCCATCATCTTCGGCATGGAGGCCACCACGGCGGGGATGCCGTCGATGCTTCGGCGCCCGTTGGCGTAGGCCCGGCTGTACCAGAGGCTTTGGCCCATCAGCGAATCCAGGAAGGGCATGTAGCCTTCACCGGTGCCGTTGAGCCGCCCGCTGTAGGCCGCGCTGAAGCTTTCCAGGATGATGATGGCCACGTTAGGCCGGTGGGGGATGAGCATGGTATCGCCGTAGCGGTGCACCACGGGCCACAGGCGGTCGGCCTCCTCCTGCGGCATGAAGGTTTTCTCCACCACCAACGGCTTGCCGATGCTGGTCATGAAGGTGAACGGCGTGTTCAGCACCACGGGCATGTAGGCCGGTGCGGCGTACTTGCTGGCGTCGATCACCGTGAGGGGGATGTATTGCAGGCCGCCGCGCGAGAGCAGCACCACCAGGCCGATCACCGCCATGCGCCACAGCCACCAAGGGTGGGCGTTCCCTGCCGCGGGCTTCCGCCCGGCCAGGCGATAGCCCCATTCGGCCAAGGCCACGGAGCCCAGGAAGATCAGCACCACGTACCAGTAATCGGTGAGGAAGACCGGCGCGAGGTTGGCCAGGTCGTTCCCGCCGGCGGCGATGCCGAAGAGGTCGGCCGTGCTGCGTTTCAAGGTGAATTTGAAGTACTCGAGGTCGGTGCAGTTGAGAAAGAAACAGAATACGTTGCTGATGTGGAACAGCACCTTTTGGATGACCCCGGCGGCTTTCGAGCGTTGCTCCGAAAGCAGCAGCACGGCGAGGGTCCACGGCAGATAGAGCCAGGCGATGGCGCTGAGGTCGAAGCGGATACCGCCGAGGAAGGCCGCGGCGGGCGTGGCTGGAAAGGCCTCGTGGTTCAGCAGCACGAACAGCACCCGTTGCAGGGAGAAGACCAGGGCCACCACGCCAAGACGCAGCAGCCAGACGCGAAGGGGACGCAAATTCGGCACGGGGGCGAAGATCGGTATGCTTGCCGGTTCGCGGAGCGGTGCTCTTACCCGGTACATTTGCCGCCGCAATCCACCTGCACCAGCAGATGCGCTTGCCCCCATGTTCCTGGAAACCATCGAGAAGAAGCAGCTCGCCTTCGACCGCAAGAAGCTGCAGGACGCCGAATTGCTGGACATTTATGAGAAGCTGCTCCGCCCGCGGCTGATCGAGGAGAAGATGCTGAGCATGCTGCGCCAAGGGCGGATCAGCAAATGGTTCAGCGGCATCGGGCAGGAAGCGGTGGCCGTGGGTTCCGCCTTGGCCATGGAGGGCGATGAGTACATCCTGCCCATGCACCGCAACCTGGGCGTGTTCACCACGCGGGGCGTGCCCATGGCGCGGCTCTTCGGGCAGTTCCAAGGCCATGCCAGCGGCTTCACCAAGGGCCGCGACCGCAGCTTCCACTTCGGCACGCAGGAGCATAAGATCGTGGGCATGATCAGCCACCTGGGCCCGCAAATGGGCGTGGCCGACGGCATCGCCCTGGCGCACAAACTGCGCAAGGAGCAGCAATGCACGCTGGTGTTCACCGGCGACGGCGCCACCAGCGAGGGCGACTTCCACGAAAGCGTGAACACCGCCGCCGTGTGGGACCTGCCGGTGATCATCCTCGTGGAGAACAACGGCTACGGCCTGAGCACTCCCAGCAGCGAGCAGTTCCGCTGCCGCTTCCTCAGCGACAAGGCCCTGGGCTACGGCATCGAAAGCCGCGTGGTGGCGGGCAACAACATCCTGGAGGTGGTGCACACGCTGCGCGAGGTGGCGACGAGCATCCGCCGCCGTCCGCGCCCGGTGCTGGTGGAGTGCATGACCTTCCGCATGCGCGGCCACGAAGAGGCCAGCGGCACCAAGTACGTGCCCAAGGAGCTGATGGAGGAGTGGGGGCGGAAGGACCCCGTGGCCAACTACGAGAACTGGCTGCTGGCACAGGGCATCCTGAGCGAGACCATGCGCGATGCCACGCACCACGCCATCAAGCAGGAAGTGGCCCAGGCCGTAGAGATCGCCTTCTCCGAGGAGCCGGTGAAGGCCGACCTGGCCACCGAACTGAACGACGTGTACGCAAAGCCGATCGTGCACGGGGACCGCGGCCCGGCGCGCGTGGAAACCCCGGTGCAAGGCAAGGAGATGCGCTTCATCGACGGCATCACCGACGGCCTGCGCGAAAGCATGCGGCGATTCGACAACCTGGTGCTCATGGGCCAGGATATCGCCGAGTACGGCGGCGCCTTCAAGGTGACCGACGGCTTTGTGGCGGAGTTCGGCAAGGACCGGGTGCGCAACACGCCCCTGTGTGAGAGCGCCATCCTGGGCGTGGGGCTGGGGCTGAGCATCAACGGCATGAAGGCCATGGTGGAGATGCAGTTCGCCGACTTCGTGAGCGAGGGTATGACGCAGATCTGCAACAACCTGGCGAAGACCCATTGGCGTTGGGGTCAGAACGCCGACGTGGTGGTGCGCATGCCCACGGGCGCCGGCAGCGGCGCGGGGCCCTTCCACAGCCAGAGCAACGAGGCCTGGTTCTTCAAGACTCCCGGACTGAAGATCGTCTATCCGGCCTTCCCGAATGATGCGAAAGGCTTGCTGTGCGCGGCCTTCGAAGATCCCGACCCGGTGATGTACTTCGAGCACAAGAACCTGTACCGCAGCCTGCACGGCAACGTGCGCGAAGGCTGGTTCACGCTGCCCATTGGGGAGGCCGCGCTGGTGCGGGAAGGCCGCGACCTCTCGGTGATCACCTACGGTATGGGCGTACACTGGGCCCTGGCTGCGGTGGAGGAGTTGGGCCTGGACGCGGACGTGATCGACCTGCGCAGCCTGCTGCCCTGGGACAAGGAGCGGGTGCTGGAAAGCGTGCGCAAGACCGGCAAGGCGCTGGTGCTGCACGAGGACACGCTCACGGGCGGTATCGGCGGCGAGATAAGCGCCACCATCATGGAGGAATGCTTCACCGACTTGGATGCGCCGGTGATGCGCGTGGCTTCCATCGACACGCCCATCCCGTTCTCCCAAGAGCTGGAAGCGCAGTTCCTGCCCAAGCAAAGGCTGAAAGGGGCCTTGGAGAAGCTGGCCGCTTACTGAAATCGCCCCCCAAAGGGTTCAGCGGAGGAACCGTCCCACGGCGATGCCTTCGGGGCCGATCAGCCTCAAGGCATACGAACCCGGCTTTAAGGCCCGTACATCAACCTTGTGCCCGTTGGATGCCGGTATGATCCCCGCCATCACTACCGCGCCGCGGGTATCAATGACCTCATAATTCCGGGCCGTTTGGCCGGCAGGCAAGTAAATGAGGTCGCTGGTGGGATTAGGCCACAGGTTCAGGCCCGCAACTGGCTGTTCCCGGATGCCTGTTCCGGAGTTGCTGCCGATGCAGAAATTGTCCACGTACACGGTTTCATCGCCGGAGAAATACTCAAGCTGCACCTTGATCTCCGCGACTTCCTGAAGAAGGGAGGTCCAATCACCCGTTTCCACTGTCCAGGCCGCTTCCTCAATGGGCAGGGTCCAATGGGTCCAGGCATTCTTCGCCGCCTGCACCTGGTCATTCGCGACATTAATAGTGGCGGCGCCACCCGCGCCTGAAATCCTGACGGCAAAAGGCCTTTCACTCTGTGACGTGGCACTGGTCTGCACCATGATGTCCAGATCGATGGTGCCGGTACCGTCCACCGCGCTCCAATCGCCGCGGAACTTGGGCGGAGCCATGCCGATGCCCAGCACGCCGGATTCATCACCTATCCGCAATGCATTCGGCAGGACGCCTTGCGCGGTATCCACATCGGCGGAAGAAACATTCAAGAATCCCCATCCGTCCAGGTTGTCAGGCAGGTCGAATGTGGAACAGACCTGGGGTGTGCCCAAGGCACCATGAGCGGGGGAAAAGCTCAAGCCGATGTTGTCCATCAGCACGTACTCATCGCCTGCAATGAACTCAGCCCGGATCCGGATCAAGGTCACATCGGCCAATAAATCCCCCCAATTGCCGGAGGTGACGGTCCATGCCGCGGGATCGATCGGCACGGCGATCCTTTGCCATTGGTTCATCGCAGGCACAAAATCCGGAAGCGCCGTGGCGGAACCACCCGGGCCGTTCAACTGGATCAGGAATGGATCTCCGGTGATCAGGTCCGGGTCGGAACTGATGGGCTTGAGGTCGTAAGTGATCGAATCCGTCAATGTGGCGCCGCTCCAATCCCCGATCAAGGAGAACGGGGTGATCAGCATCACCATGTCGCCCGTGGCATCATCGTTCACTTGCAGGCATTGACCGGGAAGCCCATCGGTGGTGTTCAGCTCAAAATCTCCGTCACCTTCGGAATACCATTGAGTGATTACATCGTCCTCAAAATCATAGAATACTTGCCCTTGGGCTGACAGGCTGATGAACAAGGTTGAGAGCAATAGTGTAAGCAAGCGCATGGCGATCTGTATTTCAGTCAAAATTAGAGCCTTGCCAATGATCGGCAATACCAAGATCGGGGGACTCCCTCCTCCAATGCGGATCTGGATCTCATGGAAAGAACGATCACATAAATGGCCGATCCCCTTTGGTTTGGCCGCTCCAACATCGCTGCATAAGCAGGGCCGGATGCCACCGTAACTAACCGAGTTTTGAAGGAACGGGTTGCCAATGGCGAATACGATCAATCCACCGTGGCCAGGAGTTCCCGGGCGGCTTGGTTGAAAGCCTCCGGGGCCTCCAGACAGGAGAGATGCCCGACCCCGGGGATCACCATCAGCTTCGCGTTGGGAAGGCGGGCGGCCATGGCCTCGCTCTCGGCCGGTGCCATCAGCCTGTCCCCATTACCGGTGACCACCAAGGCGGGCACCTTGATCCGGTGCAGCAGCCCCATGCGGTCGGGGCGTACGGCCATGCCACGTGAGGAGGCGGCCACCCCCGCGGGATCCTGCCGCCCGATCATGGCCTCCATGAACTTGATCAGCTGCGGTTGCGCCTTCCGTGTCTGGTCCGACAGCAGCGGCTGCACCAGGATGGGGGCCAGCGCGGTCATGCCTTCTTCAAGGGCTCGGCGGGCAACGGTCTCCCGGGTCTTCTTGGCGTCGTCGGCATCGGCCACCGCCCGTGTGTTGCACAAGATCAGGCCGGTCAAGCGCTCCGGGAACAGCTCCGCGAAGGCCAAGGCCACATAGCCGCCCATGGACAGGCCACCGATCACCGCACGATCCAGGCCGAGCCGGTCCAGCAGGTGCGCCACGTCGCGGGCGTGCTGCTCCATGGTCACCGCCCGGCGGGCCTCCGGGCTTTTCCCGAACCCCCGCAGGTCCGGCGCGATCACCCGGGCCACATCACGCAGGCCGCCCAATTGGTGGTGCCACAGCGTGTGGTCCAGCGGAAATCCGTGGATCAGCACCAAGGGCATGCCGTGCCCGGCCTCGGCGTGGTATAGCTTCTTCATCGTCCGCAAAGTTCGGCGGACCCGCGCTTTTGCGTTGGATCCGTTGGAACAGGTCCGGTCATTTCGCCAACAGCACCCCGCGCAGCACCACGGCCTGGTTATGCTCCTCGTCCTTGGCGCTGTACACCAGGGTCAGCCGTTGCTTCTTGGCCAGGTCGCGGATGTGCTTCAACAGCTCGGGTTGGCCGTGCAGCTCCTGCTCGTAGCGCTTCTTGAACTCGAGGTATTTCGGCGGTTCATGCCCGAACCATTTTCGCAACTCGTTGCTCGGCCCGATCTCCTTCAGCCACTCGTCCACATGCGCCTCTTCCTTGCTGATGCCGCGCGGCCAAAGCCGGTCCACCAGAATGCGGTATCCATCATCCTTGGCCGGTGCCTCATAAACGCGTTTGATGCGGATGTCCATCGTCGTGATCGTTGTCCGCTGAACCCTGTTTGCTGTTCAGCGGGAGGGGAACAACTGCGGACAGCCCTTGGTTCTGGCCCGGCCGGATCAGTGGTTATTGATGATGATCACCGGTGTGTTCTGGATGTGCTTGGCCGACCGGGATGCGAAGCGGAGGTTTTTCTCCCCTTTCTTCTCCTTGATCTTGTACACCGTTGCCATGGGTCCGGATGGTGTGGTGCCCGGCGCCGCGATCTGCAGGTTCTTGCGCTCAATGTCCGGCGTGGTGCCGTCAGCGAAACGGATCACCACCTTGGCGAAATCGAAAGCGATGTCCTTGGCCGTTACACTGGTCGCCGGTTCGGCATTGATGGTCTGGCCGTTCACGACCAGGGTGAACAGGTCGCCGTCCTCCGAGTAGATGGTGAGGTCGTGGTTGATCTGGGCTGACGCGAACAAGGTGGCGGTCAGGAACGCTAGCAGGCAGAGGAGCTTCTTCATGGGTTCGGTTGTTGGGGAGGGGGGGACAAGAATAAGCAGGTCTGTTCAACCGTTCCGATGGCTGGGCCTGAAGGCGTAGAGGCGCAACAGCCCGCACTGGCCGCACCGGAAGGCCGTGATGGGGAAGGAGAGCTTCCCGGAGAGCTTCACGCCCCGGGTTAGGCTTTCCACCGGCTGGCCTTCCACCCAGGCCGACTGGTTCGATCCAAACATGTTCAGGTCATCCGGCATGAAACCGGGCGTCATTTCGGTGCTGCAGTCCGGGCACTTCGGAACGGCGGGTACAGGGTAACGGGATCGTTCAGCGCTCATCCTCCTGCTTTCTTGGCTTTGTATCCTTTTTCGTTCAGCAGGGCCAACACCTTGTCGCGGTGGTCGCCTTGCAACAAGATCACGCCATCCTTGGTGTTGCCGCCCACTCCACACTTGCTTTTCAGCGTGCGGCCCAGGTCATCCAGGTCGGCCGGCTTGCCCACGAAGCCCACGATGCGCGTCACGGTCTTGTTGCCGCCCAGCCGGTCCAGGTGGATGCGGAGGTCCTGCTGCTGCGGGGGCAGCGTGGCGGGCTCCCGCTCCGTGCCGATGTTCTTGTTGGTGCTGTACACCAGGCCGCCAAGGCCGCTCAACGGTCGTTTCTTCATGGTTGCATCGGGCAGACAGGACCACCTTGCGGTCGGGGACTTCAACCGAAGGTGATCTCCAAGTGGATCTTGGCCCCGGTCAACAGGCGGCTCACCGGGCATTTGGCCTTGGCATCCTCAGCGATCGTGCGGAAGGTGGCCTCGTCGATGCCGGGCACCTTGCCGTGGATCTTCAGATGGATGTCGGTGATGGTGGGCAGTCCGCCCGCTTCACCCAGCACCACGCGGGCCTCGGTGTCCAGTTGCTCCGGTGTGTGCCCGGCCTTGGTCAGCAGGCCGGAGGTCATCATGGCGAAGCAGCCGGCGTGGGCGGCGCCAATCAGTTCCTCGGGGTTGGTGCCCTTGGCGTTCTCAAAACGGGTGAGGAAGGTGTAGGGGCTGCTGGCCAACGCGCCGCTGGGGATGCTCATGGAGCCCGATCCCTCCTTCAACGTGCCTTTCCACTGTGCTTTCGATGTGCGTTCCATATTGGATCCTTGTTTGTGCAGGTAACGTTCGGGGGTAAAGTTCGGTTCGCCGATCGGAATGCCCATGGTCGTGCCGGAATTCCGGATCCAGCCGTGCCGGGGCAGAAGTGAAAGCCTCCCGCATCACCGGGGTTTCGCTGTCACCTTCGGGAGGAGCAGGCCATGGCTGATCGCTCCGGCCATGGATGGTGCCGCTGTTCCGGTGGTCCTACCTTTGGCGCTCAAAATCCAATAAGAATGCCCGGTACGGAACTGTTCGGCGACGAGGAACGCAAGGAGGTGATGGACGTCCTGGAAACGGGCGTGCTCTTCCGCTACAACCACGATGCGCAGCGTAAGGGCCACTGGAAGGCCAAGGCATTCGAGGCGGAGATCGCGAAGTTCACCGGGGCCAAGCACGCCCTGGGCGTCAGCAGTGGCAGCACCGCCGTAAGCACCATGCTCGCGGCATGCGGCGTGGGCTACGGCGACCACGTGATCGTGCCTCCCTTCACCTTCATCGCCACCATCGAAAGCGTGCTGCTGGCCGGTGCCATCCCCGTCTTTGCCGAGATCGACGAGACGCTCTGCCTCAGCGCCGAGGGCATCCGCAACGCCATCACGCCCAAGACCAAGGCCGTGCTGCTGGTGCACATGTGCGGCGCCGCCGCCGACCTGGACGGCATCCTGGCCGTGTGCAAGGAGAAGAACGTGATGCTGATCGAGGACACCGCGCAGGCCTTGGGCGCCACTTACAAGGGCAAGCACCTCGGCCTCTACGGCAAGATGGGCAGCTTCAGCTTCGACTTCTTCAAGATCAACACCTGCGGCGAAGGCGGCGTGGTGATCACCAACGACGACCACCTGGCCACCACCGCGGAACACTTCAGTGACCACGGCCACAGCCACGAGGGCGATAACCGGGGCATGGAGCCGCACTACATCCTGGGCACCAACTATCGCCTGGGCGAGATCAACGCCGCCATCGGCCTGGCCCAGGCGCGGAAGCTGCCCTACATCCTGCAGCAGCAGCGCAAGCACAAGGCCATCATCCAGGAACGCCTCTCGAAGATCCCCGGCCTCGGCTTCCGCAAGCAATGCGACGATGCGGGCGACAGCGCCACCTTCTTCCACATGCTCTTCCCCAGCGAGGCCGTGGCGCGCGCGGCGAACAAGGCCATGGGCGAGGCCGGCGTGGGCGGGGCGTATTGGTACGACAACATGTACCACTACATCAAGCAGTGGAACCAGCTGAAGGACCTGAAGATGCCCTTCCGCACCGTGGCCCACGAGCTCGGCCTGCCGCAAGACCTCAAGACACTGAAGTTCCCCAAGAGCGATGCCGTGCTCAGCCGCCTCATCAGCTTCAACATCCGCGTCACATGGACCGAGGCGGAGCTGAACACCTACTTGGACAAGGTGGAAGGGGCGGTGAAGAAGGCGATGCAGGTCGTTTCCGCCTAAGTAATCCTGAGCCTGTCGAAGGATTGGGCGCCACCCCGCCCGCGCACAAGGCGGCACACGGGCCGGGCTATCCGCTTTGGCCGGTTTGCCGGTGCTGGCGCTGCTGCTGCTGCGGGGGCTTCCTGCACGCCTTCGCAGGGCTACGGCGGCGCAAGGGGTCGCCTCCTCGCTGGCGCGTTGCCACGCACCGCCTGCACCGGGCCGCCGCTGCTATCCCTGGCGCGGAACACCCGCTGCGACCCCTTCGGGGTCGGAATGCATCCATCGCGCGATCCCGCGCTTCATGCTGCGACCCCTTCGGGGTCGAATACAGCATCTGCCGAACGGTGGGGACATGGTTCACATCACCGCTCGCGCGGACCCCGACGGGGTCCAAGCCTGTTGCATTTGCATCACCAAGGTCCATCGACCCTGAAGGGGTCGTAGCGGGTGTTGCTGCCGGCCGATCACGGCAGGTACTTCGGGTCGAATTCCACCCCGGCCTCGTTCAACAGGCCAATGAGTTCCTCCCGGAAAGTCTTGCTTCGGTGATGGTCCTCCTGGTTGGCGATGTACCGCTCGATCCTGTCCTTCTCCCGCCAACCCACCGTGAACACGCCGTACCCTTCCTGCCATTGGAAGGTCTTCATCCCCGTATGCTGGCGTACCCATTCGGTAGAGGCATTCTTCAACTCCCGCACCAGGTCGGGGATCAGTTGCGTCGGCTTCAGGTCCACCAACAGGTGCACATGGTCATGGAAACCACCGACCCCGTGCGGCACACCGCCAAGGCCGCGGACGGTCCCGCCCATGTATTCCCAAAGCTGTGGCCTCCAATCCTTGGCCAAGCAGGGGACCCGCATTTTAGTTCCGAACACGATGTGGTAATGCAGCCTGAAGTATGTGGACATGGTTCCGGCCGTTTCCAGTGAAAATAGGGAAGGGGGCCTTCGGTAACGCAAACATTGCAACCACCAGCGGCCGTTACCGACCCCGGGTGCTTCCCTTGTCCACCTACCGTTACGCCCCCAAGAACACCCACAACCCCGCTACTGCCACCAAAAAATACGGCACCAGTACGGCGGCGCCCTTGTAGTCCTTGGCCACGCGCTGGCCGAAGAAGAGCATGGTGAGCGCGGCCACCGCGAAGAGCATGCCCAGGGTGCCGATGCCGGTCTGTTGCGTGAACAGCACCTGGAAGAAGCCGATCGCCGAAAGCACGCCGGCCGCCAGTTCCATCAGGGTGATGGTGGGCATCAACAGCGGCACCGAACCGTTCAGGATGCTCTTGCTGAAGTGCTGGGTGTAGAAGTCCTTTTCACTTTTCCAGTTGAAGACCTTGTCCAGGCCGGACTGGATGAACAGCACCGCGACGAAGGCGGCAAACGCCAGTTGGAGGACATTTCCGGGTGTGAGGCCAAGGTTGGCCAAGCAATCTGCGGTGCAATTCATGGGGAAAGGCTTCTGCTGCAAGGATACGAAGCTGGGCACACTGGATTCCGTTTCCTGCACTTCCTGTGGTTCCTTTGCACCACCGATCAGGTGGCTTTCTAATTTTCTGATCCCCTGATCGTCTGATTTTCTGATCCACATGAACCTCTTCCGCAATTTCAAGTCCGTTACCAAAACCTGCTACGGCCGGGGCAGCTTCGGCAAGCTTGACGAGATTCTTGCACCGCAGCGCGCGGCCAACAAGGGCTTCATGGTCTTCGTGGTGGACGACTACTTCGCCGACAAGACCGATTTCAAGAAGCGCATCCCGGTCCACGAAGGCGATGAGCTCTTCTTCATCAGCGCCAAGGACGAGCCCAAGACCTCCCAGATAGATGCCCTGCGTGACGACGTGCTGAAGCGCAAAGGCCTGCCGGCGGGCATCATCGGCATTGGCGGGGGAACGATGATGGACATCGCCAAGGCCACCTCGCTGATGTTCACCAATGAGGGCAGCAGCGTGCAGTACCAGGGCCTGAATCTGATCAAGAAGCCGGGGATCTGGCATGCCGTGGTGCCCACCATCAGTGGCACGGGCGCGGAGGTGAGCATGACCGCCGTGCTCACGGGGCCGGTGAAAAAGCTGGGCCTGAAGTGCGACTGGACCGTGTGCGACCAGATCGTGCTGGATCCCGACCTGATCGCCACCGTGCCGCAGGACCAGTGGTTCTACACGGGCATGGACACCTACATCCACAGCGTGGAGGCCATCACCGGCACCAAGAAGAACACCTTCGCGGAGGCGTACAGCGAGAAGGCGTTGGAGATGTGCCGCCGCGTGTATCTGGAACTGGACCGCCAGGACCCCAAGAGCGACGAGCTGTTGATGGTGGCCAGTTACATGGGCGGCCTTAGCCTTACCTACAGCGAGGTGGGCGTGTGCCACGCGCTCAGCTACGGCTTGGGCAAGGTGCTCGATATCCACCACTGCATCGCCAACTGCATCGCCTTCGATAAACTGGAGGACGTCTATGGCGACTATGTGCAGGAGTTCAAGGGCATGGTGAAGCACAACAACATCCACATCCCGCAGGGCCTGGCCAAGGACTGGAGCGAGGAGACCATCGACGCCATGGCGGAGGTGGCCTGGAACCTGCCGCACATGTGGGACCACGCCTTCGGGCCGGAATGGGAAAAGGTGCTGGACCGCGAACGGATCAAGGGCTGGTACAGGAGGATGTGAGGTGCTGCTGTTGCTTATTTTGCCGCCGATGAACCGCTTGCACGCCTTGGGACTTGCCGTAGCGATCGCATGCACGTGGGGCTGCAAGAAGGAGGAGAAGCCCCTGCTGTCCGCCAACCTGCACGCCCAGTGTCGCGGCTGCGTGGTGAGCTATGCGGCGGGTGTGGCCCAATCCCGGCAGGATACCGTGTTCGAGGTGGTGGACCCGGGAACGGGCGACACGCTGCCCGGTACCGGATCCTGGACCGTGCACTTGAAGGATGGTGACAACCTCTTTTTCCGGGCCTGCCGGCTTTATGGCGACAGTGCGCTGCACGGGGATATCCTGATCCAGGTGGATGGCGAGGTGCGGCCCTTGCAGGCGAGTGCGGACACCAGCCTCGATTGCACCGAGATCAACAGGACGGTGCAGGGGTCATAGGGCGATCAGGGCCGCTCACCGAATATGGCCGTGCCGATGCGCACCATGGTGCTGCCCGACGCCAACGCCTGCCGCAGGTCGCCGCTCATGCCCATGGACAGTTCACTGAACGCCTCGGACGGCACCGCGTGGAGTGCACGAAGCTCCCGGTGAAGGGCAGCCAGCCCATCGAACTCGTGGCTCACTTGGCCCATGTCCTCCGTATTGGTGGCCATGCCCATCAGTCCACGGAATTGCAAGGCGGGCCAGCGGGCGTTCAAGTCCCCTTGCCGGAACAACGCGCGCAGCTCGTCCGGCGCGAACCCGTGCTTGGTTTCTTCCTGGGCAATGTGCACTTGGAACAGTACGCCGATGGTGCGGCCCGCCGTGGTGGCCCGCTTGTTCAGGTCATCCAGCAGGCTGCCGCGGTCCACACCGTGCACCAGGTGGACGAACGGGGCGATGTATTTCACCTTGTTCCCTTGCAGGTGGCCGATGAAGTGCCACTCTATGTCGGCAGGCAGCAACGGTTGCTTGTCGCGGAGCTCCTGGGGGTAGTTCTCACCGAAGGCGCGGTGGCCCAGGTCGTATAACGCCTGGATCTCTTCCACGGTGCGCAGCTTGCTCACGGCGATCAGCTTCACACCTTCGGGGATGGTCGCCTTCACCTGGCCGTAGCGTTGCGCCAGTGCCTGCCGGTCCATGGGTCACACGTCGTTCAGCGGGTAGATGGTGAGGCCGCTGCGGAGCTTGGGCTCGATCCAGGTGGTCTTCGGAGGCATGCACGCACCGCTGTCCGCCACCGCCCGCAATTCCCCGAAAGTAAGGGGCCGGAGATGGAATGCCACATCGGCCTTACCTTGGTGCAGCAGCCGTTCACAAGCTTGCGGCCCGAGCGTTCCCGGCACGAAATGGACGCGGGGGTCGGTGCGCAGGTCGGTGATGCCCAGGACGGGGCCGAGGACCTGCTCGTTGAGCCGGGCGGCCTCCAGGGTTTCCGCGGCGGAGGGAGTGGCGGGCGGCGCCAGTTCAAGGTCGTACCAACGTCCTTGGAGAAGCACTTGCACGTGGCCGCCGGCCGGTGTGCCCGGGCCATCCGGCAGTTCGTGCATCGGGCCGATATGGCGCAGCCGCTCCAGGAACGCATCCGGAGAAAGGCCATGCAGGCCTTTCACCACGCGGTCGTAATTGTAGATGTGCAGTTGGCTGGCAGGGACCAGGAAGGCCAGGAAGGCGGACTTTGGTGATCCTGCTTCCGCACCGTGCTTCCCGGCCAGCCGCACACTGCTCGCGCAGCGGTGGTGGCCATCGGCGATGTACAAGGCCTCCATGCTGTTGAAATGCGCACGGAAGGTGGCCAGGTGCGGGAGGCTGTCCACCCGCCAGAAGCGGTGCCGCACTTGGTCCGTGGTAAGGAAATCGAAGAGCGTGGGCAGTTGGAAGAAGGCATCCATTTCAGCCTCCAGCGCCGGGCTTTCGGGCATGGCCAGCAGCACCGGTTCAGCGTTGATGGCCGTATGGTCGAGGTACTCGGTGAAGAGCTCCTCCCGATGGGACAAGGTGTGTTCGTGCCGCTTGACGCGCCCTTCGATGTAGTCCCCAACACCCACCGCACCGATAATGCCGCGCGAGGTGAAGGCCGCACAGCTTTGTTCATACAGGTAAAGGGCCGGGGCGTGGTCGCGCTCCAGGATCCCTTTCCGGGTGAACTCCTGGAACATGGCCCGCACGTTGTCGAAATGTCCCGCACGGTCGATGCCGGGCATCTCTCCGTCCGGATGGATGATGTGCAGGAAGGAGTAGGGGTTTCCGGCCAGCTTTTCCTTGATCTGGTCGGCGGTGTAGCTTACGAAGGAGCGCGAGCCCACCAGGTGCGCGGCGTGCGGCACGGGGCGCCACGCCCGGAAAGGGCGCAGGTCGATCATCCGCGGTTCACGGCCACCTCATCGCGCCAGGCCACCAACTGCTCGGCCAGCTCACGGCCCACACGGGCCTGGGCCTCCGCCGTGGCGGCGCCCACGTGTGGCGAAAGGCTGACGTTGGGCAGGCCCAGCAGCTCGGCATCGGGTGTGGGCTCATCCATGAACACATCCAGTCCCGCCGCCTTGATACGGCCGCTCTTCAATGCCTGGACCAGGGCGTGCTCATCGATGGAGTTGCCCCGGGCCGCATTGATCAGCACCATGCCGGGCCGCATCATGGCGAACTCCTTGGGGCCCAAGGCCACCGGGTCGTTGGGCCGCACGCTGACGTGGATGGTGACGAAGTCGCTCTTGGCCAGGAGCTCCTCAATGGGTACCTGTTTGATCCCCACGCGGTGGGTCTCCCCGTTCAGCTCCAGCTCGATATAGTCCACCGTGGCCGTGTTGTCGGTGTAGATCACCTTCATGCCCGCCCCCAGCGCGTAGCGGGCCACCCAGCGGCCGATGCGGCCATAGCCCAGGATGCCCAGGGTCTTCCCGCGCAGCTCGGTGCCCTTGCCGTACTCTTTCTTCATTTCATTGAAGGCGGTGCGGCCCTCGGTGGGCATGCGGCGGTTGGACTTGTACAGGTCGCGGCTCAAGCTGAAGAGGTGGGCCATCACCAGTTCGGCCACGCTGATGCTGCTGCTGCCGGGCGTGTTCACCACGCGCAGGCCCTTTTTGCGGGCATGCTCCACGTCGATGTTGTCCATGCCCACACCGCCGCGGCCGATCAGCTTCAGCTCCGGGCAGGCGTCGATCAAATCCTTGCGCACCTTGGTGGCGCTGCGCACCAGGAGCGCATCCACTTTCTCCTTGTTGATGTATTCCGCCAGCTTGTCTTGGGGCACCTTCTCCGTGGTGACCACGAAGCCTTCCTCCTTCAACTGTTCCAGGGCATCCGCCGAGATGCCGTCGTTTGCATGTACGCGCATAGGGTCAACCGTTCCGTTTTGCGAATTCCTCCATCACCTCGGCCAAGGCCTTCACGCTCTCCAGGGGCAGGGCGTTGTACAGGCTGGCGCGGTAGCCGCCCACGCTGCGGTGGCCGCGGATGCCGCTGATGCCGGCCTCTTTCCACAGTTCATCGAAAGCAGGCTCCAGGTTCTTGTCCTTGAGCACGAAGGTGGCGTTCATCTCCGAGCGGTCCTCGCGTGCCGTGGTGCCCTCGAACAGCGGCAACCGGTCGATGGTGGCATAGAGCAACTCCGCCTTGGCCGCGTTCCGCTTTTGGATCTCGGCGATGCCGCCGATACCCTTGAGCCATTCCAGGGTGAGCATGATCACGTACACCGGGAACACCGGCGGGGTGTTGTACATGCTTTCCTTGGCGGCATGGTTCGCCAGGTCCATCATGGGGCTCAACTTGCGGCCGGTCTTGCCCAAGGCACCGGGGTCGAAAAGGTACATGGTGGCGCCGGCCGGCCCCATGTTCTTCTGGGCACCGGCATAGATCATGGCGAAGTCGGACACGTTCACCGGGCGGCTGAAGATGTCGCTGCTCATGTCGCACACCATCGGCACGGGGCTGGTGGGGAAGGCCTTGTACTGGGTGCCGAAAATGGTGTTGTTGCTGGTGAAGTGGAAGTAGTCCACCTCCTTGGGCACCGTGAATCCCTTGGGGATGTAGTTGAAGTTCTTGTCCTCACTGCTGGCCACCACCACGGCATCGCCGGCCAGCTTGGCCTCCGCGATGGCCCGCTTGGACCATTCACCGGTATGGGCATAGGCCCCCTTGCCGCCTGTCCGCATGAAGTTCTGGGGCACCAGGTGGAACCCCATGCTGGCACCGCCGCCGAGGAAGACCACCTGGTAGTGGTCGGGGGCGCCCAGCAATTCCTTCACCAAGGCCCGCGCCTTCTCCATGATGGCGATGAACGGCTTGCTGCGGTGGCTGATCTCCAGGATGCTCAGCCCGCTGCCGTCCAGGTCCATCACCGCCTGAGCGGATTTCTCGAAGACCTCCTTGGGCAGGATGCAAGGCCCGGCGCTGAAATTGTGGACTCGGGCGGACGTGTCGACGGACATGGGACGTTTTGATTTTTCGGGCGCAAAGGTAGCCGTCAGCCCGTGGGATGGAAAACCCTTGGTCGCGGTGGGGAACAGGCCGGGCCGTGGCCTCGGCATCGCCGGGAATGATGCGTGAAGGTGGCATCTTCCGGATCACACCTAAATTTGCCCCCCTTATGCGCTTGTTCATCCCGGCCGCCGTGGCCGTTGCCCTGCTGACCTCCTGCAGCGAATTCAGCAAGGCGGTGAAAAGCACGGACATGCAGTACAAGTACCGCATGGCCCTGAAATACATGGAAAAGCCCGATTACGACCGGGCCATGCCCCTGCTCGAGGAATTGCTCAGCCTCACCCGCGGCGACACGCTCTACGAGCCGGTGAGCTACCACTACGCCAAAGGGTATTTCGGCATGAAGGACTACATCATGGCGAGCTACTACCTGGGCAATTTCGCCAAGACCTTCCCCAACAGTGTGCACGCCGAGGAGGCCTCCTTCCTGGCGGCCTATTGCCATTACAAGGAATCCCCGGAGTTCGAGCTGGACCAGCAGGACACCCGCACCGCCATCGACAAGCTCGAGCTGTTCATGGTGCGCTACCCCGAGAGCAGCCTGAAGGATTCCTCCTTGGTATTGATCGACGAATTGCGCTTCAAGCTCCAGCGGAAAGACTACCATGCCGCGCAGCAATACCTGCGTACCCGCCAGTACGAGGCCGCCAGCTTGGCCCTGCAGCGCTTCTTGAGCAAATGGCCCAACTCGGCCTTCCGGGAGGAGGCCATGTTCAGCATCCTCCAGGCGGACCACGACCTGGCGGTCAACAGCGTGGAGGAGAAGAAGGCCGACCGGGTGGCGGCCGGTATCCGTTCATTCAATACCTTCGCGGACGCTTTTCCGAAAAGTACCAGGCTCCCGTCGGCCAAGAACCTGCTCCGGGACCTCACGGCCCTACAATCCAGCGCAGCCAGCACAGACACACCATGAACGCCAAGTACATCAACGCCGCCAAGACCACGGTCACCCGGAATGTCGACCGTTTGGACAAGGAGACGGGCAACATCTACGAGAGCATCGTCATCATCGGCAAGCGCGCCAACCAGATCGCCGTGGAGATCAAGGAGGAGCTGCATGAGAAGCTGGAGGAATTCACCGTGACCGGGGAGAACATCGAGGAGATCTACGAGAACCGCGAGCAGATCGAGATGAGCCGGCAGTACGAGCGCATGCCCAAGCCCGCGGCCATCGCCATCGAAGAGATGCTCGAGGGCCGTGTGGTGTTCCGGCACCCCGAGCACCCGGCGAAAGGCGCCGAATAGGCCCTGCTTGAGAAAATGGGGGAGGCCCATGTCCTTCCACGAAGAGTGCTGCTGGGCGTCACCGGCGGCATTGCCGCATACAAGGCGCCGCACTTGGTGCGTGCACTGGTGAAGGCCGGTGCGGAGGTGCAGGTGGTGCTGACCCCGGATGCTGTGGACTTCGTTTCCCCGCTGGTGCTGTCCACCCTCAGCAGGCGGCCGGCCCTGATACGGCTCACGGAGCAGGACGGCGCGGCCGTCACGTGGAACGATCACGTGCACCTGGCCCGCTGGGCCGATGTGATGGTGGTGGCCCCGGCCACGGCCAACACCTTGGCCAAGATGGCGCTCGGCCTGTGCGACAACCTGTTGCTAGCCTGCTGGCTCAGCACCGAATGCCCCGTCTTTGTGGCCCCGGCCATGGACCTGGAGATGTACCGCAACGAGGCCGTGCTGCACAACATTGCCCTGCTGCGGGAGCGTGGTGTGCGCACCATCGGCCCCGAGAGCGGTGAACTGGCCAGCGGCCTGTTGGGCGAGGGGCGCATGACCGAACCGGAGGGCATCGTGGAAATGCTGTCCAGGTCGCTTGCGGAGGATTCCCCATGGCGCGGCCGCCGGGTGCTCATCACGGCCGGGCCCACCCACGAGGCCATCGATCCCGTGCGCTACATCAGCAACGCCAGCTCGGGTAAAATGGGCTTCGCCCTGGCCGAGGAGGCCGCCGCAAGAGGAGCCGAGGTGGATCTGGTGGCCGGCCCGGTGACCTTGACCGCCCGCCACCCGGCCATCCGCCGCACGGATGTGGTCTCGGCCGCCCAGATGGCCGAAGCGGCCAAGGCGCTGTACGGGGCTTGCGACATGGCCATCATGAGCGCCGCCGTGGCCGATTGGCGCCCCGCCCATGCCGCGGCCGCCAAGATGAAGAAGAAGGACAACCTGCCGGCCTTGGAACTTGAGCCCACGGAGGATATCCTTGCATGGATGGGAGCCCATAAGAAGAGTGCCCAGGTCCTGGTGGGCTTTGCCCTGGAGACCAACAACGAACAGGGCAACGCCCGGGAAAAGCTCCAGCGGAAGAACCTCGATCTGATCGTGCTCAACTCCCTCCGTGATACCGGCGCAGGCTTCGGCCATGACACCAACAAGGTGACCTTGATCGGCCGTGGCACTGATCCTGCCGAATTGCCGTTGATGTCCAAGGCCGACGTGGCGCGCGCCATCCTGGACCATGCCGAAAAATTGCTGCCCCATGCGAAGTAAGTTCCTCCTGTTGCCGCTCCTCTTTGCCGCCACCGTGGCCCAGGCGCAGGAGTTCAACTGCAAGGTCTCGGTGATCGCCCCCAAGATCCAGAGCACGCCGGAGCGTGTGTTCAAGAGCATGGAGACCAGCATCGCCCAGCTGATGAACACCCGGCGCTGGACCAACCTGAACTTCAGCCCGCAGGAGCGCATCGATTGCAACATGCTGCTCACCATCAACGAGCAGGCCTCCTCCAGCAGCTTCCGCGGGACCTTGCAGGTGATCTACTCCCGCCCCGTGTTCGGCAGTGATTATATGAGCCCGGTGGTGGACATCCTGGACAACAACGTCCAGTTCAACTTCCTGGAGAACACCCAGATCGAGTTCTCCCCGGAGCGCTTCACGGACAACCTCTCCTCGGTCATTGCCTTTTACGCCTACTACATCCTGGGCGTGGATGCGGACACCTTTTCGCCCATGGGCGGCACCGACCTGTACAAGCAGGCCCAGACCGTGGTGACCAATGCCCAGAACGCAAGCGAGCCGGGCTGGAAGGCGTTCGAGGACCAGAAGAACCGCTACTGGCTGATCGACAACCAGCAGCAGGCCGTGTTCCGCCCCCTGCGCGAATTCCTGTACGAGTACCACCGCTCCGGTTTCGATGAGATGGCCGCAGACATCGCCAAGGGACGCAAGGCCTGCACCACGTCCATCGAATCATTGAAATCCGTGCACCAGGCAAAGCCCAGCAGCTACAACCTGCAGGTGGTGTTCAATGCCAAGTACAATGAATTGGTGGATCTGTACAAGAACGCCGACCCGCAGGAGCGTGCCAAGGTGTACAACACGCTGCAGATCATCGATCCCGGCCACATCAACCAGTACATGGGGATGATGAAGGGCAGTGGACGATAGGCAGGGGCATTTTTTCAGGTGGCCACTTCGTGATCGGTGCCGAAAACCGAACTTCACGCCCGCATGCTGCGCCGCCTTTACTTACGTAACTTCCTACTGATCGAGGAACTGGAGCTGGACCTCGGCCCCGGTCTCACCGTGATCACCGGCGAGACCGGTAGCGGCAAGAGCATCCTGATCGGCGCGCTGGGCCTGGCCATGGGCGAACGGGCCGATGGCAACCTGCTGCGCGACCCCGCCCGGCGGTGTGTGATCGAGCTGGAGGTGGAGGCCGACCAGGAGGCCGCGGTGCAGTGGTGCGCAGCCAACCAGGTTCCGCGGGAAGAGCCGATGATCCTACGGCGCCAGCTGGAGCCCAACGGCCGAAGCCGCGCCTTCGTGAACGATACGCCCGTGCGCCTGGAGCAATTGCGGGATTTGGGGGAGCGGCTGGTGCACGTGCACAGCCAGCACCAGACCTTATTGCTGCAAGCGCCGGCCTTCCAGCTGGGCCTGCTGGACAGCGCTGCCGGGCAGGAAGCCGAAGCGAGGGAATACGCCGGTCTCTTCCGGGCATGGCAGCAGGCCCGGCGGGAACTGGAGCTGGCCGTGGCGCAGGAAGCCCAGGCACAGGGGGGGCGGGACTACCTGGAGTTCCAATTCGAGGAATTGGCCGCCATCGGCCTGGTGGCCGGTGAACAGCGGGAACTGGAATCAGCCCTGGCCCGGGCCGACCATGCGGAGGAATTGCTGGCGGCCTTGGGCGGCATCGAGGAAGGCATCCAAGGAGAGCACGGGGTGACCACGCTGCTGGCGGACATCCGTCAGCGCGCCGCCAAGGCCGGGCGCGTGGACCCGGCCGTGCAGACCTTGTTGGACCGATTGCAAGGCAGCCTTATCGAACTGAAGGACATCGCCGAGGAGGCCGGCCAGCAGGCCGGGAAGGTGAACACCGATCCCCGGGAAGCCGAGAAACTTCGCGAGCGCTACGACCTGTTGGCCAAACTGCAGCACAAACACCGCGTGGAGGATGCGGACGGGCTGATCGCCATCCGCGACGACCTGGGGCGGCGCATTGCCAACATGGGTTCCCTGGCGGAGCAGGTGAAGGCATTGCAATTGCGGGAGCAGGAGCTGTGGAAGGAGCTGAACGGTCGCGCCATGTCCATCAGCGCGGCACGCACCAAGGCCGCAGGTCCCTTGGCTGGGCAGGTCCAAAGCCTCCTGGTGGAACTCGGCATGCCCCATGCCGAATTCCGCTTCCGCATGGAGCGCACCGAGCCGGGGCCGGCCGGTGTGGATGCCGTACGTGCCCTCTTTTCCGCGAACAAGGACCGCGCACCCGAGCCCCTGGACAAGGTGGCCAGCGGTGGTGAGCTCAGCCGCGTGATGCTCGCCCTCATCAGCCTGGCCGCTGCCAGCAAGGAATTGCCCACCGTGGTATTCGATGAGATCGACACCGGCGTGAGCGGCGAGACCGCCCACCGTATCGGTGCGCTGCTGGCCCGCATGGGCCGCCAACGCCAGCTGCTTGCCATCAGCCACCTTCCCCAAATAGCCAGCAAGGCCGACACGCACCTGCTGGTGACCAAGGACCACGAGGCCGAGCATGTACAGAGCGATATCCGGCCCCTCAAGGCCGAAGAACGTGTGGAGGCGCTGGCCCGCATGCTCAGTGGCAAGAAGACCACCAAGGCCGCGCTGGAGAATGCGCGTGAGCTGCTGAAGAGCAGATAACGGGAAGGAAGCGATCCTGCCCCGTGGTCCTTATACGTTGGGGCAGGAGGCGGCCACACGCGGCTATCCTTCTATATTCGACCCGCAAACCATATACCGATGGCCTACGGACTGTTGAAAGGAAAGCGCGGCGTGATCAGCGGCGCATTGAACGAACAAAGCATCGCTTGGAAGGTGGCCGCCTTGGCCCATGCCGAAGGTGCCAGCATCGTGCTCACCAACGCACCCGTGGCCATGCGGATGGGCGAGATCGACAAGCTTGCGCAAGACACCGGTTCCATCGTCATCCCCGCCGATGCCACCAAGGACGAGGACTTGGAGAAGCTCTTCACCGGCGCCACCGCACACTTGGGCGGCAAGGTGGACTTCCTGCTGCACAGCATCGGCATGAGCCCCAATGTGCGCAAGGGCCGCCCGTACCACGACCTGAACTACGACTGGTACCGGCAAACGCTGGACATCAGCGCCATGAGCTTCCACCGCATGATCCAGGCTGCGGCCAAGGCCGATGCACTGGCGGATGGCGGTTCCATCGTAGGCCTGAGCTACATCGCGGCCCAGCGCGTGTTCCCCGGCTACGGCGACATGGCCGATGCCAAGGCCCTGCTGGAAAGCATCGGCCGTTCGTGGGGCTATCACCTCGGCATCAGCAAGAAGGTCCGTGTGAACACCGTGAGCCAGAGCCCCAGCATGACCACCGCCGGCAGTGGTATCAAGGGCTTCTCGGGTCTCTTCGACTTCGCACAGGCCATGAGCCCCTTGGGCAATGCCCCCACCGAGGATTGCGCCCGCTATGTGATCTCGCTCTTCAGCGACCTCACCCGTTTTGTCACCATGCAGAACCTCTACCACGACGGCGGGTTCAGCAGCACCGGCGCCACACCGGGCGTGGTGGAGCAGTACGGCAGCGCCGAATAGTGCGATCGTCCGCATCACACGCGGGCTTGCTTATTTTGGGTGCCCCGTCCACCTCGGGGCTTCCTTAAGTCCATGCCCGCATGATGATACGTCTACGCCGGTATCTCCTTCCCCAGGTCATCTTCCTGCTCGCCTCCATGGCGCTCAGCGCACAGGATGGCAGGACATTCCTACGGGATGCGGAGAAGTTGCATAAGGAAGGCCGGTTGGACGCGGCTTTGGAGCAGTACGGCTTCGCCCTGCGCGCCACCCCCGGCTACGTGAAAGCCTTGCAAGGGCGCGCTTCGCTGTACTTGGACATGGGGCGCATGGCCGACCGCATGGCCGACCTCGAGGAAGTGGCCAAGCTGACGCCCAAGGACGGGGCTAACCTCACACAGGCCGCAGTCGCTTGCCTGGATGCCAGGGAGCCGGGGAAGGCCAGGGGCTATGCGGATGCGGCATTGGCCCTTTCCGGCAGGAACATGGAGGCCCTTCAGACCAAGGTGCGCGCGTGCCTGGCCCTGAAGGACGTGCCTTGTGCCACCACCACTGCCGATGCCGCGCTTTCGCTGAAGGGAACCACGGACACGTACTACCTGCACGCCCTGAGCCGTATGGCTTCCGGCGATTTCACCACGGCCGATGCGGACCTGGACAAGGTGTTGGAATGGAACCCGCTGTACGAAGCGGCCTACGTGGCCTCCGGTGAAGCACAATTGAACCTGCACAAGGAGTATCGAGGGGTGTCCATGCAGATCCGCGCCCTGGAGAAGGCCATCAACCGCTGTACCCGTGGCTTGGAGCTCAACCCCGGCAGCACCGAACTGCTGATCGTGCGCAGCAAGGCCTTCGCCCTGCAGAAGGAATTTGCCAAGGCCATCGACGATGTGAGCAAATGCGTGGCCCTGGGGCGCGAGGATTCCGTGGTGTACTTCCAGCGTGCCCTGTACTACCACGGCTTCGGCCAGGAGCAGAATGCCGTGAACGACCTGAACAAACTGCTGCTGCAGGACCCGGACAATGTGCGCTTCCTGTTGCTGCGTGCCGAATGCCGCGAGGCCAACCTGGACCTCGACGGCGCCGCCAACGACCTCAGCCTGGCCAGTAAGCTGATGAAGGCGGACGCGGCGTGGACAGCGGCGGACCTGAAGAGGGTGGAGGAGGCCAAGGAACGGGTCAAGGCGCGCGTATTCGAGATGAACCGCGAGGGGGATCCACCGTCCATCACGGTGCTGGAGCCCTTGCGCAAGGATGACGTGGTGCAGGTGAGCAGCGCCCTGGACCGCGTGAAGGTGAGCGGCCACATACGCGACAAGAGCCTGATCAAATCCATCCAGGTGCAGGGCATCAACGCAGACTTCGACCCCGATGACAGGTCGCCGGAGTTCCGCGCCACGGTGCCCCTGTCGGCCACGGCCAAGCAGATCGAAGTGCTGGCCGAGGATGTGTACGGCAACCGCAGTACGGTAACACTGAACGTGCAACGCACCGAGGCTGAGCCGCCCGCGCTCGCTATTACACTTCCCGCCATGTCGGCCGACCGCGTGGCGGTGTTGCCCGCGGGAAAGAACGAGGTCTTCGTGGAAGGCCATGCCGAGGACCCCAGCGGTATCCGCTCCGTAATGGTGGACGGGAAGTTCGCCAGCTTCATCCCCGATACCACCTCCACCGATTTCAGCATCCGGCTGGACGTCACCGGCAAGGACCGCTTCACCGTCCGCGTGGAGGACAACTACGGCAACGCCACCGAGACGGCCTACATGGTGCAGCACGCTGCCCCCGTGGTGGCCGTAGCCAAGCCGGAGCCGGAACGAACGGCGGCATCCTCGCCCATGGGCACTACCTGGGTGGTGTACATCGAGAACGGCAACTACCGCAACATGCCCGCTCTTACCAACCTCGGCATGGACAAGATGCGCAAATCCTTCGCCAAGTACCAGGCCCAGCGCACTATCGTGAAGAAGAACATGACCAAGACCGAACTGGAGCGCTTCTTCAACATCGAACTGCGGGACCTGGTGCGGAAGGACAACGTGAATACCATCCTGGTATGGTACGAGGGGCATGGGCGAAGCCAAGGAGGAAAAGCCTATTGGGTGCCCGTGGATGGCAAGGCCGATGACATCTATTCCTTCTACAACTATGGCCCGCTCAAGGGCCTGTTGGAGAACTACAGCGAAAGCGTGAAGACAACGCTGGTGGTGAGCGATGCTGCCGGAACCGACCCCAGCTTTTACGAGCTGACCCGGTGATGGCCATAGAGCCTGTTTGGGATCTCTTGCGGCATAGCCTCCGAGGCGGTTTTTTGCTCGGGCGATGCCGAAAAGGTTCGCGTAGCGGTGTCTACGGGAACCTTTTTCGGGGAAGTCCGGGCGGAAATGCTTCATCCGTTTGCGGGAAGAGGCCGGAGGGCGCCTGCGAAGAGATTCCCAATAGGCTCTTACATTGCATGGCCATGGGCGGCCTGCGCGGAAGATCTCTCCTCCTGCTAGCTGGAATCGGTCTGTCCTTCCCCGGCTTCGCCCAGCACTACTTCTTTGAGAACATCGCCGTGCGCGACGGCCTGCCGGCATCCAAGGTGTATGCTGAACTGCAGGACAGTTCAGGCTTGATCTGGATCGGTACCGAGGCCGGGCTGGCCAGCTACGACGGGTTGAAGGTGAAAGCCTATTCCGATGCCGACGGGCTTGCCACAAATGGGGCGCGGTGCCTCTTCCTCGATCGCGACCAGCGGCTCTGGGCCGGCCATTTGGGCGGGGGCATCAGTCTGGGGGAAGGAAACCGCTTCCGTACGGTGAAGTTGGCCGAAGGGCAATCCACGCATGACATCACCGGCATCGCCCAGGATGCTTCCGGAGCCATCTGGGTGGCCACCTTCGGGAGCGGTGCCATGCGCATCGCCGAGGTGACCACCGGAGGACCGGCCAAGGCCGAACGGTTCGGGGAGAAACAGGGCATCGGTGATCGGATCACCGGGATCACCCGGCTCAATGACGGGAAACTGCTCTTCCTGGAAGCCCAAGGGGGCATGAAGATCTGGGACCTGGAGAAAGCGGCATTCATCGCTTACAATCCACGGGGCATGCCCACCTTGATGGGCATCACCTGCATTTTTCAGGACAGTCGCGACCGTCTTTGGGTAGGCACCCAAAACACGGGCGCGGTCTGCTTGGACATCAAGGAAGGCAAGGCCGTCACCTACGACATCTCCACGGCCATGCCGAGCAATTTCATCATGGCATTCGGGGAGGACGGCCAAGGCAATATCTGGGTGGGGACCTGGGATAACGGATTGGCCCGGATCGAGCCAAACGGCATCCGGCGATTCAACATGGGCAACGGTACCCATAGCCAGCGCATGCGTTGCTTGGCCCGCGACCGTGAGGGGAACATGCTCATTGGCACGCACGATGCCGGGCTGGAGATCTTCAAGGGCGACCGCTTCCGCTCCTTCACCGAAGCGGACCATCTGGTGGACAAACAGGTCTGGGCCATCCTCAATACCCGCGAAGGCCATCTCTGGTTCGGCACCAACGGGGGCATCACCATCCTGTCCGCCGAACCGAACGGCATCTCCACCGTGCGCCACCTCACCATGCAGGATGGCCAGCTCACCAGCAATCACGTACGGGCCTTGGTGGAGGATGCGGAAGGCCACGTGTGGATCGGAACCGAAGATGGCGGCCTGTTCGATTTCAATCCCGGCAACTTCCGTCCGAGCTACAACATGGAAGTGGCCGGCAGCATCGCCGAGAACAAGGTGACCGCCTTGGCCACCGGTGCAACTGGGGAACTATGGGTGGGCACCATCAATGGCCTGGTACATGTGGAGCGCGGCAAGTTGCCGGTGCTGCTGCACGTGCCGGACGGCCTACCGGGTGAGCACGTCACCGCCCTCTATCGGGACCGGAAGGGCGCGGTTTGGGTAGGTGCCGCCGGTGCAGGCATCAGCCGTATCACGGATGGCAAGGCCGTACCCATCAAGCTGGCCTCGCCGATAAGCCCGACCAGCTTAACGGAGGATGCCCAAGGGCGGCTTTGGGTGGGTACCGAAGGCCAAGGTGTCCTGGTCCTTCAAAATGGTGCGTTGAAAGCCAACTACAATGTGGACGACGGATTGTCCAGCAACTCCATCCGTTCGCTGGCTTCCACCAAGGATGGCCATGTGTGGATCGGTACCAGCCAAGGCTTGAGCGAGTGGCAGCCGGAACACGACCGCTTCGTACGGTACACCGAGCGCAGCGGCTTTACCGGCATCGAGGCCAAGCCCAACAGCGTGGCCGTTGACGACCAAGGCAACCTCTGGTTCGGCACGGCCAATGGGGCCATGAGCATTGCACCGCACTCCGATCCCGGAAAAGCGGTGCCGCCATTGGTGGCCATCCGTGGCCTGAAGGTGAACCTCGTTGACCGGCCTTTGGAGGAAGACCTTGAGCTCAGCCATGCCCAAAGCAACATCCGCATAGAGTTCGGCAGCGTGAGCCTGGATGACCCGCAGGCCGTGCGCTATCAATACTACCTCGATGGCCTCGACCAGGATTGGCAACCCCTGACCGAGGATGTGGACGTGCACTATCCCTCACTTCCCGCAGGCAATTACGTGTTCAAGGTGAAGGCCATGGGGATGACCGGCCTGTTCAGTACCCGGCCCGCTGAGCTGCACTTCACCATCCTCCCGCCCTGGTACCGCAGTTGGTGGTTCCTTTCCATCGTAGGCTTCGTACTGGTGAGTGGAACAGTGAGTTATGTGAAACTGCGCGAGCGTCAGCTCCGGATGCGCAATGTGGTGCTGGAGCGCAAGGTGGAGGAGCGCACGGCGGAGGTTCGTGCAAAGAGCGACGAGATCGCCGGCCAGAAGGTGCGTATCGAGGAACTGTTGCTCAACATCCTGCCCAAGGCGGTGAGCGATGAGCTGCGCGATACCGGCAAGGCCACCGCCAAGCGGTTCGATCATGTGACGGTGATGTTCACCGACATGAAAGGCTTCACCACCATGGCCGAGAAGATGACGCCGGAACAGCTGGTCGCCGAGTTGGATGAATGCTTCGTACGCTTCGATCGGATCACCGCCCGCTACGGCATTGAGAAGATCAAGACCATCGGCGATTCCTACATGAGCGCGTGCGGGCTGCCCATGCCGGTGAAGCACCACGCCTTGCGCGCCGTGATGGCGGCGCTCGACGTGCGCCAGGAGATGGTGCGGTGGCAGGCGGAAAGCAACGGCACGGGGAGGATGCCTTGGGTGCTTCGCATCGGCCTGCACTCCGGCCCCGTGGTGGCGGGGGTGGTGGGGAGGCGCAAATTCGCGTACGACATCTGGGGCGATACGGTGAACACCGCCAGCCGCATGGAAAGCAGCGGTGCACCCGGGGAGGTGAACGTCAGCGGCACCACCCATGAATTGGTAAAGGACCATTTCGTCTGCGAGCACCGGGGCCAGGTCGAGGCCAAGAACAAGGGGCGCATCGATATGTACTTCATCCGGCGACTGAAGCCGGAATTCAGTGCAGATCCCGAAGGCACCACTCCCAACCAGCGGTTCCTGGAGGCCATGGGCCTGGAAAGGGAAACGATACTGGCGGGTTGATCAAGCTTGCATCGAAAGTGCCGGGGGCCGTTCCGTCAGTAGGCCGGTGCCGCATTCGGTGCACGGCCTTATGCACTTGCCTTTTACCCCGCCAGGCATCATTGGACCGTTTGCAGAGTAGTCAAGTCATAAGCCGCGCTCCGCGGTACGCCAAGACCCGATCCTGCCGGAATATCGCTCCCAGGTGATACGCACAAATCTTGAAAGGGCGGGCTTCACCAAGCGGGTCAGCGCTTCACGATCCGCCGGGTGATCATCCGGTCCGCGCCGTGCACGCGCAACAGATAGGCCCCCTTGCTCAGCGTGGTCATGTCCAGCGGAAAGCGCACCGTTCCCGAGGCAGCCGGGCGGTTCTCTTTCCAAACGACCTGGCCAGCGGAGTTCAATAATTCCAGCTGAAGGTCCTGCGCTTTGTGCAGGTCCAAGGCGATCATCGTGGTCTTGTCCACCGGGTTGGGTACCACGGCCAGGCCCGAATCACCGAACTCGCCGGCCACGACGCCGGTGGTGATGTCGCCATAGATGACGCCCGTCTCATCCACGCCGCCAAGGGCGAGGTAGTAATCCGCGTTGTTCAGGCCGGTCCACGTGTTGTTTACCAGGCTGAACTCCGCCGTTCCGGTCACCGGGATGGTCATCACCGTGTACTCCTGCCCGGCCACCCAGTTGGTGGGGATCCATTGCATGGGCGTCATGCCAAAGCCCACGAAGATCTGGTAGCGGTCGCCGCCATTGTCCTGCTCGCCGCCGCTGCGGCTGATGGGGATGTAGGTGCTGGACGGTTGCTCCTGTTGGATGGCTCCCAAGTGGGCTTCCGTGGAGGCATCCCACTTGATGGTGAACACCAGGCTGCTCACCATGCCGTCGAAGCTGGCGTTCGGACGCAGCTTCACCTCAAGCTGACCGTTATCGCCGGCGCTCATGGTGATGTCCACCGTGGCGGCTTGCAAGGTGGCTACCGTGCCCAAGGCGGCTGCGAGGAGCAGGGGTTTGCGGAGGGACAGTGTGTTCATCTTCCGGGGATTAACACGCAAATGTACAAGGCTGCCCACTGGGATGCAACGTGATCCGGAGCGAGTTCTTCACAATCGCCCCAAAGGCCGATGCGGAGGCAGGGGATGGCCAAGGACAGCCCGGAATTCGGCGATCATCATGGCGGTTGCGCCCCACACCACTTCGCCGTTCACATTCCAGTAAAGGGCTTCGCGCATGGACCCGTCGAGACCCATGCGGAACGTCTTGCTGTGCAGGATGTCTTTGCGCAGGAGTTCGCTGACCGGGACATCAATCAGGGCGGCCACCTCGCGTGGGTCTGGCCGCAAGGGGCCTAGTTGCGGGGCCCAGGCCACCACGGGAGTCACCAGGGTGCGGCTCGGCGGGATGTGGATGCGGGTCAGTTCACCGAGCACCTCGAAGTCCTTGGTGTCCGCGCCGGTTTCCTCGGCAAATTCCCGCAAGGCGGTGGCTTGCAAGGAGGCATCGGAAGCTTCACGCTTGCCGCCCGGAAAAGCCACTTGGCCACTGTGTACGCCCTTGTACACGGGCCTGCGCATGAGCAGGGTGTGGGTGGTGTCGCCCATGGGATGCACCAGGATCAGCACGGCGCTTTCGCGCGGCGGGGGTACCAAGGCGAGGGCCTGTTCGATACTGGGCCTCGGATATCCGCTCAAGTCCGCGAAGGCCGCATGGCCGGGCAGCGGGCGCAGAAGGGCGGTGCGCAGCGCGGATGCGGACAGGTCGGGCATCAGGGGGCAAGTGCCTTGGCCAATTGCGCGGCCTGCTGGCGGTAGGTGTGCGGCTTGGCCGCGATCTCCCGGGCTTTCCAGCCGGCCCGGGCCGTATCACCCTCGCACAGCCAGCACAACGTGTTGTACCAGTCCACCTGGTCGCTGTACATGCGGTCGCGGGAGTTCTCCAGGAAATCCAGGTGCATCTCCGCCTTGTAGGGGTCGCCTTCCGCCAACAGCACGTTGACCAGGTAGATGCGCGCTGCGGCGTTGCGCGGGTCGCGATCCACCACCCGCTGCAGCCCGGGCATGGCTTCGGCGTATTGCCCTTTGGCATACAGGGCCATCGCATCCAGGAACTCGCCGTTGAGCTTGTTGCGGGCCCGTTGGCTTACGAGGTCCGGGTACGGGGTGAAAAAACGGTTGCAAAGCCGTTCGTGGCTGGAGGAACTGCAGGAAGTGATCAACACGGCGAGGACCGCTGCGGCGAGGGAGCGCATGGGGTGCAAGTTACCGCTCCTGGTCCGGGTTCAGGGCATCATCATCGCCGCAGCCCCAGGAGCCATCGACCGGTGGGACCATCCCCGGCCACGGTCCGCGCATTGAGCAGCACAAAGCCGCCCCGGCCCACCACATGGTCCGCCGGCACGAAGCCCCAGTAGCGCGAATCGGAGCTGTGGTCGCGGCTGTCGCCGAGCACGAAGAAGTAGTCCTGCCGGATCACATAGCGGTCGGCCTTGTCCCCGTTGATCTGCAGCTCCCGGTCGGCCACGGAGACCCGGTTGTGCTCATACCGGCTGATTATCCGGTCGTAGATGGTCAGGTTGTGCAACGTCAGGTTCACCGTATCGTTCCTGGCCGGCACGTGCAGCGGTCCGTAGTTGTCGTTGTTCCACCGGAAGTTGGGGCCGAAAGGGAAGAGGTTGCCGGCCCCGGCCCGCGTACTGCCGCGGGGGGCGACATCGGCCACGCCCGGCTGCTGCTCCAGTTTCTTGGCCAGTTCCGCGTTCAGCGGAAGGTCCAGCAGGGTGTGGCCAGGCAACACGAAGTCCTCCGGAAGCCCGAGATCATGGAGCAGGCCGGCCGAGCCGGTATCACTGGTCAGGCGCACTTTCCAGCGGGCGGTTTCGAGCGGGCTGCGCGGTACCCGTTTGCCGTTGACAATGAGCTGACCGTCGCGCAATTCCACTTCATCGCCGGGCATGCCCGCAATGCGTTTCACCAGCAGCTGACGCCGGGCCATGGGGCGGTCATCCTGCAAGGGGTCGTGGAACACCATGATGTCGCCCCGATGCAACCCGGTCCACAAGGGCCAGCGCTCCACGCCGACCAGGTCGCCTGGGAGCAATGTGGCGTACATGCTCGTGCTGCGCACGGTGACCCAGCGCATAACCAGCACATGCACTACCAAAAGCAGCGCGACAGCGATCAGGAAGGCTTTGCCCCATTCGGGGATCCGGCCCCAAACGGACAAGGGTCTCATCGCACCCGGGTGAACAACCGCTTCCACCGGATGCCGGTGGGGAAGCCGCCTTTCTCGGGATCCACCGTGAGCCAGACGAGCACCGCCTTGCCCACCACGTGGTCGAAGGGTACGAAGCCCCAGAACCGGGAATCCTGCGAGCGGTGGCGGTTGTCGCCCATCATCCAGTAGTAATCCTGCTTGAAGGTATAGCTGTCGGCCTTCTCACCGTTGATCCAGATGGCTCCGTCGCGCTCCTCCAGGGTATTCCCCTCATAGGCGGTGATGGCCCTCCGGTAGAGGGGCAGGTTCAGCGGGGTCAGTTTCACGGTGGCGCCGGTCTTGGGGATCCACAGGGGGCCGAAGTTGTCCTCGCTCCAGTCGTATCGCGGGTCGTTGGGGAAGATGGGCCAATGATCCCGTTCGCCGTAAATGCCCTTGGGCTTGTCCTCGCGCTCCATGGCCGTTACGTTGCCGAATTTGCTCAAGGCCGCTGCATTGGCCCGGGTCAACGGCATGTTGGCCGTACCGTTCTCCTCCGCCACATCGGTGGTGGTGATATCGTATTTCTCCTTCAGGATGTTCTTGTTGAAGCTGTCCTTGATGGTGAAGTCGTAGGCGAACTGGCCGGTGGCCACCAGGGAGTCGGGTTTGCCATCCACGAACACCAGGCCGTGCCGCACCTCGAGTGTCTCACCTGGAAGCCCCACACAGCGCTTGATGTAGTTCTCCTGCTTGTCCGTGGGCCGGATCAGGATGCCGCCGGTGGGCCGGCTGGCCTGCCTTCCGTCCGGCAGGGTGAACACCACGCGCCCGCGTTCCACCAGGTTCTTGCGGCCGCTCATCCGTGCGAGCTGGTAGTAGCTCATGTTCTGGAAATTGGCCACCACCGTATCCCCTTCCGGGAAGTTGAACACCACGGCATCGTTGCGCTCGGGTTTGCCGAATCCCGGCAGGCGCATGTAGGGCAGCTCAAACCAGTTGGTGAAACTGGGGGTGTGGGCCGTGAGCGGCAGGGTGTGGTGCGTAAAGGGGAAGGTCACCGGCGTCATGGGCAGGCGCGGGCCGTAGCTGAGCTTGCTTACGAAGAGGTAGTCGCCCACCAGCAGCGATTTCTCCATGGATTCCGTGGGGATGGTAAAGGCCTCGAAAGTGAACGTGCGGAAGGTGGTGGCCACGATCACCGCGAAGAGGATGGCGTCGCCCCATTGCCCCAGCATGTTGCGCTTGTGCTGCCCGGGCAGGATGGGGCCCACCCATTTCTCCGCCCCGAAGGCCAGCCGCGGAAGCTCCACCCAGGGAAGCACCACCATGAACACGTGCTCCTTCAGGCTGCGCTTTCCCAAGGCGATGCTGGTGTTCACGTTGTAGATGATCAGCATCAGCAGGTTCACGCCGGGGGCGAGCAGCAGGATCAGCCAGTACCAGGGCTTTCCCAGGATCTTGTTCCATACGTACAGGTTGAGCAGGGGAACGGCCCCTTTCCAAGCCGGCACGCCGGCCTTGGCGAAAACCTTCGGCAGACAGATGAACAACAAGAGGATGTAAAGGGCGAGCAACAGCCAAGCGATCATGCGGAAAGGTTCAGATGTGGGTGCAAGGTGCGCACACGGCGCGGCATCCGGGGCTAAAAGTTGCAAATGTACCGTGGCTCATCGGAGCGGACCGAGCACGTCGGCCATGGTGTGCAGGCCCGTGCGCCCGCGCAGCCATTCGGCGGCCACTACGGCGCCCACGGCGAAACCGGTGCGCCCGAAAGCCTCGTGTACCAAGGTGATCCGGTCCCCTGCGGATTCCCATCGCACCTCATGCGTTCCCGGAACCTCACCGGTACGCATGCTGCGGATGGGCACCCGGCCGTTGTCGGGCGCTCCGCCGTCGTCCCCGGTCAAGGCCCAGCCGGTATAGCGGCCGGATCCCTTCACGATGCCGTCCGCCAAGGTGATCGCAGTGCCGCTGGGGGCGTCCAACTTGTGCACATGATGGATCTCGGTGATGCCGGCGGCATAGTTCGCATGCGCACCCATCAATGCGGCCAGGTGCTGGTTCAGCCGGAAGAAGAGATTGACCCCGATGCTGAAGTTGCTGGCCCAAAGGAGGCTTCCCCGGTGTGCTTCCACCAGGGCCTCCACTTCGGCCAGCCGGTCGTACCACCCCGTGGTGCCCACCACCACGGGCACGCCGTGGGCCAGGCAGAGGCGCATGTTGTCCATGGCGGTCCCGGGCCGGCTGAACTCGATGGCCACCTCGGCTCCTGTGGGCGGCGTGCCGGCATTGTGCTGGTCCACGCGCAAGACCACTTCGTGCCCGCGCTGCAAGGCCGCCGCTTCAATGGCCTTGCCCATTCTTCCGTATCCGTACAGCGCGATCTTCATGGGTGGAGCGGTAGGGGCCGTGGTGCCCGGTTGAAGGAGAGGGAAACGGAGATCCCGGCGGCTCCTTGTGCGGCAAGGTCCAAGGCCGGTGCAGCGTTCAGGCTGAGGTCATCGCTGACGTCGAAGCGCACGAAGTAGCCGTCCACCGTGGCATCAATGATGTTCAGTGCATACACCAGGCCGATCGCCACGTAGCTGAGGTCGCGCCAGCGTTGGTAGGTGTCGGCCACGCTGCGCAGCTGGTCGGCGCCGTACGCCCCGTGAAACTCATCCTCGCGGCCGTTCACCACGTCAAGGTAGGCGGTCTTGTAGCGTTGGAACTCCCGGTTGTTCTCGCGGATGAACCAATAGGACACACCCAGTCCGCCCAGCACAATGGGCACTTTCCAGTACTTGCGGTTGTACACCTGGCCGGCGCCCGGAAGGATCGCCGAGTAAAGTGCGGCTCGCCCGGGCCTGTGGCGTGCGCGCCAATCGGTGGTGCCGGTGCTGTCCCCATCGGCCTCCGCAACCAGCGGTTGGGCCATGGCCTGAGCGAAAAGCCCGCCCATCAGCAACAGGAGCAGCATGCACCGGCGCATGGGGCAAAGATCGCTGCCCGCGCTGAACCGGCCGCCATCCGCCGCACCGGGACCTGCTCATCGAGGTTCATGCAAGGGGGCATTCAAGAAGAATCGCGGTAGAGACCAACGGCATCGGGTTGCGTGGCGCGGATCGGCTATCTTGCCATGGACTGCGGGGAGGGAGCGCTCCAACCTGTTTCCGGCGTTGCTTGGGATGAAAGGAAGCGAAGGCCTTGTCCGGGCGTTCGTACGTGCGCCCATGTTGCGTGCCGCCGTGCCGTTCGTGGTGGGCTTGGCGCTGGGGCGTGGTGTGCCGCCGCCGCTTGCACCCTGGTGGGTGTTGATGCTCACAATCTTCGGGGCATGGGCGGTTCTTTCCTTCCGGAAACAGGTCTTCACGCTGCGTTGGCTCCCGGGTGTATTGCTCGGGGTGGCGTTGTTGTTCTTCGGTGTGCTTTGGCAGGTGCTTCATGCGGACCGTTTCAGGGAGGACCATGTGGGGCGGCTTGCGGCCGAGGCCGAAGGGTGGGAGGTGCGCGTGGTGGAGGTGACCTCGGAGAAGGCACACCTGGTGCGGGCGTGGGCCGAGGTGCATTCGGCGATGGTGGACGGCAAGGCGGTTCCTGCACGGGGAGGGTTATTGCTCACGCTGCTCAAGGACAGCACCACCGCGGCCGTGGAGCCCGGCGACCGGTTGCTGTTGGCCTCGCGCGTTGAGCCGATCCACCGCATCCCTGATCCGGGCGGGTTCGATGTGCGGAAATGGGCCGCCAGCCGCAGGGTGTTCCACGAATCCTTCGCTCCCGTGGGCAGTTGGAGGCCATTCGGCCGCCCTGCCGGTGGGCCGGACCTCTTTGAACAGGCCCGGCGGAAGATTGCCCAATGGCTGCAGGCCTCGGGTTTGCCGGAGCGGGAACGTGCGTTGGCCAAGGCGATCCTGCTGGGCCAGCGCGATGAGATGGAACGCGACCAGAATATGGCGTTCGTTCGCAGCGGCACCATCCATGTGCTGGCCGTCAGCGGCACGCACGTGGGCATCATCTACGTGGCCGTGCTCTGGGGCCTGCTGTTCCTGGGCAAGGCCAGGCGGGGGCGCATCATCCGGGGCGTTGTGGCCTTGGTGGCGCTATGGGCCTATGCGGGCCTTACGGGCTTTACGCCTTCGGTGCTGCGGGCCACCGTCATGTTCACCCTGTTCACCGTGGCCGAAATGGTCCGCTGGCGCACCGATTCACTCAACAGCCTGGCTGCGGCCGGTGTTCTGCTTCTGCTGTGGGACCCGGACATGCTGGTGCAATTGGGCTTTCAGTTGAGCTTCCTCGCCGTGCTCGGCATCGCCGTGTTCTACCGGCCGCTGCACCTGCTTTGGACCCCGGGGAATGCCCCGTTCCGGTTCCTCTGGTCCTTGGTGGTGGTAAGCCTTGCGGCGCAGGCCTTCACGGCACCGCTCTGCCTGTACGTTTTCCAGGCGTTCCCAGTGTGGTTCCTGCCCGCCAATATGGTCATCGTGGGCCTGGTGGGCATCGGCGTATATGGCGGGGTGGCCCTATTGGTTTTGCACGCGGTGCCGGTCCTGGGGCCGTTCATCACCGTCCTGATGAAATGGTTGCTGCTGGCCTTGGGCTTCCTTTCCGCATTCTTCGCCGGGCTGCCCGGCGCGTACCCGGCCATCCGGGTGGGGTTCTGGGGCATGGTGGGCCTTTATTTGCTCATGGCCTTCGGCGCGGCGTGGCTGTTTCAGGGCCATCGGATGGCCCGTTTGGGCACCTTGGCCTGCCTGGCTGCCTTGTTGGCCGGTTGGGCGTGGACCGCTCACCGGCGCAATGAACAGTCGGCCTTTGCCGTGTACAGCGACCGGGATGGTGCGGGGTGTGCGATACTTCGGGGCCGCACCCTGCATGTGTTCACCTCCGGGAATGGGCCCCGGTTGGCGCAGTGCGTGGAGGACCATGCCCGCAGCACCGGTGCGGTCCGGGTCCTGGTGACGGGCAGCCTTCCCACGGAGGTGGGCCTGGATGGCCGGTCGATCATCCTGCTGCCCGCCAATGCCCGTGGCCATGGAAGCCCGGAGACGGCCATCCTCGTGCTTCACGGGAAGGGCAGGGTGCGGATCGATAACCTCAGCCGCCCGGGCTTGGAACAGCTGGTACTTGCTCCGGACATGGACCGGGGCAGCCGGGCATGGGTGAGGCGCCAAGGGTTGGAGGCCGGCATCCCGGTGCACGATGTGAGGCTCGCCGGCGCGTATGTTCGCCCGTGATGGGCGGGGAGGGGATCCGTTGGCACCGTACCGGGGTCACACATGCCGGCGACCTGCAGGAAGGTGTGCCTGCACGGGTGCACGTGGCCGGCAAGGCGATCTGCCTGGTGCGGTGGAAGGGCCGTGTACACGCCCTCCTGGATCGGTGCCCCCATCAAGGCAACAGCTTCGCCGGTGGATGGTGCGAAGGGGAACACCTCGTATGTCCGGCCCACCGGAAGGGATTCAACCTGGCCACGGGCCACAGTCGGGGCGGAGGTACGGACCGTGCGACGGTGATCCCCGTGCAGGAACGCCCGGATGGCTTGTACGTGGGCCTGGCCCGCAGCGGGCTGAAGATCTTCGGTATGCGGCTTTGGTGAGCGCCCTTCCGATCACCAAGCGGAAAGCGGCATCGTCTCCCTCAGCCGCACACCCTTATCCGTTCGTTGCACCAGCGCACACTCCGTGGCGTGATCGTGCTCGAAGAAAAGGATGGACCCGTTGTCGGCCGCGCGTTCCAGCAAGGGCGCCTTTTCCTGCATGCTCAGCAGCGGGCGCGTGTCGTAGCTGATCACCCAGGGAACCGGGATGTGGTGGGCACTGGGGATCAGGTCCGCCATGTAGATGAGGGTACGTCCCTTCCAGGCGATGTGTGGGATCATCATCGCGTCGGTGTGGCCGTTCACCATCAGCACGTCGAAGCCGGGGAAGAGGTCCTTCACGTAGGGTGTATCGGTCTCTCCGGCCCTTTCGGCCTCCACGAAGCGCAACTGCCCGCTTTCCTGGATCGGCAGGATGTTCTCCTTCAGGAAGCTTGCCTTCTCCCTGGGGTTGGGACGTGTAGCCCATTCCCAGTGGTAGCGGTTGCTCCAATAGTTCGCGTTGCGGAAGGTCGGCACCAGTTTGTCGCCCTGGCGCTTGATGCTGCCGCCGCAATGGTCGAAATGCAGGTGGGTGAGGAACACGTCCGTGATGTCGTCCGGTGAGAAACCGTGCTTCTTCAGCGAGCCTTCCAGCGTGGCATCGCCGTGCAGGTGGTAGTGGCCGAAGAACTTGGCGTCCTGCTTGTCGCCGATCCCGTTGTCGATCAGCACCAGATGTCCGTCGGTCTCCACCAGCAGGCAGCGCATGGCCCAGGTGCACAGGTTGTCGGCATCCGCCGGGTGGGCCTTGCCCCACAGCTGTTTTGGCACCACCCCGAACATGGCCCCTCCGTCCAACTTGAACAATCCCGTATCGATCACATGCAGCTCCATGGTGGTTTTGTCCGCGGCTGGCAGCTCGCGGCGTGCAAAGTTCGGCATCGCGGGCGGGACGTTGTCCGGACCGTCCGGAGTGCACCTTTCCGCCTTCTGCCCGCCATGTCGGGCGCATGGCCATTTTCCTTACTTTTGCACGCCCTTTTTCAGGGAAGCCCGTGCAGGCGGTGCCGCGGGCCCACACCAACAACCAACTTCCGGGAAGTACCGCCGCTGCCCGGGATACAAAAGGACAAGTACATGTCATCAGTGGAAAACAACAAGGTCACCTTCGCCGAACCCCCTGCGGATTTCGATTGGGGCGCCTTGGAGAGCCATGCCCCGTCGGCGAATGCCGACCATGCGCGCATGGAGAAGGCGTATGAGGACACCCTGAGCAGCATCACCGAGAAGGAGGTGATCATGGGCACGGTGGTGGGCCTCAACAAGAAGGAGGCCGTGATCAATATCGGTTACAAGAGCGAGGGCGTGGTGCCCTTGAGCGAGTTCCGTTACAAGCCCGACCTGGCCATCGGCGACAAGGTGGAGGTCTACATCGAGAAGCAGGAGGACAAGAGCGGGCAGATGATCATCTCCCACAAGACGGCGCGCGTGCACAATGCCTGGGGCAAGGTGAACAACGCCATGGAGAGCGGCGAGATCATCACCGGCTACGTGAAGTGCCGCACCAAGGGCGGCCTGATCGTTGACGTGTTCGGGCTGGAGGCCTTCCTGCCCGGCAGCCAGATCGATGTGAAGCCCATCCGCGACTACGACCAGTACGTGGGCAAGAACATGGAGTTCAAGGTGGTGAAGATCAACCAGGAGTTCAAGAACGTGGTGGTCTCCCACAAGGCGCTCATCGAGGCCGAGATCGAGGCCCAGAAGAAGCAGATCATCAGCGGCCTGGAGAAGGGCCAGGTGCTGGAGGGCACCGTGAAGAACATCACCAGCTACGGTGTGTTCGTGGACCTGGGCGGCGTGGACGGCCTGGTGCACATCACCGACCTGAGCTACGGCCGCGTAAGCCACCCCGAGGAAGTGGTGCAGCTCGACCAGAAGATCAACGTGGTGATCCTGGACTTCGACGACGAGAAGCGCCGCATTGCCCTGGGCGTGAAGCAGCTCAGCGCGCACCCGTGGGATTCCCTCGACCCGAACCTCAATGCGGGCGACAAGATCAAGGGCAAGGTGATGGTGACCACCGACTACGGTGCGTTCGTGGAAGTGGCCCCCGGCGTGGAAGGCCTGCTGCACGTGAGCGAGATGAGCTGGAGCCAGCACCTGCGCAGCCCCAAGGATTTCCTCACCGAAGGCCAGGAAGTGGAAGTTCAAGTGCTCAACATCGACCGCGAGGAGCGCAAGATGAGCCTGGGCATGAAGCAGCTGACCAAGGACCCCTGGGAGGACATCGAGTACAAGTACCCCGTCGGCTCGCGCCACACGGCCAAGGTGCGCAACTTTACCCACTTCGGCATCTTCGCCGAGCTGGAGGAAGGCGTGGACGGCCTGATCCACATCAGCGACCTGAGCTGGACCAAGCGCGTGAAGCACCCCAGCGACTTCTGCAAGGTGGGCGATGAGATGGAAGTGCAAGTGCTGGAGGTGGACAAGGAGAACCGCCGCCTCAGCCTCGGCCACAAGCAAGTGGAGGAGAACCCCTGGGAAGTGTTCGCCGACACCTTCGTGGTGGGCAGCACCCATGAGGGCACCATCGTCGGCCGTTCCGGCAACAACTTCACCGTGGCCCTGCCTTACGGCGTGGAAGGAACGGTGGCCCTGAAGCACCTGAAGAAGGAGGACGGCAGCAAGGCCGCCGTGGATGAGAAGCTCCCCTTCAAGGTGCTCGAGTTCAACGCCGACGCCCGCCGCATCGTGCTCAGCCACACCCGCACCTTCGAGGAAGGTGATGACAGCATGGACATCGCCCCGGCCAAGCGTGGCCGCAAGGGTGGCGATGACCACGGCCAGAGCCCCAGCGTGCGCAGCATCAACGAGAAGGTGGAAAAATCCACCCTCGGCGACCTCAGCGTGCTGAGCGACCTGAAGCATGCCATGGAGTCCAGCGAGCGCAGTGGCAAGAGCGGCAAGCGCCGGTCGCGCCGCGACGAGGACATGGATGACATGGACGACATGGAGGGCTGAGCCACTTCATTTGGATCACGTGCGGTGGGCGGCCTTCGGGCCGCCCATCGTGCTTTATTAGGCCCTGCTTGCGGCCCGCACCGTTCGGTTATCTTGCCGCCGCATGCTCAGCCACATCTCCCGCGCCATTCTCCGCATCCTGGGTTGGCGCGTCATCGACCGCAGGCCCGCCGGGCTCGGCAGCGTCATCTACCTGGTGGTGCCCCATACCAGCAACTGGGATTTCTTCCTCGGCCTGCTGGTGCGCAGCTCCCTGCGTTTCAAGTCCAACTACCTGGCCAAGAAATCCCTGTTCGATTCCCCGTTGGGGTGGTTCTTCCGCGCCACGGGCGGCTATCCCGTGGACCGTTCCAGGGCCATGCACATCACCGACCAGGTGAGCGAATACTTCCGCACCATTCCCGGCTTTTCCATTGCCATCACCCCGGAAGGCACCCGCAAGAAGGTGGAAGCCTGGAAGACCGGATTCTGGCGCATCGCCCGACAGGCCAATGTACCCTTGGTGCCCGTTTCCTTCGACTATGGCCGCAAGGAGGTGATCCTCGCCGAGCTCTTCCATGTGAGCGATGACATGGACAAGGACATCGCCACGCTGATGGAGTACTTCAAACCGTTCGTGGGGAAAAACCCGCACTGACGGCAACGGCCCCATTCTTGCAGGTGCATTCGGCCCATGCCCATCCTTTCCCGTTTCCTGCCCGGCCTGGTGGCCGTTCTGCTTTCATGTCAAGCTCCGGCACAATCCGTGTTCCCCACCTTGGAAGGGGAGACCACCGACGGCACCACCATCACCTTGCCTTTGCGGGATGCCCAAGGTTTCAGCGTTGTGGCTGTGGCCTTGGGCAAGAAGGCCGAGCCGCTGTTGGAGCGATGGTATGCGCCGGCCTACAACCGCTTCGTGGCCAAGAACGGGCTCTTCGCCGGTTCCTATGAGGTGGAGCTCTTCCTGGTCCCCGTGTTCACCGGGCTGAACAGGTCCGCGTACGGCCCCACCATGAACCGCCTGCGCAAGGAGGTGGACCCGGAGATCGCCCGGCGCGTGGTGTTCTTCAAGGGCGATGCCGGCCCCTTGGTGGACGCGCTGGGCATGAAGGACAAGGACATTCCCTATTTCTTCGTCCTCGATCCGCAAGGCCGCATCATCGGTCGTGCATCGGGCGACTTCTCGGTGGACCGGCTGGATGCCTTGGAGGCACCCATGCTCCAATGACCCGCCGACCCGGCTAAATTCGCGCCCTCACCATTCGTCCATGAACCGTATGCACTTCCCCACACTCTTTGCCGGCATGGCCCTGGTGCTTGCCTGCGGAAGTAGCCCGGCCCCGAAAGGGGGCGTCGCTACAGCAATCGAACCTGCACCAAGCACCCAACCCGCTCCGGAAGTGGAGCAGAAGGCCGAACTTGGTGATGGGCTCTTTGCCGTCATTACTACCCGCTTGGGTGAGATCACCTGCAAATTGGATTTTAAGGGTTCGCCCGTTACCGTGGCAAACTTCGTGGCACTGGCCCAAGGCAAGCAGCAAAACTCGGCCAAGCCGGCCGGAACGCCATTCTATGATGGCCTGATCTTCCACAGGGTGATCTCCGGCTTCATGATACAGGGCGGCGATCCGTTAGGCTCCGGGGCCGGTGGCCCCGGGTACACGTTCGCGGACGAGCTGGACCCGAGCACTGAGTTGTACAAGGAGGGGTACCGGCGCGGGATCATGGCCATGGCCAACCGCGGCCCCAATACCAACGGATCGCAGTTCTTCATCATGCACAAGGATTTTGGCCTTCCGCATAACTATTCGATCTTCGGTAAAGTGGTGTCAGGCATCGAAACGGTGGATGCCATAGCAGCACTGCCCACCACCTCCGACAGGCCGAACGACCCGGTGAGCATGGAAGTAAAAATCAAGGCCGTCGGAAAAGAAGCCCAGGCCTTTGATGCCGTGAAAGTGATTGAAGCCAACAAGGGCAAGTTCAGCGGCCGGTAGGCGTCGCTCCTTGCTATCCAACCTCCCAACACCCCCAAAGACCGTGGAAAACAACGAACATGGCGAAGGCCTCTTCGCGGAATTCAACACCACCAAGGGCACCATGGTGTGCCAGCTGGAATACCAGAAGACGCCGATCACCGTGGCCAACTTCGTGGCCCTGGCCAAGGGCGAGCAGCCCAACACGGCCAAGCCCAAGGGCACGCCTTACTATGACGGTATCGTGTTCCACCGGGTGATCGCCAACTTCATGATCCAGTGCGGCGATCCCACCGGCACGGGTCGGGGCGGTCCGGGCTACGTGTTCCCCGACGAGTTCGATCCAAGCCTGAAGCATGCTGCTCCGGGCGTGCTCAGCATGGCCAACGCCGGCCCGGGCACCAACGGCAGCCAGTTCTTCATCACCCACGTGCCCACGCCATGGCTGGACGGCAAGCACAGCATCTTCGGCCATGTGGTGAGCGGGCAGGACGTGGTGAACGCCATCCAGCAGGGCGACAGCATCAAGACCCTGCGGATCATCGCCAATGGCGACGCCGCCAAGGCCTTTGATGAGATGAAGGTGCTGGAGGCCAACAAGGCCCAGTTCCGCACGCGTTAAGGTCAATGCCGGCGGCCGCCGCCCCTGCGTTGCCCATCTGACTTGCCGCCGCCGCGGTTCCCGCCACCGGGGCCGCGGCGGTGGTCGTTGGGGCCGGTGCGTTTCCGGCGTTCCGTGCTGTAGACCGGCCCGGTGCCAAAGCCTTCGGGTAGGGGCAATTTCTCCACAGGGTAACCGATCAACTGCTCGATGCGGCCGAACTCGCGCATGTCCTTCTCGCTGATGAACGTGATGGCTTGGCCCTTCCTGGAGGCACGGGCCGTGCGGCCCACGCGGTGCACGTAGTCCTCGGGGTCCTGCGGCACGTCGTAGTTGATCACCAGGTCGATGTCGTCGATGTCGATGCCGCGGCTCACCACGTTGGTGGCCACCAGGATCCGGAGCTTCCGGTTGCGGAAATCGAGCATCACCTGCTCGCGCTCGGCCTGCTCCAGGTCGCTGTTCATGGGTTGCGCGTTGAAGCCTTGGCGGCGCAGGTGGCGCGCCAGGTTCTTCACCTCGCTCTTGCGCCCGGCGAAAATGATGATGCACGCAGCCTCATTGGTGCGCAGGATGTGCTCCAGTACCGGGGCCTTCTGTGTTTCATGCACCACGTAGGCTTCCTGCTTCACCCCCTCGGCCGGCTTGCTCAAGGCGATGCTGATCTCCACCGGGTCATGGAGGATGGTGCGCGCCAGTTCGCGGATCGGGGGGGCCATGGTGGCGCTGAACATAAGCGTCTGGCGGTCCTTGGGCAGGAACTTCACGATCCGGTGGATGTCGTCGATGAAGCCCATGTCCAGCATCCGGTCGGCCTCGTCGAGCACCAGGAATTCCAGGCCGTCGATGGCGACGTAGCCCAGGTTGAGGTGGCTGAGCAGCTTGCCCGGTGTGGCGATGATCACCTCGGTGCCGCCCTTCAACGCCGCCTTCTGCTGATCGAAGGAGGAGGCATCGCTGCCGCCGTACACGGCCATGGAGGTGATGGGGGTGAAGTACCCGATCGCCTGCATCTGCTGGTCGATCTGCAGCGCCAGCTCACGCGTGGGCACGATCACCAGGGCGCGGATGGAGCCTTCCACCCGGGGCTTGTAGCCGTAGATCACCTCGATCAGCGGCAGCAGGAAGGCCGCCGTTTTCCCGGTGCCGGTCTGTGCGCAGGCGATCAGGTCGCGCCCATCCAGCGCAGCCGGTATGGCCTGTTGTTGAATGGGAGTGGGGGTGCGGATGCCCATGGCATCCAGGCCGTCAAGCAGGCCAGGGTCCAGGCCCAGTGAGTTGAAATCGGAGGGAAGGGACGGAGTATCCAACGTGGTTTTCAAGGAAATATGGCTTCTCTGGTGAATCAGGCGCGAAGGTAATCCACCGGCACGGACCGGGGTCAGGAAGCCTTGCGGAGCTGCGCGGCCGCCTGCGGCTCGTAGGTGAACTGGAAGGTGGTGGCCTCCTCCTTCAGCAGGCGGATGGACCCTTTCATGGCCCGTGCCCAAGTAAGCACCATGGAAGAGGTGAGGTCTCCTTTGTTGAGGGATTCCCCGGTGATGGCCCCGCCCTGATCCGTATAAAGCAGCTCGCAATGGGATGCGCCCACGCGATGGAGCACCACCTCGACGGTTCCGGGCCGTTGCGTGGCAATGGAATGCTCCATGCTCAAGCGCACCAGGCCGGCGAAGAGAAGGCTCAATGGCATCAGTCCCTCCCGGAGGAGGTCATCGTCAGCGATGCGCAGGTTCACATGCAACAGGTGGGGGCGGCCGCATTCCTGCCGGACGAGTTCAACCAGCGAAGTAAAGTGAGCCTTGATGTTGACGATGCCCAAGGTGTCGAACTGTTGCAGGTTCCGGCGCACCAGGGTAACCACATTGATACGCGAGCGGAGCAGGGTGATCAGCGGGGAGTCCTGCTGATCGGGGAACCGTTCCGTCCAGGCATCGAGCAGTTCCTGGAGCAGGAAGGTCTGGTCGCTGGCAGACCGAAGGCCGCTGCTGTCCAGGACCTGTGCTTGTGCCTGTTGCAAGGCCATGGAAAGCTCCAGGTTCTGTTGGGCCAGTTCAGTGCGTTCCACCTCGATCTCCTTCACCTTGCCGCGGACCACTTTGGTCTTCATCCGTGCCCGGCGAAGTACACGGTGGTGGTTGGCGCGCCACAGCAAAAGGAACAGGATGGCTCCGGCGAACAGGCAGCACAGGATGACGAACCACCGGACCTTTTCCTGTAGGGCGGCCAACTGGGCCATTGCCTCCTGGTTTTCCGCTTCCAGCACGGCATTGTCCTTGTCCTTGAGGTGAATGTCGTAGAGCACCTGGATCCGTGCAGCCTGGAAGGCCCTTCCGGCTTGGAAGAGCGAATCCTTGGCATGGCTCGCCAGGCGCTGGAAGTCCAAGGCAGCGCGCAGGTCGTTTTGGCCAAGCCGTATGTCCGCAGCCAAGTCAAATAACCCTGGATTGGTGCCTGCCGCTTCCGGGTCCAGTTGCCAGGCCTGGTCAAACGCCTCGCGGGCCTTGGGCCATTGTTTGAGCCGGGCCTGCGCACGAGCCACGGAGAACAGGATGCGGGCCACTTCAGGCTTGCTGTCCAGGATGCCCCGGTTGCGCATGGCCAGGTGCAGCAGGGTGAGTGCATCTGCGGCACTGCTGCCATTGAGAAGGTTCTCCCCTTGGCGGTAGTACACGCGGGTCTGGCCCAACAGGTTTCCTTGTTCCTGGAATAGTTTCAAGGCCTCTGCGCTGTAATGCCTGAAATCCACCTGACGATCGGCTTCGGACAGGAGGTCGAGCAGGTAGAGCGTGGCATTGGCATGCGCGGTCTCATCGTTGGCGGTCTTCAGGATCAGCACCATGCGGCTGGCCGCCTTGATGGCACCATCCAAGTCGCCGACACGGTGGGCCGCCCGGCTAAGCTGCCGCCAGTCGTTGGCCATGATCAGGCGGTCCTCGGAGATGTCATAGAGCTGGACCACGCGTAGGCCGGTGCTCAAGGCCGAGTCAATCGCGCCGTATTGCATCTGCAGGTCGCGAAGCTGGCGCAGGGTGCCCACCAGCACGGTCGGCCGGTCCTTTTTCTCGGCAAGTCGGATCTCCCTATGAAGGCGCGCCAATTCCTTGGCGGGCACTTCGCCCTCGGGCAGGGTAGGGCCGCCTCCGGCCATGGCGGCCAAGGCTGTGCATAGTAGGACGGATAAGGAGAAGAAGCGCATTGCGGCGGTCTAACGGCCCGAAGGCACAGGGGGTTTCGTCGCTCGCCCGGCGCCATGGGCCTGCCATCCACTGGGAGAAGAAGGAACCAGTTGCTATATTTCCCACCTCAAACGAGTAAAAAGCCCCCCATGAGAAGGAAACTACTCCCAACATTCGGCTTGGCAGCCCTTGCCTTGGCTTGGTCGCCGGCCGCGGTACATGCGCAAGGCTGTACCAACTCGAGCCAGTATCCCGGAAGCACCATCGTTCCGGATCCCGGAGGTGCCGTGACAACCATTTCCACCTGTAATTTCTTGTCGGAATACAGCGTGGTGGGCCCGGTGAATGCCGGTGCGACCTACCAGTTCACCACGGCGCCTGCCGGCTACATCACCGTCCGTGAAGGTTCTGCCACCGGGGCGGTGGTTGCGGAGGGCATGACACAGGTATCGGCAGTACCCACGGTCTCCGGCTCCTTGTATGTGCACTGGAACGTGGATGCTTCGTGCGCCACCTCCTCCTCGGGCTGTATTGTCACCACGGTGCAACTCTTCCTCAACTGTACCCCCCCCGTGGCCACGGTGACCGCTGTGGATGACTGCGACAACAACCAGTTCACCCTGAACGTGAACGTGACCAGCATCGGCGACGGCACGGGTGTGGACCTGATCTACAACGTGAACGGCGGTGCCGACCAGACGGTGGCCGGTGTGCAAGTGGGCATGCATCCCCTCGGCCCCTTCACCGTGGGTGAAACGGTAAACCTCGTGGTTGCCCACAGCAGTGACCCCGCCTGCAACCTGAGCTTCAATGGCTTGGTTTCCGGCAACACTTGCCCCACGTTGGTCACCTGCGGTGATCCACCCCTTGACCAGACCTACTGCTACATCAACAACGACAACAACCACTGGCACTACGAGGCCACCACACCGGGCCTTCCGCTCATCATCATCTTCTCCGGCGGAAGCATCGAATCCAACAGCTGGGACCACCTGCGGATCTATGATGGAGCTGACAACAGCGGCACCTTGTTGTGGGAGAACGGATCCGGCACCACCCAGTTGGCCGGGCTTCAATTCGTTGCCGCATCCGGCCACTTGTACATGCAGAACACCTCGGATGGGTCCGTGAGCTGCCAAAGCGGTTCACAGACCCAATGGAACTGGCAAGTGGGCTGCCTGGACTGCGTGCCCGCAACGGCTTCCTACAACGTGGTGACCGATTGCGACAACTACAACTTCATGGTGGAGGTGCACATCACCGACCTGGGCAGCGACCAGACCTTGGACATCGCGGCTGACAGCTTGGGCAACGTGCTGGCCACCGCCACGGATACCGGCGTGTACACGGTAGGTCCTTTCACGGCCAACGTGCCCGTGGTGTTCATTCTGAGCAACAGCGACAACCCGCTGTGCAACGTGACCTCCACACCGCTGGTGAACCCCCTCTGCCCGCAGGTGATCCAATGCGGCGGCGCACCGGTGGACGGCCAGTATTGCTACACCAACAACGACAGCCATGCCTGGAGCTGGCAGTCCTCCGGTGGCGAATCGCTGATCCTGATCTTCTCGGCCGGCAGCATCGGCACCAACACCACGGACCACCTCCGCATCTATGACGGCCCGGACAACCTTTCCCCGCTGATCTATGAGAACCCCACGGGCACAACGACACTCGGCGGTCTGCAGGTGGTCGCCGCTTCCGGCATGATGTACATGGAGATGAGCTCCGATGCTTTCGGAAGCTGCTCGAGCGGTTCCTACGCTGAGTGGTTCTGGCAGGTGGGCTGCCTGGACTGCACCCCGCCTGTGGCCACCTACAACGTGGTGACCGATTGCGACAACTACAGCTTCATGGTGGAGGTGCACATCACCGGCCTGGGCAGCGACCAGACCTTGGACATCACGGCGGACAGCCTGAGCAATGTCCTGGCTACCGCTACCGACACCGGCGTGTACAGCGTGGGCCCCTTCACGGCGAACATCCCCGTGGTGATCACCTTGAGCAACGACGAGAACAGCCTGTGCAACGTGAGCTCCGACCCATTGGTGAACCCGCTTTGCCCACAAGTGATCCAATGCGGTGGTGCACCCGTGGATGAGAGCTACTGCTATGTGCCCAACGACAACCATGCTTGGAGTTGGCAATCTTCCGCAGGCGAGCCGTTGATCCTGATCTTCTCTGCCGGCGCCATCGAGTCCAACACGTGGGACGATCTGATCATTTATGACGGACCGGATGCATTGAGCCCGATCCTGTATCAAAACCCCACAGGCACCACACAGCTTGCCGGCCTTCAGGTCATCGCTCCTTCCGGACAGATCTACATGACGGTGACCTCAGACGGCTCGGTGAGCTGCGCCACCAACACCAGTTGGACCTGGGTTTGGCAGGTGGGCTGCCTGGATTGCACCCAGCCTGTGGCCACCTACAACGTGGTGACCGATTGCGACAACTACAACTTCATGGTGGAGGTGCACATCACCGACCTGGGCAGCGACCAAACGCTGGACATCACGGCGGACAGCCTGGGCAATGTCCTGGCCACTGCCACGGACACCGGCATGTACGTGGTGGGCCCCTTCACGGCGAACATCCCCGTGGTGATCACCTTGAGCAACGACGAGAACAGCCTGTGCAACGTGAGCTCCGCCCCGCTGGTGAACCCGCTTTGCCCGCAGGTGATCCAATGCGGCGGTGCACCGGTGGACGGCAGCTACTGCTATGTGAACAACGACAACCACGCCTGGCACTGGCAGTCTTCCGGAAACGAGGCGTTGATCATCATCTTCTCGGCCGGCGCCATCGAATCCGCCACCTTCGACCAATTGACCATTTACGACGGACCGGACGACCAGAGCCCCGTGCTTTACCAGAACCCCACCGGTACCACCACCCAGTTGGCGGGCCTGCAGGTCATCGCTCCTTCAGGGCACATGTTCATGAAGGTGACCTCCGAGAGCTCGGTGAGCTGCGAAACCAATTCGGGATGGACCTGGGCATGGCAAGTGGGTTGCTTGGACTGCACCGCGCCGGCAGCCACCTTCACCGTGGTCACCGATTGCGCCAACATGCAATACAGTGTGGATGTCAACCTGACCAGCTTGGGCAGCGACGACGTGATCGATATCACCAACGACAACGGTGCATTGCCGGTTGCGGCCAGCGCACCGGGCACATTTACCGTGGGGCCGTTCGCCGCTGGAACCACCACGGTGATCACCCTGGTGAACGACATGAACACGCTGTGCAACGTGAGCTCCCAGCCATTGATCAACCCGCTCTGCCCCACGGTGGTCGAGTGCGGTGGTGCCCTGTTACAGGAAACCTACTGCTACTCAAATAGCGATTCGCACACGTGGCATTGGCAGGCTTCGGGCTCTTCGCCCTTGGCCATGCAATTCACCGCCGGGACCATCGAATCCAACACGTGGGATCAATTGCGGATCTATGACGGTCCGGACAACCTCTCCCCGCTGTTGTACCAGAATCCCGCCGGCACCACCGACCTCACCGACTTGCTGCTCATTGCCTCCAGCGGGCATATTTACATGGAGCTCACCTCGGACGGATCGGTCAGCTGCTCCACCGACAGCACCTGGACCTGGGATTGGAACATCGGTTGCTTGGATTGCACCAACCCCGGCGCAACGTTCAGTATCGTGGAGGATTGCATCCATCACTCGTTCACCGTGGCCGTCAACGTGGATTCGTTGGGCAGCGGCTCCTTCGTGCGGATCGCCAACACCCTTACCACGGACACCTTGACCAACATCCCCACGGGCATCACCATGGTGGGACCGTTCCCCATGGACAGCACCGTGATGGTCACCGTGCTCAACGAGACCAATGACCTGTGCAGGGTCTTTAGCCCCGACTTCACCTCAGACTCCCAGGCCTGTGTGGACACCGTTTGCGCCGCCACCGCCTATGAGTACTGCTACACCAACTCGGATACGGCCTGGTTCGCTTACCAAGGGATGCCGGGTGTGCCCTTGACTGTCTCCTTCCTGTGGGGTAACCTGGGAGCCAACGACTTCGTGCAGATCTACAATGGATTTGCCCCCTTGCCGGCCAACCTGGTGTGGCAGGGCAACCTCAACGGAAACTTGGCCGGTTGGGCGGTGAACACCACCCAAGGGTACTCGGACATGCTGTTGCGCATCGTTTCCAATGACACGTACTCCTGTGCCACAGGACAGGCTGCACTGCCCTTGCATTGGGTGGTGGAATGTGGTGCCGTGGGTGTGGGTGAAACGGCCGCCGGCACCTTCTCCATGTATCCGAACCCCACCACCGGTGAACTGACCATCAAGCTGCCGACCTCCCTGAGCGGAACGGTGGACATGCGCGTATCCGACCTGACGGGCCGCACGGTACACCACGAGGCGTTCACTGCCGGCGGTGCCGTGAATGTCTTCGACCTGCATGGCCTGCAGAGCGGCAACTACGTGGTCACGCTGTCCACGAACGGTACTGTGATGACCCAAGGACTGCAGATCATCCATTGATTGAACCCTGCTTGCTTAAAGGGCCGCCCCGGGATCGGGGCGGCCCTTTCGCTTTTCAGAGGCTCACGCGGAGCAGTGAAGCCGATGGCTTCCAGGAGCGCCCGGCGTTCCAAGGGGTAGATCCGCCATAGTTCAGATGTCACATGGTTCGTCCAATACTTCAGGTGCGACGACAGCTCGTTGCACTTCAACGGCCCTGGCCTCGTGATTCACGCCCCGGAACGATCCTGCATTTATGAAGTTGTTCCCTTACCGGGGATAGTGCGCCACGGTTTTTGAGCCGGTGAGGAAGATCCGTTCTCCTTTTCCATCCGGTGGAAGAACGATGTGGTGCAAAGATTCAAGAGTGCGAGAGCCGCTCCTCTTGCACACCCTTGATCCGTCCGCTTCTTTCATGCCGCCTCAGTAAGTAACGTGGTGCCATAAAGACAAACAGCCCGGTGCGGGCACCGGGCTGTTCCTGTGGATCTTGTTTGGCCTCTTACCGGGTTCCCCGCCGGAAGGTGGCCAGTTCCTTGCCTCCGGACAGCACCAACTGATCGCCCTTGATGGCGAAGGTCCTAGCGTTGTTCAGGGCTTCCAGGAAGCTGTCCTCCGTCTTCTGGGTCTCCTCGCAATACATGCGCGTGGAGGCCAGGCCCGGGAAGGCGATGGAATCACCCCAGATGCGCATGGCGCCGAAGACGCGGTTGCAGCCTGCGTAGCCCGTGAGGTTCTGCCCGGTGCTGTCAATCTCGATGTACGGCATCTCCCGCCCCTCGGGCATGGCCACGGCCGCGCCGCCCAATTGCTCCAGTACCCATTTGCCCCGGGTGTTTGCGGCCTCACCGGTCTTTTCGGAACAGGCGTTGGAGCTCAGCATCAGGCCGAGCACCAAGGCAGCAATGGGGATGTGCAGTTTTTTCATCGTGGCAAGGGGGTTGCAAAATGCCTGCCGAAGGTTAGTTGTTCAGCATCACGGGCATCACCAGCATCAGCACGTCCTCGCCGTGCTCGCCGGCTTCGCCAGGCAGCAGGATGCCCGCACGGTTGGGGGCGCTCATTTCCATGACCACGTTCTCACTGCCCAGGTTCACCAGCATGTCCACCAGGAAGCGGGAATTGAAGCCGATCATCATGTCCTCACCCTCGTAGCTGCACGTAAGCTTCTCGTTCGCCTCGTTGGCGTAATCCAGGTCTTCGGCGCTGATGGCCAGCTGGCTACCGTTGATGTTGAGCCGGACCTGGTGCGTGGTCTTGTTGCTGAAGAGGGCCACACGCCGGATGGCATTAAGGAAGTTCTGGCGGTCGATCGTGAGCTTGTTGGGGTTCTGTTTGGGGATCACGGCCTCGTAATTGGGGTACTTGCCGTCGATCAGGCGGCACACCAGCCGCATGTTGTCGAAGGTGAAGGAGGCGTTGTTCTCGTTGAACTCCACGTTGACCTCAGCGTTGGTGGTGGCCAGGGAATTCTTCAGCAGGTTGAGTGGTTTCTTGGGCACGATGAAGCTGGCGGCCTTGGGCGAGCTGATGTCGCTTCGCGTGTAGCGGACCAGTTTGTGGGCATCGGTGGCCACGAAGCGGGCGGCATCCTCCGAGAGCTCGAAGAAGATGCCGCTCATCACGGGGCGCAGGTCGTCGTTGCCGGTGGCGAAGAGCGTCTTGTTGATCGCGGTGGCCAGGGTGCCCGCCGGGATGGTGATGCTGGCGGGCTCCTCGAGCACCGGGCTCTTGGGGAAATCCGCACCGGGGAACCCGGTCATCTTGTAATTGCCCTGCTCGCTGCTGATCTCAATGCCGAAATGCTTGCCGTCGATGCTGAAGGTGAGCGGTTGGTCCGGGCAGGCCTTCAGGATGTCCAGCAGCAACCGGGCGGGGATGGCCACGCTGCCTTTCTCCTTGGCCTCCACCGCCAGGTCCGCTGTGATGGTGGTTTCCAGGTCGCTGGCCGTCACGGTGAGTTTCTTGTTGTCGATCTCGAACAGGAAGTTGTCGAGGATGGGCAGGGTGTTGCTGCTGGCGAGTACGCCTTGGAGGCCCTGCAATTGCTTCAGAAGGGTGCTGCTGGAAACGATGAATTTCATCGAGGAAATGTTCGTTGATGCGTGGATGGCCACACCCTGCAACCAGGGTGGGCGGCAAAGATATCCGGGCGGCTTGCTGCCCGAGGCCCGTGTTATCAACACGGACGGGGCTTTTTCCACATAGGCAAGGCCCTGGGCGAGGGGTGTCACGGGTGCCCGACCAAGTGCGGCATCAGGTCGCCCACAGGCCGGGTCACACGGTCCCACCAGAAGCGCTGGACCACCACCAGGGCGGTGTCGTCCACCAAGGCGTACATCCGGTTCACGTCCTCGGTGGCGAGTTTGAAGTCCATATCCTTCTCGCCAGGGCGGGGTTTCTTCCGCCAGAAGGGGATGCGCTGCTCGCCCGCGGTACTGCTGATGGTGAGGATGTACCAGGGCGTGGAGGCCAGCACGGAATCGCGTTGGGCACGTGACAGGCTGCGTTCAAAGCCCTCGAAGCTCCCTTGGCGCAGGGCGAGCATGGCATCTTGCACCCGGGCGGTGTCCATGGCCACCGGCTGGCCTTGGTCATTGAACAGGCTCAGGCTGTCGCCGCCGCGGTAACGGATCCGGTATCCCATGGCGGGGTCGGCCGGTACTTCCAACCGGACCTCAGATACCTCGGAAAGCCGGGGGTACCAAGTGACGCGGCTGCTTCGCCAGTCATCGATCTTGGTGTGGAAACGCGTGTTCAGCACACCGGTGAAGCCGGCCATGCCCATCTCGAAGGGGACGTCGCTTCGGCCCTTGCCGGGGATCTCCAGCACCATGTATGTGCCGTAGTGGTCATGGGAGGAGCCGCCGATCCACCAGATCTTGGCGGGCTTGTCGCCACCTTGGTAGATCTCCACTTTCTTGGCGGTGCCGGCCATCACACGCAGTACGGATGGTTCCATGCTTTTGGGCACGGGGCCGCGCAGTTCCACCAGCTTGAAGGTCTTCAGCAGCAGGTTCACCTGGAAGCCTTTGGCCGGCATGCCGTTCACGGTCCAGCCCCCGGGCACCCGGCGTAGGTCGGCCGTGCCACCGGTTTTCTCGGCGATGAAGATGCGATCCACCGCAGCGGTGTCTGCCACGGCGAAATCGGTGAGCGGGCCGGAGAGCGTAGTGCCGGTGTTGTTCTTCCAAAGCCACCAGGCCACGGTGGCCAACACGGCCAGGATCAGGATGGGCAGCAGGCTTTTCTTCATGGGGCTTGGGCGTGGCGCCGCTTGCGGAGCAGGATGAACACCAGGCCAGCGGCAAGGGCGATGACGACCGGGAGCACCACGTTGGCTACCTGGATGCGCACGCGGTCGGTCTCGATCACTTGGGGGTCCAGTTGGCGCAGGCTGATGGTGCGCGAACGGATACTGATCAGGCTCTTGTCGTTCAGCAGGTAGTTCATCGCGTTGACGAAGAACTCGCGATTACCGAAGATCTTGGCCCGGGCGGATTTCTCATAGCCCAGCGGGTAGAAAGTGCCGCGCTCGCTGTCCACCGGGTTGGCCAAGGCGTCCCCGTCGCTGATGAAGATCTGCGCGGTGGGGCGGCTCCATTCGCGGTAACCGATGGCCTTCAGCACACTGTCCGGCATGGCCAGGCGCCCGGCAAAGGCCGACCGGAAGCGTCCTTGGGTGAGCACGGCCACCGTCTGGTGCGGGGAGTTGTTCCGGTCCAGGGCCAGGTCCATGTCCACCACGGCAAGGCTGATGCGGACGGGATTGCGCAGCACGCGGGTATACGGTGAGGTGGAGAGCAGGATGGTGCTGTGCGCGCTGTCCAGGCCGATGGTGTCCATGCTGCCCACCATGCGCAGGCGCACCGGGTCGATGTTGGCCACAATGGGCTGGCTGCCGTCCGGGACCACCAGGGGCTCGAAGGGGAAGGGGCGGGTGACGAGCTTGGGCTGGTTCCCGTAAGGCTGCGCGAAGAACTGGATGGGCGCGCACTGCTTGTCTAGCAGCAGGTCTTTGTTCATGCGCACGCCATAGGCGAAGAACAGTTCGTCCAGCCCCAGGTCCAACGGTGTGGCCATGGAGTACTGGTTGGTCCGCAGGCTGTCCAAGTGCGGGTCCATCATATCCACGGCCCAAAGCACCTTGCCGCCGTTCATGATGAACTGGTCCAGGATGAAGCGGTCCTTCTCCGTGAAGGCGGAGTCGGGCTTGGCCACGATCAGTGCCTCGTAATTGTTCATCCGGTAGGTGACCCCTTCAGCCTTGCTGCTCAGCGCATCGATCCGCCCGTCCAGTCGTACACGTCCCACGGCGTACTGTTCGCCCAGGGCATTGGCCAGGTCCTGCACTTGGATGGGGGCCAGTTCGCCATGCCCTTCCAGGAAGGCCACGCGTGCCTTGTGCGCCGTGACCGCCTGCCGGATGGCGCTGGCCATCTCGTACTCCAGGTTATTGATGGAGCGGTTCACCATTTCGGCATCCGTGCTCCGCATCTGGGACTTGAGCAGCTGCACCGGCACGGACCGCCCCTGGTAGGACACGATGGCACCCGGCCACACGATCACCTCGCTTTCGGAGCCCTTGCCCCTGGTGCGGATACCGGTATACTGGAGGCCTTCCTTCTGCAATTGCTCGTACACCTTGTTGCGCGTCTCCTCATCCAGGCTGGCACTGGGGTCGGTGAACTCGTATTGCAGCATGTCCGGGTTGCGCACCCGCATCTCATCCAGCAGGTCGCGCAGGCTGCCGCTCAGCTGGCGCAGGTCGGCAGGCAGGTCCCCCGCCAGGTAGACCTTCACGAACACCACGTCCTTCAGGCTGTCCACCAGGTCCTTGGTGGCCGGGGTGAGCGTGTACCGCTGGTCGCTGGTGAGGTCTACCCGCACACGTGCGAAGGAGCCGATGAACAACACGAGCAGCACACAGGCGATGCCGATCGCCAGCTGCATCATTCCCCCAGCCTTCCGGGTGGTTCTTCCCTTCAGCGCCATCACCAGGTACGGCTTTGGACCACCGTGCGGGTGGCGAGGATGAAGATGGCGTCAACGCCCAGGAAGTAGAGCACATCGCGCAGGTCGATCACTCCCCGGCTCATGCTGGCGTAGTGCTGTTGGATGCCCAGGTTCTTGACCGGTCCCTCCAAGGCACCGATGGAGCTGAAGTCCGCCGCCAGGTCGAAGCCCAGGTAGAGGATGAAGCACAGCAGGGCCGCGATCAGGAAGGCCACGATCTGGCTTTCCGTGAGGGCACTGGCGAAGATGCCCATGGCGGCGAACGTGGAGGCCAGGAAGAACAGGCCGATGTAGCTGCCCAGGATGCTGCCTTGGTCGATGTTCCAGTCCGGCACGGCAAGGCTGCCGATGCTGTACCAGTACACGGCCGTGGGCAACAAGGCCAGCAGGACCAGCACCACGGCGGCCAAGTACTTGCCCAGCACGAGCCGAAGGTCCGTGATGGGCTTGGTGAGCAGCAGCTCGATGGTGCCCGTGCGGCGCTCCTCGCTGAAACTACGCATGGTGACGGCCGGCACCAGGAAGAGGAAGACCCAAGGGGCCACTTGGAAGAGCGGACCCAGCTCCGCGTAGCCTGTGTCCAAAATGTTGCCGGGGAATACCCAGAGGAACAAACCGGTGAGCAGCAGGAAGACCACAATGACCAAGTGCCCGATCAACGAGCCCAGGAAGCCTTGTATTTCCTTGGTGATCAATGCGCGCATGTTGGCGGGCGGCCGGTTCGGGTCGCGAGGCTGGGGGCGAAGGTAAGAGCCGACCAGTGGGCGCTTGCCGTCAATTTGGGCAACGGCGCCAGTATTGAAAAAGTTTATGAGCCTTGTGCATGCCCGGGATGGGCAAGCCCCGATGCAGCATGGTGCCGGACGCGATGAACGTCAACGCCCCATGGCGATCACCCGCCTGCGGTTCAGCAACAGGTGAAGCTTGGGCAAGGGATCGGCCAAGTTGTACGGCACGGTGGAATGGCTCAGGGGTGTGCCATGCCGCAGGAAGTGCAACGGCCACGTACCGGCGCTGATGAAATCAATCTCCTTCATGCTTTCAGCCGGTGTTGGAAGGCCCATCGCAACAGCCACCTGGATGGCCGGGAAGTTGATGCCCGCAGCAAAGGACCCCAGCAAAGTGGCCCAGTACCTCGGGTTGACGTCAACCACGTAGGGGATGCCAGAGCCGGCCTCCTTCACCGTGTCGATGTGGGCCACCCCGCTCCAGCCACAGGCTTCCAGCAAGGTGTCCACCACATTCGCCACTGCGGCATCATGACCGAAATGCAGGTCCTTGCTTGGCTTGTATCCATTCCGATTGTGCAAGGGGCGTTGAACGGTGGCTGTGATGACCCGCCCTTGATCACACAGCACGCTGCGGTCCACGTTCGCACCGCCCAGGCAGGCCTGGATGACATATCCCGCCACGATGAGGTCTTGCAAGTCGGGTCTTTGGTCGAGCTCGCTTGCCCGTTCCACCTTGAAGATACCCTCGCCGCTTTGCCCGCAGCGGGGTTTCAGCAATACCGGCTCATCTGGGTCGAAAGTACCAGGCAGCTCCGGGCCGGTGAGTAGCTCGGTGCGGGGGCTGGGCAGGCCTGTGTCCAGCAGCAGTTGGTGCAGCTGCCACTTGTCACCCAGTTGGCGTAAGACCATCGGGTCCGGCAACGCAGGCAGGCGCACCATGGGCGCCAGCTGGTCGGCCAATTCGGCGATGGCAAGTATGCCTGCCGTGGATACCGGCAGCACCACGTCAATCCCATGTTCCCGGACCGCGTTGCGGACGGCCTCAGGGTTCAAGGCAGAGGGGGTGCGCAGTGCGCGATGGGTGAACCGCGATCGTGGAGCCGTGGAAATGTCATCCGCATGTAGGAGCCAGACCTTGCACGGCATGTCGGACCGGTGCAGGCATTGCAGCACGGGCACCGCCAAGGGGCTGTCCCCATCGGGGATAAGTATGCGTACGGGTTGAACCAAGGGGTTGATCGGTTGGAGCCAAAATAGGAAAATGAATCGAGAAGTGTCAAAAACAGCTACGTGCATTCGCGGATTGGATCTCCGCGGAAAATCACCTCGCAATTTTGAGGTCCAGTGTCGGGTAAGCCGGAAAAATCCCAGCTCGGGCACCGGGAACCCGGGGCTCAGAACTCGATGGTGGTGCGGCGGCGCTTGCGTACCGGCTTCTTGGGGATCTTGTTCGCGTCCGTGTCGCAGTAATTCCGCTTGATGAACGCGGCGTCCTTGTCGCCCAGGGAAAGGCTTCGCTGCCAATCGGCACACGCCGATTCCTTGTCGCCCAAATTGTAATGGCAATCGGCGCGGTAGTAGAAGGCATCGGCCAGCTCAGTGGTGTCCGAGGCGATCACCTCGCTGAAGGTGGTGATGGCGTCCTGGTAGGCCTTGGCCTCGTATTGCAACACGGCCTTGCTCATCAAGCCGCCGGGAATGGCGGGGTTCAGGCGCAAGGCCTCGCTGATTTCCTCCACGCCGGCCTTCTCGTCGTACCGCGCACCCTTGATCACCCCGGAGAGGTAAAGGGCCTCTGGGAATTGGGGCACCAGTTCCAAGGCTTGGCGTACGCTTTTCAGCGCCAGGTCCAGGTCATTCCCTTGGTAGAGGGCCCAGGCCCGGTTGTACCAGGCATCGGCATCCTTGGCGTCCAAGGCGATGGCCTTGTCCGCATAGCGGAGGCCTCCTTTCGCATTGCCGCCGGCGATCTGCAGGGCACTGAGGCTCACATACAGACGCGGGTTGCCGTCATCCAATTGCTCCGATCGCTGGTAGTCCGCTTCCGCCAGCTCCGGCTGGTGTTGCCGCTGGTGGATGTCGCCGCGTAACTTGAAGGCCAGGGCGGACCCGGGGTCCAAGGCGATGGCGCGGTCCACGTGCATCAAGGCGCTGTCCAATTGGCCGGCCGTATAGGCTTCCGTGGCCCGCGAAAGCCAACCGGGGGCGTCGGTCTGTGCGGTGGCAGGCAGGGCGGTAAGCAACGCAAGGAGCAATGTGGACAGGAGCTGTTTCATGCAGAGGTTTGTTCATCGGCCACTGGCCGGACCATACGGTGCTCGGTGTGCAAGGACCATGCCTCGGCACGCTCGGCGAAAAGGGTTTTCACCACGGGCCATACCTCGGCGAAAGTCGCCGACCGCCGATAGGCTTCCAGGTCGTTCTCGTGGTCCCATTCACTATGGGTGAAGAAGACGCGGGGATCGGCCACGTCGTGCAGAAGTTCCAACTTCCGGCAGCCGGGCCGGGCAACGATGCGATGGCGCCAACCCTCGAACAGCTCCTGGAAACGTCCGACCTCCTCCTCCCGGAAGGTCATCTTCACGATTCGCGTTATCATGTGGTTACTGCGGTTCGGCTGGGTACGGGTTCGAGCTCGAGGCGCACCACGTCGGTCACCTCCAGGCCCAGCAGCTGTGCCGCACCGCCGCCGCCGCCGATCACACCCTTGTTGATGGCGATCTCCAGGTAGCCGGTGTCGCCGAAAAAGGCCACGCGTTCACCGATCGGCACATCCGAGTAGGTCTTGTGGATGGTGGTGATGTCGTGCATCCGGCGGCCGAAGGAGATCCGGAAGCCCCGGTGCTTCACCGTGGAGAGGAAGAGCTCCTTGGTGATGTTGGTGACCACGTTCCCGTAGTGGTCCACATGGATCACCGCGCCTTTGATCGAGTCCCCCGCCACCACGGGCCGGTTGCTGATCTGTTCCCGCAGGGCATCCAGGCGCCGGCCCAGCATCTCCACCGTGCCACCGCGGGCCAGATGGCAGGCGGCCTTCACGAAGATGTTCTTCGTGGGGAAGGTCTGGTGGTCCGTATCGAGCTTCAGGGTCAGCTCGTGCACGTCATCCACCTTTTCATCGAAGACCAGGGAGAAAATGCCGTTATCGGCACCGATGAAATAGTGCCCTCGGTGGCGGACCACCACGTGGGGTGTCTGGGCGTCGGCCTCGGGGTTCACCCCGATGAGGTGGACGGTGCCCTTGGGGAACTCCGGCCAGGCATTGCGCAACACGAAGGCCGCATGCAGGCTGTTGAACGGCGCGATCTGGTGGCTGATGTCCACGATGTTCACCTGTTCCAGCTGGGAGAGGATCGCTCCCTTGACGGCGGCCACGTAATGGTCGCGCGTCCCCATGTCGGAGATCAGGGTGATGATGGCCATGCTTTCCGGGAAATGCCTTGCGCGATTACCTTCGACCGGTCAAAATTAACCGCCTGCCGCCATTGCCGCGCGGCACAGGCCCAGTGCCTTCCCCCTTGAGCCAGCGCACCATCCACATCACAGCGGCGGACCCGGTGCTCATCCTGGGCCCCAATGACCGGAACCTCAGGGCGCTCCGGGAGCTCTTCCCCAAGCTGAACCTGCTGGCCCGGGGCGAGGAGTTGCGCGTCACCGGCCCCGGCGAGGATGTGGACGTGTTCATGGAGCGGTTCGACCAGTTGCAACGGCACGTGGTCACCTACCATGAGCTGCCGCAGAAAGTCATGGAGGACATCATGACCGACCGAGCGAAAGAGAACATGGCGGAGGAAGGAACGGAAGGTCAGGATGTGATCGTGCACGGCAATCACGGGTTGCGCGTGAAGGCCCGCTCACCCAATCAACGCCGCATGGTGGAGGCCATTGCCCACCATGACATGGTCTTTGCCATAGGGCCTGCGGGCACGGGCAAGACCTATACCGCCGTGGCGTTGGCCGTGCGTGCCCTGAAGGATAGGCAAGTACGGCGCATTGTCCTGACGCGGCCGGCCGTGGAGGCGGGGGAGAACCTGGGCTTCCTGCCGGGCGACCTGCGCGAGAAGCTCGATCCTTACCTGCAACCACTGTACGACGCGCTGCGCGACATGCTGCCGCCCATGAAGCTGGACGAGTACCTGGCCACCGGCGTGATCCAGATCGCCCCGTTGGCCTTCATGCGCGGCCGCACGCTGGACCACGCCTTCGTCATCCTGGACGAGGCCCAGAACGCCAGCCTGCCCCAGCTCAAGATGTTCCTCACCCGCATGGGGCGCGATGCCAAGTTCATCATCACCGGCGACGCCACCCAAGTGGACCTGCCGGACCGGGTACGTTCCGGATTGCTGCCGGCGGTGGAGCACCTGCGCGGTGTGAAGGGCGTGGCCATCATTGAATTGGACGAGAAGGATGTGATCCGCCATGAACTGGTGGTGCGCGTGATCGCCGCCTTCCGCGAGATTGAGGAAAACCGTCCCCCGGCATCTGCCCGGAAGAAGAAAGCAAGCCCCAAGGGGCAATGACCATGAGCCTTGACAACGCCTTGATGCGATCGGAACTGGAGCTTCCGGGCATTGCGGAAGTGTACCACGGAAAAGTGCGCGACGTGTACCACTTGAAGGACGGGCGCACCATCCTGGTGGCCACGGACCGCATCAGTGCCTTCGATGTGGTGCTGCCGCGCGGCATCCCGCACAAGGGCCAGGTGCTCAGCCAGCTCAGTTGGTACATGCTCCAGGCCACCTCGCACATCGCGCCCAACTGGGCCGTGGCCTCACCGGACCCCAACGTGGTGGTGGGGCGCCGGTGCGAAACGGTGAAGGTGGAGATGGTTGTGCGGGGCTACCTCGCAGGCCACGCCTGGCGCACCTACAAGGAAGGCGGGCGCATGCTTTGCGGCGCCAGCATGCCGGACGGAATGAAGGAGAACGACGCCTTCATGACCCCGTTGATCACGCCCAGCACCAAGGCCGACGAGGGTCACGACGAGGACATCACGCCACGGGAGATCCTGGAGCGCGGCCTGTGCACACTCAAGGAATGGGAGACCATGTGCCGCTATGCCCTGGGTCTTTTTGCCGAAGGGAGCCGGATCGCACGGGAACGTGGATTGATCCTGGTGGACACCAAGTATGAGTTCGGGCGCACCGCCGACGGCCAGATCCTGCTGATCGACGAGGTTCACACCCCGGACAGCTCGCGCTACTTCCACCTCGAAGGCTACGCCGAGCGCCAGGTGAAAGGCGAGCGCCAAAAGCAGCTGAGCAAGGAGTTCGTGCGCGAATGGTTGATCGCGCACGACTTCATGGGCAAGGAAGGCCAGCAGGTGCCCACCATGGATGATGCCTTCGTGGGAAGTGTGACCGACCGGTACGTTGAACTGTTCGAGAAGGTCACCGGCGAGCGCTTCGTACCGGCCGACACGACGGACATCAACGGGCGTATCCAAGAGGCACTTGCGGCATGGCTGCGCTAGGAGCCACCGGCCCCGGCGATCGATCGGCGCTTCCGGTAGGGAAGGGTCCGGAACTGCGAACGGCCCTTGGTCAAGCCTCGGGGTCGCCTGCAGCGCCCGAACGTCCCGACAATACCTGCTGCAGGTCTTTCAACAACGTGTGCTTGTAGGCATCCTGCTCCCGGAGGAGGGCTTGGCCCAACTGCTGCAAAGCCATTTTGACGGTCTGTTCCGGCAAGGCGTCCAGATTCTCGATCACCGTGAGCACCTCGAAGGCTTCCTCGGCATCGCCTTCCACGGCGATCTGCACCAGGCGCACCGTGTAGGGTGAAGCGTCGAGGCCCGCATTCCAGAAGGCCGCGATGGCGGTTTTCCGCACATCCAGCAGCTCGGGGATGTCCAGTGCGCGCGCCAATTCCGCAGCGGCATCCTTCGCCTTCACTTGGAACAGCAGGCCTTGGATGCGCCGCTGCCGGGCAGGCTCGCCCGTGGCCGCCAAGGCGTGCAGCAGTGGCAGGATGGCCGTGGCGTCCCCCTTGTCCTGGATGGTGGCCAAGGCCTCCATGGCCTTGGCATCGTCCTCATGCAACAAGGCTGCGAATGCCTTGTCCACCGCGGTGGTCTTCTTCTCGCCCATGCTGGTCCGCCGCGGAACGTACCGCAGCGTCCGGCAAAGGTAGATGCAGCGCCGCCCACGGCACCCCGCTCGGAAATGTTCCACCGCCACACCCGGAGCAGCGAACTTTGCACCATGTTTCAAGCAAAGGCCTATTCGGCGGCAAGCGCCGACACCCCGTTGGCGCCGGTGTTCATCGAGCGCCGCGAACCCGGGGAAAAGGATGTGGTGATCGACATCGCGTACTGCGGCGTTTGCCATAGCGACCTGCATGCTGTACGCAACGACTGGGGGCGGACCCGCTACCCGATCGTGCCCGGGCATGAGATCGTGGGCACCGTTGCCGCCGTGGGGAGCGGCGTGACTGCCTGGCGGGTGGGGCAGACCGTCGGTGTAGGCTGCATGGTGAACAGCTGCGGGCATTGCGGGGCTTGCCAGGACCACGAGGAGCAATTCTGCGAGCGCGGCATGACGGCCACGTACAACTCCATCGACAAGTACGGCGACCGTACCGTGACCAAGGGCGGCTATTCCACGCGGATCACCGTGAACGAGCGGTTCGTGCTGGGCATCCCTGCGGGCATGCCGCTGGACCGCACCGCGCCGTTGCTGTGTGCGGGCATCACCACGTATTCACCGTTGAAGCGCTTCAGCGCCGGGCCCGGCATGCGGGTGGGCGTGGTGGGCTTGGGCGGGCTGGGCCACGTGGCCGTGAAGATCGCCAAGGCCATGGGCGCCCAGGTCACCGTGATCAGTCATTCGGAGGGCAAGCGAGTAGATGCGGAACGGCTGGGCGCCGATGATTTCCTGGCCACTTCCACGCCCGGCATGTTCCGGGAGCGCGCCAATTCCTTCCACCTGCTCCTGGACACGGTATCGGCGCAGCATGACTACAACGAATACCTCGGCCTGTTGGATCGCGGGGGAACCATGGTGCTGGTCGGGATGCCGGAGCCGTCACCTGTGCGTGCAAGCACGCTTATCGACCGTAGGCGGCAATTGGCGGGTTCGCTGATCGGGGGCATCGCTGAGACGCAGGAGATGCTGGATTTTTGCGCCCGTCACAGCGTGCTGTGCGACATCGAGCTGATCCCCATCGACCAGATCAACCTGGCCTATGAACGCATGCTGAAGAGCGACGTGCGTTACCGCTTCGTGATCGACATGCAATCCCTCCGGAATTCGTGATCCGGGCTTACTCCTTCACTGCCCGCAACCACAGCTCGCGGCCAGTGCGCGGCTTTATGGAATTGTAGCAAGGCTCCAGTGAGAATTGCTTGAATACCGGGCGGAACAGCCGCTCGTATTCGTCCTTGCTGCCTCCGAAGGGCGGGTGATCCGTGAACAACGGATCGTCGAACAGCACACCGACCAGCTTGCCGCCGGGATGGAGCAGGTCATGGGTATGTTGCACGTAGCGTGTGCGCAGCACCGGATCCAAGGCACAGAAAAAGGTCTGTTCGATGATCCGGTCATAGCGTCCGGCGTGGGTGAAGAAATCCGCCACATGGAGGTGATCCCTGGGGAAATCCGGGCATCGGTCCAACAGGTCAGCGAACGGGGCACCGGTGAGGTCCACCACATGCACGCCGCGAAAACCCTGGCGATGCAAGTACTCCGCCTCGTAGGAGCGCCCCCCGCCGGGCACCAGGATCTCCAAGGCCTTGTCGGTCAGCTGGTCGAAATAGGCCTTGAGTGGGTCACTGACATGGCCGATGTCCCAGCCGGTTTCGCCACTGCCGTAGCGGTCCTCCCAAAATGTTCTATCCAGGTCCATGGTCATTGGGTCAAGCGGCGCAAAGCACGGGAATACCCTTGGGGTTCGTAAGCAGACGCTCCTTCTCCGCATCGGCGATGTAGCGGTACTCCTCGGATGCCACGGACATGATGGCGATGCACCCGGCGTTCACGCGTTCGGCGTAGGCGATGGTGGCGCCGGAGAACCCCACCGAGAACGCATGGCTCGGCTCCTCCGCGTTGATGAAGGGGACCTGCTTCTGGCGGAGGAAGGATTCCATCCGGTCCTTGTTCCGCAAAAGGGCTTCACTGGGTTCTTCGCCGGGCCTGATCAACCGATAGATGTGCACGGTACTTCCGAATGGTTTGGCCAGCAGCGTGACGGCTTCCAGCAAGTGGTCGATGTCCGTGTGCGCGGCCACGGGCATGACGATGGTGCCGAAGTGGTTCGGCAAGGGGCTATGCCCCTGGACGACCAAGCTGGGCACCTTCACCTTGCGCACGAGCTTCAACATGTCCGAACCGAAAAGGGATTGCTTCAAGCCATGCGGCCCATGTGTGGCACAGACCATCAGGGCATGGCCGTTACCGCTTTCCTCGGCGATCCCATGCATGAAGTCGATCGGGCGGAACTGCGCTTCCACGGGTACCATGGTCACCAATCTTCTTTGCTCTTCCATGGTGGCATGTACCCGCTCGTGCCCGTCACCGCGCGTCTCTTGTTTTTCCATTGCGTGGAAAAGGGTTACGGAGGTCAGGAACCGATGGGCCACCAGTTCGGCGTAAGCGATTGCACACGCCGAGATCTCGCTGAAATCAATGGGGCAAAGGATATTGGCCATGGGGCGGGTCGGGGTTGAGGGGGGATGCTAATGTAGCGCCCGGAAAATGGGCTGGCCGTACGGTAAGTACCGTGTTGATCCCGGGATATAAAAGGACATCCGCCGGGAACCACGAAGGCCCCGGCGGATGTCTTGAACCGCGGTCGGTAAGGTCAGCGCAGAATCAGCCGCTGGAAGGAGCGGCCCTCCGGCCGGATCACCGCGAGCAGGTAGGTGCCGGGTACGGCGTGCGTGGACAAGGGGAGCAGCAGCCCCACGCCGGCATGCAGCATCACCGTTTCACGGTACACGGTCCGCCCGGTCATATCGATCAACTCCACCTCGGCCGCGCCCAGCGACCGCTCCGGCATCAAGGTGATGGTGCCCGAGCCGGGGTTGGGGAAGATGCTCCAATCGTCCTGTCCAGCCTCCTGGGCGATGCCTGTACCGATGCACTGCACCGCCGTTACTGCTATGGAATAGGCACCGCCGCCTTGGCCGAAGCCCACATTGGGCACAGGCAGGTAGTAGGTCCCTGCGGGCAGCGTGTTGAAGCGGAAGGTCCAGTTGCCGTTGACGCAGGTGGTGGTGTCCGATGTTTCCGGGCTGATCAGCGTGTCGGCCGGGCAGTTGCGGGTAAGCAGCTTCCACACGTTGCTCCAGCCGCTGTCCGTGGCGCAGTAGCTCACGGTCACATCGGCGCAATCCATGGTGGTGAAGGCGTGCCACGTGTTGGGGAAGGGGTACTGGTCAAGCAAGGTGCCGGGCTCCGAGTCTCCCGCGAAGGTGGCGTTGGTGTTGTCACCGGTGAAGGTGAGCGTGCCGCCTACGGACAGGTTTTCCGGGGTGACATTCGAGCACAGGTCGTTGGCGGGCGGCAGGTTGCCGCAGACAGCAGCGGAAACCTCAATGGTATAGGCACCGCCACCTTGGCCGAAGCCCACATTGGGCACGGGCAGGTAGTAGGTACCGGCGGGCAGCGTGTTGAAGCGGAAGGTCCAGTTGCCGTTGGCGCAGGTGGTGGTCTCCATCACGGACGGATTGATCAGCGTGTCGGCCGGGCATTGGCGGGTAAGCAGCTTCCATACGTTGCTCCAGCCGCTGTCCGTGGCGCAGTAGCTAACGGTCACATCGGCGCAATCCATGGTGGTGAAGGCGTGCCACGTGTTGGGGAAGG
>JAHDVX010000004.1:175867-198660 GCA_023382455.1 Flavobacteriales bacterium
GGTACTGGTCAAGCAAGGTGCCGGGCTCCGAGTCTCCCGCGAAGGTGGCGTTGGTATTATCTCCGGTGAAGGTGAGCGTACTGCCCGTGGGCAGGGCTTCCGGGGTAATGTTCGCACACAGGTCGTTCGGCGGGATGACGCCTTGGGCCGAAGTGGTCATCCATGCCGTGGAGGCCGACAGGATAGCCGTTAGCAAAGGGAAGAGGAACGCTCTTTTCATGGCGGGAATGGTTGAATTGGGAACAAAAATTGCCATGCCGCGAGCCTCCACGGCAAGTCCCGCTGGAATGATCCCACAATGTGGTGTGAAACGAATGGCCGATCGAGTCCTCCAATTTATCCCTCTTTCTGGCGGCCTCCCTTGGAAATGCCCGTGCTGCTTCATCTTCGCACCGTCAATACGGCTTGTCGCCATGCGTTTCGCCTTCCTCTCCGCCTTTCCGCCTTACCGTGGCGGCATTGCCCAGTTCAGCACGGCGCTGGTGGGGGAGCTTCGGAAACAGCACGAGGTGCGGGCCTTCACCTTCACCCGCCAATACCCGGGCCTGCTCTTCCCCGGCACCAGCCAGTATGACAAGGCCATGGTGGACACCATTCAGGCGGAGCGTTGCCTGGACAGCATCAATCCGCTTAGCTGGGGGCGGACCGCCAAGCGCATGTTGGCCGGGAAGCCCGACGTGGCGGTGCTCCGCTATTGGATGCCCTTCTTCGCCCCGTCCATGGGCACGGTGGCCGGGCGATTGCGCAGCCGTGGCGTGAAGGTCATCTCCATCGTGGACAATGCCCTGCCGCATGAACCGCACTTCTACGACAAGCCGTTCACACGCTGGTTCCTGCGGAGGAACCACGGTCTGGTGGCCATGACGGAGGCCGTGAAGCAGGACATCCTGCGCCTCTGCCCGGAGGCCCGCGTCATGCTCATGCCCCATCCGCTGTACGACCATTTCGGGGAGGCCATGCCCGCTGCGGAAGCACGCGCCAAGCTGGGCCTGCCAGCCGATGCCCGCGTGCTGCTCTTCTTCGGCCTCATCCGCGACTACAAAGGCCTGGACCTGCTGATCGATGCTTTCTTAAAACTTGACCCGCGCTACCACCTGGTGATCGCCGGTGAACCATACGGCGATTTCAGCAGGTACGAAACGCAGATCGCCGCGCATCCGCGGAAGGCCGACATCCGCGTCCATGCCCGTTTCATCAACGATGCCGAGGTGCCGCTGTTCTTCAGCGCAGCCGATGCCGTGGTGTTGCCGTACCGAAGCGCCACGCAAAGCGGCATCACCGCCATCGCCCATCATTTCGGTGTTCCCGTGGTGGCCACCGACGTGGGCGGCCTCCAGGAGACCATTCGTGACGGGAAGACCGGTGTGCTGGTGTCCTCGCCGTCACCTGAAGCCATCGCACAAGGGATCGAGCGGCTCTTCTCCATGGACCGGGGAACGGTTCATGCTGGCATCGCCGCGCTTCGCGACGAGCTTTCCTGGAAGCGCTTCGCGGACACCCTGGTGGAGTTTACGCGTAGCCTGTAGTCGTCATCCCATCCCCGGCGCCACAACACACCCCTCACGCAGGATCTCCTGCAAGGGCCCCTGCGTCCAGCGGTTCACCTCACTCCGCCTGCACCATCTCCACCTGATCTTCCGCCGCACCGAAGTAGCGCGCCTCGCAATGCATCATCCAATCGCGGAGCGGCCCGAGCACTTCGTAACTCGGTAGACTTCGCGGCGGCTTGGCCAAACGAACAAAGTGGACCTGCGCATCAGGGTCCAACGCGGCAGCTTGCACTTGCGCCTCCCTTTCCTGCAATACGCGGTCGTACTCCGCCGCACGGCCGCTCCAGAGGTCCGCGTGAACCGCGAATCCATTGCCCGTGAGGTTCAGCGCCGAGATAAAAAGCAGATAAGTGAAGCTGAGTTGCGACGATGTGGGCCGGAATTGTGCCAGTCGCCCCAGCCATCCACGTTCCAACCAAATGGCCAGATTGAGCAATGCTGCGGGAATGAAGAGGATGCAGGCCACGTTGATCGTGCGGTGCTGCCCCAGCAGGCCGGTGCTCCAATAGGCCGGGAAGGTGGTGGCCACCACGAGTAGGAAAGGCAGCATAAGAGCCACCACTGCGGGCATGCGCAACCACCGGACGAGGTTTGGCACCGCGGTCAAGATGGGCTTGTGCAACGGGATGTACAGCACGGCTGCGGCCAGCAGGGCAGGGGAGAGCAGCCACATGCCCGAAAAGCGCCCCGATTGCAGGGCGCTCATGCCCAAGGAGCGCCAGAACTGGCGTGTGTCGGCGAACATCGCACCACGGACGGCATTGCCCGGGGCGAGGTACATCAGTGCGGCACCGGCAAGCACGGCAAGGAACATCCATGCGCCGGCGGCCCGTTGCGTCCCGTGCCGGAAAGTCCAGATGGCATGGCCCGCGTGGAACAGCACCATCAGCAGCATGTGGATCTCGTCCATGCCGGTGATCACCACGGCAAGGAGAAGGTTCAGCAGGAGCATGGCGAACCCGGCTAGCCCGCGGGGCGGCCTGCCGAACAGCAGACCCAAATGGATAAGCAGCAAAATGCTCCCCAACTGGTACGTGATGGCGCCGGTGTACCAATAAAAACCCTCGCCGAGGTCCGGCATCAGGTTGAGGTAGAGCAGGAAGAAGACAAGTGCGGCGAGCAGCTCCTTCCCGGTGGAAAACACATGCCGCGTGACGCGCCGCAGAAAGAACCACATGGACACGAAGGTGAGTGCCAACAGGAGCACGGGCACGGCCCGGTAGCCCGGCAGGAAATCCGTTGACCAGGAGAGCGGGCCGCGTGCCACCAGCAGATTGCTGGCGTAGCGCCCGTTCCAGTACAGCCATTCCGAACGGCTCCAGCTCCACAGGCCCACGCCGCGTGCCTTGGCGGCGTAGCAGAAATCGTCGGCCACCGGATGCGCATGGCCCGCCAGCCACAGGTACTTCACCACGGAAAGCACCAGCAGTACGATGAAAAGGCGAAACAGCGTAGCGGGCTTCATGGCCGCCAAGGTGGGGGAATTGCCGCGAACGGGCAACGACAGCTCACAAACCCAGGCGCTCGTTCACCCTGTAGTTGTTGCGCTCGGCGGAGTTGCGGGCCACCAGCTCGGCCACGAAGCCGGCCAGGAAAAGCTGGGCACCGATGATCATGCTGGTGAGTGCGATGTAGAACAGCGGCTGGTCTGTGACCAGCGGTGCGCGCACCTGCATCCAAAGGCTGATGAGCTTGCTGGCCAGCACCCACAGCGTGGCCAGGAAACCCAGGAAGAACATCAGCGTGCCCATGGCGCCGAAGAAGTGCATGGGCTTTTTCCCGAAGCGGAACACGAAGATGATGGTGAGCAGGTCCAGGAAGCCGTTGATGAAGCGGTCCAGCCCGAACTTGGTCTTGCCGTATTTGCGCGGATGGTGCTTCACCACTTTTTCGCCGATTCGATAAAAGCCTTCCTTCTTGGCGATGAAGGGGATGTAGCGGTGCATCTCACCGTACACCTCGATGGCCTTCACCACCCTTCCGTCGTAGGCCTTCAGGCCGCAGTTGAAATCGTGCAGGTCCAGGCCGCTGGCCCAGCGCGTGGTGGCGTTGAAGAGCTTGGTGGGAAAGGTCTTGCTCAAGGGGTCGTGCCGCTTCTTCTTCCAGCCGCTCACCAGGTCGTAGCCTTCCTCGGTGATCATCCGGAAGAGTTCCGGGATCTCCTCGGGATCGTCCTGCAGGTCGGCGTCCATGGTGATCACCACGCGGCCTTGGGCGGCCAGGAAGCCTTCGTTCAGCGCGGGGCTCTTGCCATAGTTGCGGCCCAATTTGATGCCCTTCACCCGGCCGTCAGCCTGATGAAGGCGTACGATCTCCTCCCAGGAGCCGTCGCGGCTGCCGTCGTCGACCAGGATCACCTCGTACTGCTTGCCCATGCGGCCGATCACCTCATGGAGCTTGGCCACCAGTTCAGGCAGTGATTCATGCTCGTTCAGCAAGGGGATGACCACGGAGATGTCCATGCGCGGCGAAAGTACGCTGGGGCGGCTTTGGGGGCTTCCCGCCCCAACGCTGGTGGTAATATGCCTTGCCCTCAGTGGCACTTGAACTGGTCGAACGGCTCCTTGCAGGCCTTGCACTGGTACAGCGCCTTGCATGCTGTGGAACCGAACCGGCTCAGCAACTCGGTATCCGTACTGCCGCATTGGGGGCAGGCCACCGCGGGGGATTTACCCTTCAGCGCACGGATGTCCGCTGAATGCGGCGGCGGAGCGATGCCGTATTCCAGCAGCTTCCGGCGGCCTTCGGCGCTGATCCAATCGGTGGTCCAGGCGGGGCTGAGCACCTGCTTCACCTTGAAGTCCCTGATACCGGCCTTGCGCAATGCGTCCTCCACGCCGGCCCGCATCATGTCCATGGCCGGGCATCCACTGTAGGTGGGGGTGATGGTGACCTCCACGGAATTGCCGATCAGCTCAATGCCGCGCAGCACACCTAGGTCCCGGATGCTGATCACGGGGATCTCCGGATCCTTCACTTCCTCCAACAGGGCTTCTATCTCCGCCACCGAGCGCATGGACCAAAGTTACCATTCCACGCCCGGGAATGTGCGCTGCAGGATCTGCATCTCGGCCAACATGGGTCCCAAGTGCTCGGTGTGCACTCCTTTCTTGCCGCCACCAGCCATCCAGCCGTCGGCCGGGCGTTTCAGCGTGGCCTCGTTCAGCACGCGATCCACGGTGGCGCTCCACTCGGCCTTCAGGTCGGTAAGCTTGGGCAGGGTACCATCCTTGGCGAGCAGTTCCTCGGCTTCGTCCGGCACGAACAACTCGCCGGTGTACCGCCAGAGTTCATCCACGGCCTCCTGGGCGCGGCGGTGGCTCTCCTCCGTACCGTCACCGAAGCGGATCAGCCATTCGCTGCTGTGGCGCAGGTGGTAGGTCACCTCCTTCACGGCTTTGCCGGCAATGGCCTTCAGATGCTCGTCGCGGCTTTCCGTGAGGGCTTGCTGCAAGGGCAGGTGGAAGGCATCGTACAGGAAACTGCGGGCGATGGTGAAGGCATAATCGGCCTTGGGCAGCTCCACCAGTTGCACGTTGAGGTATTCCCGCTCACCGCGCAGGTAGGCCAGGTCATCCTCGGAGCGGCCTTTCCCCTCCAACTCCCCGGCGTAGGTGAGCAGGTTGCGGGTCTGTCCGATCAGGTCCAAGGCGATGTTGGTCTGGGCGATATCCTCCTCCAGCACGGGTCCGTGCCCGCACCATTCGCTCAGTCGGTGCCCCAGCACCAGGTTGTTGTCGCCCATGCGCAGCACGGCGCGGAACAAGGCTTCTTCACGGGTCATCTCAGATGTACTTCACGCCCTCGGGCATGGGGTAGAACGTGGGGTGGCGGTAGACCTTGTCGTCGGCCGGGTCGAAGAAGGCGCCTTGGTCCTCGGGCTTGCTGGCGTGGATGTTGTCCGCCAACACCACCCAGATGCTGTTGCCTTCGTTGCGGCGGGTGTACACGTCGCGTGCATTTTCCACGGCCATCTTGGCGTCCGCGGCATGCAGGCTGCCCACGTGCTTGTGGTCCAGGCCACGCTTGCTCTGGATGAAGACCTCCCAGAGCGGCCAGTTGTTCGGGTTCTCGTTGCTCATTTTTGGTTGTCCGTTGTTGGTTGCCCGTTGTTGGTTGCCGGAACGGAGCCGTTTGGCAACCAACAACTGACCGCTAGGCCGCTTTCTTCTTCGCCTGTTTCCCTGCGTACGCCAGGGCCGCCTCGCGTACCCAAGCACCGTCGGCGTGGGCCTTCCGGCGGGCGGCCATGCGGTCGCGGTTGCAGGGCCCATTGCCTCTGATCACCTCGTTGAATTCGGTCCAGTCGATCTCGCCCCAGTCGTAGTGCTGCGTCTGTTCGTTCCACTTCAGCTTGGGGTCCGGCACCTTCAGGCCCAAGTATTCCGCCTGGTGCACGGTGCGGTCGATGAAGACCTGGCGGAGCTCGTCATTGCTTTGCCGCTTGATCTTCCACTTCATGCTCTGTGCGCTGTGCGGGCTGTCCTTGTCGCTGGGACCGAACATCATCAGGCTGGGCCACCACCAGCGGTCCAGGGCATCCTGTGCCATGGCCTTCTGCTCAGGTGTTCCCTTGCAGAGGGTCATCAGGATCTCATACCCCTGCCGTTGGTGGAAGCTTTCCTCCTTGCAGATGCGCACCATGGCCCGGGCGTAAGGGCCGTAGCTGGTGCGGGTGAGCATCACCTGGTTCATGATGGCGGCACCGTCCACCAGCCAGCCGATGGCGCCGATGTCCGCCCAGGTGAGCGTGGGGTAGTTGAAGATGCTGCTGTACTTGGCCTTGCCGCTGAGCAGCTGGTCGATCAGTTGCTCGCGGCTCACGCCGAGCGTTTCGGCGGCGCTGTACAGGTAGAGCCCGTGGCCCGCCTCGTCCTGCACTTTGGCCAGCAGCACGGTCTTGCGCCGTAGGCTGGGTGCGCGGGTGATCCAGTTGCCTTCGGGCAACATGCCCACCACTTCGCTGTGAGCGTGCTGGCTGATCTGGCGGATCAACGTCTTGCGGTATTCATCGGGCATCCAGTCGCGGGGCTCGATCTTCTGCTCGTCGTCCACACGTTGCTGGAAAAGGGCTTCCTGCTGGTCCTTGGCCATGGTGCGCTGCTGCTTCTGTTGGTACCGGTGGCTAATGTAGGGTACCAAGGGTGAACGGGCAGGTTGCGGCGGTCAGTTTCGGATGCGGGGCCTTCGGCTACTTTTGCCCCTTCGTGCCGCCGGACCGTGCGGCCGCTATCGTGTCCCTGTACCAGCATGCCGGAGAGCCCCAATAGAATGGCCCGTTTTCATACTCTGACCGTTACAAGCGTTCATCAGGAGACGGTGGACGCCATCACCATCGGATTCAAGATCCCTGCCGAGCTGCGTGCCGATTTCAGCTTCATCCACGGCCAGTACCTTACGCTGAAGGTACCCGTGAAAGGGGAGGTGCTCCGCCGCAGCTACAGCATCTGCAGCAGCCCGTTGGACCCCGAGGAACTGAAGATCGCCGTGAAGCGTGTGCAGGACGGCCGGGTATCCACCACGCTGGTGGAGACCCTGAAACCCGGCATGACCCTGGAGGTGATGACCCCCATGGGCAGCTTTTACACCTTGCTGGACGCGGCCCACAGCAAGCACTACGTCTGCTTCGCCGGCGGCAGCGGCATCACGCCCATCCTCAGCATCATCAAGACCGTATTACGCACCGAGCCCAAGAGCCGCCTGACACTCTTTTATGGCAACACCGACGTGGACCGCATCATCTTCCGCAGCAACCTGGAGGAGCTGCAGGCCAAGTACGGCGAACGCCTTTCCGTGCACCACATCCTCACGTACGGCCATGACGAGGACATGCTCTTCAACGGGCTGATCACCGTGGAGAAGGCTTCGGCGCTGATGCGCCGCTTCGTGCAGGACAATGCCGACACCGAGTACTTCATCTGCGGCCCCGAGCCCATGATGGTAAACACCAGCGAGGCCTTGGAGAAGCTGGGCGTGGACAAGAAGCGGATCCACATCGAGCTCTTCACCTCCCCGGTGGCCAGCGAACCGAAGAAAGACGCTCCGGAAGCGCCCGCTACCGATGGCCCGCTCACAGGCAAGGCCAAGGTGAAGATCATCCTGGACGGTCATGAGACCGAGATCGAGGTGGCCCCCAAGGGCGACAGCATCCTGGATTGCGCAGAGGCGGCCGGGCTGGACGTACCCTATGCCTGCAAGGGCGCCGTGTGCTGCACCTGCAAGGCCCGCATCGTGGAGGGCAAGGTTGCCATGGACATGAACTATGCACTGACGGATGAGGAGGTGGCGGACGGCTACGTGCTCACCTGCCAAAGCCACCCGCTCACGCCGCGCGTGGTGGTGGACTACGACCAGCACTGATCCGGCCCCTGGCGGTACGGCCATTTGCCGGGCCGCCAGGAACGAAGAAAGCACCAGGCCGACCCGGTGCTTTCACGCTTTTCTTTTTCCGGTATGGAAGTCCGTCAGCGCGGGTCCATCTGCGCACGGAGCATGGCCACCTTGGACTGGATCTCGCTGAGGTAATTCATGTGTGGCATGAACCCGTGCGCCTCATCGTCCCAGCTGACGATCACGCTGGGGAAATCCAGGTAGAAGGGGTCTGCGTGGGTGTATTTCTCATCGGCATCCAGGTCGATGACGCAGGCGTAGCCGGGATACTCCACCACGTCCTGGGGTACGCTGGTGTCCATGGTGAAGTTCTTCGTACGGAATCCGGGCTTTGCGAGTATGATGGTGTAGGTGCTCCCCAGGTCCAGGTTGAGGGAGAACTTGCCTTTCGAGTTGGGGATGTCATGCACCAGGGAGTTCTCCTTGTATACCTGTACATCCACGGTCTTCGCATCACCGCCTTGGGCGGTCACCTTGAACTTCACGGGAACGTACCAGCCGGTGGCCTGGTCCCTGGTGTCCACCAATTTCTGGGCGTTGGCGAAGAAGGGGAGGAGGAGCAGGGCGGATATCAGGGTGATCGCTTGGTGCTTCATCGGAAATGCGCGGTGATGATGGGGTTGTGTCCCTTCTTACGCCGGACCGGCCACCGGGGTTACTCAGCAGGCCATGCGCGAGGTCTCGGCCTGTACGGGCGGGAAACGCAGGAAGATGGTGGCTCCCTGGTCCGGCTGCCCTTCAGCCCAGCAGGATCCCCCGTGCTTCTTCATGATGCGGTCCACCAAGGCCAGGCCGATGCCGGACCCCTCGAAGCGCGAAGCCGGGTGCAGGCGCTTGAACACCCCGAACATCTGCTCGTTCTTTCCACTGTCGAAGCCTACGCCGTTGTCCTTCACCCAAACCAGGTCGGAACCGTCGTCCTGGCGTGCATGGCCCAGCTCCACGCGGGGTGCCTCCTTCTCACGGGTAAACTTCACCGCGTTCGAGATCAGGTTGTTGAGCGCCACTTTCAGCATGGCCCGGTCGGCGTGAATGACCGCCTCACCCACGTGGGGCATCAGGAATATTGGTCCTCCCGGTGGCAAGGCCATCTCCTCCATGCATTCCTGGGCCAGCTGGGCCAGATCCTGCCCGGCAAGCTCCACATGCTGGTTCTCGGCGCGGGAGAAACGCAGCAGGTCGTCCACGAGGGTTATCAGCCGGGCTGCCCCCTTGTGGATGCGCTGGCTGAGGTCGCGTTCCTCCTGGTCGCCACGCATCAGGGCCAAGCTGCCCAAGTGCTCACTGAGCGCCTTGATGTTCTTCAAGGGGGAGCGCAGGTCATGGGCCACCGAATAGGAGAAGGCCCCCAGGTCGTCCAAGGCATCACGGAGCTGCTTGGTGCGGATGGCCACGCGCTGGTCCAGCACCCGGTTCAGTTTTTTCAGCCGGTTCTCTTCCTGTTTCCGGTCGGTGATGTCCTTGATCATCACCTGGAAAAGGCGGACGGAATCCTTGGTGTGGCCCACCGCCGTGGCCGTGGCCAGGCAGTCGATCGCATGGCCATCCCGGGTCCGCAGGGTGATGTCGATGTTGCGGTAGATGTTGCCTTCGCGCCGAGTCTTGAGGCGTTGCACCACGCCGGGCAGGTCTTCCACGATGGCCTCGGCCCCTCCGGCAAGCAACGTGGCCCGGTCCGTGCGCAGCAGCAGCTCGGTGGCCCGGTTCACCTCGATGATCGCCCCGCGTGCATCCATGATCACAATGGGGTCGCCGGAGGCCTCGAACACCTGCTGATAACGCCGGTAGAGCCGTTCCCGCTCCTCCCGGAGCGCATGCAGCTCGTAGGCCTGCTCCACCCGCAGCTTCAGGTCCGTGGGGTCCCAAGGCTTAGTGATATAGGCATGGATGCCGCCCAAGTTTACCGCGTCCACCACGGCTTGCAGGTCGGAATAGCCGGTGAGCAGCAGGCGGGCCGGGTCGGGCCAGCGCTTCCGCACGATGCCCAGGAACTCCGCGCCCGTCATGCCGGGCATGCGTTGGTCGCTGATCACCACATGTACCCGGTTCACCTCCAGCCAGGCCAGGGCCTCCTCGGCCGACTTGGCCACCTGCACATCAAAATCCCGCCGGAAACTGGCCCGGAAGGCCATCAGGTTGCCTTCCTCGTCGTCCACGTAGAGCACTTTGATGGCTTCTTCCTTCCGCAACATGGGTTTCAAGCGCTTTTGGCCAGCCGGCTCTCTTGGTTGACCGGGATGATAATGGTGAAGGAACTGCCCACGCCGGGCGTGCTGTCCAGTTCCAATGTGCCGTTGTGCTTCTCCACGATGCCTTGGCAGATGGAGAGCCCCAGGCCGGTGCCCTCACCCACGGCCTTGGTGGTGAAGAAGGGTTCGAACAGGCGCCGTTGCACGGTCTCGTCCATGCCGATGCCGTTGTCCGCGATGGTGATCTTCACCAGGCCGTCCATGGCCCGCGTGCTGATGGCGATCCTGCCGCCCGAGCGTCCATGCCGCTGCTTCACGGCGTGTGCCGCGTTGTTCAGCAGGTTCATGAACACCTGGTTGAGCTTGCCCGGGTAGCACTCCACCAAGGGAAGTTCGCCCAGGTCGAAGTCGATGGTCACGGCGTCGCGCATCTGTGGGCCCAGCACCACCACGGTACTGCGCATGCCTTCATTGATGTCCGCAGGCTTCAGGTCGTCCTCGTCCAGGCGGCTGAAGGTGCGCAGGCCGCGCACGATCTCCGAGGTGCGGTGGGCGCCGTTCTCAATGCAGCCCATGATCTCCTCCACCTCCTTCACCGTGAAGTCCATGTCGATCCGTTGCTCGAGCGCACGGACGGGTTCGCATGCCGGGTTGTCTTTGGTCACATGGCGGTAGTTGTCCAGCACCTCCTTCAGGTCGAGCAGGTTGCGTTTCAGCGGCGGGATGTTGCTGCTGATGAAGTTCAGGGGGTTGTTGATCTCATGGGCAATGCCGGCCGTTAGCTGGCCGAGCGATGCCATTTTCTCCGCGCTCACCAGTTTGCTTTGGGTGCGCTTCAGGTGAAGATTGCTCTCCTCCAGTTCCTGTGTACGCTCAGCAACCCGTTGCTCCAGCACCTGGTACTGCTCCAGGATGAGCTGTTCTTTCTCGTGGCGCAGGGTGTTGATCTTGTCGGCCAGACCGAAGGACAGCAGCACCACCTCCACCGCCGAGCCGATGGTCATCATGTGCTTCGTGATGTCGTTGTAGGGAAGGAAACCCCAATCCTTGGCCACGAAGATCACAATGCCGGACATGAAAATGAGCCATGCGGCAAGGAAGAACTTGCCGGGTTTGTGGCCATTCAAGGCAAGGCGCGTGCTCACGTAGAGCATATAGGAAGCCATCACCGTGGAGGTCAGCTGGATCACCTGGTAGCTTACCGTTCCGTAACCGGCCAAGCAGGCGACCACACCGGCCAAGGCCACCGCGTAAACACCGATCTTGACAGTCCTGAATCCCGGTATGTAGGCCTTGGCATTGGTGAACCGCTGCATGAACTCCACGGCGGTGATCATGGTGACCACCGTCAAGGTGGGTGCCGCATATGCATTGATCCATGGCGCACCAGGCCAAAGGTAGAAGGAGGCGTACCCGAGGAAGGTGATCTGGGTCAAACCAACGGACAGGATGTAGATGGAGTAGTACAGATAGTTGTTGTCCTTGATCGACAGGAACAGGAGGAAGTTGTACAGGAGCATGACGGCCATGATGCCAGCGTAGCCCCCGATGAAGAAGTTCCGGTTGAGGTTCAAATTCGCAACTCCCCGCTCGTTGAGAAGGAAGATCGGTACCTGAAGCTGTTTGTCGGACTTCACCCGTAGAAAGACCCACCCCGTGCCTCCATATGGAACAGGTAGGGTGAAGGTATATGCCGGCGCATCGCTCACTTGCCGGTCCACGCTCCTTGTCCCTCCTGATTCAACAAGATGCATAGGGGCGGCACCATCGCGGATCAGATAGACGTCGAGCTCATCGATCTCGGCATGGTCCACCAACATGTTCAGCTGGTTTTCCGGAGAAACGTTGACCAAGCGATATTTCAGCCAATAGGCGGAGCGGGTCACGCCGAAGTTGGGCACCTCGCTCGTGGCCGGTTGGAACTCATGGCTCACAACGGCATCCTGAACCGCAAGGGATGCATCCCTGTCCTCCAGGAACCACAGGTGTTTACCAATGGCACGCGTTTCCCGTTCGCCGCGGAAGATCACCACGGAGTCCTCAAGGGTGTTCGGGGCCGCTAACAACGCGGCGACCGGGAACAGGAACGGGATAAGTACCAGCCGTTTCACGGCCTCGTTATACGCTCTGGTCCTGAACAAGGTTCACGCTTGGTCAAGCGGACGCAGCCTTGCGACGTTCGGAGGCTATTGCCTGGTAGGCGTGCATGTCGTGGACATTCCCGGCCAGTCGCATCTGATAGGTGACTTCCAGGACCGTGGAACCCGGCTTTTCCCAACGTACCTGCTCGGGCCTCAGGCGAAGGCTGTACAAGAGCTGTCGGTGTTCCGTGGAGGCATGTTCAAGCAGCATGGTATCCGGGTTCACCATGGCAATGGCGATGATCCGCGGAATGGGGTAGCCCGGGAAGTAGCCGTGGTCGCCCACCGTGTCCATGACCACGAACCCGTTCTTCGCCGGGTGCTTCTGCGTGTAATGCGCCACGAAGCAGACCATCTTACGGGCACCTGCGGAAACCGCCATGGCCGTCACCGCTTGGCTCAGCAGCACGGGGATCCCCTTGCCGTTGTACCGGTGCGCGTTCCATAGCCCGCACACCTCTCCGTTGCCGAACGGCTGCAACCCGGCCAACACTTCGTCAACATTGGGGTCCAGCTTGCGAATGGCGGCTGCCATGGGGAGCGGTGAGCCGGGCTGGTCGATCTTCAGGCGGATGCCCCCGACCATGCCAAGTGTCTCGTGCAGCGCGACAATGACGTAGCAGTCGGGGTCGTGCATCCAAACCTCGTTGTTCGTGGTCACATGGCTGATGCCGAAATCCTCCAGCACCTTCCGATGTTCCCTGAGAAACTCCTCGCATAGTTCCGGCTCGTCCGGTGCACAGAAGGCTTTGAGCGTGATCCGTTCCACCGGCTCTGCCTGTTGCTGATCGGGTTCAAGAGGTTTCATGCTTGCTTGGGTTTGGCCAACACGAGGTCCATGGGCGGGAACCGTCGTGCAGGAATGGTTGACGGGTGGGTTGGAGCGGTAAGGCGGAGGAGCACCAAGGGCGTACCGTCCTCAATGGCGAAAAGTTCCCGCGTGCGGGCGGTGATGCGCCTGATGGCCTCCGCGTCGGGCAAGCTAAATGATGCCGGGTCGTGGGTCAACTTTTTCCCGAGGCCCAGCACCGCGCTGAGCGGTTGCATGCCCAGCCCGAGGGTGGTGGCCTCCAGCCAGGCACGCTGCAAGGCCCGGCCGGCAGCGATCCGGTGAAGCAGCGTGTCCGTGCTCAGGGTAAGCAAGGCGACTGCGGCGCTACCGGACACTTGGATGGCGGGCAACATGCCCAAAGCCTTGCCGGAGCCCCATGCACGCAGCAGGTCCATGGCACGCGGGTCGGCCATCACTTGCAGGGCCGCCTGGGCCATGGGGGGCAGCGGCAATTCGGCCATGTCGATGCCGTCATGAGGGCATCCGTTTTGGCCGGGCCGGCGCAGCACCTGGCCGAAGTACTCCCGATGGCCTTCGGGGTGTATGAGACGAAGGCGTTCGGCCTCGCCGTACAACTGGGCCAATTCCTGAAGGCCATCCGCCGTGTCCACCCATTTCAGGTGGCAAGGGCTTCCATCAGCGACCAGGCGGGCCAGCCGGTCCAAATGGGCGTGGTCAACAGGTTGGGAACGGAGCAGCGAGCGGTGGGTACGGCGCGTGGCCAAGGCCTCGGCCCAGTGGATGGTCGGATCCATGCCATTGGGGTGGCGGTGGAAGGCCAGGCCCGCCACCAGCGGGGAGCTGGGGTCGTCGGCTACGTTCACCTCGGTCTTTAGGCCGCAGGCGCGGGCCTGTACCACCACGTTCTCCAGGCAGGCGCCCAAGGCGAGGTGTGCGCCGGTGTGGTCCGGGTCCCAGAAGGAGGTGGAGCGGTCCTTGTCGTGGAGCAGCAGCAACCGTTGGCCGTGCCAGGCGAACTTCCAGGGTTGCCGGTTGTCCTGGCTGGGGGCCAGGCCACCGGCCTGCACCAGCTGTTCCAGGATGGCCGGGTCCGGCTTCAAGGCCGTGTTGGCGGGCTGGCCCAAGCTCCGGTCCATGGTTTCCAGTTCTTCCGGGGCCGGGTGGAAGGGAGGTGGCACCGGCGGTGCGGGTGGTGGGGGAGCGGTCGGGTCTGCGATGGCTTCCTCGAGGTCCACGAACCAGCGGCCCGATGCACGGAATTGGTCCAGTGCGATGCGGCGCACGGCATCACCTGCCAAGGCCCCGCCCAGTGCCACGGCTGTGGCCAGTTGCGGCCAGGTGCTGATGGTCTGCCCCAGTTCGATCACGGAGGCTTTCATCCGCGGACTCAGGGTGTCCACACCGGTGATGGGCAGCATGTAGGGCACCTTTTCCTCGGCGGTCATGGGGCGGCTGGCGGCATCGAGGTCCAGGTGGTCGATCCAGCCGTGCATCAGCGGGCGGTCCGGCTCCAGGTCGAAGCGCTCCACGTCCAGGCAGCCCCGGTCGCTCATGTCCATCACCACGGGTACGCCGAGTTCCTTGGCCTTCTTGCGGGCCAGGATCTTGATTTCCACGCTGTCGCATTCCTCCACCAGGATGTCCAGCTGGCCCCCATCGGTGAAGAAGGCGTCCATGTTGCCCGGTGTAAGGCCGTCGGTGAAGCAGACCACGTTCAGGTAAGGGTCGATCTCGGCGATTTCTCGGGCGGTGATCACCGCCTTATTGGCCCCGAGGTTGCGCACCCCGGTGCGGATCCGGTTCAGGTTGCTCAGGTCCAAGGTGTCGAAATCGGCCAGGCGGATCTCGCCGAAGGTGCGTTCCAGCGCCATGGTGAGGCTCACGGACTGGCCTACGGAAAGGCCGATAACACCCACCTTCTTGGAGCCAAGCAAGCTTTGCTCCTCCCGGGTGATCTTCTGGCGGTTGCGGTCGGTACGTACCACGCCGAACTCCTCGGCGCCGAGCAAATGCACCAACGTGCCGGACCAAGGGTAGTACACCCAGGTGCCGTATTCGGCCAGCGGGGTGTTGCCCACATGGTGGGCCACGGCCTCCTCCAAGGCTTCCGGGGCGAGGCGTGCGGCCGGGTTGAGCGACTTCACCAGCTCGCGTAGCTGCGCATGGATCCGGTCATGGATGCGGATCGAGGGGTTGGCCTGCAGCAGGGCGGTCAAGGCAGGCTTGTCCGCCGGCAGATGGAACAACCGGGGCCGGTATGCACCGGCATCCTCGTTTGTCCGCTTGAGCAGCTCTTCCAGTTCGTTTTCCACCATGGGAGCAGGATGGTCGGGGCGATGAGAGCCCCCGGAGCGGGGTCGAATGTAGTATTTTCCAAGTTATTAACAATAAACAGAAGAAATGTTGATAACCCTCGGCAGCCATGCTGCGTATAGGCGAGCCACATCAAGCACGTACGCCCATGCTGAATGCAGCCACCAATGACCAACGGCCCACGGTGTTGTTCATCGACGACGAATACAATAACTGCCTGACATTCAGGGCAACTTTCCGCCAGGAGTTCAACGTGCTGTTGGCCGGCGGATTGGAGGAGGGCTTGGCCCACCTGGAGAAAAACGAAGTGCATGTGGTGATCTGCGATCAGCGCATGCCGGGTGTGATGGGCAGCGAGATCCTACGGCAGATCCGGGAGCGCTATCCACAGGTCCGGCGCATGTTGATAACCGCCTATGCCGACCTGCAAGCCCTTGTGGATGCCTTGAATGAGGCCGGCATCTGCCACTACATCAACAAGCCTTGGGAGGAGGACGCCGTTCGGGCTGCCGTAGGCCGTGCCTGGCGCGAGTACCAAGCGGAGAAGGAGCGGGCCGCCTACACCGAGCGGTTGCTGGAATCCAACCGCCAGTTGGAGTTCGCGTTGCGCCAGAGCCTGCTCTCTTGATCGTTGATCACGCCGTTGATCTCCTGTGGATGAGCGTTCACCTCATCCGCAGGTTATCCACCATGATTCAACCGGTTCTCCACCGACAATCCAGGCCTGGCGAACGATTTATCCAAAGGCTATGAACTGGTTCTGAACATCGGCTCGCCCTTCCATTGGGCCGGCCGAATGGTTCTGTGGGGTCCTGAACATCTCGCCATCCACAAGTGACCAACAGGTTATCATGGCCTTGTACACCACGGCCGAACAGGTTCTCCCCAGGTTTTCCACCGGGGCTTGAAGCACATCCGGCCCTGTCTTATCAAACATCACCATTAACACCTTTTGCCGCCTGGGGATCCTGCGCAGGGCGCATCTTTGGCTCATGCGTGAAAGTCTCCTGGTCGTGGCACTGGCCATTAGTCTGGCCAGTTACGCCCAGTGCTCCGGTTGGCAGCAGCAGATCACCTGCGCCTTGAGCGTGGACCTTGATGTGCATACGCACCGGTTTACCGGCACGGAGGAACTGCACTACCGAAACAACAGCCCGGACACCTTGCGGGAGCTGTACTTCCACCTGTACTTCAATGCCTTCAAGCCGGGCAGTGAAATGGATGTGCGCTCCCGGACCATCAGCGACCCTGACCCGCGCGTGGCCGACCGCATCCAGGGCTTGGCACCCGATGAACAAGGTGACTTGACCTGCACAGCCGCCCGGCAAGGTCGCCAAACCCTGCGCACCACACACCTCGGCACCGTACTGCGCGTGGAGCTGCACAAACCCGTGCTTCCGGGCAAGTCCACACGCGTCACCTTGGATTTCCGCGGCCAGGTACCCGTGCAGATCCGCCGTAGCGGGCGCAACAACGCAGAGGGCGTGGACTACAGCATGACCCAATGGTATCCCAAGGTGGCCGCCTATGATGCCCGGGGCTGGCACACGGATCCGTACGTGGGAAGGGAGTTCTACGGCGAATGGGGGGACTACGACCTGAAGGTAACGCTGGACAGCAGCTACACCGTGGCCTCCACCGGTGTGCTGGCCAATGCCGCCAGCATCGGCCACGGCTACGCAGCGCGCACCAAAGCGCAAAAGCGCACGGACGGCAAGTTGACCTGGCACTTCAAGGCTCCCCACGTGCACGATGTGGCCTGGGCCGCCGACCCGGACTATGTACAACAGACCGCGCAGGTGCCCGGCGGCCCGCTGCTGCGCTTTTTCCGTCTGGACAAACCCGAACTGAAGGAGACTTGGGACCAGTTGCCGGCCTACATGGTGCGGGCCATGCAGTTCATGAATGTGCATTTCGGGAAATATCCCTGGCCTGAATACAGCTTCGTCCAAGGGGGCGATGGCGGCATGGAATATCCCATGCTCACGCTGATTACCGGCGAGCGGCGGCTCGGCAGCCTGGTGGGGGTGAGCGTGCATGAGATGGTCCACAGTTGGTACTACGGTGTGTTGGCCAGCGATGAACTGCACTTCCCCTGGATGGACGAGGGGTTCACCGAATATGCAGGTACCGAGGTGATGCGCGAGCTGTTCCCCGCTCTGCGCAAGGAGCGGGCCCATGCCGATGCGCGAGCCTCCTACCTGCGCCTGGCCGCTTCGGACCGGCACGAGCCGATGTCCACGCACGCCGACCATTATGCCACCAACGGGGGCTACTCGGCCACCGCGTACAGCAAGGGCGAATTCTTCCTGGACCAGCTGGGCGCGGTGATCGGGGACAGCACACTGCACCAGGGCTTACGCCGCCTTTTTGCCAGCTGCGCCTTCAAGCACCCCGGCCCTGCGGACGTGCAACGGGCCATGGAGCAGGAAAGCGGGCTGCAGCTGGCGTGGTATTTCGATGAATGGATCAACACCACACGCGCCCTCGATTATGCGGTGAAGGACATTGTGCCGCACGGTGATGGTACCGCCATCAGCGTGGAGCGCATAGGGGAAATGCTGATGCCCGTGGACGTGGCCATACGCATGGCCGACGGCACGGAGCACTTCCTGCACATCCCGCTATCGCTTATGCTGGGTGCACGCCAAGAGCGGCTGGGGGGCAAGGCTTGGACCGCGCTGCCGCCGTGGTCGTGGCCGGCCCCCACCTACACATTCATCGTGGACGTGCCTTTCGCCGGGATACGGTCCGTGGTCATTGACCCCTTCGAGCGGCTGGGTGACCAAGACCGCGACAACGACCAGCGGACCATCGCCGGCGGCACGGACGCAGGCGGGCAGTAGGGTGGTCCGGTTCAAGCCGGTACCTCCTCCTGCTTGTGGGACTGTACCAGCTTTACCTGCAACTCAGGCGGCACGGCGCGATATTCCAGGAATCGCTCGGCATGGGTGCCCCGGCCCTGGGTAAGGCTGCGCAGCCGCGTGGAGTAGCTGTCCAGTTCCGCCGCAGGCACCTGTGCCCTGATGGACTGGATGCGGCCAGCACCTTCGATGCCCAGGATCACCGCACGCCGCGTCTGGAGGTCGGTCATCACATCACCCATCAGGTCCTCGGGCACGCGCACCTCCACCTCCTGGATGGGTTCCATCAGTTGCGGATCGGCCTGCACGAAAGCATCCTTGAAGGCCATCAGCCCGGCGATGCGGAAGCTGATGTCATTGCTGTCCACCGGGTGCATCTTGCCGTCGTGCACGATCACGCGGATGTCGCGCGCGGGCGAGCCCGTGAGCGGCCCGTTCTCCATCTTCTCCATCACGCCCTTGAGGATACTGGGCATGAAGCGGTTGTCGATGGTGCCGCCGGTGATGCAGTTGAGGAAGACCAGCTTGCCGCCAGTGGACAGCTCCACCTCCTCCGTGCTGCGCACGTTGACGCCGGTAGGGGCGGGCATGCCGGCATGCCACGGCTCGATCCGCAGGTGCACCTCGCCAAATTGGCCGCTGCCCCCGGTCTGCTTCTTGTGCCTGTACATCGCGGCGGCAGGCTTGCGGATGGTCTCGCGGTAGAGCACGCGTGGGCTGCCGAACTCCGGCTGCACCTTGTAGCGCCGCTCCAGCTTCCACTGCAGCACGCCCAGGTGTACCTCGCCCAGGGTGCCCACCACCTGTTCCCCGGTCTCGCGTACATAGCGAAGGACGATCGAGGGGTCCTCTTCCTGCAGCTCCACCAGGGAGGCATGCAGCCGTTCCTCCAGCTTGTTGTCCGTCGCGCGCATGGTTCGGTGCAAGCGCGGAGGCGGGAAGGTGATGGACCGCAGGCGCACCACCGTGCCTTTGGCGTGCAGCGTTTGACCCGTGCCCGTGTTCTTGAGCTTGAGCGTGCCTCCGATGTCGCCCGCCACCAGGCGGTCCACCGCCTTCTGTTCCTTGCCCTCCGGGATGAACAGCCGGGCGATCCGCTCCGTGGCCCCGGTGGATGCGTTCACCAATTCCTGCCCTTCGGTCAGCTCGCCGCTCATTACCTTGAACAGGGTGACCCTGCCGGCCTGCGTGCCCGGGGTGGTCTTGAAGGTGAAGATCACCGGCGGCCCGCCCGCGTTGCACGGCAGCGGGTTCCCTTCCTCGGCGGCGGCGGCAGGCAGATCCACGCTCGAGGGCGCCACATTGTCGATGAAGCCCATAAGGCGGCCGCTGCCCATGTTGCGCGCGGCGCTGAGGCAGAACACCGGGATGCACGAGCCCAGAAGCATGCCCGCGCGCAGCCCCGCGCTCATCTCGTCCTCGTCCAGCTCCCCCTTCTCAAAGTAGTGCTCCATCAGCCGCTCATCGTTCTCCGCGGCCTTCTCCACCAGTTCCTTGTGCAGGCGGTCGGCCTGCTCACGCTCGCTATCGGGAATGGGCTGCTTCTCCGGCTTTCCGCCATCGGGCCCAAAGACGTACATCGTCATGCGCAGCAGGTCGATGATCCGGTGGAAGCCTTCACCGGACTCCAGCGGGTACTGCATCACGGTGACGGCCGCGCCGAATTGCCGCCGTGCATCGGCCAGTGTGGCCTGGAAGTCCGCACCCGGATGGTCCAGCTGGTTGATGGCCAGGATCACGGGCTTGCCCAAGGGCGCGATCTGCTCATGGATCAGCTCGGTGCCCACCTCCACGCCACGGGCAGCATGGAGCACCAGCAGGCAGGTGTCCGCGATGTGGATCGCCGGCACCGCCTCGCCCAGCAGCTCGTCCAGGCCGGGCGTGTCGATCAGGTTGATCTTGAAGTTGCGCCATTCGGTGTGCATGCAGGAGCTCTGCGTGCTATACTGCCGTTCCCGTTCCAGGTCCGTGTGGTCGCTCACCGTGTTGCCGTCCTCCACGCGTCCGCGCCGTGCGATCAGGCCCGCCTCGAACAACATGGTCTCGGTCAGCGTGGTCTTTCCGCATCCGTGGGCGCCCAGCAGCACCACGTTCTTGATATGCTTCTCGTCATAGCTTTTCATGGTCATGGGTTTAGCGGGTCAGGAAAAAAGAACGGTGCGCCGAAAGCGGAGGTGATCCGCGGATCGGCAGTTTGAAGGTAGCTGAAATCCCCGGACTGGGTCAATGCCGGGCAGGCGCACATGAAAAAGCCCCGGGAGGCCGGGGCTTTCAAGTAGGGAAGGACCAGGTCAATTCATCGAGGGTGTGCCGGGCTCGGAACGAAGCCGCTTGTAGCGGGCTTTTACCTCCTCATAGCTGGAAGGCAGGTTGAGGTCCTTGCACGGGTCGAAGCAGAGGTGCGTGCCGCCTTTATAGTCGGCAGCGGTGCGCTCAGCAAGCGTTTCAGCGGGTTCGGTCACGTCCATCTTTTCGTCAAGGCCGCCAAATTTAGACGGACCATCAACGTGCGCAAGATCCCTCCGGACTTATTTCCGGGTAGCATGGAGTGGAACCCAACAGGTGGGTCACAGGATATCAAAATCCATGGCATCCCAGCGCACACGGGCGGGATCCAGTTTGCGGCCCTTGCCGGTGAGGTCCCGGAAGATGAGGTTGAGCGGGGCGGGGCGGAAGCGCATGGGGATGTTCACAAAGGCCCGTCCGCCCCAGGCCAGTGCGGGGTCCAGACCGATCCACACCTTGCGGCAGGGCAGGGAGCGGGTGCGCGGCGTACCGGCATCCACCAGGCCGGGCTCGCGGATCCCCAGGATGTAGCGGGCGCCGAATTGCTTACGCGCGGAAAGCACCACCGCCCGGTCCTTTCCTTGGTGCACGGAATAGGCATAGGCCGGGTGTCGTAACCGCCAAGCCACGGAGGCGGCATCCCACAGGTGCGCAAACTGCACCTCAGCGTCCGGCTTTGGGCGGGGCAGGGGGCCGGCGCCGATCATGGCCCGCAAGGGAGACACCAGGTCGAACTCCAACTTGTTGATGAAGCCGTGGGTGCTGTTGGCGTTCGCCACGCCGGCCACGAACGCGAAGCCCTCGTCCGCGGCCCGGGCATAGGTGGCTTTTGCCAGTTTGGTGAACAGACCTTTGCCTTGATGCGCCGGATGGGTGGCGGTGTTCAGCGAGAGCAGGCCTTGCTCCTCACGCCCGTTCACCACGGCCCGCATGGGGATGGTGACGTAGTGCCCGGCGAGCTGCTCCCCCTGCCAGGCGTTGAAGCCCACCACCATCCCGTCCGGGTTCCCCGCATACTGCCAATGCAACACCTCCGTGGTGAAATGGCCTGCTTTGGGAAAGGCTGTTTGCAGCAATGCCGACATGGTCTCCATTCCGGCCGCCACAACCTCCACCGGTCTCAGCTCGTATTCCTGCATGCGGCCAAGATAGCGCGCCCCTGCGGCTAACTTTCCGCCCGTAATTCACTCTTGCATGAGGTACACGCTCTCCTTGATCGCCGCGGCACTGTTGCTTATCCAGGCATCGGCCCAGGTCAATGGCAAAGGCACGCTGCAGTTCGGCCTCGGCACCCACCTCGGGGTGCATGCCACACACTACGAATGGAAGACCCATCTGCTCGGGCTCACCGCCAAGGGGTCGGACAACGACGGCGCTGTCACCTCCACCTGGCCCATCGATGCGCAGGTGGGCCTTTCCGACCGCTTCAGCCTGGGCCTCTGCCTGGAGCCCGGCCGCTACCTCGATTCTGCCGGCACCCATCCGACCAGCTGTTCCTGGTCAGCCTCTCACCCCGGTTCTACGCGGTGAACAAGGACCATTTCGCCCTCTACCTCCATGCCGACCTCGGATCCGGCTTCCTGAAGATCGGCGACGTGCGCAGCGGCATCAACCGCTATGACGACCGCTATACCGGCGGCCACTTCCGCCTGGGCTCCGCCGTGCAGTGGTACTTCGGCGATGTGTTCGGCATCAACCTCGGATTGATGTACGCCGCGCACCGGCTCAAGTGGCAAAGCCGCGAACCGAACGATCCCTTGTTGGACGTGGCCGACTACTCGGCGACGCTATCCACCTCCGGCATCCTGTTCCGGGCGGGGCTACAGGTGAAGCTTTGATCCGCATCGACCAGGTGCGCCCGCATTGCCGTATGCGCCGAAGACATACATTTGCCGCCCGCCAGCCAGGCGGATACGCCTCCTTAGCTCAGCGGTAGAGCAGCTCATTCGTAATGAGCAGGTCGTCAGTTCAAATCTGACAGGAGGCTCTCTTACAGCCACAAGGGTTTCAGCTAAAACTGGAACCCTTGTTGTTTTGGTCCTTCGTAAACGATCCGTAAACATTCCGCCGTTTGAGCTTCCATGTGGGAACGTGGTGAAGTCCAGCCATGAACACCCCAACAACAAGTAAGGGACAGCGGCCCACCAGCCCGGTTCGGGCTACGCCATTGGTACCGTGAAATTTCCGTTCACCCTCAGCCTTCGCCGATCCCGTGGCCGGGGGTAATCACCTTGCCACCCCGCCGGAAGGTGATGACGTGCCTTACT
>JAHDVX010000005.1 GCA_023382455.1 Flavobacteriales bacterium
GCAAGGCCGAAGCAGTCTTTGATCCCATGACGTGAGTGCAGGGGGAATTAAGGATTGCTTCGCCCGAGGCGGGCTCGCAATGACGGTGTGGCCCGAGGCGCCGCTCGCGATGACGGCGGGGCTTCGCGCCAATGGCGCTCGCGATGACGGTGTGGGCCAAGGCGGGCTCGCAATGACGGCGGGAGACGGCCTTGCGAAGGCAACTAGTCCGCAAGCAATTGCAGCAACCTACGGTAACCGGCCTCATGCGCGGCCTTGGTGTAATGGGCCAAGGCAAAAGCCCGAAAGCGGTCGCGTTCATCCGGCGTGGGGCGCTCCAGCGTGGGCAGGAGTTCACCTGGCTGATGGACTATCCCCAGCCGTTCACGCTGCACCTGTGCCGAACAGTCGCCGATGTGCGCGCTGATGATCATCGGCAGGCCGCTGGCGAGGTACTCGGCGAATTTGGTGGGGGAGGCCACGCGGTTGGTCACGGTGTCCGCGCGCAGGAGCAGGGCCATGTCGCAGGCGGCCAGGACGGCATTCACGCGGGAGGGATCCACCCAGGTGCGCAGGGCCCGTCCGATCCAATTGGCCGTGAGGGCGTCGATGGCGGGGTCCGGGGGGCAGAGCAGCAACACCTTCACGCGGGGTTGCGCCACCAGGAGCGGCGTGATGGCCTGCTCCAGCAGGGCGAAGGATTGCCAACCGGCCGCGGATCCGGCGTAGGCCAGCACCACATCGTCCGGCCCGAAGCCGAGGTCGGCGCGCACGGCGCCGGGATCGTTGGCCGCGGCCAGGTGGGAGGCCCCCAGGGTGCAGGGGATCACCAGGTGTGCATCGCCGGCATAGGCGTAGTGCCCGCGCCAATGATCCACCAGGGCGTGGCTTACGGCGATACGCAGGTCGCTGCGCCGCACGGCCTCCTGCTCCACGGCCGGGAATTGGGCGATCAGTCGGTCATCGTCGATGATGCGGTATTCCTGCCATTCGGCGGCGTAGGCCCCGCGTCCGTCGAAGCACACGCGGCGCACCAGGCCGGCATCGCGTGCACGCAGGGCCATCCAGGTGGCCAACGGCCCCCGTGCCACGATGCCCCCCGGCCGCAGCAGGCGGCAGGCGGCCTTGACGAGCATGGCGTTGGCCCGCCAATGCTTCATGCGCGGCACCATGGGCAGCACGATGGCGTCGGGGCTGTGCGCGCGGATCTTGCGGCGGATGCCGAAGAAGTCGCGTGCGCTTACCAGGGCCAACAGCCGCACGCGCGGGCCGCCCAAGGTGTTGAGGTGGGCCACCACATCGGTCACCTGGCTCCAGTAGACGCCGGTGGGCTGGTCGTTATAGGTGAGGAAGAGGATCAAAGCGCAGCGATCACGTCGAGGACACGTTCGGTGGCATGGCCGTCCCACAGCGGCGGTACTTGCCCCTTGCCCGCCCGGCCTTCCACGATATCGGCGATGGCCGCCTCCAGCGCGGGCAGGTCGAAGGTGATCAGGCGGTTGCTGCCCATGGTGACGGTGATGGGCCGTTCGGTGTTGGGCCGCAGGGTGAGGCAGGGCACCTGGCGGAAGGTGGTCTCCTCCTGGATGCCGCCGCTGTCGGTGATCACGAAGGCGCAGGTGGCGATGAGCTTCTGGAAGTTGAAGTAGTCCATGGGCCCGGTGATGCGCAGGTTCTTCAAGGCCTCCAGCTTCGGCAGCAGGCCCGTTTCCTTCAGCTTGGCCGTGGTGCGCGGGTGCACGGGGAACACCACATGCCGCCCGCGTGCCACGTAGGCGATCAAGTCCACCAATTTGGTCAGTTCCTCCGGTACATCCACGGTTGCCGGGCGGTGGATGGTCATCAGCACGTGGTCGCCGCCCGGCAGGCCGAGGTCCTCCAGCACGGTGGCCGCCTGCACCTGGGCATCGTAGGCCACCAGGGTGTCGATCATGGTGTTGCCCGTGAAATGGATGTCCTTGGCCGGTCGGCCCTCGGCCTTCAGGTGGTCGATGCCGCTCTGTTCGGTGACGAAGAAGTGGTCGGTGATGCGGTCGGTGAGGATGCGGTTGATCTCCTCGGGCATGCCCATGTCGCCGCTGCGTAGGCCGCTCTCCAGGTGGGCCAGGGGGATGCCCATCTTGTTGGCCACCAGGGCACCGGCCAAGGTGCTGTTCACATCGCCGGGCACGATCATCAAGTCCGGCCTCAAGGCTTCGGCGGCCGCCTCCAGGGCGATCATGATATGGCCCATCTGCGCGGCGGGCCTGGCATGGGGCGTGTCCAGGAAACGGTCCGGCCGCAGGCCGAACTGGTCGAAGAAGACGGTGCTCATCTTCTCGTCGTAGTGCTGGCCGGTATGCACCAGCTGCACCTCCATGCCGCGCTTGGCGGCCTCCGCCTTGAAGCGGGTGACCTTGATGAAATTCGGGCGCGTGCCCACCACCACCATCAGCTTCTTCATGCCTGTGCTGCCCATACCGTGCGTTAGGTGCGCGAAAGTAGTGGCCGGGGCAGCGGGGAACGGTCCCTGCGGCTCAAGTATGTCGCGAGAGGAGCTTCGCCGCGGACGGGCCCGCGGTCCCGTTCAGTCCGTGGCATCGCTTTTGGCCAACGCCCCGATCAACACGAATACCAAGGGCACGGGATATTGCAGCATGTGGGAGATGCGCACCGAGACCAGCTCCAGGGGCGGGGCCCAAGGGGAGAGGAAGTGCATCAACAGGGAGAAGGCCGCGAAGGCCGCGAACCCGGCCAGGATCATGTTCCGGTGGCGCCAGCTGCCGTAGAGGGTGCGGGCCAGCAGGATACAGAGCAGTGCCACCACCAGCATGCTGAACAGGGCCAGGCCCCATTTCACGCGCAGGAGCGTGGCCAGGTCCCAGCCGTTCGTCCACCCCTGCACCAGCGAATGGGCGTAGGAAAAGCGCGTGTGACGGGCCAGGTGGTCGATCTGGTAGTTGAGGTTGATGAAGGCGAATTCGCGCCAGGCCCCGAAGGCGATGCCGGCCACCAGCACCACGGCCGCCTCCAGGCGGCGGTCCCAGCGGATCCCCGATCGGCTCATGGTTCCTTGGCCAGGGTTGTCCGGCGGGCGAAGCGCCTCACCCAGATGTACCAGAGCAGGAAGACCCAACCGTAGACAATGACATAGAACGTATAGTCGTGGTTGAAGTTGAGCCACTCATAGTTGATGCTTACCACGATGCACAGGGCGGCCACGCGCAGGGCGTTCACCAAGTGGATGCTCAGGATGCCCAAGGCGCCGAACCAGAGCTTGTGGCGCCACGGGCCGCCGAAGGCCACCAGGAAGATGAGGAACACGGCGAACAGGCCCACCCCGTTGCACGGATCCCCGATCCAGAGCAGGTGTCCGCCCTCCACGCCGATGGTGCGGATGTTCTCGGCATTCACCGGTTCGGGGATCAGTTCGTAGCCCAAGGTGGTCAGGATGGTGCCGGCCCAGGTGATCAGCGCGGCGATCACGGCGCGGTCCAGCCCGCCCCACGGGTGGATCATCACCGCGTACAGCACATACCACGCCGCGTACAGCAGCCCTGCGGTAAGGAGGAAACGAAGCAAAGGGTCACGGGTGACCTTCAAGGAGGGCATGCCCGCAGGCATCAGGCCCCGGTCTTGCGGGCCTTGCGCAGGTCCATGGCCTTCTTGCCGCCCAGGAGGGCGCCGGCACCGATCAGCAGCGAGAGGCCACCATCAATGGGAATGCAGGGAGGAGGCCAGCAGGGCGGTTCCCCGCCGGGCCCGGGCTGGGCCATCAACGCACCCATCAGCGGGGCCAGCATCAGGGCGCTGAGGAGCAGGAAGCGGAGTGGGGTTTTCATGGATGGGAAATACGATCGAGGGAAAATCGGAATGCGGCCAAATGTAGTTCAGCGGGATCCACCCGGCCAAAAGCGCACCGCCATCGGGTTGCATGCCGGTGGGCGGGGTGCAGCGGACCAACTACTACCACCCCATGCGTTCCCCATCCACTTGCGATGCCAACATCCGGGCGGAGCATGTCGCGCCGGAGGACGGATGCTTCATCGGTGAACAGCCCCCATGGGAACAGCCGGATCCGCCACCGGCCTGCCCGCTTATCTTTGGCGCCCTCCAAGAAAAAACCCGCCCCCGCGGCCTGCGGGCCGTGCGGCACCGGTGAACGAACATGGCGGCAGCCCAAAGCCCGAAGGGTGGCATCATCGAGGTGAACGACCTGCGGACCGTGGCCCGCATCGTTTCCAAGAACTGGTACATCGTGGCCATCGCCCTGGTGCTTTCCGCCGTGCTCTCCTTCCTCTATTCCTACAAGATCCCCGACGTGTACGGGGCCAGTACGCAGATCCTGCTCAAGGACCAGGATGCGTACGACTACCAGAGCCAGATGTACAAGAGCCTGGGTTATGTGAATGCCTACGGGGATATCGTGAACCAGAAGCGCGTGCTCACCAGCTACGACCTGATCGACCGTACGCTGGAGAAGCTCGACTTCGAGGTGTCCTACTACATCATCGGGCGCTTCAAGACCACCCAGGTCTTCACCAACCTGCCCTTCACCGTGCAGATGCAGCCGCTCAACCCCAAGCTCTTCGACCGGCCCATCGACCTGCACATCATCGACCCGCGGCACTTCAGCATCAGCTATGATCCCGGCCAAGGCATGGTCACCAAGACCTTCGCCTTCAATACCGACGTGGCCGACGCCGACTTCACCCTGCGCGTCACCCCCAACGTGGACATCCGCCCGTCCACCATCGGGAAGTACGCCGCCACCGACTACCGCTTCATCCGCCACGCCCGCGAGCGCCTGGTGGCCAAGTACGCCAAGTCCCTCACGGTGGAGGACTTCGCGTACACCTCCATCCTCAAGGTCTCCGTGGAGGACGAGGTGGCCGAGCGCGCCAAGATCTTCCTCGACACGCTGAGCCACGAGTACATCCAGTACACCCTGCAGGGTGACTTCGACATCAACGAGAACACGTTGAAGTACATCGACCGCCAGCTGGACGAGGTGTCCAACATCCTGGGCGATTACGAGGATGACCTGCAGGCCTTTCTGCGCAGCAAGGACATCCTAGACCTGAACAAGGAGAGCAGCATGTACTTCAACCAGCTGGTGGACCTGGACGCCCAGAAGCGCAAGCACGAGCTGATGATCGAGAGCGTGGACAACCTGCGCAACTACGTGCTCAACATCGGCGATGCCGAGCTGCTGCCGCCCTCGTTCTACATCCTCAGCGACGATGGCTTCCTGAAGAAGACCCTGGGCGAGCTCTACGACATGCAGATGTCGCTGAACCGCCTGAAGTACGTCGTGGAGCCGGAGAACCCCACGGTGCAGGAGCTCAAGCAGACCATTCAGCTCACGCGGGCCAACCTGCTGATCTACCTGAAGAACACCCGCCAGGCCATCACCGAGAAGATCGGCGACCTGGACAAGCAGAGCGGCGAGTACATGCAACTGATCCGGGCCGTGCCCGAGAACCAGCGCGACGTGGAGGCCTTCCAGCGCAAGGTGAGCGTGAACGAGAAGCTCTACCAGTTCCTGCTGGAGAAGCGCGCCAGCACGGTGATCGCCCGCGCGGGGATCCTGCCCAAGACCAAGGTGATCGAGACCGCCAGGGTCACCGGCATCGTGCGGCCGGACAAGACGAAGATCCTGTACACCTTCCTGGTGGGCGGCGGCATCCTGTCCCTGCTGCTGGTCTTCATCCGCGTGCTCTTCTACGACCGGCTGGAGAACGCCGACCAGCTGCGCGCCGTCACCGGTATTCCCGTGTTCGGCGAGGTGATCGCCAGCGAAAAGGCCGAGGCCAACTACGTGGTGGTGGACAGCGACCCCAAGGCCGCCATCACCGAGAGCTTCCGCACGGTGCGCACCAACCTGGAGTACCTGCCGCCCGTTCCCGCCGGCCGCGCCGTGCTGGTCACCAGTTACCGGCCCAGCGAAGGCAAGACTTTCTGCTCGGTGAACCTCAGCGCCATCCTGGCCAAGGCCGGCAAAAAGGTGCTGCTGCTGGAGCTGGACCTGCACAAGCCCAAGGTGGGCAACGGCCTGGGCATGACCAGCAACGTGGGCATCAGCACCATCCTGGTCGGCAAGGCCGAGATCGCACCGTGCGTGCTGCACACCCAGATCGAGAACTTCGACGTGATCCTGGCCGGTGCCAGCCCCCCCAACGCCTCCGAGCTCATCCTCAGCAAGCGCCTCACCGATATCTTCGACTACGGCCGCCAGCACTACGACTATGTGCTGGTCGACACCCCGCCCGTGGGCCTCATCACCGACGCGCTGCTGATGATGCGCCACGTGGATGCCAGCCTCTTCGTGATCAACACCCGCTTCGCCAACCGCGACCACGTGCGCAATGCCATCGACGTGCACGCCGCCAACCCCGCGCCCAACTTCGGCTTCATCCTCAACGGGGTGCGCATGAAGAAGAGCAAGTACTACTACAACACCAACTACGGCTACGGCTACCGCTACGCCTACGGCTACGGCGGCTATGGCTACGGGTATGGCTACGGCACCCGCAAGCGGAAAAAGGACAGGAAGAACAATGGCGAAGGCCCGGCAAGCTGAAACGGCGGAAAGCCCTGCACCGGAAGGACCCTGGGACGTGGTGATCGCCCCGGCGGCCCCGTGGTGGCGCCTCCACCTCGGTGAGCTTTGGCAATACCGCGACCTGCTGAAGGAGCTGGTGGTGCGCGACCTCACCGCCGTGTACAAGCAGACCATCCTGGGACCCATCTGGGTGCTGGTGCAGCCCTTGATCACCTCCCTGATGTTCGCCCTGGTGTTCGGGTTGATGGCGCGCATGAGCCTGCCGGGCATCCCCGCGCTGCTCTTCTACATGAGCGCCATCGTGCCCTGGGCCTACTTCGCCGGGGTGATCAACAAGACCGCCGCCACCTTGATGGCCAACGCCAACCTGATGACCAAGGTGTACTTCCCGCGCCTCATTCCCCCGCTCTCCACCATGTTCTCCACCGGCTTCACCTTCCTGGTGCAGCTCGCCTTCTTCTTCCTCTTCGCCTTGGCCTATCACCTCAGCGGCAGCTATCACTGGGCGCCGGGCGCCGCCCTGCTGATGCTGCCCGTGCTGCTGCTGCTGCTCATGATGCTGGCGTTCGGCACGGGCCTGCTGGTGGCCGCCCTTACCACCAAGTACAAGGACCTCAACTTCCTGATCTCCTTCGCCGTGCAGCTGCTCATGTACATGAGCCCGGTGATTTTCCCGCTCAGCCGCGTGGAGCCCGGCAGCATGCTGCGCCCCATCATCGAGGCGAACCCCATCACACCCATCATCGAGGGCTTCCGCGGCGCCCTCCTCGGGACCGGGATGCACTGGGGTAGCCTCTGGTATTCCTTCGGTTTCGCCGCCGTGGCCTTGGTGGTCGGCATTGCGGCCTTCCAGCGCGCCCAGCGCAGCTATGCCGACGTGGTGTGATGGCGGGCCTCAGGCCAACACCTCGTTGATCAGCCGGTCCGTAACCGGGCCCAGTAGATAGGCGCTGTGGTCGGCATTCAGGTCCACCATCAACGGCTCGCGCAGCAGACGTTGATGCCGGAAACCCTGATGGAGCAAGAGTGGGCATTGTGGTCGCCGGGGGCGACCGAATAGCAGCCGCGCGGCTGGGGCCGCGCAGCTGCTGCGGGAGTTCGCGCCCGGCCCCAGCCGGGAGCGAACTATTTGGGGGGCACCAGCCCCGCTACCAAGCGTGTTGCGCTAAGAACTGCGCACCAATCTTTCAGGCCAACACCTCGTTGATCAGCCGGTCCGTTACCGGGCCCAGCAGGTAGGCGCTGTGGTCGGCAGCCAGGTCCACCGTGATCTTCCGCTCGCCGCGGATGATGCGCGGGAGTTCGGTGGCCAGTTCCTCCACGCGCACCGAGTCGCCCAGCCTTCGTTCGACCAAGGTGCGGCTCACCAGGCCGGGTTCGCCGATGTGCAGGATGGGCCGGCGCAGGTAAAAGATCTCGTGGAACTTGGTGCCCAGGATGTCCTTGTTCATGCTGGGGATGAAGGTGAGCACCAGGTCGGAGGCGGCGATGCGGTTGAAGATCTCCTTGGGCGGTAGCGGGGCATGAAACCGGATCTGTTCGCCCAGACCTTGGTCGTGCACCCGTTGGGAATAAGCGTCGATGCCGTGCCCGGTGATGTACAGGTCCAAACGGCAATTGAGGAAAGCCTCCGGGCTTTCCGTCCGAAGGCGCGAGAAGGTGTCCAGCAAGGCATCGAAATACTGGTCCGCTTCCCCGGCGCCGTATAAGCTGCCGGCGTATATCATGCGGAAGGTGCCGTCCTTGGTAGGGCCGATACCGAGGTCCAGGTCGTCGGGGTCCACGGCATGGGGGATCACCGCGTACTTGTCAGCCGGGCCGCCATAGGTGGTATGCAGGTGATCGATCACGGTGGCATGCGGTGAGATCAACCGGTCGCTGGCGCGGGCCATGCGGGCCTCCAGGTCTCGTTCCTGCCGCAGGCGCCGGTGGGGCATGCGGCCCAGGCCGTACCCGTCGCCCCAGGTCCATTTGTCGCGCAGGTCGCAGACCAGGTGCACCTGCGGGAACTCCTCCTTCAGCAAGGCCGCATGTGCCAGGATGTGGAACGGGGCGCCGGTGGCGATCACGTTGCGGATCCCGTGCTGCCGGACCAGCCGGCCGGCCTCCGCCAGGAGCTGGCGTTCCCACAAGGCGGCGGCGTCCATGTAATTCCCGGGGGCCAACAGGGGCAACAGCCTGCGCCAGGCGCGGTACATCAGCTTGTCGCGGAGCCCGGTGATGGGCCGTTTGGTGATGACCTCCGGGAAGCGCTGGGGCAGGGGATGGTGCATGATGCCGGGCGCCAGGGCATCGTTCGTCCACAAGGAGTTCAAGGTGGCCGGGGTCGCCGCGTTGCGGATCACGTGCACGGGATGACCGCGGCGCGCCAACTCCTTGGCGAACTTGGCCCACCTCCGCCCGCCGATGCCCCGCACGGGGGGAAAGCCGTGGCATACTATCAGGATCGGTTCCTGTGCTTCCATCCGGGGATTCAGCACAGTACCTCTTCAAGCAAGCGCGAGGTGACCGCCGCCAACAGGCTCTCGCTCAGGTCGGCCTTGGGGTCCACTTCCAGGCGGCGTTCCCCACGGATGATTGCGGGAAGCTCCGTGACGAGCTCGTCCACCCGCACCGAAGCCCCGAGCCGGCGGGCCACGATGGCCCTGCCCACGGTACCAAGTTCGCCCACGTGCAGTACCGGCCGGTGCAAATGGAACAGCTCGTTGAGCTTGGTGACCATCACGTCCTTTTTGTCGGCCGGGAGGAATACCGGGAACAGGTCGGCCTGGGCCAAGTGCACCAGGATCTCTTTGGGCGGCAGCGGGTCATGGAAGCAGATGAGCCTGTCCAGTCTACGGGCGGAGACCTGCGCCCGGAAGGTCTCCGCACCTTGGCCGGTGATGTACAGGTCCAACCGGCAGCGGGCCGCATCCTGTGGGAAATGTGTTTGTAGGGTTGAGAAGGCTTCGAGCAGGGCCGGGAAGTAGCCTTCCGCCTCCTCCGTGCCGTAAAGGCTGCCGGCATAGATCATGCGGAAGGTGCCATCGTTCCGAGGCGTGGTGTTCACGGGTAGGTCATCGGGATCGATGGCGTGCGGGATGAGCACCCGCTTTCGCGGAACGCTCCCATATACTTCATGCAGATGGTCCAAGATCGCGGCATGCGGGGATATCACGGCATCCACGCTCTCCATCAGCCAAGCTTCCAGCTTCTGCTCGCGGGCTATGCGGCCCGGTCCCATGGTGGAGAATCCGTAGTGCCTGCCCCATGTCCATGCATCCCGGAAATCCACTGCTACATGTAACTGGGGGGTGGCCTGCTTCAGTTCCGCGGCATAGGCCAACAGGTGGAATGGGGCCCCCGAGGCCACCACTTGGCGGATCCCGTATCTACGGACCAAGCGCCCGGCTGTGTCCAGGACATCGTTCCGGGAAAGACAGGATTCGTCGTAGTAGTTGTTGCTTACCCGCAGGCGCATCACCCGGATCCAGAACCGGTACATGAGCTTGTCCCAAAGGGAGGTCAAGGGCCAACGCGTCATCACCTCCGGGTAGCGGCTGGGCACAGGGTGGTGGAAAATGTTGGGATGGGCCGCATCATCCTTCCATAGCGACACCTTGTCCCCGGGCCTTGGTGCCTTGTGCACCACGTGCACGGGGTGGCCCCGGCGCGCCAACTCCTTGGCGAACTTGGCCCACCTCCGCCCGCCGATGCCGGGATTGGGCGGGAACGAATGGCAGAGGAGCAGGATCGGTTCGCCGGGTGACATGGCGCGCTAAGGTAGATGCCGCAGTTGCTTCACCGTTTGGGGCGTTTGGGTTAGCTTTCCACCGATTCGGACCGTATGGAAAGACACGCGATCATCACGGGGGGGGCGGGGTTTATCGGAAGCCACCTGGTGGATCGCCTGCTGGGGGAAGGTACCTGGAAGGTGACGGTGATCGACAACTTCGATCCCTTCTACCCGAGGGTGGTGAAGGAGGCCAACTTGGCCGGGCACCACGGTGATCCGGCCTTCACCTTGGTGGAGGGCGAAATCGGTGATGACGACACCTTGGACCGGGCCTTCGCCGGGGCCGGGGCCGGCACCACGGTGATCCACCTTGCCGCCAAGGTGGGGGTGAGGCCCAGCATCCGCGAGCCGCTGGAGTACCACCGGGTGAACGCGACCGGAACCCTCAAGCTGCTCGAGCGTGCGCGGGCACATCGGGTGGCGCATTTCGTGCTGGCCAGCAGCAGCAGCGTCTACGGTATCAATCCCGAGGTGCCGTGGAAGGAAACGATCGGGGACCTGCATCCGATCAGCCCCTACGCGGCCACGAAACTGGCCGCGGAGCAGTTTGTGCAGGTGTATGCCCGGTTGCATGCCTTGGACACCACGGTGCTCCGCTTCTTCACCGTCTTCGGGCCCAGGCAACGGCCGGACCTGGCCATCCATTCGTTCTTCCGGAAAGTGAAGGAGGGCTTGCCGATCCAGCAGTTCGGCGATGGCACCACGCGGCGCGACTACACCTTTGTCGGCGATATCATCGATGGGGTACGCGCCGCCCTGGACAGGACCATGGAGCGCGTACCGGGGCATGGATCGTTCGAGATCTTCAACCTCGGCAACTCGCGCACGGTACCCTTGCGGGACCTGATCGTCGCCATTGAACGGGAAGCCGGGTGCAAAGCTGCGGTGGAGAAACTGCCCGAGCAATCCGGCGATGTGCCACAGACCTATGCGGACGTGGGCAAGGCCAAGCGCCTGTTGGACTTCAATCCCCACACGGACCTGAAGGAAGGGCTTCGCCTGTTCGCGGAATGGTACGGGGCCATGCACTGAACACCCCGTACCGGAACCAGTATTCCATGCGCACCATCGGGATCAGCCATAAGACGCGGTACTGGCAGCACTACTGCTTCAACAACCCGCCGGAGGGCCACCGCTATGCGCGTATGCCCGACATCCCGTGGCATGTGGCCGGCATCAAGTGGGAGTTCCTCGCAAACACCAAGCTTTTCCTGCCATATCCCCGCCCCGACCTCTACCATACGTACAACGGCGTGGTGGCCAACGCCCATCCGTGGGTGGTGGAGGTGGAGAGCTACCTGCCGCGCTATCAACGCATGCCGCGCACCCACCCGCTGTACCGATGGGCGCTGAGGCGCCTGGCCGGGAAGCATTGCAAGGCGATTATTTTCACCAGCCACCGCACCATGGGGCGCAACAGGCCATTTCTGGAAGCGGCCGGCGTGGATCCCGCGAAGATGACGGTGGTCTACCGGGCGGTGGAGCAGTTCGGTCATCTGGGTGGCGATCCAAGCCGGTTCACCATCCTGTTTGCCGGCAATGGCTTCTACCGGAAGGGCGGTGTGGAGCTGCTCAAGGCCTTCCGGCGGATGGACCGGACGGATGCCCGGCTGGTCATCATCAGCCGCTTGGAAACGGATTGGGGCTTGTGCCCCTTGCCGGAGGTGAAGGCATGGGCCGAAAAGACCATTGCAGAAGATCCCCGGATCACCCTGCACCGGCAGTTGCCCCATGACCGCGTGATCGAGCACATGCGTGCCGCCGACCTCTTCGTGGGGGCCACCTACCTGGACCCTTTCAATAACACCGTGCTGGAGGCCATGGGCGCGGGCCTACCGGTGATCTGCTCCGATGCCGGCGCCCTTGGCGAGGTGGTGGAGCATGGCCGCAACGGATGGGTGATGCACGTGAACGACAAGGCCAGTGCGGATGTTGCGGATGAGCTGTCGGCCTTGCTCGTGCGCATGATGGATGATCCGGAAGGACGGCGGCGCATGGGGCGGGAAAGCCATGCGATCGTGCAGGAAAAATTCTCCTTGGACACCCGGAATGGCCGATTGCTGAAGCTCTACGCCCAGGCCCTTGCCGACCATTGAGCGGGCGGAGCTACCGGTCCGGGCCGGTCAAACCCCGGAACAAGGCGATGTACCCTCGGGCCACCTGCGGCCAATCGAAACGCTGCCGGGCCAGTGTGTGGCCGGCTTGGCCCATAGCCCGCCGTTGTGCGGCGTCCATCCGGCAGAAACGGACCAATCCCCGGTACAACGCTTCCGCATCCCCGGCGGGCAGCAGCAGCCCGTTCAAGCCGTCGGTCACCAGGTCGGCGGTGGCGCCCACGTCGCTTACCACCACGGGGCAGGCCCGTGCCATGGCCTCCAGCACCACGGTGGGCATGCCTTCGAACCGTGTGGGCAGCACGAAGCAATCGCTGTCCGCGTAGAGCTGGAAGAGGTGCTCATCGTCCACGCGCCCGAGCAGCTCCACGTTGGGCGGCAGCCCTTCCGCCCGGTATTGCCGCAGCAAGGGTCCGTCGCCCGCCAACTGGAACCGTGCCGGTACCTGCTCCTTCGCCAGTCGCTGCGCCGCGTGCATCAGCAGGTCGATCCCCTTGTTGAAGGCGAACCGGCCCACGAAGAGGAAGCGCACGGCATCCCCGGGTTCGCGGTCGGCCGGCGGTTGCTGGGGCACGTCCACCGCATTGGGAAGCACCACCACTTGCCGGGCGCCGATGGAGCGAAGAATGGCGGTGAGCTTGCCGCCCAGGGAAATGGTGCAGCGGGCCTGCCGCGCCAGATGCTGCACCAGCATGCGGAAGGGGAGACCCAGCATCCGCTCCTTGGTGGTGAGGCCCTGGAACATCTCCAGTCCGTGGGGGTGGAAGATGAGCTTGTCCCTGAAGGTGTGAGCGCCGGCCCAGACGCTGAAGCCTTGGCTGAGCACCACATCGGGCTGCAACCGGTGAAGCGCAGCTTCCACATGCCGGCTGTATCGCCACAGTTCACGCAGGTAGAACTTGCCGGTGTCGATCGGCGGCAACGGCATTTCCTCCACGTGGGGCAGGTCGCTGAAAACTCCGGTGGGGTGGGGGTGAAGCACGATCAGGTCCACCTCACCCGAGCGTGCCAGGTGTTCCACCAGCAACCGTGAATGCCGCTGCATGCCGCCCATGGCCAGGGGGAACACCCCGTCCGTGCAGATGGCCACGCGCGGCCGCACCGCCCCGGGGCCGTTCATGGCCTTGCCGGCTCCCGCAACAGGGTGGCCACGCCTTCGTCAATGCTCCATTCCGGCGCCCAGCCGGTGGCGGCCTTCAGCTTGGAAACGTCGGCCAGCAGGTGCATGCGTTCCACCTTCCGTACCCGCGCCGGGTCCACCTCGATGTGCAGGGGCTCGCCCAGTTGCCGCTCGAAGGCCTGCACCACGTCGCGCACACTGTACTCGATGCCGCGGCCGATGTTGAACACCTCAAAGCCGGGAAGTCCGGCATCCAACAAGGCGAGCACGGCGCGGGCCATGTCAGCGGTGTGGATGAAGTCCCGCTTGGGGTCCAGGTTGCCCAGCTGCAGGGTGCGCTGGCCGGCCAGCACCTGCCGTTGGATCTCCGGGATCAGGTGCGGATTGGTCTCGTTGGGCCCGAAGGCATTGAAGAACCGCCCCACCACCACGGGCGTGCCGGTGCGCCGTTGGAACTCGGCCGCCACCTTTTCCGTGGCCAGCTTGGTCACCCCGTAGATGTCCATCGGCCCGGGTTCGTGCGCCTCACCCACGGCCTCGTCACTGATCGGGTACACCGCCGCCGTGCTGGCCACGAACACCTCCTTTACGCTGCCCGCTGCCTCGCAGGCGTCCAGCACGTTGATGGTGCCCATGATGTTGATGTCCGCCGCCTCGGCCGGGTGTGCGTTGCAGTAGGGGATGAAGTGCACTGCGGCCAGGTGCAGCACCAGCTCCGGGTGCATGGTGCACAGGGCTCCGCGCACCGCGGACCGGTCGCGGATGTCCATCCGGTGGAAGCGTGCGTCCGGCACGTCGGCCAGTTCGCGGCGCCCGAAGGAGAGGTCGTCCAGTACATGCACCTCGTCGCCCCTTTCGTTCAGCTTGGCCACCAAGGCCGAGCCGATGAAGCCCGCGCCGCCGGTGACAAGTACCCGTTTTGCCATGCCGCGAAGGTAGCGTTGGGCCGCTTGGCCCGGCCTGCGGCGGAGCTCCCTTGGAGGGCCTGCTACATTTGCCGGCCTTGCAGCGGCGGCCACATGCGCAGTTTCCTCCGTGAGAACAGCCATACCGTGGGATTCCTCATCCTGTGGATGGTGGTGGCCAGGTTCGCACCGATCCTGATGTACGGCCTGCTGCCGTTGGGCGTGTTCCTGCTTCGCCGGGTGGACAAGTGGCAGGACATCTTGTTCGGGTTCATCATGGTGCTGGTGATGTCCGATGCCGGACCGGAGTTCGGCCACATGGCGGTGTTCAAGTCGGCCAAGGCCTTGTACATCCTGGCGCTTACCCTGGTCCTGTTCGTGGACCAGGTCCGCATGGCCCCCATGGCCCGCCTGTTCACCATCTTCCTTCCGTTCTTCGTTTATGCGTTGTTCCCCATCATCCGCAACGAGACACCGTTGATCTCGGCGGAAAAGACGCTTTCCTATGCACTGCTTTTCCTGGTGGTGCCCAATATCGTCCTGTACAACTTCAGGCTGTACAAGTGGGATTTCTTCAAGAATCTGATCTGGTTCCTGGTCTTCGTCCTGGTGTCCCAATTGTTCCTTCCCTACCTCGGCGAAAGGGAACTCTATTATTTGGGTGGCCGCTTCCGGGGTTGGTTCGGCAACCCGAACGGAATGGCCATTTTCACCTACCTCACCTTGGTGCTGTTCACCGTGGTGAACCGCTTGCACCCGGGGCTTTTCTCGCGGTGGGGCTCCTTGTTCATCCATCTCGTGCTGTTCTATTTCATCATCACCTGCGGGGCGCGTACCTCCCTGGTCGCCTCGCTGATGTTCCTGGTGTTCATCCCTTTCTTCCGCCTGTCGACGGCGTTGGGCATTATTTCCTTCGTGGCCTTTGTGGCCGTCGGTGAGTTGATGGCCAGCAACCTGCCGTACATCATCACCACGTTGGGCCTGGAGGAGTACATGCGGGTGGACACCATCGCCACGGGGTCAGGCCGGTACATCGCATGGAATTATGCCTGGGAGCAGATCAATGCACGCGGCGACCTGCTCTTCGGTGCCGGGTTTGAGCATGAATACAACGTGTTCCTCGAAGCGTGGAGGTATTTGTCACGGCAGGGCCACCAAGGCGGCGTGCACAACTCCTATCTGGCTTTCTGGCTCAACGTGGGCATCGTGGGCCTCTTCCTGTACTTCCGCAGCTTCACGCTCATCTTCATCAAGGCCAGCAAGAACACGCCCCTCGCCTTGGCCGTGATGTTCTCCGTGCTGTTCTCCATCATCTACGAAAGCTGGCTGGCCGGGTCGCTCAACCCCTACACCATCCTGCTCCTGGTGATCCTTACCCTGATGTCCGAGGAGGAGATCATCGGCTCATTGGGCAAACCGGAGGGCGGGGATGCGGAGCCTGTGGAGGAGGTGCAAGGGCCCTTGCCCCCGCCCCCGTTGATCCTGCCCGCACGCTAACTGTTACTGAGGCGACATGAAAGAAACGGACGGATCAAGGGTGCGAGAGTGCTAGAGTGCTAGAGTGCGAGGGTGCCAGTGTGCGAGAGGAGCGGCCCTCGCACCCTCGCATTCTTGAACCCTTGCACCACATCGTTCTTCCACCGGATGGAAAAGGAGAACGGATCTTCCTCACCGGCTCAGTAGTTTCGCCCGCCAAGAGAAGCGATCTGTTCCATGCCCCGTATCCTTGTCACCGGCGGTGCCGGCTTCATTCCCAGCGCCATCGCCATCCGCCTTTCCCAACTGCCGGGCACGGAGGTGCTCGCCGTGGACAATCTTTCCACCGGCGACCTGCGCAAGCTGGAACTGGCACAGCATCCCGGTATCCGGTTCATCAAGTGCGATGTCAATCGCTTCGAGGACATCAGCAGCGTGTTCTACTCCTACCGCCCGGATCATGTGTTCCACTACGCCGCCGTGGTGGGCGTGAAGCGCACCACCGACCACCCCGTGAACGTGTTGCACGACATCGACGGTATCCGCAATGTGCTCGACCTGTGCAAGAACACCGGCGTGGAGCGCGTCTTCTTCAGCAGCAGCAGCGAGGTGTACGGCGAACCCGTGGAGTTTCCGCAGAACGAGCACACCACCCCGCTGAACAGCAAGCTGCCCTACGCCATCGTGAAGAACCTTGGCGAGGCCTTCCTGCGCAGCTACCACCGCGAGTTCGGCCTGAACTACACGGTCTTCCGTTTCTTCAACACCTACGGGCCCAAGCAGAGCAAGGATTTCGTGGTGAGCAAGTTCATCCGCGCGGCCCTCAAGGGGGAGGACATCACCATTTTCGGCGACGGCCGCCAAACGCGCACCTTCTGCTTCATCGACGACAATGCCGAGGCCACCGTCAATGCCTTCCGCAACAAGGAGGTGATCAACGACGTGGCCAACATCGGGAACGACATCGAGACCTCCATCCTCGAACTGGCCAAGCTGGTGATCGAGCTTACCGGAAGCCGCTCCAAGGTGGTGCACCTGCCACCCTTGGAGGAAGGCGACATGACGCGCCGCATGCCCGACATCCAGCGCATGCGCGGCCTGTTGGGCCGCGACCTGCTGCCCTTGCGCGAAGGATTGACCCGGATCCTGGCCGATCCCTCGTTCATCCTGGACTGAGCCCATGTGCGGTATCGCCGGCCTCGCCACCCCGGACGCCGATCACCGGGCCTCGGCCGAGGCTTCGGTGCGCCGCATGATGGACGCCATGGCCCACCGCGGCCCGGACGCCCAGGGGTTGCACGGTACGCCACAGGCCGTGCTCGGCCAGCGCCGCCTCAGCATCATCGATCCCGGGGCCGGCAGCAACCAGCCCTTCCTCAGCACCGACGGACGCTTTGCACTGGTGTACAACGGCGCCGTGTACAACTTCCGCGAACTGCGCCGGGAGCTGGGCGACCATCCCTTCCGGACACAGGGTGACACCGAGGTGCTCCTCGCCGCTTGGATGACCTGGGGCGAGGCCTGCCTGGAACGGTTGGAGGGCATGTTCGCCTTCGCCGTGTGGGACGATCACCAAGGGCAGTTGACCTTGGTGCGCGACCGCTTCGGCATCAAACCCCTGTACATCCACCAGCAGGAGGGAAGGCTCCACTTCGCCAGCGAGCTGCGCGCCGTGCTGGCCTCCGGTGCCGTGCCCCGGCAGCTGGACGAGGCCGCCCTTTGCGACCACCTGCGCCACGGGGCCGTACATGGCCCGGCCACCATCGTGAAGGATGTGCGCATGCTGCCGCCGGGCCACCTGCTCACTTGGAAGGACGGAACGATCACCCAACGCCGGTGGTGGTCGCTGGCCGCCAGCGCCGACCATGCCGCCGCAGGCCTGACCGCCGCGGAAGTTCAGCGCGAGGTGCGGGACCGCTTCTTCAAGGCCGTGGAGAAGCGCATGGTGGCCGACGTGCCCTTCGGGGCCTTCCTCAGCGGCGGCATCGACAGCAGCGCCGTGGTGGCCGCCATGGCCGGGTCCTCCCGCGAGCGGGTCCACACGTTCACCGTCACCTTCGACGAGGCCGAATACAGCGAGGCCCGCTTCGCGGAGATCATCGCCCGCAAGTTCGGTACCCGCCATACCGATATCCGCCTGCGGCCCGAGGAGATGCTCGCCCTCCTGCCCAAGGCCTTGGCGGACATGGACCACCCCAGCGCGGACGGGCCCAACACCTGGGTGGTGAGCCGCATGACCCGCGAGGCCGGCATCAGCATGGCCCTCAGCGGGCTGGGCGGCGATGAGGTCTTCGCTGGCTACGAGGTGTTCAAGCGGTCGCTGGCCCTGCTGCGCAACCAACGCGTGATGGCCGTGCCGCGCCCCCTCAGGGCGTTGATGGGCGCGGTGGTGAAGCGCGGCCAAGGAGGGGTGGCCGGCTGGAAGGCTGCCGAACTGCTGAAATTGCGGGATTGGCAGGTGGCCGATACCTATCCCTTGGCACGGCTGGCCTTCAACGACGCCGAACTGAAAGCCCTGATGACGGCACCCCCGGCACCGGACGCCGTGGCGGCCGAGGTGCGCCGCTTGTTGGATGAACCGGACGGCCGTGCGCTACAGCCGCTGGGCCAGGTGAGCGTCGCCGAACTGACCACCTACCTGCCCGATGTGCTGCTGCGCGATACGGACCAGATGGCCATGGCCCATGCCCTGGAGGTGCGCGCACCATTCCTCGACCACCATCTCACCGGTTTCGTGCTCGGTGTGGCCGATGAGGTGAAGTATCCGCACACCCCGAAGAAGCTGCTCACCGACGCGCTGGGCCACCTGCTGCCCCGCGAGGTGACCCATCGGCCCAAAATGGGCTTCACCCTGCCGTGGGACCACTGGATGAGGGACCAGCTGCGCACGTTCTGCGAGGCACGCATCGCCGCGCTGGCCAAGCGTCCCCAGTTCCGGCCGGAAGGGGTGACAGGCCTGTGGCAGCGTTTCCTGCGGAAAGACCCCGCCATCAACTGGACCCGCGTGTGGATGCTGGTGGTCCTGGAGGAATGGCTGACCACAAACGGGGTGGAGTTGGGTTGGGCGAACACCCCGTACACTTTGCGCGGAAATGAACCGGCCGCGCCCGGCAATTGCCGGGCGCGTCCGTTAAAAGGCCGGAATGCCCGATCAGAACTTCGCGCGGCTCTTGCGTCCGATGCGTTTCTTGCCGCGCATCCAGTTGTAGCGCTGGCGGTAGAAGTTGGATTGCCCCCGCAGCACGTAGCTGTACGTCAGCGTCATGGTCAGGTAGCTGTCGTTGTGCGTGGGATCGCCGCGCTTCAGTCCCGGGCCGTACTGCACCCACTCGGTATGGTTGGGCGTGGTGCCGGATGGGCCGTAGATGTAATCCGTCTGGTTGGCCAGTGTGGCCGCCGTGCCGCCCACACCGCCCGGCAGGTCCGCCGGGTCGGCATATACGGTGCTGGCGTCGTCCAGGTAATCGTTGAAGGTGGTGCGCCAGCCAAAATCCCAGCCTACGCGGTGCCGGCGCTTGAAGGTGAAGTGGAAACCCATGCCCGCCGGGACGGCGAAGCCCAAGTTGCTATAATCCGCCAGCTCCGTGTTCAGCTCGCGCAGGTTGTAGAATTCACCGGTGTGGTTCACCTGGCCCTTGGGGTTGCTCAGGTACACTGCGGCACCCACATAGGCGAACAGCCGGAAATCCGTGCGGTAACGGCCACGTCCGCCCAGGTCATTATCCTGGAAAATGGTGAACTCGGGCCGGGCGTAAAGCTCCAGCATGTCATTGCGGAAGTTCAGGTTGCGGCCCACCCGTGCGGGGTTGGTGCTCAGGTGGTCGCCGCCTTGGATGCGGTAGTACATCAATCCCGCGTTCACCGAGATCGTGCGGTTGATCTTCCGGCGTGCGAAAGCACCCACGGCCCAGCGGGTCTGGCCCAGCTTCATGTCCCAGATGAAATCCTGGCGGGTCTTCTCCTTGCCCCCGAACTCGCCCAAGTAGTTGGCGCCGCCCAAGTGGCCGCCGATGTCCCAGTCGTATTGGGCGCGGCCTTCGTTGGCCGCCATCAGGCCGGACAGCACCAGCACTGCCGCGATCAGTTTTCCTGCCTTCATGCGCTGCATGTTCTGCCGTTGACCGGCAAACTTAGAAAAAACATCCCTCGTCCAACGCAGGGCAGGCAATATGGTTATCCACACCGGCCATGCCCGTCGGCCCGCCTACATTTGGGGCCCGCGCCAACCACGAATTCCCCCACCGTGTCAGACCGCATCACCTCCCTGTTCGGTATTCGTTTTCCCCTGGTCCAGGCGGGGATGATCTGGAATTCCGGCTGGCGGCTGGCCTCCGCCGTGAGCAATGCCGGGGGGCTGGGCATCATCGGCTCGGGCTCCATGTACCCCCAGGTGCTGTTGGAGCACGTGCGCAAGTGCAAGGCCGCCACCTCCAAGCCCTTCGCCGTAAACATCCCCATGCTCTACCCGGCCGTGGAGGAGCACATCGCCACGGTGATCGCCGAAAAGGTGCCCATCGTGTTCACCAGCGCCGGCAACCCCGCCACATGGACGGCCAGGCTCAAGGACGCGGGCATCACCGTGGTGCACGTGGTGGCCAGCGTGAAGTTCGCCCGCAAGGCGGAGCAGGCCGGCGTGGATGCCGTGGTGGCCGAGGGCTTCGAGGCCGGCGGGCACAATGGCCGCGAGGAGACCACCACCCTGGTGCTGGTGCCCATGGTGCGCGATGCCGTGCAGCTGCCGCTGATCGCCGCCGGCGGCATCGCCGATGGCCGGGCCATGCTGGCCGCCATGGCCCTGGGGGCCGATGCCGTGCAGATGGGCAGCCGCTTCGTGTGCTCGGAGGAATCCAGCGCCCACCCGGCCTTCAAGCAGCATGTGGTGGCCAGCGGTGAAGGGGATACCATCCTCACCCTGAAGGAATTGGCACCGGTGCGGCTGATGAAGAACGCCTTCTTCCAGGAAGTGCAGCAGGCCTACGCCCGCGGGGCGGGTACCGAGGAGCTGAAGCAGGTGCTCGGCCGGGCCCGCGCCAAGCGCGGCATGTTCGAGGGCGACCTGGAGCAGGGCGAGCTGGAGGTGGGCCAAGTGGCCGCCGCCATCGATAGCGTGCTGCCGGCCGCCGCCATCGTGGAGCAGGTGATGAAGGAGTTCAGCGAGGCCCGTGAGGCCGTGGCCGCCATCCGCCCGTACTGAAGCATGGGCCTGCCGCCAATGAACCCGACCGGGCCGTTTTGCGTCTTCCCCCGGATAACGATCGCGATGAAGCCGCGTTGGTGCAGTGTGCGCAAACCGATCCTGGCCCTGCTGGCCGCCGCCCCGTTGGCCGCCTCCGCCGCCGTGCTCGACCCGCCCTCGTTGCGCTGCATCTCCGTGGGGCCGGGCGGGGCGGCCGTGCTTTCCTGGATCGTTCCGCCCGATCCCAACGGGGACTTCCTCCATTACGAGATCTTCCATGCCACCACGCCGGCGGGGCCCTTCACGGCAGTGGCCCAGGTGCCGGTATACACGCAGACCACCTACACCCACCCCGCCGCCGGGGCCGATGCCGCACCGCAGTACTACTACCTCACCACCGTCTCCACGTCCGCACCGCCCAACACCTCCGCCAGCAGCGATACCCTGGCCAGCATCTTCGTCCAAGTGTCGCAAAGCGTGCCCTTGGGCAGCTCCGTGGTGGACTGGAACCTGCCGCACGACCCGCCCATTCCCTCCGCAGCCCCGCTGACCACGGTGGACATGGAGCACCCCCTGGGCACCTGGGCCGCGGTTGACAGCTTGGCCAATGCCCTGCACCACTGGCAACGGCCGGTCACCATCTGCGCGGATTCCCTCGCCTTCCGCGTCAGCCTGGCCGATGCCAGCGGGTGCGTCTCCGTGAGCAATGCCGCCGGCGCCATGTTCCAGGACATCACCCCGCCCAGCGTGCCGGTGATCACCGAGGTCACCGTGGATACCGCCTCCAACCAGGCCGTGTTGCACTGGGACCCCAGCCCCGAGGTCGACACCCAGGGCTACATCATCGTGCTGGCCACGCCCGGCGGCAATGTGATCCTGGACACCCTGTATGGCCGGCTGAACACCACCTTCACCTGGCCCATGAGCAACGCTGGCGCCGGGCCCGAGGCCTACACCGTGGCCGCCATCGATTCCTGCTGGAAGGGTACGCCGCCCAGCCCCAACACCAGCGCGGCCTCCGCACCCCACACCACCGTGCACCTCTCCACCCGCTACGACCGCTGTGCGGGCACCATCCGTGTGGAGCGTACCGGCTATGGCGGCTGGCCCGTGGACCACTATGAGCTGTACCGGCAGTTGGACCAGGGCGCCCCGCCCGTTCACCTGGCCACCCTGGCCCCGGGCACCATGCAGTACACCGAATCGGGCGTGCTGCCCGGCCACACCTACTGCTACGTGGTGAAGGCCGTGGGCACGGATCCCGCCGACAGCTCCCTTTCCAACCTGGCCTGCCGCACCACCGCCTACCCCCCGGTGCCGCAGTGGAACTACCTGCGCACGGCCACCGTGCTGCCCGATGGCGCCGTGCAGGTGGTCGACAGCCTGGACCTCTCGGGCTTCACTGGCCGGCTCACGCTGGAGCGCAGCTTCAACGGCGGGCCGTGGGAGCCGGTGGCCGCCATGGCCACGCCCACCGCGCCGGTGGTCACCTTCACCGATGCCGACGTGATCACCGCGGAACGCAGCTACACCTACCGTGTGCTGGTGGAGGACAGCTGCGGCCACCAGACCGCCGTGAGCAACCGGGGGACCTCCATGCTGCTCACCGCAACGCCCGAGGTGGGCGGCACCAACACCCTGCGGTGGAACGGCTACGTACAGTGGGCCGGGCAGGTGGCCGGCTACACCGTGTACCGCAGCGTGGCGGACGGGCCTTTCCAGGCCATCGCCACCACGGGGGCCGGCCAATGGCACCTCGTGGATGATGTGCAGGCCCTCAGCACCACCCCCGGCAAGTTCTGCTACTACGTGGAGGCCACCGAGGCCGGGAATCCCTCGGGCATCAACGCCGTATCGCTGAGCAACCAGGCCTGCGCCGTGCAGCAGGAGGAGATCTGGGTGCCCAATGCCTTCATCGAGGGCGGGGTGAACAACACCTTCAGGCCGGTGCTGGCCTATGCCGATGCCGAGCGCTACGAGTTCAGCATCTTCAACCGCTGGGGCCAGCTGATCTGGACCACCGGCGACCCCTTCCAGGCCTGGGACGGCCGTGTGAACGGCACCACCGTGCCCCAAGGGGTCTATGCCTGGTACTGCTCCTTCCTCAATGGCTCGGGCAAGACCGTGGAGCGCCGGGGCACCGTCACCTTCCTGCCCGGGCAGTAGGCCGGCGCGAACAACATGTGCAGGGGGCGCGTGCCTGGACGGCCACTACATTTGGCTCTCCCCGCCATGAAGCGATCCCGGTTCCTGATGATGGCCGCCGTGTTGGTGCTGGCCGGTGCCTGTTCCAAGGAGGAAGGTGCAACGCCCGCCACCGATACGCCGCCCGGGCCACCCTTGGAGGCCGAGATCAGGATGAATGTTTCCTATGGCCCCGACCCACAACAGGTCTACGACCTCTATCTCCCGGCGGGTCGCTCGGCCGCCAACACCAAGGTGATCGTACTGATCCACGGCGGTGGATGGGTCGAAGGCGACAAGACGGACATGGATTCCGTGGCACTGTACCTGCGCCAACAGCATCCCCACCATGCCGTGGCCAACATCAACTACGTCCTGGCCGACAGCGGGGTCACCAAGGCGTTTCCCTATCAGTTCCTCGACCTGGGTGCCGTGCTCGATCAGTTGGATGCCCAGCACCAGCAGTTGCAGGTGAAACCCGAGTTTGCCCTGGTGGGTGTCAGCGCCGGGGCCCATATCGCCATGATCTACGATAACGTGTACGATGCCCAGGACCGGGTGAAGCTGGTGGCCGACGTGGTAGGCCCCACCGATTTCACGGATCCCTACTACATCGCAAACCCCATGCTGCCCTTGGCGATGGCGCTGCTCACCGATGGTTCCGCCTACCCGCCCGGAACGGACCTCGCACGTGCGCTCAGCCCCGCTTGGCAGGCTTCCGCCCAAACCAGCCCCACGGTCATGTTGTACGGCAACACGGACGACCTGGTGCCACCATCCAACGCCTACACGCTCGATTCGGTGCTTACCGGTTTTGGCGTTCCGCACCAGCTCACCCTCTATCCGGGCGGGCACGGTGGTTGGGCCGAAAGCGACATGGGCGACATGCTGGGCCAGATCAGCGATTGGATCGGGCAGTACTTGCCGGTGGAGTAGGGGGAAGGCTCCGGTTGCCGCACGCAAGGGCCTGGGGCGGGTCCATCCCGTTGCCGCCACTTTTCCGCCCCCGTCATTTCTTCACGCGTTTTACCTTTGTGCATGGAAAATTCCTCTGCCGCCATCGCCCCCAAGCAGGGCGAACGCCCCGCCGCACGGGCCCGTAGGCCACAGGACCGCTTCGCCGCCCAAGGCCTCACCTATGATGATGTGCTGTTGGTGCCCGCCTATTCGGAGGTGCTGCCCCGCGAAGTGGACATCCGCTCGCATTTCAGCCGCAACATCACCCTGAACCTGCCCGTGGTGTCCGCTGCCATGGACACGGTGACGGGGTCCGCCTTGGCCATCGCCATCGCCCAGCAGGGCGGTATCGGCGTGATCCACAAGAACCAGGGCATCGCCGAGCAGGCCGCCGAGGTGCGCAAGGTGAAGCGCAGCGAGAGCGGCATGATCACCGACCCGCTCAAGCTCAACGAGGCCGCCACCGTGGGCGACGCCCTGAAGCTGATGGCCGAGCATAAGATCGGCGGCATCCCCGTGGTGAACGGCGACGGCGTGCTCGTGGGCATCGTCACCAACCGCGACCTGCGCTTCGAGCGCACCATGGCCAAGCCCATCGCCGAGGTGATGACCCGCGAGAACCTGGTGACCGCCAAGCAGGAGGTGACCATGGCCCAGGCCTCGGAGATCCTGCAGGAGTACAAGATCGAGAAACTGCCCGTGGTGGATACGGCCGGCAAGTTGGTGGGGCTGATCACCTACAAGGACATCATCAAGCTGAAACAGCGGCCCAATGCCTGCAAGGACAGCAAGGGGCGCCTGCGCGTGGCTGCCGCCATCGGCGTCACCGGCGACAGCATTGAGCGCGCCACCGCTCTGGTGCAGGCCGGCGTGGATGCCCTGGTGATCGATACCGCCCACGGCCACCACGTCGGCGTGCAACGCATGCTGCGCCAAGTGCGCCAGGCCTTCAGCAACGTGGACCTCGTGGTGGGCAACGTGGCCACCGCCGCCGCCGCCCGCGCCCTGGTGGATGCCGGTGCCGACGCCGTGAAGGTGGGCATCGGGCCCGGCAGCATCTGCACCACCCGCGTGATCGCCGGTGTGGGCGTGCCCCAGCTCACCGCCGTGTACGATTGTGCCCAGGCCCTGGCCGGCAGCGGCGTGCCCGTGATCGCCGACGGCGGCATCCGCTACACCGGCGATGTGGTGAAGGCCCTCGCCGCCGGTGGCGACAGCGTGATGATCGGCTCGATGTTCGCCGGCGTGGAGGAAAGCCCCGGCGAGACCGTGATCTACGAAGGCCGCCGCTTCAAGACCTACCGCGGCATGGGCAGCCTGGAGGCCATGCAGAAGGGCAGCAAGGACCGCTACTTCCAGGATATGGAGGACGACATTAAGAAGCTGGTGCCCGAAGGCATCAGCGGACGGGTGCCGTACAAGGGCCCCCTGCACGAGGTGGTGCACCAGATCGAGGGTGGCCTGCGCGCCGGTATGGGCTACTGCGGCGCGGCCAACATCGGCGACCTGCAGCAGGCCACCTTCATGCGCATCACCCCCGCCGGCATGCGCGAAAGCCACCCGCACGATGTGTTCATCACCCGGGAGGCGCCGAACTACAGTATGGGGTAGGGATTTTAGTAGGCAGTGAGCAGTAGGCAGTGGGCAGTAGGCAGTGGGCAGTAGGCAGTAGGCAGTGGGCAGTGGGCAGTAGGCAGTGGGCAGTTCGTGGTGCTTAGGAAGCATACCCCTCCGACCTGTGACCTACGAACTCTTTCCCTCCACCCCCAACCCGAACAGGGCGATATCGTATTTGACCGGGTCGTTGAGGTCGTAGAGGCGCAGTGCGGCGGTCAGTTCCTCCACGGCCTTCCAGTCATCCTGCTTGCGCCGCAACAGGCCTAGCTGACGCGCCACGCGGCCGGTGTGTACGTCCAACGGCACGTGCAAGGCCCTGGTTGGGATCCGTTTCCAGAGGCCCAGGTCCACGCCCTTGTCCGCGGGGCGCACCATCCACCGCAGGAACATGTTGATGCGCTTGGCGTTGCTGCCGCGCAGCGGGTCGGCCACGTGCTTCTCCGTGCGGCGCTCGTGGGCGGGCTCCAGGAAGCGCGAGCGGAACAAGGCGATCATCTCCGCCATGGGCGGAAGGGCATCCCGCGCCTCCGCGGGCAGGAAGGCCTGCTCCATGCCGCCGTAGGCCGTGTGGATGTGGCGCAGGCCCAGGATGAATTGGCGCAGGTCCCCGCCGTTGAACGTGCGGTGCACGAAGCGCGCCGTGCGCCCCAGCTCGGCCTCGGAGGCGTGCAGCACGAAATCGTGCGGCGCGCCGTCCATCAGCCGCACCAGCTTCCACGCGTTGGCAATGATCGTCTTGCGTTGACCCCAGGCGATGGTGGCCGTGAGGAAGCCGATCAGCTCGGCATCCTCGCGCCGGGTGAAGCTGCGCGGCACCTGCAAGGGGTCGTCCGCCACGAAGGCCGGCCGGGCATGGCGCTCATAAGCTTCGTCCAGCAACTCGCGCAGCCCGGTCTGCTGGCTTGGGCGCATACGCCGCCGGGCGGGGTGCTTGCCGGGGCTCAGCGGGGCGTGGACTGAGGTGACAGGTGGATGCCCGGGCTTGGGGTGTCAGTGGGCCTTACGGGCATACCGCCGCCCGGGGTGCCCGAACCGGGGTTGATGTTGTTCCTTTCCGATGGGAAGGTCTTATCCACGGGATGTACACCGCCCGGGTTCGGCTTCGGTGCGGGCGTGCCCTTCCTGAGCGGCTTTACGGCCCGCTTCGTACCCGTGGGGCGCGGCGCAGGGGTGCCGCTCCCCGATCCCTTCACCGCGGGCTTCATGGTGCCCTTCCCCGGGTCCCGGGCGGGTGCGGGCACCGGTGTGGCCACCGGCAGGCTGTCCACCGCGATACTGCGCACGCAGTCCACCGGCACCAGCACCACCTGGGTATCCACGGTGCCGCACGCCGTGGCCGTGCGGCCCTCGGCATCCATTACCGTGATGCAGCGCGATTGCCCCGCGACCACATCATCCTTCAGTACCGTATACGGCGCGGTGCCGTCCACCACGTGCCATTGGAAACGGCCCGCCTGCCGCTCCACGATACCCAAGGTATCCGCCGGTTGGTCCAACGCTGCCTGGCAGATGAACTTGACCACCACCCGGTCCGTGGTGTGCACCACCACGGCCATTTTACCGGGCTTTGCGGCCGTGGCCGATAGCGCGGCCAACACAAGGGGGAGTGCCAGGAGTTTCATGGTGGGCGGTTTGATGCACCCGAAGTTAAGTCGTGCAACGGCGTAATACAAGTTTGTCCTTCCACGGGGATCGGTGGGCGTGGGGGCCGCTGAAGGTTCCCTATGGGGTGTGCCGCTTCTTCGATCCTGCCTTGGCCAGTTCCTTTCGATCACCTCCAGCAGTTCCTCGTGGATGGCGCTGTTGCTGGCTACGATGGCCTCGTCGAACACTGGGTTCTTGGTGGGGTGGAAGCCGCTGACCTTGCGGTGGGCCATGCCCCTTACGTCCGGATGGAGGCGGCACGGACCGGGACCCATTTTGATGGGCGGCAGGCCGGACCAGGAGGGGATGGGGGAGTGCCGCGCCGGGCGCGGATGAATACCCTACATGCCGCCGCCGGAGGCGGCTGAGCTGGCGGCTTGGGCCGCGAGGCCGGGCGAAGGCCCAGGCAAGCGGCTCGGGGCACCAGCTCAACGGCTTTCAATTCTTTCCTTTGGGCCTAGCTGATCCAACAAATGGGAGCAGGCGGGCAACAAGGCGTTGTTGTGATCTGCTTTCAATTCTTTCCTTTGGGCCTAGCTGATCCAACCCTGGTGCAATTCTTGAAGTGATGGAGGAAGTTGTGATCTGCTTTCAATTCTTTCCTTTGGGCCTAGCTGATCCAACTGGACCTGCTTCGTTCATGCAACCCGGGCCGTTGTGATCTGCTTTCAATTCTTTCCTTTGGGCCTAGCTGATCCAACCGGCCCGCACCGTGAACCGTTCCCGGACTTGTTGTGATCTGCTTTCAATTCTTTCCTTTGGGCCTAGCTGATCCAACCCTGCAAGTGGACGGCTGGTATCTGCGCCAGGTTGTGATCTGCTTTCAATTCTTTCCTTTGGGCCTAGCTGATCCAACAAGGCCAAGTAGCCCAAAAAGTAGAACGCGTTGTGATCTGCTTTCAATTCTTTCCTTTGGGCCTAGCTGATCCAACTAGTACAGGAGGTTGTTGATGCGCAGCGGCGTTGTGATCTGCTTTCAATTCTTTCCTTTGGGCCTAGCTGATCCAACCCTCTTCCATCGCTACTACCAGTACCACAAGTTGTGATCTGCTTTCAATTCTTTCCTTTGGGCCTAGCTGATCCAACTCATGTACTCTCGGGCCTCTTCTGCGGTTGTTGTGATCTGCTTTCAATTCTTTCCTTTGGGCCTAGCTGATCCAACACTGCGCAAATAGTCACTGTTGAGCAGCCGGTTGTGATCTGCTTTCAATTCTTTCCTTTGGGCCTAGCTGATCCAACATTTGGCGTTTCACTTCCCCACCGTTCGCCGTTGTGATCTGCTTTCAATTCTTTCCTTTGGGCCTAGCTGATCCAACTTGGCGAAGTGATGGAGAACGTGCGCGAATGTTGTGATCTGCTTTCAATTCTTTCCTTTGGGCCTAGCTGATCCAACCCGTTGAGCATGGGGTTCAAGCGACCAGGGTTGTGATCTGCTTTCAATTCTTTCCTTTGGGCCTAGCTGATCCAACTCACTCACCCAACATCAGCAGCACCCACATGTTGTGATCTGCTTTCAATTCTTTCCTTTGGGCCTAGCTGATCCAACCGAACACCTCACCCCTTTCCTATTTCCTCGGTTGTGATCTGCTTTCAATTCTTTCCTTTGGGCCTAGCTGATCCAACTTGGGATAGTGAAAAGCGCACAAACGGCGCGTTGTGATCTGCTTTCAATTCTTTCCTTTGGGCCTAGCTGATCCAACTTTTTCCCGGCACATTGTGGGGTGGAGCAGGTTGTGATCTGCTTTCAATTCTTTCCTTTGGGCCTAGCTGATCCAACGGGCGGCCATTGCGGGCCTCGGCGTGTCGCGTTGTGATCTGCTTTCAATTCTTTCCTTTGGGCCTAGCTGATCCAACGCGATGGTGAACAGCGCCATCCATCCGCTGTTGTGATCTGCTTTCAATTCTTTCCTTTGGGCCTAGCTGATCCAACTTCCCAGCTTCAATGCGCGGAGCCGACCCCGTTGTGATCTGCTTTCAATTCTTTCCTTTGGGCCTAGCTGATCCAACTAACACGACGCAGTATACGCTTCTGCATTAGTTGTGATCTGCTTTCAATTCTTTCCTTTGGGCCTAGCTGATCCAACTAAGATACACCGTAACTCCTGTAACGGCGAGTTGTGATCTGCTTTCAATTCTTTCCTTTGGGCCTAGCTGATCCAACTCAAAGGCGTTTTGATTGCGCTGGTCGGCAGTTGTGATCTGCTTTCAATTCTTTCCTTTGGGCCTAGCTGATCCAACGCGAGGTGCTGAAGGAGGAAATGGGCGTGGTTGTGATCTGCTTTCAATTCTTTCCTTTGGGCCTAGCTGATCCAACAGGGAGTTAAGCCCTATTTGCGGCCCATTAGTTGTGATCTGCTTTCAATTCTTTCCTTTGGGCCTAGCTGATCCAACGGTGGGAGGAACAACAAGTGACCGACACCGTTGTGATCTGCTTTCAATTCTTTCCTTTGGGCCTAGCTGATCCAACTGCCGCATAGGTGCATGTTCTTGGCAGGCGGTTGTGATCTGCTTTCAATTCTTTCCTTTGGGCCTAGCTGATCCAACTAATAACAAATGAGTGCAGGGGGGACGCAGTTGTGATCTGCTTTCAATTCTTTCCTTTGGGCCTAGCTGATCCAACGCTCATGGCGCACGGCGCGAACCCCAGGGAGTTGTGATCTGCTTTCAATTCTTTCCTTTGGGCCTAGCTGATCCAACTCCACAGGTGCCAGGCCGATGTTTCGCCCGTTGTGATCTGCTTTCAATTCTTTCCTTTGGGCCTAGCTGATCCAACGGTCTGTGGTATCGGTAACGAAGCCGAGGCGTTGTGATCTGCTTTCAATTCTTTCCTTTGGGCCTAGCTGATCCAACCGTTGGCTTCATGCGCCTGTCCCCGTAGCTGTTGTGATCTGCTTTCAATTCTTTCCTTTGGGCCTAGCTGATCCAACCCACGTCGGCGGCGTTCGCGCCGTCGAGGCGTTGTGATCTGCTTTCAATTCTTTCCTTTGGGCCTAGCTGATCCAACTCCACCAAGGCATCAAGGCCAAGGCCGCGCGTTGTGATCTGCTTTCAATTCTTTCCTTTGGGCCTAGCTGATCCAACCACTACACGCAGTACGTGGAGCCGGGCGCGTTGTGATCTGCTTTCAATTCTTTCCTTTGGGCCTAGCTGATCCAACAAGGCACAGCGGCCCGCCGGTGGCGGTGAAGTTGTGATCTGCTTTCAATTCTTTCCTTTGGGCCTAGCTGATCCAACCGGACATGCTGAACTATCGGACGCTCGTGGGTTGTGATCTGCTTTCAATTCTTTCCTTTGGGCCTAGCTGATCCAACGCGATTGGCTAGAGCCCTTGGGAGACGTGGCCTGTAGCGATTCCGGCCCGCCAAAAATCCAAGCCCGCCCTTGCGCATCACAGCCTTGGGTCCGTCCGTTTTTTCAGAAGAGCTCCAGCTGCGGAGGGGCATCCATGCCAACTACCTCCCGCGTGTTCAGGAAGATCTCCATGGTGCCGAACTGTTTGTCCGTGACGGCCAGCAAATTCACTTGGCCGTGCGGCGGCAACATGGCCAGCACGCGCCTGCGATGGACCTCCGTGTTCTCCCGGCTGGCGCAATGGCGCAGGTAGATGGAGAATTGCATCATGCTGAACCCGTTCTCCAGCAACCGCTTCCGGAAGAGCGCCGCCTGCTGGCGGTCCTTCTTGGTCTCGGTGGGCAGGTCGAACATGACGAAGAGCCACATGACGCGGTAGGCGCTATATCGATCATGGCTCATGCAGGGTGGGCAGGGCCAGGGTTTCCCCATTCCCTAGAAAAGCCCGTGCCAAACTGGCGCTGGTCTCGCTGGCCGCCACTTGCAGCGGGCGCGTACGATCACCCATGCGCACGTCCAAGGTGGGCAAGCGGAGCAAGGCGATCTTGGCTTCCTGGTCCAGCTCCTCTCGATCCAGCGGCCGGTCCTGCACCAGGCCCCCCACCACTTGGTCCACCAATGGACGATAAGGTTCCATCATATCGTCTGCCAGGCAGAAGGCGTTGTACCGGTTGCGGTGGAAGAGCCCGAGGGTAGGGTGCAGGCCGCTGCCCACCAAAGCTCGGGCGATAAGGGCCCGCAGGATGGCATAACCATAGTTGAGCAGGTTGTTGGGGTAGTGCCCCTCCCTGTCGCGCTGGAAGTTCGGCAGGCTGCGAAAGACCTTGGGCCAGTAATACACGGCGGCCGCTCCCTCCCGGTTGTCGGTATCGCCGCTCAACACCTCGCGGGCCAATCGCTCCAAGCGGGTCGCATCCGATCCTTGCGCGGCCAATATCGCCGCTTGGTTGTTGATCTTCGCTTGCACCACCTGCTTCCATAACCGCTTCTTCAGCGGCTTGTTGGCCTCGGCCTGGGCGATGAAGGTTTCCGTTTGCGTACTGTGGCCCTGAAAGTTAAACAACATGCCGCTGGGATGGTGGGTGGCATCGCAATGCACCACGGCCACATTGTGCTCCATCAGGAAGGCCAACAAGGCCTGGGTCACCGTGATCTGCGGATGCTCCATCAGCAACAGGCCCAGGTCCTCCACGGGCACAGTGCGCCCCGTGTCGCCCTCCACCAACTTGCTGCGCACCAACATCTGTTGCTGCCGCAACGACAGGTGGCAGGGGGTGGTGATGGCCACGGTGCGTTTGATCATCTTCAGTACTCGCCTACATGGACAATCTGGCCGAGGTGGTTCAAACGGACCTTAATCATGCCCGAGAGGGCTTGTGGGGTCCATTTGAATTGATAAGTGATACCATTAAGGTTCTTTTTCTTCAACATTTCGCCATCAACAGCTTGGGTAATCAGGTGATGGTTGAAGACATAGTACTTACTCGAGATCTTCTGTACCCTGAACAGATGAGGCGCAATCAATGATGTATTGGCCGAATTCATCAGGTTAATGCCTGCGGGGTCGAAGCCGGTTTCCGGATCGGGGAAGACGAACATTTCATTCTGCTTCATGGTGAAGAGGAATTGCCAACCCTTTTCGCTGTTGAAGTCCTTGTCAACAACAGGCTGGCCATCCAAGCGCCGTGCCACGGCTACATGGAAGGACACTACCTGCTCCTGCAGATCGCCCTTTTCGTCACGGTAAATGGCCACGTGGTGGTTGTTGCCGGTCTGCACAAAGTCGGCAGGTATTTCCTGTCCTTCGTCGTTCAGGATCGGTTTGCCGTGGTGGTCGCGTTGAATGTGCAGCGGGATGGCGTTGCTAACGCCGGTAATGGTCACGCGCTTCAGCTTGGCGCCGCCGGGCCTGTCCACCCAGATGGGGTCTTCATCCAAGTTGACGAAGGCTTTCTTGGGTTCACCGCCGAAGCGGTCCAACCGCTCTTGCAGCAGGCGCTTCACCCGCCCATCGATCACTTTTTCCACATTCAGGTCCGGGGCGATGGGCTTGCGGATGGTGAAGATGTCCGTCCATTCCACCACGGCAACTTTTTCGGGTACTTGGTCCTTCTGGTGCTCGTCCAACCAGATCGGCCTTTTGTTCAAGGCATTCTTTCCGCCAAAGGCTTTTTTGGGATCCCCGCCGGCTTCCTGCAAGCGGAGTTGCAGCGCTTCGCGATAGGCCTTGTCGGCCACCGTGGCGATTATTTCCGGCCCGAAGCCTGGCCCGACTTTCACGACCTTGGTGGTGTACTGCTTGCGCTTGCCGTACACGGTTTCCTTGTGTAGTTGCCCACGCGGGGTCAGTTCGGTCTTCCTGTGGTACCCCTTGGCCTTTTTGCTCTTGTTCACGTTGCGGGTGGTCACCTTGTTCTTGGTCTTGAAGCTGACCAGGATGCTCTCCAACTGTTGTTTGGCCTCATCGCGGAAATCCTTGCTGGGGATCGGCGGAATGAAATACCGCCGGCCTTGTTCATCCAGCTTCGTTTCCTTGTTCTCGATGGCCAGGATGTTCCGGTGCTTTTTGTGCCCTTCGTCCTTGCGGGCGTTCAGGTAGTTCAGGTATTGGATGTGGCTGGGCCGGGTGAAGGCAATGGTGATGGCATCCATGGCATGGTGCCGGTGGTCGTTGCGCTTGGTCCAATCGGTGATCAGGGTGAGCTGCTTGCCATCCTTGGTGGTCTCCTGGTGCACCAGCCCGGCCTTTTCATACTTGGGCCGGTTCAATTCCTGCAGGACATTCATCAGGCCCCAATCACGGCGCAGCTCGTCGGTGACCTTTCCCGTCGTGGGTGTCACGGTGCGGGCCACCTGCTTCAGCATGGCTACGGCCGTGCGGGTGATGTACTGCGTGTTGCGCAGGTCGCGCTCAATGAAGCCGTCGGGTATATCGGCCTCCTTCATCAGCAGTTTCTTGTACTTGGCCTTGCTGCCTTCCTTGAAGAACTTTTCCACCCGCTCCTTGTACTGGGCCACCTCGGTGCTTTCGGCCCCGTATTGGGCCTCCATGAAATCCATGGCCGTGGCATTGCCCTTCTGCACGTTCACCGTTTTCAGGGCAAGGGTCTTGTTGCTGAAGCTGTCATCGAACAGCCGTGCTTGCGGGATGATGTGCTCGATATCGAACTTGTTGCCGAAGAGCTCCTCCAGCGGGATGTACGTGCCGGTGTAGAGGGTCTTGTGGCCGTTCTGTTCCAACTCCTGCCACAGCTTGTACTTGATGATGTCGTTGCGCGTGATGCGAACGCCGGTGTTGAACGGATGCAGCTTGGCGATCTCCTGCCGGATCTTGTCGTGCTCGCGGGTGGCCTTGTCAATGTTGGTGGTCATCTCGGCCCGTTCCTTGGCGCCCATCTTCATCTCGCGGGCCATTTCGATGCGGATCTCATCGGGGCGGCCGTATGCATCGATCACCCCGTTCACCACATGGATCATCTGGTTCAGCACCTTTTCCACCACGGGGTTGCGCAGGCTGTTCTTGGGCAGGACCGACAGCTTCTCCAGTAGCTCGCGGTTCTCGTTCTCTTCGGCGGTAATGGAATGGCTGTGGTTGTACCCCGCAGCCAGGCAAGCCTCGTCGTAGGTCACCCCTTCCTTCAAGTGCGGAAGGATCTTTTTGATGGCACGGGCGCTCAGGTTGCCGTGGGCATCCTCGAAGCCCACCTTGGCCATGATCTTGGCACACTCCGCGTCGAAATCGAACTTCTTTTGGAGTTTTCGGGCCAGTTTTTCGGTGCCGCTGCGGCTGCCGTCCCCTTCGTACGAGTACAGGAGGTGCCATAGGGCGTAGGCCGGTTGTTGTTCAAATGCCTTGCCCCCAAGGCTGGCATCGAACTCGAGGAAGGAAAGGTTCACACCGAGGTTGCCCAGAACAGACTGCACGAGGTCCAGTTGATCGGCAACTTCCATTTTATCGAAGTCGGGCTGCTCATGGCCGGTCACGGCCAACATTTGGTCAAAGGCCTCCAAGTATTTCACATGTGTCCGGTTGCCCTCCAACTTATCATGGTTCAGTTTCCACTCCTTCGGCTTCAGGCCGATCAACTTCAAGGCTTGGTGGGCGGAGAGTTCCTTCCTCCAGTTCAATTCTTCGAATAACCGGGCCTTGTATTCCGGACCAAGGGTCCACTCCTTGCCCTGCCGGTCAATGCCGTTGCCCAGGTGCCCTTCACCATCATCCTTTCCTTGATAGGTAAGCACAAGATTGTTGAGTACTTGCCAGATCCGAAACTCCTGGAACAGCGGGGACGACTTGGGACAGACACGGGGGCCCACCATGTGCATCTTGGGTTTGCCGTCCTTGGTCAGCACGGGTTGCCCATTCTCATCCAGCTTCTGCTCCTTACGCCCTTCGAATTCGCAAACCGACAACAATCCCTTCTGTGACTTGAGCCTACGCTGATAGAAAATGACCGTGTCACGTATTTCGGCCTTTAGCTGGTCGGTGAGGCGTTCGGGATGTGCCTTGCTTTGGGTTATCCAGAGCCGTTCAAACTCGTCCAAATAATCCAACCGGTAGAAGGTTTGATTCTTGAGCGAGGTATGGGGGTCCTTCTTGATCTGTGCATACAAGTACTGGCCCACGGTGAGGTCTTGGATCATGAGCTGCTTGCTCCGGTCACTGATCGCGCCGAGCAAGCCGCTGGAAGAGCTCATGGCCCCGTTGATCTGCTGGATCACCACGGCCAGTTGCTCCAGGCTCAGCTTCTTGGTTAAGGCATCCACCCGCCATTGGTAGTCCTCCAGCCTCTTTTCCGCTCCATTGGTGTTCCGCTTTTCTCCCACCAGGCCCCAAGGTTCCTTCAGTATGGCCCATGTGGCCTTCTGCGCCTTCCCTGCGATCTTTTCCAGTAGGGCGCCATTCAACAGGTCCACGCCGTGGTACTCTTGTTGCTTCCGCCAGATTTGGTCAAGTTCGGCTTGCAGGTCGCTGTGGTAGAAATCCGGGATGTAGCGCTTGCCTTCCTGTAGGCGGCGTAGTCCGTATTGCCCCGGGGTGAGGTCATTGTCATACAGTTCACGGGCCACGGTCATGCCGTCCAAGGCCTGGCCTTCGTCCTCATCCTTGGCCTTCCGGTTGCTCTTGTATCCCCGCTTCTTGTTGATGGCCATCAGCACGCGGGCAAATTCATGCAAGGCGATCGGGTCCGTGACGGCCTTTGCACGTAGCCGCCAAGTTTCATGGGTGGTTCCTTTGCCGTCCTCGGCTAGTGGTGTGTTGTCGTCTATGATCCCGTTCTTTCGCAGAAGTGCGATCAGGTGATCTCGTCGCATCTGGTAGCGGTCCAGGTTACGGCGCATACCACGCTTCAATGTGCGATCGGCCGTGGTGGTGATCGACTGGCCTTTCTCGAAGGCAGCCTGTTCGTCAGTGGTCAAGGGCACCACCCGCACACCGGTCTTCACAATACTGGAGCGCTCGCTGTCCGATTCGGCTTCATTCACCACGGCCCAGCCAATGGATGTAGTGCCGAGGTCAAGTCCAAGGATCTTTTTCATGGAAGTTGTATGGGGCTTTGGTTTCGATCTATCTTTGGGCCAAGAATTGAAGCAGATCACAATAAGGGTTATCCCGTTGTGTGAACATTTACTCGGCCCGGTAGCGCAAGCTGCCGGGTCGCTTTATTTTCCGCTTCAGCCTTGCTTGCCCAAGGTAAGTGACTCCCGGATATCTGCGCGAGGCTTGGCAAGCTTATGGATGGCCTTGGCCCCCCTCAATCCTGCCTTTGCCAGTTCCTTTCGATCACCTCGAGCAGCTCCTCGTGGATGGCGCTGTTGCTGGCCATGATGGCCGCGTCGTACACGGGGGCCTTGCTGGGGTGGAAGCCGCTGACCTGGCCGCCGCCCCACGCTCCTTAGGTCCGGATGGAGGCGGCACGAGCCGGGATCCATTTTGATGCGCGGCAGGCCGGAAAAGGAGGGGATGGGGGAGTGAACCCTGCATGCCGCTGCCGCACCTATTCCTTCACCAGGCGCAGCACACCACCCGTGCCGTGGATCCGCACGAGATACCATCCGGGAGGTAAGCCGTGGAGGTCCAGCACCGCATGGCCGCCTGCCACGGTTCCTTGGCGGAGCGGCCGGCCCTGGAGGTCCGTGATGGTGTAGGAGGCCGGCGCGGGTGAGGGGAGCGAGAGGGTGGTGGTGGCCGCTGCGGGGTTGGGCGCGAGCCGTGCCAGCGTGCCGGGTTCCACCTGTGGCACGGCCGTGGGGATGCCGCACATCACATCGCGCATCCATTGAACCAATTCGGCGGTGACGCCCTCGAGGTCGTGTATGGCATGCTCATTTCCGGGGTGGAGGATGAACCGGTAGCGGTCCGTGCCGTAGCCCAGGTGTTGCGTCCGCGCCTCGATCAGGCAGGAGCCGAAGAGCCAGGGGTTGTTGTCCGGTATGCCGAGGCCGATGCCCCAATACGGCTGCTGCAGGCCGCAGCCCACCACGGGGTCGCCGCTCTGGTGGTAACTGAAGAGCGCCGCATCCTCCGCGCTTCCGATGTAGGCCGTGTCCATCAGCGCCCCGTAGATGTTCACCACGCCCATCACCGAGGCATCCTGCCCGTTGAGGTTCAGGTCGCCATCCATACTGCCCAGGTCCGGCCGCGGGTAGAAGGAGAGGAAATGCTGCACATCGCCGATGGCGCCGCAATCGGCAGGCTTCTCCGAGGGGTTGTCCAGGTAGGCCGCGTGCAGCGCCGTGATGGCTCCTGCGCTGCCGCCCAGCAGGAACATGGCCGTGGTGCTGGTGCTGTCCTGCTCATGGCGCCCCTTCAGGAAGCGGACGGCGCCCTTGGCATCCTGCATGGCGCGGTAGATGGCGCGGCGCAGCTCATGCGGGTCGTTGGCGTAGGGCGGCCCGAAGAGCCAGGAGCCGTAGAAGCCCAGGCGGTAGCTGATGGTGGCCGCCGCCCAGCCCTTGGAGGCCAGCTCCTCGGCCCAGGGGTTGAACTCGTCCCGGCTCCCCTCGAAGAAGCCGCCGCCGTGGATCAGCACCACCAGTGGCCGTTGCGTCTGTCCGTCGCCCACCGGCTTATACAGGTTCAGGCGCAGGCTGTCGGTGCCGCCATCAAAGCGGGTGGCATTGCCGTACCACACACCGCTTTCCACCTGCACGGCGAAGAGGGAATCGGTGAAGGGGATGGAGCAATCCTGGCCGCGGACGGCGACAGCCGCCGCCAACAGCACGGGAAGAAACAGGGGGCGCATGGATAACCGAAGTTACGGGGGCGGGGATGCTTCCTCCAAGTGCCCGGCATCATTGTAAAGGACGGCCATGCAGGGGCTGCTTCCGATGCGCGGATGAGCGATAGGTGGCCGGTGCTTCCAGAGGATCTTGCACAACGCCCCTCTGGTCGGAACGGGAAAGCCAAGGTTGTTGGGTCCTCGGCTGCGCTCGGACTGACAACAACCTTGACTTTCCCGGTGGTGACGGGCAGGGCGGGCGCAGGTAGCGGTTGCCTCGAAAGTCCAGCGTCCGGAACAGGGGTGCCGACACAATAAGGGCTTTGATCAAAGGCCGTGGACCGGTCATGCACGGCCCGCGACCCCTAACCCGCCAACCTGTGGCCCAGCCGGCAGTTGGCAGGGGGCGGCACGGAATGGCACGCCTCTTGCCCAAGGGTTCTTCGGGGTAGCCCCAAAGCCCGGCAACCTACTTTTGCGGCCCGTTTGCCTATCCGATGAAAAAGACCATCCTGCTGTTGACCACCCTCCTCCTGGCCTTGCACGCCTTTTCCCAGGACGACCCGAAGAGCCGCGCCATCGTGGACCGGCTGATCGCCAAGAACAAGAGCTACAAGAGCTTCGACGCCGACTTCACCAGCCGCCTGGTGAACAGTGCCAGCAAGCTGGACCTGACCCAGGAAGGCAACCTCAAGGTAAAGGACCGGAAGTTCCGCCTGACGCTGATGGACAACGTGGTGATCAACGACGGTGCCGCCCTGTGGACCTACAGCAAGAAGACCAACGAGGTGAGCATCAGCGACCCCGGCGGGATGGATGAGACACTGGACCCCGCCAACCTGTTCAACGTGTACGAGAAAGGCTTCAAGAGCCAATACGTGGGCAGCAGCACCGAGGGCGGTGTGACCGTGGAGACCATCAAGCTCTTCCCGCTGGACCCCGCCAAGAAGGCGTTCCACACGGTGATCCTCACGGTGGACAAGGCCAAAGTGGAGCCGCGCCGGGTGGTGATGAAGTACAAGGACGGCAACGAGGTGACCTACACCTTGAAGCGCTTCGTGCCCAATGCCGAGATGGTGGATGCCTTGTTCAGCTTCGACAAGGGCAAGTACCCCGGTGTGGAGGTGAACGACCTGCGCTGAGGCGCCACCGCAGTGCCCGGTGCCACCAGGCTTTAGGGATAGCCTTTTGCGCCGGAATTACGGGCCTGCATACATTCGCCGCCCGTTTGCCCGGCACTGGAAGCCGGGGACGGCCCCGCCGCCATGCCCAAGCCGCATATCCACCCGTTCTCGTGGGCCGGGATGCTGGTCACGCTGGGCATCGTGTTCGGCGACATCGGCACATCGCCGCTGTATGTGTTCAAGGCCATCGTGGGCGAGGATGAGCCGATCAACGAACGGGTGGTGCTGGGGGGGCTCAGCTGTATCTTCTGGACGCTCACCCTGCAGACCACCTTCAAGTACATCCTGATCACCCTGCAGGCCGACAACCGGGGAGAAGGAGGCGTGTTCTCCTTGTACGCCCTGGTGCGCCGCTTCGGCAAATGGGCCTGGCTGCCGGCCATGATCGGCGCGGCCACGCTGCTGGCCGATGGCATCCTGACACCACCCATCTCCGTGGCCTCGGCCATCGAGGGTCTGGGCAGCGTACCGGCATTCGCCGGCATCATCATGCCGGGTGCGCCCACCACGGTGCTGGTGGTGGTGATCATCATCAGCCTGCTTTTCTTCTTCCAGCGCTTCGGCACCCGGGTGGTGGGCATGGCCTTCGGGCCCATCATGCTGATCTGGTTCTCCATGTTGCTGGTGCTCGGTGTGGCGGCGGTTCTGACGAAACCGGAAGTGCTGGCCAGCATCCATCCGAAGTACGCGGTGGACCTCCTGGCCCGGTATCCCGGCGGTTTCTGGCTGCTGGGGGCGGTGTTCCTGTGCACCACCGGGGCCGAAGGGCTGTACAACGACATGGGGCACTGCGGGCGGCGCAACATCCGGGTCACCTGGATCTTCGTGAAGACCGCGCTGGTGTGCAACTACATGGGGCAGGGGGCGTGGCTGCTGGGGCATGAAGGCCTGGTACTGGGCACGCGCAACCCGTTCTTCGAACTGATGCCGGAATGGTTCCGCCTGGTCGGCATCGGCATCTCCACCATGGCGGCCATCGTGGCCTGCCAGGCGGTGATCAGCGGTTCGTTCACGCTGATCAACGAGGCCATCACGCTGAACTTCTGGCCCCGCGTGCGGGTGAAGTTCCCCACGGTGGTCCGCGGACAGATCTACATCCCCAGCGTGAACTGGCTGCTGTGGGCGGGCTGCGTGGGCGTGATGTTCTATTTCCGCAGCAGCGGCAACATGGAGGCGGCATACGGCTTCTTCATCGTGGTGGCCATGCTGATGACCACCTTGCTGCTCTTCGGCTACCTGCACTACCTGCGCCACTGGCACCTGGTGCCTGTGGCGGCCATGATCGGTCTGTTCCTCACCATCGAGGGCGCCAACTTCGTGGCCAACGCGGTGAAGATCCTGCACTACCCATTGCTGCTGGTGGCGGTGGTGCTGGTGCTGGGCGTGATGTACGTGTGGTACCGCGCCCGCAAGATCATCAACCGCTTCATCGAGTTCCTGCCGCTGATGGATTATGCGGAGGCCCTGCGGGAACTGAGCCGGGACAAGGACATCCCCAAGTACGCCACGCACCTGGCCTACCTCACCAAGGCCAACGCGCCGGACCAGGTGGAGCGCCAGATCATCAACAGCATCCTGGCGCGCAAGGTGAAGCGGGCCGAGATCTACTGGTTCATCCACGTGAACTACACCGACGAGCCCTACACCATGGAGTACCGGGTGAAGGAGATGATCGACGACAAGGTGATCCGGATCGATTTCGACCTGGGCTTCCGTGTGCAGCCGCGGGTGAACCTCCTGTTCCGCCACGTGCTGCAGAACATGGAGGCCAACCATGAACTGGATTTCCACAGCAAGTACGAATCCATCAAGCGCGGCGATTTCCACACGGACATCCTCTACGTGATCACCGAACGGGTGCTTTCCGTGGAGAACGAGTTCAGCTTGCTGGATGACTTCACCCTGGACGTCTATTTCGCCCTCAAGGCGCTTGCACAAAGCGATCGCGAAGCGATGGGCCTGGACCCCAACGTGACCGTCGTGGAAAAGGTGCCGCTGGTGATCCAGGCCCCGCGCGAAGTGCCGCTGGTGCGGGTGGGGAAGTGCACGAAGTGAGGGGGCGGCCCGCCTTCGCGGAAGCTTCAGCCAGACGAGTTGGCCGGAGCAGGGCGTAGGACGCAGTGGATCCCGTGCAACACTCCGAACCACGACTGAGGCAGAGGGCGTAGGCGCGCTCATGGCTCAAGGCGTACAGCTTGAGCCTACTGTGCCGGTGAGGAAGATCCGGTCTCCTTTTCAACCCGGTGGAAGAATGATGTGGTGCATGGGTGCAAGGGTTCAAGGGTTCAAGGGTGCGAGGGTGCGAGAGTGCGAGAGTAAGAGAGTGCGAGGGCCGTTCCTTGAGCAGTCCGTTTCTTTCATGCCGCCTCAGCAAAAACTCACGGCTCGCAGTTCCCAAGAACGGGTGAAGCCCGGCCCTGAAACTTCACAGCCCCCGCTCGCGCTCAATGCGCTCCCAGGCCTGCTGCACGTTCTTGAACTTCTCGGCGGCCGCTTTCTGGAATTCCTCGCCCAGGTGGGCCACCCGGTCCGGGTGGTGCTTCATGGCCATGCGGCGGTAAGCCTTCTTCACCTCCTCGTCGCTGGCCTTGGGGTCCACCTCCAGGATGGTGTAGGCATTCCCGGCTGAAGCCCCGCGGAACATGGCGTCCAGCGAGGCGAGGTCCTTCTCGCTGATGCCCATGTCCGCAGCGATGCGCTCCAGGACCTGCCTTTCGGCGGCCAGCACCTTCCCGTCGGCATGGGCCAGGCCGATCAGGTAGTGCATCACCTGCAGCCGTTCGGGGTGGGACAGGTGGCCGCGGATCTGTTGGCAGACGTCGCGCACGGGGATCTCCCGCTTGAGCACGTCGCGGAGCAGGCGCACCAGCTCGGCGGCATGCGCGGGGCCGAATTGGCTGGTGAAGAACTTGCGCACATGGCCCAGCTCGCCGTGGGTGGGCTTGCCGTCGGCCTTCATCACGGCGGCGGTGAGCACCACCAGGCTGACGGCGAGATCACCGGCCGTGGCAGGGCGTTGGGCCTGGTGCCGCCCGCCGGTGGGGCCCCGGACCGGCACCTTGTCGGCCGCCCCGTCCATCAGGGCGCCCAGTGCGAAGCCGACCACCGCACCGATGGGCGTGCCTGTGAGCGCGAAGCCCAGGCTGCCGAAGATCCACTTGTTGTACCCGGCCATGGCTCACCACGATCCACCGGCGCCGCCACCACCGAAGCTGCCGCCGCCGAAACCTCCGAAGCCGCCTCCTCCGCCCGAGAACCCGCCGCCTCCGCCGGAGAACCCGCCCCAACTGCCGCTGTGCCGCGAGCTGGCCGCGTTCATCAGGGCCATCGCCGTCCACAGGTCCACGCCGTTCACGCGGGCGTACCGGCGGGCCCGGCCGACCACCGAGAGCAGGAAGAGGCCGCCGAAGAACAGGATCATGATGATGGCCCCCCAGGGCACGGGCTCCTCCCCGTAGCTCTTGGCGTCGATCTCACCCTTGGCCAGGCCCATCAGCACGCCGGTGGCCTGGTCCATGCCGCCGTAGTAGTCGCCCTGGCGGAAGCGCGGAATGATCTCCTCCTCCACGATGCGCTTGGCGGTGAGGTCGGGGATGGCGCCCTCCAGCCCGTAGCCCACGGCGATGAACACGTGGCGGGTGCCGGGCGGGCCGTTGGGCTTCACCAGGATGAGCACTCCGTTGTCCAAGCCCTTCTTGCCCAGCCCCCAGGCCTCGCCCAGCTGGAAGGCGAACTCCGAAGGCGGATAGCCGCACAGCGTGTCCACCGCCACGATGGCGATGCGGTTGCTGGTCTCGCGGGCGAAGTGGACCAGCTTGGCATCCAGCTGCGCAACCTCGTGCGGGGAGAGGAAGCCGGTGAATTGGAACACCAGGTGGTTCTCGTCCACGGGCTTGGGCGGGAAGCACGGATCGGGTGCCTGCGCCGCGGCGGCCAGGCCGAGCGTGACGAAGAGGCAGGAGAGCAGCTTCCGCAGGTTGGTCATCGGCCGATGCTCACCTCGTCGCTGAGCTCATTGCAGTCGGTGCGTTCGTACGGGAAATGCTCGCGGAGCTTTTCACCCAGCAGGTGTACGCCGGCGCAGAGGCCATCGCAGAAGCGGTCCTGGCGGAAATGGGCGAGCACCGTATCCAGCACGCCGTGCCAGTAGCTGTCGCCCAGTTTGGCATGGATGGCCTCGTCGCCGATGACGGCCAGCTTGCGCCCCGGCACGCTCACATAGAGCAGCACGCCGTTGCGTTCCCGGGTCCGGTCCATGCCCAATTGCCTGAAGATCCAGGCGGCATGGTCCAGCACGTCATCCATGATGGCCACATCGAGGTGTACGCGGATCTCGCCGCTGGTACGCTTCTCGGCGTCCCGCACGGCATCGCGCACGCGGCCCAGCTCATCGGGCGAGAGCCAGTCCTCGATCTCCACGCGTGCCTTCACTTGCTGAAGTCGATGTTGGGCGCCACGTCGGTGCCTTCCTGGGCCTTGAAGTAGCCCTTCTCGGTGAAGCCGAAGATGCCGGCGAGCAGGTTGTTGGGGAATGCCTTGATGCGGGTGTTGAAGGCGCGCGCCAGGTCGTTGAACTTGCGGCGCTCCACGCCGATGCGGTTCTCCATGCCTTCGTACTGCGCCTGGAAGTTTATGAAGGCGGTGGTGGTCTTCAGGTCCGGGTAGCGCTCCACGGTGACCATCAGGCGGCTGAGGGCGCCGCTGAGCTGGGCCTGGGCCTGCTCGAACTGGGCGATCTTCTCGGGCGTGAGGTCATCGGCCTTGAGCTGGATGCTGGTGGCCTTCGAGCGGGCCTCGATCACGTCGGTGAGGGTTTTCTGCTCGAAGTCGGCGGAGCCCTTGATGATCTGCACGATGTTCTGGGTCTTGTCGGCCCTCAGCTGGTAGGCGTTCTCCACGTTGCTCCATTGGGCGGCCACGCCTTCGTTCATGCCCACCAGCCCGCGTTGCAGGTTGATGGCCCACAATACGATGACGCCGAGGACCGCGAGGAGGATGATGGTGGATCGTTTCATGTTCCCGTTCGTTTTGTTCTGGTTTTTTCGGCCACACGGCCACAGGTACAAAGATGCACGGCCTGCCGGAACCGTGGATGCCCGCAAGGGCTGAACGGTCGAGGATGCGGATGTGTGCACTTGGGAGGCCCGGCCTGCCTGTGGGGGAGGTTCCGGCGGTCAACGGAAGATGGCCGCTTGCTCCACGCCTTGCGCGTTGATGGAGGCACGGTACATGCCGGTGCAATTGAAATCCAGCACCAGGTGGCCTTGGCGGTCCACGGCGATGAGGCCGCCCTCGCCGTCCAGCGGCGGCAGCTTTTCGTGCACCACGGTGCGCACGGCCTCCTGCAGGGAGAGTCCTTTGTAGGCCATCAGGGCGTGCACGTCGTGGGCGGCCACGGCGCGCAGGAAGGCCTCGCCGTTGCCGGTGCAGCTCACCGCGCAAGTGGCGTTGTTGGCGTAGGTGCCCGCGCCGGGCACGGGGCTGTCGCCGATGCGGCCCCAGCGCTTGTTGGTCATGCCGCCGGTGCTGGTGGCCGCGGCCAGGTTGCCATGGGCATCCAGGGCCACCGCGCCCACGGTGCCGAACTTCTTCTCACCCTCGCTGTGGTCCAGGCGCACGGCGGCGGTGCCGCGCACCTCCTGCCATTGGTCATGGCGCAGCTGGTCGAAGAAGTAGGCGTCGTCCTCCAGCTCCACCCGTTGTTGATGGGCGAACTCGAAGGCGCCGCGGCCGCTGAGCAGCACATGGCCGCTGCGCTCCATCACCCGGCGGGCCAGGGAAACGGGGTTCTTCACGTTCTGCACGCCGGCCACGGCCCCCGTGCCCAGGTCGCTGCCGCGCATCACGGCGGCATCCATCTCGTGCAGGCCCTGGGCGTTGAACACCGACCCGCGCCCGGCATTGAACAGGGGGGAGTCCTCCAACACGCGCACGGCGGCCTCCACGGCATCCAGGCTGCTTCCGCCGGCCAGCAGCACCTGGTGGCCGCTGCGCACAGCCCGGCCCAAGGCGGCACGGTACGCGGCCTCCTTATCGGGGGTCATCAGCGCCGGGTCCAAGGTGCCCGCACCGCCGTGCACGGCAATGGCCAACGGGCTTTTCGCGCCGGGCATCATTCCTTGATCAGCACGCCAACCGCCTCGAACTTCCAGCCGGTCTCCGGCTCGGTGATGGCGGCGATCTCCTCCTTGCTTTTGCCGGCGTCCTCCGCGTAGTGGCGCAGCATGCTCACCGGGGTCACTTCCTTGCGTGCGCGGCCCTGCATCACGGCCTGCTTGCCTTCCAGGCCCTGCTTGGGCACGAAGAAGGCGTAGTCGCGGAAGCGCACCATCATGGGCTGGCCGTCGCTCATCTTCACGGTCATCCAGCAGCCCTTCTTGGTGCAGCTGGTGATCACTTCCCCCGAGAGCTTCACGTCCATGGAATCCACGTTGGCCGCGGCCTTCTCGAACTCGGCCACGGTGATGGCGCCGTCCGGTGTGATGGCCTCGCCGTAGCTGGCGTAGGTGGCCTCCTTGGCCTGGCCCTCTTGTTGGGCTTGGGCGTGGAACGCGTTGGGGAGCAGGGCGAGCAGCAGGAGCAGGTGTTTCATTTTCAGATGGTTCGGATCGCGAAGATACCGGGTGGGGGGCAGTCGCGGAACAGGCTCACGGCGTTCAGGCCCCGGCTTGGGCGATAAATTGCGTGAACGGCCCGGGCGTTATGCGGCGCGGCCCGCATCTTTGCAGGCATTCCGCCGCGCGCCGGCGACGCATCCATGAGCGACATCATCCGTCTGCTGCCCGACCATGTGGCCAACCAGATCGCTGCGGGCGAAGTGGTGCAGCGCCCGGCCAGCGTGGTGAAGGAGCTGCTGGAGAACAGCGTGGACGCCGGCGCCGCGCAGATCATCCTGGTGGTGAAGGACGCGGGGCGCACCCTGATCCAGGTGACCGACGACGGTGCGGGCATGAGCCCCACGGACGCGCGTACCAGCTTCGAGCGGCACGCCACCAGCAAGATACGCAGCGCCGAGGAGCTGCAATCGCTGCGCACCAAGGGCTTCCGGGGCGAGGCCTTGGCCAGCATCGCGGCCATTGCCCAGGTGGAGATGCGCACGCGCCAGGCCGACCACGACCTGGGCACCCGGGTGCTGATCGAGGGCAGCCGCGTGCAGGTGCAGGAACCCGTGGCCTGCCCCGCCGGCACCTCCATCCAGGTGCGCAGCCTCTTCTTCAATGTGCCGGCCCGCCGCCAGTTCCTCAAGAGCGATGCCGTGGAGATGAAGCACGTGGTGGAGGAGTTCCAGCGCGTGGCCCTGGCCCATCCGGGCATCCGCTTCCGCCTGCTGCACAACGAGCAGGAACTCTTCCACCTGGAGGCGGGCAACGAGCGCCAGCGCATCGTGCACCTCTTCGGCCGCAAGTACGATGAGCGGCTGGTGCCCGTGGAGGAATCCACCGAGTTCCTGCACGTGGAGGGCTTTATCACCAAGCCGGAGTTCGCCAAGCGCGGCCGCGGCGAGCAGTACTTCTTCGTCAACCACCGCTTCATCCGCAGCCCCTACCTGGAGCATGCCGTGCGCAAGGCCTATGATGAGCTGATCGCGCGCGACAACTACCCCGGCTGGTTCCTCTTCCTGGAGCTGGACCCCGCGTGGATCGACATCAACATCCACCCCACCAAGACGGAGATCAAGTTCCGCGACGACCGCGCGGTGTACGCCATCGTGCATGCGGCGGTGCGGCGCGCGCTTGGGCGGCACAACCTGACGCCCAGCCTGGACTTCGAGCCGGAGCCCGCCCTGCTGGCCACGGCCCAAAGCAGCGGCCCCGTGCAGGGCGAGCCGCCGATGGCCTCCGGCCGGTGGCGCCCGCAGGACCTGCCCATGCGCGGCAGCACCGCAGGCTGGCAACAGCTTTTCGACCTGGGCGAGGAGCCCGTGAAACAGCACGATGAGGCCTTGCCCGGCCAGGTGCCGCAACCCGCCGAGGAGGGTGAGGCGCGGCCGGCGCCCACGCTGCACGGCAGCAACCGCCCCATGTTCCAGCTGCCGGGCCGCTACATCCTGGCCCAGGTGAAGACGGGCTTCGTGGTGGTGGATCAGGTGCGGGCGCGGGAACGGATCCTCTACGAGCGCAGCCTGCGGTCCCTGGAGCAGGGCAGCGGCAGCAGCCAGGCCCAGCTCTTCCCGGTCACCCTGGAGCTGAACGCCGCGGACCACGGCCTGCTCACGGCCATCCTGCCCGAGTTGCGCGCCTTGGGCTTCGACCTGGAGCCCCTGAGCGGGCGCAGCGTGGCCGTGAACGGCATCCCTGCGGAAAGCGGTGTGGAGGATCCCACCGAACTGCTCGGCCAGTTGCTGGAGCAGGTGCACCATGAGCGCGGCTCGCTGAAGGCCGAGCGCCACGCCACCCTTGCCCGGGGCATGGCGCGCAGCGCCCGCAGCAGCGCGGTGAAGCCCATGGGCAATGAGGAGATGCACGACCTGATCGACCGCCTCTTCGCCTGCGAGATGCCCTACTTCACCCCCGGCGGCAAGCCCGTGCTGATCACCTTCGGCCAGGAGGAGCTGGACAAACGATTCGAACGTTGATGTACACCTACCAAGACACTTCCTCCCGGCTGCCCGAAGTGGTGAAGAACCTGTTGATCATCAACGGCCTGATGCTGCTGCTGAAGATCGTCATGGGCACCGACGCCATGGGGCGCAGCATCCTGGACAACTGGCTCGGCCTGCACGCCATCGGCTCGCCGGACTTCAAGCCCTGGCAGGTGCTTACCCACATGTTCATGCACGCCGGCCCCAGTTCCGGCGGCGGGTGGTACTGGCACATCGTCTCCAACATGTTCGCCCTGTTCATCTTTGGCGGGCCCATTGAGCGGGTGATGGGGCCCAAGCGCTTCCTGCAGTACTACCTGCTTTGCGGCCTGGGTGCGGCCGCCTTGCAGATGGGTGTCAGCTATGCCGAATCGCAAGCCACCGTGGCCGAACTGGAGGCCACCGGTGCCACCCTCCACGATGTGAAGCGCATGGTGGCCGCCAGCCACATCTCCCCCGACGAGGCCAACCTGGTGCTGAACGAGGTGGTGGAGCGCCACCCCGGCAGCGCCCAGGCCTTGCAGGACATGTTCTGGGACTATGCCGGCGTGATGGTGGGCGCCAGTGGCGCGGTGTTCGGCATCCTCATCGCCTTCGGCATGCTCTTCCCCAACGTGGAGCTCTTCCTGCTCTTCCTGCCCATCCCCATCAAGGCCAAGTACTTCGTGGTGCTCTATGGCCTGTGGGAGCTCTTCTCCGGAGTCAGCCAACGGCCGGGCGACAACGTGGCCCACTACGCGCACCTGGGCGGCCTCATCTTCGGGTTCTTCATCATCCGGCACTGGAGGAGGAAGGGGTATCTTTAGCTGAGAGGGTAGTTGGCAGTTCTCCGTTCTCAGTTGTTGGTTGTCAGGTAGTAGATGGAGGATGGTTGGCAGGAATATGCGATCAAACAAACCACGGTCCACAGCAAGGGAACCATCAATGGCCAGCCCAGTGCTGCTTGCTGCTCCTGCAAACTGCCAACTGGGAACCGCCAACTGAGAACTGGCAACTGAGAACTGGCAACTAACAACCAACAACCAACAACACGATCCGCGTCATCCCCCCATGACCATCACCGACGACATCAAGCACCAGTGGCGAACAGGCGGCATGCTGAAGCGGCTGCTGATGGTGAACATCGGCGTTTTCCTGGCCGTGTGGGCGGTGGAGCTGGCGGGTTGGCTGTTCAACGCCAAGGGGCTGGGCTACCTGCTGCTGGACCAGTTGATGGGCACCAGCGACCCGGCGAAGCTGCTGCGCCGGCCGTGGTCGCCCGTGACGTACATGTTCACCCACCAGGCGCCGATGCACCTCTTCTGGAACATGGTGATGTTCTGGTTCAGCGGGCAGCTCTTCCAGGACCTGCTGGGCGGCAAGCGTCTGCTGGGCTTCTACCTGCTGGGCGGGCTTTCGGGCTTTGTCTTCTATGCGCTGGGCGCGGTGATGCCGGCCCATCTGGCACTGGCCAGCAACGGCCCCATTTTGGGCGCCTCGGCGGCGGTGATGAGCGTGTTGATCGGCATCGCCACCTACCGGCCGGACATGCTGGTGAACCTCTTCCTGATCGGTCCGGTGCGGCTCAAGTACGTGGGCATCGCCATCCTGGTGCTGGACCTGATCGCCATCCGCGGGGGCAGCAACACCGGCGGCCACCTGGCCCACCTGGGTGGTGCCCTCTACGGCTTCCTGGCGGCGCGGCAGCTGGCGCAGGGCGTGGACTGGTCCGGCCGACTGGTGGAACGATTGGAGGGCCTCGGCGCGCTGTTCGCCCGGAGGAAGGGGCCGCGCATGCGCGTGGAGAAGGCCCCCGCCGGGCGCCGTGCCTCGCGCAGCGATGCGGACTACAACCTGGCCAAGAAGCAGAAGCAGGAGCGCATCGATGCCATCCTGGACAAGATCTCCCGCTCCGGTTACGACAGCCTGACGAAGGACGAACGGGACTTCCTCTTCAAGAGCGGGAATGGGAACTGAAGGCCCGGGCGGCAAGGCTCGCAAGGTATCGCGCTGGCACCGGCCCATCTGGTGGCTGAACGGGCTGGCCGTGCTGAGCCTGCTTGTGGCATACCTGAGCACGCGGGTGGACCCCTCCACCTGGTGGCCGCTGGCACTGGTGGGCATGGCCTATCCCTACCTGCTGCTCGCCAACCTGCTGTGCATCGCCTGGTGGCTCCTCTTTCGCCGCAAACGCATGCTCCCTTCGCTGGTGGCCATCCTGCTCGGTTGGGGGCACCTGGGCAACTACGTGCAGTTTTCCGGCACCCATGAACCGCCGGGCCCCGTGCGCACCCCTTTCACCCTGATGAGCTGGAACGTGCGCCTGTTCGACCTCTACAATTGGACACATAACCAGCAGACGCGCGACGAGATCATGGAGCTGATCCGCGTGGAGGACCCGGACATCCTCTGCATGCAGGAGTTCCTCAACGTGGAGCCGGGCAATCCGCTGATGGTGAAGGATACCCTGCTCTCGGACTACCGCTTCACCCATTGCGCCGACGCCTACACGGTGCGTTCACGCGGCGGCCACTACATCGGCATCGCCATCTTCAGCACCTGGCCCATCCTGGCCCGTGGCAGCATCCAGTTTCCCGATGAGCTGAACAACCTCTGCCTATGGGCGGACATCGCCGTGGGGCAGGACACCATCCGCGTCTACACCGCCCACCTGGCCAGCCTGCGCTTCGGCGATGTGGACTACGCGTTCATGCGGGACCTGGGTCCGGGCAAGGGCGACAGCTCCTTCTCCGCCGCCGGCGGGCGCATCCTGGGCCGGCTGAAGGACGCCTTCATCCGCAGGTCCGCTGAAGTGGACAAGATGGTGGCCCACATGCGCAAGAGCCCATGGCCCGTGGTGTACTGCGGCGACCTGAACGACACGCCCATGAGCTTCAGCTACCACGAGTTGCGGCGGGCGGGCCTGAGCGATGCCTTCGTGGAGGGCGGCAAGGGCTTGGGGCGCACCTACATCGGCGATGTGCCCAGCTTCCGCATCGACCATATCCTGCACGGCCCGCAGTTCCGCTCCTGGGGCTTCCGCACCTTGCCCGATGAGCTGGGCGATCACCGGGCCATCATCAGCTCGATGGGCCTGGCCGGTGAATGACCCGTCAGTGTTCGCGTGCCGGCACGGCGGGGCGGGCGGCCACCGTGTAGCCCTTGGCCCGCAACAGCGACAGCACGCCGCCTTCCCCGGGCAAATGGCCCACGCCCACGGCGAACAGGAAGCTGCGACCGCCGGTCATCAGGCTGTCCATGCGCTGGGCCATCACCCGGTTGCGGTCCGTGAGCAGGCTTTTGCTGAAGCCGTCCGAGAGGCCGCCCTGTGCGGTGATGCGCAGGATGGCGTCCAGGTCCTGGGCGGCGTAGGCCTCCATCATGCGTTCGAGGTCCTTGCGGTGCATGTCGTTCGCCACCAGCTCGTAGAGCATGTCCGCCTGCTCCTGCAAGGGTACGGAGGCCACCACGGCCAGTTGCTCCTGCATGGTCTCCAGGCCCAGAACCTCCTTGCCCATGGCCTTGGCCTTGTGCTCGATGTACTGGTCCAGCACCAGGTCGCTGTCGGCCCGCATCACGGTTTCGGCCAGCATGCTCATCAGGAAAAAGGGCTTGATGCGCGCCCCGACCATGGCCATGGGACCGAGCTGTTTCTCCAGGGTCGCCTTCACACGCTTGAGCTTGCGTTTGCCGTAGAGGTCGGCCAGCGCGGTTCCGGAAGGCAGCATCATGGCCTGGGCCAGTTCCATGGAAGGTGCCAGGGCGGTGAGGTCCAGCTCGCCGGCCACGGCATCCACGGCGGGCATCACCTCCAGCAGGGCAGGCACCTGGCCGTAGGCGCGGGCATCGCGGCTGTGCACCGTGCCCACCACATAGCTCGGCGCGGCCAGGCCTTTGCCCTCCACACGCCAGAGCAGGGCATGCGGCGTTTCCTGGGCCCGGCCCAGCAGGGGGGTCAGCAACAGGAAAAGGAGGAGCAGGCGCATGGCGGCAAGGTAGCCTGCGGCTTACGATGGGCGTGAGGCTCCGGTTAGCGTGGGCCTTGAGAAGCGTACATTCCAGGATCCGGTTGCTTAGGCAGTACCGTGCTACTTGCGGCCGGGGACGAAGTGAAGGGGAACTTGGCACAGCCGAGCGCCGGGGTGCAAAGGAGAGAGGAGGGCGGACGCCCGCGCCTCAGCTCGGCGCGTAGGCCAGCAGCAGCAGGATCACGGCGAACAGGGCGCTGACGATGCCGCACACGAAGATCACCTTGTCTCGTTCGGAGGGCACCTGTACCGGTCGGTTTTGGGCGCGGAGCATGGTTCAGAGGGGTCGGGAATGCATAGACGCAGGTGCCTGCGCAGGGTTGCCACCGCCCCCTGTCCCCTCCGGACGGCGTGGATAACTTCGCGCCCTCACCAGCTGCCGCTCCATGGGCGGTCCGGGAGGTCCTACCGGATCGTCCTCAGCCACCGGTGAAGGCCCGAACGATGAGCACCCCGCAGAAAGCCGCCTTCCACACCTTGGGCTGCAAGCTCAATTTCGCTGAGACCAGCACCTTGGCGCGGCAGCTGGAGGATGCCGGCTACGCACGGGTGCGTGTGGAGGAGCGTCCCGATGTGTTCGTGCTGAACACCTGCAGCGTGACGGAAAACGCCGACCGCGAATGCCGGCACATCATCCGCCGGTTCCGTGGCATCAATCCGGAGGCCTTCATCGCCGTGGTGGGCTGCTATGCCCAGCTGAGGCCCGAGGAGATCGCCGCCATACCGGGCGTTGACCTGGTGCTGGGGGCCAATGAGAAGTTCAACCTCGTGGACCACCTCCGGGCGCTGGAAGGCAAACAGGAGCATGGCAAGGCCATCTACGGGGCCATCAAGGAGGTAAGGAGGTTCATTCCCTCCTTCAACGGGAACGACGAGGCGTCCGCCGGCAGGCGCACCCGCACCTTCCTGAAGGTGCAGGACGGCTGCGACTACTTCTGCTCGTTCTGTACCATTCCCCTGGCCCGGGGGCGCAGCCGCAGCGCCAGCATCGCGGAAACGGTGGCCATCGCCGAAAAGATCGCCGCCAGCGGGGTGAAGGAGGTCGTGCTTACCGGGGTGAACACCGGCGACTTCGGCCGCGAACACGGGGAGAACTTCCTGCAGCTGATCGAGGCGCTGGACCGCGTGGAGGGCATTCGCCGCTTCCGCATCAGCAGCATCGAGCCCAATCTCTGCAGCGACGAGGTGATCGACTTCGTGGCGACCAGCCGGGCCTTCATGCCCCACCTGCACATGCCGCTGCAAAGCGGCAGCGACACCATCCTGAAACGGATGCGGCGACGCTACGACACGGCGCTGTACGCCGACCGTGTGGCCCACATCCGCCGGGTGATGCCCCATGCTTGCATCGGTGTGGACGTGATCACCGGCACCCCGGGCGAGACGGACGAGGAATTCATGAAGACGCACGGCTTCCTGCGGAGCATCGACGTGAGCTACCTGCACGTCTTCACGTACAGCGAACGGGCCAACACCACGGCGGTGCGCATGGAGGACAGTGTGCCGATGGACGTGCGGCGCCAACGCACCGGCCAGTTGCGGAACATCGGCAGCAAGCTGATGCGTGCCCACTACGAACGGCACCTGGGCACCACCCGGCCGGTGCTGTTTGAATACGGGGATGAAGGGGAAATGAGCGGTCAGATCTTCGGGTACACGGACAACTATATCCGCGTGGCCCTGCCGTACCGCGCCGATCTGGCCAACACCCGGCAATGGGTGGCCTTGGAGGGCATCGACGGCGATGGCCACCTGACCGGCACGTTGACCGAAACAGCCCCTCCTTCCAGCCCCTCCCGTCACCACCTCACCACCTGACCATCTGATCTTCTGATCTTCTGATCATCCAATTATCTGATCGCCTGATCGCCCCCGCCCATGTACCCCACCCTCTATCACGCGCTGCTCGACCTCACCGGTCTGGATTGGCCCATGCTGAAATTCCTCAACAGCTTCGGCTTCTTCGTGGCGTTGGCCTTCATGGGTGCGTACTGGACCCTGGTGCTGGAGCTCAAGCGAAAGGAAGGCCTGGGTCTGATCAAGGCCAGCGTGCAAAAGGTCACCATCGGTGCACCGGCCACGCCGGCCGAGCTGGCGGTGCAGGCCCTCACGGGCTTCATCCTCGGCTGGAAAGGCCTGTACATCGTGCTGCACACGGCTGAGGTCACCGCCGATCCGCCAGGTTTCCTGCTCAGCGGCAAGGGCAGCCTCCTGGGGGGCGTGGCCGTGGCCGCGCTGCTGGCCTGGCTGCTTTGGCGGGAGAAGGAGAAGAAGCGCCTGAAGGAGCCCCGCACGGAGACCGTCACCATCCACCCGGCTCAGCACGGCAACAACATTACCATCACCGCCGCCGTCTGGGGCTTCATCGGCGCCAAGCTTTTCCACTGGCTGGAAAGCCCGCGCGACTTCTTTGACCTGGTGGCCACCGGCAACGTGGCCGACCTGGTCTCCGGCCTCACCATGTACGGCGGCCTCATCGTGGCCGGCATCATGGTGGTGCGCTACTTCCGCAAGCACGGCATGGCCGTACTGCCCAGCATGGACGCCGCCGCGCCCGGCCTGATGCTCGCCTACGGCATCGGCCGCCTGGGCTGCCAGGTGAGCGGCGACGGCGACTGGGGCATCGCCAACATCGCCCCCAAGCCCGGCTGGATCCCCCAGTGGCTCTGGAGCTACGACTACCCCAACAACGTGAACGCCGTGCTGGGCCCGCACCGCGGCGGCTACGTGGGCCAGCCCATCACCGACGGCACCTGCTTCGAGGGCTACTGCACCCACCTGGTACCCGGCGTTTTCCCCACGCCGCTCTACGAGACCATCATGTGCCTGCTGCTCTTCGCGGCCCTCTGGTGGCTGCGCAAGCGCATCAGCCTGCCGGGCGTGCTCTTCAGCGTTTACCTCATCATGAACGGCGTAGAGCGCTTCCTTATCGAGAAGATCCGCGTCAACGAACCCTTCCTGGGCAGCTGGACCCAGGCGGAGGTCATCAGCATTAGCCTCATCATCCTCGGCACCGCAGGCATCCTGTGGAGCCGCAAACGCCACATCGATGGAAAACATCAAGTCGCTCACTGAACAGGTGGTGCTCCTGAGCCGGGAGGTCGCCGCCTTCATCCGCACCGAAAGCCATAAGATCACCGAGGCCAGCGTGGAGAACAAGGGCCTGAACAACCTGGTGAGCTACGTGGACAAGCAGGCTGAACAGCGCTTCGTGGACGGTTTGCGCGGCATCCTTCCCCAGGCAGGCTTCATCGCCGAGGAAGGCACCGGCGAGCGTGCCGAAGGCTACAACTGGATCATCGACCCGCTGGACGGCACCACCAACTTCGTGCACGGCATGCCTTGCTACTGCACCAGCGTGGCCCTGGTGAAGGGCGAGGAGATCCTGCTCGGCGTGGTACTCGAAGTGAACCGCGACGAATGCTTCGCCGCCTGGCGCGGCGGTGGCGCCACCCTGAACGGAACGCCCATCAGCGTATCCACCCGCGCCAAGCTGCAGGAAAGCCTGCTCGCCACCGGCTTCCCATACGACGACTTCGGTTTCGAGAGCGAATACATGGACCTGCTGCGCGAGCTGATGCACCGCACCCGCGGCATCCGCCGCCTGGGCAGTGCGGCCGCCGACCTGGCCTACGTGGCCTGCGGGCGCTTCGAGGCCTTCTACGAGTACGGCCTCAACAGCTGGGACGTGGCCGCAGGCATCCTCCTGGTGCGCGAGGCCGGTGGCCGGGTCAGCGGCTTCCACCCCGGCAAAGACCCGGTGTACGACGAGGAGATCGTGGCCAGCAACAGCGCCATCCACGAAGAACTGCTGGAGGTGATCGAACGCAACTGGCAGCGGCAGGACTGAGGGAGTCCTTGGGCCAGGCCGCGTGCGCCGGGCCGGAAAGGCCATCTGGCCCTGCCCACTCGCTTTGCCCTGGCCTTGGTGAAAGTGGACTGCCCGCTCCCCACTATTCCCCTCCGGTCCACCGCTCGTGGTCCATGGGTTTCAGCATGGTGCCCGTACAGTTGGGTGCACCGCAGCGGCAGGCCCAGATCTTTTTCAGTCGTGCGGTGTAGGGCATGTCGAAGCTGATGCCGTAGTCGTAGGTGAGTTCCTCGCCCTTGCGCACATCACGCAGCGTCTCGATGACCACCCGGTCCTTGCGGTGGTCGCGCCGGTGCGCGTGCAGGTACGGGATGCAGTTCGGGGCGCAGCCGTGGTTGATCCACCGCGCGTCATTGCCGCCCACGTTCGCGTCGATGATCCACTCGTCGTTCAGGGTGAAGAGGAAGGTGTGCCCGCTGTAGATCTCGTCGTACTCCGCATCGGCCTGCGCGCGGCTGATCAGCCGGCCGGTGTATTCGATCAGCTCCGTGCCCGCGGGAATGTTGCGCGCCGCGAAGACACCGTTGCCGTGGATCGGTGAATGCCGCACGATGATCAGGTCCTCCATGCCTCAGGCGGTTGCTCGTCGCTTCACACCCTTGCGGGCTAGGTGGATCATGGAGCCCGTGCAGTTCGGTGCGCCGCAACGGCAGGCCCAGAGCTTGCGCTCCTCGGCGCTGATAGGACCTTCCACCTGGATGTCGTAGTCGTAGGTGAGCTCCTCTCCGGCGGCGATGTCACGCAGGGCTTCGATCACCACGCGGTCCTTGCGCGGGTCGTCGTCCTCGTTGCCGATCACATACGCCTTGCAGTTGGGGGAGCAGCCGTGGTTGATCCAGCGCGCCACGTTGCCGCCGATGTTGGCGTCGATCACGTAGTCGTCGTTGAGGATGAAGAGGAACGTGTGGCCGTCATCATGCCCGCCGTACTCATCGTCCACCTCGGCATGCGTGCGCAGCTTGCCCTTGTACTCCACGACCTCCTCGCCGGCCTTGATGGGAGCGGTGGCGAACACGCCTTGGCCGTGGATCTTGGAGTTGCGGCGGATGATCTTGCTGGGCATGGTTTTTCGGAAGGGCTGCAAACTTACGCGATGCAGGGCGGGGTCAGTTTCGCGTGGCCACCACACTGAACACCATGGGCAGCTTGCCTTCCATGCCGCGGATGCGGTACAGGCCATCGGTGCCGTGCACGGTGTTGGCGAAGCAGTCGTGCGGCGAGCCGTCCAGTTCCTGGAGACCGTTGATGCGCAAGCCAGCGTCCAGCAAGGCAGTGACGGTCTCGGCCAGCGAATGGTTCCAGGTGTGCGAGGGCAAAGCGATGGGCGCGGCCGTGTCGGCGTAGGTGCCTTGTTCCACTTCTTCGATCCGCTCCCGGTTGAAGTAGGACCAGGCCACGGCAGTGAACTCATTGTTGAACATCCACACCGCCGGGTGGAACTCCACCAGCACCAGCCGCCCGCCGGGCTTCAGCCAGCGCGCGATGTTCCGCGCCCAGGGGCCGAGGTCAGGCAGCCAGCCCAATACGCCGTAACTGGTGAAGATGATGTCGAAGCGGTCCTCGAACGCGGGCTGCGGGTCGAGCACGTTGGCGAGCACGAATTCCGCTTGCAGCCCGGCGCGATCCGCCAGCTTGCGCGCCTCGGCGATGGCTTCGTCCGAGAGGTCGAGCCCCGTGGCCGTTGCGCCCATGCGTGCCAGCGAGAGGGTGTCCTGCCCGAAATGGCATTGCAGGTGCAGCAGGGCCTTGCCGCGCACGTCGCCGAGCAGCTCCCGCTCATGCGCGCCCAAGGAATTCGCACCGTTCAGGAAGCCTTCCACATCGTAGAACTTCGAGCCGACGTGATGCCGGGTGCGGGCATTCCACAGCGCACGGTTCACCTCGAACGAGGCCGCATGGTCTTGCATGGTGTAAAGATGCGGTGCTTAGAAGTACAGCACGCACACCCCGATGGCGGTGAGCACGCACACCAGGTCCACCAGCAGCATGATGCCCAGCGTGTAGCGGGTGTCCTTCACGTTCACCGCGCCGAAGTAGAGGGCGATCACGTAGAAGGTGGTCTCCGCCGCGCCTTGCAGGATGGAGACGAGCTGGCCGGTGAAGGTGTCCGCGCCGTAGGTCTTCATGGCGTCCAGCATGAAGCCGCGCGAGCCGCCGGAGCTGAAGGGCCGCATCAGCGCCACAGGGATGGCGTCGATCACCTCGCGGCTCACGCCCACGAAGGCCAGGGCGCGGGAGAGGCCGCTCATGACGATCTCCATCAGGCCGCTGTTGCGGAAGATGCTCAACGCGGCCAGCATGGCCAGCATGTAAGGCAGCACACGCAGGCCCGTGGTCCAGCCGTCCTTGCTGCCGTGGATGAAGGAGTCGAACATGTTGGTGCCCTTCTCCTTGAAGTAGCGCTCGTGCAGGAAGGCGTAGGCCACGATCAGCAGGATGATGCCCAGCAGCATGCCATTGCCGAGGTTGTCGGTGAAGTGGATCTTGGCCGCGCCCGCCAGCCCGCTGATGTAGGCCATCAGGCCGCCGATGACACCGCTCACGCCCAGCACGAAGAGCAGCACCGGCCCGTTGAACAGGTTGATGCGCTGGCGCACGGCCACGAAGGCCAGCGCGGCCAAGGTGCCCACGAAGCTGGTGACGATCATGGGCACCATGATGTCCGCCGGGTTGGCTGCGCCCATGGCCGCCCGGTAGCCGATGATGCTGGTGGGCAGCAGGGTGAGGCCCGCCGCGTGCAGGCACAGGAACATGATCTGGCTGTTCGTGGCCCGCTCCGGCGCGGGGTTGTTCTCCTGCATGCTTTCCATGGCCTTCAGGCCGAAGGGCGTGGCGGCATTGTCCAGGCCGAGGAAGTTGGCGGCGAAGTTCAAGGTCATGTAGCCGTAGGCGGGGTGGTCCTTCGGCAGGTCGGGGAACACGCGGCCGAAGAGCGGCGAGAGGAAACGCGCGAGCTTCTCCATGGCGCGCGAATCCACCAGCAGGTTCATCAGGCCGCAGAAGAAGGTGAGGTAGCCGATCAGCGGCAGCCACAGGTCCATCACCGTGTTCTTGCAGGTGGGGAAGAGGCCGTCCGCCGGTACGGTGCCCAGTGTGCCCTGCACGGTGCCCTTGGCGGTGAGGGTGAACACGGTGTCGCCGTGCATCACCGCGGGGGCGTCGGCCTGCACGGACAGCGGATCGCTTCTCCGAAGGTCGCCCAGCAGCGGGCTGCCGCGCAGCTCGGCAGTGTCGCGCTCGTACACCACCAAGGGTGCGCCCTGCTTGCCGTTCACCAGCAGGCCCAGGCTGTGCTGCCGCCCGATGGCCAGCATCAGCAACGCATAGCCGATGCTGAGGATGAGGATGAAGGTCCAGAAACGGCTGAGGGCCATGTGAAGGGGCTTGCTGCAAAGAAGGGGAGCGGGGAGGGCCTTGAGCAGCCAAGGGGCCACGGGTGTTGAACAAGGCGATGTGCATGAGCCTGGCCTCATGCCGCGGTCTTGCTTTCCCAATGGATGCAAATGCCCTGATCGTGGTATTGCCGTTCCCTTGTGGCCGGGGTTGCTTTGCGCCCCGATGGACCGGCTGAAGAATTCGTTGCCTGGCGTGTTCGCCTTTTTGATCGTGCTGTTGCTGATGCCGCTGGGGCATGCCTTGATGGTGCTCAATGAACAGCTGCTGCACATCAACCAGTTCATCGGGGCCGCGGTGATCGGCCTGGTGGGCATGGCCCTGCTGGCGTGGGGCCTGAAGGTGAACCAAAAGCCCGCCACAGCCACCGTGCTGGGCCTGCTGGCCGGGGTGCTGGTGTGGACCGGCTGGGTGGAGTTCTCCTTTGTCTGGATGGCCCACAAGCTGCAGGTGCAGCCCTTGATGGAGAACGGTGAGGTGGCCACCAAGCCGGAGTATCTGGTGATGTTGTCCTCGTTGGGCCTGCTCGCTTCCGTCACATTGCTCTACCTGTTCGGTTCCACGCGTTGTACGTTCTTCGTCTGGTTCCAAAAGCGCATGGGCTTCTTCAACAAGCTGAAGCTGGCTGCAGCGCCGGCCAGTGCCCGCCCCTTGGCCGTGATCACGTTCATGGAGACGCTGATGTTGATCTGGACCTTCTACATCGTGCTGTTGCTGGTGTACGACAAGGACATTGCCGGTGATCGCCACCCGGCCACGTACGTGGTCGCCTTCGGCTCGCTCGCCTGGTCGATGTACCTGATGACCCGCCTGGTGCGGATACGGGTGTTCGACCAAGCGGTACGCTACGCCATCCCCACGGTGGTGATCTTCTGGAACTTCGTGGAGGTGATCGGCCGGTGGGACATGTTCCACGAGATCTGGGTTCATCCCTTTGAGTACTGGCTGGAGAACACGATCATCCTGGCTTCCTTGCTTGGATTCATCGCGGCCACGGTGCTCGGCGGCATCGGGGAGCGCAAGAAGGAGCGCCCCGGCAAACGGGCCGCCCATGAGGATTCCAGCCGGTTGTCCATCAACCTCACCGCCGGCCAGCCGAAGAAGGAAGCCGTGGCGCAGTTGTGAGTGGACGGGCCCATTCCGTGGTGTCCATTGGCGCGGCACACCTATCTTTCCCTTCCCAATCATTGCCATGAAACAGCTGCCACTTCTCGCCGTCGCGTTGCTGATGGTGTCTTCCGCGTGTGTTTCCAAGAAGAAGTACACCGCCATCCAGCTTTCCAACCAAACCCTGAACAACAAGCTGGACGAGGCCAACCGGGCACTGGCGGAATGCAACGCCGCCAAGGCCAGCATGGATGGAACGATCAGATCCCTGCAGACCAGCAACGACCACCTGAAGGACCAGGTGGCCGAGATGAGCGTCACCAACCAGGCCCTGCTGCAGAATGTGGGCAACATGGCCACGCTCAGCGCGCAGGAAGCCGCCAACCTGGAGAAGAGCCTGGAGAGTATCAAGGAGAAGGACCTGCAGATCCGCCGCATGCAGGATGCCCTCGACAAGAAGGATTCCGTCACCCTCGCGCTGGTGGTGAGCCTGAAGAGCTCCCTGGGCAACCTCAACGACACGGATGTTACCGTCAACGTGGAGAAGAGCGTGGTCTTCATCGAGCTCAGCGACAAGATGCTCTTCAAGAGCGGAAGCGCCGAGCTTTCACCCCGCGCCAAGGAAGTGCTGGGCAAGGTGGCCACCGTGCTGAACGACAAGCCCGACCAGGAAGTGCTCGTGGAGGGCCACACGGACAATGTGCCCATCAGCCGCGAGTGCATCAAGGACAACTGGGACCTGAGCGCATCGCGCGCCATCACCATCACCCGGGTGCTGCAGAACGACTACAAGGTGGACCCCGCGCGCATCACCGCCGCCGGCCGCAGCGAGTACGTACCGAAGGCCAGCAACGACACACCCGAAGGACGGAGCATCAACCGGCGGATCCGCATCGTGATCCTGCCCAAGATGGACCAGTTCTACAACATGATCGAGGACGGCCTGAAGAAGGCCACCGAGGCGGAAGAAGGGCAGTGACCCTGGCCCTAGGACGTGGCGGCCACCGGCCGTGGGTGGGCTGCCGGTTCCGGCGGCACCGCCGCCAGCAGCCGCCCGATCTGCAGGAAGTGACGTTCCTGGTGGGCCACCACGAACCGGAAGGCATCGCCGGCCTTGAAGCGGATCACCGGCCCCAGGCTGCTCACCACCTTCATTCGGCCCAGGTCCGTGCGGCGGGCCCGCTCCAGCAGTTCCAGCAGGCTGGTGCAGAGGCGGATGAACGCATCGATGCTTTCCATGGACGCACCGTGCTGCTTGACCGGGTCGAAGATCTTCAGCGTCTTCATCTTCCACGCGATGCGGCCGCCCGGCTTGGGGCGCATGCCGCTGGTGAACCATTCGCCCAGCAGGCCCGGCTTGAAATCCGGTGCGTCCGGCAGGGCATCGGCCTTCTTGTCGAACACACTGCGCAGGCCACGTTCATAGATGCCGCTGCTCAGCACCATGTGCGCGAATACCTCCAGCACGTTCCATTGCCCTTGCGCCGGCCGGTGGCGCAACCGCTGTTCCGAGAGCGTCCTCAGCTGCCGGGCCCGTTCCACCTGCGCATGCAGCGAGGCGGCCAGCTCATCGATCATCTTTTGCTTATCCATCATGGTGCGAAACAAGGCATGGACCGTGCTTGCCGCACTTGATCTGGCTCAAGAAGTGCTTACTGCACGGTCCGCCTCAACCGGCTGAAGGTCTCCGGGGTCATGCGCAGGTAGCTGGCGATGTCCTTCTGTGGCACCAGTTGCAGCAGGTGCGGACTGCGGGCCACCAGCCTGCGGTAGCGTTCCTCCGCCGTTAGGCTCAACAGCTCCACCTCGCGCACCCCGCGGCCCACCAGCACTTCCTCCAAGATCAGGCGCCCGAACCGCTCCATGACCGGCACCTCGCGGTATAGCCGCTGCAAGTCCTCATAAGTGATCCCCAACAGGGTGCTATCCGTCACGGCCACCACGTCGAAGCGTGCCGGTTTCCGAGTGACGAACGACGCATATTCCCCGCTCCAGCTGCCATCATAGGAGAAGCCTACGCAGATGTCCTCCCCGTCATGCGGGAACGACAGGCGCTGAACCCCGTCGCGCACGATGTAGAAATGCTCCTCCACTTTTCCCGCCGCACAGATGAAGGATTTCCGCGGGAAGTGGAATTCCTTCCAGCAGGGCAGTATGATCGCCCATTCCCGATCAGTGGGGTCGATGTATCGCTGCAGGGTTCGGCGGACCAGTTCCATACAAGAACGCTCGTGCGGCGTGATCGACGATCGTGGTCAACGAAGCACGGTGAAACGCTGGCTTGAGATCTTTCCGTCCGGCCCGGACACGCTCAGGACGTATATGCCTTCAGCTTCGCCAGCAAGGTTGATGGTTCCTTGCCCGATGAAATCGCGACGTGCCACTACACGCCCGTTCACGTCCAGCACACGGGCGGTGGTATGGGCCATGCCCGGCAGGTCGATCACCAACTGCTGGCCGTTGGCCGCCGTGGGCCATTGGATCCGTGTATCCAAGCCTGGTACGGCGTTCACGCCGGTGGCCAATTGCACCGTGCAGTTGTCATCCACCACCGGGGTCAGGCCTTCCGGGCAGAACATCATGTTGCTCATCCAGAACGCGCTGGCGGAACAAGGGTGGGTTTGGCCGGCCACGGTGGGCATACCCGTGGCGCGGAACTCGATCACCGCGGAATTCGTGCCCGCCGACATCAAAATGCCGCGTTCCACCGCTGCATCGATCACTATCCCGTTTCCTACGATGCCGTTGGTCAGCCCCGGAAGGATGCTCACATGGCCCGTGGGCGGAACGATGGCCGTGATGACCGCTTTGTAGGCCACACCCGAGACCGTGCAGGGGGCCAGGTTGAACGTATAGTCCGGGTCGGGGTCGCAGCCGCCGTAGAACGTTTGGCTGTACAGCAGCATGTCCACCGGTTCGCCAACGGTCCAGTTTTGGGCATTCACCGATGCGCCCATCACAAGCGCAACCATTAAGGAAGGAAACTTCAGGGTTGTGCGCAAGCTCATGTGGTCAAGGTCTTGGAGTGCCAAAGCTAACCGGAGCTTGATGTCGCTGGAGAGCAAGACCCCTTCAATCCCCGGACCCTTTCCGGAGGCCAAAAGGGAAGTACGTCGCTTATCCCTTACGCGAACTCACTGCCCGGATGGTAGCGCTTGACCAAGTGCAGCGTGTTGCGGTCGGTATGGTGCATCTGCTTGCCGCCCAATGCGGCCAGCTTCAACACCAGGTCCTGGGCATAGCTGAAGGTCCCGTCGTCGTTGAGCTGGAAAGTACCGGTGAACTTGATGAGCTCCGCGCGCTGGGAGAGGTACTTGTTCTGCAAGATCCCATAATTCGGGTCGCCCGGGGTGGCGGTGAAGCTGAACTTGGTGTCCCGTGCCTTGGCCGTGCCGCCCGCGATCAGCGCGATGCCCCGGCCGAACACGTTGCACCGCATGATCGTCCCGGTCTTCTTTTCCCAGAGCAGGTAGCCCACCTCGTCGTGGAACGGGTCCATGGCCTCTTCGCCATGCCGCCAGGCCGTCATCTTGAAGTTGAGGCCCTCGAGCTCCTGCTGGCCATTCTCCTGCAAGGGAATTGGCTTGAACCAGGCTTTTTCGAAATAGCCCGTCTCGGTGGTCTCATCGTCCTTGTTGTGGTAGGAGAGGTCCACGCCCACATTGCCTTCCCATTCACCTACCAGCCAGCTCAAGGGACCCAGGCGCTGCGGGCCTTGGATTGATTTCTTCGCCATGGTTACGTGTGTTTGTTTGTGGTGTCATGTTGCGGAACAACCGGCCGGATGAACATGTTCATCCGGACCCCGAAATGTAGTGGATCACGCATATGGGCCCGCTCCGCCCCGGGCAAGGGGAGGAGGGACGGGCCTCAGAAGCCGTTGGTGCCCGGCCCGGCCGGTGTGCCCGCCGGGTGCAGCAGCTCATCCAAGGCGGCCTCGGTGGGCACCAGCACGCGGCGGGCCTTGCTGCCCTCGAAGGGGCCGAGGATGCCGGCGGCCTCCAGCTGGTCCACGATGCGGCCGGCGCGGTTGTAGCCCAGCTTCAGCTTGCGCTGGATCAGGCTGGTGCTGCCCTGCTGGGTCTGCACCACTACGCGGGCGGCCTCCTCGAACATGCTGTCGCGATCACCGTCGTCCAAGGCGGCGCCTTCCCCTTCCTCGGTGGGTACCTCGGGCAGCAACAATGCATCGGGGTACCCGCGCTGGTTGCCGATGAATTCCGTGATGGCCTCCACCTCGGGCGTGTCCACGAAGGCGCACTGGATGCGGATCAGGTCGTTGCCGGTGCTCAGCAGCATGTCGCCGCGGCCGATCAGCTGGTCGGCGCCGCCCGCGTCCAGGATGGTGCGGCTGTCGATCTTGCTGGTGACCCGGAAGGCGATGCGCGCCGGGAAGTTGGCCTTGATGGTGCCGGTGATGATGTTCACGCTGGGGCGCTGCGTGGCGATGATCAGGTGGATGCCGATGGCCCGCGCCAGCTGTGCCAAGCGCGCGATGGGCGTTTCCACCTCGCGGCCTGCGGTCATGATCAGGTCCGCGAACTCGTCCACCACCAGCACGATGTAGGGCAGGAAGCGGTGGCCGTTCTCCGGGTTCAGGCGGCGCTGCACGAACTTGGCGTTGTACTCCTTCAGGTTGCGCACCCCGGCATCCTTGAGCAGCTCGTAGCGCTCGTCCATCTCGATGCACAGGCTGTTGAGCGTGGCCACCACCTTCTTGGTGTCCGTGATGATGGCCTCGCCCTCGCCGGGCAGCTTGGCCAGGAAGTGCCGCTCGATCTTGTTGAACAAGGTCAGCTCCACTTTCTTGGGGTCCACCAGCACAAACTTGATCTGGCTGGGGTGCTTCTTGTACAGCAGGCTCACCAGAATGGCGTTCAGGCCCACGGATTTCCCCTGGCCTGTGGCGCCGGCCATCAGCAGGTGCGGCATCTTGGCCAGGTCGGTCACGAAAGTCTCGTTGCTGATGGTCTTGCCCAGCACGATGGGCAGGTCGGCATTGCTGTTCTGGAACTTCTCGCTGGCCACCACCGCGCGCATGCTCACCACCTGCGGCTTGCTGTTGGGCACCTCGATGCCGATGGTGCCCTTGCCGGGGATGGGCGCGATGATGCGGATGCCCAGCGCGGCCAGGCTCAGCGCGATGTCGTCCTCCAGGTTCTTGATCTTGCTGATGCGCACCCCGGCCTGTGGCACGATCTCATACAGCGTGACCGTGGGCCCGATGGTCGCCTTGATCTTGTCGATGCCGATGCTGTAGTTGTTCAGCGTGGAGACGATCTTGTTCTTGTTCTCCTCCAGCTCGTCCTTGGTCACGGTGAGCTCGCCCGTGCTGTGCTCGGCCAGCAGGTCCAGGGTGGGGGGCACGTAGCTGCTGAGGTCCAACGTGGGGTCGTACTCGCCGAACTCCTTCAGCTTGTTCTCGATCTCGGCCTCGGTGAGGGCTTCTTCCTGCACGGTGGCCTCCACGCTGAAGCCGTTGGCCTCCTCGGTGATGGTGCTCAGGTCCAGTGCCGCGGCTACTGGGCTCATCACCACGGGAGCAGGCAGTTCCTCTGCTTCGGGCTCCGTGGTGAAGGGCGCTTCATCGGTCTCTTCCACTTCCTCCTCCGCTTCGTCCTCCTGTTCTTCAGCGTCCTCGTCCCCGGCAACTTCCTCCGTTTCGGCGGCCACCGGCACCGCCTTGATCCGGTTGCGGCGTGTTCCAGGGGCTTCCTCCGTGCCTTCTTCCACCGGTGCGGCCTCCTTGGGCTTGCGCTGGAAGAGGTCGCTGATCCAGGACAGGGAAGGGTTGAAGGTGTACACCAGGAAGGCAATGGCACTGAAGAGGATCAGGGCACCGGCCCCGAAGGTGCCCAGCCAGGAGCCCAAATGGTTGTTGATGGCGTAGCCGATGCCACCGCCGAGGATCTGCCATTCCCCCTTCGGGAAGAAGAAGCCCAGCAGGGTAGGCAGCCAGAAGATCACCGCCAGGCTCCAGCGCAGGGTTTTTCCAGCGGGGAGCAGCCAGGTGTGCAGTACCAGCCGCACACCGGCCAGGAAGGACCAGAGCACAAAGGTGAAGGCCGCCACCCCGAACCAGATGAAGATGAAGCGGTGGCTGATCAGCGCCCCCAGCTTGCCCAGCCAGTTCTCCACGCGCACATCCGGACTGAAGATCTCGCCCCACGAGCGGCTCATCAGGTCCTGGTCCAGCCGCCAGGTGAACAGGTAACTGGTGAAGGCCACCAGCAGGTAGCTCGAGGCCAGCACCAGGAAGAGGCCGGTGACCTTGTGCACGCGCTCATCGCCGAAGAAGGCCCGGATACGGGCCATGCGCCCCGCACCGGTGGCCGCGCCCGCCCTTGTCGTTGTCCGCGACTTCTTTGCCGGCCGCACCTCCTCGGCTTCAGCCTCGCGCAATCTGTTCTTCCTTTCTTTGGCCACCGGGCAATGGATTGGCCCTGTTCGGGCAGTCAGTCGGCCGTTCCGGGCCAAGGGCATGCACGGCCCATGGCCTTCGCGACCGAAGCAAAACTACCGGGACGGGAAAGGGGAACGCGCCCTCGGCGGCGCCTATTATCAACAACCCGATGTGGCGGGGCTCAGTGGCTGAAAGCGCCGAGCACTTCGTCCAGTTGTGCGCGCAGCACTTCGGGGCTGACGCGCTGGTGGTTGGCCCGGTCGGCGAACAGCAAGGGGTCCACCTTGCCCAGGTGCACCTTGGTGGCCTCCAGGCGCATGCGTACATTGTTCTGAACCAGCTCGAAGCGCATCAGCATGCCAGGCACCTCACCATAAGGGCCATACCAGTTGGGGGAATCGATGCCGATGTCCTCGGTGAACCACACCTCGGCCTCAGGGGTGCCGATCGCATCATACACCAGGTAGGCTTGCCGGCAGGGCAGCCCGGCAATGGTGTCGCGCGCCTGGGTCTGGATCATGGCCATGCTGGGCGGGGTGTCATTGAGTTGCTGCAGGTCGCGGCGGCCCATGGACGCCACCAGGCTCTTGCCCATGATGCTCATGTGGTAGTCCACCACCTTCTTCGGGGTGTTCACCACCATGCTGGTCTTGAAGATGCCCATGCCGGCGCTCAGGTCCAAGGACTGGTGCTCCTGGTCGAAGCTCAGTACGGCCTTGGTCGGCAGTATGTCGGCCATCAGGCCGTCAGGGTCCATCCCGGGGAAGGAAATGGCGTACTCAATGCTTCCTTCGCCTGCGGAGCCGCCCAGCAACGGGCGCGAGCAACCGGTTGACATGAGCACGGGTCCGGCGGCGAGCAGGAGCAGGAAGGTCTTGATGGGGCTCATCGGCGGCAAGGTGGCCCTGCTACGGAAATGGTGTCCACAACGTTGCGTTCCAGTGGGTTCAGCGGGTAAAGCTGCGGGTCAGCCGGCTGCGGTTCCCGCGTTCATCGGAAACCTCCAGCTCAAAGCGGTGTTCGCCCGGGGTGTCGCTGTACCGGTCGAAGCTGTGGACCAGGGTGTGCGACTTGGGTTCGTACTCCATCAGGATCCACTTGCCGTCCAGCCGCGCGTGCCACTGGTCCACGCCGGAAAGGTCGTCCTGCACCCGCACCTTGAAGCTGCGCCGCCCGCGCATCGCCGGGGCCAGTCCGATGGGGGTGAGCACGGGTGGCGTGGTGTCCAGCATCACCGTGTAGCTGCCCAGGGTGCGTATGCCCGCCGTAACGCGACCGGCTGCCCACGTGCCTCCCTCGGCCACCGGCTTGCCCTTGACCAGGCGCACCAGCAGCAGGTTGCCCGTATGGGCCGGTGCCACCGGTTCGGTGACCTCCAGGGAAAGCTCGGCCGACAAGTTGAGCGGGATGGTCTCATCCCCGATCTCGAACAGGGGCGAGCGTGCCTGCGCCGGTGCCTGCTTGCGGGAGACCTGGATGTAGGTGTCCTCGTACAAGCTGTTGGGTGGCAGCGAGAAACGGATCCCCGCTTCCTCGATCACCTGCGATCGGTCGAAGGGGACAAGCCGCCCCTGTGCGGGTGCCTTGGGCCATTGCCGGGCCTCAGTCGCCGTGGCTCCGCGAAGGGTGAAGCGCAGCGTGGACCGGTTGCCGGACGCATCGGTGGCTTCCACTTCCACGACATGGTCGCGGCCCGGCACCACGGTGATCCGGCCCGGCGACGCTTCGCCGCCGTACACATCCAGCCGGTTGTTCGGCAGTTTGTAGCAGCGGTTGTAGTGCATGCCCTTTTGCTTGAACAGGCCGTAGTCCGTGTAGGCGTTCACATAGCGTTGCACGCCGAAATCCACTTCGTTCAATCCGATGGAGCACACCGTGCGCCCATCCACCCGCACCACCAGCTTGCGAATGCCGCAGATGTTGGTGCTGTTGCTGTACCGGTCGAAGGTGTTCACCGCCAGCCCCACGGTGCCGAAGGCCAAGGGAATGGCGCCGTCCTTGAGCACGAAGGTGGAATCGCTCTGCTCCGTTGCCGGAAACCCGGCCGAACCCGCCGGATAGGGAGCGGTCCGCGAGGTGGAATCCAGCGGATACAGGCGCAGGCCGGTGAAGGTGGGCGGTACCCGGTCCCTGGTCTTCAGGCCGTAGGCTTCGGGGTCCAAGGCGTGCTGGTCCGAGGTTCGGCGCACCTCGTAGTGCAGGTGGGGGGCCGAGGAGCCCCCGGTATTGCCGCTGAAGGCGATCACTTCCCCTTGGGCCACCGGAAGTTCGTTCCCCTTGAAGTAGTGGTCCACACTGAAGCTGCGCGCGGTGTATTGCAGCGCCAGCAGGGTGTCCGCCAGGCGGCCGGCCAGCCGGTCCAGGTGCCCATAGACCGTGGTGTAGCCCGAAGGATGGTCGATGTAGACCGCTTTTCCATAGCCCCAGGGGCTGATCTTGATCCGGCTTACCCAACCATCGGCGGTGGCTTTCACCGGAAGCCCGATACGGCCATTGGTCTTCAAGTCCAAGCCCGAATGAAAATGGTTGGTGCGCAGCTCCATGAAATTGCCCGACACCTCCACCGGAATGTCCATGGGGTGAACGAACCCGGGGGAGGTTGATTGTCCTTTTGCAATTGAAGTTAACAATGTCAATGTGCAGAAAACCAATAGTTTGCCTTGCCTCACTTTATGTTCTTGTTTGAGTGTTGAATGGGAAATCCAGGCGACCATCTGGAGTGTTCGGCCTTTCGGTGGTGCAAGCTATCGGTTCCCTTCCTGTGATCTCCCGGCGTGGGTTGTCAGGCCATCAACAATCGGCCGTGCATACAAAGGGCATGCAACTGCGGCCCGGCCGGTTATCTTTGGCCTCGGACCATAACGGTCTTCTGTTCAGTGCAAATGGAAGGACTGCTGGAGCGCATTGCCACGGCGCGTGTACAGGTGCAGCGATCGCTGGCTGAGCGCGCCCGGCTCTCGGCCGCAGTGGAGGCCTTGGAGGCCCGCGTGCGCGAGTGTGCCCGTGAAGGGGAAGTGCTCAAGGCCCGGATCCAGGAACTGGAACAGGAGAACGAGGTTCTTCGTACCGTGAAAGCCACCGACAAGGAGGCCCAGCGGGAAGGAGTGAAGGAAGAGATCGACGAACTGGTGCATGATATCGACCGGTGCCTGGCATTGCTGAACGGATGACTGGACCGGACATGAACACCACGGAAGAGCGATCAATTCGGATTGAATTGGCCGGCCGGGCCTATCCCCTCACCATCCATGTGGACGAGGAGGAGAACATCCGTGCGGCCGCCCGGGAGATCAATGAAAGCATGGGCCGCTTGAAGGCGAGCTACCCGCTCACCGACAAGCAGGACCTGTTGGCCATGGCCGCGTTGGAAGTGACCACGCGCGCCTTGAACCTGGCCAGGCCCCCAGCCGCCGGCATCGAGGAACAGGTGCTGAAGGAATTGGACGGGCTGCTGAAGGATCTCGACGGCTGATCCGGCCTGCACGCCACGAAGCGCCCATGGTCCACTGGTTGAACGACTAAAAACAGTGGAAATGGAATTTGACATCATAGCGATCGTGATCGGCGTGGTTGTCGGCGTGGTTGCCGGCGGCGCCATCACCTACGTGCTGCTCAACAACCTGATGAAGAAACGCAGCAGCGGCATTCTGGCCAAGGCCGAAGCCGAGGGCGAGGCCATCAAGAAGGAGAAGATCCTGCAGGCCAAGGAGAAGTTCCTGCAGATGAAGGATGAGCATGAGCGCGAGGCCAGGGAACGCGAGAAGCGGATCCAGCAAGGCCAGGAGAAGCACAAGCAGCGCGAGCAGCAGCTCAGCCGCCAGCAGCAGGAACAAGCCCAGAAGGAGAAGGCCCTGGAGGCCGCGCGCCTGGACCTGGAGCAGCGCGCACAGGGCCTTGAGGTGCGGCGCCTGGAATTGGAGAAAGCACAGGAGAAGCAGGTGGCCCAGCTCGAACGCATCAGCGGTCTCAGCGCCGAGGAGGCCAAGAAGCAACTGACCGACAGCCTGCGCGACGAGGCCCGCACACGCGCCATGGCCCTGGTGAAGGACGTCACCGAGGAGGCCAAGCTCACCGCCAACAAGGAGGCCAAGCGCATCATCATCCAGACCATCCAGCGCGTGGCCACCGAGCATGCCGTGGAGAACGCCGTGAGCACCTTCCACATCGAGAACGACGAGTTCAAGGGCCGCATCATCGGCCGTGAAGGCCGGAACATCCGCGCACTGGAGGAGGCCACCGGCGTGGAGATCGTGGTGGACGACACCCCGGGCGCCATCATCCTCAGCTGCTTCGACCCCGTGCGCCGCGAAATGGCACGCCTCGCCCTGCACCAGCTCGTCAAGGACGGCCGCATCCACCCGGGCCGCATCGAGGAGATCGTCGCCAAGACCCGGAAGCATCTGGAAGAGGAGATCCTGGAGATCGGCAAGCGCACCTGCATCGACCTGGGCATCCACGGCCTGCACACCGAGCTCATGCGCATGGTGGGCCGCATGCGCTACCGCAGCAGCTACGGCCAGAACCTGCTGCAGCACAGCCGCGAGACCGCCAACCTGTGCGCCACCATGGCCGCCGAACTGGGCCTCAACGTGAAGGCGGCCAAGCGCGCGGGCCTCCTGCACGACATCGGCAAGGTGCCCGATGACGAGCCCGAACTGCCACACGCCCTCCTGGGCATGAAGCTCGCCGAGAAGTACGGCGAGAAGCCCGATGTCTGCAACGCCATTGGCGCCCACCATGACGAGATCGAGATGACCAGCCTGCTCGCACCCATCGTGCAGGCGTGCGACGCCATCAGCGGCGCCCGCCCTGGCGCCCGACGCGAGGCCGTGGAGCAGTACATCAAGCGGCTCAAGGACCTGGAGAGCATCGCCATGAGCTACCAGGGCGTTTCCAAGGCCTACGCCATCCAGGCCGGGCGCGAGCTGCGCGTGATGGTGGAGAGTGAGCGCGTCAGCGACGGGGATGCCGACAGCATCAGCATGAGCATTGCCGACCGCATCCAGAATGAAATGACCTATCCGGGGCAGGTGAAAGTGGTGGTGATCCGCGAGAAACGTTCCATGGCCGTGGCCAAGTAGCACCCTGCACCAGCGCACCACCGCCGGGCCCGACCATGCACCTGACCGCCGCGCAACAAAGGGACGTGTTCCAGTGGGACGTGCGCACCTGGAGCAAGGCACTGCCGCTCTGGCAACAAGCCTTGGACGCGCGGCCGGCTCCCCAACGGACCCTGGCGGTCGGCGAGCGGGGCGGGGGCCTGAGCCTCTGGCTGGCCATGAACGGCCACCAGGTGGTGTGCAGCGACCTCCGGCCCATGCCGCCTGAAACCCGCGCCTTGCACCAGCGCCACGGCGTGGCCCACCGGATCGAGTACCGGACGATCGATATCGGCCACATCGACTTTCCCGATGCCCATTTCGACGTCGCCGTTTTCAAGTCCGTGATCGGGGCCTTGGGATCGAAGGAGGCCCAGGCCCGTGCCGTGGCCGAACTGTGCCGTGTGTTGCGGCCCGGTGGCGTGCTCCTCTTTGCGGAGAACCTCGAAGGCACCTGGTTGCACAAGGTCCTGCGAAAACGGTTCACCGCTTGGGAGGGGTACTGGCGTTATCTCCGTTGGCCACAGGACCGGGACCTGTTCAACGGCTTCCGCTCCTGCGATTTCCGTATGTTCGGCCTGCTGGCCAACTTGGGGCGTAATGAGGCCCAACGTACACTGCTTTCACGTGCTGACGACCTGTGGACACCTGTGCTGCCCAAGCGGTGGTGCTATGTGCTGGCGGGGGTGTGCCGAAAGGATGGATCAGCGTGACAAGAACCCGGCCCAGACCCCGTATGCCTGAACGCAGATCCGGCCCCGACCTGCCAACCACCATCCTCGTTACCGGTGGTGCCGGGTTCATCGGCTCCCATGTGTGCGATGCCTTGCTCGCACAGGGCCATGCCGTGCGCTGCATGGACAACCTGGCCACCGGGAACCTGGGGAATATTGCCCACCTCCAAGGGATGGAGGGATTCACCTTCCTGCCAGGCGACATCCGTGATGCAGCCACGGTGCATGGTGCCATGGAAGGTGCCACGGCCGTGGTACACCTGGCCGCGCTGGGCAGCGTGCCCCGCTCCATCACTTTCCCGCTGGACAGCGAGGGCGTGAACCTCGCCGGGTTCCTGCACATATTGGAAGCTGCACGCGAGCTGGGTGTGAAACGCATCACCTACGCCAGCAGCAGCAGCGTGTACGGCGATAGCACCCTGCTGCCCAAACGCGAGGGCAGCGAAGGAAGCCCCCTCTCGCCCTACGCCGTCAGCAAGGCCATGGACGAAGCCTACGCGGCGCTTTACCACAGGCTCTACGGCCTGGAGACCATCGGCCTGCGCTTCTTCAACATCTTCGGCGAGCGCCAGGACCCGGAAGGCGCCTACGCCGCCGCCATCCCCCGCTTCATGCGTGCACTGCTCCGCCATGAAAGCCCGGTGATCAACGGCGACGGTGCGCAGACCCGCGACTTCACCTACGTGGGCAATGCCGTGCAGGCCGTGCAACGCGGGCTGCAAGCCCCGGCCCAGCTCGCCGGCCAGGTGTTCAACATCGCCTGCGGCGAGCGCTGCAACCTGTTGGACCTCTTGGGACGCATCCGCAGCCGCCTCGCAACCATCGATCCCGCCATCGCCCACTTGCAACCGCAGCACGGCCCCGAACGGGCAGGCGATGTCCGCGATTCCCTGGCTGACATCTCCAAGGCCCGTGAACAGCTTGGGTACCGTCCGCGGTTCAGCTTGGACGAGGGGTTGGACCGTGCCGTACCTTGGTATGCGGAGAATTGGAGATGACCCTTCCCGAAAGGGTATAAGGCAGTAAGGGAGGAGAAGAAGGGAAGTAACAAAGACTGAAGATCATGGCAACGGAAAAGAAGACATTGGTGCTGGGTGCCAGCCTGAAGGAGGAGCGCTATTCCAACAAGGCGATCCGCGACCTGCGGAAGTATGGCCACCCCGTGGTGGCCGTGGGCCTGCGCGAAGGCCAGGTGCTGGACGTGCCCATCGTGAAGGACATCCCGCCGGGCACCGACGTGGACACCGTGACCATGTACCTGAACGCGCACAACCAGGAGCCGTGGGAAGCCCGGATCCTGGGCCTGCACCCCAAGCGCATCATCTTCAACCCCGGCGCGGAGAACCCGGCATTCGCCAGGAAGGCGCAGGCGGAAGGCATTGCCACCGAGGAGGCCTGCACGCTGGTGCTGCTGCACACCGGGCAGTTCTGAGCGTGGTGCATTCCGCGGCGGCGTGAACCCTTCATCACCGCATTCCGCGCCTCGTGCAGGGGCACGATTACATTCGCCGCCTCGCAGACCATACCATGGAATTATCGGGGGGGGAATACAGCATCGGCGGACTGCCGGTGCTTGGGCTGGCGCAGGCCGTGGGCACGCCGGCATACGTGTACCACGCACAGGTGATGGAGCGGCAGGCCAAACGTCTGCAACAGGCATTCATGGCCACGCCCACGCGCTTCATGTACGCCTGCAAGGCGCTCTCCAATCTGGCCGTGCTGCGCCACATGCGCACCCTGGGCCTCGGCCTGGACACGGTGAGCATCGAGGAGGTGCAGTTGGGGCTGAAGGCCGGGTTCCGACCGGACGAGGTGCTCTTCACGCCCAACATGGTGCCCTTTACCGAAGTGCAGCAGGCGGTGGAGCTGGGCGTGCACATCAACATCGACAGCATCCCCATGCTGGAGCGCTTCGGCCAGGCCTACGGAGGCAAGGTGCCGCTGTTCCTGCGCATCAACCCCCACATCATGGCCGGGGGCAACGAGCGCATCAGCACCGGCCACATCGACAGCAAGTTCGGCATCAGCATCCACCAGCTCCGCCACGTGGAGCGCGTGGTGGCCAGCCACGGCCTGCGCGTGGAGGGCCTGCACATGCACACCGGCAGTGATATCCTGGACACCGGCGTATTCCTGCGCGGCGCCGAGTTGCTGCTGGAGACCGCCGACCTCTTTCCCCACCTGCGCTACCTTGACCTCGGCAGCGGCTTCAAGGTGCCGTACAAGCCCGACGACATCAGCACTGACGTGGAGGAACTGGGCCAATTGCTGGGCCAGCGGATCCAGCAGTTCAATGCCGGCCGCGAAACGCCCGTGGAACTTTGGTTCGAGCCGGGCAAGTTCCTGGTGAGCGAGGCCGGCGTGCTGCTGGTCTCGGTCTCCCTGGTGAAGCAGACCACCGCCACCGTCTTCGCCGGTGTGGACAGCGGCCTCAACCACCTGATCCGCCCCATGTTCTACGGCAGCCACCACGGTATCGTGAACGTGAGTCGGCCACAAGGCCACAAGCGCATCTACACCGTGGTGGGCTATATCTGTGAAACCGACACCTTCGCCTGGGACCGCCAATTGCCCGAAGTACACGTGGGTGATGTGCTCGCCTTCCTCAACGCCGGCGCCTACGGCTTCAGCATGGCCAGCAACTACAACTCACGGCCACGCCCCGCAGAAGTTTTGGTGAAGGACGGCAAGGCCATCCTGATCCGCCGACGGGAGACCATCGAGGACCTGCTGGCATTGCAAGTGGAGGAGCCGCTTACAGCCGCTCCAGTTTCCATGTGATCGGAGGGCAGCCCCCGGCACGCTGTAACGTTTCATATAGGGCATGCTCTGGCACGAGCGTGGACACCCGCGCCAGAGTGAGGGAGGTGGAAGGTTTTCATTACACTCAATCTTCGCTGGCCTCCACCACCTTCACCTCCTCCTCGTTCAATCCATAAAGCGCGTACACGGCTTCATTGATCCGTGATTCAAGATGCGCGATGCGTCGGTTCAACTGTTCTGGCTCGCGGGCTTCGGCCGCCTGGGGAACGATCTCCAGCAGCATCCGTACATGCTTGACGATCTCCGATTCCAACTTCTTGTTCGGCCGTGGCATGGGAAGCTGTGCGATCGACCGCGCCTGGATTTCGCTGAACACCTTCTTGGTGGACTTCAGGAACCGGGTGTAATAAAAATTCCACAGCTTGGAATTAAACAGGCCAAGGATCACCTCCAACTCGCGCTCCACGCCAGGCTTCAGGTTGATGGCCACCAGCGTGTTCAGGGCGTAGAACTGCCGATCGTCGATGGTGGCGATCAGGCTGGATGACACCCGCCGGAACAGGATCTTCTTTGGTGACAGGAAAATGTCCTCCCGCTTGCAACTGTGGATCGCGTCAAGGTCGTAGCGTAAGTACTTGCCGTTCCAATCAGTGCGGTATCGGTGTATCTCGCGTCCATCCAGCACCGACTTGTAGTCCTTGCCCATTGCGCGGTCGAAGAGGTGTGCCGCACGGTTCCCTTTGAGCGCGATGGCTTGATTGATCGAAGCAATGTCGCCCAACATGCCGGCGGAACGCCCATCGATCACCGACCGCAGGCAACGAATGTCTTCGTCGGCCTCCACCGAGAATTGCGCCTGCGGATCGTCCAGATAAACGGCGATCGGTATGGAACGGGAAACGGCCTGCCGGTCCTTGTCCATGTTGGTTATGATGACCGGCGCGTTTCGTGATGGCTGTTTGTCAAGCAGAAGGGTCACGGCTTCCACCACCGCATCCGCGAACGGCGGCTTCTCATACGTGACGATCTCGCGCAACTGTGCATGATCGAGGATATGTCTGCGGAGCCCGCGATAGTATTCCTGCGTCAGTACGGTGTTGGGCACGATGAAGCCAAGTTTCCCTCCATGACGTAGCAGATCGATGCCCTTTTCGATGAAGAACCCGAAGGTGTTCATGCGACCCATTGATGAGCAATAGTTGGCGAGCAGGTAGCGCTTCTGCTCCTCATCGAACCATTCGTACATGGCCTGCTGCACGTAAGGAGGGTTGCCGATCACCACGTCGAACCCTCCGCTCTCCATTCTCCCGTATCGGCCTGGCGGCTCGCTGATGCCGTGGCCGAACCGGGCGCCCAGATCTTTTCCTTCTTCGTGCAACTGCTCTATGGTGGATTTGACCTTGGCGTTGTATGCGTCGATTTCCTCCTGCGGGGATAGGAAGGCCGCTTCCCTATTGAACACGGCCTTGAATTCCCGTCTCCAATCAAAGGGGCGGATCCTCTGTTCAAGCCCGAAATGGGTCATGCCGTCATAGATGTCCGGTGCGATCAGGCTGTTGCCGCACTGGATGTTGCGGTCCAGCGTGGGCAGAACGCGCTCGTGGAAGAGGCCGAGCTGCTGGTTGATGCTGGCCTCGGTCTCGCCTTCCATGCACTTCAGCAGCAGGCTCAACTTGGTCACTTCCACGGCGTTGGCATCCAGGTCCACGCCGAAGATGTTGTTCACCAGGATGCGCTTCTTCTCGGCGGTGGTGAGCTCTCCGTCGGGCCGCAGCTTGTCGCTCTTTTTGCCGGTGCGCATCTTCTTCAGCGCTCCGTATTGTTCCTTGTGCCAGTTCAGCAGGTATTCGTAAGCACCCAATAAGAAACTGCCGCTGCCGCAGGCGGGGTCCACGATGCGGAGCTTCTCCACCTGTGCGGGCTTTTTGTCCTTCACCAGTTCGCCCACGGTGCGCTCCACGATGTATTGCACGATGTATTGCGGCGTGTAGTACACCCCGCCGGCGTGGCGCACCTCCGGCTTTTCCTCGATGCGCGCCCGGTGCCCCGTGCCGATGCGGATCTGCTTGCCCAGGAACTGCTCGTAGGCGCTGCCCAGGATCTCCACGCTGATCACGCTGAATTCATACGGGCTCTCCGGGTAGTAGAGCTCCCCGATGACGGTCTTCATCACCTTGTTGTCCACGGTGATGCTTTCGCTTACTTGGTCTTTCTTGAAGTCGAAGAGGCCGCTGTTGTAGCGCCGGTCGGCCTGTTGGAAGAGGTCGAAGAGCTTGGGGTAATGGTCGCCCTTTTCCTTCAGGACGGCCTTGAGCTGTCCGTAGGGCTCCACCCCGCGGTCCTCGGCGATGCGCAGAAAGATGAGGCGGTCGATGAGGTGCTGCACGGCGAAGTTGATGCCGTCCTCGTCCAGGTGCTTGTTGCGGATGCTGATGCTGGTGGCCAGGTAGGTGCGCCAGTTGTCCAAGCTTTGCAGGAAGGCGGTGTCCACGGTACTGGTGCCGCGCTTGTGGGCATCACTTTTCAGGAAGCGGTCGAAGCTGCCTTTCAGCACCTGTTCCTTGCTGAAGGTGCCCCACAGGAAATCGAACTCCTGGAGGTATTCACGGAAGGTGAGGTATTTGATCCGGGCCTTGCTGGCCTGGTCCTTTAATTCCGGCCGTTGGGTGCAATCATACACGCTGAACTCCTCGAAATCGGTGAGGATGCTCAAGGGCAACTTGGCGCTCCAGGCGTAGCGGCGCACCTGGTAGGCGGGTTCCACCTCGGACTTCACCTTCACGGCGGGCTTCTTGGCCTCCACGAAGAAGAGGCGTTTGCCGCCGGGCAGGCGGAAGCTGTAGTCCGGGGCTTTCAGCGCGCCGCCCACCTTCACCTTGTCCTCATGGATCACTTCGCGGTAAGCCTCGGCAAAGCCTTGGCTGTTGTTCATGTCCCAGCCGAGGAGCTTGAAGAAGGGGTCGATGAAGTCCTTGCGCACCAAGGCTTCGCTGTATGCGTTGCGTTTGTAATCCTCGTACTGCTCCGTGAAGCGGGCCACGAGCTTTTCGAGTTCGGCCTTGGCGGTTTCCTTCGGGGTGGGCATCGGGTGGTGAAGGTATCCGGGCCGCGTGAATTGGCGATGGTGCCAACCGAGGTGGATGAACAGTTCCGCGTGGAAATGACCAGATCACAACCGGCCCAGTTCCTGCGTGATCGCTTTGCAGGCATGCCGAACGTGTTCTTCGTTGATTACCAGCGGCGGCGCGATGCGGAAGGCCTCCGGGCAGCTCAGGAACCAGAAGCCCAGCACGCCCTGCTCCAGGCAGCCCATGACCACGCGCTGCACCTTGTCGGCGTCGCCCAGGTCCACGGCGAGCATCAGGCCCATGCCGCGCACCTCGCGGATGGCCGGGTGGACCAGCAGTTCCTTGAAGAGCGAGCCCATGCGCCGTGCGTTTTCCGGCAGGCCCTCTTCCAGCAGTACCTCAAGCGCGGCAAGGCCTGCGGCGCACGGGATGGGGTGCCCGCCGAACGTGGTGATGTGGCCCAGCACCGGGTGGTGGGTGAAGAGCGCCATGTGCTCGCGTGAACTGACGAAGGCGCCGATGGGCATGCCGCCGCCCAAGGCCTTGCCCAGCACCAGGATGTCCGGCACCACGCCGAAATGCTCGAAGGCGAAGAGCTTGCCCGTGCGCCCGAAGCCGGTCTGCACTTCGTCGAACACCAGCATTGTGCCCGTTTCATCGCAGCGCTGGCGCAGGGCCAGCATCCACGCGGCATCGGGCACGCGGATGCCCGCATCGCCTTGGATCGGTTCCACGATCACGGCGGCGGTGCGTTCGTCGATCAACGCGAGGTCCTCCGCGACGTTGAAGTGCATGAAATGCACGTCCGGCAGCAGCGGGCGGTTGCGGTATTTCTTCTCTTCGTTGCCGGTGATGCTGAGCGAGCCGTGCGTGCTGCCGTGGTAGCTTTTGTGGCAGGCCACCAGCCGCGTGCGGCCCGTGATGCGCTTGGCCAGCTTGATGGCCGCCTCATTGGCCTCGGTGCCGCTGTTCACGAAATAGGTGCAGTTCAGCGCCGGCGGCAGCACGGAGGCGAGTCGCTCGGCATAGCGCACCTGCGGTTCCTGGATGAACTCGCCGTAGGGGATCACGTGCAGGTAGCGGCCGGCTTGTTCGTTGATCGCGGCGACCACTTTCGGGTGCCGGTGCCCCGTGTTGTTCACGGCCAGGCCGGCCACCAGGTCCAGGTAGCGCTTGCCGTCGCGGGTGTGCAAGTGGCAGCCTTCCGCACCGATGATGTCCAAGGCGATGGGGAAGGGGCTGGTCTGGGCGAGGTGCTGTTCAAATGCGGTCTTCAGGTGGGACATGCCGCAAAGGTCGCGCTTGGCCCGGTGGCCCGGCGTGCCGCGCGCGGGATCAGTTACCCTCCTCCGGATCGGTATCCTCCGGCCCGAAGAGGTCATCGCCGGGCATGTCCTCCTCATCACGGCCGAGGTCGCCGATGATGTCATCCCCGGGATTGATGCCCGGCGGGTTGAACAGGCCCCAGTCGTCGGCGATGAAGCGCTTCATGTCGAAGGCCTGCACCCAGTCCACGAAGAGCTTGCGGAATTCCTCCACTTCCTCGCGGAGCAGGTTGAAGTAGCGCGGCTCATCGTAGCCGAACATCTCCAGGCCGCGCAGGCCCACGACCAATTCGCGGGCCGCCTTGCGGATCAAGGTGGCGTTCTCCATGCGCAGGTCGTACACGTCGGCGCCCTCGGCCCCGGCGATCTTCGCCGGGATCAGGATGGCCGCCCCGTACATGTCGTCCATCTGGTGCTGGAGCGCTTCCTGCCTGTATTCGGCCTCGCTTTTGTCGTCGCCCGGGGCCGGTGCGTCGTTCTTCTTCGGCTCCGGGGCCGCGGCCAGAATGTGCCGCACCAGGTTGCGGATTTCCTCTGCCTTCTTCATCAACGGCACGGCCTGGGGCAGCCGGAAGCGATCTTCCAAGGAGTAGTGCATGGGGTGTTGGAACTAGGATGCTGCAAGGTAATCCGCCGGACGACGTGGCGATGGCCGGCCCCGTGCCCGGGGTAGCGCGCTCAGCGCGGCGGGCCCGGGCGGCGGTTCCCGGGGGAGCGCCGGTCCAGCGCGCGCTTGAACACTTCGCGCGTGAAGTCGCGCTCGGTGCGGTCCAGGTACAGCGCCTTGCGGGCGCCGATGGCATCTTGGAATTGCAGCATGTACTTCTCCCAGATGGCGTTCTCGCGGCGGCGTTGGTCGATTTCCTGCGCCAGCATGGGCGCGGCCTGCGCATCGGTCAAGCGGGCAAAGTCGGGCCGGTCGCGCCGGCTGTCGCCCGCGGCTTTCCGCACGGCGTTGATCTCGCTGTCGTACTGGTTGTAGATCGGCCAGAACACTTGGGCTTCTTCGGGGGAAAGTTGGAGGCGCTGGGTGATGAAGGCCACTTTCTGCGCCTTGATCTCGGCCATGCGCTCGGGCGGAATGCCCTGGATGTCGTCGTTCTGGCCAAGGGCCAGCACGGGCAGGAGCAGGGAAAGGGCAATGGTGCAGGGGCGGCTCATTCGTTGGGGAGGCATTGCAGCACGTCGTACATGGAGGGTTGTTCGTGGTCGAAGTAGGCCAGGGCTTCGTCGTCGGAGAGTTCCACGGCCACGCTGTCCCAGGCGGCATGGTTGGAGTAGGCATCGGCTTCCGCGGCCTCCGGCCTGAACTCGGGAAGCAGGGAGATGAACTCCTGCGGGCTGAGTTCGGGGACGGCCGCAGCACGGGGGCCGCCGCCGGGCCGCCACAGCCAAACGGCCGCGGCCAGCAGTGCCAGCACCGGCAGGGCCCAAGCCCACGGCCGTGTCCCGGGGCGGCCCGGGGCCTTGGCGCGCTGCACGGCCAGGGCCTGCACGCGGTGGGGGAATTGCTCAAAGAAGCCGTCCGCCACGAGGAAGGGATCCTCCTTGGGCAGGGCGTGCAGGCGCGGGGCCAGGCGTTGCCATTGGGCGTTGTTGCCGTCGGCTTCCATCGTTCACGGATTTTGACGCTTCCCGGCGGCGAGGGTTTGATCGGCCCGGGTGAGCATCCCTTCGATCTTCTTCACCGCGATGTGGAAGCTGGCCTTCAACGCGCCTTCGCTGGTGCCCGTCACGCGGCTCATCTCGCTGTATTTCATGCCGTCGAAGTATTTCATGGTGAAGACGGCGCGCTGCTTGGGCGGCAGGTTCATCACCGCACGTTGGAGCTGCTGCTGGATGGCATCACCGCTGAAGTGTTCCTCGGAGATGAGCGTGGCGGTGAGTTGCTGGGACAGCTTGCGCTCGTTGAACAGGCACCGGCGCTTCAGCCGCCGCAGGTGGGAGATGCTTTCGTTGTGGGCCACGCGGAAGAGCCAGGTGTCCAGGCGGGCCTCGCCCCGGAAGTTATCCAGCCCCGTCCAGGCCTTGAGGAACACGTCCTGCAGGATATCCTCGGTCTCCGCCGGGTCGGTGACCATGCGGCGGATAAAGGCGTAGAGCCGGCGCTGGTGCAGCCGCACGATCTGGTTGAAGGCGTAGTGGCGGCTTTCCTCCTTGCGGAAGAGCGCCAGCAGTTCCTGGTCGCCTGGCTCGTTCATCCGCGGAAGGTGCGTTGAACGGGAAGCGGGATCACTTGCGCGCGATGGCCTTCTTGGCGGCCTTCACCACGTCGGGCGTGTCCAGGCCGTACTTGGCCAGCAATTGGTCCGGCGTGCCGCTTTCCCCGAAGCTGTCGTTCACCGCCACATACTCCTGCGGCGTGGGCAGTTCGCGCGCGAGCAGTTGGGCAATGCTGTCGCCCAGGCCGCCGTACCGGTTGTGTTCCTCGCAGCTCACCGCGCATCGTGTCCTGCTTACAGAACGAAGGACGGCCTCCTCGTCCAAGGGTTTAATGGTGTGCACGTTCACCACCTCGGCGCTGATGCCTTCCTTTTCCAGTTCGGCCGCGGCCTGCAACGCTTTCCACACCAGGTGGCCGCAGGCGAAGATGCTGACGTCGCTGCCCTCGGTGAGCACCTGCGCCTTGCCGATCTCGAACGGCATGTCCACCGGGATGAACACCGGCCACTTCGGGCGGCCGAAGCGCAGGTACACCGGCCCCTCGTGGTCGGCCACGGCGATGGTGGCCTGCTTGGTCTGGTTGAAGTCGCAAGGCACGATCACCGCCATGCCGGGCAGCATCTTCATCAGGCCGATGTCCTCCAGGATCTGGTGCGTGGCGCCATCCTCGCCCAGGGTGAGGCCCGCGTGGCTGGCGCAGATCTTCACGTTCTTGCCGCTGTACGCGATGCTCTGGCGGATCTGGTCGTACACACGGCCGGTGCTGAAGTTGGCGAAGGTGCCGGTGTAGGGGATCTTGCCGCCGATGGTCATCCCTGCGGCCATGCCCATCATGTTGGCCTCGGCAATGCCCACCTGGAAGAAGCGTTCGGGGAATGCCTTGGCGAAGGCGTCCATCTTCAGCGATCCGGTGAGGTCGGCGCACAGCGCCACCACGCGGTCATCGGCCTTGCCGATCTCCAGCAAGCCTTCGCCGAAGCCGCTGCGGGTGTCCTTTTGGTCGAGTACGGGGTAGGAGGTCATGGGAGGAAGGTGAGGAGGTAAGGGAAGCGATTGAGGCAAGGTGGAAGGCGGGCGTTCAAAGTTCGATGTTCAGGGCCCTTCCGCTGGCGATGGTGAAGTCCTTCACCACGGAGAAGGCTGTTTCGCGGGCATCGGCGGGGCGCTGCACCACGCGGTAGTCGCCGGGCAGCAGCTTGAACTGGTTGCGTTCCAGGCGCGGGTCCAGGTCCACCACCCATTCCAGTTCGTTCCCATTCCGCTTGAACACCGCACCGGGCCCGGCGGCCTTGGCCACCACGTTCAACGTGCCGCTCCTGGGGATGCCCACCGGCGTGGTTTCCCCTTGGCGGATCACCACGTTGGGGATCAGCAGCCGGGGAAGGGTGAGCACTTCCAGGTCGTATGTGCCGGTGCGGTAGAGCTGGCTGGTGTTCATGGGCTGGGCGTTCACCGTGGCCGCATCGCCCTGCTTGCGCACGATGCACGCCACGGGGAATTCCGCGGTCACGGCCCCTTCGATCTTCAGGTCCAAGCGGCCTTGCCCGGCCACCAGCGCGATCACGTTGTGGCGCCCCGGCTCAATGGCCACGTTCTCCTTCACGCTCGGTGGCACGGTGTGCGCCACGATGCGGTAGGTGTACACGGGGTCGATGTCCAGCGTGTCCGGCACGCCGCGCCGGTTGATGGTGTGCACGAAGTCGTAGCGGCCCTCGCCGGTGCGCTGGTCGTAGAAGGTGACGGGCACATCGGTCTCCGTGGGCCGGCTGTCGTCGGTGAGCAGCAGCAGCTGGGTGGTGGTGTTGCTCAAGGCCTGGTCGATCACCACGCGCAGGACGCGGTCGAAGGTCTCGGGCGTGCCCGCGTCGTAGTAGTTGCCCACGCACTTCAGGCTGAACTTGTTGGCCTCCTCGATGCCGATGCCGATGACGAAGGGCTTGAGCACGATTCCTTTCGCCTGCAGGGCGCGGCTCACGGCGCAGGGGTCCTCGTCGCACGCCTCGATGCCGTCGGTGATGAGGATGATGACGTTGCGCGCCTTGTTGTCGGGGAAGTCGCCCGCGGCCTTCTCCAGCGATCGCGCGATGGGCGTGGTGCCCAGGCAGCGCACCTCGTTCATCCGGTTGCGGATGGCCTGCGCGTTGCCCGGCGCGAAGGGCACTTCCAGCTTGGTGTCGTCGCAATCCTGCTTGCCTGGCTCAATGCGTGTTTGGTGCCCGTACAGGCGCAGCGCCAATTCCACGTTGGGCTTGGTTTCCAGTGAGGCCAGTGAACCCTGCAACACGCGCCGGGCCACGGTGATGCGCGGCTCGTTCTCCCAAAAGGCGTTCATGCTGTTGCTGCAGTCCACCACGAAGAGGATGCGGGTGAGCCGGGTTTCTTCCCGGGGCTGGGTATAGGTCACGAATGGCAGGAGGATGAGCAGGAGGGCAGGGAGGTGGGAGCGGAGGGGATGGGAGGCGTTCGGTGGGGTGGACGGATAAGGAGGGAGAGCGGGGCAAGGGCGGTTGGAACCGGTGCGCCGGATGGATGCTTGGCGCAGCGGACCATGTAAGGGAACAGGGGCGGGCCAAGGTGTCTGCTCCGGCCTGGACCGCAACCAGCCGGAGACGCGCCGTACAACAGATGCACACCACTCACCGAATACCATGGATGCCATTATAACGCGGTCCATGGCAAAAACGTGCCGAAGTGCATGGGGCGGTCACGGCGCGCTCAGAAATCCCCAAGGGTTTCGGGCAACTGCTTCAAGGCGGCCTCCAGCTGCGCATCGTTGGGCGCTATGCCGTGCCAAGCGTGGCTACCCTCCATGAAGTCCACGCCCTTGCCCATTTCGGTGCGCATCAAGATCATCACCGGCTTGCCCTTCCCGGTGCGGCCCTTGGCTTGCTCCAGTCCTTCCAGTACGGCAGCCATGTCATTGCCGTTCATCTCCAGCACGTCCCAGCCGAAAGCCGCCCACTTGGCGCGCAGGTCGCCCAGGGGCATCACGTCGTCCACATCGCCGTCGATCTGGCGGCCGTTCCAGTCGATGGTGGAGATCAGGTTGTCCACTTGCTTTCCGACGGCGGCCATGGCGGCTTCCCAGATCTGGCCTTCCTGCAGTTCGCCGTCGCCATGCAGGGAATATACCAGCGAGGGGTCGCCGTTGAGCTTCTTGGCCAAGGCCGCGCCCACGGCCACGCTAAGCCCCTGGCCCAAGGATCCGCTGGCCACGCGCACGCCGGGCAGGCCCTCGTGCGTGGTGGGGTGCCCTTGCAGGCGCGAACTGATCCTCCGGAAGGTCTTCAGTTCGTCCAGCGGGAAGTATCCGCTGCGCGCCAACACGCTGTAGAACACCGGGCTGATGTGACCGTTGCTGAGGAAGAAGAGGTCCTCGCCGATGCCGTCCATGGTGAAGTTCTCCGCGTCATGGCGCAGCGCGTGGAAGTACAGGGCCACCAGGAAGTCCGTGCAGCCCAGGGAGCCGCCGGGGTGGCCGCTCTGGCAGGCGTGCACCATGCGCACGATGTCGCGGCGCACCTGGCTGGCGATGGAACGGAGCTCCTGGACGGAGGCTTTGCGGGCTTCAGCCTGGTCGGTCTGGGTCATCTTCGGCGGAACGGGAATGTGCGGCGAAGGTATCCCGAAGCCCAGCGCTTCGCCGGTGGCGTGGAAAAGTCGCCGGTTTTGTGGATTGTGCCCCGGTCCACGGTAGAAGCGCGGGTGGGAGATCCGTTGGCGGGGCCTGTCCGCGCGGTTCAGCCCTTGCGGAACAAGCTGGCCGGGTCCTCGAAGGCCTTGAACTCGATGGCGTGGCCATCGGGATCCTCGATGAAGAAGCTGTGTTGTTCGCCCACTTCGCCCTTCATCACCACCTGGGGTTCGATGAAGAAGCGGACGCCGAGCTTTTTGCACTTGTCGCGCATTTTCCGCCAATCGGCCAGGTCCAGCACGATACCCCAGTGGTTGCTGGGCACGTGGCTTTGCGGGTTGTAGGTGTTCGCGGTCTTCACCACCATGGGCACCTGTTGGATGGTGAGCTGGTGGCCGAAGAAGTCGTAGTCCACCCAGGTATCGGAACTGCGGCCTTCCGCACAGCCCAACAAGCCGCCGTAGAAGGCCTTGATCCGTTTGAGGTCGGTGGTGGCGAATGCCAAGTGGAAGCGGCCGTTCAGCATGGGGAAGGGAGGTGATGATCGGACGATCGGACAATCAGATGATCAGACAATCAGAAGGTCAGGTGATCAGGCGTGATGGGGATGAGGATGAACCGGCAGTGGCTGCATTTGCTCATTTTTTCCGATCATCCGATAAGCTGATCTGGTTCAGTCCTCGTCGTCGTCACCGTCACCGTCGTCCGCAGTGGGGGCGTCGTCGGTCTCCTCCTCTTCCTCCTCATCGGCACCTTCCAGGTCGTCGGCGCCTTCAATTTCGTCGCCACCGCTTTCGCGGTCCTCGCCTTCCTGTTCCAGGAATTCCTCGATCTCCTCGCGTACCTGGGCGTTCATCTTGATCAGGTACATCACGTCGGGTGTGCGCAGTTCGATCACGCGCAGGGTTTCGCCCTTGGGCGTGGTCACGGTGCGGATATGGCTGTTCTCAACGCCATCCGGATATTGTTCCTGCAGCTTTTCACGCAGGTCGTCCGTCAGGGTGTCGAATGAACGGATTCGGCGTTCCATGGGAGGTGTCACTGGTCGAGGATGTATGCAAAGATCAACGGGGCCACAATAGTAGCATCGCTTTCCACGATGAACTTCGGGGTGTCGATGTCGAGCTTGCCCCAGGTGATCTTTTCGTTGGGTACGGCGCCGCTGTAGCTGCCGTAGCTGGTGGTGCTGTCGCTGATCTGGCAGAAGTAGCTCCAAAAGGGCACGTGGTCGCGCTCCAGGTCCTGATGCAGCATGGGCACCGTGCAGATGGGGAAATCGCCGGCGATGCCGCCCCCGATCTGGAAGAAACCGATGCCTTCGGTTCCCGCGTTTTCGGTGTACCAGTCGGCTAGCCACATCATGTACTCGATGCCGCTCTTCATGATGCCCGGCGTGCAGTCGCCCACGATGCAGTGGGCGGCGAAGATGTTGCCCATGGTGCTGTCCTCCCAGCCCGGGCAGATGATGGGCAGGTTGCGCTCGGCGGCCGCCACCATCCAGCTGTCCCGCGGGTCGATCTGGTAGTACTGCTTCAGTACGCCGGAGTTGATCAGTTCGTAGAAAAGCTCGTGCGGGAAGCGGCGCTTGCCGTTCTGCTGGCCGTCCTTCCACAGGTCCACGGCATGTTTTTCCAAGCGGCGGAAGGCCTCCTCCTCGGGGATGCAGGTGTCGGTCACGCGGTTCATGCCGCGGTCCAGCAGGGCACGTTCCTCGGCCGGGGTGAGGTCGCGGTAGTGGGGCACGCGCTGGTAGTGGTCGTGCGCCACCAGGTTCATCACGTCCTCCTCCAGGTTGGCGCCCGTGCAGCTGATGATGTCCACTTGGCCTTGCCGGATCATTTCAGCCAGGCTCTTGCCCAGCTCGGCGGTGCTCATGGCGCCGGCCAGGGAGATCAGCATTTTCTTGCCCGCGGCCTTGTGGGCCTTGTAGGCTTTGGCGGCGTCCATCATGGCGGCTGCATTGAAGTGCAGGAAGTGCCGCTCCATGAAGGACGATATCGGACGGGAGTTGCTCATGGTGCTCGTCAAGGTCAATGGGTCGATTTCGGCGCGAAAGGTATAGGCTTGCCGGTGATCCCGGTAGCGGTTGCTGCCCGGTATTTCCGTGCCGTGGGGAAGCTGCCGCAGCACGGGCACCGGTGCCCCGGGAGGGCGGTTCGTTCAGTATCCCAGCAGCTCCAGCATGCGGTCGGCGCTCTGGGTCTCGCTGAACACGGTGTCCACGAGGGTGCCGTCGGCCAGGCGGTCGATCAACACGTATTTGGGCTTGGGGATCAGGCAGTGCTGTATGCCACCGTAGCCGCCCAGCGTGTCCTGGTACGCCCCGGTGTTGAAGAAGCCGAGATACTGCGGCCGGTCCTCGCGGAAGCGCGGCATGTAGATGGCGTTCACGTGCTGCTCGCTGTTGTAGTAGTCGTCGCTGTCGCAGGTCATGCCCCCGAGGAAGACGCGCTCGTACTCGTCCTCCCAGTTGTTGATGGGCAGCATCAGGAAGCGCCGGTTGATGGCCCAGCTGTCGGGCAGCGTGGTCATGAAGCTGCCGTCGATCATGTTCCAGCGCTCCTTCTCGTTCTGCTTTTTCTGGTTGAGGATGCTGAAGAAGGTGGCGCCGCTTTCCCCCACGGTGTAGCTGCCGAACTCACTGTAGAGGTGGGGCTCCTGCACGCCGTTCTCGTCGCAGATGTCCTTGATGCGTCCCACGATCTCGCCTACCATGTATTCCACGTCGAAGTGGCGGTTCAGGCTGTTGTCGATCGGCAGGCCCCCGCCGATGTCCAGGGTGTCCAGGGTGGGGCAGAGCTTCTTGAGGTCGCAGTACACGTTGACGCACTTGGTCAGCTCGTTCCAGTAGTAGGCGCTGTCGCTGATGCCGGTGTTGATGAAGAAGTGCATGAGCTTGAGCCGGAACTTGCGCTGCTTGCCCACGTTGCGCATGTAAAAGGGGATGATGTCCTTGTAGCCCACGCCCAGGCGGCTGGTGTAAAACTCGAACTTGGGGGCTTCCTCCGCCGCGATGCGGATGCCGATGTCGCACGGGCCGGTGATCGCCTCATCCAACGCCCACAGCTCGTTCATGTTGTCGATGATCGGGATCACGTTCACCCCGTTGTTCTTCAGCCGGCCGATGTTGCGGATGTACCGCTCGTCCTTGTAACCGTTGCACAGGATGATGGATTCGCGCGGCATCTCACCCGATACCATCAGCTTTTCGATGATGTCGATGTCATACGCACTGCTGGTCTCCAGGCTGACGCCCTTCTTGAGCACCTCGCGCACCACGTAGCTGAACTGGTTGCTCTTGGTGCAGTAGAAGTAGTCGTACGTGCCCTGGTAGCCATGCTCCTGGAAGGCCTTGGCGAAGTATTGCCGCGCCTGCTCCACCTTCTGGCCGATCCTCGGCAGGTACATGATCCGCAGCGGCGTGCCATGTTTCTTGATGATCTCCATCAAGGGCAGGCCGTTCCAGGTGAGCTCCCCGTTCTCCAGCCCGAATTCACGCTGGGGGAAATCAAAGGTCTGCTCGATCAGGTCGATGTAGCGGGTCTTCATGCCACGAAGGGGGCGGAGAGGTTGAAGGTGTTGGAGGGAAATTGCCCCAGGCCCCGGTCGTATGGACCGGGGCACGGAGCGTGGACCTGCCCTGTACGGGACAGGCATGGGCCGGTGGAAAGAAGGGCGTTGGCTGGTGCGCGACGGCGGCTCCGTGCGGCCGCAGGCGGGAGGGTCACGCACGCGTCCATCAGCGGAAGGGAACAAGGGCGCCCAACGGGACCATGGCCTTGGCACACGCCGCCGGGTTGGCCGACGCGGGTGCATCGCAGATATGGAAGCGGACAGGGGCTGCCATGAACTTGTGGCGTGCAAAGTAATGGCCCCGGAAGTTGTTGTGTCCGCAAGGGTGGAAAAATGAAGGCGTAGGGCGACGGCCAACATGGTGCAGCCATGGTGGGTGATGGCCGTGCCTTGCTGCGGGATGCACTTCGGCCATGGAACAAATGGACCCCGGGCATGCGGCCTCATGCTTGCCGGTTCTATCCTGCGGTCTCACCGGTCCAGCGGGCATTTTGTACCGTCCTGCTTGGTGCGTCGAGGCCGTTCCCGGTGTGCCTCCCAAGGTGATCCATGGCGTATGCTCCAGCATCTTCTCCAGGCCGTCCAACAGGATGGGCTGGTCATCGGCCGACAACAAGATGCACGGTGCCTGATCCAGGAAGATGGTGAAGGCCGGGTTGAACAAACCCCTTCGGGAGATATGGGAGAATGTCCCGAACCCCGCGGTAATCGGGAAAACCCCGGGTATTGATCGTCGGAATTGCGGCTTTAGAGCCAGCGCTTATGGCGGAACCAGAGAAGCATGCCGCCCGCGATCGCGGCCATCAGCCCCATCACGGCGAAATAGCCGTAGGGCCAGCGCAGCTCGGGCATGTTGTCGAAGTTCATGCCGTAGATGCCCACGATGAAGGTGAGCGGGATGAAGATGGTGCTGATCACGGTAAGCAGCTTCATCACTTGGCCCATGCGCATGTTCAGCCCCGCGTGGTAGGTGTTCTCCAGGTTGGCCAGCTGGTCGCGCAGCATGCCGATGCTTTCAGCGATGTACACGGTGTGGTCCTGCAAATCGTTGATGTAGCGCCGTGTGCCCTTGTCGATCAGTTCGTTGGGCACGGTGCTCATCCGGCCGGCGAGTTCGCGTGTGGGGGTCACCTGGCGCGTCACCTCCATCAGTTTCCGCCGCAGGGCCTGCATGGCCACCAGGTCGGCCGGCCGGGGCCTGTGCATGACGCGGTCCTCCATTTCCTCCACGCGCCGGTCCAGGTCCTCCACGATGCTGAAGTAGTTGTCCACGATCACGTCCAGCAAGGAGTAGAGCAGGAAGTCCGCTCCTTTCTTGCGAAGGCGCCCGGTGTTATGGCGGATGCGGTCGCGCACGGGATCCAGCACGTCCCCCGGCTCGTTCTGGAAACTGATCACCAACCCCTTGGCCAGCACGAAGCTGATCTGCTCGCTCCATACCTCCCCGCCGTCCGGCGAGAGGCTGAGCATCTTCACCACCACGAAGAGCTGGTCCTGGAATTCGTCGATGGTGGGCCGGTGGTCCGCGTTCAGCACATCCTCCAGCAGCAGTTGGTGCAGCCCGAAGCGTTCGCCGATGGCCTTGATGGCCTTCAGGTCGGCCAGGCCGTTCACATCGATCCAGGTCACCGTGCGGCCGGGATCGCCCACCTCGATGCGGTCCGGTGACACGCCGTCCTGCTCGGTGAACTGGTCGCCATCATACACGAAGACCTGTACCGAGGTGTCCAGCACGGGGTCTTCACCCACCGGGACCAACGATCCCGGGGGCAGGCCTGCCTTTTCACTTCTGACCTTGGCCATGGCTGGCGGTTGGGCGGGTGTGGTCCGTCTGAATGGCCCTGCGGATGGGCAGCGCGAAGGGGATGCCCTGGGCAAGGAAGGATTCGAGCACGGCCTGGTTCAGGTCGTAGTGCATGCGGCGTGCGGTCACCGGGTCCTTTGCCCAGACGTACATCCGCAGGGTGATGGCCCCTTCGTTGATCTTCACCAGGCGCACGGTGATCGGCTCGTTGGGGTCCTCCATGTTGGTGGTGGCCGGGCTGGGGATGCGGTCGGGGTGCAGCAGGGCCTGGTGCTGCATCAGGGCCATGGCCATGTTCACGTCGGCGTGCAGGGCCAGTTCAAATTCGATGAACTCGCAGGTGCTCTCGTCGCGGATGCTGCTGTTGACGATGCGGTCCTCGCTGAGGATGGAATTGGGGATCACCAGGCGCCGGTTCTCGAATGTGAGGATGGTGGTATGCCGCAGGTTGATATCCTCCACCACGCCGAAGATGCCGGCCTCCCCGGCCTGGATCATGTCCCCCACGCGGAAGGGCTTGAAGGCCACGATGAAGACCCCGCTGATGATGTCGCTCAGGGCCTTCTGCGCCGCAAAGCCGATGACCACCGCCAGGATGCCCGCGCCGGCGAAGAAGGTGAAGGCCAGTGCGCGCAACGAAGGGATCACGTAGATGATGCCGACCAGCGCCAGGATCACCATCAAGGTGCGCACCCCGTTGCGGAAGAAACGGTAGCGCGTCATCTCCTCGCGCCCTTGCTCCTTCGAGCGTTTGTAGGCGCGGCGCAGGCCGAAGTAGATCAGCCGCTCCACGAACCAGGCCGCGAACAGGATGGCCGCGATCTTCAGCACCACCAGCAGGTCCATGCCCAGGCTGCGCAGGAATTGTTCGAATTTTCCGATTTCCGTGTCCATGTCCGGTTCCGTCGGCGAACTTAGACCGGGCACCCTGCAAGGCGTCACCGCGCGCGGAAAGCGATCAACGATCGGCCGTGCATGACCGCTGCCTCATGGCGGTGGTCAGACGTCCGCCAAGGAGCTGCGCAGCTCCACGCCCCCGGCCACCTCCTTGGGTTCCCGGCCATGGCGGAACACCCGCATGCCCACGCCTTCCACGAAGAGCCGGTCGCCTTCCACATGGAGCAGCGAGCCCTCCCGCAGGCCGGCCACCACGCTCTTGGGGTTCAATGCCAGGTATTCCGCCAAACGCTGGTCGCGGCTTTCACCGCCTTGCCCTGGAATGGTGGCCTCGGTGTAGTGCGGGTTGATCTGGAAGGTGACCAGGCCCATGGCCCGCAGAGTGGGCACCTCGGTGACGGGCATGTCGTTGGTGGTCATGATCGTGGGGCAGGCCACGTTGCTGCCCGCGCTCCAGCCGATGTACGGAAGGCCGCCCAGCACCCGCACGCGGATGGCCCGTAGCAGCTCCGTGCTGTACAGGCTGCGCAGCAATTGGAAGGTGTTGCCGCCACCCACCATCACCGCGTCGGCGCTGCCCAAGGCCTTGGTCTTGTCCGTTTCGGCGTGCAGGCTGAATACCTCGTGGCCCAACGGGGCCAGGGCCTCGCGCACGCGGTGGGTGTAGTCGTCCTGAGCGATCGTTACGGCCGCGAACGGAACGAAGGCGATCCGCTTCCCGGCGCCCAGAAAGGCCTCCATGTGCGCACGAGGCCAGCTTAGAAAGGCCTCCCCGGGTATGGTGGAGTTGGACAGAAGAAGAAGTCGCATGGTGCCGTGGATGTTGCCGCAAGGTAGTTTTTTGCCCCGTTGGCCTGCAGGGGGAATGTTGGTCCCTCAACATGAATGGCCGCCCAAGGCGCAGCCCGCTGGCGCCGGACCGATGGTCGGATCACTTCTTCTTCGGTCCGGGCAACAGCTGTCTCTCATATAGGCTGATCCAATCCTTTACGCTGATCTTCCGCATCAATTGGCCGATCAGCGCGTACGGGATGGCGTCCGGCTTCTTGAAACGGATGCAGCTCTTGCCCATGTCCAGCTTCTGCTTGCAATGCTTGGGCCATTCGCCGGTGAACCAAGCCAGCAGCGCCGGGTTGGCATAGATGCCCATGTGATACAGGTTGATGCTCTGCTTCTGTGAGGCGATCCCGGCAAAGGGCAATGGTTCGCTCGGGTTGCAGTGGTAGCCCGCCGGGTACAGCGCATGCGGCACCACGTAGCCCAAGCCGCCGTAGCTGATGGCTGCCTCAAAGCCCTTGGGCAGGTTCTTCACGATCACTTCGTGCAGTTTGTGGAAGGCCGCGGCCCGTTCCTCGGGGATGTTAGCGAGGATATCTTGGACGGTGGTGCCGGTTGGTTTCATGGGCTGGGAGGTTTCTGGCTGGAAGTATCGGTGCATTGATCCCGGAACGGGGGCACGTTGCTCAGGGCGTACCCATCACCTGCTCCACCTCGATGCGCCGCTCCTTTGCTGCGCCCACGCTGTACACGCTGTGGCGGAGGTCATCCAGCCGGTCGCTCACGGAGGTGTCGGCGGTGCTCTTTCCGAACGGTTTGGCAACGAGCGTGAGCCGCCCGCCGTTGACCGCCGTGCCGTCCAGGTAGGGCAGGAGCTTGGCCCCATCGGCGCGGCGCAGGTAGTTCGCCAGGCTGGCGATGCGGCGCATCGAGAGGTTCTTGTTGTAGTCGCTCTTGGCCAATGGGCTGGCGTAGCCGCGGATCACCAACGTGATCTGTTGGCCTTCATCCAAGGCTTCGGTGAGCAGCGTGATGAAGTCGTTGAGTTGCGCATAGCCTGCTTCCACATGATCCCCGAAGAATGCATCGAAGGCCGCACTGCCGCCCGCGATACTGCTCCAGGCCGAATCGTATGTCGGCTTCAGGGCCTGATAGCTGCGGAAGGTCTGGGCATAGTCCAATGTGGTGGTGGTGTCCCAACTGCGTGGATTCGGCTCGTCGTTGTGGAAGTACAGGCGGATGGGCAGCTTTTCGCGCAGCGAGGTGATGCGCTTGGCTGCCTCAATGGCCCTTACGGTGTCAACGGTAATGATCGGCGGAGGCTCCTTTGCTTGACCTGGATACCGGAACCGGTACAGGTCGTTGCAGCAGGTGCTTCCTTCTTCCGCGAACGAACCCTCGCGGTTGCTGGTGAACCAGCCCTGCCGGGACTTCCCGTCGTAAGCGGGGTACAGGTCGTTCGCCGGTCCGTTGAAGGGCGGACCCATGTTCTCCGGCTTCCCCGGAGCCGCTGTGCTGTACCTGCATTTGAACAGGTCGTAGCCGCCCAGCCCGGGCAGGAAATCGGAGCTGAAGTAGAGCGTGCTGTCGGTGGCATCGAAATAGGGCGTCACCTCGTTGCCGGGCGTGTTCACCGCAGCGCCCAGCGGTTTCAATTCGCCCAGCTTGTTGCCTACGAGCAGGCCTTGCCAGATGTCCATGCCGCCTTGTCCGCCCGGCATGTTGCTCGCGAAGAAGAGCATCTCCGCACCTTCGATGGCGGCCACCATGGGCTGGGTGGCGGTGCTGCCCGGCACACGCAGCAGCACGGTGCCCGTGTCGTCCATGTGGTGCAGGTCCAGCGCATGGATGGCGAATTCGCCCGGGGCTTCCTCGCGGCTGAAGAAATACCAGCGCCCGTCCAAGCTCCAGGTGCTGTTGGCGTTATTGCGGCCGTTGTCCACGTTGATCGGCAAGGCTTCCGGTTCCGACCACTTCCCCGCATTTTCATGAGCCCGGAAGATCCTTGCCTTGTAGTCCGCGGTGTCCTCCACCTCGCCGTCCGCATTCACATTCCCGCGCAGTGACGTGAAGTACAGCGCGCTGTCCGGCCCGATGCGTGCCCCGAACTCGCTGGCAAAGCTGTTCACCGGCATGGGCAGGTGCTCCACTTCCACGATGCTGTCGGGCTTCATTTCCATGGCCAGGCGGCAGCCTTCCAGCCCGTTCTCCGCGCGCTGCGCCACCACCGAATGTTTGTCAAGTTCCTTCTGCTTCACCTTGGCCCAGGTGCGTGCGGCATCGTGGTACTGCACCATGCTCATTTGCATTTCCGCCAGCCAGGGCAGGGCTTCCGGGTGCTTCCGGCCGTGGTCCTTGCGCTGCACCTTGTCGTAGAAAAGCGCGGCCTCGCCGTACTGGTGGCTCAGCCGGCAGGCCTCGGCGTACTTCCATTGTGTCTCCATGATCCCGGGTGCCGCCTGCAAGGCCTCGCCGTAATAGCGCGATGCGCCGTAATGCTCGCCCAGCGCCATGGCATGATCGCCCCAAGTGATGAGCTGCGCGGCACTTTGTGCCGATCCGGCCATGGCCATCAGCACGGCGCCCATCAGCACCAGCAGGCGGAGGCTTCGCTTTCCCGGCTTCATCACAATTGGTCCGGACAGGCTTTGAAATGCACGGGTACCGCCGGGCGCTTGCGGAACACGCGGATGGCCGTCACCTCGAAGCCGCCCCGATTGCGGCTCGCGGGTTCCAGGCGGCTCAGGTTGATGTCGTAGCTGGCGCCGATGGTCCAGCCGTCGTGTTCCAGGCCCGCGTAGAGGTAGCCCGCATCCTTGGCCCGCATGAACAGCCCGGCCTGCACGGTGCGCAGCAGGCCCCAGCGGTCCAGCAGGATGTAACGGAGCATGCCCCCGGCGTCAAGCTCGCGGAATTTCCCTTGGCCTTGCCATTGGAGCATGGGCAGCAGGTCCAGCTTTTCGCTTACGGGGAACTGTGCGCCTGCATGCACCACCGTGCGCAGGTCCAACGGCGATGGCTGGGCGTTGAAGAGGGATACGTCCGGCGTGGTGAGGTTGAACAGCGCCAATCCGCCGTGGAAAGCATGCCGCTTGTCCGGCGACCAGCGGTAGCCCACGCCTGCATGCACATCGGCGCGGGATCGGGCATCACGCGGGATCTGTTCGCCGGTGCCGAGCGAAGGGTCGTAGCTAAAGCCGTTGTACTGGGCGTCGAAGCGCAGACCACCGGTGCTGATGCCCACCTGCGTGAACCCGAATTGCGTGCCCGCGCTCAGGTGGTGGTGCCTGCCCGCATCCAGGGCCACGGTCCAGCTGGCGCCGAGGTCGGCGTGAAAGGTGTTGAGCCGCGAGGTGCCGGCCCGGTCGTTGTACAACCAGGCGCCGAGCCCGAGGCCTTCCACGCCGGCCAGGTTCGCCGCGTCGCCGCCGATGCCGAAGGTGCTGTACGGCACGGTGACGCTTCGCCATTGCTGGCGGTAGATCGCGCCCAGCCTGTAATCCCCATCGAACTGTCCGATGTTTCCGGGGTTCTGCGCGTACGGCGCGTTGAAGAATTGGGAGAAATGGATGTCCTGGGCGCGGAGGGTACCGCAGGTGAATGCCGCCAAGAGCCACAAGCACCAAGCCGCAAGCTGCAAGCCGCAAGCTTCGGGCTTCCCGGCTTGCAGCTTGTGGCTTGTGGCCTGCATCTTCATCTTCATCACCGGATCACCGTTACATTCCCCTTGTGGAAATACGTCTGCCCGTCCACGCATTCCACGGTCAGCCAATACACGTAGACCGCCGGGTCCACCGGCTTGCCCTTGTACCGCCCATCCCAGCTTTCCGCCGGGTCATCGGTGCTGTACACCAGTTCTCCCCAACGGTCGAACACCTTGAATTCCATGCTGGCGATGTGGCGGCCCCGCACGAACAGCGCATCGTTGTTGCCATCGCCGTTGGGCGTAAAGGCATCGGGCACGAAGATGTCCGGGTCGTCGCAGACCAGTTCGTGCACCTTCACCGTCACGGAATCCACGGCGGTGCACGTGCCGTCGCTCACGGTGACGATGAACGTGGTGGTGGCCTGCACCATGGCCGTGGGTGCCGCAATGGCCGGGTCGCTCACCGCGGTGGCGGGTTGCCAACTGTAGGTGACGCCGTTGGCCGGCGTGGCCAGCAGGTGGACCGTGGTCCCCGGAACCACCAGGTCCTGGTCCACGTTGGCGGTCACCACCGCGCCGTTCATCAACGACACGTTCACCCAGGCACTGTCGGACCAAGTGCATCCGCCGGGTGCGGTCACCGAGGCGGCGAACCACGTGGCGTCGGGCGGGCTCACGGTGATCTGTGTGCTGCCTTGGCCCGAAAGTACCAGGCCCGCCGGGGACCAGGAGATGGAGGACCCCGCATCAATGCCGCTGAGGCTCACCAGGGCGGTGTCATCGGCGCAGATCTGCAGGTCCGGTGAGATGGCGGCCTGGGCCAGGGAGGTGGTCACGGTCAACTGTCCGGTGGCTACGCAGCCGCCACCGCTGGAGGCTTGCACATGGAAGGTGCCGGCCGCCACGGGGTTGAGGAGGGCGGTGCTGTCCGTGGGTGAGGCATTCAGCGTATCGGTGAATTGGGCGTTGGAGGACCATTGCCACGTGAGGGCGGTGCCCTGTGCATCGGCCACGAGCAGCAGGCTGTCCGTGGGGCCGCACACGGCGATGTCCGCCAACGCTTGCAGGCTGGGTGCGGCAGGCCCCACCTGCACCTGGATGCTGGCGGAGTCCATGCCGTTGCAGGTCGCGGGGTTGCTGGCGATGAGGCTCACGGTGTACGTGCCGGGTGCGGCGTACGTATGCGATGGAGCCTGGGCCGTGGAGGTGGTGCCATCGCCGAAGTCCCAGAGCCAGGAGCTGCCCAGGCTTCCCAGGTTGCTGAACTGCACCGTGCTTCCGGCGCATATCAGGGGAGGGGCGCTCAACCCGGCGATGACCAGCGGCGCATCGAAGTCGAACTTGAAGACGCCCAGGTTGCAGTTCGGCGAGTTGTTGGTGCTGCTCCACGCGTTGGGCGAGCTGGGGAAGTCGTCGTGCCCGCCGCATCCTGCGCACACCGCGCCGTAGACCCGTCCGCGCCGGTCGAAACGGCTGGTGCCACCGTCCACATGCTCCAGGCTCTGCGGCCCGCCGAAGTAGGTGGCGTAGGCCAGCCCCGTCATGTCGATATCGTAGACCGCCAGGTAGAAATCGTTGCCGTCCGTGGTGGGCTGATAGGCATCGGGCGTCACCGGAAGCCCGTTGGTGGTGAGGGAGCCCTGCACGGCGCTGCCCCATCCGCTGATGTAGATCTTGTCGCAGTAGTCCACCAGGAAGGCGGTGGGCGAGATGTTGGGCACACCTACGCCGGGCCCGCTGGTGGCGCCCGTGCGCGTGCTCCACACCGTGCTGCCGAGGTCATTGGCCACCTTGGCCAGCAGTTGCCCGCCGCCAGCCTGGGAGTAGCTGGCGCCACTGATCAGCGCACCGGCAGGCGCGGCAGTCTGGCCGAACAGGTAGATGTGGTCCGCATCGTCCAGGTCCACGAAGTAGAATTGGTCGTACGCATCGCTTCCGTAGTAGGTGGCGGCCAGCAGGTTGCTTCCGTCCGCAGTGAACTTGGCCACGAAGGCATCGGCGCTGCCGCCGTTGTACACGGGGCCCAGCGAACCCGCGGTGCCGGGGATGTTGATGGAGAAGGTGCCGCCGGCGATGATGATGCTTCCTTGGCTGTCCTGCTCCAGGGAATAGGCCGCATCCGCTTGGCTGCCCCCGAAGAAGGTGCTCCAGTTCAGTGTGGTGAACCCGGGGTCGGTCTCGAACAGCACCGCATCATGCGGGCCGCCGGCAAAAGTGGTGCTGAAGGCGCCCGGCGTAGTGGGGAAGTTGGTGCTTTGCGTGCAGCTGGCGACCAGGATGTTGCCGTTGGCGGCCAGTTCCACCTCGCCGCGCATCTCGTCGGCGTAGTTCATCCGCAGGTTGCCGGAACTGTTGATGCCATCGTTGCCGCTGCCGCCGATGTAGGTGCTGCCCAGCAGTTGGCTGCCATCGGCGCTCAGCCGCGCCAGCACCATGTCCGTGCCCTGCGGATACCGGGTGCCGATGCCCACCGGCGTGAAGCTGGTGCCGCCGCCGAATGCGGGTTGCAGCGCGCCCGCCGTGGTCGGAAAATTGGAGGAACCCGTGGTGCCCAGCACGATGAGCTCCCCGCTGGCATTCACGATCAGGCTGTGCGGCAGGTCGTCGCCTTGGCCACCAAGGAAGGTGCTCCAGATCAGGAAGGTGCCGGTGGTGTCCCACTTGGTCAGCGCCATGTCGGTGCCCGGGTTCTGGTTGCCCGTGCCGCCATTCCAGGTCACGTCATAAGCGCCCACCGTGCTCGGGTAGCCTTGCCCGAAGGCGCTGCTGCCGGAGTAGAGGAAGCCCGCCGCATCGAAGGTGGCGGTGTAGCCGAAGTTGTCCGATGTGGAGCCCGAGTAACTGCTGAAGGCGATGGTGGGGTCGATCACCAGTTCGAATGCCCGGTCGTATTCGCCGACCTGGAACGTTACCACGTTGCCTTTGAGCTGGTAGCGGCAGGCCACGCGCACTTGTTCACCACCTTTCATCTGGTAGGCCAGCGGAACTTCCTCGATCATCGGCCCCAATGACGTCCCGATCATCAGGCGGCCGTTCTCCAAGGCGATCTTGTCGGCGCCTTCGTAGGTGAAGCGGAGGTCCGCAGGATTAGCCCCGGGCGCCAACACCAGATCGTATTTCAGCACCTCGCCCCCTTGCCGCAGCCGCAGGTCCACGCCGGGATACAGCCCGTGCTGCACCACGATGGACCAGGCATGGGCGTTGGCGGCCCACTGCGTGGGGTCGTTCCCGATGAAGTAGTTGTACGCACCGCGCTGCACGCCCAACCCTTCGCAACGCACGGGGCCAGGTGCATCCAGGAAGCGCAACCGCAAGGCATGGTGTCGGATGGTGCGCGAGGCTTCCGGGTCATAGCCCGCCCCATGACCGGCGTGCAGCTTGGCGATGGCCGAGGCATCGTAACGGTCCACCAGGATGCTGCCCCGCTCGCACCAGATGGTGGCATCGGGCACCTCGGCCTTGAAGGTCACCGCCTGCGGCCACTGCCCCCGGTTCTCGATGAACCGGAGCGCGGGTTGGGCATGAAGGACGACACCGGACAGGAGCAAGGACAGGGAAAGGCAGCGCAGCGCTGAGGTAGGCATTGGAAAGCACCAAGATAGCCATGGGGTGCAACATCGCCCCGGGAATCAGGACCGTGCCCGACCTTTCCGCCAGCCACTACCTTGCCCGCCCATGGTAACTTGCCCGGCCCTGAAATTGAAAAACATCCCCATGCATCGTCATCGACTGGCTTCGTTCGCTCTCCTGATCCCGCTGCTCCTGCACGCCATGGTGCTCCGTGCCCACGAAGGCATGTGGGTGCCCACCCTGCTGAAGGCCATCGAAGGTGACATGCGCACCGAGGGACTGCGCATTTCAGCGGAGGACATCTACAGCATCAACCACGGCAGCCTCAAGGATGCGGTGGTGCTCTTCGGCGGCGGATGCACGGGAGAGGTGGTGAGCACCCAAGGCTTGATCTTCACCAACCACCACTGCGGCTACAGCGCCATCCAGCAGCTCAGCAGCCTGGAGCACAACTACCTGCGTGATGGTTTCGCGGCGGCCAGTCTGGCCGATGAACTGCCGAGCCCGGGCCTCACCGCCACCTTCATCGTCCGCATGGAGGATGTCACCGATCGCATGATGAAAGCCTTTACGCCGGGCATGAGCGAAGAGGACCGTGACAAGGCCGCCGAGTCCGCCGCGGAAATCATCAGCCGGGAGGCTGAGGAAGGAACCGGCTACAAAGCGGTGGTCCGCCCCTTCAACTATGGCAACAGCTGGTTCCTCATTGTCAGCGAGACCTTCAACGACGTGCGCCTGGTGGCCGCGCCGCCCAGCAGCATCGGCAAGTTCGGCGGCGATACCGACAACTGGATGTGGCCCCGGCACACGGGCGATTTCAGCGTGTTCCGCATCTACGCCTCGCCGGACAACAAGCCTGCCGAGTTTGCCGAGGGGAACAAGCCCTTCGTGCCGCGCAGCAGCATGCCCATCTCCCTGGACGGCGTGCGCGAGGGCGACTTCGCCATGATCTTCGGCTTCCCCGGCAGCACCCAGCGCTACCTGCCCAGCTACGGTGTGGACCAGGTGATGCAACAAGTGGATCCCCTGCGGATCGAGATGCGGACCGCCAGCCTCAAGGTGATTGATGCGGCCATGCTCGGCAGCGAGCAGGCCAAGCTGCAGTATGCCAGCAAGCAAAGCCGTATCAGCAACGGGTGGAAGAAATGGATCGGTGAGGTGCGCGGCTTGCAGGAGTTGGATGCCTTGCAGCGGAAGGAGGAGCAGCAGCGTGCGTTTGCCAAGAGGGCTGCAGGGAAGCCGGAGTACGACCAGGTGCTGGGCAGGCTGGAGCAGCTCTACGCCGAGTACCTGCCGTATGACATGGCCCGCAACCTGTTCGTGGAGTTCGTCTACATGGGTCCGGAGTTCATGCGCTTCGCCCAGGGATTCCAGAAGCTGATCGAACAGCATGCCGGGCTGAAGGAGCAGGGAAAGCTGGATGCCGAGCTGGACAAGTTGCGCATGGCCGCACAAGGCTATTTCAAGAACTACATCCCGGAGGTGGACCGGAAGGTCTTCCAAGCCCAACTGCCGATCTACCACAAACACGCGGGCAGCTGGCCCAAGGCCCTGGCCGCGATCGACCACAGGTTCGGCGGCGATGAAGAGCGGTTCGCCGCAGACCTGTTCCGCAAGAGCCTCTTCACAGATTCAACACGGCTTTACAAGGCGTTGGACCGCTTCTCCGCCGGTATGGCCAAGCGTATGGCCAAGGACCCGGCCTTCCTCCTCGTGAAAGGCCTTACCGAGGATTATCTGCAGCACGTGAGGCCCCGCCAGGCCGAATTGGCCGATAGCTTGCAAGCCGCCATGCGTACCTATTCCCGGGGCTTGATGGAGCTTTTCCCCGAGAAGACCTGGTGGCCCGATGCCAACAGCACCCTGCGCCTGAGCTACGGCCGCGTGGAGGGAGCCGCCCCCCGCGACGGCATGCGCTATGAACCGTTCACCACGCTGGATGGCGTGATGGCCAAGGCCGACCCCGCCAACCCGGACTTCGAGGTGCCCGCCAAGTTGAAGGAACTCCAGCAGGCCAAGGACTTCGGCCCCTACGGCCAGGGCGGCCAAATGCCCGTGTGCTTCCTCTCGTCGCTGCATACCACCGGCGGAAACAGCGGCAGCCCCGTGCTCAACGGCAACGGCGAGCTTATCGGCATCAACTTCGACAGGACCTGGGAAAGCACCATGAGCGACATCCTCTTCGATCCGGCCAAGTGCCGGAATATCTCCGTGGATGTGCGCTATGTCCTGTTCATCCTGGACAAATACCTCGGTGCCAAGCGCCTGGTGGAGGAGATGAAGCTGGTGTCCCGGCCAGCCGCACCGCCGGTGATCGAGTTGCCCATTCACAAGTGATGCCGTGATCAAGTTGGCCGGCCGCAGATCGAAGATCCAGCCATCATGTGGAACGAGACCGAAGGAAAATTGGAGCGCACCTTCAGTTTTGCCAACTTCAGTGAGGCCTTCGCCTTCATGACGCGCGTGGCCCTGGAGGCGGAGAAGATGGGCCACCATCCCGAATGGGCCAACGTGTACAACACCGTCACCATCAAGCTCTGCACGCATGATGCCGGTAACCGCGTGACCGACAAGGACCGGAAGCTTGCATCGGCGATCGACACGCTGGTATCCTGACAAAACACCCCGCAACCTGCGGGGCAGGGAGCGGGGTGTTCATGCCGGAACCGGCCGGGCTCAGATGCCCTTCTGCACGTCTGCCGAAATGCGCAGCACCGTCTGCGAAGGCTCGGTGTTAGCCGTGACCGTCACGGTCTTGTTCTGCTTGCCTTCCTGCTTGCCCGGCTTGTATTCGATCTTGAGCTCTCCGGATTCGCCCGGGGCGATGGGGTGCTTGGGATAGTCGGGCACGGTGCAGCCGCAGCTGCCCACGGCGTTGGTGATCACCAGCGGCTCCTTGCCCGTGTTGGTGAACTTGAAGGCGTAGTGGTTGTCGCTGTCCTGCATGATCTTGCCGAAGTCATGGCTGGAGGTGGCGAAGCCGATGCTGGTGGTGGGGCCCGTGGGCTCCGGTTGGCTGGCCGCGGCGGGCGGGGTCAGCGGGTCGAAGGTGTTGCTGGGGGCCGTGGTCACGGTGGAAGCGGCCTTTTGCGGCAAGGGAGCGAAGGTGGTGGGCGGGGCAGCGTCGTTCCGCTGGCTGACGGCCATGAACACAACTCCGGCGGCGATCACGGCCAGCACGGCGATCTTGATGTTCTCTTTCATCGATGGGATGGTTGAATGGGAAGCGCGAAAATAGGCCAAGCACCACGGACCGGCCAACCTGCCGGCCGGTGCTTAACAGGTGTTGTATGTCGGGAAGATGGATGGTCCGGACCTACCGCTCGGCCAACTTGGCGCGTTGCAGGGCGGGGTCCTGCACCACTTTCAAGGCCTCATCGTAGCTGCGGTCCACCGGGTTGTTGGAGTTGATCACCTTCCAGTAGGCCGAGGTGTCCCACAGGTCGCGGGCGATCAGCGCCTTGAGACGCAGGTCCACCAGCGGTTTCGATCGGGCCATGCCCGCGCTGTCCGGCTCGATCTTCGCCTCCATGGCCTGGGTTTGAAGCAGGTCCTCGAGGTCGGCCTCCACGGTGAATCCGGCGATGAAGTCATCCACCGTCCGGTACTGGCGCGTCAGCTTGCTGCGGTTGCGGTCCACGTAGTTCAATGCCGTGGTGTTGGTGATGCCCTTGCGCACCAATTGGCCGAACCATGCCGAGCTCAGCGTGGTGTCGATCGGCACGAAAACGTCCGGGATGATGCCGCCGCCGCCATACACCACGCGCTTGTTGTTGGTGTAGTACTTCACCGTGTCCCGCACATGGATGCTGTCCGCGTTGGTCAACTCGCCGTCATGCAGCCGTTCGATGCGGTCGTGCCGGTACGCTTCCAGGCCGTCGGCGTAGGATTTCTGGATGCAGCGGCCGCTGGGGGTGTAGTAGCGTGATACCGTGAGCCGGACCGCGGATCCGTCGGGCAGCATCACCGGGCGCTGCACCAGGCCCTTGCCGAAGGAACGGCGGCCCACCACCACGGCCCGGTCCCAGTCCTGCATGGCCCCGGTAACGATCTCGCTGGCCGAGGCGCTGCCTTCATCGATCATCACCACCAGGTGCCCCTTCGGGAAGCTGCCCGCATCGGTGGCATAGGTGTCCTCCCGCGGCGTGGCGCGCCCCTCGGTGTACACGATCAGTTTGCGGTCATCCAGGAACTGGTCCGCCATCTCGATGGCCGAGCGCAGGTAGCCGCCACCGTTGCCCTGCAGGTCCAGGATGAGGTCCTTCATGCCTTGCTTCTTGAGCTCGTCCAGTTTTTCGGTCAGCTCCTTGGTGGTGGTGGCCCCGAAGCGGCTTACCTTGATGTAGCCCACGCCCGGCGCCGCCATGTACGAGGCTTCGATGCTGTAGATGGGGATCTTGTCCCGGGTGATCGTGAAGTCGAGCAGGTCCGTTTCGCCCTGCCGGATCACGCCGACATTCACCTTGGTGCCCTTGGGGCCCCGCAGCAGCTTGATCACATCGGCGTTCTTCACGCCCGTGCCCGCCACCGTGCTGTCGTTCACGCTCACCACCCGGTCGCCCGCGCGGATGCCCACGCGCTCGCTCGGCCCGCCCGCTATGGCATCCACCACATAGATGGTATCCCGCACGATGTTGAATTGGATGCCCACACCCTCGAAGTTGCCCTTCAGCGGCTCGTTCACCTGCTCCAGGTCCTCCTTGGGGATGTACACGCTGTGCGGGTCCAGCTCGGCCAACATGCTCACGATGGCCTTGTCCACCAGTTTGTTGTCATCCACGCTGTCCACGTACATGTTGTCGATCTGGTACAGCAGCGCCTGCAGCTTGGTGGCGGCCGTGCTGGGCTGGGCGAGCACCGGTGCCGTTACCAAGGCAAGAATGGCGGGAAGAAGCTTTCGCATGGGAGGTCGGATGAAGGTGCGGCTGGCGGCCCGTTTGGTCGGGGCGCGGATTCCGCGGCCAGCGGTGAACACGAAGTTAACGGATGCCTTTCTACGTGCGTACGGCCGTGCGGTTAACGGATGTTACGGTTTCCGCGGCGTGCCGAACAGGAAGGTGCCGCCCTGCTTCAGTTCGCCCTTGCGCCATTTCTCCTTCCGCACCAGCTTCCCGTCCTCGTAGTACTTCCAGCGGCCATGTTTCAATCCTTCCTTGTAATGGCCCACGATGCCCTGGTCCCGGAAGGCCCACGTGCCGTCGCGCTTGCCCATGCGGTACTGGCCCTTGACGGTGATGATGCCCGTGGGGGCGTACTCGGTCCAGTCGCCATGCAGGCTTCCCCAGCCGTACACCGCGAAGAGCAGTTGCTTGCCGTCGGGATAGAAAGCGCGGTAGATGCCGCTGGGTTTGCCGCGCTTGAAGTCGATCTGCACCGCCGTGCGGGTGGTGTCGAAGGCGTATTTGCCCACCAGGCGGAAGCGTTCGGCCGCAGGCTTGGGGCCATACACCACCGCATAGGCCGTGGTGTTTCCGTGTTCGGTGATGAAGAGGGAGTCCGGCTGGGCGTGAAGGAGGGAGGCGGCCAGGAGGGCCGCAGGGAGGAGGAGCTTGCGGGGCATGGGTTCAGCGCGCTTTCCCGGCCCCGCCCACCACGGTGAACTCACGGTGCAGCGCATGGCCTGCGGCATCGGTCAAAGTTAGGCGGTGCGGCCCCTCGCCCGGGGAGATCGCCATGCGGTGGGCACCGGTGGTGGTGCCGATGAAGCGGCCGTCCAGGTCCCAGTACAAGGTGGCGCCGGCATCGCGGTGGGCCACTTCCACCACGGTGTGCCCGCGGCTTCCGTCCAGCTGCACGGGGATCAGCAACGTGGCGCCTTCCTCCGGGTAGAGGATCTCCATGGGCTGGTCGTTGCCGCTGGTCCCCGGCTTCCATGGCGGCAGTGGGCGGTATGCGGGATGGCTGATCGCGTAGTAGTGTTCCATGGCCGGCGGCAGCACGAACCAATTCGCCATGATGCCCGGCCCTTGGCTGATGCGCCAACGCCCCGATGGGTCCAGCAGCACCTTGCGGTGGAAGGGGCATGTTGCCGTGCGCATGGCTTGTGGCGGCAGCCAAGCCGTATCCGCCTGCGGGCAATCCATGCCGGCGCGGTATCCGCTGGTGCGGCACAGGACGCCTTGCACCATCTCGTCGTAGGGCGGTTCGGGCGCGGGGCCGGACGGCAGCAGGTTGAACAGGTCGAAGAGGAGCGGGGCAGCGGCCAGCGTGCCGGTGAGGCCGGGGCGCCCCTCGCCGCTGGCGTTCCCTGTCCACACGGCCACGCAATGCCGGCCGGTAAGCCCGATGGCCCAGGCGTCGCGATGCCCGAAGCTGGTACCCGTCTTCCAGGCAATGTGCTTTTGCCCCGAGAATTGGCGCCAGCCTTCCTCGTCCGCAGGACGGGCCACCTCGCGCAGCGCCTTCAGCGTGAAGTGGATGGCGCTGGCCTGCAGCACCGGCGGGCCTTCCAGTTGCGTGGTGTCCGGGGCATCGGCTTCAACCAGGGCATGCGGTGGGCGTACGTCGCCTTGCCGGTAGGTCAGGCCCAAGCGCCCGTAGTGGTTGAGCACGCGCCCCATGCTGGCGTACGCACCGGCCAGTTCCCACAAGGTGGCCTCGGCGCCGCCCACCACCAGGGAAAGGCCGTAGTTCGCTGCACTGCGGTCGATGCTGGAGAGGCCCATGGCGCGCAGCAGGCGCAGGGTGCGCTCCACACCGTGGGCGTGCAGGGCGCGCACGAACGGCACGTTCAACGAGCGGGCCAGGGCCTCGGAGGCGGGCACTGCGCCGCTGTAGCGCTCATCGTAGTTGCGCGGGGCGAAATCATTGTACCGCGTGGGGATGTCGGCCACCAGCATGTCCGGCGCCAGCTCGCCGCCCTGGACCATGTCCGCATAGAGGAAGGGTTTCAGCACGCTGCCCGTGCTGCGCCGAGCCCGGATGATGTCCACCGCCTCCGCATGCGCGGCTCCCGCATAGCCCAGGTTGCCCACGTAGGCCAGTACCTCGCCGGTGTTCACATCCATCACCAGGGCCGCGGCATTGTGCACCTCATTGGCGATGAGCCGCGCGGCATAGCGGTCCGCGGCTTCCGCAGCCCGGTCCTGCAAGGCCCCTTGCAAGGTGGATCGCAGGAGTTGCCCCTCATGCCCCTGTGCCGCCAGCGTGGCCAGCAGGTGCGGTGCGCGCCGGGGCAAGGCCCGCGGCCCTTCCGGAAGCGGCTCTTCCCGCGCCAGCGACCATTCCATGCTGTCGATGGCCTGCACGGCCAGCAAGCGGTCCAGCAAGCGGTTGCGCTTGGCCAGCAGGGCGGCGTGCCCCTTGCCGGGGTAGATGGCGGAAGGTGCGTTGGGCAGCACCGCGAGCACCGCGTTCTCGCTCCAGCTCAGGCGCCCGGCCGGCCTGCCGAAATAGCGCCAGGCCGCGGCATCCAGCCCCACCACGTTCCCGCCGAACGGGGCGTTCGCCGCGAAGAGCTGCAAGATCTCCGCCTTGCTGTACCGCAGCTCGATGCGCAGCGCCAACAAGGCCTCCACGAATTTCTCGCCGTAGGTGCGCGGCCGGTTGCCGCGCGCCATCCGCGCCACTTGCATGGTGAGGGTGCTGCCCCCGCTCACCACGCGGCCCGCCTTGCGGTTCTGCAGCCACGCGCGCACCAGCGACTGAGGCCGGATGCCCCAGTGGTCCCGGAAATGCCGGTCCTCGAATTGCACGATGCACGTGGCAAACCGCCCGGGTACCTCGCCCGTTGCCGGGAATCGCCATTGCCCGTCCTTGGCGGCGGTGGCGCCCAGCAGCTCGCCGTCGCGGTCCACCAGCACCGTGGAGCAAGGGGCATGGAACAGCAGGCCCAGGGGCCACCACCGTGCCCAAATGAACACCAGCAGCAGGGCGGCCAACGCGTAAAGCCAACCCCGCCTGCCGCGTGACCGGGGCGGGTTGTTCACGGAGCTTGGTCCGGGGCCCATGGCGGCAAAGATGCAGGCGGGGCGTCCCGCGTCCGCCGTTCCGGTGCCTGCCCGTATTTTGCACCGGCCCCCGCCGATGCCGGGGCTGGTTGAAGTCCATCACTCGCGCGATCACTCTACCGATGAAGTACCGTCTCCCCACATGGGTGGCCATGGCCGCCACCACCACCCAGCTCCTGGCCCAGGTTTCCGTGGGTGGAACCCCCTACAGCCTACGCGCCGCGCTGCCGTGGACGAATGTGCCCACCGTGCATGGCACCCCGTTCAATGCCGCCGCCGTGGCGGAGGAGGACGCCCGGCGCGAGGCCGAGGGCCTGGTGCCCGCCTACGCCCGGGTCCTCCCCGTGAATGCAGGCCTGTACGACGCGGGCCAATGGGCCACGCTCCCCAACGGCGACCGCCTTTGGCGCCTGCGCGTGGCCAGCACCGGCGCCTTGGCCACGGAGCTTTTCTACACGGACTTCCACCTGCCGGCCAATGCCACGCTGCACGTGTTCAGTGAGGATGGTTCCACCGTGTTGGGGGGCTTCACCGCCTTCAACAACCGGACGGAAGGCGAGTTCACCACGAGCCTGGTGCCCGGCGAGGCCAGCCTGGTGGAGTACTATGAACCGGCCGCCGTGGCGGGTGAAGGAAACCTGCACATCTCCGGCGTGGGCCATGCCTACCGCGATGTGGCCGAGGTGACCGCCTCGGGCGCTTGCGAGGTGGACGTGAATTGCAGCGAGGGCAATGATTGGCACCCGCAACGGGATGCCACCGTACGCATCAGCATCCAGGAAGGCGGCTTCATGTTCTGGTGCACCGGGGCCTTGGTGAACAACCTGGCACAGGACTGCAAGCCTTATTACCTCACCGCCCAGCATTGCTACACCGGGGCCAACCAGTCCGAGCTGAACCAGTGGAAGTTCTATTTCAACTACGAGAGATCGGGCTGCGGCTCCGGGTCATCGCCCTCCAACCATACCATGGTGGGCTGCTTCAAACGTGGCGCCAGCAACGACAATGGTGGCGATAGCGGCTCCGATTTCCTGTTGGTGGAAGGCACCACCGCCGCCATCCCGGGGTCCTATAACCCGTATTGGGCGGGCTGGGATGCCTCGGGCACGGGCGGCAACAACGGCGTGGGGATCCATCACCCGGCAGGCGACAGGAAGAAGATCAGCTCCTACACCACCCCCTTGGCCTCCAGCACCTGGGGCGGCGTGTCCGGCACCCACTGGCGCGTGAAGTGGGCCGCCACGGCCAACGGGCACGGGGTCACCGAGCAAGGTTCGTCGGGTTCGCCGCTATTCAATGCCGCCAAACGGATCATCGGTACGCTCACGGGCGGAACCTCCTCTTGCAGCAACGTCAACGGGTTCGACTATTACGGCAAGATTAGCTACCACTGGCAGAGCAATCCCGGGCCTTCCTCCATGCGCCTGAAGAATTTCCTGGACCCGGCGGCCACCGGCACGCTCAGCATGGACGGCAGCTACGACCCCTGCGGCATGTACGTGGGCATTGCCGGCACGGATGCACCGGTGGGGCACCTGCAGGTTTGGCCCAACCCCACCACGGATGCAGTCGTGGTTTCGTTCCCGGGCCAGACCAGGGAAGGCCTGCTCGAGGTACACGACATGGGCGGGCGGATGGTGGCCGGCCATTCGGTCGGCTTGGAGCCTGAATTCCGCCTGAACACCACCGGCCTGCAGGCCGGTGCCTACCTGCTGCGCTGGGTGGTGGACGGGCACACCAAGGCCACCGCCCCGCTTATCGTGGTGCAGCCGTAGCCGGCACTTGGGCCGGCGGGTGTTGCGGTGTGCGCGGCATGGTGCCCGCTGCGATCAGGTTCACCGGCAACTTGCGTGTGGCGTATTTGCGCGCCAGCTCGGTGCGGCTCAGGTCGCCTTCCTCCGTGGTCGCGAACCGCAGCACATCGATGTCCGTGGTGTCGGTGAAGGACTGCGGCCACTGTCCACGCACCCAGCGGATCAGCTGCGGGGTGGTGTACATCTCCGTGGTCTCGAACAACGGCGAGATCTCCACCACCGGGCCGTTGCGCCAGTTGCCGATGGCGTAGCTGTAGATGGTGTTCTGGGCGGATGCCACGGCCGGAAGCAGCACCAGGAAGGCCACGGCAAGGATGCTTTGCTTGATCATGCTGAAGGCTTCAATTGCAAAGATGGGGCCAATGGCGCGCCATGGAGGTCCGCATGATTCCCCGGTCGCACGGTTCCTGCAGGATGCTATGATCCCGCCCGATGGACTACTTGAGGAAGGCCCCGAGCATCCACTGTTGTTTCTCGAACCGCGCGATGAGGTCCACCATCATGCTTTCGGTGGGCAGGTCATCCAGGTCGTCCGCCAGGTCCGCCGTGGCGTACATCAGTTTGATCAGGATCCCGTAGTCGGCCAGCAGGTTGCCTGCCATTTTCTTGGCGGAGGGTACTTGCATGTCTTCCTTGATGGGCGAGGCCGCCAGGTATTCCGCGAAGGTGCTCAACGGCCGCTCACCGAATACCCGGATCCGTTCGGCGATCGCATCGATGTCGCCATGCACCTGGCCGTACTGTTGCTCCGTGATCTCGTGCAGCTCGAAGAATTCATCGCCTTCCACGTTCCAGTGGTAGTTGTGCAATTTCTGGTAATGCACCTGGCAGGCCGCCAACAGGGTGTTCAGTGAATCCGCCAGTTGCTTGCGCTCCTTGGTGCTCCAACGCGAGGTTTGTACGGGCTTGCTTTCCGGTGATCGGGTGGCCTTTGCCTTTTTCTTCGCCATGGTCATTTGGTTTTCTGGTGCCCTAAAGGTATCGTGCCCTGCGGGGATTGAAACTGAGCGGGCTCACCGTATCCTGCTGCGAATGATCAGGAAGACCATCACGGCGAAAGTGATCAGCAGGCCGAGGAACTCCCGGCTGTCCTCGATCACGGGCGTGGAGGCCTTCATCTCCCCCGTGATGTCCGGGAAACCCTGCTGCGCCCAGTGCAGTATGCCCGGTGCGGCGAGGAGCATCCAGATGCCGAAGGTCAGGGTGACGCCCCACAGCCACCACTTCGGGTATCTGCCGAAGGCGGCCAGGCCGCACGATACCGCGATCGCCAGGTAGCCCAAGGTCCAGTGGATGGGATCCGGGTCGTTCAGTTGCAGGTAGGCAAAGACCAGGAACACGAACGTCAGCAGGAGGAGAAGGATCTTCATGGTGTTCAGAATTCGATGCGGTAGCTCAGATTCGGGATGATGCCCAGCTGGTATTTGGTCACCATTTCGCCCTTGCGGAGATCGTAATAGCGGAAGGCCGCATTCCTGGTGTTGGCCACGTTCTGCAGGTCCAGCGACCACATGCCGGTGCGGCCCTTGCGGTCATGCTTCAGGTAGGCCCGCAGGTCGATGCGCAGGAAGCCCGGCAATTGCTCCGGCCCGGATGTGCCCCGGAACAGCACATGGCCGTTGATGTCCGTCAGGGTGGGGAGGGGCGGATCGTACATGCCGCCCATCGCGTTCACGCGGCCGCTGATGCCCCAGGTGCGCACCACATCCGCTTTTTCCTTGCGGAATTCCTTTCCGCCGAAGAGGTTCAGCAGGTAGCGGTTGTCCCAGCGGCTGTCGCGCTCCTTGCCGTCAGCGCCTTCATAGGTGCTTTGGAACACCGTGCCGTTGAACTGGTAGAAGAAGCCGTTCGCGAAGCGATGGTCCAGCGTCAGTTCCAGGCCGGTGTTTTGTGCGCTGCCGGTGGCGATGATCGGCACCACCACCTGTTCATCCCAGATGTTCACCATGCTGAAGTCGCCATAGCTCGCGTTGAAGAAGGGATCTGCGCTCACCGGCACATCCTCCAACGCTTGCCAATAGCCTTCCACGTGGATGTTGATGCGGTCATTCACGGGATGGTCATAGCCGAGCACAATGTCCTGTGAACGGGTGAGGCCGAGCTCTTCCGTTGGAAAGGGCGGCAGGGGTGAGGCGGCTAACGATTGCCATTGCGGCAACTGTGCGCGAATCCCGTAGGCCAGCGCTAGGGATCGCCCGTGCCGCATGCGCCATTGCAGCGAGGCGCGTGGTTCCGCGGCAGTCCCGCCCATCCACGTGAAATGCGCTGCACCGATACCCAAGCTGGCCAACAGGTGTTCGGTAATGCCCCAGCGTCCTTTCAGCCAGGGGCGGACCAGCCACGCCGCCACATCCGAGTTCTGAATACTGCTGAGGCGCCGCTCCGTGGCGCTTGCGCCTGCAGCATAGCGGAAGCGCCCGCCGATCGCGCCTTCCACCTTCACCATGCCCGAAAGCTTGCGTTCGCTCAGCTTGGCCTCCGTGCGGTAGCCCACGGAATAGTCGTTGTTCAGGAAATCCTCGGTGCGGTCCTGGTCGATCTCGCTGATCACCACGGCGGAGGAAAGTGTGGTGCGGTTGCCCAGCGAAGTGCGCAGGCTCGCGCCCGCCGCCCCCATGCTGGACGAATAGTCGATGTTGCGGCTGTCCTTGTCCACTTCCCATTGGGTGGTGTCGTGTACCGCTTTGAAGACGTTGCTGCTGGTACCGCCCAGGCCGAAGAGGTGCAATTCGCCGCGCTTGCCGGCCGGCAGCGCCACATGGAACGCCAGGTCCTGGAAGGTGATGGCCTCATCGCCCAGGTCCACTCCCATGGCACCCAGCAGGCCCACGGTTGAATAGCGGTAGTTGGCCAGGTAGGACGAGCGCCCGCCCTTGCCGATGGGGCCTTCCGTGGAAAGCTCCAGGCCCAGCAGGCCGGCCTGCGCGGTCCATTCACGTACCTGCATGTTGCCGTTGCGCAGCCGCATGTCCAGGATCCCGCCCAAAGCATTGTCACGGTCCACGGGCAGCACACCGGTGAGCAGTTGCGAGGGCCCCAGCAGCTGGGCGCTGAGGATGCTGACGCCGCCGCCGCTGAGCGTGGGCATGTCCGTGGCCGTGCCGGCGTTGCCGGTGTGGTTGGGGTTCACGATCTCCACGCCCTCCAGCGTGTAGGCGTTTGCATTGGGCGAATTGCCACGGATCATGAGGTGGTTGGCCTGGTCGTTGGCGTTGGCCACGCCGGGCATGGCGGAGACCAGCCGTGCGGGATCGCTGAACGTGGCCGGCCAGCGTAGGCTCTGCTCCACGGTGAACGGGCGCACGCCCAAGGGCGACAGCTGCTCGCGGGCCAGCGCGCTGATGGTGACCGCTCCCAAGGCCTGGGCCGAAGGTGAAAGCTCCACGCGTTGTTCCGCCTGTTTGCCGGCGCGCAGCCACAACTCCGGCACTTCCAACGTGTCGTAACCCACCGCCGCAACCCGCAATGCATAGTGGCCAACCGGTATGGCGCTGATCCGGAAATGCCCAGTGCTGTCGCTGGTGGTGGTGAGCGAAATGTTGCCCGGTACCAGCCATGCCGAAGCACCCGGCACCGGCTGCAAACTGCGCGCATCAACCACCAGGCCGGGCAGGCTGGCCATGGGGGGCTGGCCGAAGGCTTGAACGGATACCAGGAAGAAGAAGAGGGTGGGAATGAGGGGGGTGGTCCCTGGGCATTGCATGATGCGATGTTACGGAATCCGGGTTGCGGGGAACCGCAAGGCCGGGCGACATGCCCTGTAACCCTGGGCTACGGGGTGCATCAGATGGGCATTGGGAAGGAGCCGGTCCGCTGGACCCAAGGTCCTTCGCCTGGACCGTCCCGCAACAACCTGCACGCCATGAAGAAACCCATCCTCACCATCCTGCTTTCCCTTTCCGTTATGATCGCCATGGCCTGCGATCAATGCAGTTGCGGCCTGCTGCTGGGCGTGCAGCCCCACGACCATGCCAGCAATATCGGCCTGCAGTGGCGCATGCGCTACCTGCAAGGTGAGCGGGCCGGGGCGCTACCGGTGCAAATACCCAAGCATGGCGGCCACGACCATGGGGCCGGAGGGACCTTGGAGCGCATCGAGGAGTTCTATGCCGTTACCGAACTGTTTGGCCAGGCGTGGCTGAGCGACCGGTTCAGCCTGTCCGGAAGCTTGCCTGTATTGCGCAACTCCCGGATGGTGAACGGGGAGAACACCGCCCGCTTGACCGGTATCGGCGATCCCATGTTGCTGGCACGCTATGCGGTGTTGGGCTCCACCACCGGGTTGGACACCGCCGTGGTGCGCCACCGGCTCACCGTTGGACTGGGCGTGAAGGTGCCGTTGGGCCGGACGGATGTCAGTTGGCAGGGCGAACGGTTGGACCATGACTTCCAACCTGGCACCGGCACCTGGGACGGCCTGCTGAGCCTGGAGTACATGGTACGGGGCAGGCAATGGGGAGCTTCGGCATCCGTGCTGGGCCGCTACAATGGTGGCGCAGCGGACGGCCACCGCATGGGCAACAGCGCCACGATCACCGCGGAGCTCTTCCGCATCATCCCGGTAAAGGGGGTGAAGCTCCTGCCATCGGTGGGCGGGTATGTGGAAATGGCACGCCCGGAGAGCAATTATGGTGTGCAGGAGGAAGATACCGGCGGGAACGTGCTCTTCAGCCACCTCGGGCTGCGCCTCTGGTGGGCCAACCTGGGCCTTGCCGCCACCTGGCAACATGCCTTGATCAACGATTTGGGCACCGCGATGACACCGAACCGGGAACGCTTCACCGCAGGTATATCCTATAGCTTTGGCCGCGAATAAGCAACGTGGCGCACGGGCCGGTCCAGGCCGGGTGCCGTGCGCATCATCAACAACATGGGCCGCTGCATCAACGGCTTGTAGTTGGCGCGTGGGGTGGCGCAAGCCACCGGTTGCCGGATCAGCCTTTGCCGCGCGGCTTCAGCAGTTCCATCAGCCGGCGGCCGTCCTCGCTGCCTGGAAGGAGGTCGCGCAGCCGCGATCCCGTGATCCGCATGAAGGCCACGGTCTGGTAGAGGGCGTTGAGTGCGTATGCGCTGGTGGCGGTGATGGCCGCGCCCGGCAGGCCGTATTCGGGAATGAGCCAAAGGCCGGCCACGATGGTGGCCACGAGGCCCAGGCCGGAGCCCACCACGTTGTGGATGTTGCGCGCCGTTCCGCTGAAGAAATGGCTGTAGGCCTGCGACGCCGCCATGCCCAGGATGCCGGGTGCCAGCAGGAGGATCAACGGGGAGATGCCCTTGATGTCCGGACCGAAGATCCATTGGAACAGGGAAGGGGGAAGCACCAGCAACACCAGCACCACGGCCATCGCACTGGCCATGGAAAGCTTCAGGAAGGTGAGCGTCAGTTGCCGCTGGACCTCCAGGTGGCGCAGGTTGCTGATCTTGCTGTACAGCACCAGTGAAAGGCTTTTGGGCACCAGCCAGGAACCTTCAGCCAGTTGGTTGGCCACGGTGTACACGCCCAGCACGGCGGTCCCCTTGAACTTCTCGATCAGCCAGTAGGCCAGGCGGTAGTTCAGCAGTTGCGTGCCGTTCGCCAGCTGGACATAGGTGCCCTGCCGCAACAGCAAGCGGAGCACCTGCACCGGTTCATGCTGCACCACGGCCACCTGCCTGCTTATCGCCCAGGTGCTGAAGGCCAATGCCACCGCCCCGGATGCGTAGGCCGCCTCCACGAAGGCGAAGGCATCGGCGCCCGGCGCCCGGGCCAGCCAAGCGAACGCCGCCACCAGTACGGCGGCCTGCACCACGGTGATCCAATTGTTCGCCCGGATGCGCTGCTGGCCGATGAGCACGCTCAGGTGGATGGCATGCATGCCCTGCAGCAGGGCCAACAGGGCCACATGCGCCGCGTAGCCTTGCGGCACCAAGGCAAACACCTTCACCGCGCCGAAGCCGATGGTTGCCGCCAGCAGCGCCCACAGGTAGCAAGGCGGCAGCAGTCTCCGCAAGGGGACGCGCGGCACCAGGTACACCAGTGCGCTGCCCCCCACCAGCTCCATGCCCAAGCGCACCAGGGTGATGCCCAGCACCACCAGCCCGATGGTGCCCAGGCCCTCCGCGCCCAGCCGGTGCCCCGCCACCACGGATACCAGCAGGCCCATCACCGTGGTGAGGATGCGCGCCGCTATGGTGCCGGAGATCGCCTTGCGCATCGTTACGCCTTGCTGGAGCTGCCGATTCCGAATTTCCGGCTCCTCCCGGCCGGTTTTTGAAGCCCGTCCACCAAGGTCACACGGCCCACCTGACTTACTGTGCGGATGCCGTGCGACCATTGGCCGTGCATGGGTTCCAACAGGTCGCCCACCTCTTCCCGGAACAGCCGGGGGGTGAGCTCGACCACCCGACATATTCGGATCCGGGGAACGGGTCGGGAAAGGTCCTGCACCGGGCGCCAAAGCGCACCGCCCTCCAGGAAAGGCGTACCGCCCGGCCGCGAGGAACGAAGGTCGGTTTTCAGCGGGTCCATCAGGTGCGGCTCGTAAGGGCCCTCGGGCCGATCGGCGTGGAAGGCACGAAGCATCGCATCCGGCAGACGTGGGTCGGTGCCCATCAACCACCAACGCCCTTGGTACGCGAACAGCGTGGGTGAATGCAGCGGCAGGTCCAGGAGTGTGTGGCGATGCACAAGGTCGGTGGCGTCCTCGTTCACCTCGTACAGGTCAAGGCGGCCGCTGGCGCATTGCTCGGGCACCACGAAGCGGTGGCCTTCATGCTCCACGAGGCAGGGGTACGAGAGGCTGCCGTCGGCCTCCAGGACTGTCCGTGACCGTTTCAGGTTGTTGTCGCGCTTGGGCCTCAACCTGGCGATCACGGGATGCTTATGCCGCCGCCCGGCTTTTTCATAGAGCACGTTCAGCTGATCATCTTCCACCCAGCCGAAGGGTCGGCCCCGTGAACTGCCGGTGGCCGGCGCCGGCAGCCAACGTACGTTCCGGCTCGGGTCCGCCGCGAGCAATGAACCGATCGGATTGGGCAGGATGCCGATGTTCCATTCCTGTGGTTCTGCAGGGGCCTCGCGGCCTTGCTTCAAGCCGAGGTACTGCCTTAGGCGCATGCGGATCATGGCCAGGTCGCCCGGTGTGCTGCAGGGTTGCCGGCAGGGTTGCACCGGTGAACCCGTGCCCGCCTCCGGATCACCGGCAAGGATCGCATGGCATACTTGGCCGGGCCACAGGGCACAGCAGGAAAGGATGGTGCTAGCGGTCGCTTCGGCATCACCGAGCGGGAAGCAGCCGCACCGCAGGGCGAAGGTTTCATCCCGCCCCGGCAGGGTGCGTTCCAACAGGACATCGATGTGCGGTTCACCCCGCAACGACTGGACAATACCGGGCACCGGATCAGGGCTGTGGCCGCCACCCCAGCGGAAACGCCAAAGCCCGTGCCGAAGCTTGGTGCCCGGTGGAAGTGCGGGCGGATCGCCACCCAACTGGAGCATCAGGTCGATGGTGCCGCCCTGAAACAGCTCCTGGGCATCGCGCCCCAGGCCCGCAAGGCGACGCAAACCGCCGGGCATTTCGGTGGGAGGGAGGCTCCGGAGCTGGTCCGAGGTCCGACCATTCAACCAGCGACGGTATCGGCCGCCTGTTTTCCCTACTTGTCCATGGGGCAACTCCTGGATGGCAGCTACTTCCACGCGGGGCACCTGCATCAGGGCTTGGATGCAATCCCGCTGCCACCCCCGAAGGAGCCCTTCCCCCAGGGCGACCACCACGCGCAGGCCCGCTTCAGCCATGCTGCAAGATCTGGTGATAGGCCGCGTCGAATGCCCGGGCCACCACGGGCTTGCTGAAATGGTCCACCGCATAGGTGCGTATGCCGGCCGGGGCGAATCGGCGTTGCCCGCGCGCCAAGGCCAGCATGCCGTCCCGCAGTGCATCGATGTCCCCGCGTGGGATCATGATGCCGCGCTCACCGGACAGGTGTTCCGGAATGCCGCCCACCGCCGTGGCCAGCACGGGCATGCCGCATGCGAAGGCTTCCAGCATCACACAGGGCAGGTTCTCGTGGTTGCTGGGCAGCACGAACACGTCGCTTTCGCGCATGCTGCGCGCGATCTCCGCGGGTTCCGAGGGGCCGCTGAAGCGCACGGCCTCGGGCCCCAGGCCGAGCCCGGCCGCGGTGGCCTGATGGGGCGCCGGGTCGCCGTCCCCCAGGATGTGCAGTGTGGCCGCTGGTACGGCTTGGCGGGCCTGGGCAAAGGCGTTCAACAGGCCTGTCACGTTCTTGTGGGCATCCACCAGGGTGGAAACGTGCAGGAACCGGATGGCCGGTTGGGGCCGCTCCGCCGCTGGTGGATGGAAAAGATCCGTGTCCACCACGTTGGGGATGACCGTGTACGGCGCGGTGAACCCGTGGCGCCGCATGGCCCCGGCCAGTTGCTCGCTTACCGGGCACAGCAGCGAGGCCCTCCGGGCAGCCATGCGCATGGCGATGCGGACCGGGAACGGCAGTTGGCGAACGGCATCCAAGTGGTAGCCCGTCCAGTTCTCGCTGACCAGGAACGGTGTCTTCCACCGCCGATGGATGCCCACCAGCGGAGCAGCAGTGGCATGCAGGATGTTCCCGTGCACCACGTCGAACCGGGCCTCTACAGCCAACTGGCCGATCCGCCTGAGCAGGGCTTGCAGGCGCTGCCATGGCCCGCCGGGGCTGTACAACACGTGCTCGGTAAGCCGCCCAAGGGTGGTGGTGGTCCATTCCGCACGGGTTAAGGAGAGGTCCTTCACCGTGTGCACCACGGTCACATCATGCAGGGTGGCCACCGCCTCGGCATGGCGTTGCACGAAATTTCCCAAGGTGGGATGGGTGCGGTTGGGGTACCAACCCGGCAGGAACAGGACGTGCATGCCGTGCAAAGTAAGCCTGTGCCGTGCCTCCGATTATATTTGCGGCCCGTTTGGCGCTCCGCCTTGCGGAAATGGTGGATGTAGCTCAGTTGGTTAGAGCGTCGGATTGTGGTTCCGAAGGTCGCCGGTTCGAGCCCGGTCTTCCACCCAACAAGAAGCCCCGTGAGGGGCTTTTTTGTTGGGTGGAAGGCCCAGCCGCGCAGCGGCTGCTGACCGCGAAGCGGGCAGTGGATCGAAGTTTATCCCGAGCTTGTCGCGGGAAGCCCGGTCTTCCATCAACCGGTGCGCCGCATCGTCTTCCCAGCCCGCTACACCACCCCCTTCCCGCTGTCCGCACCGTGCTTCTTGTCCGCCAGTACCGTGGTCAGGTCCCAAGGGATCCGGCGCACCAACGGAGCTTGGCGCACCGGGCAATCCGCGATCTCGCAGATCGTGCACGACTGCGGCACACAGGGGTCCATGTGGATGAAGAACTCCACCTCCCGGCCGGAACGCTCGTTCACCAGGGCGGCCAGCTCGGAGATCTCGCGGTGGCCGCCCTCCACGGTGAAGTACCATGGCACGGTGACGTGGCAATCGATGTGCAGGGTACTGCCGAATTTGATGATCCGGAAGTTATGCATGTCGATCCACGCCGGCTTGCGGTGCGCCTCGATGATCTTCAACAGTGCCGACGCCACCGTCATGTCGGTCTCGTCCATGATGCCGCCCACACTGCGGCGCACCACCTGAATGCCCTGCCAGCTGATGAACAGGGCTAAGGTGATGGCCAGCACACCGTCCAACCAGATCTGGCCGGTAAAATGGATCACCAGCAGGCCGGTAACCAGGGCGGCGGAGCTCCAGGCATCGGACAGCAGGTGGGTGCCGCCACCTTCCAGGGCCATGGAATGGGTGCGCCGCCCCCGGGAGCGCAGCAGCAGGCCCAGCACAAGGTTCACCACGCCGGTGGCCGCCACCAGTGCCGTGCCTTGTCCCAATTCATGCACCTGTACCCCCGCGATCCACGCTTCGATGGCCTTGTAAATGATGAAGATCCCGGCCACCGTTACCAGCGAGCCCTCCACCAGGGCGCTGATGAACTCCGCTTTGCCATGGCCGTACGGGTGCTCGCGGTCGCGGGGCTTGGCCGCAACCATCAGGCTGAACAATGCAAAGGCGCCCGCAGCCACGTTCACAATGCTTTCCAGCGCATCGCTGAGCACGGCATTGCTGTGGGTGATCCGCCAGGCGAGGAACTTCACCGCCATCAGCAAGGCACCGATGGCGAGCACCCACGCCTGCATGCGGATATTGGCCGCGCGTTCCGTCATGCGGCCAAAGTAACCGTGCAGGGGCTGTAAACTTGTGCCCCGATGAATGCGACCTCCCGGTCCCGGCTGCGCAGGCCCGTGAACCTTTTCCTGGATCTCCTCAAAAGCGAGCAGGCCTCCGGTGTGCTGCTGGTGCTCTGCACCGCCATTTCCTTGATCCTCACCAATTCCTCCACCGGCCCGGCCTACACGGCCATCTGGCACCATCATCTTCCCGGAGGCTCCGTGGAGTATTGGATCAACGACGGCCTGATGGCCATCTTCTTCCTGATGGTGGGCCTGGAGCTGGAACGCGAGGTGTACATCGGCGAGCTGTCCACGCGCAGCAAGGCCATGCTGCCCGCGCTGGCCGCGCTGGGCGGCATGCTGGTGCCTGCGGGCATCCACCTGTTCTTCAACCATGGCCTGCCCACCCAGTCGGGTGCGGGCATCCCCATGGCCACCGATATCGCCTTCGCCATCGGCATCCTTTCGCTGCTCGGCGACCGCGTACCCTTCTCGCTGAAGGTCTTCCTCACGGCCTTGGCGGTGATCGACGACCTGGGCGCCATCGTGGTGATCGCCCTGTTCTATTCCGGTGGCCTGCAATGGGCCTGGCTGGGCGGCGCTGCGGGCATTTTCGCGGTGCTGCTGTTGCTCAATCGCCTTCGTGTACACGTACTGCTGCCTTACCTCGTACTCGGCGTCGGCATGTGGTACTGCATGCTGCATTCCGGGGTGCATGCCACCATCTCCGGCGTGCTCCTGGCCTTTGCCATTCCCTTCGGTGACGGAAGCCCCGGCACCATCTCCTCCAAGCTCCAGCATTTCCTCCACAGGCCGGTCGCCTTCGGGATCATGCCGCTTTTCGCCTTGGCCAACACCTGCCTGGTGCTGGAGCCGCACTGGTACGAGCACCTGTGGACCGCCAATGGCTGGGGCATCTTCCTCGGGCTGGTTGTGGGCAAGCCCTTGGGCGTCCTCCTGTTCTGCGGCGTGGCCATTTTCACCGGCCTTTGCACCTTGCCGAACGGGCTTTCCTGGAAGAAGTTCGCCGGGGCAGGGGCCTTGGCGGGCATCGGCTTCACCATGTCCATCTTCATCACCATGCTGGCTTTCGAGGATGCGGAGCACATCACCTCATCCAAGACCACCATCCTGGTGGCCTCCACGGTGGCGGCCATCATCGGCTACTCGTGGTTGCGCCTCACCTTGCCCCATCTGCCCAAGCAGTCGGCCAACGAAGCAGGGTAGGGCCTTTTCGAATTGCCCGGAAAAACCCGCGCGGGCGGGGCGTTTACCTTTGCAGCTCTTGGAAAACGCCTGCACATGGAAGTGAGATTGATCGAAGCCGCCTCGGAGATCGGGGCTGGCACCCGCGGTACAAGCCTGGGCATGGGCGCCTTGCGTGTGGCTGCCTGGAAGATGGGAAGCGAGCTTTTCGGCCATGCCGAGGAAAGCATCCTGCGCGACGAGAACGACGTGCTGTATGAGGACGACAATTCCTCGCCCAATGCCCACCACATCGATGGCCTGATCCGCTTCGAGTCCGACCTGGCCTACGAAGTGTACAAGTACCAGCGCAACAACGTGTTCCCCATCATCATCGGCGGCGACCATTCCATTGCCATCGGCTCGGTGAGCGGCACCAAGATGGCCCATGCCAGCGAGCGCATCGGCGTGGTCTGGATCGATGCCCATGCCGACCTGCACAGCCCATGGACCACACCCAGCGGAAATGTGCACGGCATGCCCTTGGCCCTGCTGATGAACATCGAGAAGAAGGGGAACAACCGCCCGCGCATGTTCACCCTCGACGTGTGGGACCGCCTGCGGAAGATCGGGGCCAGCGGACCCAAGGTGCTCCCCGAAGACCTCGTGTTCATCGGCCTGCGTGATTTCGAGGCCGAGGAGGCCGCCATCATCAAGGAGCACAACATCAAGGTGATCACCGTGGAGGAGCTGCGCGCGAAAGGCGCTGCCGCCGTGGTGAAGGAAGTGCTGGCCTACCTCGGCGCATGCGACAAGCTCCACGTGAGCTTCGATGTGGACAGCCTGGACCCGAGCATCTCCGTGGGCACGGGCACGCCCGTGCCCAACGGCCTCTTCCTCGATGAGGCCCGCACGCTGCTCACCGACTTCTGCTCCGACCCGAAGACCGTGGCCCTTGATGTGGTGGAGATCAATCCCGCGCTGGACACCAGGAATGCCATGGCCGAGAGCGTGCTCACGGTGATGGAGCCCCTGTTCCCCATCCTGCGCGCCCGCTGATGCCTTCCGCGATGGAAGCGCATCCGCAAGTGGCCGGAAGTGTGATCCTCGTCAAGCCCGTCGGCTTCGGCTTCTCGCTGGAAACGGCGGCCTCCAACGGGTTTCAGAGGAACCTGCCCGGCCAGGACCTGCGCGCGCAGGCCATGCGGGAGTTCGATGGCCTGGTGCATGCACTCACCGAACGCGGCATCGGCGTCACCGTGCTGGACCCCGTGGACCCGCAGGCGCCGGATGCCGTCTTCCCCAACAACTGGTTCAGCACCGATGCCCAGGGGCGCATCGTGCTGTACCCGATGGAGGCACGCTCGCGCCGCAGCGAACGCGACCCGAACCTGGGTGGGCTGCTTGGTGCGCGTGGCTTCACCGTCGTGGAAACCGTGGCCCTAAGCCACTGGGAGCAGCAGGGCAAGGCCTTGGAAGGCACTGGCAGCCTGGTGCTGGACCGCACGGCGCGGGTGGCCTATGCAGCGCGTTCCTCCCGCACGGATGAAGCCGTGCTGCAGGCCTGGTGCGAGCTTACGGGATTCAGCCCTTGCACCTTCACCGCCACCATGGACGGCCGCGCCGACGGCCAGCCCGTGTACCACACCAATGTGCTGATGACCGTCGGCGAGCGCTTCGCCATGGCCTGCATGGCCAGCGTGCCCGACCTCCATGAGCGCCACTTGCTCGGCTCGGAGATCGCCAAGGCCCGCAAGGAACTGGTGCAGATCAGCTTGGAGCAGATGCATGCCTTCGCGGGCAATGCGCTCCAGCTGCGCAGCGCGCAAGGCAGCTTCATCTTCCTCTCGGAACAGGCGTTCCGTTCACTTCAGCCGGACCAGGTGCGGCAATTGCGCAAGCACGGCGAGCTGGTTCCCGTGGCCGTGCCCACCATCGAGACCGTGGGCGGGGGAAGCATCCGCTGCATGCTGGCCGAGAACTTCCTTCCTTTGCGCCCCCAGTCCTGTCCGCCCCACTGATGTTCCAAGACCGCCTTCAAGCGCTGTTGCTGCCCGCCGTGCAGAACGCCTTTCGCGAATTGTTCGGCCAGGCCCCGGATGCCGTGGCCTTCCAGTCCACCCGGCCGGAGTTCGAGGGGGATATCACCATCAACGTCTTTCCCTTCCTGAAACTGAGCGGAAAGGGGCCGGAGCAGACCGCCACTGCCGTCGGTGGACACCTGGTGCAGCATGCCGGCATCGTGGAGCGGTTCAACGTGGTGAAGGGCTTCCTCAACATCGTGATCGCCGATGCGCATTGGCAGGCTTTCCTGCACGAGGCCGCGGAACACGACCTGCTGCAGTTCCCTTCCACCGGCCAGCAGGTGATGGTGGAATACGCCAGCCCCAACACCAACAAGCCGCTGCACCTGGGCCACGCGCGCAACATCTTCCTCGGGGATTCGGTGGGCCGCATCCTGCAGGCCGCGGGCCACGACGTGGTGCGCGCCCAGATCATCAACGACCGGGGTATCCACATCTGCAAGAGCATGGTGGCCTGGCGGCAATTCGGTAACGGCGAAACCCCCGAAAGCAGCGGCCTGAAGGGCGACAAGCTGGTGGGCAAGTACTACGTGGAGTTCGACAAGCTGCACAAGCAGCAGGTGGCCGAACTGGAGGCCGGTGGAATGGCGCCGGAGGATGCCGCCAAGAGCACGCCGATCCTGCGTGAGGCCCAGGAAATGCTGCGCCAATGGGAGGAGGGCGATGCCGAGGTCCGTGCCCTCTGGGCCCGCATGAACGGCTGGGTGTACGACGGCTTCAACGCCACCTATGCCCGCATGGGCGTGGGTTTCGACAAGGTGTATTACGAAAGCGAAACCTATCTCCTGGGTAAGCAGGACGTGCTGGACGGCGTGGCCAAGGGCGTGTTCTTCAAGAAGCCCGACGGCAGCATCTGGGTGGACAACACCGCGGAGGGCCTGGATGAAAAGGTGCTCATGCGCGGCGATGGCACCAGCCTGTACATGACGCAGGACATCGGTACGGCCATCCGCCGCTTCGAGGAGTTCCCCGCGATGCAGCGCATGATCTACACCGTGGGCAACGAGCAGGACTACCACTTCAAGGTGCTCTTCCTCATCCTGAAGAAACTGGGCTATGCCTGGGCCGACGGCCTGTACCACCTGAGCTACGGCATGGTGGACCTGCCCAGCGGCAAGATGAAGAGCCGCGAAGGCACCGTGGTGGATGCCGATGAACTGATGGAGGAAGTGGTGCAGGAGGCCCGGAAGATGGGCGAGGAGCTGAGCAAGCTCGACGACTTTTCCGAGGCGGAGAAGGATGTCCTCTACGAGATGGTCGGCATGGCCGCGCTGAAGTATTTCCTCCTGAAGGTGGACCCGAAGAAGCGCATGCTCTTCGACCCCAAGGCCAGCATCGACCTGCAAGGGCACACCGGGCCGTTCATCCAGTACACGTATGCGCGGATCAAGAGCCTGCTGCGCAAGGCACAAGTGGCGGGCGATGGCCCTTCGTGGTCAGGTGGCACCCCCGAACAACCAACGGTCGACAACCATCAACTCCTTCCCGAGGAGCGTGCGGTGATCAAGCTGTTGCACCAGTTCCCCGCCGTGCTGAACGATGCCGCCCTGAAGCTGGACCCCGCCGCGCTGGCCAACCACACCTACGAGGTGGTGAAGGCCTACAACAGCTTCTACCAAAGCGTCCCGGTGCTCAAGGAGGAGGACGCCGCGAAGCGTGCCTTCCGCCTGGAGCTCAGTGCTACGGTGGCGCACATGGTGAAGAAGGCGATGTGGTGCCTGGGCATCGAGGTGCCCGAGCGCATGTAAGAGCCTGTTTGGAATCTCTTCACAGGCGCCCTCCGACCTCTTCCCGCAAGCGGGATGAAGCATTTCCGCCCGGACTTCCCCGAAAAATGTTCCCGTAGGCACCGCTACGCGAACATTTTTCGGCATCGTCCGATCCAAAAAACAGTCTCGGAGGCCATCCCGCAAGAGATCCCAAACAGGCTCTAAGAGCCACCGGCTCACTGGCCAGGATCCGCCTTCAGGTCTTCCAGTTGCTTGCGGAACTGCTCCATCTGCTCCTGCAATTGGTCGATCTGCTTTTGCAGGTCCGGCCCAACGCCTTGCAGGTTGAATGACCGCATGCTGGGCATGGCGCCTCCCCAGGCCAGGTCATCGTCGCGTTCACCAAGCGTGCCGTTGAGTTGGTGCTTCTTCCCGTCGCGCATCACGGTCACCGAGATGCTGTCGCCCGGGGCTTGGGCGGCCACTTGCTGCGCCAGGTCGGCGAAATCCGCCACGTCCTTGTCATTCAGCCGGGTGATCCGGTCGCCTTTCTCGATACCCATCCGTGCAGCGGCAGACCCAGGTTCCACGGCTCCCACCACGGCACCACCGTTCTCCTGGCTTTCGCCAGGCCGTATGCCCAGGAAGGCGCGGGGCTTCGTTTCCAACCTCCACGGCAGGTTCCAGGCACCCATGATGTCCGAGTCCTCAAGCAGCTCCAGATTGCCGAAGGAGTGCACCTCCGGTCGCTCGGCCAAGGTCACCTCCACCGTGGTGCTCTTGCCATTGCGCGTGTAGGTCAGGGGCATCCGGTCGCCGGGTTGGTGCGCACCCACCACGCCCGTCACTCCTTCTGGCCCGGTGATCGCCTTGCCGCCCATGGCGGTGATGATATCGCCTTCCTGCAGGCCGGCCGTGGCGGCTGGTGTGCCGGGGCTCACGTGCACCACATGCGCGCCTTCCTCCGCCTTGCCGGATGCGGGCATGCTCGCCAGGCTGACGCCAAGCAGCGCTCCCCCGGTTGGTGCGTCCAGGTCCACCAAGGCCTGCAGGCTGTCCTGCAAGGCCGCTTCGCTGGGCGCGGTGAATTCCTTGATCACCTTCCGCGTGTTCCCGTTCACGCTGTGTTCCATCTCGATGCGCACGTGGTGCTCCTCCTGTGCCATGGCCGGGGCGGCCAGCAGGCTGAGGGCGAGCCACGCAAGGAGGGAGGTCCGTACCGTTTTCATGGTTGTTCTGGTTTGATCGTCCATCAAAACAACCATGGTCCGGCCCGGATTGTTCCGCACCGATCGTGAAGGTTTCCTAATGCCCTGGTACCTGGGCTGTGGAGCTGGAAGGCTGCCGCAGGCCCGGGAGGTACACGCTCAGAACTTCGGGCAGGGCACGGACCGGTACTTGCGGTTCTTGCCACTGCGCGGCCACTCGTAGATCAGCGAGACCTCGTGTGCACCGCCGCTTTTCAGCGTGAGCTTGGACACAGTGACATCGTAGCTGTATACCAGCTGCAGCTGGTAGGCGGTCTCGTAGCCAAGCATCAGGATCACCGCGTCGTCATTGGGCTGGCCCGGCTCATAGGCCTTCACGCCGGGCAGGCCCCGGTACCACATGCCGAAGGTGAGGTGGTCATGCTCCACGTATCCGCCCAGGTCCATCTGGTCCCATTGGCCTTGGGCCTTGTAGTGTGCCGCCAAGGTCATGGTGGTGTTGCTGTGCCGGAAGGGCCGCCCGTCCACGGGGAAGCGATAGCCTGCATGCACACTGGTGCGCATCGGCAGTTCCGCATCGCCCTCCAGGTAAAGGCTTTGCTGCGGTTCGTTGAGGTGGTTGGCGGAGATGCCGGCCCAGAACTGCTCGGAGTAGTAGAGCAGGCCTGCGGAGAAATCGAAGTAGGACGCGTTCACGAAGGTGGTGGGCTCAATGGAGGCGGCGGCATTGTCGCGGATCACCTGGTCCGCGAAGAGCATGCCGCGCTGATCGATGGAGCGGCTGGTGTAGGCCGCACGGAGGCCGCCGCGAATGGCCCGCTTCCGGCTCAGCCGTGCCTCGTAGGCATAGCTCAGCGCCATCTGGGTGAAGGACAGGCCTTGCGAGCCCGACCGGTCGTGCATCACCATGCCGCCGATGCCGCTGTGCAGGCCGGGGCTGTGGTGGTCGTAGCTGGCGGCGTAGGTGCGGTAGCCCGGGCCGATGGCGGGCCACTGCAGGCGGTAGTTCAAGCCGATCCGGTCCTGGTGCGTGTTGCCCGTCAACGCCGGGTTCAGGTACAGCGGTGCAGCGTAGAACTGGCTCAATTGCGGGTCTTGCGCCATGGCCGGCAGCACAAGCGTCCACGCGGCCAGGAAGGTGAGCAGGTACGGCTTGGCCATGGTCAGCGGAGCAGGGTGAGGTCCCCCGTTCGTTGCATTTCCTTGTTGTCGGTGAAGCGTACCCGCAGTTGGTACACGTAGACGTCCTGCGGGCTGATGTGCCCCCGGTAGTACCCGTCCCAGCCCACACGGATATCATCGCTCTCGAACACGAGCTCGCCCCACCGGTTGAAGATGCGCATGTTGAAATCCTTCACGAAGCGGATGAAGGGGTAGAAGACATCGTTGCTCAGGTCGTTGGGGTCGTAGCTGCCGCCGTTGCTGCCGTTGGGGTTGGGCGTGAAGACGTTGGGGATGGTGATGTCGTAGACCGGCGTCACGGTGACCATGTTTTCCGCCTGGTCGCTGCAGCCATGCCCATCGGTCACCGTCAGGCTGACGTTCCATTGGCCCGGCCCGGTGAATTCATGCACGGGGTCGGGGGACTGGCTGCTGGCCCCATCGCCAAAGCCCCAATCCCAGCTGGTGATGTCGCCTTGGGACTGGTCCGTGAACTGCACTTCGGGTTGGTCCATATTGGTCTCCCACGGGTTGGCCGTGAAGGCCGCCACGGGTGGGGCCCAGGCGTGCACCATGCCCGTGGCCGCCGTGCCGGAGGTGCAGCCCAGCGGAGTGGTCACGGTCAAGGAGGCGGTGTAGCTGCCGGCCGGATACACGTGCACGGGCATCATGGACGTGCTGGTGGAGCCATCGCCGAACTGCCAGAAGTAGGATACCGGTTGGTCGGTGAGGCCCGTGGGGAAGTGCACGGTGAGCGGTGCGCAACCTTCGGCGATCACAGGCGCCAAGGTGATCGCGGGCGGTGTTTCCACCATGATGGGAATGGAGGCTTCCAGGCTGTTGCCACAAACGTCCGTAGCGCTGGCGATGAGGCTGAGGCTGGTGTCCGTGGTGAGCTGGAAGGGACCGTTGCCGATCAGCGCGGGTTGGCTCCATGCGATGCCGAGGGGCGATGGATAGCCGGAAAGCCAGGCACCCACCGTGGCGGTGCCCCCGGGGCAGAAGGCCGTGTCGCCGTAGGTGTGCAGCGTGGCCAAGGAAAGGTCGAGCACGGTGATCGGCAGGTCAAGTGCGGGGCCTGCACATCCGGCCTGGTCCGTTACGGAAACATGCACCAGTTGGGCGGCCGGGAAGGCGTGCAGCACGCTGTCGCCGCTTCCAATACCCGCCCAGTTGATGGTCAGTTCACCTGTTCCACCAGCCGCGGTTGCGGTAAGGAGCACCGGTGCATTCACGCAAACGGTGTCGTCGGCAAAGGCATTGAGGGTGATGGGAAGAGGCGCTTGCAGGCCGATGGAAGCCTGGGCTTGGCAGCCGTTGGCATCGGTCACGGTCACGGCATAGCTGCCTGCGGACAGGCCGGAGGCGGTGGGCGTGGTTTGCCCGCCGGTGCTGGCATCCCACGCGTATGTATAGACCGGGGTGCCTCCGGTGACCGTCACGGAAGCCGTGCCGTCGGACTCACCGGCGCAGGAAGCGTCAGTGGCGGTGATTCCGGCGATCACCAGGGAGTCGGGCTCGGTAATGATGACCTGTGCGGTGGTGTCGCAGCCCAGGCTGTCGCTCACCAGCACGCTGTAGGTGCCGGCAGCGAGCCCGGAAGCCGTGGCGGACGTTTGGCCGGCGGGATCATTCCAATGGAAGGAGAATCCCGGGTCGGCCGGTTCAAAGCTGGCCGATCCGGATCCGTCGCCGTTGCAGGCCAAGGGTGAAGTGGACACGGTGGAGCCGAAGAAGCTGATGGAAAGCGTGATGTGCACGGTGTCCGCCGCGGGCGGGCAGCCGGTGTTGCCGGTGGTGGTGAGCACCAGGTCGATGCCGTTGGCTTGGATCTCCTCTTCGCTGGGCAGGTAGCTCACGGAAAGGCCGGTTCCACTGAAGCTGCCCGTGCCGCCGCCCCACGTGCCGCCGGTGGCGTTGGTCACCGATCCGGTGAGCTGCACAGGCAGGTCCGTGAAGCAAGCCACCTGGTCGGGCCCGGCGTTGGCGGCATTGGGCTGGCCTTGGGCGCTGATGGTGGCCGTGGCCTGCACGGGGGTGCAGTTCTTCGCATCGCTGACCGTGAGCGTGTAGGTGCCCGCGCCGCCGTGCATCACAGGGCCGGTTTCGCCGTTGCTCCAGCTGTATTGGTAGGGGGGCGTTCCGCCGGTTACCGTGGCGGTGATGCTGCCGCTGCCATCGCCCGCGCAGCCTTCATCGGTCACGTCCAGCGCGGTGATCACGAGGGCGTCGGGCTCATGGATGGTCACGCTCAAGGTGGTGTCGCAGCCCAGGCTGTCGCTCACCAGCACGCTGTAGGTGCCGGCCGCCAATCCGTTGGCCGTGGGGGTGGTCTGTGCACCGGCGTCGTTCCACTGGAAAGTGAAGCCGGGAAGGGCGGGCGTGAAGGAGGCCGCCCCGTCGGTATCGCCGTTGCAATCCAGGTCCGCAGCAGCGACTTGGCCGCCAGCGAAGCTGTTCGGGAAACTGATGTGCACGGTGTCCGAGGCCGGCCCGCAAGGTGAATCGCCGGTGGTGGTGAGGAAGAGGTCCACGCCGCCTTGGGCCAGTTCGTCCGCCGAGGGCATGTAGGTGGCATTGACGCCCGTTCCGGTGATGGTGCCCGAACCGCCGCCCCAAGTGCCGCCCTGCGCGTTGACCACCGAGCCGTTGAGCAAAACCGGCAACGATCCCGGGCACCCAACGAGGTCAGGGCCCGCAAGGGCCGTGGAAGGTTGGTTGCCCACGCCGATGGTGATGTCCACCGGCCCGGCCACGCAGCCGTTACCGTCGGTGATCACCACGGTGTAGTCGCCTGCGGGGCCCACCACCCAGCTGTCCGTGGCACCCGTGTTCCAGAGGAATTGGTAGGGCGGGGTGCCCACGGAGATGTTCACCGTGGCGCTGCCGTCCTCGTTGCCCGCGCAACTCTCATCCACGATGTCTGGTGCGGCCAGCAGCAGCCCCGGCAGCACGTTCACGGAGTACACGTACGTCTGCAGCGCCGGAATGGGGCAGGCCCCGTCGTTCGCCGTGATGATGAACGGGAAGAAGCCCGAGGTGCCCGCCATGCCGGTCCAGCACACGTGGACGGTGAGCGGATTGGTGCCCGTGGTGGTCAAGGTGGCGCCCGGCAGGTTCTGCGCAATGTTGGAGGTGACCGTGAGCACGTCGCCCGCATCGGGGTCCGTGATCACCGCGTCGAAGCAGAAGTTGCCCGATTCGCAGATCTCGATGGACCGCGGGCCGGTCTGCGTGGCCTGGCCCGTGAGGTCGGCCACTGTGCCGGATGCCGGGTCCGGGGGCATGTTGGTGCACGGGTAGGCGATGAATTGCATGTCCCGCATCACCGAGCCGATCCAGTTGCCGTCCGCGTCGTACTGGTCCACGCGCACCACCACCACCCAGTTGCCCACTTGGTTCAAGGTGAAGTTCACTTGGCCCGAGTGCGCGTCCAAGGTGATCCCGGGAATGGGCTCCGTGCCGCTGTGCGGGCTCACATAGGGCAGGTTCACCGCCCCGATGTTCATCGCATCGATGAAGGTGTAGGTCAAGGAGTCCCCTTCCGGGTCGAAGGTGCCGTAGCTGTAAGAGATCGGATAGCCGGCGCACACATACGGAATGGCCGTGTTGGTGAACTGCGGCGAGTCGTCGCACGGCGCCAGGCTGTTGTTCAGTTTCGCTTCGATGTAAACGTTCTTGTTGCCGGGGTTCACCAGGTTGGCGATGGCCCCGTTGCGCCATTGTTCCGTCCAGGAAACGGTCCAGGAGTTGCAGGGGGGCAGGTTCACCGTGCCGGTGTAGATGTACTGCTGGATCCCTGGCAGGGTGCCTCCGCTGCATGTGCTGTTCGGCAATTGCAGGTTGCAGAGCTGGGAGATCTCCGTGCCACCGGGCGTGCTCACCGTCACTGTCTTGTTCCCGCAGGGGCTCTGCACGCTCAGGATGTACGAATTGTCCAGGGCGATACCGGCACAATCCCGGTAGACCACCAAGGTGATCCGGTATTGGTTGCCACCCAGGCAGTCGTAGTAGATCTCGCCACCGGAGATATGCGTCGCGCTGGCGGGCAGCGCCAGGGCCAGCCAGCCGATCAAGGGGAGGAGTGATTTCCGGACCATGGAGGGGAGCTGCGACTTCTCGCATTCCTACGGGGTTTACCGTGCTTGGGTTCCCGGGGCAGCGCCTGTCCCCATCAATTCCGCCCCGGCTACCTTCGCAGCCCGAATCGTGACCTGATGTTCGAGAATCTGAGCGACAAACTGGAAAGGGCCCTCAAAGTGCTCAAGGGCCAAGGCCGCATCACCGAGATCAACGTGGCCGAAACCATGAAGGAGGTGCGGCGCGCCCTGCTGGACGCGGACGTCAACTTCAAGACCGCCAAGGAGTTCACCGACCGGGTGAAGGCCAAGGCCCTCGGCCAGAACGTGCTCACGGCCGTGAGCCCCGGCCAGCTCCTCACCAAGATCACCCACGACGAGCTCGCCGAGCTCATGGGTGGGCGCAACACCGCCATCAACCTCAGTGGCAACCCCACGGTGGTGCTGATGAGCGGCCTTCAAGGTTCGGGTAAGACCACCTTCAGCGGCAAGCTCGCCAACTACATCCGCAAGAAAGGCAAGCGCCCCCTGCTGGTGGCCTGCGACGTGTACCGCCCCGCTGCCATCGACCAGCTCGAAACCCTCGGCAAGCAGCTCGGCATCGAGGTGTACAGCGAGCGCGGCAACACCGATCCCGTGGCCATTGCACGCAACGCCGTTTCCCACGCCAAACGCAACGGCTTCACGGCCGTGATCATCGACACCGCCGGCCGACTGGCCGTGGACGAGGCGATGATGCAGGAGATCACCGCCGTGAAGAAGGCGATCCAGCCGCAGGAAACGCTCTTCGTGGTGGATGCCATGACCGGCCAGGACGCGGTGAACACCGCCAAGGCCTTCAATGAGCGGCTGGACATCGATGGCGTGGTGCTCACCAAGCTCGACGGTGATGCACGCGGCGGTGCGGCCCTCACCATCCGCAGCGTGGTGGACAAGCCCATCAAGTTCATCGGCACCGGTGAGAAGATGGAGGCGCTGGACGAGTTCCACCCCGACCGCATGGCCGGCCGCATCCTCGGCATGGGCGACGTGGTGTCGCTGGTGGAACGCGCCCAGGAGCAGTTCGACGAGAAGCAGGCCCGCGAGCTCCAGAAGAAGATCGCTAAGGACCAGTTCGGCTTCGATGATTTCCTGGAGCAGATCCAGCAGATCAAGAAGATGGGCAACATGAAGGACCTCATGGGCATGATCCCCGGTGTGGGCAAGGCCATGAAGAACCTCGATATCCCCGACGATGCTTTCAAGGGGATCGAGGCCATCATCCGCAGCATGACCCCCACCGAACGCAGCAACCCCGCACTGATCAACGGCAGCCGCCGCCAGCGCATCGCCAGCGGCAGCGGCACCAACGTGGCCGAGGTGAACAAGCTGATGAAGCAGTTCGAGGAGACCCGCAAGATGATGCGCATGATGGGCGACAAGAGCAAGATGAAGGCCATGATGCAGCGCATGCAGCAGATGCAGGGCATGCGGCACTAGGCCGGGGCCCGTTGTAGTTGTTCCGACCGATAGGCGGCATCGCGGTGGCTACCTTGCATTGCATGTCCAGCAAATTCCTCCTTTCCGCCACCGCGCTGCTGTTCGGCCTGCCGGGGCTGTTCCTCCTGTTCGCATCGGATGTGGCCTTGGCCTTCCTGGATGGCCCTGGTGGGACGGCGGCTGTGCTCATGGGCCAACTCGCCGGCGGTATGGCGCTGGCCCTGGCCGCCAACAATTGGCTGGCGCGCGGGGCGGCCATCGGCGGCATCTACGGCCGACCGCTCCTGGTGGCCGACTTGGCCGCTTCGCTGACTTGCGGGTTTGCGCTGGTGAAGGTGGGAGGACCCGGCGATACCGTGGTGCCGATGATCCTGGGCATCGCCTTCCTGGTACTGGCCGTGGCGTTCGGAAGGCTGATGTTCACCGGCCCCAAGCCCTGAGTTGGGTTACTGGATCCTCTTGTGCCGGCACTCCTGTTCCGGAGGTTGAACGCCAATGGCAACCCATTCCACTTGAGGGAGGTGATGTGCGAGGGTACAAGCGTGCGAGGGCCGGGATCTGGTCACTCGTTCTCTCGCACCCTCGCATTCCTGCGACCTTCCCTCTCATGCCAAGCAAATCCTTGCTGATCGTCCAATGCCATGATCTCGGAACAATAGAAAGATCGCGCTGCGGGCCTCCCAGCCCAATATCACCGCCATGGATGCCTCCGCAGTGGAGCGCACCATGTGGCGACCGGAGATCACCGGCATCGAGCACCGGTTCCAGTACGTCTCCGCTTGGGATCTGCTGAAGTACGCGGCCAAGGGTTGACACCGCGGATAATGTGCTGGAAAGTCAAAAGCCCCGGCTTATGCCGAGGCTTTCCTGGTGGTCCCGCAGGGGATCGAACCCTGGACCCAATGATTAAGAGTCATTTGCTCTACCAGCTGAGCTACAGGACCAAAACGTTCCGAACACCCGTTTGTTTCGGGGTGCAAAGGTAGGCAAAGGTTCGTTCCATGGAAGTGGTGACGGAAAATTGCCGGAAGCAGGGGAGAGATCAGTTGGTGATTGTCGGTTGTTCGTTGCCGGGGGTAGGAGGCAGGGAGCTGTTCACCTTCGTCAAAGCAACGGCAAGACGAGCAGGCAACGGCAGGCGCAGCCACGTGAACCTGGCGGGAGGCCTGACAACGATCCGCTGGAACAAGCCATGGAGAACGGACTCCCATCGAAACGACAAAGGCCCCGGCTTGTCGCCGAGGCCTTTGGTGATCCCGCTGGGGCTCGAACCCAGGACCCTTACATTAAAAGTGTAATGCTCTACCAACTGAGCTACAGGATCGTTTTTCGAGGCCGCGAAAGTAACCATCCCCGCGGTTCGGTCAAAAGCTCATTCCTTTTTTCCGATGATCGGCAGCCGTTCAAAGGGCTTGTTGCGGTCAAATAGATAGCGGTAGGTGGCCAGGTTGCGGTAGTTGTGCGCGCCGAGGTTCTCGCACACACGCAACATCTTGGGGTTGAAATCGCCGATCCAGGTGAGCACCGTGGTGGTGTAGCGCCGCGTGCGCAGCAGCCACTCGCCCATGAAGGCGATCATGGCGCCCTCCACGCCCTTGCCCTGCCATTCCTTGGCCACGCCGAACACGATGCCCGTCATGGTGGTGGCGGTGCCGCGCCATTTGTGCCAGAGGAACTTCAACTTGCCCAGCCAATTGAGGTCGCCGTTGACGTGCCGGAAGATCTCGTTGAGCTCGGGCAGGTTGATGTAGAAGGCGATGGGCGTTTGCTTGTGGTACACGAAGACGATGATGCGCGGGTCGATCACCGGCTTCATCTGCTGGATGGTCTTCAGCGCCACCTCCTTGGGCATGGGCTTGAAGTTCTCGTGGTCCACCCAGGCCGCGTTGAGCACCGTGCGGAAATCCTCAGCGAGCCTTTCCACGGACATGCCGCGTGCGTCGCACACCTTATAGTCGGGGTCGTGCTTCAGCTGGTTGTACTTGCGCCGGAAGATGGGCTGCACCTCTTCCAGCGCATCGCGTTTGAAGAAGAGCTGTTTGAAGTACAATTGGAAGCCGTACCGCTCGAAGAGCTGCACGTAGTAGGGCGGGTTGTAGTTGGTGCCGTAGATCGGTGCGTCCGTGAAGTTCTCGATCAGCAGGCCCCAGAACATGTTGCGCTCACCGAGGTTCACCGGGCCGTCCATGGCTTCCAGGCCTTGGGCCTTCAGCCAATCGCGGGCGGTGTCGAACAATAGGTTGGCGGCGGCCTGGTCGTTGATACACTCGAAGAAGCCGCATCCGCCGGTGGGCTGCTGCTCATCGGTCCAGGCGGTCTTGGGGTCGATGAAGGCGGCGATGCGCCCGCAGGCCTTGCCTGCACCGTCGTACAGCACCCATCGCTTCACGGCGCCAGCCTTGCGGTCGGGTCGGGGCTGCAGCAGCTTGTTTCGCTTGGGGTCGAAGACCTTCTCGATGTCCTGCTTCAGGTGCGGCACCCAGTTGGGGTCGTCGGCGTAGATGCGCCAAGGCAGCCGCATCCAATCGTGCAGGGCTTGGCCGCTATCCGCTTCCTGGATCTTCATGGCTGTTTTGCAGGCGGCCAAGATAGGATCGACGGACCGGGACGGATGCTTACTTTGTGTCACCATGCGCATCTTCATCATCGGCTTCATGTGCAGCGGCAAGAGCGTGGTGGGGCGGGAACTGGCCCAGCTGACCGGCCGCCGCTTCGTGGACCTGGACCGGGTGATCGAGCAGCGTATCGGGCCGATCCTGCCCTGGATGCAGCAGCATGGTGAAGCGAAGTTCCGCGAGGTGGAAAGCGCGGTGCTGGGCGAATTGCTCACCGGTGGTGATGTGCTGGTGGCCTGCGGCGGCGGCACGCCGATGGCGGCGGACAACATGGACCGCATGTTGGCCGCCGGCCGTGTGGTGTACCTGGACGTGCCCCATGAAGTGCTGCTGGCCCGGGCCATCCGCTCCGGCGGCGACCGCCCGTTGCTGTTCGGCCTGCATGGACAAGCCCTGAGCGACCGCATCGGGGAGTTGATGCGCGTACGGGAACCGGTGTACCGGCGAGCGCCGGTGCACGTGCCGGGAGGGGGCACCACGGCGGAGACCGCGCAATTGATGGCGGAAATGCTCGGCCTTCAGGAAAGGTAGACAGTGTCCTTGCGGCCCAGCTCCACGCTGATGTGTTCCTGCAACGTGGTGGTAAGGGTGAGCCCCACGATGTCCGCGCGGATGGGGAAGGTGCGGTGTAAGCGGTCCACCAGCACCACGGTGGTAAGGCGCTTGAGCGGTGCGGCCACCAGGTGCGCGGCGGCGTACATCAGGGTGCGGCCGCTCATCAGTACATCATCCACCAGCACCACCGCGCGGCCGTTGAGGTCCACATCGCCCTTGCCCAATTTGGCAGGGCCTTTCATCGGGGCGTCCTTGTCCAACGCAAGCTCGTGCAGTTCCACCTTCAGGGGTGAGATCTCCTCCAAGTGGGCCTTGAGCCGCATGGCCAGCTTGGCGCCGCGCGGGGCCACGCCCACCAGCACCACCGAGGTTTCGCCCACATGGCCTTCATACACCTGAAAGGCGATACGCCGCAACTTCCGCTGGATGCGGTCGTGCTCCAAAATCACTGTGCGTGTCCCGGCCATGGGCCGAAAGTACAAGAGCGGCGGATGATCCGCGGTTTTCCCCGCCGGTGCTGAACTTCGCCGCCGATGCTGATCGTCCTTTCCCCCGCCAAACGACTAAACGAAGGACCCGTTGACAGCCTTCGAGGCACCACGGAGCCGGTGTTCGCTGAACCCGCCCTGCAACTGGTGGAGAAGCTGAAGAAGCTTTCCGCCAGCAAGCTGCGTACGCTGATGGGCGCCAGCACGGAGATCGCCGCGCTGAACCACGCCCGCTTCCAGGCCTGGGAGGAAACACCGCGCAAGCCCGCGGCCCTGCTTTACGACGGCGAGGCCTACCGCAAGCTGGACGCACCTTCACTCGATGCCGACGACCGGCGCTTCGCCCAGCGCCACCTGCGGCTGCTCAGCGGCCTCTACGGCGTGCTGCGCCCCTACGACCTGATCACCCCGTACCGCCTGGAGATGGGCACGCGCCTTCCCGTGGGCCGCGCCAAGGACCTGTACGCCTTTTGGGGCGGACGTATCACCGCGGAACTGGCCGACACCGCACGAAGGAACAAGGATGAGGTGCTGCTGAACCTGGCCTCGGAAGAGTACGCCAAGGCCATCCACCGGGAAACGCTCGGTGTGCCGGTGATCACGCCGGTCTTCAAGGAACGCACGGCCAAAGGGCTGCGTACCGTGATGGTGCATGCCAAGCACCAGCGCGGGGCCATGGCACGCTGGATCATCCAGCGGCGGGTGCTGGATGCGGATGCCATCAAAACATACGAGGTGGACGGCTACCGCTTCCAGCCCGGGGAGAGCAACGGGGCGGAATGGCTGTTCGCGCGGTAGACCGGGGATAACTTTACGCGGTGCTCGCCTTTCTCCTATACTCGTTGGGCCTGTTGGGCCTGGTCTACCTGGGCGTCTGCCTCTTCTACTGGTGGTTCCAGGAGCGGTTCATCTTCGTGCGCTTCCCCTTGCCCGAGCGTTATGTGTTCCGCTTCCCGCAACCCTTCGAGGAATGGCGCATGGAACGGCCGGACGGGGCAAGGCTGCATGCGCTGTTCTTCACGGTGGACGAACCGGCCGGCGCGGTGCTCTACCTGCACGGCAACACCGGCAGCCTGCGCCGCTGGGGCAAGCGCGCACCGCGCTTCACCAACCAGCGCCATGCCGTGCTGATGCCCGACTACCGGGGCTACGGCAAGAGCACCGGCGCACTCTCCGAGGCCGCCCTGCACGCCGATGTGCTGGCCTGGTACGACCGGCTGGCCGCCCGTTTCGGCGAGGGGAAGGTGCTGGTCTACGGCCGCTCCCTGGGTACCGGAATGGCCGTGCCCGTGGCCGCGGCCCGCTCGCCCCGCGCCCTGGTGCTGGAGTCTCCGTTCGCCAATTTCCTGGATGTGGCCCGGCACTACCTGGCCATCCTGCCCTACCGCTGGCTGCTGAAGTACCGCTTCCGCAGCGATACAGCCATCCGCAAGGTGCGCTGCCCGGTGTACATCTTCCACGGCATGCGCGACCCGCTGGTGCCCTACAGCAGTGCGCTGCGCCTGTATGCCGCCATACCGACGGACGTGCCCCGCGAGCTCATCACCTTCCCCAAGGGCTACCACAGCGACTTGGCGGGCTATCCGCGCTTCCGGCGCAAGCTGCGCGCCATCCTGGGCCGGGGAGAGGAAAAGCCCCGTTAACGATCATTGCGCCGCCGCATGTGCCGGCCGTGTACCTTCGCCGACCATTTCAAACCCATGAACATCAAACTTTCCTTTTTCACCTTGCTCGCCATCCTGGCCAGCGCCTGCACCAACCAGGCCACCGGACAGCTGGGCCGCGACCTGAAACTCGCCAGCCGACTGGATTCCGTGAGCTACGGCATCGGTTCGGACGTGGGGGGCAACCTGAAGATGAACCTGGAGCAGGCCGGGCTTGATTCCCTGAACATCGACGCCCTCTTCATCGGCATGCGCGACGCCATGGACAGCAACATGCGCTTCGACCTCGAGAAGATCAAGGCCACCGTGCATGCCTACATGCTGGATGCCCAGAAGGCCGCCATGGCCAAGCAGCAGGCCGAGGCCGAGGCCACCTTGGCGGAAGGAACCAAGTTCCTGGCCGAGAACGGCAAGAAGCCCGGCGTGGTGACCACGGCCAGCGGATTGCAGTACGAGGTGCTGCAGATGGGCAAAGGCCCGAAGCCCGCGGCCGAGGAGACCGTGAAGGTCCACTACAAGGGTACCCTGATCAACGGGAAGCAGTTCGACAGCTCCTACGACCGCGGCGAGCCGGCCGAGTTCCCCGTGAACGCGGTGATCCCCGGGTGGACCGAGGCCCTGCAGCTGATGCCGGTGGGTTCGCGTTGGAAGCTGTACATCCCCAGCGACCTCGCCTACGGCCCGCAGGGCGCCGGGCAGGACATCCCGGGCAACAGCACGCTCATCTTCGAGGTGGAGCTGCTGGACATCGTGAAGAAGTGATCCCGGACCACGGCACATGGAAAGGCCCGGGCGACCGGGCCTTTTTCATTCCGCGGCCGGGCCTTCGGGCAGGGGCCGCCAATGCGAGACCTGCTCGAAGAAGCAGTTGCTGCTGCCCTCCCCAAGCCAAAAGTGCCGGTGCGTGGCGCGGCCGGTCTTGCTGGGGTTCTTGATGAACCAGTCCTCGGCGAAGCGCAGGATCACCACCAGGCGGGCCTCCCGGCCGGCCAGGCCGGGCAGCTGAACGCCATGGCCGGGCAGCCAGCAGAGCACGCGTTGCCCGTCGGCGGGCAGCCGTTCGGTGCAGGGTATCCAATCCGCCGTGCTCATGCGTCCGTGCCGGGCTTGGCGTCCTCCTCCAGCAGGTCCGGGGGCACGGCCGGCGAAAGTGCGGCGGACAGCAGGCGGTCCACGGCGCGGTCCGCGCTTTGCTTGTCCTGCGCGATGCCACGCTCGGCGAGCTTCTTGCCCTCCTTGCGGATGAGGTATTTCACCACCTCCTCATGCACCTCCAGCCCGGTGTTGGTGATGAAGCAGACCTTGCTGCGCGTCCAGTGCCAGATCAGCAGCGTGGCCAGGCGGATGGAGGTGCGGTCATGCACGCGGCCGCCTTGCACCACCAGCCCTTGGTGGCCCGGATACTGGACCAGGGCGTGGAGCACCGTGCGGATGCAACGCTGCATCCCCTCGGTGGTGAGGTCGCCGGCCGGGTGCATCACCAGGTCCTCGGGGGTGCTGGTGTCCGGCCGTTGGAAGTACATCTGGTGGGAGCGGGGCATGCTCTTGTTGAACTCGGCCATGGCGGGGTTCACCAGGCCGGGGAGGGCCACCAGCGTACCGTCATGCCCGTCCACCGCCTCGCGTTCCTTGTCCGCCAGCATCTCCAGGAAATCGGCGCGCAGCACGCCGTCCGGCTGGGGCGGCAGAACGAAGGCCGGTGCGCCGATGGCGTGTGCCTGGCGGCGGTGGCAGATGCTGATGGTGCGCAGGCTGGCGCTGCGCAGGAAATGCGCATTCAGCCCGATGTGCTCCCGGTCGGGCAGCACGGGCTTGTCCGGGTGGCTGAACAAGGCCACATGGTCGGCGGCGAAGGCCTGCGGGGCCATGGCCAACCCGGCGGAATGGTGCCGCAGTTCGTGCAGCACCTCGTCGGCCTCCAGCAGCACGGCCAGGCTGTCCATCATCACCGTGGCCTTGAAGGTGCCGCGCGCGAATTCAAGCCGGTCCTCCAGCAGGCTGAAGATCTCCTTCCACAGCCGCGCTTCCGCATGGCCGCCCAGGTCGCGCAGGTACAGGTACACGCCGCCTTGGCGCAGGCGCATGCGCTCGGCACTGAGCACGGCCACCAGGGCCAGGTCCACGAAGGTGGCGGCCAGGGGTTCGCCGGGCGTGCCGATGCAATGGTCCGTGGCGTGCAGCGGCCGGGGCACCACCATCAGGCGCGTGGTGCTTCCGGGGTTGATCCGTACCCGCGATCCGTCGTTGCCCACGTAGGCGAGGTGCAGTGCGGCGGCCCGCTCGATGTTCTTGTGGGCCCGAAGGATGGCGCCCCGCTCATTGGGCGTCATGTCCCAGAGGTCGGCCACATAGCTCTTGGCCCCGGCGTTCATGCCGTCGATCAGTTCCTTTCGGCTGCATCCCCCGATCAGTTCCACCCGGCGTTCCAGCAATTCGGCCGGCACAGGGTCCACCTGCCAGTTGCCATGCCGCGTGGCCGCGGTCTCCGCGAGCTCGCCCACGGACCCCGTCCGCAGGGCATCGCGGCGCGCTTCCCCTTGCTGCAGCACCTGTAGCCGCTGCTCGCCGAAGCGCGCGTGGAGCAGGTGCACCAGCTCCATCACCGCAGGGGTGAACAAGCGGTCCGTGTTGCGGGCTGTCAAGGTGGTCGGCATGGATGGAGCGGGCCGTTATACGGTGCCGGACAGACGGGAGTTCCCCTGCCGGGCGGCGCAAAGTTCGCAACGGTTCGGCGTTGCACACATCCCGGTCCAGGCCCGTTCACGAAGGTATGGCCACCTTGCCTTCTTGGTTGCGCGGCCGGGCGGGAAGTGGCGAGGCGCAAGCGGCCCGGCCGTCGGGGTGGCATGCCGTACTTTCGCCACCCCCTTTGCGCTACCAAGGCAATTCAGCATGAGAGCGATCCCCACAATTTCCGCCTGCATGATGGCAACCATCACGGCCACGGCCCAGACCCGCGAGATCCAATTCACCGAGTTCGACCTGCCCAACGGGCTCCATGTGATCCTCCATGAGGACCACAGCACCCCGATCGTGGCCGTGGGCGTGATGTACCACGTGGGCAGCAAGGACGAGGCCAACGACCGGCGCGGCTTCGCCCACTTCTTCGAGCACCTGCTCTTCGAAGGATCCGATAACATCGGCCGTGGTGAGTTCGCCAAGTACGTGGAGAAGGCCGGCGGCGTGCTCAACGCCAACACCACCGGCGACCGCACCTACTACTACGAGGTGCTGCCCAGCAACCAGCTCGACCTCGGCCTTTGGCTGGAGAGCGAGCGCATGCTCCACGCCAAGGTGGACACCAAGGGCATCGAGACGCAGCGCGAGGTGGTGAAGGAGGAGCGCCGCCAACGCTATGAGAACCAGCCCTACGGCAGCATCCTGCCCGAGGTGCTCCGCCGCGCCTACCACAAGCATCCCTACCAGTGGCCCACCATCGGTTACATGGAGGACCTCAACGCCGCGACGGAGAAGGACTACCGTGAGTTCTACAAGACCTTCTACGTGCCCAACAACGCCGTGCTGGTGCTGGCCGGAGACCTGGACAGCAAGAAGGCCACGGCGGCGCTCACCAAGTACTTCGGCCCCATCGCCAAGGGCAAGGCCGTGCCCCGCAACAAGGTGGTGGAGCCGCCGATGACGGGCGAGGTGCGCGACACCGTGTATGACAAGATCCAACTGCCCGCCGTGGTGCAGGCCTACCGCATCCCCGCGCTGGGCACGCCCGACTTCTATGCCGTGGACATGCTGAACCGCCTGCTGAGCAACGGCAACAGCAGCCGCCTGGTGAAGAACGTGAAGGATGCCGAGCAGAAGGCCGTCTTCGTCGGATCCTTCAGCCTGCCCTTCGAGGATCCCGGCTTGGCCATCGCCTTCGCCGTGGCCAACATGGGCGTGGCGCCCGACAGCCTGGAAGCCAGCATGGACCGGCAGTTCGCACGGGTACGGGAGGAGCTGGTGCCCGAGGGCGAACTCGCCAAGCTGAAGGTGCAGATCGAGACCGAGCACGCCAACGACAACGGGCGCGTGAGCGGCATCGCCCACAACCTGGCCAACGCCTACACCTTCCTGGGCGGGGCGGACAAGGTGAACACGGAGATCGAGCAATACCTCGCCGTCACCCCGGCCGACCTGCAGCGCGTGGCCCGCAAGTACTTCATGCCGGAGAACCGCGTGGTGCTCTATTACCTGCCCTTGAACCAGAAGAATTAACCCGCCATCCCAGGAACATGAAAAGCCTCCTGCTTCATCCCCTTGTGCTGGCCTCAACATTCCTGATCCCGGCCATGACCATCGCCCAAGTGGACCGCACCAAAGCCCCCGCACCCGGCCCCGCCCCTGAAGTCCATCTCGGCGGGCACAAGAGCTTCACGCTGGACAACGGCATGCGCGTGATCATCGTGGAGAACCATAAGATCCCCATCGTCAGCGCCCAGCTCCGCTTCGATTTCCCGCCGGTGCTGCAAGGCGACAAGGCCGGCTACCTGGAGCTGGTGGGCGAGCTGCTCACCAGCGGCACTGCCCGCCACACCAAGGCCGAGCTCGATGAGCTGGTGGACAGCCTCGGTGCCCGCCTCAGCGGATCGAGCGACGGGCTCTATGCCTCCAGCCTGAAGAAGAATTTCCCCGCGCTGATGGACCTGGTCTACGAAGTGGCCACCGCCGCCAACTTCCCGGCCGATGAGTTCGAGAAGGCCCGAACCCGCCTGCTTTCCCAAGTGCAGGCCCGCACCGACGACCCCGACCAGATCGCCGATGTGGTGGGCCATTCCCTGACCTACGGCAAGGACCATCCCTACGGCGAAGTGAGCACCGAGGCCAGCTTGGGCAAGGCATCCCGCGATGCCGTGTACCAGTACTACCGCTACTTCTTCCAGCCCAAGCAAGGCTACCTGGTGCTGGTGGGCGACATCACCGCGCAGGAAGGCGAGGCCATGGCCCGCAAGTACTTCGGCCTGTGGAAGGGCGCGGATGTGGCCGTGACCAAGGATGCCGAGGGGCATGACGTGGTGAAGGACCTCGGACCGGTGATCACCGGCGGGAAGCAGCCCAAACTGCCCGGCAAGACCCGGGTGGCCTTCGTGGACCGCCCCGGCAGCGCCCAGAGTGTGATCAAGGTGGTGTTCCCCGTGCAGTTGAAGCCCAATGATCCCATGGCCCTGCAGGCCCAGGTGCTCAACACCATCCTGGGCGGAGGCGTGTTCAACGCCCGCCTGATGCAGAACCTCCGCGAGGACAAAGGCTACACCTACGGCGCCTATTCCAGCCTGGACGCCGACCGCTGGTGCGGCGCCTTCAGCGCGGGCTGCAGCGTGCGCAACGAAGTGACCGACAGCGCCGTGGCCGAGGTCTTGGGCGAGATCCGGCGCATCCGTACCGCGCCGGTGACCGCCGATGAGCTGGCCCTGGCCAAGAACTACATGGCCGGCAGTTTCGCCCGCGGCCTGGAGGATCCCCGAACCGTGGCCCGCTTCGCGCTGAACACCTACCTGAACGACCTGCCCGAGGACCACTACGCCAGCTACCTCAAGCGCTTGGATGCCGTCACCGCGGAACAGGTGCAGCAGGCCGCCGTGCGTTTCCTCCACCCCGACAGCTGCACGGTGCTGGTGGTGGGCGACAAGCAGTCCGTGGCCAAAGGGCTGGAGCGCATCAGCCCCACCGGGCGCCTGCAGGACTACGATGCCAACGGCGATAACGTGCGCCCAGACCCCTCCGAGGGCGCAACGCCGGCCCCTGCGGGCATGACCGCCCAGGACGTGCTCGATGCCTACATCAAGGCCATCGGTGGCAAGCAGGCCGTGGGGAAGGTGCGCGACCTGCGCATCGACTACACCACCAGCATCCAAGGCATGGACGCCGCGCTGACCGAGTACCACAAGGAGCCCAACAAGTACGCCATGGAGATGAAGGCAGGCAGCATGCTGCTGCAACGCATCGCCTATGACGGCGGCGACAAGGCGACAATGAAGAGCATGATGGGGGAGAAGGACCTGGTGGATGCCGACCTGGACGAGGTGCTCCAAAGCGCCTACACCTTCCCGGAGCTGCACTATGCCGACCTGCAGTACGCGGCCACGCTCATCGGCGTGGTGGACCTCAACGGAGCCAAGGCCTACCGCGTGAACGTGAAGACCCTGCCCGGCGGGCAGTTCGATGAGTACTACGACGTGAAGACCGGCCTGAAGCTGCGCCGCAAGGAGAACAAGACGCAGGAAGGCGGCGGGTTCCTCCAGGTGGTGACGGACTTCAGCGACTACCAACCCGAGGGCGGTGTGCTCTTCCCGCGCCAGGTGAAGCAAGGCGGCGGCCCCATGGCCATGACCTTGAAAGCCGTGGCCGTCGCGGTGAACAAGGGCATCGATGGGGCCGTCTTCAGCGTGGAATAGGCTCCGCCGGGCCTTGCCGTACCGGGACGGGGCCATCCCCGCAGGCAACCCGTGGCACACGTTGGGGCTGCTGGTCCGCCGGCTCGGCCTGGTCGTCCTGCTGTTGGGCCTGTTGCGGCTGGTCTTCTGGTTCCTCTACCGGACCTCCTTCGGCAACGTACCCCCGGGCCAGGTGCCGCAGGTGCTGTTGCAAGGCCTGCGCTTCGATGTGGCCACGGTGGTGATCTGGAACGCGCCGCTGATCCTGCTGTTCCTGTTGCCAGTTCGCTGGCGTGATTCGCGCGCGGGCAGGCGCGTCTTCCGCACGGGCTTCATGCTGATCAACGGCTTGTTGCTGGCCGTCTGCTGCATCGACCTCATCTACTTCGGCTTCAACCACAAGCGCGTGGGCCGCGACCTGCTGGGCCAACTCGGTGCCGGAACCCGCAACCTGCCGTCCTTCCTGGCGGACCACGGCTGGGTGGCGGCCGTGTTCATCCTGCTCCTGGTGGTGCTGTGGCGGGCCGCGCGAGGAACGCCCGGCCACCGCCCTGCGCCCCCGCGACCGTGGCTGGAGATCCCCGTGGCCTTGGGTGTGCTGGGCCTTTGCCTGTTGCTGGGGCGCGGCGGCTGGCAGTACCAAGGCATTTCACCGGCCCACGCCGCTGACCATGTGGATGTGGCCTTCGCTCCTTTGGTCACCAATTCGGCCTTCACCCTGGTCCACTCGCTGGGGCAACCCGTGGTGGAGCAGCGGCACTGGTTCAGCCAGGACGAGCTGGACCGCCGGATGCCCTTGCGCTACGCCATTCGCAGGGATCCCGGGGACCGCAAGGAGAACGTGGTGCTGATCATCGTGGAGAGCCTGGGCCAGGAGTACCTCGCCTCGCTCAGCGGGGCACCCGCCTACATGCCCTTCCTGGATTCGCTGGCCGGCCATTCCCTGGTGTTCGACAGGGCCTTTGCCAACGCCGAGCGCAGCAACAAGAGCTTCTGCGCCATCCTGGCCGGCATCCCCTCCTTCACCGATGAGGCCTTCATGAACACGCCCTACGCCGCCAACCGCCTGGACGGCCTGGGCACCCGCATGAAGCAGGCCGGGTATGCCACCTCCTTCTTCCATGGCGGCATCAACGGCGAGTACAAGTTCGATTCATTCAGCAGGGCCGCGGGCTTCGATCGCTACTACGGCCGCGATGAATATCCAGACCCGGCCGGCTATGACGGGCATTGGGGCATCTACGACGAGGAGTTCCTCCAGTTCTTCGCCGACCGCCTGGACCGGGAGCAGGTGCCCTTCTGCTCCGCGGTCTTCACGCTTTCCTCGCACCATCCCTTCCTGGTGCCCGACAAGTGGAAAGGCCGATTCCCCAAGGGAACGCAGGAAATCCACGAATCGCTCGGCTATGCGGACATGGCCCTGCGCCGGTTCTTCGGGCGGGCCGCGCGAAGCCCTTGGTACCGGAACACGCTTTTTGTCATTACCGGCGACCACACCTTCCTGTACAATGCCCATCCGGCGTGGTACATGAATGCCGCCGGCCGATTTGCCGTGCCCATCCTGTTCTTCCGGCCGGACGGCAGCCTCAACGGGCGCGACCATGCCGTGGCCCAGCACCTGGACATCCTGCCGTCCATCCTGGACATCACCGGGTTCCAGGGCGAGGTGAACACCTTCGGCCGCAGCCTGTTCAAGCGCGACCGCGAACCGTACGCCGTGCAGTACCTGAACGGACAGTACCAATGGATCTCCGCCGACCGCCTGTTGTTCTTCGATGGTGAGCGCGCCACCGGCCTGTATGCCTACCGCACGGACACCTTGTTCCACCAGGACCTGACAGCGGCGGAGCCCGACACCGTGACGCGCCTGCGGGAACGCCTCGAGGCCGTGATCCAGCGCCACGCCTGGGCACTGGACCGCAATGCTCTGCTGCCGCCAGCCCCGGACGGTCAGCCCTGAAGCAGGACCTCCCTGGCGCGTGGCCCGTGGTTCATCACCAGGTCCAGGATGCTGAGGTGCGGCCGGAAACCGTGGCGATCGCCGAACACCTGCGCATACGGCCCCACCGCGGGCACCCCGGCCGGCAACGGCCGCTTGGGGTGCAGGGTGTGGCGCAGGTTCCACAGCTTCCGCTCCTCCACGGCAACCGGCTCCACATACGTTTCCTCCACCACCAGCTCCGGCTTCAGCCCCAGCCATCCCAAGGCCATGCGCAGGGTGGCCAGGTCCAGGTCGGCCAGCCGCTCATGCCGGTGCCGCAGCAGCTTCCCCAGGTCGTCGATGTAATGGATGAACCACGGCGTTTGCCCGTACGCGCTGCGGATGGCGTGCAGGTGCCGCGCATGCCACGGCTCGGCATAGGAAAGCCCCACCGTGCGCATCGGCATGCGCTCCCCGCTTCGGCGCGTGATGTGCACGTCCAGCGCCTGCGGCCCGTTGGCCCCCAGGATGACCGTGCGCGTGCGGTGGCTCTGGCGTTCGTAATGCTCACCGATGTCCACCACGGCCCGCCCGCTGCGCGCAATCAGGGCGTAGTGCTCAACCGTCCCGAAGTAAAAGGCGGAGAACAACGGCGTGGCGACCATGGCGCGCAAAGATCGCCGCACGGCACTTGCTTTGCATGTGCAGAAGGCACCTTCCCGCGAAACACACGCACGAAGTGCCAACCGGCGATCAGCAACCAGAATACCCCATGAAACCCCTCTTCCCGATCCTCTCCACCGCACTCCTCCTGGCATCCTGCACCGGCACCGCCGACCAAGTCCAGGAGACCGAGGCAGCGAAGGACAGCACCGCGACGCCAACGGCCACGGCCTGGGTGGGCAGCTATGCCGATACGCTTCCCTGCGCCGACTGCCCGGGCATCTTCACACGCCTGGAATTGCGCCCGGACAGCACCTACATCCGGCGCGACCTCTACCTGGAGCGCGACAGCATCCCCTTCGGGGAGATCGGCCGCTGGTCCGTGCAAGGGGATGTGCTGACCTTGGCCACCGGTGATGTGCCCGACCGCTGGCGCATGGGGGCCAACGGCCTGGAGATGTTGGACCAGGAGGGGAAGGCGGTTGAAAGCCCCTTGAACTACACCCTGCGCCGGGTAGCGGGCGTGGCCCCGTCCAGCATGCGCCTGTCCGGGGGCTATGTGTACTACGCGGATGCGCACAGCTTCACCCCGGACGGCAGCAACCAGGCCATTCCGGTGGCCGCGGACAGCATCTCCATGGAATTGGGGAAGCTGTACACCCAAAAGGTGCAATCACCTCCTGCGCCGATGCCGGTGCGCATTGTTGCCCACCTGCAGGAAGGGCCCGCCATGGAAGGCAACGGCACCGAGGAATACCTCTACGTGGAACGCGCGGAGCAGTAGGTGCCGGTCAGTTTGCACAGGCGCGCACGGCCATGACCACCAAGCAGGCCAGGAACAGCAGGATGCTGATCCGGTTGATGCCGTGCATGAACCGCAGGTTGATGTTGCGGTCTCCCTTGCCGAACAGCGTGACCGGATTGAGGTAGTGAAGAAGGCGCTTGAGGAACATGGGGTGGGCAGCTTCGCCCGCACGGTGAAAGTACTGCCATTCGCTCCCTGGGGCCTGAAGCTAACTTTACGCCCCTCCATGCCCTTTACGCTTTCCTCGGAATTCCAGCCCACCGGCGACCAGCCGGAGGCCATCCGCCAATTGGTGGAGGGCGTGAATGAAGGCGTGAAGTACCAGACCCTGCTGGGCGTCACCGGCTCGGGCAAGACCTTCACCGTGGCCAACCTGATCGCCCAGCTGGACCGGCCCACGCTGGTGCTGAGCCACAACAAGACCCTCGCCGCACAGCTCTACGGTGAGTTCAAGCATTTCTTCCCCAAGGACCGGGTGGAATACTTCGTGAGCTACTACGACTACTACCAGCCCGAGGCCTACCTGCCGGTGACGAACACCTACATCGAGAAGGACCTCTCGATCAACAGCGAGATCGAAAAACTGCGCCTGAGCACCACCAGCGCGCTGCTGAGCGGGCGGCGCAACGTGATCGTGGTGGCCAGCGTGAGCTGCATCTACGGCATCGGCAACCCGGCGGAGTTCCACAAGAGCGTGGTACACGTGCATCGCGGGCAGAAGGTCTCGCGCAACGCGCTGCTGCACCAGTTCGTCTCGGCGTTGTACAGCCGCAGCGACATCGAGCCGGGGCGCGGCAACTTCCGCGTGCGCGGCGATGTGGTGGAGGTGTACCTGGCCTACGCCGACGAGGGCATCCGCATCCACTTTTGGGGCGACGAGATCGAGAAGATCGAACGCTTCGACCCGACGAACGGCAAGACCCTGGAGGCCGTGGACGAAACGCCGATCTACCCGGCGAACATCTTCGTCACCAGCAAGGACACGCTCAACGGCGCCATCCACGCCATCCAGGACGACATGGTGAAGCAGACCGGATTCTTCCAGGAGATCGGCAAGCACCTGGAGGCCAAACGGCTGGAGGAGCGCGTGAATTACGACCTGGAGATGATGCGCGAGCTGGGCTATTGCAGCGGCATCGAGAACTACAGCCGCTACTTCGACCGCCGCCAGCCCGGCCAACGGCCCTTCTGCCTGCTGGACTATTTCCCGGAGGACTTCCTCACCGTCATCGACGAGAGCCACGTGACCATCGGGCAGATCGGGGCCATGTACGGCGGCGACCGCAGCCGCAAGAAAAACCTGGTGGAGTACGGCTTCCGCCTGCCCAGCGCCATGGACAACCGGCCGCTGACCTTCGAGGAGTTCGAGGGCATGCTCGGGCAGGTGGTCTTCGTCAGCGCCACCCCGGCGGACTTTGAGCTGGAGCGCAGCGAGGGCGTGGTGGTGGAGCAGGTGGTGCGGCCCACCGGCCTGCTGGACCCGCCCATCGAGGTGCGCCCCAGCAAGGACCAGATCGACGACCTGCTGTACGAGATCCGCAAGCGCAGCGAAAAGGAGGAGCGCGTGCTGGTGACCACCCTCACCAAGCGCATGGCCGAGGAACTGACGGAATTCCTGGGGAAGAACGGCGTGAAGTGCAAGTACATCCACAGCGACGTGGAGACCCTGGAGCGCATCGAGATCCTGCGCCAGTTGCGGCTGGGCCTTTTCGACGTGCTGGTGGGCGTGAACCTGCTGCGCGAGGGCCTGGACCTGCCGGAGGTCTCGCTGGTGGCCGTGCTGGATGCCGACAAGGAAGGCTTTCTGCGCAGCAACCGCTCGCTTACCCAGACGGCGGGCCGCGCCGCGCGCAACATCAACGGCCTGGTGATCTTCTACGCCGACACCATCACGGACAGCATGCGCCGCACCATGGAGGAGACCGACCGGCGCCGCGCCAAGCAGATGGCCTACAACGCGGAGCACGGCATCACGCCCACGCAGATCAAGCGCGACAGGGCCTCGGTGATGCAGCAGACCGCCGTGGTGGATCAGGTGGACCACCCGGGCGGAAGGGCCTACGTGGAGCCCGAGGAGAGCAGCCTGGCCGCCGACCCCGTGGTGCAATACATGCCCGTGGAGCAGTTGGAGAAGAACGCCAGCTTGCTGGAAGCGCAGATGAAGAAGGCCGCCAAGGAGCTGGACTTCATCGCCGCCGCACAGCTGCGCGATGAGCTCTTCGCCATGCGGAAGCTGATCGACGAGCGGACCAAGGCCACGGCCAAACCCTAGGTGGCGGCCCGGCACACGCGGGGACAACCTACTTTCGCTGCAACCAATCGCCCCGGTTGCGCGTCACCCCTGCGCGACAAGATCCAAGCCCCCGATGAACCAGATCATTACGCTGCTCGCCCTCGCCGCCGCCTTGGCTCCCTCCCAACTTTCAGCCCAATTGTCATTCGGCGGCCACCCCTACGGCGACAAGGCCGAGAAGCGCGGCATGCCCGTGGCCGTGGCGGTCCATTTACCCGCAGTGGACGTGGCCGCGCTGCTGGACGAGGATGCCGCACGCGCCGCCCAGGGGATCAAGGGGCCGTTCCGCTTCGGTTTCGAGCACCACACCGACTTCACCTTGCAGAACAGTGGTTCCTGGTTCACCATGCCCAACGGCGACCGCGTGTGGCGGCTGATGTTGCACTGCCCGGAGGCGCTGGCGATCAACCTCCAGTTCAGCGAGTACGTGATCCCCGAGGGCGCACGCCTGTTCCTCTACAACGAGGCGGGCACAGTACGCGGCGCCTTCACCGCGCAAAGCAACCCGGGGCACACGGCCTTCGGCACGGCACCGCTGGAAGGTGACCGCATCACGGTGGAATACATCGAGCCGCCGGCGCGGGCCGGGCAGGGGAGGCTGACCATCAGCACCGTGGTGCACGGCTACCGCCTGCTGGGCAAGGGCAGCGACCGCGGCTTCGGCGACAGCGGCCCCTGCAACGTGAACACCATCTGCCCCGAGGGCGACCAGTGGCGGCCGGAGATCCGCTCGGTGGCCCACCTCGTCCTGGGCGGGGGCGTGTGCACCGGCACGCTGCTGAACAACTGTGCCAACGACAGCACGCCGTACTTCCTCACTGCCAACCACTGCACCGAGGGCAACAACTCCAATGCCTCCTGGGTCTTCATCTTCAACTGGGAGAGCCCCACCTGCGACCCCACGGAGAATGCACCGATGGACCATAGCATCACCGGTTGCGACAAGCTGCTGGAGAACCCGCCCACCGATGCCTCCTTCCTGCTCCTGAGCAGCACCCCGCCGCCCGACTTCCAACCCTACTTCGCGGGCTGGGACATCACCGGCACAGCCCCCGACTCCGTGGTCGGCATCCACCATCCCCGCGGCGACATCAAGAAGATCACCAGCTCCCACGGCCCCATCATCGAAGGGCAGATGAGCGGCGCGGATTGCTGGCAGGTGACCGAATGGCATTCCGGCACCACCGAGCCCGGCAGCTCCGGCAGCGGCCTCTGGAACCAGGACCACCGCCTCATCGGGCAGCTCTTCGGCGGCCAGGCTTCCTGCGGCAACAACGTCAACGATTTCTACGGACGTTTCAACCTGACCTACCCGCTGCTGGAGGAATGGCTGGGTGCCTGCGGCGATACGCTGGACGGCTTTGAGCCCGGTGTCGTCATCCCCGGCACCCTGGACGGCGCCGTCACCAGCATTGCCCAAGTGCCCAACGTGGTGTGCAACAGCGACAGCATCACCCCGGTGATCACGCTGAAGAACAACGGCGAAGAGGCCATCCAGTTCGCCAACATCAACTACGCGGTGGACGGCGCGCCGCTGGGCTCGATGCCTTGGTACGGCTCCATCCAACCGCTGCAGACGGTGAACGTGACCCTGCCCACCCTGCACCTGCCCAGCGGTGTGCATTGGCTGCATGTCTCGGTGAGCGACCCCAACCTCGCCGGGGATGCGAACCCGCTGAACGATACGGACAGCCTGCAGTTCATGATCAGCAGCCCGGGCCTCACCGCCGTGGTGCAGTTCGACCTGGACCGCTTCGGCACCGAGACCACGTGGCGCATCGAGACCCCGGAGGGCTTCGCCGTGGCCACCGGCGGCCCGTACCTGAACAGCCCGAACGGATACGCCGTGACCGAGGAGGTGTGCCTGGCGCATGATTGCTACCTGCTCACCGTGCAGGACGCCGTGGGCGACGGCATCTGCTGCAATTACGGCGAAGGGGATTTCCGCGTGGTCGACATCCTGGGGGATACGCTGCTGAACGGCTACGGCGATTTCGGCGCGAGCTACAGCGGCGAGTTCTGCATGAACTGGACCGGCGTACCGGAGGCGGCGGCCACGGCCTTGCAGGTGGCGCCCAATCCCAGCGATGGCCGCTTCACGCTCTACCTGCCGGGCCCGGCGGGCCGCACCGACCTGCGCGTGCAGGATGCCTTGGGCCGCCTGGTTTGGACCGGCCGGACCATACCCGGCGCGGACCGCATGCTGATCGACCTCGGGCACCTGGCCAATGGCACTTACCTGCTAGTGGCGGAAGGGAAGGAGGCCCGCGCCGTGCAGCGCCTGGTGGTGAGGCACTGAGGGCATTGGTGATCGGTGGTAGGACGCAGGCCGTAGGGATGCTCTCAGCCTGCGGATGGAGGCTTGTGCCTCGCAGCCAAACGCTCAACGCCGCCTTCTGCGACGCCCCTTGCAGCAATCAGTACCGGAACCGGTAGTAGACCAGCTTCACGTACTCGTTGTTCAGCATGATCAGGCCTTCCTCGGAGCGCCACCAGTGTGCCTCATCGAAGGTGGAGGAGGGTGCCCCATGCAGCAGCACGGTGATGCCGGCCTTGCGGAACGGCTCGCGGAAGACCCTGCCGATCCGCCGCAGGTGGAAGCAGCTGGAGATGACCATCACGCTGTCGATGCCTTCGGCCCGGGCATGGGCCAGCAGCGCCTCGAATTCCTCGTAGGTGCTGGTGCCGGCGTTCAGCACCGTGGTCAGCTCCCGTGGAAGGCCGGCCTCCACCGCGGCATTGCGCGTGCATTCCGCCTCGGTGCTGTCAATGCCCAGGGCCTCCAACGCCGATGGCACGGGTGCCCCGGTGAAGACGAAGCGGTCACTCAGGCCTTGCCGGTGGACCCGGGCCGCCTCCAGGCCGCGGTCCTTCACGGAGCCGCCCAGCACGTACACGGCATCCACGTGGGCATCGGCATCCGCCGCGGACAGGTACCTGCCCAGACCGCGCATCACGGGTGTGCGCAGCAGCCATAGCGCGGAGGCGGCCAATGCCAGCCAAACGGTCCAGCGCAGCAGCCGTGACCGGGAACGTCTTGGCCTTACGGCCTCCCTGGTCGTGGGCTCGTCTTGCTGCATGGCCGGTCAGTAGGCACCGCTGCGGCGGCGCAGCAGCCATTCCAGCGTGAGCAGGCCCAGCAGCAGGAAGAAGATCCAACGCAGCCCGATCAGGTCGCTGAAGCGGTTGTGGGAATAGGAGCGGGCCGCCAGCTCGGGCTTTGCCTGCAGGGCCTCCGCGATGCGGCCCATGTCCGCCGGCGTGGTGGCGATGCCACCGGTGCGCGCGGCCATGTTGCGCCACAGCCCATGGTCGGCCACGGTGTTCAGGCGCTCGGCCACCAAGGGTTTCACCAGGAATTCACCCTTGGCCGTGAGCCGCTCCCCGTCCAACGTGGTGGCCGCGGACCACGTGTAGCGGCCTGCCGGGAGCATCCCGGCATCCAGGCGGTAGCCGGTGCCGGTGCGGCTAAAGGTGTAGGGCAGCTGGCGCCCCTCCTCGTTCACCAGGGTGATGGTGGCCTCCGGCGTGTTCACGGGCTCGTAGCTGGCGTTGTACAGCTCCGCGTCCAGCACGATGCGGTCACCTTGGCCGAACTCGCGCTCACCATGCACGCGGAAACGGCTCTTGTCCTCCTTGAGCGCCAAGAATTGCACGGTCTTTTGCACCAGCTCGTCGAAATGGGCGGTGGTGTTGTTCTGCCGCATGTCGGCCAGGCGCCAGCGCCACAGGCCCTCGCCGCAGGTGATGGCCGTGCGCCGCTCGGTCCGGGCCTGGAAGGCGAACAAGGGCTGGTCCGTCACCACCTGGCCGATGCGCTGCTCCAACAGGGCGGTGGCCGAACGGCCCAAGGAATAACGGCCGAAGGGCACCTGCAGCGGCGGGAAGCGTTCGATGGCCTTTCGGGTCCCTTCCTCCAGCACGAAGAGCGAAAATCCATCCGGCACCTTCGCCTGCACGTCCGAATAGCTGCCGCGCCCGGGCTCGATGGCCACGCCGTTGCCGAGTTCATCGGCTTGCCGCAGGTTGGTCTGCTGGCCCAGGATGGTCCAAGTGGGCGTGCCGCGCTTGGCAATCTGCTGGAACACCGGCTGAAGCGGGGCGTCCGTGGCGGGCAGCTGGTGGAGGATGATCAGGTCGTAGGCCTCTGCACGCCCCGCGAGGTCGGCCGCCAGGGCCACGTCCACCGCGTAGCCCTCCATGCCGGCCAGCGCCTGCCGGATGGCGGCCACGTCCGGATGTGGCGAACGTGCGAGGATCAGCACCTTGCGCCGGTCGTCCAGCACGTCCACATAGATCTCGCGCCGGTTGTTCTCCACGCTGATCTCGCCATCCACCGTGCGCAGCACCACCGTGAAGCGCTGCAGGCCCGAGGCCTCGGCCTTCACCATCAGGGGCACCTCGGCCATCAACGGGTCCTGCCCGATCACGAGGTCCTTGCCGGCCACCTCCTTGCCTGCATGCAGCACGCTCACGCGCGTTTTCCCGCCCTTCAAGTGGTCGGCCCGCAGCTTCACCAGCACCGGGAATTCATTGCCCAGGTAGGTGATGCGGTTGTGTTCCACGTCGCGCAGCACAAGGTCGGGCCGCACGGTGGTATCGCCCAGCATGATGGCAAAGACCGGCACCCCCAGGCGTTCCGCCGCCAGGCGCGGGTCGCGGCCACGGTTGTAGATGCCGTCCCCGTCGATGATCACCGCTCCCAGGTCAGGTCCGGCGAAACGGTCGTACACCGTGCGGAAGAGTTCGTCAATGTCCGTCTCTTCCTCGTGCTGGCCGAAGTGCAGGCCGTCCGAAACGCCGTTGCCGTATGTGAAACTGCGCACCTCATAGCGGTCGCCCAGTGCAGCCGCCAGGTCGGTCAGTTGCGCCGGATAGCTTCCACGGAATGCCGTGCTGTCCCCGACCGCCAGCAGGGAGGAGGACCCATCGTGCGCCAGCACCACCACGGGCTTGCGCACCTCGCGCACCAGTATGCGCACCATGGGTTCCAGCAGGAAGAAGGCCACCAGCGCGATCACCACTGCACGGCAGGTCCCCAGGAACCATTGCAGCCCGGGGCTCCAGCCATGCTGCATGCGCGTGCCGCGGTACAACAGCCAGGCCGCCACAATGCCCAGCAGCGCGCACAACGGTGCCAGCCAAAGGGAATGCGCGGTGGTGAGGCTCATGGGTTCAAGTTGCCGGTTGTCAGTTGTTAGTTGTTAGGGGGAGAATCGACAACGGACAACGGACAACCAACAACTAACAACTGACAACTGAGAACTGAGAACGGACAACAGACAACGAACCACGGACAACCACCATCACGTCAACATCCCCCCGCATACATGCAGGGTCTGCCCGGTGACGTAGCCGCTGAGGTCGCTGGCGAGGAAGACGCAGGCATTGGCCACGTCCACGGGTGTGCCGCCGCGCTTCATGGGGATGGCCTCGCGCCAGCCTTGAACGGTCTTTTCGTCCAAGGCTCCCGTCATCTCGGTTTCGATGAAGCCCGGCGCCACGGCATTGCAGCGGATGTTGCGGCTGCCCAGCTCCAGGGCGGTGCTCTTGGTGAAGCCGATCACGCCGGCCTTGCTGGCCGCGTAGTTGGCCTGGCCCGCGTTGCCTTTCACGCCCACCACGCTGCTCATGTTGACGATGCTGCCGCTGCGCTGCTTCAGCATGGTGCGCAGCACCGCCTTGGTCATGTTGAAAACGCTCTTGAGGTTGGTGGCGATCACCGCGTCGAAGTCGGCCTCGCTCATGCGCATCAGCAACTGGTCCTTGGTGATGCCCGCGTTGTTCACCAGGATGTCCAGCCCGCCGAAGGCCTCCACCACCTGGTCCACGGTGGCCTGTGCCGAATTGAAGTCCCCCGCGTTGCTTTGGATGGCCAGCACCTTGCGGCCATGCTTCGCGCCCAGTTCCTCGGCCAGGGCGTTCGCCTTTTCCGGGCTGCTCACGTAGGTGAACGCCACATCCGCGCCCTCTTCAAGGAAGCGCTCCACGATGCCTTTGCCGATGCCGCGCGTGCCGCCGGTGACCAGCGCCTTCTTGCCTTGTAACAGTGCCATGCCTTGTTAGCGGTTGCTTGATATGGGGCGAAGGTAAACGGGGGGGAGTAATGGGGCGCCAGAATAGGAAAGTTGCGCAGTTGCGGCCTTCATTGGACGCAGGCCACGCCCAACAACCGGGAACCAACAACTGAGAACCGACAACTGAGAACCGACAACGACCCTTCAGGCCACCACCTCCTTCACCTTCGCCCCGATCGCCGCCGGGCTGTCCACCACGTGGATGCCGCATTCGCGCAAGAAGATCATCCGCGATGGACGATCTTGTGCCGGCATGTCAGCAGCGGAGCACCGGAAGGGAAGGCGGCCCAGTACAAAGGGCAAACATGAACGTGGCGCTGCGCGACGGATCCGGGATGCCGGGAAGGAGGCAGTGGATCGGAACCGGTGGCCGCCGCGCAAGCGCCCGATAGGTTGGAAGGGGCCATGGCCGTAACTTTGGCATGCCATGGCAAATCCTGGAAACGCATACCTGGCCCAGGCCAAACGGGCCGTGGTCCTGCACGGCCATGGCGAAGCCGCGTTCAGTCTGCTGGAGCGGTCGGCCGGGTTGGGCAACGCGGAGGCGATCTATGCCATAGGCACCTGGCACTTGTTCGGCACGCATGTGCGAAAGAATTTCCGCAAGGCTGCTGAATACCTTCAGCGGGCATCGGACCTCGGGCATGCTGCCGCCAGTTTCGACCTGGCCGTTTCGTATGAGAAGGGCAAAGGTGTGGAGCGCGATAAAGGCCACGCTTTCCGGCTGTACATGAAGGCAGCGCTGTTGGGGGACCGCCAGGCCAAGTACGAAGTGGGGCGCTGCTTTTACTGGGGCATCGGCACCGCCAAGGACCGGCAAGCCGCAGAGGTCTGGTACCAGGCTTATGGCCAGGAACCGCAGGCCAAGGCAGCGGCATCGCGGAAACCGCTGGCCCGCTTGCACGGACACTGAGGTCTTGGCATGGCGTAGTTGAACGCCCACCGGCGCACACGACGCTCCTTCGCCCTACGCCACTTCCAACTAGCCCACCACCTCCTTCACCTTCGCCCCGATCGCCGCCGGGCTGTCCACCACGTGGATGCCGCATTCGCGCATCACCATCTTCTTGGCGGCCGCGCTTTCGTCGGCCCCGCTTACGATGGCGCCCGCGTGGCCCATGGTGCGGCCCGCGGGGGCGGTCTCACCGGCGATGAAGCCGACCACGGGCTTCTTGCAGTTCTCCTTGATCCATCGTGCGGCACGGATCTCCAGGTCGCCGCCGATCTCGCCGATCATCACGATGGCCTCGGTCTCCGGGTCATTGGCGAAGAGCTGGATGGCCTCCAGCGTGGTGGTGCCGATGATCGGATCGCCCCCGATGCCGATGGCCGTGGTGATGCCCATGCCGGCCTTCACCACTTGGTCCGCCGCCTCGTAGGTGAGCGTGCCGCTCTTGGAGACGATGCCCACCTTGCCCTTCTTGAAGACGAAGCCCGGCATGATGCCCACCTTGCATTCTTCCGCGGTGATCACGCCGGGGCAGTTGGGCCCGATCAGCGTGCAGCCCTTGCCCTTGATGTACTCGCGGGCCGTCACCATGTCCTTCACGGGGATGCCCTCGGTGATGCACACGATCACCTTGATGCCCGCCTCGGCGGCCTCCATGATGGCATCTGCCGCGAAGGCCGGCGGCACGAAGATGATGCTCACGTCCGCCCCGGTGGTCTTCACCGCATCGCTTACCGTCTCGAACACGGGCCGGTCCAAATGCTTCTGCCCGCCCTTGCCCGGGGTGACGCCGCCCACCACGTTGGTGCCGTACTCGATCATCTGGGTGGCGTGGAAGGTGCCTTCGCTGCCGGTGAAGCCTTGTACAATGACCTTGCTCTGCTTGTTGACGAGTACGCTCATGGTTGTATTGCGGTGTTCAGGGCCGCGAAGGTAACGCCTGGTGAAAATGCCTATGCACGATCGGTTGGTGCCCGGCGAAGGTCGCGCACATAGTACAGCACCGCCAGCATGATGGCCCCGGCGGTGACGTAGGGCAGGGCATGGCCCATGGAATAGAGCCGGCCGCCCAGGGCCGGGCCCGCAATGCGCGCCAGGGAGCCGAAGCTCTGGTTGGTGCCCAGTACTTCGCCCTGCTCATGCTGCTCCGCATTTCGGCTCAGCAGGCTGAGAATGGTGGGGTTCAGGCAGCCGTTGCCCAGGGCGATCAGCGCGATGGAAACCGCGCTCAACGGCACGAACCAGGCCAGGGGGATGAAGGGGATCATGCCCAGGCCCACCACCAGGCACAGGCTGCCGTACACCATCAGCCGGTGCTCGCCGAAGGTGTGCTGCAGCCAGCCGATCATGCCGCCCTGCACAATGGCCGAGGCCACGCCCACCGCGGCGAACATCAGGCCGATCTGCTTCTCGGTGAGGTGGTAGTCGTCGATCCACAGCAGGGCCACGGTCATCTGCATCATGCTGGAGGCGGTGATGAAGATGAAGCTGATGAGGTAGAGGTTGCGGAAACGCTGGTCCTTCAACGCGGCCCAGGCACCGCTCACGGGCTTCACACGCACCTTGCGCCCGGCATCCCGGTGGGCGAGGGATTCGGGCAGGAAGGCCCAGACCGCCCAGAGGTTCAGCAGGCACAGGGCGGCAGCGAGGTAGCCCACCCATTCCACCCCCGAATGCGCGAAGACGAAGCTACCCAACGGCGGCCCGAAGATGAAGCCCAGGCCGAAGGCCGCGCCGATGATGCCCATGGCCTTGGCCCGGCCTTCCGGCGGCGTGATGTCCGTGATGTAGGCCTGCGCCGCCGTGATGTTGCCCGATCCCAGGCCGGTGAGCATGCGGCTGGCCATCAGCAGGAACAGGGTGGAGGCATGGGCGAAGATCACGTAGCTCACGGCCGAGATGGCCACGGCGATCATGATCACCGGGCGCCGGCCGTAGCGGTCGCTCAGGCTGCCCCATACCGGCGTGGCGATGAACATCATCAGCGAGAACAGCGCGCCCAGGTCGCCCACCAATGCGTCGCTCGCATTCAGCTCCCGGGCGTAGACGGGGATCACGGGAATGAAGATCCCGAACCCCATCAGGTCGATGAAGATGGTGAGGAAGAGAATGAGCAGGCGCCGGTCCATGGAAAAAGGGGCGCGAATCTACTCCATGGACCGCCCTGCTTGGTCGTGCCGTGCAGCCCGGTGGCCGGCGTCAGGCATGAACCGCCTTCGGGCGGGGCCCGCCGTCCTCCTGCGGGCCTTGCACCACGTATTCCTTCCGCACGTACGGCCGGATGATCAGCCGGATGGTATTGCGCCAGCTCAGGTATTTCCACGCCCAATGGGTAAGCACCATGATGCGGCTGCGGAAGCCCACGATGCTCATCAGGTGCACGAAGAGCCACAGGAACCAGGCGATGGGGCCGCCGAACCGGAGCTTGCCGAAGTCCACCACGGCCTTGTACCGCCCGATGGTGGCCATGGAACCCTTGTCGCGATAAGCGAAGGGTTGCCATTGGGCCCGGTCTTTCCGGAGCAGGTTCTTCGCCAGGTGCCGGGCCTGCTGGATGGCCACCGGTGCCACTTGCGGGTGCCCCTTGGCCCATTTCGGGTCGGAGCGGTCCAGGGCGATATCGCCGATGGCATAGATGTTCGCCTTGCCCTCCACCCGGTTGAAGGCGTCCACGCGGTAGCGCGCCGGGCGCTCCTCCACGGCGCTTTCAAGGCCCGGGATCGGACGGCCCTTCACGCCCGCGGTCCAGATCACCGTGCTGCTGTCCATGGTGCTTCCGTCCTTGAAGGTGACCCGCTTACCGTCGTAGCCGGTGACGAGTGCGCCCAGCTTCACGTTCACGCCCAGCTGCTCCAGGAATTTCCGCGCCAGCTGCTGCGCCTTCGGCGAGAAATTGCCCAGCACGGCGTCGCCGCTATCCACCAAATGGATCTGCATCCGCCGGTTGTCCACCTCGCGGAATTCATGCTTCAGGATGGTCTTGCGGATCTCGGCCAAGGCCCCGGCCAATTCCACACCGCTGGGCCCGCCGCCCACCACCACGAAGTTCAGCCGTTGGCGCTGCTCTTTCTCATCGTCCAGGTAAAGCGCCGCCTCGAATTCCTGCAGGAAGTCGCTGCGGATGTCCAGCGCCTGGTTGATGCTCTTGAGCTGCATGGCCTCGTGGGCGATGCGCTGGTTGCCGAAGAAGTTGGTCTCCGTGCCCGTGGCCAGCACCAGGTGGTCGTAGCGGAAGTTCCCGTGGTCGGTCTCCACCCGGTTTTCCGCGGGATTGATCCGCAGCACCTCCGCCATGCGGTACATCACGTTGGGCATGGGGCCCACGCTGCGCCGGAAAGGGTAGGCGATGTTGTCCGCACCCAGGCTGCCGGTGGCCACCTGGTACAGCAGCGGCTGGAAACAGTGGTAGTTGTTCTTGTCCAGCAGGATCACCTTGAATGGTTTTCCAGAAAGCCGGTGGATCATCTCCAGCCCGGCGAACCCACCGCCCACCACCACCACCACCGGGTGGTCCAGGGCATCGAATGCGGCACGCTCAGGTGTTTTCATGGCTTGCAAAGGTTTCCGCCATGCGCGGTGGCCGGCATGAGGCACATCAGCTCCGTGGAATGTTGCATATCCGTGATGTTCATGCGCATGGCCGGTCCAAGCAAAGATCGTGCGGTTGGCCGTTCCTCGCCGGGGAGCCCCGTGGCATGGGGAATGAGCGGGCATGGCCGCGCCGTGCCCACCTTTGTGCCATGTTCCAAGGCGATACCATTGCGGCTGCGGGCACGGCTGCGGGCACGGGGGCCATCGCCGTGCTGCGCATCAGCGGGCCGGACACGCAGCGGATCATGCATGCGGTGGCGCCCACGATGCTGCTGACGCCCGAACCGCGCCACGCGGTGTTCGTCCGCTTCCGCGATGCGGAAGGGCCGGTGGACGAAGGCCTGCTCACCTGGTTCAAGGCGCCGCACAGCTACACGGGGGAGGATGTGGCGGAGTTCAGTGTGCACGGGTCGCCATACATCCGGCAGCGCATGCTGGAAGCCTTGGTGAACGCGGGTGCGCGCCTGGCCCGGCCCGGCGAGTTCACCCAGCGCGCCTTCCTCAACCGCAAGTTGGACCTCAGCCAGGCCGAGGCGGTGGCCGACCTGGTGGCGAGCGAAAGCAAGGCCGCGCACAAGTTGGCCCTGCAGCAGCTGCGCGGCGGGTACAGCCAGCAGATCGACCACCTGCGCGAGCAGTTGATCAGCCTCAGCGCCCTCGTGGAGCTGGAGCTGGATTTCGGGGAGGAGGATGTGCAGTTCGCCGACCGCACCGAGCTGGTGACGCTGCTGGACGGCATCGTGGCCGTGTGCGACCGGCTGATCGGCAGCTTCCGCTACGGCAATGCCGTGAAGCAGGGCATTCCCGTGGCCATCGTGGGGGCGCCCAACAGCGGCAAGAGCACCCTGCTGAACGCGTTGCTGCAGGAGGACCGCGCCATCGTGAGCGATGTGCCCGGCACCACGCGCGACACGGTGGAGGAAGCGATCACGCTGGAGGGTGTGCTCTTCCGCTTCATCGACACGGCGGGCTTGCGCCACACGGGCGATGTGGTGGAGCGCCTGGGCATCGAGCGGAGCTACCGGAAGGCCGCCGAGGCCAGCATCGTGGTGTTCCTGGGCGATGCCGCCTCGCTGAACGAGGACGCATTCCTGACCCAGGCCGACATGCTGCGGAAAAGGATCGGCGGGGAGCCGGTGATCATCCCCGTGCTGAACAAGTGCGATCTGCCCGGAACCGGCCATGCCAAGCCGGGAAGCACGGTGCTGCGCATCTCGGCGCGGCATGATCAGGGGCTGGAGGCACTGAAGGAGCGGTTCATCGCCCTGGTGCATGCCATGCAGGGGGGCGAGGGCGACGTGGTGGTCACCAATGCCCGGCACGTGGAGGCGCTGACCAAGGCCCGCTTGGCCCTGCTGGCCGCCAAGAAGGGCGTGGAGGAGGAGCTGAGCGGCGAATTGCTCGCCACCGACCTGCGGCAGGCGCAGTATCACCTGGGCGAGATCACCGGCAAGATCACCCCGGATGACCTGTTGGGCAGCATCTTCTCGCGGTTCTGCATCGGGAAATAGCCGGAGCGGCAGATGTGCCTTGCTGCTGAAGGAGCAGGGCTGGCGGGGTTATCCATATAAACTTGAATAACGCCGTACGGGAAGGATGACCCTAACGCCCGTGCTCCTTCACGTACCGCTCCAACTGCTCCAGCAGGATGTCCACCTCGCGCTTGTGCGTGCGGAAGGACAGCACCGCCAGGCGAAGCCAGAATTGCCCGTGGAGCAGGGTGGTGGAGATGAAGACGCGGCCTTCCTGCTGCACCGCGTGCGCCATGGCCTTGTTGAAGGCGTCGGCATCGCCGCTGGCCGGCACGTAGCGGTAGGCCATCACCGATAGGTCGGGCGCTGGGGTGGTCTCAAAGCCGAGCTGTGCGATCCGGTGATGGAAATAGCGGGTGAGCCACAACTTCTCTTCCAGCGCGGCGCGGAAGGGCGTGATGCCGTGCAGCTTCAGCGGCAGCCACATGCGCATGCCGCGGAAATGCTTGCTCAGCTCGGGCGAGAGCTCGGCCGGGGAGTGCTCCAGCGTCTGCTCCTGCGCATCCTGCATGTAGTTGGCCTCGTAGCTGTGGGCCTGCAGCAGGTGCCGCACGTCCTTCACCAGCACGATGCCCGTGCCGTAGGGCAGGAAGAGCCCCTTGTGCGGGTCCATCACCACGGAATCGGCGCGGTGGATGCCGGCCATCATGTGCATGCCGTGTTCCGTGAGCAGGAAGTAGCCTCCATAGGCCGCGTCCACGTGCATCCACAGCTTGTGTTGCGCGGCCAAGTCGGCCAAGGTGTTCAGCGGATCCACGGCGCCCACATCGGTGGAGCCGGCATTGGCAATGAGCAGGAAGGGGTGCAGCCCGGCCGCCTTGTCAGCTTCCACCTGCGCTTGCAGGGCCTCGGGGTCCATGCGGAAACGGGCATCCACCGGCACCTTGCGCACGATGCACTCACCCAGTCCCGTGATGCGCAGCCCTTTGCCCAGGCTGTGGTGCGCCTGGTCCGATAGGTAGACCACGGTGCGCTCCAGGTCCCTGCCCTTGATGCCCTTGGCCGCCCGCGCCGTGGCGATGGCGATCAGGTTGGCCAGGCTGCCGCCCGAGGCCATCACCCCGCCGAAGCCTTTGCCGTAGCCCACCAATTGGCCGCTCCATTGCACCATGGCGTTTTCCATCCGCACCGCCCCCGGTGAGGCGTAGAAGGTGCCCGCATAGCGGTTGGTGATCCCCGCCAGGTAATCGCCCAGTGCCGCTTCAGGGATGCCCCCGCCCGGTATGTAGCCCAAGTGCCCGCCCGAGGCCGGGTTCAGGCCGGTGGTGTCCACCCGTTCCCGGATGAAGGTGAGCATACCCGCAATATCGCCCGGGGTTTCCTCCAGCTCGAAGCCGCGATCCGCCGGCGTACGCTCGTAGCCGGAAGCCTCGAAAGCCTTGCGATCGGGCATGGCCCCGATGAACTCGCTTGCGTAGTGCGTCACCGCCTCCAACACCTTGGCCCGTTCACCGGGCGGCATTTCCAGCTTCCGGGCCGTACATTCACTTTCCTCCAGTTGCTGAAGGATCCGCTGCAATTCCCGGTCAGTGCCCACTAGTTCCAGCATGGCGCAAAGATGCGCGCTCAGAACTGCACGTCGATCATGCTTTCGCTGGCACCCAGTTCCACCAGGGCGTTCTTTACGGCCTTCACGAAGCCTTCCGGACCGCAGGTGTAGAACGGCTGGTTGAAGTTGGTGATGTGCTTCTTCAGGAAGTCCGCGCTAATGATCCCGTTCAAGTAGCCCGCTGCGTTCTCATTGCTGAGCACGGCCTGGAAGTTGTCGCCCAGCAAGCTCTTGAACTCATCTTCCATGAACACGTCGGCCTTGGTCTTGTTGAAGTGGAACAGCGAGTTGCCGGCCAAAGTGCCGTCCACCTTCTTCTGGCGCAGGATGGCGATGAACGGGGTGACGCCCGTGCCACCCGCGATGAACACGCCCGGGCCTTTCAGCGCCACGGTGTCGAACGGCTCGCTGATGATCACCTCGTCGCCCTCCTTGAGCGTGGCCACCTGCTCGGTCATACCGTGGTGCGCGGGATAGCACTTGATCGTCAGTTGAAGGAAAGGGTCCGAGTTCAGGCCGGTAAAGGTGAATGCGGACACCTTGTCCTTTACCTCGGGGCGGTTCAGCTTGAAGTCGATGGCTTGGCCGGCGCTGAAGAAGTAGTCTTTGGGGCGGTCCAGGGTGAGCCGGACCACATCGTGCGTGAGTTGTTCCTTTTTTCGGATCTTGACGGGAATGTCCATGATGGGCTTATTGGTTGTTGGATGGGTTCAATGAGGCCTTCGCAGGGAACACTTGAGCGGCCTTGGCGGTTCAGCGGCCGGACGTGATCGCCTGCTTCCCCCATGGGATGCACGAAGATCGGAATGGTTACGGATCTTGTAACCTTGGGTCCACGGGTGTATCCAATGGGTGACACCGGAGCGGAAGCAAACCCCAAGCCGAACAGCAGACATGGAAGCATTGCGAATGAACATACCGGGGCCGACAGGCCTGCCGGACCAGGAGGTGGTGGAACGGGTGAGGAGCGGGGAGAAGGGCTTGTATGAGATCTTGATGCGGCGCTACAACCAGACGCTGTACCGGGCGGTGCGCAGCTATCTGCGGGATGGGGACGACGTGCAGGACGCGATGCAGGAGGCCTATGTGAAGGCCTACACGAAGCTGGACCAGTTCAAGGGGGATTCGGCCTTCTCCACGTGGCTGGTGCGCATAGGCATCAACGAAGCCTTGCAGGTGTTGCGCAAGCAGCGCACGATGCACATTTACACGGATCCCGGCCAGCGGGCCGAAGGATTGACACAACTACCGGACACCGGACAGATGAACCCTGAACAACGAACCATTCGGGACGAGCACAGGCGGCTCCTGGAGCAGGCGGTGGACCGGTTGCCCGACGGCTACCGCGCGGTGTACATGCTGCGCGAGGTGGAGGAAATGAGCGTGGCCGAGGTGTCCCAGGTGTTGGGCATCACCGAGTCCAACGTGAAGGTGCGCCTGCACCGCGCCAAGATCATGGTGAAGGATGCCCTGCTCAGCGCACACCAGGCGGGGGCGGCCTTCGAATTCGGCAATGCCCATTGCGATGCCTTGGTGGCGGCCGTGATGGCGCGGATCTGAGGGCGGTTGCTCACCCCTTGCGGGCGGCTTGCCAGATGCGCCAGGCCTCATCGGCCTGCACACGCAGCATGCCGGCCCCGCCGATGGCCTTGGCGCCGCGCTCCAGGCCGTGTTTCAGGAAGAGCGTCTCCTCCGGATTGTACACCAGGTCGATCAGGGTGTGCTGCGGGGTGAGCGCCGAGTAGGGCAGGGGTGGTGCGTCATGCACGTCGGGGTACATGCCGAGCGGCGTGGTGTTCACCACCAGCCGGCAAACGCGCAGGATGACGGGGTCGATCAGGTCCCAGGTGAGGTCGCCCCGGTTGCGGCTGCGGCTGACAATGCGGAAGCGGATGCCGGCCTCGCGCAGCACGTACGCCACGGCCCGGCTGGCCCCGCCGCTGCCGAGCACCAGGGCCCTCGGCCGAATGGCGCTGCCCGGCTTGTCCAGGGCCCGTGCCGCCCGCGCCAGCAGCGACCGGAAACCCGCCACGTCGGTGTTGTGCCCTTGGGTGCGGCCGTCCTTCACCACTATGGTGTTCACCGCGCCCACTGCGGCCGCCAACGGGTCCAGTTCATCCAGGAAGGGGATCACCGCCTCCTTGTACGGCACCGTCACGTTCAGGCCATGCAGGCCCGGCGTACGGCGCAGCAGGTCCGGGAGCGCCTCGATCTCCGGCAGCTCGTACAGGTCATAGCGGTGGTCCTTCAGCCCCGCCTTGCGGAAGACGGCCGTAAAGTGCTTCTTGCTGAAGCTGTGGCCCAGCTTGCGCCCGATCAGGCCGTAGCGATGCATGTACGAAAGTTAGCCCGGGATGTGATCGGGATCGGGTTGAACGTGGAGGAACGATGGCGAAAAGGTGATCGGTGAATGGTGGTCGGGGATCATCATTCACCGATCACCACTTACCGATCAGCAATTTTCACTGCGCAGCAGCCTTCCCCCCGAACCGCATCCGCGCGAACTCGATCAGCATGGGCAGCACCGAGATGAACACGATGGCCAGGATCACCATCTCGTAGTTCTTCTGCACGAAGGGATGCTGGCCGAACAGGTAACCGGCCAGGGTGAGCAGGGTGATCCACAGGATGCCCCCCGCGATGTCGAAAGGAAGGAACTTGCGGCGGTAGTCCATGCGGCCCACCCCCGCCACGAACGGGGTGATGGTGCGCACAATGGGCACGAACCGTGCGATGATGATGGTGCGCACGCCGTATTTGGCGAAGTAGCCCTGGGTCTTCGCCAGGTCCTTTTCCCGCACCAGCCGCTTGCCGAACAGGGTCCATTGGGTGACGCGTTCGCCGAAATAGCGGCCCACCCAGTAGTTGATGTTGTCGCCCAGGATGGCGGCCGGGATCAACAGCGCCAGCAGCAAGGAAAGCTCCAGGGAGCCCAGCGCGGCCAGCGAACCGGCCACGAACAGCAGGGAATCACCGGGCAGGAAGGGCATCACCACCAGGCCGGTCTCCACGAAAATGATGGCGAAGAGCAGGAGGTAGATCAGGTTGCCGTGGTCCTGGATGAACGCGGGCAGTGTCTCGTTCAAGTGGGTGATGAAGTGCCAGAAGGAGAGAATGAGATCCATGCAGGGGGGAATTCAAGGGGCGGTGATCGGACGAAGTTGCGGGAATGAAAAGGTGAACGCGATGATGGGTAACCCTTCCGGGTGTTGTACGAGCCTGGGTGGTGGGGAAAGCCTTCAGGTCAATCGCAGTGCAGGCTTTGGTCCACTTCGGCCTGCCAGGCCAGGATGCCGCCTTGCAGGTGCATCAGGTTGGTGAAGCCGTAGCGCGTGGAGAGGGTGTCCACCACGGCACAGCTGCGCGAACCGCTGCGGCAATGCACCACCACCGGCCGGTCCTTGGGGATGTCGGCCAAGTGGTCCATCAACTGGCTCATCGGCATCGGCTTGCCGCCCATGGAGCACATTTCCGTTTCATAGGGCTCGCGCACGTCGATCAGCTCGAACGCCACGTCCTGCTCCCGGAACTTGCGCAGCTCCTGTACCGTGATCAGCTTCATTTTGCCTTTGCCTTCTCGGTGGCGTGTTCAGCCTCCTTGCCCGATCCCATGGGCTTTTCCTGCTTCACCTGGCGAAGGCCTTCGGCCATGGCTTGGGGCAGGTACTCGAAGAAGGTGTCGCCCCGCAGGCCCAGACGCAACGCCTCCAGCGCGATCACTTCGTCCGGGGCCACGTTGCCCAGGTTCACGTTGGGGCCCACCTGCTTGATGAACCAGGTCTGCTGGCTCTTGATCGGGGCTTCCCAGATGATGTCCTTGCCCGGTACCTTGGCCATGATGCGGTTCACCAGGGTGGTATGGGCGTGGCCGCTGGGCCGGTAGATGCCCACGGTGCCGCTTTCACGGGCCTCGGCGATCACCTTCCAGCTGCCGGCGTCCAGTTCGGCGTTCATCATGCGCACCCACCGGGCGGGGCTGATCAGGATCCCCGTTTCCTTGCTGCCCACCTCGCTCAGCACCGTGCGGTCGCGGGCCAAGGTGTTGATGAAGCCGAGCTTCTGGTCGTGTTTCAGGTCGATGGACCCGTCGGAAACTTCCACGGTATCGAGCTTCAGGGTGTCCAGCAGTTTGCGGTAGTCGTCGAACTGGCCGCGTGCAACGAAGGCCTCGAACAGGGTGCCGCCGAGGTAGACCTTGATGCCGGCGCTCTGGTAAAGCGCGATCTTTTCCTTCAGTTTGGGGGTGGTGTAGCTGGTGCCGAAGCCCAGCTTCACCAGGTCGGCCAAGTGGCCGGCCCCATCGATCAGGTCCTCGGCCTGGCGCAGGCTCAAGCCCTTGTCCATCACCATGGTGAGCCCTTCCTCCCGGGGCTTTTTCGTTCGTGCGGGGATATGGTCAAGCCGGAAGTTCATCGGCGGTAAAGCTCAATTAGGTGGGCCACCAGGGGCAGTTTGGCCGCATCAGGCCAGTACTCCAGCAGTTGGCTATGTGCCGCGTGGTCGGTGGTGAGCGCCTCCTCCAGCTCCAGCAGGGCCTGCTGCTCACGCCCGGAGCGGAAGAGATAGCAGACCAGCCTATAGCGGTAGCGCACATCCAGCTTATGGACTTGGGCCGCTTCCTGGAATTTTGCCAACGCCGCGTCCGGACCTTTCAATTCAAGCAGCAGGTCGGCGTGGTCCATCCAGCCGTCCAGGTTGCCGGGTTCCAGTTGGTTCAGTTTGTCGTAGGCTGCCAGGGCCTCCTCGTACCGGCTCGCCCGGGCCAGGACGGCCGCGTAGTAATACAGCGCATCGGGATTCTCCGGGTGCAGCCGCACGGCATGCAGCAGCGCGGTCAATGCCTCGCCGGTCTTTCCCTGCATGTCCTTCACCACGCCCCGGCCGATCCAGGCATCCACCCATTCGGGGTCCAGCGCGATGGCCTGGTCGTAGCTGATCAGCGCCTGCTCCAGGTGCTCCATCTTCTCGTAGCATTCGCCGATGAAGCTGTAGGTGATGGCCTGCGGGCCATCGAAGGTGAGCGTTTCCTCGTAGCAGGCGATCGCCTCCCGGTAGCGTGCCGCGATCAGCAGGTTGCGTGCCTTGCTGAACCAGGCCGAGCTGAACCGCTCGTCGATGGCGATGGCCAGGTCCAGCGCCTCGTTGCTTTCATCATAGCGCTCCAGCTTGGCCAGCACGTTGCCCAGACTGTACCAGGCCACGCTGGAATAGGGCTGGTCGTCGGTGAACTGCCGGAAGAAGCTGATGCTGGCCTCGTCGGCACCGGCCAGGTCGTAGCAGAAGGCCAGCTCATAGAGCACCGCCTCGTTCTCCGGGTTCAGCTCCAGCGCATTCTTCAGGCACTCGATGGCCGATTCGTAGTCCTCCAGGTTCTCATACTCGAAGGCCAGGTCGAGGTAGATCTCGTCCAAGCCTTCCTCGGCCAGTTCCAGGGCCCGCTTGTAGTGCTCCACCGAGCGGCGGTGGTTGCGCTGCTGGCTGAAGATGCCCGCCTTGTTCAACTGCACCTCCTCGTTGTACGGCTCCACCTTTTCGATGGCGTCCAGCAGTTCCAAGGCCTTGCCCAAGCGGCCCAGGGCCATCATCACCACCGCCTCGCAGAAGGTGATGTCCGTGGAGGCCGGATGCAGCTTCTTGGCGAACACCAGCACCCGCTCCGCACGCTTCGGTTCGTTCTTCTCCAAGTAATGGTCCACGATCATCTCGATCTCCTCCACATCGAAGAAGGCCTGGTCGTGGGCGGCCTCCATGGCTTCGTAGCGCCTTACGCACTGCTCCTGGTCGGCATTGTGCTCGGGCACGTTTCGCGGGGCTTCGCTCATATGGTCAACCGGTAAGGTTGCCCCAAAGGTAGAAAAGCACGCGCCGACACGCCCCGGGTCCGCCCCGGTTGTGAACAATGGGCGGTGCACCCTTTTTGCTCCAACTGCTTGATGCTCTCGGTACTTTTGCAGCCCTTCATCCCGGGTCCGGCACGGGGTGGCAATCTCCCCGAAGCGACAAATACCATGACCTTGATCCGTTCCATTTCCGGCATCCGCGGCACCATCGGCGGAAAGCCCGGCGAAGGCCTTTCACCGATCGATGTGGTGCGCTACACCGCCGCCTTCGGCCAGATCATGAAGCAGCAGGCGGCAAAGGACCGCCCCAAGGTGGTGGTGGGCCGCGATGCCCGCCCCAGCGGCCCCATGGTGGCCGACCTGGTGCGCGGCACGTTGGTCGGCCTCGGCTTTGAAGTGATCGACCTCGGGCTGGCCACCACCCCCACCACCGAGATGGCCGTGGCCGGGGAGAAAGCCGATGCCGGCATCATCCTCACCGCCAGCCACAACCCCAAGCAGTGGAATGCCCTGAAGCTGCTCAACGCCAAGGGGGAGTTCATCAGCGCGGAGCTGGGGGCCGAAGTGCTCCGCTTGGCGGAGCGCGAGGAGTTTGCCTTCGCACCGGTGGATGACCTGGGCACTGTGCGCGTGGATGAAAGCTGGACCGACAAGCACATCGCGGCCATCCTTGCACTGGACCTGGTGGATGTGCAGGCCATCCGGGCCAGTAGATTCAAGGTGGCCGTGGATGCCGTGAACTCCGTGGGCGGCATCGCCGTGCCCAAGCTGCTGAAGGCCCTGGGCGTGGCCGAGGTGGTGGAGGTGAACTGCACGCCCGATGGCCAATTCGCACATAACCCGGAGCCGCTGCCGGCCCACCTCGCCGACCTCAGTGCGGCCGTAGCGAAGGAGAAGGCCGATCTCGGCATCTCCGTGGATCCCGACGTGGACCGCTTGGCGCTGGTCTGCGAGGACGGCTCCTTCTTCGGCGAGGAATACACCTTGGTGGCCTGCGCCGATCACGTGTTGGCCCACCGGCCCGGCGACACCGTGAGCAACCTGAGCAGCAGCCGCGCCCTGGACGATGTGGCCGCACGCCATGGCCGCAAGCGCCACGCCAGCGCCGTGGGCGAGGTGAACGTGGTGGAGCTGATGCGCCAAGTGAACGCGCCGATCGGCGGCGAAGGTAACGGCGGGGTGATCCTCAGCGAGCTGCACTACGGCCGCGATGCGCTCGTGGGCATCGCGCTCTTTCTCACCCTGCTCGCCAAGAAGGGCATGAAGACCAGCGCACTGCGGAAGAGCTATCCGGACTATTTCATCAGCAAAAACAAGATCGAACTGAGCCCAGGAATGGATGTGCAAGCATTGGTGGATGCCATGCAGCAACGCCACAAAAACCAGCCCCACAGCACCGTGGACGGCCTCCGCATCGAGTTCGGCAAGGAATGGGTGCACCTGCGCAAGAGCAACACCGAGCCTATCATCCGCATCTATGCCGAAAGCGCTTCCAAGGAAAGCGCCGATGCACTGGCGGAGCGAATCATGGCGGAGATGAAGGAGTTGGTGGTGGCGTAAATCGAATCGTCCATTAAATTGATTGGTACGAAGGTGACCTCATACGAGGTATATTATACAATGAAGAGGCTTTGTTACTTAAATGACATTCTTTTCATTCCGAATATACGAGCTAAGCCATGGAATGTAGCCCTGACTAACTAATTTCAATCGGTTATTTGACTTGCTCCGTACATTATCAAGCACCCAAGCAGTAAACCTTTTTGTCTCTTCAAGTGTAGTATCGTCCTTATCGCAAAACATCCAAGTGTTATTTTTTTTCCATATTATCCAGCTGTATTTCTGTACATGACATATAGCTTGTATGTGATTTATATTTTTTGATAGCCATGACTTGTCATGACCATTTTTCAATTCGGATATGCGATTTCCAGTAAAGCCGATTATGCCCTTTAAGACACTTATATCGCTTTTTAATCTTTTACTCTTATTCATGACTGAATCGAAATGTTTGAATTTTTCTTCTGTATCTTCTATTGATTTCTTGGTTAATGATGACTTCACCTCAATAACTGCCAGTACACTTTCATATGGAAAAACACCTAATCCACTATTCTTAATTATCGGCGGTAAAATGCGATTATCCGTAATTATTATGTCCATCTGGTGACTTTGATTTCCATAAGCGTCCACGACTATTCCTGTTCCTATGTCAAATTGGCTTGTTAAGTAGTTTGATAATAATTCACTTGTAAACAATTCTCTAAGTTCGCCCTTTGTTAGTTTGTGATTGAGCTTGGTTAATGATAATACGCGCTCATAAAAGCCCTTGAATTGGGCACTTGCATAGTCTTTAATCAACGTGCTATTGGTCATTCTGAGCAACAGTTAAGATTTTGCTGATTCGTAGTTCATCCCGGAAGGCGGTGTGTTAGCGGCTTCCTGGCAGCCATGGATCAAAAGCCTGTAATAGGTCTCAGCCTGTTGCTCGGACCATCGCTTGATCGTGTAGGCCCAAATTAAGTTCAGTTCAGCAATGGCCTTGCGGCTCAGGACGAACCTGCGGTTAGCCATGTTTGCGGGCCTTCAGTTCCTGGAGATGCCTTTCCGGGTCGAAGTCGGGGTCGAAACCACTTTCAATGCCTTCGTCTATGGCATGCTGAAGCGCCAAGATTCGCTTCTCATCGGGTTCCAATAGGCGAATACCTGCACGGATCACCTCGCTCACATTCCGGTACCTGCCACTGGTGATCTGTCGCTGTATGAATTGCTCGAAATGTTCACCCAACGAAACGGAAGTGTTGCTCGCCATGGAAGTTGACTTTGAACAAAAGTACCAATAACGGGTAAGTGGGAAATCCTTCTGCATATCGCTTCCCGCTCCCCATGCCCGCCAGCGCTTTAACCGTTGCTGAGGAATGGGGCAGCCTCCCCGCAACTCCGTAATTTCGCCGCCCCATGGAACGCATCTATCTCGACAACGCCGCCACTACCCAACTGGACCCCGAGGTGATTGAGGCCATGCTGCCCTACATGCACGAGGTCTACGGAAACCCCAGCGCCATCCATGCCTTCGGGCGCAAGGCGCGGGCCGGCATCGAGCAGGCGCGGCGCATGGTGGCCAAGCTGCTCCACTGCGCACCGGGCGAGATCGTCTTCACCAGCTGCGGCACCGAGGCCGACAACATGGCCGTGTTCGGCAGTGTGCGCGACCTGGGCGTGAAGCACGTGATCACCTCGCCCATTGAGCACCATGCCGTGGAGCATGTGGCCCAAGCGCTGGAGCGTACCAAGGAGGCCGAGGTGCATTGGCTGCGGCTGCAACCCGACGGCAAGGCCGACCTGGCCCACCTGGAGGAGTTGCTGAAGGCGCACCAGAACGTGCTGGTCTCGCTGATGCACGCCAACAACGAACTGGGCACCCGCAACGACCTGATGGCCATCGGCACCCTCTGCCGCAAGTACGGCGCGCTTTTCCACACGGACACCGTGCAGACCATGGGCCACTACCGCTTCGACCTGGAACAGCTGCCCATCGACTTCCTCACCTGCAGCGCGCACAAATTCCATGGCCCCAAGGGCGTGGGCTTCCTGTACATGCGCAGCAGCTCGGTACTGCGGCCCATGATCGTGGGCGGGGCGCAGGAGCGCAACATGCGTGCCGGCACGGAGAACATCATCGGCATCGTGGCGCTGGCCAAGGCCATGGAAGTGGCCTACCGCGACCTCGATGAGCACCAGCGCCACATCCAGGCGTTGAAGGACCGCATGCGCGAGCGCATCCTGGCCAACATCCCCGGCAGCAGCGTCAACGGCGACCCAAGCCCCGACAGCCTGTACACCGTGCTCAACATCCACCTGCCGGATGACGGCAAGGCCGAGATGCTGATCTACAACATGGACATCGAGGGCATCGCGTGCAGCGGCGGCAGCGCCTGCAGCAGCGGCAGCAACAAGGGCAGCCACGTGATCGACGCGCTCTATCCCGGCCGCATGGGCGCCAACATCCGCTTTTCCTTCAGCAAGTTCAACACCGAGGCCGACGTGGACCGCGCCGCGGAGGTGCTGGAGAAGGTGGTGATGCCGGTGGGGGTGTGAGTGGGTCCAGTTCTTAGTTGTCAGATGCCGGTCGGGGGGGCATCCTCCTCCCCGCCGTATTCCGGCCGCAGCTTGTACCCCGCATCAGGCCGCGCCATGTACTCGTCCAAATAGGCGTCGAAGCTGGGGGTGCTGGGCAGCAGCAGGTACACCGAGAAGAAACATTGTTCCCACGGCGGCAGTTCGGGCGCGGTGTAGGCCACCTCGGCTTCCAGCAACAGGCCATGGTCCAACATGGCGGCCAGGCTGATGTTCTCGCCCATGGGCAGGTAGCCCAGCTTGTGCCCTTCCCAGTACACGGCCACGGCGTTGCTGTCGTGTTCATTGCCATGTTCGCGCACCAGGTCCAGCGGGTCCTGCGCCTTCATGCGATGGATCACCTTCGCACCATCGTGGTATTGAAAGCCGCGCACGAAACTGTCGAACACGAACACCGAATGGCTATCCTTCGTCCAGGCCAAGCGGTCCTGCTCCTTGGCGCTCAGCAGCGTCCACGGCGGCAACGTCAGCAGCGCGGTGCCGCCCATCAGGCGCTTTAGGAAGGTGATGCGGTCCATGGGGGGAAGGTAGGGTGATCCCGTGCGCCACCCCGAACCCGAAGATTTCCGGGGTCTGTCCGTTCCCAAATGCGATCTTCGCAAGGTAGCTTCCCGATCGCCATGGACCTTACCCAATTGACCGATGCTGAACTTGAAGGCCTCAGGAAGATGCCCAAGCATGTCGTGAACGCTAAGGCCAGGACAGTACAGTACAGAAAGATGGAACGGACCAGCGTAACTACAACATTGTCAGCGACATCGGCAATCAGGAGTTCATCCTGTACTTGCGCCAGAACTTGCGGCCGGGCATGGAAGATGATTTCTCCTGTGGGCTCCGGATCGTAAGGCGGAACGGCCTTTCCTTGACCCTTTGCCGGTATAATGGTCCCAGCCATCGCCACAGGAATCATTTGGAAGGCAATGAGTTCAGGTTCAAGGCCCACATCCATCAGGCTACAGGGCGATATATCGATGCCGACTTACAGCCGGAAGGCTATGCAATTGATACCGACCGGTTCAGAACTTTGAAGGGCGCGCTCCACTGCTTGGTTCAGGATTGCGCTATTTCGGGCTTGGATACCGAAGCTGATGCACCTACGTTATTCGAAATGCCATGAACCTCGACCTCGATCAGCTCCAATCCAACCTTTGCAAGGCACTGTGCGCCGAGGTACAGGTGGTGCCCCGGTCCAAGGACCTGGCCGTGGTGCTTACGCCATTCGAGTTTCCGGACGGTGATGCCTACCAACTCTATCTGAAGGAGTTGCAGGGAGGCAGACTTCGATTGAGCGACATGGGCCACACGTTGCTGCATCTCAGTTATGAGAACGAGACAGGCAAATTCCGCAATGGCACCAGGGCCAAATTGCTTGAACGCATATTGGCCGAGACCGGTGTGGGCGAGGCGGATGGTGAATTTTATGTGGACACCGATCCCGCCGGTCTGGCACCAGCCATTTGGCATTTGGGGAAGGCGTTGGTGCAGGTGAACGACCTTACCTTCTTGAACCGGGAGCGGGCGGAAAGCACGTTCTATGAAGATCTGCGGGAGCAACTATTCGATCTGGTCCCGAATGACAAGATCCAGGCGGACTACATCGTCCCGGAATTGCCGGAGGCCAAGTTGTACCCCATCGATTACCGGATAGAGGGCAAACATGCCCCGCTCTTTGTGCTGGGCATACCCAATAAGGACAAGGCGCAACTGGCCACGATCGTACTACAACAGTTGCAAGGCCAAGGCGTGGAGCACGAATCGCTCTTGATCTTCGCCGACCAGACCGGCCTGCCCCGCAATGTATTGGCGCGCTTGAGCAATGTGGGCGGTGAACAGATCGCCAGCCTGGATGCGGAAGAGGATATCAAGCGTAAGATCCTGCGGAAGGTGGCCGGTTAACAAACAGCATTTCAATCCAAGCTCCTATTCCGAGCCTGGTACGTATAGGCCCGGGGCCAGTAAGCATACCTCTACCCTTATGCGGTCACGGTATTTGAGGCTCCGACCTGACCAATGCTTGGCATGGTTGCGACTGGCATCCTGACCCGCGCAATGAGTTATTTTCCAGTGAACGGCGAGGATGTGCCCCTGCGCTGCATGGGCTTGCGATGGCAATGGTAAAGCATGGGGGAATCCAGCAAGAGCATCTTCGGGAGTTCACTTTTGCCGGCAGACCCTGCCCAAGAGCCATGCAGAGGCTGGAATCACTGTGGATCGGCTTCACAATGGGAATTTCTTCTCATCCAAGGCATTGGCTGCGATCTGCGCTGCTTGGCCGAGTTCCTCCGCGCAAGTGGCATTCTTGGTAAATTCCATGGCTAGGACCAGTTGGGCACGTTTCTGTTGATCGTTCATGGATGCCAACAATTTCTCTATGGCCTTCCGTAGCCTGCCCTTTATCTGTTTTCTGAGCTCCTTCGGACTGATGCCAATTTGCGGCTTGCCTGATCTTTCTCTTTCCTCGTGGTACGCTAATCCGATCAAATCCTTTTCCGATGGGTCCCGGGCATCACCGGTACCATATTTCTTGCCCCGCACATGGAGGCACACCACTTCATAGGCCATTGCTGCCTTCTCAATGTTCGTCATGACCTCGCTGTTCTGTAATCGTCACCTTTGACTTTTCTAAGCCCCTGCGGGCAGGTACGCCGAAAGGGATCCCATGGCCCCTGCAATTTTTTCCACCAGCGGTTTCGCCACCGCCTCGGATACCATCCCGGCCGCCACCCAATCGCCTACCGTCCCGGCAAACTGCCGTTTCCATTTCCGCTTGCCTAAATACATCAGATCCTTCAGGTCTTCCACGTCCTGGGCAATGATGCCCTGTCCGTCCCTGATCTGTTCGAGGTCCTTGAGGATCTGGTCCAAGCGATCCAGCATGGAATCCCGTTCTTCCGGCGTAAAGGCATCCTCATCCACATTCACCCCCAGGCGAGCCAGTTCCTGGTTCAGGAAGTAGCTGTTTTTCGGGTACGCCTTTTCATACGAACAATTCGGGCTGGTGCAGTTGGTCGCACGGTGTTCCATGATCCATTTGACCTGGTCTTCCAACAGAATGGTGAGAAAGTCGATCCGGTCTTTCCTGGAGTCGATCTCGTGTGCCGCCTGCCTCGCCTTGGGCAGGTAGTCCTTCGATTCGTAGTAGTTCCTGTTCTTTTTGGTAAACTCTTCAGCGAGCTGGCGGATGACATTCATGTTTCGAGTGGGTTGACGGCTATTTTGTCAAGTGAGGTTTAGTAAGATATGCCGCAAGGTGCAGCCCGTACACGGTAGTTATCCACATCCTTCCCCATCTTCGCCTCCATGCCGCTCAGCCGCCGCGAGATCCGCACCCGGGCCGTCCGTTTTGTGAAGCACTGGAAGGAGGCCGCCAACGAGGAGGCCGACGCCAAGCCCTTCTGGTACGAGTTCTTCCACATCTTCGGCATCCGCGCACGCACCGTGGGCAGCTACGAAGTACACGTGCGCAAGCTGGACAATGCCCTGGGTAAGATCGACTACTTCTGGCCCGGACTGCTGCTGATCGAGCACAAGAGCCGTGGCCGCGACCTGCAGAAGGCCGCCGTGCAGGCCGCCGACTACCTCCATGGCGTAAAGGAGCATGAGAAGCCCCGCTACATCATCGTCAGCGATTTTACACGCTTCGTGCTGCATGACCTGGAGGAGGGCAGCGAAATCGAACTGGCCCTGGAGGAACTGCCGGAACGCATCGGCCTCTTCGACTTCATCGCCGGCTACGAGGCGCGGCCCGTGCGCGAGCAGGACCCCGTGAACATCCGCGCCGCCGAGCTGATGGGCCAATTGCACGACGAGCTCAAGGCCTCCGGCTATGCCGGCAAGGAGCTGGAAGTCTACCTCGTGCGCCTGCTCTTCATCCTCTTCGCCGACGATACCGGCATCTTCGAGCTCGATGCCTTCTACAACTACATCGTGGACCAAACGCGTGAGGACGGCACCGACCTCGGCCCGCAACTGGCCCGCCTGTTCCAACTGCTGAACACCCCGCCGGAAAAGCGCCAGAAGAACCTGGACGAGCGCCTGGCCGACTTCAAATACATCAACGGAAAGCTCTTCGCCGAGCCGCTGCCCATCGCCGATTGGAACGGCGGCATGCGCGTCACCTTGCTGGAATGCGCCAGCCTCAACTGGAGCCGCATCAGCCCGGCCATCTTCGGCGCCCTCTTCCAAAGCGCCATGGACGCCAAGGCCCGCCGCAACCTCGGCGCGCACTACACCAGCGAGGCCAACATCCTCAAGCTCATCAAGCCGCTCTTCCTCGATGAACTCTGGGCCGAGTTCGAGAAAGTGAAGGGCAGCAAGCCCAAGCTGGACCGGTTCCACAAGAAGCTCAGCGAACTGCGCTTCCTGGACCCCGCCTGCGGCTGCGGAAACTTTCTGGTGATCACCTACCGCGAGCTGCGCGAACTGGAGATCGCCGTGATAACCGCGCAACTGAAAGGCCAGCAGGTGGTGGACGTGGACAAGCTGGTGCTGCTGAACGTGGACCGCTTCTACGGCATCGAGATCGAGGAATTCCCCGCGCAGATAGCCCAGGTGGCCCTCTGGCTGATGGACCACCAGATGAACCAGCGCATCAGCGCCGCTTTTGGCGAGTACATGGTGCGCATCCCGCTGCGGGCCAGCGCCACCATTTTATGCGCGAATGCGTTGCGTACCGATTGGCAAAGCCTGCTGCCGGATGGCGAGCGGTACGATTACATACTTGGGAATCCGCCGTTCATCGGCAGTAAACTGATGACCCCTGAAATGCGCGCGGCCATCCTGCGCATCTTCCCCGGGGTGAATGGCGCGGGCACATTGGATTTCGTGTGCGGCTGGTACGGTCTGGCCGTGCAGTACATGAAGGCACAGCGTGTCAGGCCGAGCGAAGCCGAGCAGCGTGTCAGGCCGAGCGAAGCCGAGCAGCGTGTCAGGCCGAGCGAAGCCGAGGCCACACGCTGCGCTTTTGTGAGCACCAACAGCATTACGCAGGGCGAACAAGTGGGCGCACTGTGGGGACCGCTGCTTGCCCAAGGCATCAAGATCCACTTTGCACACCGCACCTTCCGCTGGAACAACGAGGCCCGTGGCGTGGCCGCTGTGCACTGCGTCATCATCGGCTTCGCGGATCACGATACGGACAAGAAGCACCTCTTCAGCTACGCCGATGAACGCGGCGAAGCGGAAGAACAGTTGGTGCGGAACATCAACCCGTACCTGGTGGATGGGCCGGACGTGGTGATCCGCAGCCGAAGCAAGCCGCTTTGCAAGGTGCCAGAGATCGGCATTGGAAACAAGCCCATCGACGGAGGTAACTACCTCTTCACCGATGAGGAGAAGGCTGCGTTCATCCATTTGGAACCAGCGTCCAAGAAGTATTTCAGGCGCTGGTTGGGCAGTGATGAATTCATCAACGGCTGGCACCGCTGGTGCCTTTGGCTAGGCGAAGCGGCTCCAGGTGAGTTGCGCTCCATGCCGGAGGTGATGAAGCGCGTGGAAGCCGTGCGCAGGTTGCGGCTGGAGAGCAAGAGCGCGCCCACCCGCAAGCTGGCCGAAACCCCGACCCGCTTCCATGTGGAGAACATGCCGAAGAAGGAATACCTGATCATTCCGGAAGTTTCTTCGGAACGGCGGCCATTCATTCCGATCGGCTTCGAGAACCCAAGTACGCTTGCAAGCAACTTGGTCAAGATCCTTCCCAACGCATCGAAATACCACTTCGGCATCCTGAGCAGCACCATGCACAATGCGTGGATGCGAGCCGTCTGTGGAAGGTTGAAGAGTGACTACCGCTACTCCAAGGACATTGTCTACAACAACTTCCCTTGGCCCACCAATCCTACTGTCGCGCAACAGGCGGCCGTGGAGCAGGCCGCGCAAGGCGTGCTGGATGCGCGTGCAGCGCACACCACCCCTGTCAGTTCGAGCGCAGCCGAGAACGGCAGGGGTGCCAGCCTCGCCGACCTCTACGACCCGCTCACCATGCCGCCCAACCTGGTAAAGGCCCACGCCGCGCTGGACAAGGCCGTGGACAGGTGCTATAGGCCGCAAGCCTTCGAGAGCGATGCCAAACGGGTGGAGTACTTGTTCGGGTTGTATGAGAAGTACACGGCGGGGTTGGTGGGGGTGAAGTTGACCAAGAAGATGTGAGTCCGCCCGCGCATGCAGCGCAGGTGTGGCGGGGTACTGGCAAACCCTGCATCTGCCCTGGCATGAACTTGGCGCGGTCTCGCGGAAGACAAGAAGCATCCCCATGTCCCGTTCAACCTTCATGCCTAGGATCCATCTCCACGCCGTCCGGCTATTGCTCGCCCTGCTGGCCGCATCGCCCGTAGCGGCGCAATCCGACTTCTGCGACCGCTTGGCCGATTCCGCGCTGGTGCTCACCACGCAACATGTGCAGTACGACCCGTCCTATTTCCGCATCGCCTACCCCAACGGGGATGTGCCGACCGGCAAGGGCGTGTGCACCGATGTGGTGATCCGCGCCTATCGGAAGGTGGGCATCGATCTGCAGAGGTTGGTGCATGAGGACATGCGCGCCGCCTTCGACGAATACCCTCGCAATTGGGGCCTTGCTCGTCCCGACCCCAACATCGACCATCGGCGCGTGCCCAACCTGATGACCTTCTTCAAGCGGCACGGGACCGTTTTGAAGCCGTCCAACGATGCCCGCGATTACAAGCCGGGCGACGTGGTGTGCTGGGACCTCGGTGGGGGTATCACGCACATCGGGATCGTATCCAGGAAACGCTCCACGGATGGCCAACGCCCGTTGATCGTTCACAACATCGGGGCAGGGCAGGTCCTGGAGGATTGCCTTTTCCGCTTTCAGGTGATCGGGCACTACCGCTACGGGAATTTGTAAACAAGTGTGGTACTTGGCGGAAATTCCGGTCGGCATCATTGCATGTACTTCAGGGTACAATTGCCCCCGGAACTGTGGCCAGGGATACATTTGTAATCATGCGGGTCGGCCTCTTCATCCTATTAGTCGTTTCGGTGGGTGCGGTTCGTGCGCAGCAGCCGGATACCACGGATCTGAAGGCCGACGGTGTGTATAAGCACATCGTTGGCGTGCATAACAAGAAAGGGGTTTATTCCGGCCATGTGGAGTACTTCGATTCGACTTGGACGCTCCGGCTACGGGGCTTTGCCAAGCGCGGGAAGTGGGAGGGTCTCGTGGAATATTTCGACTCTACGGGCGTGCTGCAACGAAAGGGCATGGCCCTACACGGCAAATGGAACGGGCTGGTCATCAGCTATTGGGGCAACGGGCAGGTCTTAAGCGAGACCCCCTTTGTCAAAGGCAAAGCCAGTGGTGTGTTTAAGGCGTATTATGCCAACGGCCGGATGTCCTACACCTTTCCGTACCACGACGGGCGCATGTCAGGGGAATGGATGATGTGGGATTCCACCGGTGCCGCCGCGAATGGTGACCTGCTGATCAGGTGGCCTGGCGGTGGTTCCTTGCAGGTGCATTGCATCCAAGGCCGGCCGGAAGGTAAGATGGTCAGCAAGCGGATGGATGGCCAGTTTGCGGGGATCGGCATATTCCGGTCGGGCTTGCCGGAGGATGACCTCATCTATTACAACCGCAACGGCACACCGGTCAGGAAGGACAGCTACAAGCAAGGCCGCTTCGTGAAATCCGTTCCCTTGAACCAGTATCCTTGATGAGGCCCCGAAAAGCTGGACAACGGAGTCCCACCTACCGAATCTGTCCGTCCCCGAAGGGTCCGCCATGAATCGGAGATCTGGGTAGGCGCGACCCGGCGGGGACGGGGACAAGGGCGGTCACGTCATTGATGCGCTCTACCCGGCCGTACCGGGGCCAACATCCGCTTTTCCTTTCGTGGAGCGTCTGGTGTTCCATTCATGCCCGACGCGGCCCATGGCACAGGCATGGTTTGCTTCCTACAAGAGAAGCCCTTGAAGTGATGGTTCCTGCCGCGAATTGCAAAGCGCAATGCGAAGAGGAAACCGGTCCGCATGCCGGGACATTCCGTGGAAAAGGGGGTGGAGTCGCGGGTGGATGCGTGCTGGCTGCTACTTTCCCACCATGAAATTGCGACAGCTTCCGCTCTTCCTCCTGCTCATCGCCGCCCTGAGCTCATGCAATGTGGTGCATATGGGCGTGCGCCGCGACACCAAGGCCATGGAGAAGGCAGGGCTGAAGGCCTACACCTTCACCGATGCCGCGGGGCCGCACTACGTGTGGAGCAGCACCAAGCCGGGCAGCGCCGATGATGGCCGGCCGAAGCTGATGCTGGTGCATGGCATCACCAGCCAAAGTCTGATGTGGGCCAGGAACGTGAAGGACCTGTCCGCACACTACGACCTGATCATCCCCGACCTGATCGGCCATGGCCACAGCACCGCGCGGTGGACCGGCAACAGCGTGAATGCCCAGACAGCGCACTTGGACCAGATCCTGGACAGCCTCAAGATCGAACAACCGGTGAACCTGGTGGGCGGTTCCTACGGCGGCGCCATCGCGGCCAACTTCGCCGAGCAGTACCCGGAACGCGTGAAGAAGCTGGTGATCTACGACGGGCCGGCCAGCGATTACACGCGCGCCATGGCGGACAGCGTGGCGCGGTCCGTGGGCGCCGCGGGCATCAAGGACCTCTTTGAGCCCAAGGACCCGGAAGGCCAGAGGCGCCTCATCTCATTGGTCACCTACAAACCGATGAAGGTGCCGCGCTTTGCCCTGCACCAGCTGTACGAGGCCATGAAGGACAAGATGCCGAACTACTCCTCACTGCTGCAGGACCTGCTGGACCGTGCACCGCAGTATGAGCAGAAGACCTACCGCTGGCCCATGCCGGTGTATGTGTTCTGGGGCGCGGGCGACCGCCTGATCCCGATCTCCGTGGGCCGGGGCATCGTGGCCCGGAACCACCTGCCGGCGGACCATTTCCTGGTGATCCCCCAAGCGGGCCATTCCGGAAACGTGGAGCAGCCGGAGTGGTTCAACGCCCATTTGATGGAGGTGTTGGGCAAGTAGGAAGCCTCTTGCCCGGGCTTCGTCATCGCGCTGCCGTCATCCTCCCCAAGACCAAGGTGAGCCAACAACCCGCCACGAACGGAAAGGTGAACACCCCGCCAAAGGGGGCCAACCATCCTGAGGCCAGCAGGCCGAAATGCAGCGCCAGGGTGATCAGTACGGCGATGAACAGCCATCGCTTGCCTTGGCCTTCCTCGCCGGAGAAGGCAATGGCCGTAAGCAGTGCATTGAAGCCGAACAACCCGGACTGAACGGCCGCGTCCGGCTCGCCCAGGGCCAAGGCCACCGCAGAACCGGCGTATGCAGCCGCCAAGCCCAACAAGGCCGCGCGGGGCGAGGCCACCAGCACCCCGAGGAAGAAGAGGATGCCGGACCAGGTGTTCCCCTGGAAAATGACCTGTCCGTAGCTCTTGGCCCCCCACAGCAGCATGGAGGATGGGCCTGCCGTTTCCATGGCTGCGGGCGCCGCCTCGGCAGCCCCGGGGAATTGGTGCAACACGAAGATGAAAACCCATGTGATCAGCACGTACGGGAAGGTGTATCCCGGAAGCTGCCGCCGAATGAAGATGTGCTGCAGCATGGCCGCCAGCACGCCGCCCGCCACCACCATGGCCCAGATCAAGGTGGTTCCTTGGAAGACCAACACCAGCGCCACGCCCACCAACGCCGCACTGAAGCCGTGCAGCCCGGCTTGTACATCCGCCGGGCTGAAACGCAGCAACCGGGCGGTGAGCGTGCCCGCCACCGTGGCCACCAGCGCCGCCGCACCGAAGTGCAGGCCGCCCACGAACAGGCCGGCCAGAAAGAACAGACCGGTAAAGCGATCTCCCTGCAGCATGATCTGCCCCAGGCCCTTCAGGACGGCATCCGCGAAAGGCCAGCGGAGGAAGAACCGGTCCATGTGTGTGCGGAGGGCGTTCATGGAAATCGGGTCCGTGGCCAAGGTAGTCCGCCGGGTGGCATGGGCATCCCGGTACTGCTTGACTGGACCGTCGCCCATTGGGCCTGAGGCGATGGCCCTAACAATGCCTTGCGAGTGCCTCGAAGAACCTCGCTCCGGTCTCTTGCGCCATAACTCCTTGCTCCGCCGAAGCGGCTACTCAAAGGCGAAGTCAGCGACGGCGCGCGTCGTTCATGGCAAGGGCGTATAGCGGTCATCGCTTGCCTTCATTCGCCCCTACTTCTCCCGCCAAGTCGGAATGAAACAGTTGCCTCCGCCGGTCGGATGCTTCGTTCCCGTTTTCTCTCTTCGGAACGCCTCGTTTGGACGAATGATAGCGGCGCGCGCCATCCGTTCGAGGTTTTTCGAGGCACCTTTATTCCACCGGCACTTGCCGATCCTCGCCGCGCAGGATCCGGCATTTGCCGGAAAAGGCCAGGTCCTGGGTGATGCTCCTGCGGCCATGGCCGAAGAACACCGCGGTATCCGGCTGGGAGGCATTCAGGTTCAGCAGCACGGTGTTCTCCTTCCATCGCCCGTCGGGCATCAGCGAACGGTCGTACCAGATCACGCCCACCGTGTCCCGGAGTACTTCACCGACGAAGACCTGGGCCTCATAGAAGCACTTCCCATCGCCACCGCCCAGCAGACGCCCGGGCATATGCCACGGGGTGAATCGTTCAAGGTTGGCCGTGCTGTCTGCCAGCGGAATGATGTACAGCCCGTCACCGGCGGGTCCCGCACCATTGTCCGGCCTGTGCATCAGCAACCATGTGCCCCCGCTGGGCGTGGAAAGGCGCCGGAGCTCAACAGCGCCGGCAGGAGCAGGGCGCTTGTCCTGTTTTGAATCCGGTTGAAGGCCGGCACGGAATGGGGCTACCGCAACGGCCAAGGGAAGGAGGAGAAGCAGTGCGGGCTTGGCGTGCATGGGGGCAGGCTGGCTGGTGCACGAAGCTACTGAGGGCAGGTGAAAATTCAGCATCGCCCACCTGTTGGACGGATCATTTTGGCCCCGGAGAAGCAACGGGTCGCCATCGTCCTTGCCTGGTTCAACACACGCCCGCAGTTGGCGTGTTGGCGGAGTTGTCAAGGCGCAAGGCTTCCGGCCAGCCACTTCAGGCGCAGCTCCGCCATTTTCGCCTCGAACTGCGCGGTAAGCAACCGGTTCTCCGCCGCCAGCACGCCTTGTTGCACGTCGCGCAGCTCCACCGCCGTGAGCATGCCCAACCGGTAGCTCTCCAGGGCCACGTGCTGCTGGGTGCGGAAGCCTTCCAGGTTTCCTTCCTCCAGGGCCACACGTTGGAGGGCATTCCGGTACTGCGTCCAGAGGTCGAGCAGGTCGCGTTCCAGTTCCAGTTGCACCTGTTGCACGGCGAGGTCCGCCTGCTCGCCCGCCAGGCGTGCCTGCTTCACCGCTTTCACGGCCCCGCCGCGGAAGAGCGGCACGCTGAGCGTGAGGCCGTATTGCGGCCCCAATCGCTCGTTGCTCTTGAGGAAACCGGCATTGGAGGTGCTGCGCGACCAGCCGTAGTTGGCGAAGCCATCCAGCTTGGGCAGCAGGGTGCCCCGCAGCTCCTTCACGCTGAGGTCCGCGGCGATGCGCTCCTCGCGGGCCAGTTGCAGGCCGGAGTTGGCGTTGAGTGCGGCCTGGCGCAAGGTGTCCAACTGCAACGGCGCCGTGGCGGGGATCACGCTGTCCACGGTGAAGGGGGTGCCGGGGTCGCGGCCCAGCAGCGTGTTCAACGCGGTGTGGGCCATGGCGGCCTGTTGGGCGAGGTCCAGCAGTTGGGCACTGTCGGTGCCCAGGTCCAGGCGCGCTTGTACCAGCTCCAGGCCGGAAGCGGCACCGAGGCGTTCACCGGTCTCCGCGATGGCGTAGCGCTCGCGGGTGGTTTCCAGGGAACGCTGCAGCACCCGCACGGCCTTTTCCAGCTGCACCAGCTGATAGTAGCCGGTGAGCACGCTGTAGGTGGTGGCCTCCAGTTGTTGGCGCAGTTGCTGCCCGCCTATGCGCTCCTGGGCTTCCAAACGGTCCTTGGCGGCGAACATCGTAAGGCCGTCGAAGAGGGTCCAGGTCAGTTCCACCTCGCCGCCGATCGATCGGGCGTCCGCGTTGTCCGTGGTGCGATTTTCCCCGGTGAAGAACTCCTGCGTGGTGCTTGCATTGTCCACGCTGTAGCTGCCGTTGGCGTTCACCGACGGCAGCATGCCGGCCGCTCCGGGATTGTTGCCCAGCTTGGTGATGGCCGCGGCATTCCGCGCGATGCGCACGCCGTGGTTCTTCTCCAAGGCGATGGCCACGGCCTGCTCGGGCGTGAGCACTTGGGCCGTGGAGGCGAGGGGGAGGAGGAAGAGGAGGAAGGTGAGGAGGGTGACGGAGGGAAAGGAGGTAAGGATGGTAAAGGGGGTAAAGGAGGTGAGGCAGGTATGGCCGGAACGGAGGCGGGGGATGCGGCGCCGCCCCGATGAACATGCCTGAGGCCACGGGAGGGTGGAGGTGATCATGGTTGCGCGTTCTCGTTTTCCCCGGATCCACCGGCTTGTGCCTTCAGGTATTCCTTGCTTTCCCCGCTCATGTAGCTGTACAGCCCCGGCACTACGTAAAGGGTGAGCACCAGCGAGAACAGCAACCCGCCGATGATGACGATGCCCATGGGGATTCGGCTCTTGGCCGCCGCACCAAGCCCCAGCGCGATGGGCAGCACGCCCAGTACCATGGCCAAGGTGGTCATCAGGATGGGGCGCAGGCGCTGCGTGGCGGCATCGATCACCGCGTCGTACTTCCGCAGGCCATGTTCTTTGCGCTGATTGGCGAATTCCACGATGAGGATGCCGTTCTTGGTCACCAGGCCGATGAGCACGATGATGCCAATGTTGCTGAAGATGTTCAGCGTATGGTCGCCCAGCCAGAGCGAGATCACGGCACCGGTCAAGGCCAAGGGTACGGTGAACATGATCACCATGGGGTCCACCCAGCTTTCGAACTGGGCGGCCAGGATGAGGAAGACCAGCACCAGTGCGAGGGCAAAGGCGAACACCAGGCTGCTGCCGCTCTCGGCGAATTCCTTGCTTTCCCCGGCCAGTGCGGTGCTGAAGCTGTCGTCCAGCAAATCCTCGGCGATGCGGTCCATGGCGGCGATGCCGTCGCCGATGGTGTAGCCTTCGGCGGGATCGGCGCTGATGGTGGCACTTACGAAACGGTTGTACCGGAAGAGTTGCGGCGGCGTGCTTTCGTCGGTGAGGCGCACCAGGTTGTCCAACTGGATCAGGTCGCCATTGGTGTTGCGCACGTAGGCGCTGCTGAGGTCCACGGGGGCATCGCGGTTGCTGCGCATGGCCTGGCCGATCACCTGGTACTGCTTTCCCCGGAAGATGAAGTAGCCGTAGCGCTGGCCGCTGAAATAGAGCTGGAGCGTCTCGGCCAGGTCCTGCATGGTGACACCCATGGCACGCGCCCGGTCGCGGTCGATCTCCACTCGCATCTCCGGCTTGTTGAACTTCAGGTTCAGGTCGCTCACGCGGAAGGTCTTGTCCTGGTTCACCCGCTCCATGAAGGCCGGGATCACTTCGCGCAGCCGCTCGAAGTTCGGCGCCTGAAGTACGTATTGCACTGGCAGCCCGCCGCCCCGGCCCCCGCCGATGGTGGCTTCCTGTGCCACGAAGGTGCGGGCGAAGTTGTGCTTCTGCACCTGCGCCATCACCTGTTTGGCCAGTTGGTCCTGCGTACGTGTCCGGTCCTCCGGTTGTACCAGGGCCACCATCACAAAGCCGGTGTTGGTGCTCAAGGCGGACCCGAAGCTGGGGGCGGTAACGCTGAGCAGGGATTGGCGCTCGGGCAATGTGTCCACGGTCTCGATGATGTCCGTCAAGTAGTCGTTCATCATCTCATAGCTGGTGCCTTCGGGCGCGGTGCTCATGATCCGGAAGCGGCTCTTGTCCTCCAAGGGCGCCAGTTCGCTCTGCAGCTGGCTGCCCACCAGGAGCGTGAGCCCCACGCTGGCGAGCATGATCACCCAGGCCACCCACCGCACGGTCATGAACCGCTTCAGCGACTTGTTGTAGCCCTCGGTCATCCGGTGGAAGAAGCGTTCGGAAGCCTCGAACAGGCGGCCACGGCGGTGGCGCACCTTCAGGAAATGGGCGCTCATCATGGGGGTGAGCGTAAGGCTGACCACGGCGCTGATGATGACGGCACCCGCCACGGTGACGCCGAACTCGCGGAAGAGCCGGCCGGTGAGGCCGCTGAGGAAGATCACCGGCAGGAACACCGCGGCGAGCGTGATGGTGATGCTCACGATGGCCATGGCGATCTCCTTGCTGCCCTCGTGCCCGGCACGGATGGGGTCCATGCCGTGTTCGATCTTGCTGTAGATGTTCTCCAGCACCACGATGGCGTCGTCCACCACGATGCCCGTGGCCAGCAGCACGGCCAGCAGCGTGAGGATGTTGATGCTGAAGCCCGCGATGTACATGATGAAGAAGGCGCCGATCAGCGAGATGGGGATGGCGATCACGGGGATGAGCGTGGTGCGCCAGTCGCGCAGGAAGATGAAGATGATGAGCACCACCAGGGCGAAAGCGATGAAGATGGTCTCCTCCACCTCGCTGATGGCCTTGCGGATGCCCACGGTGGTGTCCATGGCCAAGGTGTAGCGCAGGTCGTCCGGCAGTTCCTTCTTGATCTGCTCGACACGCTGGTGGAAAGCATCGGCGATGGCGATGTAGTTGCTGCCCGGCTGCGGGGTGATGGCCACGGCCACCATGGGCACCGCGCCAATGCCGCGCAGCAGGCTCCTCTCGTTTTCCGGAAGCAGCTCGGCGCGGCCCACGTCGCGAAGGCGCACCACGGTGCCGCCGTTGTCCCGCAGGATCAGGTCGTTGAATTGCACGGGCGTGCTCATCCGGCCCATGGTGCGGATGGTGAGCTCGGTGCGGTAGCCTTCGATGCGGCCGCTGGGCAGTTCCACGTTTTCACGCAGCAGGGCCGCGCGGACGTCACTCGGGGTGACGTTGTACCCCGCCATTTTCACCGGGTCCAGCAGCAACTTCATGCTGTACTTCTTCTCGCCCCAGATGTTGATCTGGCTCACCCCCGGGATCGTCTGCAGCCGTTCCTTGAAATCATTGTTGGCGATCTCGGTCAGCTCCAGCAGGTCGCGCTGGTCGCTTTGGATCGTCATGGAGATGATCGGGCTGCTGTCGGCATCGCTCTTCACCACGATGGGCGGGTCGGCATCCTGTGGCAGGTTGCGCACGGCCCGGCTCACGCGGTCGCGCACGTCGTTGGCTGCGGCCTCCAGGTCCTGGTCCAGCTCGAATTCCACCGTGATGGTGCTGCGCCCGTCCGTGCTGATGCTGCTCAGCGTGCGGATGCCGGCGATGCCGTTGATGCTTTCCTCCAGGATCTCGGTGATCTGGCTCTCGATGATGTCGGCGTTGGCGCCGGGGTAGTTGGTGGTGACGGTGATCACCGGCGGGTCCACGCTGGGGTATTCCCGTACACCGAGGTAGGTGAAGCCGATCACCCCGAACAGTACGAGCAGGATCGAGATCACCGTGGCCAGCACGGGCCGGTTGATGGAGAGGGAGCTGATGTTCATGGTCCTAATTCTCCTCGTCCGATTCCGCGATGTCCGGCTTGGCGGTGCCGTTGGTGGTCTTTTTGGCCAGGGCGGGCTTCACCGCCATGCCGTCGCGCACGGCCAGCAAGGCACTGGTGATCACCGTGTCCCCGGGCTGCACATGGCTGGTCAGTTGCACGCTGGTCTCCGTGCGGATGCCGATGTGGACCCGCACGCTGTGTGCCTTGCCGCCCTTCATCACCATCACCTTTTCCCCTTGGATATCGGGCACCAGGGCTTCAGCAGGAATAGTAAGCGCATCCGGGATGGTCTCCAGCCGCACATCCACTTTTGCAAAGCTGCCCGGCACCAGGCGCCCGCCCGGATTGGCGCACCGCGCGCGCACCTTGATGCTGCGCGTGGCCAGGTCCACGCTGGCCTCCTCGGCATAGACCTCCGCCACGTGTTTCGTGGTGTCCCCTTCCAGGGTGAAGCCCACCTTGGTGCCCGGCCGCAGCTGGCGGGCATAGCGCTCAGGTACGGAGAAGTCGAGCTTGATGGGGTCCGACTGGGTAAGGGTGGCAATGGGCGAGTTCGGGCTCACGAAACCGCCTGCGCTGACATTGCGCAGGCCTACGGTACCGCTGAAAGGCGCCCGGATGGTGTACTTGGCGATCAAGGCCTGCAGGTTGTCCACCTCGGCCTGCTTGCCGATACGCTGTGCGCGTGTGGCGTCGAAGGCCTCTTGGCTGATGCCCTTGGCCTGCAGCAGCTGCGCCTGCCTGTCCTCGGTGACCTGCGCCAACTGGAGCTCGGCCTGCGCCTTGCGCAGCTGGGCCTGCAGGTCGTCGTCCTGGAGGCGCACCAGCACTTGCCCTGCGGCCACGCGCTCGCCTTCACGGAAGTTGATCGACGCGATCCGGCCGTTCACCTCGCTTTGCAGCTCCACCGTTTCATTGGCCAGCAGCGTGCCGCTAGCACTGAACCGGTTGGTGAGTGGAGCGGGGGAGAGCACATGTACCTGCACGGCCATCGGGCCCGAGGGGCCCATGCCACCGGCAGGGCCGGCGCCCTTGTCCTCGCCACCGCAGCCGGCGGTGAGCATCAATAAGGCCAGGGCGGCTGTCCCGGACATGGACACATCGTTCTTCCTCATCGCGTACTGCTTGGGTTCGTTTTGGTGCTTGAGTTGGCCTTTTTAAGCCGCTCCACCATGTATTTCACTTCCTGGATCGCCGCCCATCGCTCCGCTGCCGGCATCCCGTCCAAGGCGATGCTGTTCAAGGAACTGTAGGACCGCCGTATGGAGCGGACCAATGGACGGGCCTTGGGCAGCAGCTCCAGATGATGCTTCCGGCGGTCGTTCGGGCAAGGCCGGCGTGCCACGTACCCCTCGGCGCTCAGGTGGTCGATGGCACGCACCATGGTGGCCTTGTCCAGGCTCAGCTCATCCGCCAATTGCTGCTGCGAGAGCGGGGCTTGGGCATCGGCCAGGTGTACCAGGATGTAGAACCAGCGGTCCAGCCCCTGGGGAACCAGCATCCTGCGCATGGCCAGCAGGTATTGTTGCCCGGCCATGGCACACCAATAGCCCAATGAATCCTCCTTATTCTTCGGCATCCACGATTTTCCGGGGCGCAAAGGTACCATGGAGATCGTTTCAAGTGAAACTATCTCCGCCCGCCGGGTTAATGATCGTGAAAGTCCCGGTGAACAGGCGGTCCCGGTGGTGCCCGTTCGGTAGGCTTCCCTTACTTTGCCGCCCTTGAACGGATCAAATCGAACCATCCATGCCCATGTACCGTACGGCGATCCTCGCCGCCCTCCTCATTGCCGGATCGCTCCATGCCCAGGACGATCTGGTGCGCAAGACCAGCGCCACCGCCACGGACAGCACCGGCTACCGCTTCACCACGGTGGTGAGCACCGAGGCGACCCCCGTGCAGAACCAAGCCTCATCCGGCACCTGCTGGAGCTACGCCACCAACAGCTTCCTGGAGTCGGAGATGATCCGCAACGGCGGGCCCGCCATCCACCTCTCCAAGATCTACACCGCGCGCCGCTCCTATGAGGACAAGGCCGATGCCTACGTGCGCATGCACGGCAGCCTCAATTACGGCGACGGCGGGGAGCCGCATGACGTGGTCAATATGTACGCCAAGTACGGCACCATGCCCGAGGAGGCCTACACCGGCCTGAACTATGGCACGGACAAGAACCAGTTCGCCGAACTGCAGGCCATGCTCAAGGCGATGCTCGACGTGGTGATCAAGGCCCCCAATCGCGGCAAGCTCACGCCCGTGTGGAAGAAGGCCTTCAGCAATGTGCTCGATGCCTACCTCGGCCCCGTGCCCGAGACATTCACCTACAAGGGAAAGAGCTACACGCCCCAAAGCTTCGCCAAGGAGGTGGTGAAGCTGGACCCCGCGGACTACGTGGAGTTCCTCTCCATGACCACCGCGCCGTACTATGCGGAGACCATGATGATGGTGCCCGACAACTGGGCGCTTCAGCAGGCGTGGAACATTCCCATGGAGGATATGGTCACCATCATCGACCATGCGCTGAAGAACGGCTACTCGGTGGCCTGGGGCGGTGATGTGAGCGAGCCTTCCTTCAGCTGGAAGAACGGCATCGCCTGGATCCCCGTGACACCGGCCGATGATCTCACCAAGGAGCAGAAGGAGGACCTTTTCACCGGTCCGAAGCCGGAAATGACCATCACGCCGGAGCTGCGCCAGGAGGCCTTCGACAACTACACCACCCAGGACGACCACGGCATGCAGATCACCGGCATCGCCAAGGACCAGGCCGGCAACGAGTGGTACATCGTGAAGAACTCCTGGGGTGTGAAGAACGACCACGAAGGCTACCTCTACATGAGCAAGAACTTCGTGCGGTACAAGACCACCAGCTTCATGGTGAACCGCAAGGGCGTTCCTTCGGGCATCATGAAGAAGCTTAAGTGAGGGGCCTCGAACCCGGTGCTCAACCGGCCAGGTAGGCCAGTCCGCTGTTCACCTCCTCGTACAGGTCGCGCACCCGGTGGCTTTCGCACAGCTGCCGGAATTGGTCGCGGATGGGCTTGTAGCGCTCATGGAACGGGCAGGGGTGGGCATCGCTGCACTTGCTCAGGCCGAGCCCGCAGTTATTGAAGATGTCCCGCCCGTCAATCGCCTCTACGATCCTCACCACGCGCTGGTCCGCCTGTTTCGGCGTCAGGTAGAATCCGCCGGTGGGGCCCTTTGCGCTGCAGATCAGTCCGGCCTTCGCCAGTTTCTGCAGCATCTTGCCCACGGTGTGCTCGTTCTCGCCGATGTAGGCGGCCACTTCTCTCAGGCTGGAGCGCTCGCCCGTGGCCAACCGCGACCCCAGGAAGATCACGGCCTTGATGGCCGCTTTGCACGTCAAGCTCAGCATCGTCCTATCCGCCCAGGTACATGCGGCCCGCCTCGGAGATCATGTCCTGCCGCCAAGGCGGGTCGAAGGTGATGTTCACCTGCACCTCCGCACCGGGGAACGTCATCTTCAAAGCCTCGGTCACATTGGACTGGATGGATTCCCCCATGGGGCAGAACTCCGTGGTAAAGGTCATCAGGCAGGTCACCTTCCCGCTTTCCGGGTCGATGTCGATCTCGTAGATCAACCCGAGGTCAACCACGTTGAGGCCTACCTCGGGATCGTCCACGAAACGCAGGGCATCCAGCGCCCGGTCGATTTTATCGTCCTGTTCCTGTTCGTTCATGGTTTGAACTTTTTGGTGAACACCATGCGGCCGATGTTCCAGTTGTAAAGGATGGCCGCTAGCAAGAGCAAGGCCGCGCCCGATTGCAACAGCAGCATGTTCCCGGCCAGGATGCCCACCGCGAAGCCGGCGAAGCCTGCCAAGTAGGTGAAGGCCATTGCCACGAACACCCGGTCGCTGTACAGGTCCTTGGGGCTGGGCATTTTCCCGATGTAGGCGCGTGGGCGGTATACTTTGTTCCACACGATGAATGGCAGCGTCTTGAAGGTCATGCCCAGGATGATCGCCGTGATCCATCCGAAGAAGATGGTGAAGCCGTAGAGGAGCGTCACCTCCGTGCGCTCGCGGCCGGTGAGCACCAGGATGGCGATCAGCACCAGCAGCACCAGCGTGGGCAGCACCAGCAGGCCCACTGAGAGCAGCGATACCTTCATCTGGTGGTCCACTTTCCTGCGGATCCGCACCATGTACGCTTTGCGGCAGTACCCGGCGAAAAGCAGCAGCGCCGCCAGCACCATCAGGGCCGGTATGAAGTTGAGCCCGGCTTGGGGGAAGTACAGGAAGAGCACGGCATAGCCCAGCAGGGCCGCGTTCACCAAGGCATAGATGGTCCACAGCATGCGCGGGTCGCTGTGCTTGCTGATCAGGAACATGGGGATCAGGCGCGACCCCACGCCCAGCACCAGCAGCAGGAACCAGCCCACGATGCCCAAGTGCGCGTGCAGGCTGAGGTAATGCAGCGAACCGCGCGGCAGCAGGTGGTGCGTGCCGGTGAAGTCGATCACCAACGTCAGGCCCAGCGCAACGGTCAGCAGCAACCAGAGCGCGGCGGTGAAGACGAACACAGCATGCACGTTCTCCCGCTTGCTCTTGCTGATGCTGATGAAGATGTTGGCCAGGTAGCAAAGCACCCCGGCCACCACCAGGCTGCCACCCAGCTGCGCCGCCGCGCCCATGCTGAACCGGAAGAAGGCTTGCACAAGCACCGGAATGCCGAGGCCGGCCAGGAGGAATGAGGCATAGGCCAGTTTCTCGCTGTACAGGTCCGCCTCGATCAGCACCGGGAACAGTTGGTGGCTGGCGCCCAGGATGATCATGGTGCCCCAGCCCAGCGCCATCGTGTGGGTGATCGCCAGGATGTGCGGCTGGAAATAGTGCCCGGTAAAGGCGCCGTGCGAGAGGAACAGCAGCACCGTGCCCGCCAGGAAGGAAACCGCGGCGTAGAGGTAAAAGGGGATCACCACTTTGTGGGAAGTGGTGCGTGCCACGTTGCCGAGCGGGGAGCCGACCATCTACGCCTTGAAGATCAACAGCTTCACGTTGCCTTCCGCGATCTCCCAGCTCCGGTGTTCAAACTTCCTGTCCTCCAGTTCGGGCAGCAGGAACATGGGGATCCGTTTATGGTTCACATACAACGCATGGTCCGCGGGCAAATGGTCCAACTCCTCCAGGATGGTCATCATCGGCAGGGGCATCTCCAGCTCGCGGACGTCGATCTCCTTCATCCGCCCCGCGTATTGCTTGAGCTTTTCCTCCCAGTCCGAACTGCGGCGCTCGGCCTTGGCAGCGCCCATCCGCACTTCGTCACCCTTGAAGAAGTACGTGTGGAACACACCGCCGTCCAACACCTCCCCGTAGGTCTGGAAGCCGCGTTTGCCCAGCAGTTGCACCAAGGGGATGGGGTCGAAATCGTTGATGATCCGCAAGGCCTGGCCAGGTGACAACTCACCCACGTACTTCAGGATCAGGTTGAAGGGGTCCTGGCCTCCCGCGAGGATCGGGCGCACATCCAGGTCAACCACGTCGCCGGGCTTCAAGTGCTTCATGAAGGCCGGCATCGGCGCGGCCTGTGCGGCAACTTCGGCCACGGGTGCGGAACTGGCCTGGAATCCCAGGGGCTGCAGCTTGGCGAAAAAATCCTCCGGCCGGCAGCCGCCGATCTTGCTCGCCATGCCGATGGTGGTGCGCGAGGCCATCAGCTTGCGCAGCAACGGGTTCCGCAGTTTGGTGAACTTCGGGGAGAGCGATACAATGGCCTCCAGCGCCTCCGGGTTCTCCCGCAGCAGGGCGGAGATCTTGGTGTTTGCGTCAATCGTCATTTTGGCCATGTTGATATCCTTCTTCCACCACACCCCGTTCACCACACGGCAAAGGAAGCAAGCGGCGCGGCGCGGCGTACGGATAACTCCGCATGGTCCGCGCCCCGGCTTTTATCATCTGTCAGAAGGATTTCTCCATCTCCGCGGCCTTGCGGAAGAGCAGGTGGTTCTCCAGGGAGATGTGGATGTGCGTGTCGTCGTCCAGTTCCTTCAGTTTGCGGAACAGCAGCGAGTAGCTGGCACAGGCATCCTCCGGCGGCGCATAGCCTCCGGTGATCTCATGCAGCTCGTCGATCATGCCGCCTACCGAGGTGTGCTCCTTCACCAGCTTGTCCAACTTGTCCTGGAAACGGCCCATGCTGCTCGCGGGCAGCGGCTGGCCGGAGTTCTTGGCGGCCACCAGTTGCTTGATGTACGGGAACATGGTCTTCTCCTCGTCCGTGGCGTGCTCCAGCAGTTCATCGCTCACGGCCTGTACCAATTCGTTCACGCGGTGCAGCTCGGGGTGGTGCGCGCCGTGCACCTTTTCCACCTTGGCCGAGTACATCTTGATGTCCGGGAGGTTCTTCCGCAGGAAGCCGTGGTGGGTATTCACGATGAAGTCCGCCAGGAAGTCGATGCTCCATTCATGGTAGGGCAGGGCGGAGCGGCTTTGGTCCTTCTCCACTTCACGCAGTTCCTGTTCCACGCGCGTCACGTCGATGCCCTTTGCGGCGCAGGCTTCGTTCAGGGTCATGTCGCCGTGGCAGCAGAAGTCCAGGTCGTGTTTCTTGAACACTTCGGCCTTGCGCATGTCCTTGGCCACGATCTCGCCGAGGGTCTCACCCGTGGTGCCTTGCGGCCGCTTGGTGATCTTCACCCGCCACCACCGCGGGCCCTGCTCCAAGTATTCCCAGGTGAACACGTCACCCATTTCTCCCTGCATCTGGTAGTACAGCGGCTTGGGGTCATGGTCGTTGTGGATGGTCAGGCTTTCACCTCCTTGCAGGGCGTGGTAGCGGCTGAAGATGGTGGGGTGCTTCTCGCGCGGGGCCAGCTTGGTCACGTCCAGGATGTTCTCGCCGCTCCCATCGGCCCCGGCGATCTTGCGGGTGATCTTCACTTTCCACCACACCGGGCCTTGCTCCAGATACTCCCAACCGAAGGCGTCGCCATGCTCGGCTTCCAAGTGGTAGCGTAGCGGAACGGGATCGTGGTCGTTATGGATGGTTAGGCTTTCGCCGCCCTGCAACTGGTCGATCCGGGCGAAGATGGTGCTGTGCTTCACCATCGGCGGCAGCTGGGTGACGTCAAGGATGTTCCGGCCTTTCTCATTCTGTGGGGCGCGCTTGGTGAGCTTCACCTTCCACCATTCCGGGCCTTGCTCCAGGTATTCCCAGGCAATGGTGTCCTGGTGCGTGTGGGCCAGCTGGTAGCGCAGCGGGGCGGGGTCGTGGTCGTTGTGGATGATCAGGCTTTCGCCATCCTGCAATTGGGCGATGCGGTTGAAGATGGTGCTGTGCTTCATCATCGGCGCCAGTTGGGTCACGTCCAGGATCTGCTCGGTCGTTGTTTCCATGGTTGGTTCGTGTAAGGAGGGGAACGGGGTGCAAAGGTAGGTAGCGGCGCCCTATAAAAGTAAACAAATACCTTTATTGGACCGTCTGAACTCCTGGGGCGAACGATCGGGGGGCATCAGATCCCCAAGGGGGCCAGGCCTATCGGGAACGGAGGAGGTTGGAGGAATGGGAGACGGGTCACACGCCGGCCTTCAAGGTCCCTTGCTTCGCGGCGCCGTTGCCGGGCATGTAGCCGAAGAGCTTGTTGTCCTTGATCATGTTGTCCACGAAGGGGGGTACCAGCACTTCCCAGCCGGGTTTCCCTTCGCGGATCATCTGGAGCACCTGCACGCTGAAGATGTGCAACACCTGGGGGTCGAAGGTTTCGATGTCCACCATCCGCTTGTTGCTCATCAGGTAATCGTAGAGCGGCTTCACGCGCGGGGAGATTGCCATGTTCTCCAAGGTGATCAAGGAGGCTTCGGGGGCCGGACGGCTGGGGTAGACGTAGATCTTCAGGTCGCGGGTGAAGAGGATCCCGAAGGCTTCGAGCATGCCGCCGTTGAGGCCGCGGTAGTACTTCTCGTCGAAGACCTTCACCAGGTTGTCGATGCCCATGATCAACCCCATGCGCGCCTTGGTGTAGCGGCTGAAGTATTCCACCAGCTTGTAGTATTCCTGGTAGTTGCTGATCAGCACCGTCTGCCCCAGTGAGCACAGGATGTCGGCCCGGTCGATGAAGTCCTTCTCGTCCACGTCGCCGCTGTCGGCCTGCAGGTTGTTGAGGGTGATCTCGAAGAGCACCTGGAGGTTCTGCCGGTCTACACGCTGCTCCTTGATGAACATGTTGTAGCCGTTCATGATCATGTCGATGTTCACCTTGGTCACCGGCCGGAAGCTGCCACGGATGGCCAGGATGTTCTTCCGGTAGAGCACTTCGGCGGCTTGCAGGTTCTGCCCGTCCGGCCCGAAGATCACGGCATCGGTGTAGCCACGCTTCACCAGCTGCAGGCTCAGCAGCCTGTTGTCCACCTGGCTGAAGTCCGGGCCGGTCATCTGGATCATGTCGACCTCCACCACATGGCGGCTCACGTTGTCATACAACGTGGTCATCATCATGTCCGGGTCCTCATGGTGGAAGCAGCAGGCATGCAGGAGGTTCACGCCCAGCACGCCGATGGCTTCCTGCTGCAGGTTGATGTCCGGGTCGTGCAGCCGCACGTGGATCACCACATCATTGGTTGGCCGGCCCGGAGCGGTCTGGAAGCGCACGCCCAGCCAGCCATGCCCTGTGTGCGGGTGGTTGTAGGTGCTGGTGGCCACCGTGTTGGCAAAGCTGAAGAAACGCTTGGAGGGATGGTCCTTGCGGTCAAGCCGTTCCACGATCAGGCCGTATTCATGCCGGATCATGTTGCGCAGCCGGCTTTCGCAAACGAACCGGTTGCCCGGCTCCGCCCCGTAGATGGCGTTGCTGAAGTCCTTGTCATAGGCGCTCATGGCCTTCGCGATGGTCTGCGAGGCGCCCCCTGCGCGGAAGAAGTGCCGCACTGTTTCCTGCCCGGCACCGATCTCGGCAAAGGTGCCGTAGATGTCCGGGTCGGCGTTGATCCGCTTGGCCTTTTGGTTGGGGCTCAAGGGTACACGGTGCGGGTCGTGATAGGGCAGGGGCATGGGCTGACAAGGCGTTCGGGCAAATTTAGAGCTTATCCAAAGGGCGGAGAAGCAGTCGCAATGCCTGGTCTACACGTATGTCGGGTGTCTTCCTCATCCGTGCGTCCTCCGTTTCGCGGAACCTTCCCGGTGGATATGGACAGCAAAAGCCCCCGCGTTTCCGCGGGGGCTTTTGCTTGTCGGTTCCCGAAGGCCGG